>CAWIXS010000051.1:0-67995 GCA_963840075.1 uncultured Alphaproteobacteria bacterium | reverse complement strand
AGGGGCAAATCGCCGGGCGATGAGCTTTATCCGGACCGGATGAGGGCGGGCAGCAGCAGGAGCGCACGCTCTCGGCACCGGGCACGCGAGGCGGGCTCCAAGGTAATCCCAGAACCGGATCGCCTGCTTGGCGCAGGTTTTCATCAGGCTGAGGAAAGCGTCGCGACAGTCGCGCCAGCAGAGTCCCGACCAGGGTGCCGCCGGAGACTTTGCGTCGCGTGACGTGGGACCGGATCTGGTCTCGGAGCCGTTGGTGTGCAACGGCACGTCGGGCCGGTCCAGCACCCGCCCAGCAGATCGGCCTTATTGGCATGGTGGCGTTTCAACAGCCGGTCGAGCGTGATGAAGCCGGTGGCCGTCGTGAAGATGGCATCAAAGCGGGTCGCCAACTCCGCCCTTGCCTCTCGCATCAGCGCGAGGCATAGGCTTTCAGATCGGCGTAGAACGCCCAAGTGCGGTCCCGGATCGCCTCCTTGGCGAGCTGCCGATCGGCGGTGAAGGCGTCGAGCTTGTGCACCAGCCGTTCCGCGTGCACCCAGCACAGCGCGTGGCTGCCGACCCCGGCCTGCGCCCATAGGCGCTAAAATAAATGCTTGCGCGGGGAATCGTTCTCTGAATTCCAGCGTGGGATAACTCGCGAATCACCGTTGATGCGACTAGGACGGCATCGTCGATCGGCTGGGCGGGGCGGTAGCGATCGAGGCCAGCGCCCGCCGCACCAAGGCCTTCCGGCGCGCGCGTGCGATCCCAACGCGGTCGCCCTGCTGCGGCTGATCCTGGCGTATTGCCTGGGAAAGCGGGGCCTCGATCGACTACCGCGTGGGCCACCGCGACCGGGCTCGCCGATATTTCCAACGTGGCGGTGCTCTATCGGCTGCGGCATTGCGGAGATTGGCTGGCGTAACTGATCGGCCGAGCGCTCGCCGGGGCCGCACCGCGGCGCCCGCGGCCGGACCTGATCCGCCTCATCGATGCAGACCACCGTGCCGAAGGCCGACGATGCGCCCACAAGAAGAACGGGCTGTGGCGTATCCACAGTGCCTTCGACCTGCCGGCCGAAGCGCTTCGGCTTTTTTCCAGCTCACCGACCAGAACGAAGGTGAACGCTGGACCGGATACAGGTCGTGAACGGCGGAAATCCGCATGGCCGACCGTGCCTACTTCCAGCCCGAGGCATGAGCGCCCTTGCTCGCGGCGGGCCTCGACATCGGGGCGGGCGCTGGAAGGGTGCCCGCTGGTTCGACGCCAAGGCCACCCGTTCGACCTCATCGGCCTGTTGCGCAGGCGGCAGCGCGCGGGGTCATCGACTGGCCGATCTCGGTGCACCCGCACGGCGCGGTCCCGCGCTCCCGCCTGCGCCTCGTGGCCACAAGACGCCGACGCAGCCGTGCGAGCCAGGCCCGGCGCACGGCGCGCCGCACCGGCAGCGAGACGGACGCCAGATCTCCCAGCGCTACCCTCGCCGCCGCCGATTGGGTGATCCTGGTCACCTCGCTCCCGCCCGAGGCGTATCCCACCGAGGACGTCCTCGCGCTCTACCGCCTCCCTGGCGCATCGAGCTGGCGTTCAAGCGGCTCAAAAGCCTCATCGGCCTCATGGCCCCGCCGGGCACCGACGAACGCTCCGCCAGACCCTGGGTCCCGGCTCACCTGTTGATCATCCTCCTGCTCGAACCGCTCGTCGACGAGCTTGAGACTCTCCCCGCCGGACTGCCACCGCCTGACCCCGCCCGGAGTGTGGCGGTCCTTTCGCCAACTCGTCGCGACCCTCCGCGACGATCGTCCCACAGCCCACCGTCGCCTACCGCGACGCCGCAACACCGCCTTGCAACGGCACGTGCGCGAACCGCCCGACACGAACCTACCAAAAGATGCGTCGCTTATTTTAGCGCCTATGGGCCTGCGCCGGGGCCAGCTTGGAACTGGCCGGCGCCGTCGGAGACGATCACCGTGCCGCGTAGCAGGCCTTGCGCGGCGAGCAGCCCCACAACGCGCCTTCGGTGGCGATGCGGAACAGGATGGGATCACGTCGAGGCCGGTGATGCCCGACGCGGCCAGATGCGCCAGGTCCAGCGCCGCCCGGTCGGCGAAGTACTGGTGCGCATCAGCGGTCAGCAGATGGATCGCTCCTTGCCCGACAGGTAGTGCTTGCGCGGTGTACGGCGAATTCGCCGCATTGATCAGATGCATGGTATCGCCGGCGTTGAGCGACTCCAGGAAGTTCAATCGGCTCTTGGAGCCCGTGGTCGAAGACGACGTCGACTGGTCGTTGCCGATCTGGGTGCACACGCCGTTCTGCGCCTTGCCGCGCACCGGTATCGTCGACCGTGATCCAGGAGGCGGCATGTCGACCTGAGCGCAGGACATCGCGCGCCTCGTCCAGAAAGGCGTCCTGCCCCTCGATCAACAATCGCACGAGCTGGCGCTTCGAGACGATGACGCCCAGGTCGGCCAGCAGCGCAGCCAAGCGCGGCATGGTGGTCTGACCCTGATGGTATTGGGCGAGCACGAAGCGTTCGAGCTGCGCACCGAAGTGACTGGTGATGCCGGCCGGCAGCGGCGCAACGATGGTCTCGCCGGTCGGCAGCTGCCAGCGCTCGCGGCGCAAGAGCATCGTCCTCGCCTGCACGATCAGGTCCTGGACGACGAACTCCTCGTAGCCCTTGAAACGCGCGCCGGCTGGAATGTTCTCGGCCTTGACGAGCTTGGTCTCGGTGATGGTGAGCTTTGCACGCTTGCACCCACGCCGGCCGATCTTGCGCTGGCCTTTGGTTGTCGCTCCAGGCCGCGTCGCCTTTCTGGTGTACCCGCTCGGCTTGATCTGCGGGCGGCCCTTCAACCCCTTCAGCCGCGCGACCTCCAATCTCACCGTGCGATGGGCTGGCGTCTGGCAGGAAGGCATCGAAAGCGGACGCGAGGGACAGTGGCGAAACATGCCTATCCCCCTTGGTCCGGCGTCGCCCGAAAAACTCTCGGTGGAACAAGGGCATCCGCCGATCGCCTCTGACATGGAAGCCGAGAACTCTAGCGCGTTGAGTTTTCACCAGATTTGGCGTTTTAGCCTGATCAAAGGGGATAGGCATGGTGGCGAAACGTTGGCCGAGCCAAGAAACCTGTTGGCCTCCTTGCCGAGTGAATGCGTTCATATTCAACGGGTTCCGTTGTCATTTGACCGCCATGCAGTTGCGGTACAGGCTATCCTCGCGCGGCGTGCGGGGTGCCTCAGAAATCGAGCCCGCGCTCTGAGAGGCGTCGGCGTGCTGTCGACAAGGGAGGTGCCGCATGAACGAGCACATCGTCAGGTCGTACGATCAGGAGCTGGAGCTGCTCGACAAGAAGATCGCGCAGATGGGCGGCCTGGTCGAGCAGTGCCTGGCGCGCGGCTTCGACGCCCTGGAGCGGCGCGACCCCGGCCTCGCCGAGGCCGTCGTGGCCGACGACCGCAAGGTCGACGCGCTCGAGGGCGAGATCCAGGAGCTGACGATCCAGATGATCGCCCGGCGCCAGCCGATGGCGGTCGATCTGCGCCACATCATGACGGTGCTCAAGATCGCCGGCGACCTGGAGCGCACGGGCGATCTCGCCAAGAACATCGGCAAGCGGGCGATGGCCGTCTCCGGCGAGAACCATCCCAAGCCCCTGATGACGGGCCTGAAGCACATGGTCGAGCTGGCGCTGAGCCAGCTCAAGGACGTGCTCGACGCCTATGCGGAACGCGATGCGGAGAAGGCCGTCGCCGTCTGGCGCCGCGACGCGCGCATCGACGCCATGTACAATTCGCTGTTCCGCGAGCTCCTCACCTACATGATGGAGGACCCGCGCAACATCGGCCTGTGCACCCACCTCCTGTTCGCGGCCAAGAACATCGAGCGCATCGGCGACCACACCACCAACATCGCCGAGGACGTGTACTATCTCGTGCACGGCGTCGCGCTGGCCGACGACCGGCCGAAGGGCGACGACACCGCCTCGACGCTGATCCGCAAGGATTGACCGATCGGACCTCGCAGGTGACCGAGCTTGCGACGCATATTCTCCTGGTCGAGGACGAGCCGGCGCTGGCGGAGCTGGTCCGCTACAATCTGGCCTCCCAGGGCTTCCGCGTGGCGATCGCTGCCACCGGCGAGGAGGCGGAGCTCCTCCTCGCCGAGGAGCACTTCGACCTCGTCGTGCTCGACTGGATGCTCCCCGGCCTGTCGGGGATCGAGCTGTGCCGGCGGCTGCGGCAGCGCGCGCCGACCCGCACCCTCCCGGTGCTGATGCTCACGGCGCGCGGCGAGGAGGCCGACCGCGTGCGCGGACTGGCAACCGGCGCCGACGACTACGTGGTGAAGCCGTTCTCGATGCCCGAGATCCTGGCGCGGGTGAAGGCGCTGCTCAGGCGCGCGGCGCCGGAGCGCGTCTCCGACACCCTGCAGCGCGGCGACATCGTGCTGGACCGCGCCGCGCATCGCGTCGCGCGCCGCGCGCGGGAGGTGCGGCTGGGGCCGACCGAGTTCAAGCTGCTCGCCTATTTCATGGAGAACGCGGGCCGCGTGCTGACGCGCCAGCAGCTGCTGGACGGGGTGTGGGGGCGCGATGCCTTCATCGACGGACGCACCGTCGACGTTCACGTCGGCAGGCTGCGAAAGGCGCTGATCCGCGGCTCCGACACGGACCCCATTCGCACCGTGCGCGGCGCCGGCTATGCCTTCAACGGCGCCTCCGGGTGAGATTCGCGCGAGCGCAACGGCTCTTTTCTCTCATCCACAACTTGAGTCGGGAGCTGTTGTGGCAGAGCCACAGTTTGATACTCAATCGGCACGCGAGGGGCACTGTCTTCTTGAGACGGCCGATAACCTCATAGTAACTTTCCTTCCATCAGCTGCGGCACCTCGCGTTTGTGCGATTTGGGGGCAGTTGCCGCAGAAACCTACGCGTAGGGCGCATCGGTCATGTCTTGACCGGATCATGTGTTTGATCCTCGTTGCGCCGCCTTTGTCTCCGTAGGCGTCAGAGTTCCCAGTACCAGTCCCAGTATCGGTTGTGTCGATCGCCGGCCGGCCCGGCGCGCGTGTTCCGTGCACTCGAGCGCGTCGAACGCCCGCTCAACTCCGGCCGTGAGGGCAGGGTTCCGCGTGCGTTGCATCGTGTCGAAGGCGCGTCTTTCGACACGACGTCGGGCTCCGCCGTTAGTCAATTGTAGGAGAACCAGGGCCATGACCTGGAATGACGAGCGCGTCGATGTCTTGAAGAAGCTGTGGGGAGACGGTCTGTCCGCGAGCCAGATCGCCGGCCGCCTGGGCGGGGTGACGCGCAACGCGGTGATCGGCAAGGTGCATCGCCTCGGGCTTTCCGGCCGCGCCACCACCTCGCGCATGAAGTCGCACCGGCCGCGCGTGCGGGCGCAGGCTGGCCGGCGCCTGATGAAGCCGCGGCTGCCCGGCAGCGCCGCCAACAGCCCGCTGCGCAGCCTCTATATGAGCGATATGGAGCCGTACGTGCCGCCCGCCGAGGAGCTCGTGATCCCGCTCGCGGAGCGCAAGTACATTCAGACGCTGACCGAATCCTGCTGCCGCTGGCCGATCGGCGACCCGCAGCAGCCCGAGTTCCACTTCTGCGGCAAGAACAAGATCCCGGGCCTGCCCTATTGCGAGGTGCACGCCCGGCGCGCCTTCCAGCCGCCCCAGGCGCGCCGCCGCGAGCGCGATTTCGCCCCGATGATCACCTTTGGCAACCCGGTCAAGGCCACCCCGGAGCTGCAGGCGCCGGACGTTCCCAACGAGACGGCCGCGGTCTGACGCGCCCTGCCTCGACGGCGGGACTACCGACTACGCGGGGGAAGACCGGGAGCACGAGCGGGGTTGCTCCCGGTTTTTTCCGGGTCGGGATGCTTGCGGGGCGCCGGCCGGGGCGGCAAGCACCTGCGCCGCCATTGACACTCTTGGGCGAGAGCCCCATAAATCGGCCCATGGGTCAGCGAGCTAACAACAAGCCACGTGCGGGCAACGCTGCGCGGCTGCGATGACGGACCTAGCCAGTGTCTGCCACGCCCCGCCGCGCTCGAAGCGCGGCTTTTTCATTTTTCTCTGACAGCGAGATCCGCCCCATGTCCGCCCCTTCGGCGAAGACCGCAAAGCCCGTACACCCGGCGCAGGAGCCCTCCACGGCAACACCCTCCGCCCCCTCGGCTGCCGTCATGCCCACCTACGCCCGCGCCAATCTCGTGTTCGAGCGGGGCGAGGGGGCGTGGTTGGTCTCGACCGGCGGGGAGCGTTATCTCGACTTCGCCAGCGGCGTTGCCGTCAATGCCCTGGGGCACGCCCACCCCAGGCTGATCGCGGCGCTCGGCGAGCAGGCCGGCAAGCTCTGGCACTGCTCCAACCTTTACCGTGTGGCCGGTCAGGAGCGGCTGGCCGAGCGGCTGTGCGAGGCGACGTTCGCCGACCAGGTGTTCTTCTGCAACTCCGGCGCGGAAGCCTGCGAGGGCGCCATCAAGCTGGCGCGCCGCTATCACTTCGCGAGCGGCCGGCCGGAGAGGTGGCGCACCATCACCTTCAAGGGCGCCTTCCACGGGCGCACCCTCGCCACCATCGCCTCGGCCGGCAACGCCAAGCATCTGGAAGGCTTCGGCGAGCCGGCGGACGGCTTCGACATCGTGCCGTTCGGCGACCTGGAGGCGGTGGAGAAGGCCGTCGGCCCCGCCACCGGGGCCATCATGGTGGAGCCGGTGCAGGGCGAGGGCGGCGTCAACGTGGCACCGCTGCCGTGGCTGCGGGCACTGCGCCAGCTTTGCAACGCCCGCGGCCTGCTCCTGGTGCTGGACGAGGTGCAGACCGGCATGGGCCGCACGGGCAAGCTGTTCGCCCACGAGCGGGCGGGCATCCAGCCCGATGTGATGGCGGTGGCCAAGGGCCTCGGCGGCGGATTTCCCATCGGGGCGGTTCTGGCCACGAACGAGGCCGCCAAGGGCATGGTTGCAGGTACGCACGGCTCGACCTTCGGCGGCAACCCGCTGGCCGTGGCGGTTGCCGGCGCGGTGCTCGATGCCATCCTGGAGCCCGGCTTCCTCGAGCACGTCGAGGCCATGGCGCTGCGCTTCAAGCAGCAGCTCGCAGCGCTCCAGGACGCCCACCCGCACGTCATCGATGAGGTGCGCGCCAGCGGGCTCCTGACCGGCATCAAGGTGAAGCCGCCGATGGGCGACGTGGTCGCGGCGTGCGTCGGGGAGAAGCTGCTGACGGTCGGCGCCGGCGACAACGTGGTGCGCCTCTTGCCCCCGCTCAACATCGCCGACGACGAGCTTGCGGAGGCGATCGGCCGGCTGGATCGGGCGCTCGCGCGCTTCCCGAAGCCGGCCTGAGGACCCCGGGCCGCGAGAGGTTTGCGCCATGGCGCCCCGGCATTTCTTGGATATCGACCATATCGACGCGCGCACGCTGCGGCGCATCGTCGATATGGGCCGCACCATGAAGAAGGCGGGCAAGCACGTCCCGGCCCAGCTGAGGCCGCAGGGCATCGCCGATGCCGTGCTGATGCTGATCTTCGAGAAGCCATCGACGCGCACGCGCGTGTCGTTCGACGTGGCGATGCGACAGCTCGGCGGGCAGACGCTGGCGCTCAACCACACCGACCTGCAGATCGGCCGCGGCGAGCCCATCTCCGATACCGCCAAGGTGCTCTCGCGCTACGTCGACGCCATCATGATCCGCGCCAACAAGCACGAGACGTTGAAGGAGCTCGCCGATCACGCCACGGTGCCCGTCATCAACGGCCTCACCGACCGCACCCATCCCTGCCAGATCGTCGCCGACATCATGACCTTCGAGGAGCGGGTGGGGCCGATCGAGGGGCGCAAGGTGGCCTGGAGCGGCGACGGCAACAACGTGGCGGCGTCCTGGATCCAGGCCGCGGCGAGGCTCGGCTTCAAGCTGTCGCTGGCCTGCCCGCCGGCGCTGAAGCCCGAGCGGGCGGTCCTCGACTGGGCCCAGCGCAACGGCGGCGACATCGAGGTCACCGACGACCCCGACGCGGCCGTGGCGGGCGCGGACTGCGTGGTGACCGACACCTGGATCTCCATGGGGCAGCAGGACGAGGCGCGGCGCCGCAAGCAGCTGCTGGCGCCCTACGCGGTAGACGCGAAGCTGATGCGCAAGGCGGCGCCGAATGCCATTTTCCTGCATTGTCTCCCCGCCTACCGCGGCAACGAGGTGGCAGCCGCGGTGATCGACGGACCGCAATCGGCAGTGTGGGACGAGGCGGAAAACCGGCTGCACGCCCAGAAGGCCATCCTGGCGTGGTGCCTCGGGGTCGATTGATGCTCAGCGCCGACAACACCAGGCTCGACACCGCCCCGGCCGACGACCTCGTGCTGCCGTTCCGCACGGTGAGGTCCGACGTGATCGGCCGCGTCGTCCGGCTCGGCCCGCTCGTGCACACCATCCTGTCCCGGCACGCCTATCCCGAGCCCGTGAGCTACGCGCTGGGCGAGGCGCTGGTGCTCACCGCCATGCTGGGCAGCGCGCTCAAGAGCACGGCCAAGCTGATCCTGCAGACCAAGACCGACGGCCCGCTCGACTTCCTGGTGGCCGACTTCGAGCAGCCCGGCAAGCTGCGCGGCTTCGCCAACTTCGACAAGGCCGACGCCTCCCTCGCCGGAGCGAAGGGACGCGGCGATCAGGGCGCGCTGCTGGGCTCCGGACATCTCGCCATGACCATCGATCCCGGCGGCGGCAGGGACCGCTACCAGGGCATCGTGGCCATCGCCCGCGAGCCGTTGCTGGCGGCGGCGCACGAGTATTTCCGCCAGTCCGAGCAGCTGCCGACCTTCATCCGGCTGGCGGTGGCGCGCCACTACGGCCCCGCCGCCGACGGCAGCGGGCGCGCCTGGCGCTGGCGCGCGGGCGGCCTGATGATCCAGCAGCTGCCGCGCGAGGGCGGGCAGCGCAGGCTCGAGGGCGAGGCCCACGACCTCTCGCTGGAAGGCGAGGACGACGAGAACTGGAGCCGCGCGCGCCACCTCGCCGCCACGGTCGAGGATCACGAGCTGATCGACCCGACGCTGACGCCGGAGCGGCTGCTCTACCGGCTGTTCCACGAGGAGGGCGTGCGCGTGGTGCCGGCGACCGGGCTCGCCGAGGCCTGCCGCTGCTCGCGCGAGCGCATCGAGACGTACCTGCGCCAGTTCGATGCGAGCGAGCTCGCCGAGCTGCGCGAGGAGGACGGCGGCATCACCGTCACCTGCGAGTTCTGCTCGCGCAAGTACCGCTTCACCCCGGGCGAGCTCGCATAAGCCGGCGCCCCGGCTCCCCGGCCTGCGCGAAGCAGCAATCCTAGCGGCCGAGGTTCGGCAGCCATGTCGCGAGCGCCGGAAAGGTGGCGATGACGACGATCACGGCCAGCAGGCAGATCCAGTAGGGGATGGAGCCCAGGAAGATCTCGCCGGTGGAGACATTCTCCTGGGGCAGCGCGGCCTTGACCGTGAACACCAGGATGCCGAACGGCGGCGTCAGCAGGCCGGTCTCGATGGCGAGAATGCCGAGGATGGCGAACGCCAGCGGGTCGTAGCCCAGCGCCACGGCGATCGGGGCGAACACCGGCACGGTGAGCAGGATGATCGAGATCGAGTCGATGATGCAGCCGAGCACGAACCAGATCAGCACCATGATGGTCAGGATCATCCAGGGGTCGAGGCCGGACCCGAGGAACACGGCCTTGGCCGCGCCGGTCACACCCGTCATCGACAGCACGCGGCTGTAGAGCTGCGCCATGACGAGCAGCAGAAGCAGCGGCGCCGAGGTCCGCCCCACCGTCAGGATGACGTCGAAGATCGCCCGGGCGCGCATGCCCTTGAAGATGGCGAGCAGGAGCGACATGGCCGCGCCGACACCCGCCCCCTCGGTCGGCGTGAAGAAGCCGAGCCAGATGCCGCCGAGCACGCCGACGATGAGGAGGATCACGAACACCGTGCTGACCATCGCCTCGCGCAGCTTCGCGTCGTCGATAAGCTCGGCCTCCGCCGACGGCACAGGGGCCGGCGCGGGCGCCGCCCCCGCAGCACGCGCCACCTGGCGCGCCTCGCCGACGCGCTCGGGCCGCGTGACGGCGACGAACAGGATGTAGAGCGAGTAGGCCGCCACCACCACGAGCCCCGGCAGGATGCCGGCGATGAACAGCTTGCCGATCGCCTGCTCGGTCAGCACGCCCCACACGATCATCAGCACCGACGGCGGGATCAGCATGCCGAGGCAGGCGCTGCCGGCGATGCAGCCGAGCGCGAACTTGCGCTCGTAGCCGTGGCGCTTCATCTCGGGCCAGGCGATGCGCGAGAACGCGGCCGCGGCGGCGATGCTGACACCGGTGACGAAGGCGAACACCGCGTTGGCAAGCACGGTGGCGATGCCGAGCCGGCCCGGCACGCGCCGCGTCACGCGGTTGATGAGCGCGAACAGATCGGTCGCCGCGCCGGACTTGGCGAGGAACTCGCCCATCAGCATGAACAGCGGAATGACCGCGAACACGTAGTCGCGCAGCGCCTCGTAGGCGGTGTTGGAGACGAACATGCGCACGACCTCGATGTCGCCCTGCATCAGATAGATGCCGAGCGCGGCCGTGACGCCGAGCGCCACCGCGATGTGCACGCCGGAGAAGACCAGGAGGAGCAGCACGCCGATCAGCGTCGCCATCTGCCAGGGGTCGAACACGCGGGGCCCCGGTCAGTGGCTGGTGGATTGCGCGACCGGACCCGCGCCTCGTCGCGCAGCGTCCAGGTTGCGCAGCATCAGCAGGAAATAGCTGAGCGCCGCCAGCGCCGTGCCACCGACGATGGCGAAGCGCGCGGGCCAGGCGGGAATGCGCAGCGCGCCCTCGCCCTCGAACTCGCCCGAGGTCCAGGCGTGCGCGGCGCCGTCGATGCCGCCCCAGCAGATGATCGCGAACAGCACCACCCCCAGCAGCGCCCCGAATGCCGCAAGCAGGCTCTGCACGCGCGGAGGCAGGTGCGCGGTGAACGCGTCCGTGTTGATCATGCCGCCGCTGCGGATGGCAAAGGCCGCCTGCAGGTAGCAGATGACGACGATGGAGTAGGAGACGATCTCAGGCGTGCCCTTGAGCGGGCTGTTGAGGACCACGCGGCCCGCCACGTCGGTGACGACAATGAAGCACAGCACGAACGCGAGCAGCGCGGCCAGGACGAGCAGCGTCCGGCTGATCCACTCGAGGGTCCGATCCAGCATCGACATTCCCTTCCGCAGGCGGCATCGCACGGCCGCGCTTCGCGTTTCCCTCGCGGCGCGGCCGTGCGCGTCAGGCGCTCACTTCACCTGGTAGCGCACCGGCCACTTGTGGCCCAGCTTCTCGGCTTCCTCGATCGCCAGCTTGAGCACCTGCGAGGCCGGCAGCCCGGCCTTGTCGAGCTCGGCTGCCTTCTCCTGTGGCCAGCCCTTGAGCGAGGTCGCCCAGTCCACGCGCACGTTGTCGGGCAGCTTGCGCACGTCGGCGCCGGCGGCCTCGAGCTGCTTCAGCTGCCTGGGATAGTTCTCGAGGTTCACCATGCCGGTGCGGGCCTCGTACTCGCGCGCCACCTCCGCGATGATGGCCTTGACGTCGGGCGGCAGCTTGTTCCAGCGCGCCTTGTTGAAGGTGAGGCCATGCCAGGTGATCGCGCCGAAGCCGATCTCGGTATAGTACTTCGCCACCTCGTGCAGCTTGAAGTTGACGACGCCGGACGGGAACATGATCCAGCCGTTGTAGACGCCCGTCTGCAGCGAGGTGTAGGCCTCCGGCAGCGAGGACTGCACCGGCGTCGCGCCGGCAAACTCCAGCCACTTGAGATTGAGGCCGGCGCCGGCGAGCTTGCGGTTCTTGAGATCGGCGATGCTGTTCCATTCGAAAGTGGTGGAGAGGTTGTAGCCGTTGTCGGCAATCAGGGCGATCAGGACCTGGTTGTACTTGTCCTCGAACACCTTGCTCATGAACGGCACCTTGTCGTAAACGCCGCGCGCCAGCTTGACGCTGACCACCGGGTCCATGGTGCCGAACGGCAGCATCACCTGGAAGGCGTGCAGCGGCAGGTTCGACGGCTCGAAGCAGAAGCAATAGCCGCCCACGTCGATGATGCCGGACTGGACGCCTTCGAGCGTGTCGGCGACCTTCACCATGGCGCCACCGTAGCCTTCGATGAACTGCACCTTGTGCTTGGTGCGCTCTGCCACCCGCTTCGTCACCTCCGGCACGAAGAAATTCTGCATCAGGTTGACGTAGGTGTTGACGGCCGGGTGGCCGGAGGCGATGCGCAGCCTGATGTCGTCGGCCCGTGCCTCGTTCCACGGCAGGACCACAGCCAGGACTCCGGCAAAGGCGGCGCACAGCGCGCACCACGACGCTCGGCGCGGTGCACCGCGGACGGGAATGCCCATGTTTCCTCCGATTGAGCTTCGCGATTGCTCGAGCTCTGTTGGTGTTGGCGGTTCGGTCGAGGCAGCGCGGTTCGGGCTCGCGCAGCTCCCCCGGTGCGGTCGCATTGGTTCAGACCCGGTCCGGGCGGTCAAGCGCGACTTGGCGCATCGAGGGCCGGGGCCCGACGCCGCTTCGGCCGGGAAGCTTCGCCTAGCCCACCGCCTGCGGCGAGCTGCCGAGCAGCTGCTGGCGCCGCTGATCGACGGCGGCGATCATCGCATCGCGGTTGCGCGTGAAGGCCTGCTCCAGGTCGTCGGAGTGGCCGGCGAACACCCAGGGCACGCGCTGCGCGATGGCCACGACAACCTCGGGAATGGCCGTCTTGCGTCCCTGGATCGTTATCAGGCGCCCGGTGCGATCGCCCAGCTTCAGATGATTGGTGGAGCCGACGGGAATGAACCAGTACGCGTAGCGCCGGGTGATCGCCGCATGCACCCAGACCAGCTCGTTGAGATGCAACACCTCGAGCCTGAACGGCTGCAGGTACACGAGCCAGGAGCGCGTCAAGAGGACATTGCGCATGGCGGTCTTGGCGTTCTCCGTGGCCAGCTCGCGGTCGATCTGCGCCGCGATCTGGTCGACGGGCACCTGGAAGCGCGCGAGCGCAGCCATTGGGCGCGAGCGCCGGAAGTTTGTGAGCCTGCGGACCGTGAGGACCACGAAGACGAGGAGGAGGACCGGTGCCGTGAGCGCCCCCGCCGTATAGAGCGTGGCCCACGAGCTCGAGGGGTCCTCGACATCGAACATGAGGGGCGCCAGCCCTGCACCGATCTTCAACTGCGGATTGCGGCTCGTGATGTTGTCCGCCACGGCTGGAGGCACCGGCTCCAGCACGCCGACGACAGGCAGCGTGGGGTTCTTCTCCGCAGAGCGCAGGACGACGACCTGTTTGCCGGGTACGGCGTGGTAGTAAAGGATGCTGCGTGTCTCACGCCCCCGCCGCCCTCTGTGCACGACCTCCTGGCTTCCCACAAAGACGAGGCGGCCCTCGTCGAGCTGGAAGTAGCGGCGAAGCTCGCTGTCGAGGCTGGCGATCGCCCCGACCTCGTCCACCGTCACCTTGAACGGCCCGAAGACGCGGCTGTAGAGCTCGCGATGGTACCCGACGAGGACCACCACGACCGCGGCGAGCACAATGAGCTCGATAATCAGCGCCCACAGGTTGCGGCGGGTCACGAGACCCCGCAGCGTCGTCGGCTTGGCCATGGCTCTCCCCCGGAGGCAAGGTGCCAGGGTCGGCCTATCGCACGCACTTGTGGCAGACCGGCGGCAATCGATCCGCAACACGGCCGTGCTTGCAGACGATGCGCCCTTGCGCGCAAGCCGTCCGCGAGGGTGGTATGTCCAGAACGGCAAGGCGGAGGGAGGAGCAGCATGAAGGTAACGGGCATCGAGACGCTCAGCTGCGATGCGGGCTGGCGCAACTACCGGTACCTCAAGCTCACGACCGACAGCGGCATTGTCGGCTGGAGCGAGTTCGCGGCGGGCTTCGGCTCACCCGGCGTCGGCACCGTGATCGCCCGGCTCGCGCCGCGCGTCATCGGCCAGCCGGTGGGCGAGCACGAGCGCATCTACGCCGACCTCCATTGTGCCACGCGCCCCGGCGCCGGCAGCGTGATTGCCCAGGGGCTCGGCGCCATCGAGAACGCGCTGCTCGATGCCAAGGCCAAGGCGCTGGGCGTGCCCTGCTACGAGCTGCTGGGCGGCAAGGTGCGCGACCGGCTCAGGGTCTACTGGTCGCACTGCGCCACCTGGCGCATCACGCACCCGGCCTGGTACCGGCCGGCCATCACCGATCTCGACGGCGTCAAGGCGATCGCGCGCGAGGCGCGCGAGAAGCGCTTCTCTGCGCTCAAGACCAACATCTTCCTCTACGAGCCGGGCGGCCAGAACCCCGAGGGCTGGCGTCCCGGCTTCGGCGCGCCGTTCCAGCCCGAGCTCAACGTCGACCGCACGGTCCTGCGCAGCATCCGCATGCACCTGGAGGCGCTGCGCGAGGGCGGCGGGCCGGACATGGACCTGCTGCTCGACCTCAACTTCAATGCCAAGACCGAGGGCTATCTGAAGATCATCCGCGAGATCGCCGACCTCGACATGTTCTGGGTCGAGCTCGACACCTTCAGCCCCGAGTCCCTCGGCTATATCCGCCGCCAGAGTACGCACCCGATCGCATCCTGCGAGACGCTGATCGGCTTGCGCCAGCTGATGCCCTACCTCAACGCGCAGGCCGTGGATGCCGCGATCATCGACGTGCCGTGGAACGGGGCGTGGCAATCGCTGAAGATGGCGGCGCTCGCCGAGGCGCACGAGGTCAACATTGCCCCGCACAACTTCTATGGCCACCTGTGCACCATGATGGCCGCGCACTTCTGCGCGGCGGTGCCCAACTTCCGCATCATGGAGATGGACGTTGACCGGCTCACCTGGGACGACGAGCTGGTGAGCCATCCCCCCGTGTTCGAGGCGGGCCATCTCGTGCTGCCGGACCGTCCCGGCTGGGGCACCGAGCCCAACGAGGAGGCGATCCGCGCCCATCCCCCGAAGTAGGTGTCACCATTCCACCCGTCATCCCGGCCGGAGCGATGCGAGCCGAAGGCGAGCAGCGCCCAGGGAACAGCTTTGGGCCGGGACCTCGGGAGGTACGACTCGTTCGGCGAGATCCCGGAAGCCTCCCCCGGCCTTCGCCGGGGTCGGCTTCCGGGATGACGGGTGGTGGGTCAGTTCGCGGCGAAGCAGTAGAACAGGCCGGCGCCGCCCGAGGCCTTGAGCTGGTCCTGGCTGCAGCCGCGCGAGCCGTGGGAGGAGTTCCAGGAGGTCATGTGCCTGGTAACCTTGAGCCCGGCGCGGTCATGATGGCCGACGATGGCCGAGCCGTCGCCGCTCTTGCTCCAGTTGCCGCAGGTGGTATCGCCGCCGGCGGTCGAGTAGAGGCCGTTGGGATCCGAGCCGGTCAGGATGTCGTGCTCATTGGGCTGATCGCCCCTGCCCTTGACGGGCCTCGCCCTTCTCCGTCAGCGCCGTCTGCTTGGTGATGTTGACGCCTTGTCCGAGTGCAGATCATCGCCACGTTCTTGGCCACCAGACGCCCTTGGCGTTGTGCCAGGGGCCCTTGCCGATGCGGTCGCGCGCGTTGACGCCGGCCTCGCCGCCGGGAAGCGTCGTGGAGAGATAGGCGCGCCAGTTGGTGAGGGTCGAGCCCGCGGCCTTGGCGAGCGCCGCGCAGTGGGCATCGGCCCCATCGAGGCCGCCGAGGTTGGCACCGTTGCCCTTGCCGGCGCTGGTGACGAAGAACGTCATGGGGTTCTGCTGCGCGCTGACGACGGCTGTGACAGCGGCTGTTAAGCCGCCGGTCAGCAGCGCGGCCGAAGCGACAACCGCAAGGCGCATTCCTCTTGTCATTGCAATCCTCCGAGCTTGTGCCGTTCTGAACGGGTCCTGGGCCGAGCTGGCCTGGGATCTTTCCGTAGACGAAGCAGACCCGTACGATATTCGGCCTGGCGCTCGCTGCCAGGGTTCACGTTTGCGTGGTAATAGTGTTGCGTTATGAGCACCGACTTGGACTGGCTCACCTTGCGCCGCCGCCTGCAGCTGCTGGTGCAGCAGGCCGCCTCATAGACGAGCCATTCGTGCGCGATCGTAGCGCTCAGGAGCCGGATCGTCGGGACGCAGTGCACGTTCCTTCGCCGGCGGCTGAGCACGCCCGCTCCTCGAAGGTCGCGCAGTGGCTGTACGTCGCGATTTTGTCATGCGAGGGAGATGGACGTGGCCGACGTTCTTGTCGGCTATGCGAGCGTGCGATCGGGAGATCGTGCGCCCCATCGTGGATCTGCTCGCGGCCCGGGGCTGGAGCGTATGGTGGGATGCGCGCATCGGCGGCGGCGACCGCTGGGATGACACCATCAAGCGCGAGATCGGGGCGGCCCGCTGCGTGGTGGTGGTGGGGACGCCGGGGTCGATCGACCGGGAATGGGTGCTCGACGAGGCACGGTGCAGGCCGCAGCGGCGTCGTCGGCGACGGCGTCCCGGATTTCCATTGCGCGGCGAGACGGTGTCAGACCCTGCGGGTCTGACACCATGGCTCCCCTCCAAGCGCTGACGTACAGTGTCAGACCCGGAGGGTCCGACACCCCTCTACGCCAGCTGGTCGCCGATCGGCAGCTGGCGGATGCGCTTGCCGGTGGCGGCGAAGATGGCGTTGCACAGCGCCGGGGCGAACGGCGGTACGCCGGGCTCGCCCACCCCGCTCGGCGGCACGCTCAACGGGTGCGGGACGATGTGGGTGCGCACCTCGACGGGGGATTCGTCGATGCGCACCAGCGGGTAGTCGTTGAAGTTCGCCTGCTCAATCGCCCCGTTCCTGAGCGTGATGGCGCCGTGCTTGGCAAGCGTCAGCCCCATCACCGCGGCGCCTTCGATCTGCGAGCGCACCCGCTCGGGATGCACGCAGTAGCCGCAGTCGATCGCGGTGTCGACGCGCGGGATGGTGATGCGGCCCTTGTCGCCCACCACCACGTGCACCACCGTCGCCACGTAGGTAACGAAGCTGCGGTGCGCGGCGATGCCGAGCCCCTGGCCTCTGGGCAGCTGCTTGCCCCAGCCGGCCTCCCTGGCGGCGATCTCCGCGACGTTTCGCAACCGCCCCGTCTCGATCGGGTAGGTCTCGAACGGCTCGCCGTAGTTCCACCAGGGCGTCGTCACCTGCTTCCTCGGGTCCACCGTGCGCGCCGGGCCGATCAGCTCGAGCAGGAAGTCCTTGGGGTCCTTGCCCAGCTGATGCGCGATCTCGGCAACGAACGACTGGATCGACCAGGCGTGCGCCACGTTGTTGACCGAGCGGAACCAGCCGATGCGCACGTGGCTCTGCGCCTCGCCGCTCTCCAGGCGGATGTTGGGCACGTCGAAGGGCGTGTCCACCCACCCCATGCCGAGCTCGATGTCGAAGGGATGCTTCGGATCGGGCGCGAAGGTGGAGAGGATCGACGGCGCCGCGCTGCGATGCCGCCAGGCGACCACCTTGTTGCTGGCGTCGAGCCCCGCCTCGAAGCGCTCCGCCGTCACGGTGTGGTAGAAGCCGTGGCGCACGTCGTCCTCGCGCGTCCACACCACCTTGACCGGCGTGCCGCCGAGCTCGCGCGACAGGAACGCGGCCTCGATGGCAAAGTCGCACTTGGATTTGCGCCCGAAGCCTCCCCCTAAGAGCGTCGGCTGCAGGGTGACCTCGGCCGGGGCCACGCCCAGCGCCGCGGCGATGTCGTCGCGCGCCTGGCCGGGGCTCTGCACCGGGGCCCAGATCTCCCACTTGCCGTGGCTCATGCGCGCGGCGGCGGCCGGCGGCTCCATGGTGGCGTGGTGGATGTGGGGGGCGTAGTACTCGGCGGTGATCACCCGCGCGGCCGAGGCCAGCGCCTTTTCGGCATCGCCGACGTTGCGCTCGACCTTGCCCGGCCGTCTGGCGGCCGCCTCCAGTTGCGTGCGGTAGGCCCCGGAGTTGTAGCTCCTGTTGGGCCCCCCGTCCCAGGTGATCTTCAGCGCCTCGCGGCCCTTCATCGCCGCCCAGGTGCTCTTGGCGATGACGGCGACGCCGCCGAGCGGCCCGAACTTGTAGGGCGCCGGCGTCGGCTGCAGCGTGACGATCTTCTCCACGCCGGGGACCTTGAGGGCCGCGCTGGTGTCGACCGACGCAACCTTGCCGCCGACCACCGGGGGCCTCGCAATCACGGCGAACTTCATGCCGGGCAGCATGACGTCCTGGCCGTAGATCGCCTTGCCCGTGGTGATGTCGAAAAGGTCGACGATGCCGATGGTGCCCTTGCCGATGTAGCGGAAGGCGCTGGCGTCCTTGAGCTTGACCTGGGCGGCTGTCGGAACCGGCAGGGCCGCCGCGGCGGCGGCTAGCTGCCCGTAGCCGAGCTTGCGCCCGCTCGGCTTGTGCACGACCTCGTGCAGCTGCGCCTCGACCTCGCCGACCGGCACCTTCCACTGATTGGCCGCTGCCGTCTCCAGCATCAGACGCGCCGCGGCGCCGCAGTGGCGCATGGGCTGGATCCAGTGCCGCACGCTGCGCGAGCCGTCGGTGTCCTGGTTGCCGTAGGTGCGCTCGTCGCCGGGCGACTGCGCGACGCGCACCTTGGCCCAGTCGGCCTCCAGCTCGTCGGCGAGCATCATGGGCAGCGCCGTGCGCGCCGCGCCGTTGCCCATCTCGGCGCGGGCCGCAACGATGGTGACCGTGCCGTCACCGCCGATCGAGACGAACACCTTTGGGTTGTTGACCACGCCGTTGGGCATGCCGGTGGCGCCGGTGGGATAATCCGCAAGCGCCCCTCGCACCGTCGGGAACTGCGCGACGAGCACGAGCCCGCCGGTGGCGGCCACGCCCTTCAGGAGGTTGCGCCGGCTGACGTTGGCGATCTTCAATTTGCTGTGGGTGTTGAGCTCGGTCATGTCACGCCCCCCTGGAGGCGGCGCGCACGGCCGCATGGATACGCTGATAGCAGCCGCAGCGGCAGAGATTGCCCTGCATCGCCTGGGTGATCTCGGCGTCGGTAGGACCCGGCTTGCCGGCGAGGAAAGCCGCGGCCTGCATGATCTGGCCGGCCTGGCAGTAGCCGCATTGCGGCACGCCCAGCTCGCGCCAGGCAACCTGGACTGGATGGTTTCCCTTTGCGTTCAGGCCCTCGATGGTGACGACCGCCTTGCCCGTCACGGTCGACATCGGCGTGACGCAGGCGCGCACGGCCGCACCATCGACGTGCACGGTGCAATTGCCGCAGAGCGCCGCGCCGCAACCGAACTTGGTGCCGGTCAGGCCCAGCTCGTCGCGCAAGTACCACAGAAGCGGCATCGACGGATCGCCGTCGTAGGCGCGTTCCTGTCCGTTGATCCGTAAGTTTGCCACAGCGTTCCTCCTTGACCTTGCGATTCTCACCGGTGCTTTCTGCGATCTTTCGCTCCGCCGTCGAAGCGCAGCTCGTGACCGGACACTCGTGTGGTGATGCCGAGTTTCGTTGGCCGCCCGCCGTACGATTGCATCGCTCCAGACCGGCGCGACGCGGGTTCGCAGCGCGGTAATTTTACTTTGAGCGCTGATTGGAAATGCGGCGGGGGTGCTTCACAAGCGCGTGATTTTCCGCCCGCGCCGTTTGCGGCGGAGACGTCCCACACACAGCGCCGATCTTTGCCGCAGTGCGAGGTGTCAGACCCTCCGGGTCGGACACCATTACGCCAACGGGCGTTGGAGCCACGGTGTCGGACCCGGAGGGTCTGACACCTACTCCTGCGGGTAGCGCCAGGGCTTCTCCGGCTGCGCGGCATCCTCGTCGATCGTCCACTGCGGCAGGGCGAGGCCCGGCGCCACGTCGCTGAACACCATGCGCACGCGCGTGCCGATGCCGACCCGCTTGACCATGTCGGGCGGGGCGAGCCTGCCGTCGGGCATTGCCAGGTTGCCGACCACGCGCAGGGCCTCGTGCTCGGTGGGCCTGCCCTTCTGCACATCGAGATCGACCAGCAGGACCAGATAGGGCGTCAGCGCCTTGAACGCCGGCTGGATGGCGTGATGCACCTCGGTATAGGAGTGCACCGCACCCCGGCCGTCGACAGGAGCCCAGTGCGCCTCGGGCGCCCTGCACCAGGGACAGGCGGTGGTGGGCGGATAGCGCAGGAGCTGGCAACCGGCACACGCCTGCAGATGGAAGTTGTGCTCGGCGCAACGCTGGAAGTAGGCGCGGTTCTCGACATCGAGGTCGTCGAGGCTCAGCGGCATCCCGAGATAGTCCGCGTTGATCGGCATGCCTGTGCCCCCGCCCCTTTGGAACTCGCTGCAAGACCGTAGAGCGCGAATTAGACTGGGGGAGGCATGCAGTGGTCAAGGGCCGAAGCGCTTCGACCTTCGATGCGCTGCCATCCCGCCCGGCGTTTCGCGCCGCTCTCCCCGCAAGGGACGGGAATCGTTGCGGCGAGCGTCTGCCTCAATTTCGTCCGCGAGTTTCCTTGTAGATCGGTTCACATCGAGGGAGACCACACATGGCCAAGGACCCACGCATCACCTCGGCGATCGCCCATTGGGGCCCGCGCTTCGTTGCCAACGGCGTGGCGCTCACCGATTTCGAGGAGGTCACCCGGTCGCTGCAGTCGTGGGACGAGTGGTGCGCCGCGTGGTCCGCGCGGGCGGCCGTCCACGAGGAGATGGGGCGCGAGGCGCTCGCCAGGCGCAAGCTGCTGAGCGCCGGGGAGCATCTGCAGCGCGCCGGCGTCTACTACCACTTCGCCAAGTTCCTGTTCGTGCACGACCCGCAGCAGATGCGGGCGGCGCACATGAAGGCGGTGGAGTGCCGCCTGCTGGCGCTGCCGCACCTGAGTCCGCCGGGTGAGAGGGTGGAGATCCCCTACGAGGGCAAGGCGCTCTACGGCATCCTGCGCAAGCCTGCCGGCATCGAGCGTCCGCCGGTGATGGTCATGATCTGCGGCCTGGACTCGGCCAAGGAGGAGACGGACGCCTACGAGCGGCCGTTTCTGGAGCGGGGCATTGCCGTCCTGGTGTTCGACGGACCCGGCCAGGGCGAGGGCGAGTACGACTTTGCCATCCGCGGCGACTACGAGGTGCCGGCCAGGGCCGTCGTCGACCACGTCGCAGGGAGGAGCGACCTAGACACCGGACGCATCGGGCTCTGGGGCGTGAGCCTCGGTGGCTACTACGCGCCGCGGGCAGCCGCATTCGATGAGCGCATCAAGGCGTGCATCGCGCTCGCCGGGCCCTTCGACTGGGGCGAGGCGTGGAAGGACCTGCCGGACCTGACGCGCGAGGCCTTCAGAGTGCGCAGCCACTGCGCCACGCTCGAGGAGGCCCAGCGCCACGCCGCCACCCTGTCGCTCGTGGTTGTGGCGCAGCGCATCACCTGTCCGATGTTCGTCGTCACGGGCAAGCTCGACAGGGTCATTCCCTGGCAGCACGCCGAGCGGCTCGCCCGCGCCGTCGGCGGCCCCGCGGAGCTGATGCTGATCGAGGACGGCAATCACGTGGCCAACAACCGCGGCTACCGCTGGCGGCTGCAATCGGCAGACTGGATGGCGGAGCGGCTCGGCGTGGCATCGCGCTAGCCGGCGGACGGCATCGCAGGCCGTCCGCGGGTAAGCATAAGTGCAAAACGCTTCCCCATCGCCTGCTTTGGCGTGGGCCCGCGACGGTGCTCCTGCTAACATGCGCGCGGCGGCTGAGCGGTGCCTTCATGGCTCATGGGTGTGCAAGCGTGCGGGAGTCCCGGCCATGGGCAAGCTGACTGGCGCAGTCTTCCTCGTCGCTGGCGTTACGATCGCGGCCTATGCGTTGGCCGAGCGCCAGCGCACAGCCGCCGAGAGCGCCGCGCCGGCCGGGCAGCATGCGGCCGAGACGAGCGCCGCGCCCCGCACTGCGGGCCTCCTGGAGGGTCAGGCGAAAGTGGACGGGGCGACGCCCGGCGCGCGGCAGCCCCCAGCCGCGGCAGCTCCCCCGCCGCCGGTCGCCGACAAGCGCCCCGAGCCGCAACCGCCGCCCGTCGATGGCAGGTCCAGTGCGGCGCCTGCCCCGCTGCAGATCGCCGAGGCCCCGCCGCGGGTGCCCGTCGACCACAACAAGCCCGCACGCACGGTGGCGCTCGACCGCGAGGGCCTGACCAAGGCGATCCAGCACCACCTCAAGCGCGTCGGCTGCTATGGCGGTGCCATCACCGGTGAATGGACCCCTGGCGTACGCCGGGCGATGAAGGCCTTCACCGAGCGCGTCAATGCCACGCTGCCCGTCGAGGAGCCCGACGACGTCCTGCTGGCGCTGGTGCAGAGCCATCGCCGGATCGCCTGTGGCGGCACAGCGTGTCCTCCGGGCCAGGCCACGAGCGACTACGGCAGCTGCCGGCCGAACGCCCTCGTTGCGCGCACCAAGAAATCCAATGCGCCGCCGTCCGTCGACACCGGCGGACCGACGACCAGCGCGGCGGGCACGCCGGAGGAGCGCATGTCGCTCGCAGGCCCGTCGCCCCCTGCGAAGCGCACGGCCCGCACCAAGCGGTCGCGCTGGTCGGATACCCGCGCCAGAGACCGGCGCCGCGCCCGGACATCCTCGGGCCCGGGCATGCCGTGGTGGGCCATTCCCCTGTTCTCCCCCTGAGCCGGACGCCGTCCCGGTCTTGCGCCGCCGCTCCGCATCCGGTCTCGCCCGCACGATCCGATATCCGATGTGATACGTCGCCAATCCGATGCGGCGGCTGATTTCCCTTTGCACCGGGCTGAAAGCGGGAGCACGCTCCCTCTATTCAAATCTATATAGTATATATCTGCATGATATATAATATCATATTTTCATTATATTATTCGTTGCGTCATCGCCACAAATCCAAACTTAATACCAAAACTCTTTTTGGCGTGTTTGCGTTATATCTCTCGATTGGTAATCATGCCCGGGAGTGGCATCGAGTCGTGCGGAAGAGGTCTGTCAGCCGGGGCAAGCGATCCGCTCGTTCGAGCGGGCCCGGCGGACCGGGGCCAGGCGGCACAACCTGCGCAACGGTGTGCTGAAGGCCGCTTAGCCCCCGCGTCGCGTCCCAGGTTCCAGCGTCAGTCGGTATCCGCGTCCAACGCGTTTCGCGTCCGGTTCACGGCGTCGCGCGCGCCCCTGCGCGCGTCGCGATCCGGACACGGGAGCGTTCTTTGGACCCGAGCCCGCTCGGGTCCCAGGCAGCACGGCAACTTCTGATGGAGAGACCAACAATGAACGGGGGACTATTCAAAGTTGCCGGTCACGGTGCCATTGCCGCCTTGGCCGGTGTTTTGCTGAACGCAGGCACGGCCCAGGCCGCCGATCTCGGAGGCAACTGCTGCGCCGACCTCGAGGAGCGCGTCGCCGAGCTCGAAGCCACCACGGTGCGCAAGGGCAACCGCCGCGTGTCGCTCACTCTGAGCGGCCAGGTGAACCGGTCGGTCCTGTACTGGAACGACAGCTTCGATTCCGACATCTACTCCGTCGACAACGCCATCTCCAACTCGCGCTTCCGCTTCACCGGTAACGCCAAGATCAACGCCGACCTGACCGCCGGCTTCCATATGGAGTTCGATCTGCCGCTTGGGGCCCGGTCGCACCAAGTCAACCAGATCGATGACGACGGTTTAACCGGGTCAGGCGGCATCCTCGGCAACTTCGCCCTCGGCGATGGCATCGGCGGGGCGGGCGATTCGGTGCTCGGCTTCAACCAGGCCTACTGGTACATCCAAAGCGCCCACTGGGGCCGGCTCAGCGTCGGCCGGCTGGCCACAACCACGGCGGGCATCGCCATCATCGACCTCAGCAATACCGGCGTGATCGCCAACTCGCAGCCGTTCCTGTGGGGCGGCGGGTTCTTGCTGCGCAACGGCATCGGCCAGCTCGGGGGCACCACCTGGGCCCAGATGTGTGGCGGGCCGTCGCCTGGCCCGACTACAGGCTTCAATGGCGCCGCGGGTGCCTATTCCACGGACTGCGGGCTGCATGCCCTGACCCGCAGGGACGCCGTGATGTACACGACGCCGACGTGGCACGGCTTCACCTTCGGCGTCTCGTGGGGCGAGGACGACTTCGCGGATGCCTCTGCGCGCTATGCCGGCGAGTGGCACGGGTTCCGCATCGCCGCCGGCGTCGGCTACCGGCGCTACGACGACCGCGAGCCCGACCTCATCGTGCTGGGCGGCGGGGTATTTCCCGACGTGCAACTCGACGATACCGACCGGCGCCACTGGCTCTCGTCCGCCAGCGTCATGCACATCGCGACCGGCCTGTTCGCCAGCGTGGCCTATGCGCGCTACTCGTTCCACGGCGGGAACCAGCAGGAGATCTTCGACCTGGACCCCGACAGACACCGGCCCGACATCCCCCTCTGGTGGGTGGACGCCGGCATCCAGAAGAACTGGACAGGCTGGGGCAACACCACCTTCTACGCGGAATACGGGCGCGTGCACGATGGCCTCACCGGGTTGACCGCGGTTGCGGGCGTAGCAAACTTCTCGGGGCTCGGCCTCGTCGGTGCGAACGGCGTCGTGCTCGACAGCGAGATGTCGTGGTGGGGCCTGGGCGCCGTGCAGACCATCGATGCTGCGGCCATGGACCTCTACCTCGGCTATCGGCGCTACACCGGCAGCGTCTTCATGGGCGATTCGGGGGTCCAGGGCGCCGCGCTGCAGATTCCCGGCGGCCTGGAGGACATCTGGTACATCCAGGCCGGCGCCCGCATCCAGTTCTGAGCGCCTCCTGCCTGCAGAGACAGCGAAGGGCCGCCCGAGGCGGCCCTTCGTTTGTTCGCGCGACGGTGCGTCGAGATCAGAACCTGATGCGCGCGCCGCTCATGACGACATCGAAGTCGTTGAGCGATTCGGTGCCGTCGATGTAGCCGTAGCTAGCCCGGGCTCGTGACCTCCGCCGAGTAGCGGCGGTAGGCCAGGAACAGCTCCATGGCGGCCGCATCGATGTGCTGCACCACGCCCAGGCCCCACACGGTGGCTTCGCTGCCCGTGATCAGATCGTAATAGCCGTGACCTTTGATGATCGAGCCCGCGAGACCGTCATCGACCCGCGCGTACTCGCCGTAGAGCACCGTGCTTGCCGAGCCCCGTCCAGTTCCTGGATACGCCGCCCTGGACGTACCACAGCCTCGTGTCCGGACGATCCTGCCAGCCATGGTACCAGAACTGCTCATCATTGTCCTGGCGCACGAAGGCGCCCGTCAGGTAGAGGCCGGAGGCCACGTGCATGACGCTGGCGGAGCCTTGCCACTTGGTGGGCTCTGGCCCGCCCTTGCCAGGACGATTCGGAGTGACCTCGTCTGTGCCGGCGTGATTGTGGGTGTAAGCGACTGCGGCTGCCATGCGGAAGCCATGCCACTCGGCGGCATAGCGCAGGGCCGCGTCCCACACATCGTTCTCGCCCCAAGATGCCGACGGCGGAGAAGCCATGCAGGGTCGGCGTCGTGTAGATGATGCCGTTGCCGCGCGCCTGGCTCGACCGGCTCACGGAGCTGCCGCCGAAGATGTCGGCCCACTTCGCATTCCCGGCGAGGAAGAAGCCCTGCTGCCACTCGCCGATCTCGGCGTTGGCGATCACGCCGGCTCCGCCCAGGTCGACGATGGTGGTGCCGTCAGCGGCCGTTCCGACACGCCCGACCGCCAGCCTTCCGAAGTGCTTGTGGTCGAGGTACCAGTTGGCGAGCTCGATGGCGAGGACCGACTCCTCCTCCACCTTGGACTTGGTGGTGAGGGTGGTCACCCCGGTGGCGTCATCGTCCTTCTGGTTCACCATATGGCTGCGCGCACCCGAGGAGAGACCGATCACGATCTGGAAACCGGCGGTCAGGCTCGGGTTGATCCTGGCCGAGCCGTCGAACTGGAAGCCGGTGCGGGAAACGGTGTTGTCGACCACGTAGGTGTCACTGCGGTGGCCGTCGTCCCAGAGCATCAGGGCCGTGCTGACCTGGCCGCTGACGGTGAGCGACACCTTGCGGTTGCCCTTGCGGACGGTGGTGGCTTCCAGCTCCGCCACCCGCTCCTCGAGGTCTGCGCAGCAGTTGCCGCCGAGGTCTGCGGCGGTGGCTGGCATCAAGGCGGCGCCGCCGGCCAGCAAGCCGGCCGCCAGCGCCACGCGCACGCTGCTCAACGATTTTTGGGGTCCCCCAGTCATAGGCGCATCTCCGGTTCTAGCGACTGTTCGCAACGAACTTTTGCGCCCACGCGTTCACTTGAGATGCGCAATGCAGGATGAAGGATGTCCTACTACGGTGATTCGACTGCTTGCTCCAACGCGGCACTGGCCTCGGGAAGCCTGCGCAAGTGCGGAACGGCAACTAATGTCCGATAGTGTGCCGTTCGTGCAACATGGCGCAGCGGGCACACCCGCCGAAGAAGCGCGGCCCGGGGTCCAAACTATTGTGGATGTGTGCTTGCCTTGCGGTGTACGGATAGGCATGTAGAAAGCCGCGTAGGTAGGTGAGAGTCGCCTGTTTGCGAGCCTGCGGGGTCGGGTGATGAAACCGATGAGATACATTGTAGCAGCGGCGGCCCTGGTCCTCTTCGGCCAGGCAGCTCTTGCATTCCAGGAGAGCACGGTGGGTGGCGAGCAGAAGACGCCGCCTGGGCCCGTGCTCGAGCTTCCCAAGGTCACGGTCGACCCGTCAAAGGGCCTGAGCCTGACAACGCCCGAGCTGCATCTGGGCCAGACGCCGGGGACTGAGGTCAACATCCCAGGGCTCGGCAAGGTGGGCGTGCTGCCCAAGCTGGACCTGGGTCTGGAGATCCTGCACGGGGCCAACGAGCAGGGCCCGACCCAGGACAAGACCAACAACGCGGACGACGTTCAGCTGCGCGGCACGGTCAAGTACCGCTTCTGAGCGTTCTCAGCCCAGAGCTTGCCAAGACAGGCTTGCCAAGAGGAGCGCTGCGGCGCTCCTTTATGATTCTGGGAACCTCCTCGGATAGGCGCTCCCATGTGGCCGGCGGCTCTGGTCCATGTCTTTACCGCTCTCGGCATCGTATGTGGCCTGATGGCCACACTGGCCCTGCTGCACAATGCCTGGGAGGAGCTGTTCGTTTGGCTCGGCCTGGCGCTCGTCATCGACGGCATCGACGGCACATTTGCGCGCCTGGCGGGCGCACATGAAAGGCTGCCGCGCTTTTCCGGCGAGCGGCTCGATCTGGTGATCGACTATGTCACCTACGTGTTTGTCCCCGCCCTGGCGCTGCTGCAGGCGGGCTATCTGCGGGGGCCTTGGGGGATCGTGCTGGCGAGCCTGATCCTGCTCTCGTCGCTGTTCCACTTCTGCGATACCGAGAGCAAGGCCGAGGACCACAGCTTCGTAGGCTTTCCGGCGATCTGGAACCTGCTCGCGTTCCACGTGTTCGCGTTGGCGCTGTCGCCGCTGGCCACCGCGGTGCTGGTCCTTGCCTGCGTGGCCCTCACGTTCGTCCCCCTCAAATGGGCGCATCCGCTGCGCACGCGCCGGCTGTGGCCGGCCACCGCCGTTGCCACGGCCCTGTGGCTGCTGGCGGCGGCGCATGTGCTGGTTGCCGGCTTTCCCGCCGGCGCGTGGGCCCAGGCGATCCTGCTGCTCGTCGTGAGCTACAGCATCGGCCTCACCCTCTATGCGGGATGGGCGCGGTAAGATTTCAGGTGTCGGGTTGCAGGTGTCGGAGGTGTCCGAAACCTCACCCCTGAAACCTGAAACCTGAAACCCGATACCCGAAACCTGCAACCGATCTACGGTTGCGGCACGGCCGACAGGGGCGGCTGGTTGGCGCAGATTCCTTCGCCGCGGCGCGCCAGCGGGCAGTCGAAATAGGAATAGGGCTCGAGCGCGTAGCGCTCGGCGTAATAGTTCGTCGGCGGCCCCCGGTAGCGCGACGACGGATTGTAGCCGTGTGCAACGAAGTAGTTGGCGCGGAAGGCGCGGCGCGCGAAGGAGCGGTCCGCCTGGGCGCGGTAGTAGGGGCGCCAGAAGGCATACGACTTGTGGGGCGCCGGATTGTAGCCGTAGGAAGGCGCGAAGAAGTAGGCGAACGGGCCGGCCGGGCCGTAGCGGTAGCCTTCGCCGGCCGAAGCCTCGACGAGCGGCAGCCCCGGCAAGAGGGCGGCGAGTGCGGCAATGGTCGCGATCCGGCGCATGCAGTGCTCCTGGCTGGTTGCGGAGTTTTCCCCCCTTTGCGGGCAGGGTGACCCCGCCTCCCTCGCATGCACCCCCCTTGCGCGCACTCCGTGGAAACCCCGATTTCCGTCGCATGCGCTGCCGACTGCCCCGCCCAACGCGCGGATTTGCGCTCGCGTTGCGGCTACTCCTTGTGCGAATGGTTTGCCAGACGTTGCATGCGTACGCCCTTTGCGCGCGGTTGGCCGCGCTCCTTCGTGCCATTTCGGGAAAGCGCGCGCAGGCGGCCCAGCGAGGCCCAGGAGCGCCGGCGTGCGGTTTGGGCCCTACCCCCCTGGCCAGCCGCCAAGGGCCGGAACGGCGCTTTCTGCGTGGCGGGAAACGCCGTTCTGGGGGCCCCCGCCGGTTCATTCCGAGCGCCTGGCTTCCGCGCAGCGCGCAAGCAAACGATTGCTGCAAACCCGGCCTACGAGCTGGCGCATGGCAGAGGTCCTCCTCTACGTCCTGTATCTCGCCGTGCTCCTGCTGCTGGCGCCGCTGGCGCACTGGCGCTGGGGGCTCAAGGCATCCCTGCCGGTTGCTGTCGCGGGGCTGGGGCTGGTGCTCCTCGTCCTCTACTCGCTGGCGGTGTTTCAGTTGCTGCCGCCGCCACCGCCCCGACGCCCGCTGTTGCCCGATGAGTACGGCGTGCTGGAGCGCATGCGGCAGGATCATGCGGAAGGCTTCGCCCACGCCCTCGCTATCGTGGTGGGGTGGGTGGTCATCCCCGCGCTGGCGGTGCTCACAGGGTGCGCCGTGTCGCTGGTCTGGGCCGCGGTCGCGGCGATCCGGCGCTCCTTCGCCGATCGGCCCAACGCGACGCCGCGGACCTGATATACTCCAGCCTCCCCCGGCGCCGCATTCGAGGAGGAGGAGCCCGTGAGCACCGCGACAGTCCTAGTGTCACGCGAGGGGGCCATCGCCCGCCTCACGCTCAACCGCCCCGACAAGCTCAACGCCTTCACGCGCGCGATGCACACCGAGCTGCGCGAGGCGCTCACGGCGGCCGGCGCCGACCCCGACTGCCGCGTGGTGGTGCTGACAGGCGCCGGGCGCGCCTTCTCCGCGGGCCAGGACCTCGCGGATACCGGGCTCGCGGGCGCCGGGGCAGAGGACGCCGGCAAGGCGCTGGAGGAGGCCTACAACCCGCTGATCAAGCTGATCACGACGCTGGAGAAGCCGGTCATCGCCGCCGTCAACGGCATCGCCGCCGGCGCCGCGGCCAACATCGCCTTCGCCTGCGACCTCGTCTATGCCGCGCGCAGCGCGTCCTTCCTGCAGGCCTTCGCCAGGATCGGGCTGATCCCCGATGCGGGCGGCACCTGGGTGCTGCCGCGCCTCGTCGGCCCGATGCGCGCGCGCGGCCTTGCCATGCTGGCCGAGCCGCTCGCCGCCGAGACGGCCGCGGCCTGGGGCCTGATCTGGAGGTGCGTCGACGACGCCGAGCTCGAGGCCGAGGTGGGCGCCGTGGCCGCCAAGCTGGCCGCGGCCGCAACCTACGGCCTGGCGCTCACCAAGCAGGCGCTGGTCGCCTCCTCGACCAACACGCTCTCCCAGCAGCTCGACCTGGAGCGCGACCTGCAGCGGCTCGCCGGCGCCTCGCCCGACTGCCGGGAAGGCATCGCCGCCTTCCTCGAGAAGCGGCCGGCGAGGTTCACCGGGAGAAAGGCATGACGCGCGACGCCGCCGGGATCGCGCGTCGCAGCGCCGAGGCGATGTGGGCCGGCGACCGGGCCAGCAAGGATCTCGGCATCGAGCTCCTCGACATCGGCCCGGGCCGCGCCCGCCTCGCCATGGCCGTCACCGAGCGCATGGTCAACGGCCACGGCCTGTGCCACGGCGGCTTCATCTTCGCGCTCGCCGACTCCGCCTTCGCCTTCGCCTGCAATTCCCATGGCCAGCACGCCTTGGCCCAGCACTGCACCGTCACCTTCCTGGCGCCGGGCCGGCTCGGCATGCGCCTCCTCGCCGAGGCGGCCGAGCGCCATCGCGCCGAGCGCAGCGGCATCTATGACATTGCCGTGCGCGACGAGGCGAGCGGCACCGTCATCGCCGAGTTCCGCGGCCACTCCCGCACCCTGCCGGGCAGCTGGGTCGCGTAGGTTGGGTTGGTAGCTGTCATGCCGGCCGCGCGCGAAGCGCGAAAGCGGGTACCCAGGGCCAAGAGGGGAAGCTCGGTATACCTGATCCTGGGTCCCGGATATTGCGCCGACGCGCAATTCCGGGATGACAAGCACCGCTATGGAGCCAAGGCCGGCCCGCGGATCAATGACCGCGCCAACACGTCATCGGATCGCCCGGCACAATCCGTCCATCGCCCGTCACCCGACTGACCCGCACGACGACCTTGACGGGAAAGTCCGTGATCGCATCAATGTGCACGTTCGACAGAAACTTGTCGAACATGCTTTCGTCCATCTGCTGCAACTCAGGAGGGGTCTGCGCCGTGGACGATTGCACGAGGCCGACAAGGAGAACAATCGATCCGAAACGGCCCACGGCTGCGATCATGGCTCGATCTCCTCTGCGCCGGTTGCCTTGTTGGCTTCGGGAGCACGCGTAGTTGGGTTACGGGGCCTTCGGCCCTGACCCGACCTGGCCCTCGACCGGCTCGTCGGCGCGCTCGCCGTCCCAGTAGTCGAGGTGCTCCTTGTCGCGCAGGATGAAGCCGAGCGCGCGCACCGCCACCTTGCTGGAGTCGGGGTAGACGCACACCTCGTTGTCCTGATTGTCCCCGATGATGATGAAGCGGAACGGCTTGTCGCCCTCGTTGACGAGGCAGTGGCCGGCGCGCTGGCCGGCCGGAAAGCCGACGTAGTCGCCCGCCTTGATGGGGTAGCGCTCCTCGCCGAGGCGCAGCGTCGCCTCGCCCTCCATGGCGAGGATGTGCTCCTCCTCCAGCATGTGGTAGTGGAAGGGGCAGGACTGCTTCCCCGGCGGCAGCTCCTCGTAGGCTATGCCGATCTTGCGCCCGGCTTTGCGTGTGTTGGAGAGCACGCGAGACCGGCCCCCGAAGCGCACGCTGCTGCCTCCCCACTCGGTCCACGGCACGCTGTCGATGGCAACCGGACCCAGCGGCTTTGCGTCCTCGCCCCTTGCATCCTCGCTCATTGGCTTCTCACCGATGTCTGACCTCAGCACCCATCCTCACGCCGGTTCAGGGCCGAAATCCGCCGTGCCGGGAGCTATTGCCTGGAGGCCGCCTTGGGGGCGGCCGGCGAGATCGAGAAGGTGAGCCAGACGTTCCAGCCCTCGGCGCGGTGCTCGGCCTCGAGCTCCTTGTAGCCCTTGAGGTTGAGGTAGCCCTGATGGTCATTGTCGAGCGGGATGACGTAGCCGACCTGCGGGCCAACTCCGAACACGCGCGACTCGAAGCAGCCGACGCGGTCGCCCGAGCCGCCGTCACAGGTGAGCTGCTGGTAGGCGTAGCCGACCAGACCGATCTGGAGCTGTTTGGTGAGGAACTTCGAGGCCCCCCAGTCGAGATGCATGTCGACGCCGTTCTGGTAGTCGGTATGGAAGTTCTCGAAATTGTAGGTGAAGCCCAGCACCGCGGAGAACTCGTTGCCGCTCTTGGGGTCGAAGTAGGTGTAGCCGAAGCCGCCGTCGAGCGCGGAGTGGCCGATGCCGAGGTTGGCCAGCCGCCGCGCCTCGTAGCTGCCCACCGGGATGTTGGTGCCGAGGTAGGTCAGGTAGTTGTGCACGCCGGCGTTCCACCGCAGCTGGCCCATGACGATCGGGTCGGCGAAGCCGGTCGCCGTGTCGCTCGCGGCGCCTGACACCGTGAAGCCGACGGGGCCCACGGCGGCGGTCAGCGTCGCGTCCACCTCGGCCGGGGTGCGCCCGAAGGCGCCCAGCGCGCCCAGCGTCAACTGGCCGCCGAACAGCACGGGCGACTTGAAGGTGTAGCTCAGGAATGTAAGCCCCAGGTCCGCATCCCCATCGAGCACGGCATCGAGCCTGCCGCTGAAGGGCACCGTCAGATTGCCGCGCGTGACCTGGCGCGCGAAGGCGACGTCGCCGCCGGCATCGACCGAGGTGTGATAGTAGATGCTCGCCACCGACCATCCGGGCTGGACGGGCGCTGCCGCCAGGCTGCCGAAGAAACCGGGGATCCAGTAGCTGATGCCGCCTTCGTCGGCCTGTGCCGCCCCAGGCTTCAGCGCCGCCCCGAGAAGCAGCGCGGAGGCGGCTGCCGCCGCACCGCGCCGCATAAGTCCCGCAACCGTCGGACCTCGCATCTTCTTCCCCGCCCTCCGGCGTGCACAGGTCCTGCGCACACGGCTGGCAGTAATGCGTCGATTCGCGCCGGCGCTCGCGCGTCGTGACCGGGGCGGCGCCCTGGCAGATGCGTTCGATGCCACCTGTGTCCCGGCAGCATCGGATCGCTTCAGATTATCCAATAGAGGAGGTTCTACGCTGTATCCTGCCGCAGCGCGACGCCTGCCCCGACGCCTGCTCCCTGACGCCTGGCCTACGCGAACGGCTCTTCGGGTGGGCTGCTGCTCGGGGCAGGCTTCTTGCGCGTCACCCAGTAGGCGGCGAAGCCCAGCGCGGCGAGACCCGCGAGCAGGAACGCGGCCGTGAGGTACTGCTGCGCCACCGACACGAAGATCAGGATGAGGGCGAGCAGGAGACCGACGAGAGCGAACAGCCACTCGAGGTGAATGCCGGCCAGCACGCAACCGAGCGCCAGGATCAGCAGCGAGCTCAATCCGGTCGCGGTTGCCGTCTGCTGCCCGGTGCCGTGCAGGTAGGCGAAGTCGAGCGCCATGGCAGCGGCCACGCTCAGCCAGTGCAGGATCTGGCGTGTCACCGTGTCGCCGAACTGGCCCGTGCGGTGCCACGCCGCAAATACGCACAGCGCGCCGTAGATCGGCACCAGGACGAGCCAGTAGGTGCGTGCCCAGCTGGCGTCGGCAAGGGTGACGGCGGTTCCCACCAGCGCCAGGAGAGCCATGACGCCCGCGGCGATGCCGGCCGGCCCCTTGACGAAGTCGACCCAGCCCTCGATCAGGCTGCGCTTTGCTGGCTCGTGCTGCTCCATGTCGGCCCTTCGGTCACCTGCTGGCGGTGGCCCGGCGATCATGGCAGCGCACACCCTTGCCGCGCAAGCCTCTCCGCGGCGCCGGATGCCGGTGCCCTATCCGCCGCTCGGCTGCCGCAGCATCTCCATGACCTGGTCGACGGAGAAGCTCCCCGGCCGCTGGCGCGGCGGGAACTCCTTGAATGTGTCGACGAACCTCGCCACGATCTCCTGCGTCGGCACCACCAGGAAAGCATGGCGGATCGACCATTCGTAGTAGGTGTTCGACGTGATCGGGGAGCGCTCGAAGGGGTCCATGCGCAGGTTGATCAACCTGGGCAACCGCTGGCACACGAACGGCTCGGCCCACACCTGCAGCGTGCCCTGCACCCGCTGCTCGCAGAAGTTCGACTTCCAGTTGTCGACGCGCACCGCCACCAGCTGGCCGTCGTCGTTGAAGTAGAAGAACTCCCGGCGCGGCGACTTGTCCTCCTGCCCGGTGAGGTAGGGCAGCTGGTTGTAGCCGTCGAGATGCACCTTGTAGGTGCGCCCGCCCACGTCCCAGCCCGCCCGCAGGCGGTCCTTCACGCCCGTGTCTCCCGCCGCCGCCAGCAGCGTGGGGAACCAGTCGAGGCCCGAGACGATCTCGTTGGAGACCGCGCCAGCCCTGATGCGGCCCGGCCAGCGCACGAAGGCGGGTACCCGGTAGGCGCCTTCCCAGTTGGTGTTCTTCTCGCCGCGGAACGGTGTCATAGCGCCGTCGGGCCAGGAGTTCATGTGCGGCCCGTTGTCGGTGGTGTAGACGACGATGGTGTCGTTGGCGATACCGAGGTCGTCGAGCGCCTTGAGGAGCTGGCCGACGTGGCCGTCGTGCTCCAGCATGCCGTCGACGTACTCGCTGATGCCGCTGCGGCCCCGGTACTCCTGCCGCACGTGGGTGTAGAGATGCATGCGCGTGCCGTTCCACCAGCAGAAGAACGGCTTGCCGGCGCGCACCTGGCGCTGGATGAAATCGATGGCGGCATTGGAGCTCTCGTCGTCGATGGTCTCCATGCGCTTGCGCGTGAGCGGGCCGGTGTCCTCGATCCTCTGGCGGCCGACGCGCCCGAAGCGCGGATCGACGGTGGGGTCGTCCTCGCTGGCGGCCGTGCACTTGAGCACGCCGCGCGGGCCGTAGCGGGCCTTGAAGCGCGGGTCCTTCGGGTAATCGGGGTGCTCGGGCTCCTCCTCGGCGTTGAGGTGGTAGAGGTTGCCGAAGAACTCGTCGAAGCCGTGCACGGTGGGCAGAAACTCGTTGCGGTCGCCCAGGTGGTTCTTGCCGAACTGTCCCGTGCCGTAGCCGAGCGGCTTGAGCGCCTCGGCGATGGTGATGTCCTCGGCGCGCAGCCCGAGGTTGGCGGCCGGCAGCCCGACCTTGGAGAGGCCCGTGCGCAGCGTGGCCTGGCCGGTGATGAAGCTCGACCGCCCCGCCGTGCAGCTCTGCTCGGCGTAGTAGTCGGTGAACATCGTGCCCTCGCGGGCGATGCGGTCGATGTTGGGCGTGCGGTAGCCCATCAGCCCGAAGGAGTAGGCGCTGACGTTGGAGAGCCCCACGTCGTCGCCGAAGATGACGAGGATGTTGGGCCGCCGGCCGGCGGGCGTCAGAATCGGCCGTTGCTGCTGCGTGTGGGCCGGCCGGACCAGCCCGCTCGCCGCCAGCGCGGAGGCGGCCGCCAGCGAGGTTCCGCTCAGCAACAGATCGCGCCGCCTGATGGCCCCTCCCTTCGGCGATTTGGGCTCGCGCGTCTTATGCTCGGGTCGATCGCCCTTCATGGGTCCGCTCCTGTCGTTGACGTTTCCTCGCTGCTCTTTCTTTTTCCACCCGGTTCACTGCAGGGCGCGGGTGGTGCCGGCGGAGGTTGACGGCAGGAAGACGTTGCGCCAGTCGCGCTTCATGTCGACGACGGTCCAGCCGCGCCGGCGGGCCTCAGCGAGCGCCGCGTCCAGCCGGCCCACGCGCGAATCGCGGTCGTAGGCCCATTCGCGGTCGGAGTCGGTGTGATGCACGAGCCCGATGAAGCGGGCGCCGTCGCCGGCGGCCGTGTACTGCAGCATCTCCAGGTCGCGGTCGGAGTTGCCGAACGCCAGGATCGGCCGCCGGCCGATGACCCTGTTGATGCCGACCGGCTTGCCGGGCCCGTCGTCGACGAACTCGACCCTGGCCTCCCTGATCAGCACCGGCCTGCCGTCCGCGCCGGTCTCGTACCTGACGACGATCGACGAGCCGATCACCTGCTCGGGCGGGATGCCGTAGACCTCGCTCGCGAACACGCGCATGAAGTCGACCCCGCCGCCGGAGACGATGAAGGTCTTGAAGCCGTGGCCGCGCAGGTAGGCGAGCAGCTCCAGCATCGGCCGGTACGCCGTCTCGACAAAGGGGAGGCCGAAACGCGGATGGCGCGCTGTGGCGAGCCACGCGGCGACGATCTTGCCGAACTCGTCCGGCGTCATGCCGGCGTGGGTCGCCGCGATGATGTCGACGACGCCCTTCTCGCCTGCCGCCTCCAGCGCCGCGCGATCGCCCTCGAGGACGGCCTTGAAGGGCTCGGTCACCTTCCACTCCGGATGCTGCGGAGCGAGCGCCCGCACGCGGTCGAGCGCGAACTGGAGCTGGGTGTAGACCGGCTGCTCGGCCCACAGCGTGCCGTCGTTGTCGAACACCGCGATGCGCTCGCGCGGAGGGACATAGTCCGGCCCTCGCTTGTCGGTGACACGGCGGACGAAGTCGACGATCGACGTCTTCACCGGGCCGGGGTTCCAGGACGGCAGCGGGTCCTTCCCCGGCGACGCTTGCTGGGAGGTGCCCGACTGCTCCCTTGCGGTCTGCGCCGAAGCCCACCCGCACGCGCCGACGCCCGCCGAGGCGGCGAGGAACCCGCGACGGCTGAGCCTGTATGATGTCATGCGGTCATCCTGCTGCGGAGTTGTCTTTTCGGCCTTCGCGCGGGCGCCTTCGCAGCGCCGCCGTCACCTCCCGGCGGCGCCGTCCGTTCTTTCGTGCAGGCCCTTGAGCCGAAACGAGAACGCGACCATCAGGACGCCGGCGAGAATGGCATAGGCGGCAAGCAGCCAGACGATCGCCAGAGCGCCCGCAGCCGGTGCCATCAGCACCGAGAGGCCGAACAGCACCGAGAGGATGCCTGCCGTGATCAGCCACCACTCGTCGTCGATCTCGTTGCGCAGCCGGATCGCGCCGAAGATCTCGAAGATGCCGATCGTGAGCGCCCAGACGCCGATCATGATGATGAGGGCGAAGGCCGTCTTCGCGGGCCAGAAGAAGGCGATGAGCCCGGCGGCGATGCCGAGCAGGCCGACGAGGGCGAGCCACCAGGCGGGAGCGGCTCTGTCGCTGCCGGTGATGGCGGCGACGAGGGACAGGATGCCGTCGGCCAGGGCGTAGGCGCCGAAGAGAACGGTGAGCGCCAGGATCGTCGCTCTGGGCCAGGCGAAAGCGAGGAGGCCGAAAAGGATGCTCACGATCCCGCGCAGCAGCACCAGCCACCAGTTCCGGGTGATGAGGTTCAGGCCGGGGCCGGAGAGGAGGGCGTAACGGTCGCCGCCTTGCCGCGTGTGCATCGCCTTGGTTTCCCTGCAGCGTCAGGATTGCGGTCGGCGCCGTAGGGCAAGAGGAGCGCCCGCCGCGCCTTGCTAGGGAAATGACGCGAGGGCCGGCATCGGGCTTTCTCCCGATTTTGCGACGGGGCATTCTGCTATTTTTCCCGGGGCAGGCACCCGCGGTGGAGGTCGATCGGATGGCAGGCACGGTGGCAGAGGCTTTCGCGGCAACCGCCGCAGCGCACGGCGCGCACCCGTTTCTGATCGTCCCGGCGCGCGCCGGCCGCGGCTGGCACCCCGACGGGGCCGAGCTGAGCTACGGCGCCGCGGCAAACGCGATCGCCGGCCTGAGGGAGCGCTACCGGCGGGCCGGCTTCGGCCTCGGCCACCGCGTTGCCCTGCTCCTCGAGAACCGACCCGAGCTCTTCCTCCACTACCTCGCGCTCAACGGGCTCGGCGTCGGCATCGTGCCGGTCAATCCCGACTATCGCCACGACGAGATGGCCTACCTCGTCGACCACAGCGAGGCCGATCTCGTCGTCGCGTTGCCGCAGCACGTGGGCTGCCTCGCCGAGGTCGCCGCCGGACTGGCGCGGCCGGTCGCAATCATCGACGCGCTGGCGCTGCCCTCCGAGCTGCCGCGCCCCGCAGCGCCGGCGCAATCCGGCGACCCCGGCCTCGGGACCGAATGCGCGCTGCTCTACACCTCGGGGACGACGGGGCGCCCCAAGGGCTGCGTGCTCTCCAACCTCTACGTCCTGAACGCGGGGCGGAGCTACCTCGACCTCGGCGGCCTCGCCACCTTCCGGCAGGGCGAGGAGCGCTTCTACAATCCCCTGCCGCTGTTCCACATGAACCACCTCGCCATCACGGCGACGGCGGCGATGCTCACCGCCAACACGCTGGTGCTGACGGATCGCTTCTCGCCCACGCGCTGGTGGCCCGAGGTGGCGGCGAGCGGGGCCACCGTGATCCACTACCTGGGCGTGGTGGCGCCGATGCTGCTGAACCAGCCGGAGAGCCCGGCCGACCGGCAGCACAAGGTGCGCTTCGGCATCGGCGCCGGCATCGAGCCGCAGCTGCACGCCGCCTTCGAGGCGCGCTTCGGCTTCCCCATGATCGAGGTGTGGGGCATGACCGAGACCGGCCGCATCCTCGCCGACTGCCACGCGCCGCGCTCGATCGAGACGCGCGCCTTCGGCCGGCCGTTTGCGGGCTTCGAGGCCCGCGTCGTCGATGCCGAGGACCGCGAGGTGCCCGCCGGCACGGAGGGCGAGCTCGTCGTGCGCCACAGCGAGGCGGCGCCGCGCCACGGCTTCTTCTCGGGCTATCTCAAGGACGAGGCCGCCACCGCGGAGGCCTGGCGCGGCGGCTGGTTCCACACCGGCGATGTGGTGCGCCAGGACGCCTCCGACATGCTCTATTTCGTCGACCGCAAGAAGAACATCATCCGCCGCTCGGGCGAGAACATCGCCGCCGCCGAGGTGGAGGCCGTCCTGCAGGCGCACGAGGCCGTGGCGCAGGTGGCGGTGCTGCCCGTCGCCGACGAGCTGCGCGAGGAGGAGGTGCTCGCCTGCGTCGTGCCGATGCCCGGCGTCGATCCCGGCCCCGGGCTTGCGGAGGCCCTGTTCGCGCACTGCAACGCGCGGCTCGCCTACTTCAAGGTGCCGGGCTGGATGCTGTTCCTCGACGAGCTGCCGACCACCGGCACCCAGAAGGTGCAGAAGACCCGGATCCTCGCGCCCGGCGAGGACCCGCGCACGCGGGCCGGCATCGTCGACCTGCGCTCCCGCAAGCGGCGGGGTTGAGCCCGGCCGGCGTCAACCTCGGGTTAACCATTGCGAAGCGTGGGCCTTGCCGGCATGGCCCTGTAGGCACTTCCATCGGTTGTTCTACGTCACGGGGGACTGAGCTTTATAGGAGGCTTCCATGGTACCCCTCCCCGTGCGCGACTGGGGCGAAGCCGTAACCACCTCGTTCGCCCAGGCGCTCTCCCTGTTTCTCGCCGCCATCCCCAGGATCATCGGCTTCCTCGTCATCGTCGCCATCGGCTGGTTCATCGCCAGCCTGATCGCCAGGGCGGTGGCGGCGCTCCTGCGCAGCATCCGCTTCAACGACATGGCCGAGCGCTCCGGCTTCGCCGGGTTCGTTGCCAACACCGGGGTGGCCACCGACCCCTCGGGCTTCGTCGCCGACATCGCCAAATGGTTCACCCGTCTGATCGCGCTGGTGGTGGGCTTCGACGCGCTGGGCCTGCCCGCGGTATCCGACGTACTCAGGCAACTCCTGTTGTGGCTGCCCAATCTCGCCGTCGCCATCGCCGTCCTGGTGATCGGCGGGCTCGCCGCCAACTGGCTCGCTGGCCTCGTGCGCGGCGCTGCCGCCAAGGCCGACCTGGGCAACCCCGATCTGCTCGCCAATCTCGCGCGCATCGCGGTGTGGGCGTTCGCGATCGTGGCGGCGCTCAACCAGGTCGGCGTCGCGCGCGAGCTGGTGAACACGCTGTTCATGGCCACCGTCGGCGCCTTTGCCCTCGCGCTGGGGCTGGCGTTCGGCATCGGCGGGCGGGACACGGCCGCGGAGGTGGTGCGCGAGTGGTACGAGAAGAGCCGCAGGATGGCGCCGAAGGCCGGCAGCGAGGGCGGCGAGCACGCCGGTAGCGACCGCCCGCACTGACTGACCTGCGCGTTACCCGTCATCTTTGCGCGCCACGGCTCCCTCGGTCCACGGCCCGAGCAAGGGGAGGCGAGCGATGCCGGCCACCCCGGCGATCGAGATCACCTACTGCCGACTGTGCGGCTGGGGGCTGCGCGCCGGCAGTGGGCTCCGTAGCGCTGACGCCCGGTGCCAGCGGCGGCGTCTTCGAGGTGCGCGTCGACGGCGACCTGGTGTGGTCGAGGAAGGCGAAGGGCCGCTTTCCCGACATCAAGGAGCTGAAGCAGCTCGTGCGCGACCGCATCGCGCCGGGCCGCTCGCTGGGCCACAGCGACAAAAGCCTGAGTCGCGCGCGCCGGAAAGCTCCGGCCGCAAAGGGAGGTCGGAGGGCATTCGATGCTTACGGCCTCGGAGCTGCCGGCTCCCTTACCGAGACGATTCCCCCTCCCCTCACTTGACACGCATCTCGATCGCACATATTTAGCTGATCGGTTATTTAACCTGGAAGTTCCTATGTCGTCGGATCGTCTCAGCGTCACGTTCGCGGCCCTTGCCGATCCCACCCGGCGCGCGATCCTTGCGCGCCTGTCGCTGGGCGAGACCACGGTGAGCGAACTCGCCAGGCCGTTCAAGATGAGCGGCCCGGCGGTCTCCAAGCATCTCAAGGTGCTGGAGCGGGCCGGCCTGATTAAGCGCGGACGCGAGGCGCAGTGGCGGCCCTGCCGGCTGGAGGCCGGGCCGATGAAGGAGGCGACGGACTGGCTCGAAGGCTATCGCCGCTTCTGGGAGCAGAGCTTCGATCGCCTCGACGCGTATCTGACCAAGCTGCAGACCAGGGAGAAGGGACGTGCTCGCAAGAAATAACGCCATGACGCTGACCCGGACGTCGGACCGGGAGTTCGTCCTGACGCGCGTCTTCAACGCGCCGCGCCGCCTCGTCTTCGAGGCATGGACCAGGCCCGAGCACGTGCGCCGCTGGTACGGCTGCAACCTCATGACGCTGACGGTGTGCGAGATCGACCTCGCCGTCGGCGGCACCTGGCGCTACGTCATGCGCGCTCCGGACGGGGTGGACCACACCATGACGGGCGTCTACCGCGAGATCGCGCCGCCCGGGCGCCTCGTCTACACGGAGCGCTACGTCACGGCAGGCTTCACGTGCGGGGAGGCACTCGTCACCGTCATCTTCGCCGAGCACGACGGCATGACCACCCTCACGTGCACGGTGCTGCATCCGTCCAAGGACGCCTGCGACGGCCACCTCGGCTCCGGCATGGAGCGGGGCGCCGCCGAGGTCTACGACCGCCTCGAGGCGCACCTCAGGACGATGGCATGAGCTTGTCAGGGGACGTCGGAGCTTTGCCGGCGCTACGGTGCCGGACATCGACCGATTCGATCTCCCTGCAGCGGTAAGCAAACGACAAGGAGACGCGCATGGCCACCAAGACGAAAATGCAATCGACCAATCCGTATCTGACCGTGAAGGGCGCGGCCGACGCCATCGCCTTCTACCAGAAGGCGTTCGCCGCCAAGGAGATTGCGCGCCTGCCGGCCCAGGACGGCAAGCGCGTGATGCACGCCGAGCTCAGCTTCAACGGGGGGACCGTCATGCTGTCGGACGAGTTTCCCGAGTTCGACTCCGCCGGCGCGTCGCGCGCCCCGTCCAAGGACAAGCCCGCCTCGGTGGCCACCGCGATCCACTTCGCCAAGCCCGCCGAGGTGGATGCCGTCTTCGGCCGCGCCGTCGAGGCGGGCTGCAAGAGTGTGCAGGAGCCTCAGGACATGTTCTGGGAGGCGCGCTTCGCCATGCTCACCGACCCGTTCGGCCATCGCTGGATGCTGAACGCGCCGCTGCCGAAGAAGAAGGCGCCGGCGAGGAAGAAGTGACGGGCGCGGTCGCCCGCGTCTCGATTGGACCGGCAGAGGAGGAAGAAGTGCAAACAACGGCGGATGCCGCTCCGGCGGTGCCTCGGTGGGTGTGGACCGGCCGCATCCTGAGCGGCGTGGTGATCGTCCTCCTCGTCGCCGACGGCGTCATGAAGCTGGTCCCGCTCGACGTCGTCGTGGAGACGCAGGGGCGTTTGGGCATCGCTGGTCACCTCGCGCGCACGCTGGGCGTCCTCCTCCTCGCCTGCACGGCGCTCTACGCCATCCCGCGCACCGCGCTCCTCGGCGCGATCCTGCTGACGGGCTATCTCGGCGGGGCGATCGCCATCCATCTGCGCGCCGGCAGCCCGCTCTTCTCGCACCTGCTGTTCGGCCTCTATCTCGGCCTGATGGTCTGGGGCGGGCTCTATCTGCGTGACGAGCGCCTGCAGGCGCTGCTCCCGCTGCGCTGACGCCGCGAGGCCCGCGTCGCGACATGCATCGGTCGACGGGCTGGCGGGGGCCTCCCCACCGGCCACTCGGGTTGCATCCTCCACCGTGACGATCGGCGCGCTCGACGCCAGCCCGCCGGCAAGGCGACCCGCGGGCGCCTCCAGAATGCCTTTGCCGCTGGCTGGCGTGCGTTTCCAGCCCACCTCCCGGAAGGGCGGCATGGAGCCCGTCCGCCTCGAGGCGGCGCGCAGGCGCCTGCTCAACACCAACGCCGACCTGTGGACGGCGGAGGACCGCAGCGTCGTCGGCGCCATGCAGCAGCAGCGCATCGCGGCCGAGCGCGACGCGGCCGATGCCGGCTCCGGGCCCTCTGCTTCCGCGCGATCCCCGAGGAGGCGCTGGCTGCGGTCTTGCTGGAGGATCTGCAGAGGTAGGCTGCCAATGCGGCGACAGCCGCATTGCGCCGATGCACCCTCTCACCCGCCGATGGCGATTGTGACGAGGTCGGCTCGGTGCGATTCAGGCGACGCCGGCGCGCAGCAAATCGTTGATATGCACGATGCCCACGGGCCTGCCCTTGGCGAGCACGAACATCTGCGTGACGCCGGGCAGGCGGAAGGCGTCGCCGCGTTTCAGCGAGTTGATCTGCTCGAGCGCGGCGGACGCGAGCATGCCGGGGGCGAGCGTGCTCGGCTTGCGCGTCATGATCTCCTCGACGCGCGCCTGCAGGAGACGCGCGCCCATGTGGCGCCTCAGATCGCCGTCGGTGATCATGCCCACGAGCCGTCCCTTGCCGTCGACGACGCCGAGACAGCCGAAGCTCTTCTCCGTCATCGTCAGAATCGCCTCCGACATGACCTTGCCCACCGGAACGAGCGGCATCTTCTCGCCCGTGTGCATCATGTCGGAAACGAACTTGAGGGAGGCGCCGAGCGACCCGCCGGGGTGGAACATCTTGAAGTCCTGGGCGGTGAAGCCCCGATGCTCGAGCAGCGCGATGGCGAGGCAGTCGCCGATGGCCGTCTGCATGGTCGTCGAGGTGGTCGGCGCCAGCCCGTGCGGGCAGGCCTCCTTGGCGCGCGGCAGCTCCAGCACCACGTCCGACTGCTTGCCGAGCGTGGATTGGGCGCGCGAGGTGATGGCGATCAGCGGCACCCTGAAGCGGCGCGAGTAGGTGAGGATGTTGCGCAGCTCGACCGCCTCGCCGCCCCACGACAACGCGACGATGGCGTCGTCGCGCGTGATCATTCCGAGGTCGCCGTGGCTCGCCTCGCTCGGGTGCACGAAGAACGCGGGCGTGCCGGTCGAGGCGAACGTGGCGGCCACCTTCTGGCCGACGTGGCCGCTCTTGCCGATGCCGGTGACGATCACCCGCCCGCTGGCGGCGGCGAGCATCGCCACCGCCGCACCGAACGCCTTTCCGAGCAGTTGGTCGAACGCAGCGCGCAGCGCCGCCAGCCCCTCCCGCTCCAGGTCGAGCGTGCGCAGCGCCGAGTTGAGCGCGGAGGGCACCGCCGCCCTGCCCGGGCGCGTGGGCCGCGGATTGCGTTTTGCGGCAGGACCGATCACGCGCGCTGCCTCGCGTCTGGCGACGGAGCCGCCGTTCGCGCTCGGATTGTGCGAATCCCTCACGCCCTTAACCCTAGCTGGAGCCCCCTCGCCGCCCGATCGAACCGATAACCGCACAAAATCTGTTCAATCTCAATCGGCCACGATCACATCGTCGTGCGACACCGTGCGTGCATAGCACGTCCCCGTTGTCCTTGCCTTCCACAAAGTTGCCAAAATGAACTGGGCTCCTCACATGACATCTGGGCCAACGCATCCCCGCCGGTCGCTTCTTGTCGCTGCATCGCGGCTGGCTCCGGGGCATCGGAACGCCGGATTTTTCGGCGTCTCGTTGACAATCGCGTTAACTCAATGAGGACAAAACGCTTCAAGCGCGGTTGCTTTCTGGGGGAGAGGAACGGAACGATCCGGGGGTGGTTGGTCTCTGAAGGGGCTGCGTTGTGAGCAGTCGAGTTGTCAGTAGAGGAGCCAGACCCATGACTGAAATGTACGCCCAGGGCGATTTGCTGATTGAGCGGGTCGACGATGTCGAACCCACCGGGACTGTCCTCGCACCGGACGCGACCGGCGCGGTCGTCCTGGCCGAGGGTGAGCTGACGGGACACCGCCACGCCATTTTCGAGCGCGTGACCATGTTCCGGGACGATGCGCTGGCGCGCGACGTGCCTGGCGGCCTCTACATCGGCCACGTCAAGGTCGAGGGTGCCCCGGCCACGATCCTGCATCAGGAGCACGCCCCCGTCGCCCTGTCGGAGGGCACCTACCGCATCCGCCGTCAGCGCGAGCTCGAGCCGAGGGACGCGGTAATTGTCGCGGATTGAGATCGGCGCGCTGTCGCAAGAGCAGCGGGCCGAGCTTGCCGCCTACGGGGCACGGTGGAACGCCTTGCGCCAGTCCACCGGCCCCGCCAACGAAACGGGCGTACACGCTGCAGTCGACTTGGCCTACGCGGCGGCGGGCTTGCCGCCGCCACGCGACATCGTCTGGTACGAGACCCCGGCGGACCTCGCGGTGGCGTGGGCGCGAGGACGAAGTGCAGCGGGCGACAGCGTGCGCCCGCTGATCGTCGACGCCGTGCGCCGCAGGGCCGAGCTGGCCGTCGACCGTGCCGTATCGCTCAGCGTGCGCATGGCGCTGGCCGGCGAGTCCGGCCTGTCGCGTCTACCGGCCTTCTGCGCCAGCGTCGACGAGGCCGTGCTGCGGCTGGGCGAGCGCGCCCTGCCGATCCTGCCGACGCGGCTGGCAGACTTTTTCCCGCGCCGCAGGTCGCGGGCGAGCTTCGCCGGCAGCGGCTTCAGCTTCCAGTCGGCGGCCTGGCTCGGGGCCCTCCAGTTCCTGCACGACGTGTGCGGCCTGACGCGCCAGACGGCGGCACTCGCCGGGCTTTGGGAGATCGCCCGCGGCGCCATCTGGATGACGCCGCACGAGCGCGTGTGCTGGCTGCTGCGCAGGCCCCAGCGCATCCGGCGCGACGCCAACGGGCGGCTGCACGCCGCCGACGGTCCGGCTCTGTGCTTCGGGGCCAGCTGCGAGATCCACGCCTGGAAGGGCATTCTGGTCCCCGCCCGGCTGATCGAGCACCCCGAGTCGATCGACGTGCGCACCATCGAGGCGGCGCACGACCCGCAGATCAGACGCTGCATGATCGACATCATGACCCCGCAGCGCTTCGTCGAGCAGGGCGGCGCCTACCGCGTGGTGGAGGACGAGACCGGCATCCTGTGGCGCCAGCGCTGGCGCTGGGAGGCGTGGGCCGCCGTGGAGGTCATCAACGGCACGCCGGAGCCCGACGGCACCTACAAGCGCTACTTCCTGCAGGTGCCGCCGACCGTGCGTACCCCCCGCGAGGGCGTGGCCTGGACCTACGGCCTGAGCGAGCGGCAGTACCGGCTGGTGATGCGCACGTAGCGGGCGTGCAGGCGCGATCTCGCACACCTTCTTGGAATTGCTGGGATTTCCGAGGCGGCGCGAGCGCGGCGCACGGCCCCGGGTGCGGCGCGCTTTCAACAGGGACCAAATAATGCCGTGCGTGACGGCTGGAATCGGGCCCGGCCGTCGTTCATTGTGCGGTATGGTGCTCCATGAGTAGGGGGCCCGCGATTGGCTTGCCTGTTGCTCTCGGTCAGGCAGTTGGGGCGCGTTGCATGCGTAGACTCGGTGCGGCGGGCGCGAGTGCGGTGGCGTCCTGCCTTGTGGCTTTCCTGCCGCTTGCGTTTGCCGCCCTGCCTGCGCAGGCCGACAGCCCTGCGGACTTGCTGGCCGGCTTGGAAGAGCGCGTCGCGGAGCTGGAGCTGACGACACCGCGCGGAGGCAACCGCCGGCTGGTGCTCAATATCTACGGTCAAGTGAACCGCGCCGTGCTGGTCTGGGACGACGGGTTCGATACCGGGGTATTCGGCGTCGACAATCACACCTCGTCGAGCCGCATCGGGCTCATCGGCCAGGCCAAGCTGGCGCCGGGCTGGACTGCGGGCTACCGTTTCGAGGTCGAGACGGTGTTCCCCTCCTCCCACGAGGTCTTCAACGGTCCGGGGGACACTGACGGCCTCCGGGAAACCTTCGGCGGCGGCGCTGCCCTGCGCGTGCGCCAGAGCTACTGGGACATCGTGGCCGAGGATCTCGGGCGCCTCGCGATCGGCTTTCAGTCGCCCGCCACCGACGATATCACGCTCATCAATCTGGGCAGCCAGATGAACGATGCGGCCGTGCACTTCAACAATGCGTTCGGCATCCGCCTCGATATGGCCAAGCCGTTCATCACCACCGACGTCACGTGGGGCCAGATCGCCCACAACATCGATTCCCTGCGCGGCAACTTCGTGCGCTACGACACGCCGGTCCTCAAGGGCTTCATGCTGTCGACGGCGTGGAACGACGACGTGTGGGATGTCGCCTTGCGCTACCAGAACGGCTCTGCGGGCTTCCGCTTCGCCGGGGGCGCCGGCTACATGAAGGATCGCGAGCTCAAGTTCGACGACGTGAGAGGCTCGGCGTCCCTTCTGCACACGGCGACCGGCCTTTATGTCACCGCGGCGGCCGGCTGGCGCGACACCGCGCTGAAGGTGCCGGTCAACGCCGATGCGGCCTACTTCTATTACGCCCAGCTCGGCATCGCCAAGCAGTGGCTCAGCGCGGGCAAGACCACGCTCTATGTCGATCACGGGGTCTACAGGAATTTCAACGTCAGCGAGATCCTGAGCGTCGTCGACGGCAGCACGACGCCTTGGGGAACGCTGGTCGAGACCGAGGTGCGCCGCTGGGGCTTCGGCGTCGAGCAGGCCATCGATGCCTCGAGCGTGCTCCTCTACGCCCAGGCTCATTTCTACGATCCGACCATCATGGGCAGCGCCTGCGAGGGCCCCGACTGCGCGTTCGACCCTGTGAAGAACCCCGTAACCAAGCTGCCCGCCGCGTCCTGGCAAGGTTTTGTTGTTGGAGCGCGCATCCAATTCTGAGACGGTACGCACAAGAGATACGTATGAGTTCGGGCCGGGCGTGCGGGCCCAGCTGAAAGTCGATTGCGATGGCCAATTCGCTCCACGTCGCAAAGCTGGCGGAAGGCCCGCGGGCGTGGAACGCCTGGCGGGCCGAGCATCCCGCCGTCGTCCCGGACTTGAGCGGCCTCGAGCTGTCGGTGGGCCGCCGGCAGCTCGGCCCTGCCCAGGGCGGGCCGGTCGACCTCGGTGGCGCAGACCTCGGCGGAGCGGCGCTGGAGCAGGCGACGCTGATCGGCGCCAATCTCGCCGGTGCCTCGCTCATCGCGGCGGACCTGTCGCATGCGCGTCTGGGGTGCGCCGATCTGCGCGGCGCAAACCTGAGCCATGCCAACCTCGATCAGGCCGATCTCAAGGAGGCCAGGCTCGATGGCGCAACGTTGTCCGGCGCCCAATTCGGCCACGCCCGCAACCTGACGCAGGCGCAGGTCGACGGCGCCACCGGCGACGAGCATACGGCCCTGCCGGCGGGTCTCATGCCGCCGAGCGGATGGCAGAGGGCCCCTTCGCACCTCGCCAGGCGCACGCACGAGAAGCGCAGCGGCACGGCGGGCGATCCCTACAGCGTGCTGGGCGTCGCGCGCCGGGCGTCGCGCCAGGAAATCCGCGCTGCCTACCTGCGTCTGGCCAAGGAGCTGCACCCCGACGGCCGCACCGTGGACCCGATCGCCGCGGAGCGCATGAAGGTGATCAACGACGCCTACCAGGAGCTGAAAGGCTTCGGCGGGCGGGCGCAGGCCAAGCGCAGCGATGCACGCCGCGCCCGCAGGGCCTTCTTCGTCGGCGCCATGGCGTCGAGCGTCCCTGTCGTGCTTGGCGCGCTCGCCGGCCTCTACTACGCCGGCTTCCTCGGGGCTCGGGACCAGACGGCGCGCCGGCCGGTCCCCGACGCCGTCACCACCAGCTCGATCCCCAAGCAACCCCCGGGCGCCGCCAGGAAACGGGAAGCCGCGTGGGCCGAGGCCGAGCGAGCCGGCACCAGGGAGGGCTGGCAGCGCTTCCTCGACGCCCATCCCGACGGGGAGCGCGCCGCGCGAGGCCCGGCAGGCCATCGCCGCCATCGACGCCGCCGAGGCCAGGCAGCGCGCCGAGCTGGCCGCCTGGGCCGCGGCGCAGAAGAGCGCGACCAGGGAGGGCTGGCAGCGCTTCCTCGACGCCCATCCCGACGGCGAGCGCGCCGCCGAGGCCCGGCAGACCATCGCCGCCATCGACGCCGCCGAGGCCAGGCAGCGCGCGGAGCTGGCCGCCTGGGCCGCGGCGCGAGAAGAGCGCGACCAGGGAGGGCTGGCAGCGCTTCCTCGACGCCCATCCCGACGGCGAGCGCGCCGCCGAGGCCCGGCAGACCATCGCCGCCATCGACGCCGCCGAGGCCAGGCAGAGCGCCGAGCTGGCCGCCTGGGCCGCGGCGCAGAAGAGCGCAACGAGGGAGGACGTGGAGCGCTATCTCGCCGACCACCCCTCCGGAAGCTACGCGGCCCAGGCACAGGAGAAGCTGGCCCTGCTCGATGCGGTGGAGACTGAGCGGGAGGATGCGGCCTGGTCCAAGGCCAAGCGCCGCAACAGCAAGGCCTCCTACGCGAGCTACCTCGGCACCCATCCCAAGGGGCGCTATGCCAGGGACGCGCGGGTGCGCATGGCCGATCTGGAGCGCGCGGAGACGAAGACCCCGGCGGTCACGGTCGTCAAGGAGGCCAAGCAGACGCCGCCCGCCGGCAAGTCGCCCGCCTCCGACCCTGCCGGCAGCCAGCGCTGGCCCTCGGCCGACGAGCCCTTCATAGGCGCCGACGGCCGCATCCGGCGTTAGCGGACAGACCCCTGCGGGTCTGACCCCAATTGCGGTACCTCCTGCCGATGCGGCTCGTGTTAGTGGCGCGCCTTGGGACGGGGCGAGGCCGACCGGACAGCGCCCAGCTCAAGCGGCCAATCTTGCACGCGCCCTGTTCCCGCGGCCCTCACCCGGATGCGCGGCGTGATTGCCCACCAGGGAGCGATATGCCACCGGCACCCTCGCAACGGGCTCGGGCGGAGGAATAGGGCCCCGAGACGGTGGAAGCAGCGCGAGCTTTTTCTCTCGGATGGGCTTGCCGAGGAGCTGGCGGCGAATCTCGCGCGCAATGACCTCGGCCAGCAGAGATGGCACGGCATTGCCGAGCATGCGCTGGGCATCGTTGCGCCCGCAGTCGAATTGCAGCCCGTCAGGCAAGGTCTGCAGCCGGCAAAGCTCCTGGATGGATAGACGCCGGCTGCTCCAATGAAACGGGCCCGTCGCCGGGCCGGGCAGAGCCTGGATGGTCCACGACGGCCGGCTCTTGGCGAGCTTCAAAAGGAAGCTCCAGTAGCGCGTGCGCCAGCCGAACAGCGGCATGCCGCCCCCGCGCGGGGTGTGCCAAAGGTAGTTCTCGCCCTCCGGGATGCTCGGCAGCAGGTCGGCCCACTTGCCTCCGAGCTTGAGGGCTGGGTCGTTCGGCCGTTCGGGTAAATCGCCGACTGCATCCCATACCGTGCGGTAGGGCTCAATATCGGTGCCAGCCAGCAAGTCGTCGGCGGCACCGTGCGTCGCTTGCGGAAACTCTGAACTCCTTTCCATCGCGGCTGCCCACAATGAAAACGCGCTCGCGATGCTGCGGGACGCCGTAGCTTGCAGCGTCGAGCACTTGCCAGACCGGACGATAGTTGGTGCCAGTCTCGCGATTGATCTGCTCGATCCCCGCAAGGATGCGGTCCAGCCCCTCGCTCTTGCCCTTGTAGGCGAGCCCGAAGACGTTCTCGATCACGAAGGCCTTCGGCTGGACATCGCGCAAGACGCGCAGGTATGCGGTCAGCGTGTCGGCGCGGGCATCGTCGAGCCGCAAGGCGTCGCCCCGCGCCCAGTAGCCGGACTTGGAGAACGGCTGACACGGCGGGCCGCCGATCAGCACGTCGGCTTGGCCGACTTTCAGCTTTGCTGTACGCAACAGCTCTTTGGAGGTGACCTGGTGGATATCGCCGCTCGATCACCGGCCAGTCGCGATTGAGCCGCAGCGTGCGGCAGCTCACGGGGTCCAGCTCGACCGCAGCGGCAGTGTCGAAGTCCAGCCGCCTCGAAGCCGAGGTCTAGTCCTCCGACGCCCGTAAACAAGCTGACGGCCTTGAGCATCTGCGGCCCCGTCCAGGACTAGAACAAAAGTAGAACTTACTGCGTGCTTAGTCAACACACACGCGCATCGTAACAGACAATATCCACAACTCGCGCTCGCGAATCGATTCGCTGAGGCTTAGGCTACACGGGTGAGCCGTAGCCCGCGAGATAGGGGCTGACGCAGGCATTATGAGTGACGATGTTTCAGTGGGCGTTGAGTCAGCCTTCTCGTGGAAGGTCTATTCCGTCAGTGCTCGGGATAAAGAGCCGCTGCTCCAATTCATTCGCGACGCTTTGGAGCAACGCGGCTGCACGATCCAGCATGTGAGCCCTGCCAATCGCGCGCCGTTCCATATCGTTGTGGATCTGCCGGGCGGCGAGCGGTTGAGCGTTCTCGCATACGCCTTTCGTGCCAACTTCAAGGAGACCAAGAACCGCCCCCCGGACGAGCATCGCTTCCAGATCAAGTATGGCGGAGATCTGGAGGGTGTCCTTGACGTTGCCATTGATCCGCTGGGAGTGACCACGACGATCTTTTTCGGCATCGATTTGGAGCGCGGAATATTCATCGCTGCTGACCCGCGCATGAACGATCCGTCGCCGATGTCCCGCTCGATTTGGTTCAAGACCGCCAACGTGGAGGCGATCCTGCAAGATGGGTGGTCGGCGTGGGAACGCGATCGACATGAGCCAAAAACGACGACAAGGCGGGCCGCCGAGTTCGATCCCGATGTGCGCACCGAGGTCCTTATCGGTGGCCGGCAGGAGCGATTGCTTGACCTTCTCATGCTTGAGCGCGTGGCTCGCACCGTTGATCGTGGCATTGCACGCGGCCTCGACCCCGGCGAGCGCCATCTGCTCGCAGATAAATTCCGGGAGCTGCCGGGCAAAGCGGCGACGGGCAAGATATCGCATGCGCTGCTCGATGAGCTGGGCCTGGCGCCGGAGGCGCTGCTGGATCTCATCTCTTCAGCCAGCCGTCTCAAGATGGCCGTGCGCGGGTGGGTGGCGGAGAGCCACCTGGAGAGCTATCTCAACGGCATCGACGGCGTCAGCGAATGCGCTCGCCTGCAAGGTGACGGCAAGCCCGATATCAGCCTCCGCTGGAAAGGCGGCAAGGCCCATTCTCATCGAGTGCAAGAACGTGCTGCGGAAAACGTACGCTGGCGGCGTTCCCAGGCTCGACTTCCAGCGGACGCGAGCCGCGAAGTCCGACCCTTGCTCGCGCTACTATGCGCCGGGCGACTTCAACATCGTTGCCGCGTGCCTTCACCCTGTCACGGAGCGTTGGGAGTTCACTTTCGCCCTGACGAGTGGGCTGCCGGCACATGTCCACTGTAATGGACAGGATAGACAACAATATTCGCGTCGACGCGCCCACCTTCTCGCCCACAATACAGGACGTGCTAGCCGCATCGGCGCGGGGCGCGCCCTCTACCTGAGGAACTGCGTCAGCTGTCGGACGAGTTCCTCCTCGTCCGCTATCTCGCACTCCCAGACCACGAGCACATCCCAGCCCATCTCACGCAGCTTCTTTATATTGGCCGCATCCCGCCGCCGATTGCGCTCCAGCTTCGGCCCCCAGTACTCCGGCTTGGACCGTGGCAGCTTGGTGCCGTCAGGGCAGTCGTGGCGGTGCCAGAAGCAGCCGTGCACGAGGATCACCTTGCGATGGCGCGGCAGGACGATGTCGGGCGTTCCGGGCAGCCTGCTGCCGTGCAGGCGATAGCGGAAGGCCATGCCGTGCACCATCCGGCGCACGATTAGCTCGGGCTTGGAGTTCTTCTTGCGGATGCGCCGCATGCGCTCGGTGAGAGTGAGCGCTCGTGCGGGTTTGTCCATCGCTAAGCTTCGGGGCAATCGCATCGCCACCACCTATTCCGGCAGCGGCTCCTCCTCGAACAGTGCGTCCAGATCGCGGGCTCCATGCACCACTCGTAGAATTTGCACAGTCTCGTCCCGCACGCGGTAGACAATCAGATACTTAGCATGGATGTTGATGCGAATACCCTCGCCCCACTGAGGACGCGGCGGACCGGCCCGCGGGAACTCGCCGATGCGATTGGCCTTAGCCTCAATCTCATCAACGTATGTGAGAGCTCGAGCAGGATTGCGGTCAGCGATTCGCAGAGCGATTTCGCGCAGGTCGGCGCGAGCCTCCGGCGTGAACCGAACCGGGATCATTCGCGCGACTTCGCCGCTCTCGTTTCAATCTCTGCTCTCAACTGCGCGAACACCTCCTCGGCCGGGATCAGCTCGCCACGGTCAGCGGAGTCGATGCCCTTCTGGATCTTGGCCTTGAGCCAGTCCTGCTGGGCCTTGCGCAGCAGCTCCTGGTCGCGCAGCAGCGACAGCGCATCGAGCACCACCTCGGCGGCGCTCCCGTAGCGGCCGCTTTCGACCAGTTCGCGGATCAGGTCAGCGTACGGCCCGCCCTCACGGACGTACTCGTCGTCGTTGCGCTTGGGTGCGTCATCCATGATGCCATTCTAGCAACAATCGTGATGCCAGCATAGCACCGCACTCTGCTGAATTGTCAGCAGGCTTGAGCTTGGGGGCAGCCACTGGATCGACCAGCTCAGTTCTCCTCCATCTTCAGCGCCGCGATGAAGGCCTCCTGGGGGATCTCCACCTGGCCGAACTGGCGCATCTTCTTCTTGCCCTTCTTCTGCTTCTCCAGAAGCTTGCGCTTCCGCGTGATGTCGCCGCCGTAGCACTTGGCGAGCACGTCCTTCCGGAGCGCCCGGATGGTCTCGCGCGCGATGATGCGCCCGCCCAGGGCCGCCTGGATCGGGATCTGGAACAGATGCTGCGGGATCAGCTCCTTCAGCTTCTCCACCATGGCCCGGCCGCGGCTCTCCGCGCGGGCGCGGTGCACGATCATGGAGAGCGCATCGACCGGCTCCGCGTTGACCAGGATCGACATCTTCACGAGGTCGCCCGGCTCGTAGCCCTTGATGTGGTAGTCGAACGAGGCATAGCCGCGGCTGATCGACTTCAGGCGGTCGTAGAAGTCGAACACCACCTCGTTCAAGGGCAGCTCGTAGATCAGCATCGCCCGGGTGCCGACGTAGGTGAGGTTCCGCTGCCGTCCGCGGCGGTCCTGGCACAGCTTCAAGACGCTGCCCAGATGCTCGTCCGGCACCAGGATGGTGGCCTCGATCCACGGCTCCTCGATGCGGTCGATGCGGTCGGGCTCGGGCATGTCGGCCGGGTTGTGCAGTTCGAGCTTGGAGCCGTTGGCCAGGTAGATGTGATAGATGACGCTGGGCGCCGTGGCGATGAGGTCGAGGTCGAACTCGCGCTCCAGCCGCTCGGTGATGATCTCCAGGTGCAGGAGACCCAGGAAGCCGCAGCGGAAGCCGAAGCCGAGCGCGGCTGAGCTTTCCGTCTCGTAGGTGAAGCTCGCATCGTTGAGGCGCAGGCGCCCCACGGCCTCGCGCAGGTCCTCGAACTGAGCGGCGTCGGCCGGGAACAGGCCGCAGAACACCACCGGCTGCACCGGCTTGAAGCCCGGCAGCGCCTGCGCCGTCGGGTGCCGCTCGTCGGTCACGGTATCGCCGACGCGGGTGTCGGCCACCTGCTTGATGGCGGCGGTGAAGAAGCCGACCTCGCCGGGGCCCAGCTCGGCGAGCATCTCCTGCTTGGGCCGGAAGATGCCGACGCGCTCGGTCTGGTAGCTGCCGCCCGACGCCATCAGCTTGACCTTCTGGCCCTTCCTGAGCACGCCATCGATGACGCGTACCAGCACGATGACGCCCAGATAGGCGTCGTACCAGCTGTCGATCAGCAGCGCCTTGAGCGGCGCATTGCGCTCGCCCTTGGGCGGTGGCAGCCGCTCGACGATGCCCGCCAGCACGGCCTCCACGTTCTTGCCGGTCTTGGCGGAGACGGGGATGGCGTCGCTGGCGTCGATGCCGATCACGTCCTCGATCTGCTGCTTGACGCGGTCGGGATCGGCCGACGGCAGGTCCACCTTGTTGAGAATGGGGAGGATCTCGAGGTCGTTCTCGACCGCCTGGTAGACGTTGGCCAGCGTCTGCGCCTCCACGCCCTGGCTCGCGTCCACCACCAGCACCGCGCCCTCGCAGGCGGCGAGCGAGCGCGACACCTCGTAGGCGAAGTCCACATGCCCCGGCGTGTCCATCAGGTTCAGCTGGTAGGTCTTGCCGTCGCTGTGGCGGTAGTCGAGGCGCACGGTCTGCGCCTTGATGGTGATGCCGCGCTCGCGCTCGATCTCCATGGAGTTGAGGATCTGCTCCTTCATCTCGCGGTGCGCGACGTTGCCGCACAGCTCGATCAGCCGGTCCGACAAGGTCGACTTGCCGTGATCGATGTGGGCGATGATCGAGAAATTCCGGATGAGGCTGGTGTCCGTCATGGTGCGGCTGCTTAGCACCCCCGGCGCGACGTTCAAATGGCAATCCTCGCGACACTGCTCGCCGCGGGCGAGCTGCGGATCGGCGCCCCCTGGACCACGGGCTGCCCTGCTGCGAGCCGGTGTCGGCGAAAGACCGCCACTTTGCCGGTTGGCGCAAGTTTTTAATCATTCTAAAATAGAGATTGATGCTTCGGCGACCTCGCCCGGCACGCTGCTGCAGGAGGAACTGGGTCTTGAGGAGCTTTATCGACCTGTCGGAGCGGGAGATCCTGGCGCTGGCCATCGCGCTGGAGGAGGAGGACGCCCGCATCTACGCCGACTACGCCGACGGCCTCGCCGACCGCTACCCGGCCTCGGCGCAGGTGTTCATGGAGATGGCGGCGCAGGAGAACGAGCACCGCCGCCTCCTGATCGAGCTGTTCCAGCACAAGTTCGGCGAGCACATCCCCCTGATCCGGCGCCAGGACGTGCGCGGCTTCATCAGGCACGAGCCGATCTGGATGGTGCGGCCCCTGGGCCTCGACAAGGTGCGCGCCCAGGCCGAAGCCATGGAGGCGGAGACGCAGCGCTTCTACGAGCGCGCGATGGCGCGCGCCTCCGACGCCAGCATCCGCAAGCTGCTCGGCGACCTCGCCGCGGCGGAGCGGGAGCACGCCGGTCTCGCCCACCGCCTGGGCGAGGCCTACCTGCACGGCGAGGCCCGCCGCACCGAGGAGGAGACGCGCCAGCGCATGTTCGTGCTGCAGGTGGTGCAGCCGGGCCTCGCCGGGCTCATGGACGGGTCGGTATCGACCCTGGCGCCGCTGTTCGCCGCCGCCTTTGCGACCCACAACACCTGGGAGACGTTCCTCGTCGGCCTCGCCGCCTCGGTCGGCGCCGGCATCTCCATGGGTTTCGCCGAGGCGCTGTCGGACGACGGCTCGCTGACGGGCCGCGGCCACCCCTGGCTGCGCGGCACGATCACGGGCCTGATGACGTCGGTGGGCGGCCTGGGCCACACGCTTCCCTACCTCATCGGGGATTTCCGTACCGCCACGGCGCTCGCCATCGCCGTCGTGCTGATCGAGCTGTGGGCCATCGCCTGGATCAGGGCGCGCTACATGGACACCAAGTTCCTGCGCGCCGCGTTCGAGGTGGTGGTCGGCGGCCTCATCGTGTTTGCAGCCGGTGTCCTGATCGGCAGCGCTTGAGCTCAGAACCCTACAAACACCGGGATTTCCGCCTATATTATGCGATGTATAACGATTACAATTTGTGCCGGATCTGCGAAACTGCGAGCGTCATGACGAAGACTCTTGCACCCCAGGTTCGCTTGCAATTCGCAAAGCGCCTCAAAAATATGCGAATTGAGGGCGGTTTTCAGCGCGCGCGCTATTTCGCCAAATCTCTTGGGATCGAAGAGAACCGCTACACCCGCTACGAACGGGCGGAGGTGGAGCCGAGCCTGACGCTGATCCACAAGATCTGCGAGCTGCTTCGGGTCTCGCCCAACGAGCTCCTGGGGTTTGCGGGATACAGCGGGGAAGGGCGCACGCCCGGCTTCGCCGAGCCGCCGGACGACTTTGCGCACCGCGAATCGCCGTCGGAGGCGGACCGGCACGCGGAGCTGCTGGCGTGGCGGCTCGCGTCCGAGATCACCAGCATCCGCAACCGGCAGCGCACGAACCCCGGCGATCCGCTGGCCGCGGCACGCGAGACCGGCAGGCTGTTCCAGCTGCTGCGGTCGGACCCCTTCAACACGGTTGCCGGCGTCCTGTCCGACGAGGCCCTCAAGGACCTCGACCCAGAGCGCAAGGGCGATCTCGCCAAGCTGGTGGACGCCTTCACCGGCACCGCCAGCCGCGCCTCCGAGGCTCCGCGCCAGTAGAGGCGCACGGGACGCGGCGGGGGCACCACACATATCACCGGTAACCGGCCGTCAACGGTTGCATGCACCGGACAAATTCGACCGCTGGCGCGTCCCGCCTGCGGGAGGTGCCAGACCCTTGGCGAGGGGCGCTGTGCCATCAGGCGGCCCTCCCAGGGCCCCTGGCGCGCAGATATTGCGGGTACCCTCGCAGGTGGTCGCAGGCTTCCGCGGCCCTGGGTCCCCGATATGTTGCTGCCGCAAGATACCGGGGTGACGACCGCCCCGCTCAGGCGCGGATCTGGCCGCCGGTGGCCTTCTTCACCTCGGCGATGATGCGCTGGGCGACGGCCTCGATCTCCTCGTCCGTCAGGGTCTTGACGGTGGGTTGCAAGGTCACCTCGAGCGCCAGCGACTTCCTGCCGGGCCCCAGGCTCTCGCCCTCGAACAGATCGAACACGTTGACGCCGGTGATCAGCTTCTTGTCGGCGGCCGCGGCGGCGCGCACGAGGTCGGCCGCGGGCACGGCGGCGTCCAGCACGAAGGCGAAGTCGCGGCGCACCGGAAGAAGGTCGGCGACGGCGAGCGCGCCCTTCGCCAGACCCTTGCGGCGCTCCGGCGGCACGGCCTCGAGGAACAGCTCGAAGGCCGCGACGCGCCCGCCGAGGCCCAGGGAGCGCAGCGTATCGGGATGGAGCTCGCCGAAATGGGCGAGCGTGATCTTGGGGCCGAGCTTCAGGGCGGCGGAGCGGCCGGGATGGAACCAGGCCGGCGCGTCGCGCGTCACCTGCGCCTTGGCGGCGTCGAAGCCGAGGCCGGCGAGCAGAGCTGCGACATCGGCCTTGGCCTCGTAGAGACCGGCCTCGGCGGCGGCGCCCGTCCAGTGCCGGCCGGAGCCGGCCAGCGCCGCAGCGCCGGCACGCACCCCGGAGGCGGCGAGGAGCTGGTCCTCGGGCGCATCGCCGCGGTAGGCCTGCCCGACCTCGAACAGGGCAACGTCGGCGAAGCCGCGATTGCGGTTCTTCTGCACGGCCGCCAGAAGTCCGGGGAGAAGGCTCGGCCGCATGGAGGTCATCTCGCTGGAGACGGGGTTGGCGACCTCCAGCGCGTGTCGGCCGCCGCCGAACGCCTCGGCTGCGGCACGCGCGATGAAGGACCACGTCACGGCCTCGATGAGCCCGCGGCCCGCCAGCACGCGGCGCGCGCGGCGCACGCGGCGCTGGGTCTCCGTGAGCACCGGCCGCGCGACGCCGCTGGGGCGCGGGATCGGCACCGAGGGCACCGTGTCGAGGCCGGCGATGCGCACGACCTCCTCGACCAGATCGGCGGGCCCGTGAATGTCGGGGCGCCAGCTGGGCGCCGTCACCTTCGCCTTGCCGCCCTTGTTGCCGCCCTTGCCGTCGACGGCGAAGCCCAGCGCCTCCAGAGTGCGGCGCATCTCCTTCTCGGGCAGGGCAAGGCCGGCGAGCTTTTCCACCAGGCCGAAATCGAAGGCGATGACGGTCTTGGCCTCCGGCGGCGCGCCGGCGACCTTCGCCTTGGACGGCTCGCCGCCGGCCACCTCCAGCATCGTGGCGGTGGCGAGGTCGAGGCCGGGGCCGATGAAGGCCGGGTCGACGCCGCGCTCGAAGCGATAGCGCGCGTCGCTGGTGATGCCGGCCTTGCGCCCCGTCGCCGCCGTGCGCAGGGGATCGAAGTAGGCGCACTCGATGAGGATGTTGCGGGTCTCGCTGGTGACGCCCGTCGCCTCGCCGCCCATGATGCCGCCCAAGCCCAGCACCGCGCGCGCGTCGGCGATCACGCACATGGTGTCGTCGACCTCGCAGGTCTTGCCGTCCAGCGCGAGAAACCTCTCGCCCTTGCGGCCGAGGCGCGCGCCGATGGCGCCGACGAGCTTGTCGGCGTCGTAGACGTGCAGCGGGCGCCCGCGGTCGAGGCTGATGTAGTTGGTCACGTCCACCAGCGCGTTGATCGGCCTGAGGCCCACCGCCTTGAGGCGCTGCTGCATCCACGCCGGAGCGGGGCCGTTGCTGACGCCGCGGATGTAGCGTCCGGCGAAACAGGGGCAGGCGTCGCGCGCCTCCGCGGGAAAGTCGAGGCGGATGTCGATCGGGCAGTCGTAGTCGCCCTCCACCCCGGCGAGCTTTTTCTCGGGCTTCAGCTTGCCCATGCCTGCCGCGGCGAGGTCGCGGGCGATGCCGCGCACGCCGGTGCAGTCCGGCCGGTTGGGCGTGAGCTTCACGTCGAGCACGGGATCGGATAGTCCGAATACGTCGGCGTAGCGCCGGCCCAGCTCGTCGGCGAAGGCCGCATCCAGCTCGATGATGCCCTGGTGGTCGTCGGAGATCTCGAGCTCGCGCTCCGAGACCAGCATGCCGGCGGAGACCACGCCCCGCACGGGCTTTGCCTCCAGCGTGATGCCGGTGCCGGGGATGTAGCTGCCGATGGGCGCGAAAACAGCGACCATGCCGCTCTTGGCGTTGGGCGCACCGCACACGACCTCGACGACGCCTTTGCCGATATCGACCTTGCACACCCTCAGCCGGTCGGCATTCGGATGCGGTTTGGCGTCCAGCACCTTGGCGATGGTGAAGGGCGCGAGCTTCTTGCCGGGATCGTCGATGCTCTCGACCTCGAGCCCCATGGCGGAGAGCTTGTCGGCCAGCTCCTCGACGGATGCCGCCGTGTCCAGATGATCCTTGAGCCAGGAGAGCGTGATCTTCATCGCAACGCCTCTCTACGCGTAGGGTGCAATAGGGCGTTAGCCCGTATTGCACCGATCCGCGCGGATCGGAGGGAGCATCGGTGCAATGCGGCTATCGCCTTATTGCACCCTACGATCATCGCGTTTTTCACGGCCGCGTCTCCGCCTCAACCCGACAGGCCGCCGGCGAGCGTCGGCACGTCGAGGGCGGTGAAGCCGTAGTGCCGGAGCCAGCGCAGGTCGGCGGAGAACATGTCGCGCAGGTCGGGGATGCCGTATTTCAGCATGGCGATGCGGTCGAGCCCCATGCCGAAGGCGAAGCCCTGGTACTTGTCGGGGTCGAGGTTGCAGTTGCGGATGACGTTGGGGTGCACCATGCCGCTGCCCAGGATCTCCAGCCACTGCCCCGGCTTGCCGATCGCAGCCGCGTCGAGGTCCACCTCCATCGACGGCTCGGTGAAGGGGAAATGCGACGCACGGAACCGCATGCGCACCGCGTCCACCTCGAAGAACGCCTTGCAGAACTCCTCCAGGACCCACTTGAGGTGGCCCAGGTGCGTCGTCTCGTCGATCACCAGCCCCTCGATCTGGTGGAACATCGGCGTATGCGTTGCATCGCTGTCGATGCGGTAGACGCGGCCCGGCACGATCACGCGGATCGGCGGCTTCTGCGTCAGCATGGTGCGGATCTGCACCGGGCTCGTATGCGTGCGGAGCAGCATGCGCGAGCCGTCGGCCTTGGGGTGGAAGTAGAAGGTGTCGTGCTCCTGCCGGGCGGGATGCTCGGGCGGGATGTTCAGCCTGGTGAAGTTGAGATCGTCGGTCTCGATGTCGGGCCCCTCGGCGACCGAGAAGCCCATGTCGGCGAAGATCTCGGTGACCTCGTCGAACACCTGGCTCACCGGGTGGATGCGCCCCTCCTGCAACGGTCCGAGACGGACCGGCAGGGTCACGTCGGCGGTCTCGGTGGCGAGGCGCGCGCTCAGCGCCTTCCTCTCCAGCTCCGCCTTGCGGCTCTCCAGCGCGTCGCCGACGCGGGTCTTGAGGGTGTTGACCGCCTGTCCGAACGCCTTGCGCTGGTCGGCGGGCAGCGAGCCCAGCTTCGCCAGCAGCTCGGGGATGCGGCCCTTCTTGCCGAGCGCGGCAATGCGCACGCGCTCGATGGCGCCGACGTCGGATGCAGCACCGATTTCAGCGAGGAGCGCAGCTTCGAGCGCGGAGATGTCCGTTGGCTCAGTCATGGTTCACCTGCCGTGCGCTGCAATCGCACCTAACCGTGTCATGCCGGCCGAGTGCGAAGCGCGAGAGCCGGTACCCAGGGCCAAGGACTCCGCGCTCGCCTTGCGGCCCTGGGTCCCGGATATCGCGCTTCGCGCAATTCCGGGATGACGCCTTACGCCGCTTTGAGCTTCGCGGCGGCCTGGTCCACCAGCGCCTTGAAGCCCGCGGCATCCTTGATGGCGAGGTCGGCCAGCACCTTGCGGTCGACCTCGACGCCGGCCTTGCCCAGGCCGTCGATAAATCGGCCGTAGGTGAGGCCGTGCTCGCGCACCGCCGCGTTGATGCGCTGGATCCAGAGCGCGCGGAAGGTGCGCTTCTTGCGCTTGCGGTCGCGATAGGCGTACTGCATCGCCTTCTCGACCGCCTGCTTGGCGATCCGGATCGTGTTCTTGCGCCGGCCGTAGTAGCCCTTGGCCTTCTTCAAGACCTTCTTGTGCTTGGCGTGGGCGGTGACGCCGCGTTTCACGCGTGCCATGGTTTTGCTCCGTCAGATGAGGTCTGGGACGGGGTCAGACCCCTGGCCGCTGCCGTTGCGTTGGATCGGAGGCGCGTGGCCAGGGGTCTGACCCCGGTTGCGGCTCGGTCAGCGGTTGTAGGGCATGTACTTCTTGACGATCTTGGCATCGCTGTCGGAGAGCACCATGGTGCCGCGCGCGGTGCGCACGAACTTGGCCGTGCGCTTGATCATGCCGTGCCGCTTGCCCTGGGCCTGAACCTTGACCTTGCCCGTAGCCGTCATCTTGAAGCGCTTCTTGGCGCCGCTCTTGGTCTTCAGTTTGGGCATTTTGCTTCTCCTTATGGCCCGGGGCCCCCGATCGAACGGGGCGAGCACGATTGTTGAAAGCGTTGAAGCCGCCACGGCATGCCCCGCCGGGCGGCTTGGAACGGCGCTTCATAGGGCGAAGCGGTCGGGCGTGCAACGAGTTTTGCGCGAATCGACGCCCGCCCCGCCATTGTACCGCGCTTGCGGCCGCCAACCCTCAGGGCAGCGCGCCGAGCCGTTTCAGGCCGGCCCGGCTCGATTGCAGCGACGGGTCCGCCGAGAGCGCCCGGCGGTAGTCGGCGATGGCGTCCTTGGCACGCCCGAGGGCCTCGTAGACGTGGGCGCGCGTGTCCACGAACTGCGCGTCGTGGGGGTGGAGCTGGACAGCGCGCTCGGCGTCGCGCATGGCCGCCTCAATCCGGCCGGTCTTGAGGTAGAGCGAGGCGCGCGCATTGTAGGCCCACGCGTACCTGGAATTGACCTCGATCGCCGTGCTGTAGTCGGCGAGCGCGCGATCGCCCTGCTGCTTGCCCTCGTAGGCGAGGCCGCGGTGGAAATAGGCCGCGGCATAGGCCGCGTCCAGCTCGGTCGCCTTGGTGTTGTCGGCGATGGCGCGGTCCAGGTCGCCGGTCTTCAGGTACGCCTTGCCGCGGTTGACGTAGGAGACGGCATCGCGCGGAAACTTGCGCAGGCGCTCCGTGCACCCCCAGATGCGGCGGTCGTTGTCCCGTTCCTGCTCGCAGTCCTCCAGCGGGCCGGCAAGCGCTGCCGCCGGCAGGAGGAGCACCAGAACCACGGCGATCCACATGAGCATGACGGCTGCCCCCTTCGAGGTGGACCTCCGTTCATGTAGCAGCGCAATGTGGCGCGGCTAGCGCACAGATCTTCCGGGTAGCGCTCGGGCGGGATGGGCTCAGGGCCCTGCTCGCGGAGCCCTGAAACCCGAGGACTCGCCGCCTCGCGTCAGCGCGGCGCCAGCACCATGACCATCTGGCGGCCTTCCATGCGCGGCTCCGATTCCACCTTGGCGATGGGCTCGGTGTCCACCTTCACGCGCTGCAGGACCTGCCAGCCGCGCTCCTGATGCGACAGCTCGCGACCGCGGAATTTCAGCGTCACCTTGACCTTGTCGCCGTCGTCGAAGAAGCGCTTCATGGAGCGCATCTTCACGTCGTAGTCATGATCGTCGATGCTGGGACGCATCTTGATCTCTTTGATCTCGACGACCTTCTGGCGCTTGCGCGCCTCCGCGGCCTTCTTCTGCTCCTGGTACTTGAACTTGCCGTAGTCGAGGATCTTGGCAACCGGCGGCTTGGAATCCGGTGAAATCTCGACCAGGTCGAGCCCCGCCTCGGTGGCGCGGGCCATGGCCGCCGCCGTCTCAACGACGCCGACGTTCTGGCCGGTCTGGTCGATCAATCGAACTTCGGGAACACGGATGTCTTCGTTCATCCGCGGTCCGGATGGCGCGCGCTCGGGCGCGGCCCGCATTGGACGACGTATGTTGCAGTCTCCTTTCCGTTGTTGAGCCAACGCCAAAGCGGGCCACCCCCGACGAGGCAGCCCAGCGGCGCTCAGGGTGCAACAATTGGTGCGATGTTGCCGCGAGTCAAGTTCGTTGGACGGGGCTGCGCACAAAGCCGTGGTGGGACGAATCCTCCTCTAGCCGGGCGTGCAGGCCAGTTCCCAGCAACCGGTCGTAGACGGAGAGCGTCCTCCTCTGCATTGCACCAACAGAGAAATTCGCCGCTGCATGGCGGCGCGCCAGGTCTCCAATGGCGCCTCGGGCAGACGGGGAGAGGGCCAGGGCGTGCGCCAGACGCCGGGCCAGCGCCTCGGCATCGCCGGGCGGCACCAGCCACCCTGTCAGGCCTGTGTCCGCGCCCGACGCACCGGCAAGCACCGTCTCGGGCGGCGCGCCGAGGTCGGTGGCGATCACCGGGCAGCCGACGGACGCCGCCTCGATGGCCGTGCGGCCGAAGGCCTCCGGCTCGGTGGACGCCACAACCGTGACGTGCGCGGCAAGGTAGGCCGCGGCAATGTCGGTGACGTGCCCAACGAGGTGCACATGCTCCTCGAGGCCCAGGCTGGCGATCTGGCCACGCAGGGCCTCGACATAGGCGTCGCGTCCCTGGGCGTCGCCGGCGAGCACCACCACGGCCTCGCCGAGCTGGCCCAGGGCCCGCAACCGGGCCGCGGCGTCGATCAGCACGCCCTGGCCCTTCCAGCGCGTCAGGCGGGCGGCGTGCAGGATCACAGGCACCTCGGGGCCCACGCCCCAGCTCCGGCGCAGCGCCGCGGCCCGCTCGGGGGCGATGGCGGCCGGGTCGAACCGGGCGGTATCGACGCCGCGGTGGATCACCTCGATGCGCTCGGGCGGCGTTGCATAGCGGGCCGCGATCAGCCCGGCCGTGAAGCGCGAGTTGGCGATCACCATGTCGCCGCGCGCCATCACGCTGTTGTAGAGCCGCTTCAAGCGGTTCGATTCACCGTAGGCGCCGTGGTAGGTGGTCACGAACGGCACCCCGATGCGCCGCGCGGCGAGGAGCGCGCTCCAGGCCGGCGCCCGGCTGCGGGCGTGGATCAGGTCGACGCCTTCCCGGGCCGCGATGCGGGCCATGCGGCGGGCGTTGCCGAGGAGGCGCAGCGGGTTCTTGGTGGCCGCCGGAAAGGGAATGACCTGGGCCCCCGCCGACGCAATGTCGGCCGCCAGGCGGCCGGGCTCGGCCAGCACCAGGGCGCGCCCGCCCGCGCGCGCGACCGCGCCGGCAATCTCCACGACGCTGAGCTCGGCGCCGCCGGCATCGAGCTGCGGGATGACTTGCAGTATGGTGGGCCGGTCTTTGGGCATGGGTTGCCGGGGATCAGACCTCTCGCCTCCGATCAGCTGCGGGGGGTCAGACCCTCGCACGCGACCTTGGTAGTCTGCTTCGAGGTTGGAGGCGAGGGGTCTGCCCCCTCGATGGCCGGGATGGAACCGCAATTCCTCGTCGTCGGCTCGGGCGCCGAGCGCCGGCGCATCGCCTATCTGCGCGAGCCGGCGGCGGCTGCCGGCAAGCCTGGGCTCGTGTGGCTGTGCGGCCTCAAGTCGGAGATGACCTCGACCAAGGCCACGGCGGTGGCCGAATGGGCGCGCGCCGAGGGCCTCGCCTGCCTGCGCTTCGACTATTCGGGGCATGGGCAATCGGATGGCCGCTTCGAGGAGGGCACCGTCAGCCGCTGGCTCGAGGAGGCGGAGGCGGCGTTCCTGCGCCTCACGCAGGGGCCGCAGATCCTGGTCGGGTCGAGCATGGGCGGGTACATCGCGCTCCTCTTGCTGCGCAAGCTCATGAAAGATGGTGGGTTGCGCGCTGGCGCGCCGACCCACCCTACGGCTGATCGGCAGGCGGAGGAGGCGGCGCGCATCAAGGCGCTGGTGCTGATCGCGCCGGCCTGGGACATGACCGACCTGATGTGGCGCAACCTGCCGTCGGCGGCGCGCCGGGACATCGAGGAGAGCGGCGTGTTCCTGCGCCCCTCGCGCTATGGCGACGGCCCTTATCCCATCACCAGGGCGCTGATCGAGGACGGCTGGAAGCACCGCATCGGGGCGGCCCCGCTCGACCCTGGGCGCCCCGTGCACATCATCCACGGCCTGCAGGACCCCGATGTGCCCTGGGAGCACACGCTGGACCTCGTCGCCCACCTCTCCGGCGACTGGACCCGCGTCTCGGCCGTCCCCGACGGCGAGCACCGCCTGTCGCGCCCCGAGGACATCGCCCTCCTCCTCGGCATCATCGGCGGGCTGGTGCAGGCGTAGGGCGGATTGGCGAAGCGTAATCCGCCGTTGCGCGGTTGCATCGGCGGATTACGGCCATCGCCTGAGCCGCCCTACGATTGGGCCTCCCAGCCGATGGGAGGGTATCGGCTTTACACCGGGACGACGCGGTCCTTGGCGAAGGCGATGGAGACGCGGGTGCCGCGGCCGGGCGCGCTCTCCACCGTCAGCGAGGCGCCGTTGGCCTTGGCGAGAGCCCGCGTCAGCGGCAAACCGATGCCGAGCCCGGCATCCTGGCCGCCCCTGCGAGCGCGCTCCCCGCGCGGATCCTCGCCGGCGGCAAACGGCGCGTGCATGCCGGGGCCGGTGTCGGCCACGTCGATGACGAGCGAGCCGTCGCTGCCGCAGGCGGCGCGCACCGTCACCTTATCGCCGCGGCGCCCGAACTTGATGGCGTTGGTGATGAGGTTGAGCAGCATCTGCTTGACGCTCACCTCGTCGGCGACGATGCGCGGCATGCCCGGATCGAGGTCGGCGACGAGGACGAGGCCCGCGCGCTCAGCCAACGGCCCGGCGACGGCGAGGCAGTTCGCGATCACGTCCGCCGGCTCGAGGTCGCGGAAGGCGAGCTCGGGCAGCCCCGCGTGGCCGAGGTTGCCGCCCAGCATGCCGTCCACCACGCTCAGCGCATGGCGGGCGCTGTCGTAGATGGTGCGCGCGTACTCGCGATAGCGCGGGTTGGCGAGGGGCCCGAAATGCTCGTCCTTGAGCACCTCGGCGTAGGCGATGACGGCGCTCAAGGGCGTTCTCAGCTCGTGCGCCAGGCGCGCCGTGGCCGGCATGCGGACCATCGCCTCGCGGCGGACGAGGGTCAATGGCACCACATCGTCCGGCGCTTCCGGCTGGGCGGCAAGCCCGCGCAGGAGGAAGCGCGTGCCGCCCGCCGGCTCGATGCGGCAGTCGAGCTGCAGGAGCCCGCGTCTGGTCCAGAAGGTCAAGACCTCGCTGCAGCTCGATGTGATGCCGGCAAGCCGCTGCAGCGCGGGCATCGCCCGATCGAGCGCGGCGGCGGGGACGTCGCCGCCGCAGCCCCACAGCTCCCAGCCCGCCGCGTTGGCGGCGACGATCGCCCCCGCTGCGGCGTCGACGATGCAGGCCGGCGGTGCCGGAGTGCCATGGAGGGAGCCATGGAGAGAGGCATGGAGGGAGCCATCGAGGCTCGCCCCGGGCCGGGACCACAGGTCGTTGGCAGGGCGCGTCATGAGTGCAAGCAATTCTGCATTCCCGCGCCCCCCTTTAGCCGCGACCGGCCCCGACCGTCCAGAAGCGGGCGACGCGCAGAGCTAATCAGCTGTTCGCAAAGCTGCCGACGCACACCCAGGTCACACCCAGGCCGCGCCCCTTGGCTTTGCCGCGGCCTCCCACTATGGTGCCCGTTGCTGAGAGCGGCCGCGCGGCATGCGCGGCCTCGTTTTTCCGGTGTGCCGCCTTAGCTCAGCTGGTTAGAGCGCTAGATTGTGGATCTAGAGGTCCCTGGTTCGAGCCCAGGAGGCGGTACCAGCCATCGGCGCGCCCGCAACCCCCTTGCAGCAATTGCAGTCGCAGCCATTGCAGTCGCAATAATTGCAGATGCCACCGGGACAGCCGGCTGAGTTAAAGAACGACGTTCAGTTCCGGCGAGGGGCGTCGTACCGGGTTCGAGGAAGCTAACGCATTATTGATTTTCCCCAAGGGAGTGCAGGCAAAGCAGCCCAGTTTTGGCTTGACGGGCCCCCCCTTTGGGCGTTGTTTCCGCGTCGCCGCTGTGCCGGGAGGGCTCAAAATGCGCTCAAGCGCCCTGGCGTGCGGTCCAGTCTTTGGCGACATACAAGGACGCAACAATGAGCAAGAAGGATTTGATCGACGCCGTCGCAGCGGCGACCGAGCTGCCCAAGGACAAGGCCGGTTCGGCGGTCGATGCGGTCATTGCCCACATCGAGGGCAGCATGAGGAAGGGCGAGGAGGTGCGCATCCCGGGCTTCGGCACCTTCAAGGTCGCCCAGCGCGCCGCGCGCAAGGCGCGCAACCCGCAGACCGGCGTCGAGATGATGCTGAAGGCGTCGCGCGTGCCGAAATTCCAGGCCTCCAAGACTTCTCAAAGAATTGCTGAACTGACAACCCGGCGTGCCGGGCTTTTGGATCGGGCCGGCAGCGGGCACGCTTTCCCGGCACCCTTTTCGCCGTTCGCTTCGGCGGTGCTCACTCGGCCACGGTCTCGGGGCGCGAGGCGAGCGCCGCGAGCTGGCGGGCTCCGTCGCCATAGATCACCCACCGGCGCCGGATTGCGTCGGGCACCCGAGGGAGCCCGTTGCACGCACGCCCCGGCGCCTCTAGACAGGCTGCGGCGGGCGGTTAGCTCAGCGGTAGAGCGCTTCGTTTACACCGAAGACGTCGGGAGTTCGATCCTCTCACCGCCCACCACGCGGGCCGCACGTTGCCCGCCATGCCGGCGTGCCGTTGCAAGGGCGTTGGCGCGAAGAGATGAGCGGCGTCGGCTTGACGGGCCCCCCCGCCTAACGTAAACGACCCGTTCGTGACAGCGTGCCGCCCCGACAAAGGCGGCGCGCATGGGGATTGCGGGCGTAGCTCAGCTGGTTAGAGCGCCGGCCTGTCACGCCGGAGGCCGCGGGTTCAAGTCCCGTCGCTCGCGCCATTAAATCAAGCACTTAGCCGATTGCTGAACGGGCGTTATGACACTTTTCCAGTCGGCGCCATGACACTTCTGGCCGGTTTCTGTTCCTCCGAGCCCCCGCTTTGTTCGCGCAGCCTACGACGGCCGCGCACCCTTGCAGCATCTGCATCCCGCACTGAGGCGAGCTGCACCGGGCCGTAGGTCTTGTGCAACCGCGTCGACTGCGAGATGTTGCCATCTTGCGGAAGCTCCGGCGCCTGCCGGCGACGCCTCGACAGTCCCCGAGCGTCGAAAGTCCTGCAGCTGGCGCTTCTCGTCAGGACCGAACACCATGGTGCGCACGGTGCGGAAGTCGTCGCCGAGCGTGTCCTTGCTGTAGGGCGCGCCGGAGCGGTTCCGGAAGATGGGCGCGATGCCGACAGGCTCGGCACCCAGCTTGGCGAGATAAGCCTCCAGCACGCGCACGGTGCGCCTGGAGAGCGTGGCCAGAGCCTTGCGGCCGGTCTTGGTGCGGCCGGTCTCAAACCAGGTCTCGACCGGGTCCGATCTCCGCTGGTCCGCCTTCAGGGTGCGCGCATCGACTGGCGAGAGTTGGCTATCCCATGCCACGGCGAGCAAGGCGGCGAGGCCGTGGTGGCCTTCGCGCCACGCCTGCTTCGCGATGCGCACGGCTTCACCCGCGCGCCACACATCCTGCCGCGGCGGAGGCGCGCTGTTG
>CAWIXS010000050.1:0-44600 GCA_963840075.1 uncultured Alphaproteobacteria bacterium | reverse complement strand
CGCTTGCGCTCGGCCGGCGTGGTGACGTTGAACTCATCGAACGCCCGGGTCAGCGCGGTCTCCTCGTCGGGCGCGGTCACGTGGGCCGAGGAAGGCGGCCTTGGTGCCGCCCACCCGGTAGACGAGCCACTTGGCTTGTCGGCGGTAGATTTTTTCGCACTCACAACTTGTCGATATAGCAACTCCGGCCCGACGGGCCGAAGTTGCCGGATCTCCTACCTCTGAAATATGGCAGGGGCCTATGTCATGCGCCCGACTCGAGGTTGGCAAGTCGCATGGCGCCGTCGATGAGCTCGACGCGCCAGCTGGCATCGGGCGCAGCGAGTTCGAGCCGCAGCCGGACCTGGCCGGCGCGCTCCGGGGCGGCGCGAATGACAGCTCCGCGCTCAAGCACCTTGCTCTGGACCATTTTTGGTCGTGGCCGCGGGCGGCGACCGAGGCTGCTCGTGATGTAAGCCTCGGGCGTAAGCGCGAGGATGCGGTTTACGTCCTCGGATCGCGGCAGTTTGCGGCCGCGGTTCCAGGTGGAGAGCGCCGCGATGGGCGCTTGAACGAGCAGCGTCGACCAGACCTCGTCGTGGTGAGCATTGGCGGCTCCGTGGTGGGCGACCTTGTAGACGCCGGCACGACCGGCTTCAGTCGCACCGGCGAGCCGAGCACGGCGCTCCATCCGCGTTGCGCGTCCGCATGCCGTTCGAGGTCGGCGCCGAGCAGCACTCGATGCGGTCCGGCCGAGAGCCAGATCGCCACCGATATGTCGTTGGCCTCGAACGGCATCCATCGCTCGCTGCCGGTCTCCGGTCTTCTGCTCGCGACCTCGCGTAGAAAGGCGGCGACATCAGCATCGGACGGCGACACCGCCTCAACCTCGACGGCGAGGCCGTGCGTGCCGGGCTCAAGGCTCAGGAGCCGCGTATTAATCTTGCCGAGCCGGAAGTGCCGACGGTGCTCGGCCATCTGCAGGCCGGCAATGGCATCGAGCTCGGCGACCCCCGACGACACACGTCCAGCACTGTAGCAACGGGCCTCTCCGCGAAAGGCCTCCATCTCAATTGAGCGCAGGGCTGCTGGCAGCACCATCTGCGCCGCCGGACAGGAGGCGTAGACGTGGGCGAGTCCAGCGACGTGGTCGTCGTGCCAGTGGGTCGCCACAATCAGCGCTACTTGGGCCAGATCGACGCCAATCTCGTGGAGATAGCGCAGCGCCACGGGATTATCGTTCTCCTCGACAAGGCTGTCGACAAGTATCCAGTGACCGTCACCGAGGTGCGCCACAACGGCCTCTCCGAAGCCCCGGCCAAATAGTGAAATCTCGATCTCGCTTGCGGCCGGCGGCCCGGACATCATTCGAACTCGAAGGCGAGGGGTCGCGCCCGCCCCGCGGTGGTCCGCGTGGCGCGGCGCAGGCGCAGCACCGAGGCGCCAAAGCGGGTGCCCGCCTCGGTGCGCACGTAGCCGATCGCCCACCGGAATACGGTCGCGGCGCACCTGCGCACGGTCCGCGGGATCGAACTCGGAGAGCGGAAGCTCGGCGGTTTCGCCGACATGCTGGCGGCCAGCGGTGACATCGATAAGATCGGCGTACACGGTATCGTCCTCGACTGCCGTGACGAGGCCTTCCCATTCCTGCATCGCGGCCATGCTGTCACCGCCCCGTTCGAGGGGCTCGAAGCGAGGCAGTTCGACCACCTTGAGGACTCGTGCGGTGCTGACGGCGTGCGCAAGGGTAGCGCTGTCGGGTCGGCGGTCTCGCGCCCGCGGACAGTAGTGGCGATGCTTCGGCGCGGGCGCTCCACCATTGCACGCATGACCTGCTGGCGGTCGCTGATCCAGGACGCCGCTGGCGGCTCCACTTCGACTGACAGCTGGCATGTCGCGCTGTGGCTGTTACGGGTCATGGCAAACTTCCTGCGAAGTCCATGAGGTCGCTGACGATGCGCCGATACTCGGCCTCCGAGGCATCGAACTCGCGCCCGATGATTTCCATCACCGCAGCAGCCCGCCGTTCTCGGGTCTCGCATGGGCAACCTCGAAATGATCATTGACGGCAACGTAGACGCCACGCAAGGCGTCAATGCGCCTCGCTGGCTGAACCTCGACGCGGCGTGATCCGTTACGCCCGCCTGGAGAGTTCTCCTGCATGACGATCGAAATCATGCCGCTGGCGGGTTTGGGCGAGGTTTCGGGCTCTCGGCGAGGCGCTTACCGAACGCGCCCCATGGTTCGGTGGGGGCGAGGGCGCGTCCGAAGGCCATGCGCTGCTCAGGTGTTGGGAAGCGGAAGAAGACGTGGAAGTTAATGCCGACGGCGCCGACTGGCGTGTGAGGGAGCAACTCGCCGAAGAGGCGGCGCACGTCGTCGGCAATCGACACGAACGGCGCCATAGTCGAGGTGATCTGGAAACGGTCGGGCTGCACGTCGATGCGAAAGCGGCGGGCATTGAACTGGGTGATCTCCGGATGGATGACCTGGGTGGTCGACTTCTCCAAGTCCTCGTCGCTGATGATGTCGACCTTGGCGAGCCAAGCCGGCGAGAAGATCGCGGGATTAAAGGCGCCGATCAGGACCAGCGTGCACGACGGGCTTTCAAGATCGTACCGCATCGGCCTCACCGAGCGTCTAAGCTTAGTCGTAACCGCTTCCCACCCGGGCAATGTAGCAGGGCTGTACTTAAGAAGAAAGCAAGAGTGCCCTGTTCCATTTCCAGTGCGGAGTACCCTGATGCCAGATTTTATCCCCAGCCCATTGCGCACCCGGCCCCGCGAGGCCGCGCCCACCCCGGATGACATCGAGGCCACCGTCGCCCGCATCGCCCGGCAGGTAGCTGCCTTGCAGGAGCAGAACCGCAAGCTCAGGAAGGCGCTCGCCGACGAGCAGCGCTGCGTGAACATCCTGCTCAGCATCGACCGGCTGGGCGAGGTGCCGGACGGGTAAACCGAACAGGCTCCGTGCTGCATGTCTCTCTCGCGGCACGGGCCTCGGGAGCCGTCCGGCAAGCCCGCACCTTGGCCGGGCGGTTCCCTCTCTTCTTTGCAGTAGAGCCTCAACCCCAGGAGTTAGTTGACATGTCCACAGTCCGCGAAGCCGCCGCCGAGATCGTCGCTCTGATCAACAGCAGCCCGCAAAGCCCACGCCTGGAGGAGATCGAGGCGGTCATCGCCAAGGCGGTGCCCGCTACCCTCGGCGGCGACGACGCAATTGTCCGACGCTGGGATGCCGCCGAGGCAGCGCACTACGCCGTGGCCGTCAAGAACGAGGAGGCGTCGGACGGGCAGCGAAGTCAGCCAACGACGTGCTGATCGCAGCGACGCGGCAGATGTGGAGGGAGCCGGTGAGGGGCTGGCCCGACGTTGTGGCGCGCGCCAAGGCCGCTCTCTATTGGGGCTGGCCGCGCTTCGAGCCCGGCCAGATAGAGGCCTACCACGCACTGGTGCGCGAGGCCGACGCCCTGGACGACGGGCCGCTGGCTCTACTGATCGAGGCCATCCTGACCCTCGAAGGCAGTAGCACCGGGTTCCAGAAAAACCCGGTGATCCGAGCGGCGGAGCACGTCGGCGGCCACACGCCTGCCTGCGTATCGGATGTCGACTTCGAGCCCGCCGTAAACCCGGAGACCGGCCAACCCCTCGAATTCGAGTACACGATCACGGAGTTCGCCAACACGTGGCACCCGTGGATCGTCATGGCCTTCAGCGTGATTGGCAAAGACCGGGAGCAGCTGCGGGAGGCTGTGCGCGGCTTGACGAACGATCCCGGAGACCCAGAGGCCAAGGCGCTCTTCGATATGATCGATGCCTTCGACAGCATCCATAAGAAATTCGAGGCCATTGCCCATTTCGCTCAGGCTGCGATGGCCCGCGTCCTGGCGATCGCGGAAACGGAGGCGCGGTCATGAGCAGGCGCAAGAACAAGGATCGCGCCAAGGCGCTCGACGCCGGTCACACTCAGGCACTGAGCCAACCCGCACCAGCCGCACCGCCCGAGCGGACCGGCCCCTACATCACGCTCGCCGGCAACGATGATCGATGGGGAGACATCGAGGTTGAACTCGCCAACCTGTTCAACGCGGCGAAGGCCGTCCACTGCATCGGCAAGGCCGACGATCAGGACATCGTCACCACCAACGGCGTCGATGTCACCGCAGCCTTGCGCTTCCTAAGCGTGGGCATAGAGGCCCGTATCGATCGGCTGAAGGAACTGCTCGGGCTCGAGAGCGGGGGGCGCCAGTCATGACGACGACTATCAAGACGACCAACGTCGACAGCGCGCTCCTCAACCTGGAGGGCATCATCCACGCGCTCAACCTTGTGAGGCGCGGCGACGCACTCGACAAGCCCGGCCCGGAGTTCCACGCCCTGTCCGTGCTGGTCACGATGGCCGTGACGCAGGTTGAAAAGGTCCGGCTCGCCATCTACCCCACCTACCCCAACGACGCGTCGGAACCCGCACCGCCATGCAGGGAGGCTGCGCCATGTTGATCGACAAGGCGATCGCCTTCCTCGACAACCTCACGCTCGACGAGCTGGACCGGCTGCCGCCCGCGCGCCGGCAAAAGTTCTCAGAGTTATGTCGCCACTGGCACCAACTCGCTGAGCGCCGACGGGACGCGCCGAAGGCCGGCGTGCTCTCGGACCCTCAAGAGCAATGGGCGCCACGAATGAACAACCCGGCGCCCGACCACGGCATCTGCCGATCCTGCGGAGAGCCGGTCAAGCGAGGGCTGGCAACCTGCGGCGACCCCACGTGCGAACAGGAGCACGCCGCGTGGATGCGCACACCCGAGTGGGCGGCGACAGTGACGATGCCCGACCACTTGAAGCCCATCGAGCCCGCTGCGGCCGTCCACGCGCTGATCGACCGGCTCGGCAAGGAGGTGCCCGCGTCGTCCTACGGGGTTACGCAAGCTATTCCTGGCCGAGACCGTGGCCGCCTGCACCTCCTCGTCGGTGAGCCGCTTGGTCATACTCGGCCCTCTTCGCTCAGCGTTGCATTGCCGCGGGACAAGCGGGACATGTCCCGCTTTTGTCCCGTCCCGTCCCGGGTAAAGAGCGGGACAGCCGGGACAAGGTGCCTATAAGGCACCTGTCCCGTCCCGCACCCCTCAACACCCAAGGTTGTCCCTTCACGGCTTTTGCAACTAATCATAGATACCACCCCCTTGGCTCACCCCCGCACCTCTCGGTTGCGATTGACCAGGTTTCACAACCCACATCATCGCAACCTCGCCGATCTCTCTTAGCCCGATCAGGCCGGAGGCCTGCGCGCTCTCGATTGCCCGGTTGAACGCTTTCCGTTTCGCGTCCTGGATCGCCTGCTTGGTCTTGTCGCCTTTGGGGTCGACGTTGACGGACGCGTAGAACTCCTTACGCACGATCTCCTTGTCGGCGGCGCGCACCTCGTCGCCCTGCGCTCCGAACGGCCGCAACTGCTGCCCGTGCTCCGCGAGTGCGGTCTCCAGAGCCTGGCGCAGGAGGAGCGTCGGTCTTGTCCATTGCGCCTTGGTCGCGCTGGCTGGCACCGGCTCCGTCTGCCAGTCGATGATGCGGGTGGTCTTGGTGATGCCGTAGGCGTCCGTCATCTCCAGCAGCCTGGCATCGAACGGGATGGACTGGAGACGAGAACGCCACATGACGGCCGCCGACTTGCCAACGCGTTGCGCCACGTCCTCAAACGGCCCGATTTAGCGGCAGAGGTCGAGGCGCTGCTGAGGAGGGAGGTGGGGCCATGATCTTCCGCATCGGCCAACGCATCGTGTGCATCGACGCCTCCCCGAACAAGGGCGGCGGCCTGTTCCCGACCTGGGCTGGCACCAGGCTGATCGAGACCGGCCGCATCTACACGATCCGCCGCATGTTCAACGCCCGGCCGTTCGGGCACGACGACGTCGCGATCCTGCTCGAGGAGGTGCGCAACCGCCCGCGGCCGTACACGTGTGCCCGTGGGTACACGGTGCGATGCGAGCAGTTCTGGCTCGGCTTCCGGTTTCGCCCGTTGCGCACCACCAGCATTGAGATCTTCACCAGGATGCTGGAGCCCGTGCCAGTGGTGGAGCTGGTGGGGTGGGCGACGGAGCGGCCCACCAATGCGTGACACCAACTCGAACCTGCCGCCGTCTTCGGTGCTCGACGCGCTGCGCCAGCCTCGCCGGCCGCAGCTGCACGACCGCGCCATCTTGGATCTGCTCAGGCAGTGGAGGCGGCGCGGGCAGCCCATCGAGTACGGCGACCTCAACCAGGTGGCCGACATCATCGCGCCCGGCGGCGAGCCGGATGCAGCAACACGGCGCAGGATCGTCGCCGCCGTCGAGGCCGCCGGCATCCAGATCCACAACTGGGACGGCTTCCGCCAATGGTGCGAGCACCATACCGGCGGCCTTCTTCCTTCGCTCACGGCCGAGGCGATGTTCGCGATGGAGGAGGAGCATCGCTGGCGCTGGCCCGAGGAATACGACGCCCAGCCGCCCGCACCCGAGGCACCGGAGTGGCTGAAGGAGTTGCGACGCAAGCGGCACCCCTCCCCCCAGATGGCCCGCCAGAACGCCCAGGAAGGCCGCTGAGCGCGCATCGGCGGCCCTGACCCTAGCGGACTAGCCCCCGGCGCTGGTGCGCGTCCTGTCGGGCGCTCCTGGCGCGTTTGCAATGGTTGCAATGCCCACCGGTAACTTCTGGATTCTGGGGGGGATCTGACCCAACGAGCGAGCGTTACAGCAGGTCAGCGCACAGCCGCTCGTGACCCACTCCGGACCAAACGTGTACTGACTTGGGAGCCGCGCGGCCTTTTGGATTAACTCTAACCGAACTCAGCGGCCGCAGCTTGGTGAACCACCGGATAATCATTGCGGAAGTGGCCGGCGAGGCGGCCCCGTGATCACGAAGGGAAGATTTCATGACCGTCCTGAAATTTCCCGCCCCTGGGGGGCAATCCGCCATTGCGGACCTGCTAACCAGACTCATCGGCTACGTGGATGGTATCCATGCGCTACGGTCCCCTAACGACGTATTGAACGAATTGCACGCCCTCACGACACCAAGCCTGCCGCTGTCGGTCCTGGGCGCAGCACGGTTCCCCTCAAAGTCTGGAGACTGGGCGTCCGTCCAGCTGAGAAAATCGGTCCTCCTTCACACGAGTGTTCCGAAGGGCTGGTGGGAGGAATACGATGCTCTCGCTCAAGACAAATTCCGTCCGCTGCTGTTCTTGGCGGCGACCAGCATAGCGATGCATACTTGGACCGAGGTTAGGCGGATGGTTCAACCAATTGGAAGCGACACCTGGTCGTACGACTTGGCTCTCAAGCATGGAATGCGTGATGGATTGACCTGCCCAGTTGGCGGCCGTTGGGTGGTGGCTTTCTGGTCGCGCAAAGAGCTTTCCACCATCATGACGCAACCGCTGCGGATCATGATTAGCGCCGCGGCCAGTGTTGCGGCACTCCGCCTGAATCAACTCGTCGATCCTGATGCGAACATATTTGGGCAGCACGCCCAATTGACGCCTCGGGAGCTTGCGGTTTTGCGGTTGGTCTCGACGGGGGTGCACTCCAGCGAGGTCGCGGAAGCTCTCGGTCTTGGCGAGGAGACAATCCGCAGCCACCTGAAAAAAGCTCAGACCAAGCTTGGCGCTCGCAACCGAACCCAAGCCGTCGCGGAGGCCTTGCGGCAGCACCTTATACCGTGAAGAGGCTCATGCGTTGTTTGCTGCAACGCATGAGTCAGGAGTTGGCACAAGGCCGAAGTGGATCGAACCGGGATGACACGGGTCTGTTGCCGAGGGGTTAGCGGACCACGTGACCGACGCGCCCGGTAGCCTGTTGGCGGGACGCTCTGTTCGCGCCCTGTCCCGGTTCCGCTCATGCCGGCGCAGGCCGCTCCAGCGTGCTGATGATCGACGCCAAGGCCTTCACGAACTCTTTACGGTAGCGCGCGCATCCTCCTTGGTGCGGCGACGCTGGTCGTCCACGCCACACCCGCGCGGATTTCCTCAAAGCGAGAGCTGGCGCTGCTGTCCGTGTCGGCATCGACGATCAGCTCGTACCATCCGGTGGCCGCCATTGGCGTCAGGAGGGTCAGCTTTCGGAGGAGTTCTGCCATGCCTCGGGCCCCCGGGTCGAAGAGTGCCATGAACGGCTGTGAGCAACTGCAGGGAGACCTTTGGCGGCAGCCGTTGGATTTTACTTCCTTTATGGTTCGCATCGCACCTCGTTCGTGGCGCGATAACGGAGCATGTTAACCTTAATGAGTGTAGCAGGCAGCTCGGCGCGAGCAGCGGATCGCATCGAGCGAATGGAGTTCCACTGGCGAAAGTCGTCGCCGGGGTGATATGGCTGCTCGAAGCCTGCGAAGGCCAGCGGGTGTCTCACCGCCCCTCACAATGGATAGGGTGCCAAGACGCATCGTTCCGGGCGCGCGTTCCTAAAGGACCAGCCCGGGTCGCGTGGAGCAGCTCAGTGGTTGAACAATTGCGAAAAGTGCCTACCGGCATTGCCGGCCTGGATGAACTCACTCGTGGAGGCCTGCCGGCGGGCAGGCCGACGCTGGTGTGCGGAGGTCCGGGCTGCGGCAAGACCTTGCTCGCAACCACCTTCCTCGTGCGCGGTGCCGTCGATCACCGCGAACCTGGGTTGCTCGTTTCGTTCGATGAACGTATTGGCGACCTGGGCGTGAACGTGGCCTCGCTCGGTTTCGATCTGCCCGAGCTGGAGGAACGCGGCATGCTCGCCACCGACTACGTCAAGATTGATCGCCATGAAATGCATGAGACCGGCGATTACGATCTCGAGGCGCTGTTCATACGGCTCGATCACGCCGTGAAGAGCGTGGGCGCACGGCGGGTCGTGCTCGACACGATTGATACACTGTTCGCCGGCATTCCTAATGAAGCCATCGTCCGGTCCGAAGTGCGGCGGCTATTCGATTGGCTCAAGGATCGCCAGCTGACGACTGTTGTCACCGCCGCGCGGGGCGAAGGAAGCCTTACGCGGCACGGAGTCGAGGAGTATGTGTCCGACTGCGTTATTTTGCTCGATCACCGCATCATCGACGATTTGTCGACCCGGCGCCTGCGCGTCGTCAAGTATCGAGGCACCTCGCATGGAACAAACGAGTATCCGTTCCTGATCGATGAGAACGGCATCACCGTCGTGCCGATCACCTCGCTTGGGCTCGGCCAAGTTGCCACCGAGGAAACCGTATCCTCCGGCCTAACGGAGCTCGATGCGATGCTCGGGCGCAAGGGATACTTCAAGGGCAGCAGCATTCTGGTCAGCGGCGGACCGGGGACGGGCAAGACAACTATCGCTGCGCACTTTGCCGACTCTTGCTGTCGGCGCGACGAACGATGTCTGTATTTCAGTTTCGAGGAAAGCCCGAGCCAGCTGGTACGCAATATGCGGTCGGCCGGCATCAATCTGCAGCCATGGATCGATCAGGGCCTTTTGCGATCCCAGGCTTCACGTCCCAGTCTCGGCGGGCTTGAAATGCATCTCGCGCTCATGCTCAAAGCCGTGCGGGATTTTAGACCTTCCGCGGTGGTCGTTGATCCATTCTCCGCTTTGGTCGCAAGCGGTGCTCACTATCAAACCACCTCCATGGCTCTGCGCCTCGCCGACTACCTGAAAAGCCATGGCATCACGGCCTTGTACCTTAGTCTGCAAGGCGCCGAAGGCGCGACCGGCCTAGACGTTTCCTCCATCATGGATACCTGGATCGTACTGAGGAATCTGCGCTCCGAGACCGATCTCTCGCGCCGACTGCACATCGTCAAAGCACGAGGTATGGCGCATTCGAGCGACGTGCGCCGCATGAAAATCACGAGCGCCGGTGTACGTCTGACTGAAGTTTCGCCCAACACCGCCCCAGCTGGACAAGAGATACGATGATGCCATCCGGTACCGAGCATTGGGACCTGCGCCTGTACGTGGCCGGTCACACCGACAAGTCGCTGCGGGCGATCAACAACCTCAAGCGCATCTGCAAGGAGCACCTCGATGGTCGGTATACAATTGAAGTGATCGATCTTGTGGAAAAGCCGCAGCTTGCCGCCGGCGACCAGATAATCGCCCTGCCGACCCTGGTGCGCCGCCTTCCTGAACCGATCAAGAAGATTCTTGGGGACCTTTCCAATCAGGAACGCGTTCTCGTAGGTCTGGACATTCGGCCCCAGACCTAGGCAGTGAAAGCAACTCGCCCTTGACCGCTCGTCGCTACGGCCTGACCCTCTTTATTACCGGTGCCACGCCGCGGTCGCTGCGCGCAGTTGCGAACGTGCGGGAATTCTGCGAGCGCGAGTTGCAGGGGAACTGTGATCTCGAGATCGTCGACCTGTACGAGGAGCCCCAAAGAGCGCAGCCGGCCAATGTGATCGTCGCCCCGACACTGATCCGCCACGAACCCAAACCGGTCAAGCTCTTGGTTGGCGATATGTCTGATGCGCAAAAACTACACACCACCATCGTAGTTCCTTGAGATGCTCCCCTCTGAGGACGTTGAATTAGAGCACCTTCGTGGACGATTGGCTGAGGCCGAAGACGCCTTGCGGGCCATCCGGACCGGCGAGATCGACGCCATCGTCGTGGAGGGCGCCACCGGGCCGGTCGTCTACGCTCTCAAGACCGCCGATACCCCGTACCGCCTGCTCGTGGAACAGATGCGTGAAGGTGCCCTCACCGTGTCTACCGAGGGCGTCATCCTATACGCGAATGCTGCGTTCGCACGCATAGTGGACCTTACCGCCGAACGCCTTCGTGGCGTTGACCTGATGGAATTGATTGCCGACGCAGCTGACCGGCATCCTTCCCGCCTATTCGCAGGCGCCGGGAACTCGGGCCAGGACGTCCGCTTGTGCACCAGTCGTGGCCAGGTGAGGAACGTGTATATGTCCTCGACGCCACTGACGATCGACGACACAAAGGTGCATTGTGTGATCGTCACCGATCTCACGCGCCAAGAGTTGCGCCGGCGTCACGAGGCCATCATCAACTCATCGGCGGATGCTATTTACAGCTTGAGCCCCGACGGGACCATCACGACCTGGAACCAAGCCGCCGAGCGGCTATACGGGTACACCCCAGGGGAAATCATCGGCCGCAAGGTGGACGTGCTTTTCCCCCCGGAGCCGGGCTCGAAGCTTTCCTCCAGACCTCTAATTGAGGCGACGCAGTCCCAATTCGAAACTGTGCAGGTCGCCAAGCTCAGCAAGCGGATTGAGGTTGCGATCAGCGTAGCAAGATTCGAGGATGCGGGCATGCCGGAAGGAATTTCGGTCATAGCGAGGGACGTCAGTGAACGCAATCGAGCACAGGATCACATCCGATTCCTGCTGCAGGAGAGCACGCACCGCACCAAGAATCTGCTCGCCGTCATCCAGGCCATTGCTGCTCAGATGGCGCGCTCAGTCAAGACGGTCGGCGAGTTCGAACACAGCTTCAGTCAACGCTTGCACTCTATGGCGGTCTCCCATGATCTGCTCCTCGGCGGGGGCTGGAAACGCGCCAACCTTGCTGAACTCGTGCGCCTCCAGTTGCAGCCCTTTGCTGAGGTGGGTTTGCGCCTGAGGCTCCAAGGGCCAGATGTCTTTCTCACACCGGAAGCTGCGCAGCATCTCGGTCTCGCTCTGCATGAGCTAGCAACGAACGCCGCAAAATACGGGGCATGGTCAGTCCCGACGGGATACGTCACTGTTAGTTGGGAAACCTTCAAGAACGGTGGTGACGGTGGCTTGCGTCTGAGCTGGCGGGAAAGCAATGGGCCACGCGTAGCGCCGCGATCTCATGTAGGCTTCGGCAGCACTCTCACTGAGAACGCCGTTGCAAACGCCCTCGACGCCAAGGTTGCCGCGGATTTCGCTCCCGACGGCTTTTCTTGGACGATCGAAATTGCGTCGCGCTGTTTGGCCTCCGGTTCCTAACTAGTTGTGAACCTCCAGGAGGTTCACAACTAGCTTGACGGCTGGCGTCATCGGAGACACCTTTGGGTCAATCACGGGATGTTCGAGTTAGGTCTGCTCAACCTTGGCCAGCGCAATCATTTTCGATTTCGACGGCGTCATCGCAGACAGCGAGGTGCTGGCCAATGCAGTGCTTGCTGAATTTGTGACTGAATTGGGAGTGCCAACAACAGTCGAGGATTCATACCGCGACTACATGGGCAAGCGATTTCACGAAGTGGTTGCCGCGATTGAGAAAGCAGTTGGCCGCGCGATACCCGGCTCCAGAACTTGCCCATACTTCCTCTTCTGATTCCAGAAGAACAGACGGACTAGCCAGGAGTAATCGGAAGCGTTCTTTGCTGAAATGCGCATGGCACACCTGGTGGGCATCCGCCCAGAGCCTTAACTCTCGATACCGCCCACAACGCCCTCATCTGCACGGTAGGAGCATTGCCACGCCTCATAAGCGTGCTGCACACGCTCGTAGCGAGTCTGAGCCTCCTGTTGGCAAAGGGGTTTAATGAGGGCTCCAAGCTGCGCGTCGATCTCTTCCCACTCGCGCGAGGACAGTACCTTCTCGGCTACCTCGAAGAAGCTCTTTTCCTCCCACGCCACGTGGCGGCGCTCGCTCTCCATAAACGCGAGGGCGGCGCTCAGGAACCGATCTTGGTCCGCCTCGGGATGCAAGACCAGCTTGACGACAGCACGTGCGAACCGCTTCAACTCTCGACCACCCTCTTCATGCTCCGCCTCCAGAGTTTGAATGGTCTCGGCCATTGCAGGATACCGCTCCACGAGCCGGCGCAAGATCAAGTCCTCTTTAGGATGATGGAAGAGGTCGGGGAAGCTAGTAAAATATTGCACAATCTCGAGCAGCAATTCACCGCCCGGTCGTCTATCTTCGGCAATAAGTCTCACCTGCTCCTGGAGCATGTCTAGGAGCTTGCCCATGAAGCGGTGCTCGGCCCGCAAATCGTCCAACGCTCGCGATCCCATGGCGCACTTCTTTCACACCAAGGATTGGAGCTGCGAGTGAGCACGCATGGCTCTGTCGGCGACGATGTAGCAACGCTCGAAGCCATTGATTTCATTGGTCGTCGTTGCCGGGAATGTGGGGCCTTTTTGTGGATTCTACAGTCTCCCCGAACAGAGCCGCACGCATTGACATCAGTCAACGCGGTCTGATCGCCTTCGGGACCTCGACCAGCACCGCGGCCTGCTCGAACCGCTGCCCTACCTTCTTTCACGCTCGAATAACCGCTGCCTGCTGTTGACCGGTCGCCGTGTCGGGCGAGCGGCCGAGAAACCTAGCGAAGCTTTCGATATGGCGGATATAGTCGTGCCGGTCTTCTCGCCGAACTTGCGGACGATCATGTCCTCGAGCATGCGGCGGCGCAGGGCGCTGAGTGGATTGTCGGGCATCGGGGTGCTCGTCGTCTCAAGGTTGGGGTGACCTCATCCCGCGATCCTCAAGACCGGGCACTTCCCATCCCGTTACCGCCCCCGGCGCCGCGCTTGCCCCGTTCAGAACACGCCGCTCGGTTCCCCAGTGCAGCAGGCTGGCGCGCGAGCGCCTTCGTTCTTTGACCCTGGCTGTGTGAAACCGTACAGAGCAAAAATCACTAGAACTCTCATTCCTGCCGGCCGTCTGACGAACCAACCCGCACTGCCCGGTCCGCGGTACATTGCAGCGTGGACGAGCGCGAGGACCTCAGGATTTCACGACCACGCTCATCGAGCTTGGAGCCTACCCGCTCCCACCGCTGTCTGATGCTATCCTCATCGATCATGCCGACGCGATACGCGTGTTCGCGCCGCACCGGAATCCCCCCGAGTCAATCCGTCACGCCCACAGATCACGATTCAATTACCTTTGCGGGCGTCCTAAGCTGCCACCTTCGCCTGCACGCGACGCCAGTGCATATAGCACTGCCATATATCGCCCGCGACCTGCCGCTCGGACAATGTCGCTCGCCGCTGGTGACGCAGCGCGAAATTCAGGAAGTCTCTCGTGTGGATCTGGCGCGGGAAATGGGGATCGGCCCGCCACGAGGCGACCACGGCCCGAGCGAGCCTGCTGCGTGGACGATATACACAGAACGCATAACAAGTGAAACCCGCGAAGGCCGGGGAGTGGCAGCTATAGATGACCTCCTGCTGCCCAATCATTGCTCGACCGCCTTTCTCTCTTGCCCGCTTTCCGTTCCTCGAAAAAGCGTTCGCCGCCAAATAGACGCGGGCCCGTGACGAACAATCGGTCGGCAGAGCCACGCCTCGACGTCATGAGCGCGAAGGCGCCCCTCTACGCTCCCGCAGCCATGTTCACGAACGCGGCCGCGGCTGAGCGGCTAAGACAGAACTGCCTAGCACATTGGCATGGTCTCTGCCGGTCGGCTGCACCTCACGCGGTCTCACTTGATTTCGATCTTGCGATCGACCTCAATCGCCTCCGGCCTCTTTGGCACTGTCACTTTGAGCACACCGTTGTCGAACTTGGCCTCGACTTTGGCGTAATCGACGGTTTCAGGAAGACGTAGCGTGCGCTCAAAGACGCCGTAGGTGCGTTCAGCAATATAGTAGCTCTCGTCCTTCTCCTCCTTCTTCTGCTTCTTCTCGCCCTTGATGGTGAGCATGCCGTTCGCCAAGGTGACCGACAGGTCAGCCTTATCGACGCCCGGCAACTCGGCTTCGATGGTGATGCAGTCGGCGTGCTCGACCACATCGAGCTCGAGAAATACGCCGTCACCCTTCTCGCGGAAGAACGTCGGCCAGCGCGGCACCGCGCGTTCGAAGGGCTCGAACAGGCGGTCCATCTCGTACCACATCGCTGGGAGCATATCCCGCGGGCGAGGGGCGGGCATTCCCGGGCTGTTCATGATTGCTCGTGCCATGGGAATACTCCTTTCTCGCATTAACGAGGAAATTCTAAGACCTCTCATGCAATTGATCATTGACCTGGGTCAGTGTGCCATGCGGCCACTGATGACCAGGGATGTGATATGCGAGGTTGTCCGAGGGGTCGGGCCTGAATGATGGCGTGAATTAGCGGTCGAGCGCTAGAGCACTCCCTTTTCGGCGTCCTCGGCCGATATGCCGAGCCTTTCCAAGCCCTCCTCGAGGTAGACGGCGAGCAGCGGCATGCCGAGCAGATAGCGGGAGGTGCTATTGACGCGCTCGTCGCGCGCGGTCTGCACTGCTTCGTCAAATTCGTCGGCGGAGAAGGTGCCGCGGCCGATCCACGCAAGCGCGACAAGATGCACCTGCTCATCGACATTGAGCTGATTGATGAACCCAGCCAGTTCCGCACGGGTCGGATCGTCGGCGAAGTCCTCGAGGATGGAGCTAGGATCCTCCTCGGCGTCTCCGCTCTTGGGCGTGTCGTCCCACGCGGCCACCTTCGAATCGTACTCGCGCGCTTTTATGACAATATGAGCTACCTTCTCCGGTGCGATCTCGAACATGGCTTGGGCCTCTCTTGCGTACGAACTCGTTTAACGTAGCGCGACGCCGTGGGAGCACGTTTGATCTGGCGCAAATCGATGGGAGCACGGCCCTATGAGCCGCTCAGATGGTTGGAGCGAGGATGGCAGAAGATCGGTCTGCCATTTCATCGCGGTGTCATCAAGGAATTGGGGTCAGACCCCTTGCGCCGATCCATTGAGCTTCCGCACAACGGCCTTCGAAATAAGCACCTCTGGTCGGATGATCAGTCAGGAGCTTGGTCCGGTTGTGGCACTGTCGCGACAGGCACCTGCTACCGGATCATTCCGACTGTCGCCAGGGCGTGGCTGCCGCAGCGCCTGACCCAGCTATACATTTGCAAACATCGAGGGGACGGTTCTGAGCCCGTCGGACTGGGTGGCGTGCATGTCCGGATTTGAAGGAATTGCTGCCGTGCTCGCGTCGCATCGTATCGACTTCTCGGCCGCTATCGGCAGGCAGAGCCGCCGCACTCTGCCCACGCAGGTCAGATGTCGATCTTCTCCGCGATCTCGATGACGTCATCGACCTCGATTGCAGGCCGCGTTCCGCTCGCGGAACTCGGCTTATTGCCACCACGTTGTGGCAGTAACTCGACGAGCGAGGACGGTGCTATGGCGCACACGCAGGTGGCATCACCGGACAGGCCGCTCGAGCTGCCGGAGATCCCAGTCTACGATGTCGGGCCCGCGTTTCCGATCGAGACGGCACGCCTCGCCGGCCGCGAGCGTGCCTACGCCATGCTCGACGCGGCAACTGCCGGCGTCCCGATGTTTGCACTGCGCGCGGCCGACGCCATTTCGCGCCGCTGGTTGAGGGTGCGGCAGTCGCCCTACCTTGCGGAACTCGATGAACTCGCCAGCCTCAGTAAGCGGCCAGGCGCCTACTCCTCAATGTCCACTACGAGTGGGGATGCACGACCGCGGCCAAGCCCGCACTGGAGGGTACAACCGCGCGGCTCTTGCGGGTCCTCGACTGGAACGTGAAAGGCCTCGGCCGCTACGTCGTTGCGGCGCGCATCGCGAGCGCCTTCGGTCCATGGGTGTCGCTGACCTAGCCGGGCTTCACCGGCGTCCTCCAGGCGATGGCGCCGGGCCGCTTCGCGGCGGCCATCAATCAGCCGAGCTCCGGAAGCGCACGGGCATCCTCGCCATTGATTGGCTCCTGAGCAAGCGACACGTTTGGCGCTCGCCCCACATGCAGCCGATCCACCTCTTGCGGCGCGCATTCGAGCAGGCGCCCGATTTTGCGGCGGCGCGCCACATGCTCGAGTCGACGCAGGTCTGCAGCCGAGCGGGGTCTGCGTCATCGAGCGCCGCGAAACGTCAGCGCGGGTGCTGCTCAAATCGCCCTCCACAGCGAACGAGTGGCAAACGCCGGAGTGGCAGCCGGGACATCATTCAGCGTTCGAGAACGCAAGTCGTCTGGCGACGATGCAGACGGTGCCAGGTTCGCTCGATCTAAACTGGCTGCACTGGCCCATTCTCAACAACGAGACGCGGCTCGCCCTCGCCGCCGACGCTACGCAGGGGCGCTTGATCGCGCAGGGCTTCGAGGCGGACGGGCCAGCAACCCGCCCCCTTGAACTGTCATTCTCGCGCTGATCGCGACATCGATCGGCTCAACCACCGCCCATGCAGTATTCGCGGCGCACACCGCGTGCAAAATTCGTGGGGCCGGGCCTCTTCGAATTTTCGTGAGCAAAGCCATCACCCGCCGTGCCTACGGCAACACCGGTACGCCGGTCAGCTTCTCATGGCCCCAGAAGAACAGGAGCGCGAAGAGCGCGAGCCCACCGCCGATTGCTGCAACATCCCCCGCCGCGCTGCCCTGCGCTGTGCCCAGCGGACCGAGTGCGGCGCGCTGGCCAACCGAGATTCTATCGTAAAGGGTGTATGCCAAGAAGCTGCCAAAGAGAAGGACTGACGCCAGATCGCCGTTGGCCAGCAGATGTGCGAAGGCCCACAACATCACGGCCGTGAGCATCGGATGGCGCACGGCGGTGCGGATGCGGGAGGGGACGTAGGCGGCAACCAACAGGATCATTGCGGGGACCATCAGCAGTATTGTCGCGTGCCTGGTCCACCACGGCGATACCCACAATTGCGGGTTGCCGCGTCCGAGGCCTTGCATCTGGCCATAGCCCAACACGATCAGCACAACCGCTACCAACGACACGAGTGCGAACAGGCCACTGTAGGCGCCCGACCCGATCATGCCGACAAGGCGCGCGCGCAATTTCGGGAGTGTCGGAACGAGATGCGCCGCGAAGAAGAGCGCCAGTCCACCCAGGAGCATCCGCGCATGGACTCCCCCTGGCCATACGTCAGTGTCCGCACAACCATTGCTTACGGTCTACGTCTGCGCACAAGCTCTCCCGACAGCCGCCGCCCCTCACTCAGAGACGCGCAAGGCATTCGATATTCTACGCGCTGAACAAGTTGATCTCCGCGAACCGCCGCTGGATGCCGCCGACGTCGCGCGAGCCGGTATCGGTCTCGAAGGTCCACAAGTCGCCTGTCTTAAGACAGTGAAGGCTCATCGTCAGCGGCTATATTGAGGTGTCAGATGCCATTCGACCACAATCGCCGCACGTGACATCAGGGCGAGAAGATATTTGCGATCGCGTCGGCTAGGGTAGGTGCCCCGGAAGAGGCTGCCGGCCGGTGCCTCGTTCGCATCGCCTTTATCTCATCGTCGTAGCGCGGCGTGACGAACGGGACTTTCGTGCCGAAGAGGATTGCGCCCATGCGCCTATCGAGACCGTAGAGATCGCCGAAGGTCTGCAAGTTGCCTTGGCGGTCGACCATCGCCGTGAAGTAGGTCATGTGTACGGGGATACGAGTGGTGAGCTTCACCTCGAGGGTTCCGCCATTCAACAGGCTTCCCACCTGCTGCTCCGACCAGCCCTTGTCTTGGGCGAGCAGGATCACTGCAAGTCGGAGCGGCTCGGCCACGCGCATGCAGCCGTGGCTCAGGCCGCGGTACGATCTTGCGAAGAGATCGCGCTCCGACACCGGCGTGTCATGCATGTAGACGTCGTGCTTGTTGGGGAACATGAACTTGATCAAGCCGAGCGGGTTCGTTGGCCCTGGGGGCTGGCGGAACTCGTAGGCGCCGATGTTGGCGGTGCTCCAGTCCACTTGATCGGGATCGATCGGACGGCCTTGGTAGGTGACTTGCAGCTTGTACTGCTCGAGCAAGGCCCGGCTCGATTGTGTGCCGGTGAAGAGGCTGAGCAAGCCGCCTTGCGAGCTGTCACGCAGGCGAGGCAACAGCTCCTTTCTCCTTATTCCGTCGGGGACACCCCAGCTCGGATGAAAGACGATCGTCTTCATGTCCGCCGAGAACGCAGGCGTGGCCCAATCGGGCTTGGCCCGCCACGATTCTATCGGAGTGGATGGTGTCTCCCTTCCTGACGACTCGCGTGAGAAACTCCGGCACGTTGTTCCAGACATAGAACTCGCCGAGGTCCGCCGGTAGCCAGCGCCAGCGCTCCATGTTGACGAGGATGCGGGCCAGTCGGACGGCCCCACCTTCGCGCCCAGGTTCGACGGTTGCAGTCGCGTCCGACCCGCGCAGCTTCAAGAGCAGCCGGCGCAACGCCTCGAACTGCTCGTGTTGCGGATGAAGCGATCGCAAGTAGGTGTCGGGGGCATAGCTGGCGGCGATGTCCGTGAGAACGTCCCTGGCTGGGCGCACAGGCGGCTTGTAATCCAGCAGCTTTGAGATGCTCGAGAGATCGCCGAACCGTCCGCCGCGCGCTTGACGCGCGTACTTGAGCACCGCAAACGTCACCGCAATCTCGGCTGCGGCCGTTGCCTCGGGGGAGACGGCTCCGGCGGGCAGTTGAGGTAAGGCGAAATCGCGGGCGCGCAGCCCCCAATCGTCGGCTTTGCGAATCTCGCTAACGACGGATTTGCCCCGCTCCGAAAGCCCGCTCTCCGTGACCCACAGCAGCCCACTGCGCGCGTTGTAGAATGCGGTCGCGGCTGCCAGATCCTCGGCATAGGTGGGCGCGACGTTGGTTCGACTGGCCAGCTCAGACAGGGTCTTGCGCAGTGCGGTCTCCGCCGGGGCGGGGGCTGTGAGCGCGAGCCCCTCCCACCTTGGCCACGGCGCCAATGAGCCGGTCAGATGCAACGAGAGACCAGAGCAGAGCGCGCCGGCGGCGACCGCTACGATCCAGCGCCAGAGTCTCACAACATCGCCCCCGGAGTTCAGTTCAGCCTACTGGCAACATTCGCCTCTGCCCGCGCGATACGGCTCGCAGAGCGAAGCATGGCTTGATGGTGCTGATATGGCAGCGCTGCACGCTCGGCCGGAGGTCGAACTGCAGCACATCACGCCACGGACGCCCGCTGCACCGCAACAAGGCGATAGCGTTGAAGCCTCTCGGCGCACTCATACGAACCTTCGAAGGGAAGGATTGCCGAGAAAACCACAGGAGGCGAAGCCGGCGCCGGCGAGGCCTACGTCGGCGAAGTACCGTTTCACCTCCGCGTTCATTACGGGCCAATAGGGGGTCAGCAGGGCGACCCGGCGAATGCCTCCCAGGGCCTCGACGGCGGCCGCGGTGGCCGTGCTGCCGATGGTCGCACCGACCCCGCTCTCCTCGGAGATCGCTTTGGCGAAGCTGTCGGCGCCCTTTGCCCCGCCGAAAAAGGAAAGCGCCGAGATGCCCATGATCAGGTAGTCTGGCTCGCAGGTCATGACGCTTCGAACCGCGTCCTTGACGTTGCCGCCGATCACGTCAATGCCGGCTCGGGATCACGTCAATGCCGGCTCGGAACGTGTCGTTGCTGAGCTCCTTGTTGTTGGGCGTAAGATCCGGCTGTAGTGGTTAGTCACGCCGATGGGCCGCATGTCATCGAAGTCCGGCTGCACGATGGTATTGGTGGAGGGGGCCATCACGCCGAACTTCCTGCGCCACCCGAGAACATCGCCCATGAGCACATATCCCCACGTCATGTCGGATCGCCAGCATATTCTACGCCACGGGAGCTACCGATGATCGCGGTTATCTTCGAGGTATGGCCGGCCGATGGTCGCAAGGCGCACTACCTGGACCTGGCGCAGCACTTGCGCGAGGATCTACAGAAGATGGATGGCTTCGTTTCGGTAGAGCGCTTTCAGAGCCTCACCGACGCCGGCAAGCTACTGTCACTGTCGTTCTGGCGCGACGAGGAGGCGGTGGCGGCGTGGCGCAATCATGCGCCGCATCGGACAACACAGGCCGCCGGCCGTAGAGGCATCTTTCGCGACTACCGGCTTAGGGTCGCCTCTGTGCTGCGCGACTACGACATGACCGCCAATCGCGACCAGGCTCCCATCGACAGCCAGAATGTGCACGGCGCTGACAAGGCGGCGTGAACGGCCGTCATGCCTCGATCTCGCGCAGGCGTGCCTCAAGTCGCATGCGCTCGTGCTCAAGGGCCTTGAGCTGCTCCCGGATCCGGCCGACCTCGTCCGCTTGCGCTGGATCTTGGGCGGTCATCGGTAGACCCCTAGCTGGTTGTCTGCATTGGGCATCTCTTGTGATGGAGCACAGCTTGCCCATGCCGCCAGTAGGGTCAGGGCTTGTCGAGCGTCACGCCCGCTCCTCCTCGCGAATACTAACCTTTGCGGCGTGCTCCGGCGCCGGACGCAGCACGATATCCACCTCGATGTCGAGCGCGGTGAGCAGCGCCAGCAGGCGGTCCGTTGAGAAGCCGGTCGGGCGGCGCTTCGTCAGGCGGGAGACATCAGGCTGAGAGATGCCGAGGCGGGCCGCAGCAGCGGTCTGGGTCAGGCCGAGCGCCTTGATGCGCTTGGCGGTCTGGAACGTCGGCTGCGCCTTGACGAGCTCCGCCGCGGCCTCGGGCATGCCGAGGTCGGCGAAGACATTGCTGGAGCCCTCTGTGATCGTGTTGTCCTTGCTCATGCCTGTCCTCCCACGGCGCTCCATTGCTTGTGCTCCTGCTCCGTGAGCTTCAGACCGCGGACTGCACGACGCCTTCAACGCTGTGGCTCACATCCGCTACGCCTTCTCCATCTGCGCCTGGTTTGCGATCTTCGCGGCCTGGTATTACTGGTTTCCGAGGAAGTCGGGCCGCGCGTACGCAGAGGTCTGGGCCCGGCTGCATTTCTGGGCGACCTTGGTCGGCGCCAGCCTGCTCCTGCTGTCTCGGAGCGTCCCGGCGCTCGGCCCCATGCCCCGCCGCTATGCGGACCTCACGGACGCTCCGGTCTCCTGGTTCTACGTGGCCTCTGCCGGCTCGTACATCACCGCTGTCGGCGTGCTCTTTCTCCTCGTCTCGGTGCCATGGCCGCTTCGTCGCGCGAAGGCGGACCGGAAGCAGGCCGCTATGAAGCCGACCATCGCCGTTCCAGCTATCCCTATTTGGCCCTACTCTGCGCCCAGGGCCGCCACCTCGCGGCCTTGCCCCGACAGCCGCCGCCGCACTATCTCGATGTGCTGGCGCAGCTCGTAGAGCTTGTCGGAGAAGGCCAGCGGAAGGGGGATGTCGTCCACCGCCGCCTCGATGCGGTCGAGCTCGAGCAGGTGCTCCGCCCGGGCCCCGGGAGCGGCGTTCCGGCGCGCGGAGGCCTCCAGCTGCTTCAACGCCCCGTACCAGTAGACGATGCGCCGGCGCGCGCGCCAGCTGTAGATCTGCGGCGCAAAGCGCACGAGCGGAATCAGGATCGGCAGCAGCACGACCAGCGACACCAGCAGCCTGTCGATCGTGGCGGCGACCCAGAACGGCACGTAGCGCTGCAGGAAGGGTGCGCCCGAGCGGTAGACGCGGCGCGCCTCATCGGAGAACGGAAACTCGGGGTCGCTGGCGAGCGGAAACTCGCCCGCCCGCTCGAACAGCCTGGCCTCGCCGCCGGCGTCGAGCGACGGCTGCCCGTGCACCTCGTGCACGGCCTGCGCCAGCAGGCTCACGAGTGCACGGTGCGCGTCCTCGCGCACCAGCACGGCCGCGGTGGTGGCGAGCAGGGTGGTGTCGGCCTGCGGCAGGTTGGCGGCGAAGTCGACCACGCCCTCGCGCAGCACCAGCCGCGTGAGAAAAGGAAAGCGCTGGATGTAGGCCTCGGCGTTGGCGAAGCTCATCAGCTTGACGTTGGGCACCCTGAGCAGGCGCTGGATGGTGCGCGCCTCGGCCGCCAGCACCAGGAAGCCTGCGTCGGCCTCGCCCTTGCCGAGCTTCTCGACGTAGTCCGGCAGCTCGATGTTGATGAGGGTGGCGGTCTCGGCGGTGACGCCGTTGGCGGCGAGGAGGCGCAGGGCAAGGCCGGCGGTGCCGCCCCCGGCGGGGCCCACCAGGACGCGCTTGCCCTTGAGGTCGGAGAGGCGCCCGATATGCGTGCCGGCGGTATGGAACACCCACAGCGGCTCATAGGCGACGCGGCCGATGGAGACGAGCCCCGGCGCATCCTTGGATGAGCGGAGCCCGCCCTGGACGAAGGCGGCATGCACCCCGGACTTGGGGTCCAGGAGCGCCTTCAGATTGGCGAAGGAGCCATCCGACTCCCGCACATCGAGCTTCACGCCGTTGCGCTCGAACGGGGGCCGGTAGCGCTCGGCGAAGCGATGATAGGGGCTGCCCGCGGTCGCCGCCGAGACGACGAAGCTGGACGGTGGCGGCGGGTCGGCGAAGCGCAGCGCGAGCCAGACCGCGCCCACGACGGCGAGGATCGCCGGCACGGCGATGAACGCAAGGTCGCGCCACATGAACCGCGACAGCCTGGACCGCATGAAGCCTCCCCCGCGTCTGCGCTTGTACGGTCCACGGTGTAGCTCATTGCCCATCCTCTCGAAAGCGCCGCTCCATCTGAGCACGCGCAGCTCGCAACGCAGGTTGCCGATGACTAGCATGATTGCTAATGATAGCGATATGTCTAATGAAACCCACAGGACGCTGACGACGGAGGCGGAGATATCCGCTTATCTCCACAAGGCGCGCATGGCGATCCTGGAAGCCCTGGGCGGCGGGCGGGCGACGGCATCGCAGATTGCCGCCAGGCTCGGCGTGCATCCGGCGAACCTCACGCGCCACATGCACGTGCTCGCGGAGGCAGGCCTCGTGCGGCTGGTCGAGAAGCGCGACACCGGGCGCAACCTCGAGAAGTACTATGAGGCGGCGGCGCAGAGCTTCGATGTCGCCCCCGAGGCCGACAGGCTGTCGGCACCGCACAAGATCGCGCTCGGCTTCGCGCGCAGCGAGCTATCCGCGGCGCTGGCCAGCGTGCCGGACGACGCCGACGGCATGATCCAGACCCACGTGCTCGAGGCGCGGCTCTCGCCCCAGACCGTCGCGACGTTCGCGCGCGAGCTTGCCGCGCTCGCCGCGCGCTTCGCCGCGGCCGATGGCGGCGGAGCGGAGACCTATCACCTCGTGCTCTCGCTGCATCCGGGCGCCGGCAGGGTGCGAGAGCGGGCCGAGGTCATTCGACTGCAACCCAGGCGCAAGCGGGCAAAGCCCATGACTCGGTGAGACCAGGGTGAAATCCGCATGATCTCGCAAAGTGGGGGCGCCGTGGCAGGCCTTTCCCGCATCGCCCGCGCCGACATCCTCTCGCCAGGAGGCTGTTCCGCAGGCCGCCGCATCTCGCGCCACCAAGCCGCCTCGCCTGAAGCACGCGGCCTGGACGCTCGACTTCGACCGGCGCTGCTTCCTCCTGGGCAGCGGAGATTAGTGCCGCGACTTGTTCACTTTGCACCGAAAGCGCCGACGCAAACGAACGAGCGGTAAATCGGCGCAATGCGGCTTCGCATTATTGCGCTCTACGGTCGCGCGACCACGCGCTCCACCTCGTCGGAGCCCTCGAGCCACGCCAGGTCGCCCCGGCGCAGCATGTAGTTGACGTGGGCCTGCACCTCGGAGAAGGCGAAGCTCATCTGGTGCGGGTCGAGCTGGCGCGTGAACAGCACCGGCACCAGCTCCGCCGCCGAGCGCGGTGCGGAGCGGCACGCCGCGGCAATCAGCCCGCAGCGCGTCTCGTGATGGGCGATCAGCTCGTCGCTGCGTGTATGCAGGCCGTAGAACGGCAGCTGGTGGCCCGGCAGCACCAGGGCGTCGGCCGGGACGCGCGCCTTGATCTCGCCCAGCGAGCGCAGGTAGAGGCCGAGCGGGTCGCCGGTGGGGTCCACGGCCCACACGCTGATGTTGGGCGTGATCTTCGCCAGCACCTGGTCCGCCGCCAGGAGCACGTTGTCGGCGGCGCAGTAAAGCATCGCCTGCTCGGGGGCGTGGCCGTTGCCGGTCAGCACCTCGAAGCTGCGCCCCCCGATCTTCAAGGTGTCGCCGGCGACGATGCGCTCGAAGGTCGGCGGCAGGCCCGACACCATCCTGAGGTAGCCGTGGCCCTGGGTGGCGACGCGCTGGGTGGTGGCTTCGTCGAGGCCGTGGCGCAGGTAGAAGTCACGGTAGGGCTTGGCGTCGAGCGCGCCGGGAGAGAGCGAGACGCTGAGGCAGCCGAGATAGGCGGTCTGGGTGATCAGCAGCGGCAGGCCGAAGCGCTCGCACAGCCAGCCGGCGAGCCCGATGTGGTCGGGGTGGTAGTGCGTGACAATCAGGCGCGTGAGGCGCCGCCCGGCGAGCGCGCCGCTCGTCATCTGCTCCCACACCGCGCGGGTGGCGTCGTTGCCGATGCCGGTGTCGACCACGGCCCAGCCGTCGCCGTCGTCGATCAGGTAGACGTTGATGTGGTCGAGCCGGAAGGGCAAGGGCACGCGCGCCCACAGGATGCCCGGCGCGATCTCGGCGACCTCGCCCGGCGGCGGCGGCTCGGCCACGGGAAAGACCAGGGCTCGATCTTGCGGCTTGGCAAGCATGTCCTGCATCTGCGTTTCGCTCCTCCCCCGCATGCGGTCTATCCTGGCATGGCCGGCATGACACTGTACCAAACCGTCACGCAAAGGAGATGCGCACCGACCGCGTGGCCTGCGGCTACCTGACGCCAGGCTTCTTTGCCAAGCTGCGCGACCATTGGCTCGAGCTCGACGCCACCGCCAAGTCGCCCGGCGTTGCACGAGACGAGGGATAGTCGAGCTTGCGGGCGTGCGTCGGGGCGCCGTTCGCCATCGCCTGTGGCAAGCACCTGCGCGTCGCGCTCTTGTCCCCCGCAGCGTTTTCGCCGATTGTGACGCCTCGAAGGGCGCCGTCCAATCGGCCCTGAAGGGTCACAACCGGGGATGATCCGATGTCGGCTTCTGCAGCATTGAACGGCTACTACACGCTCGGACGCAGCGGCCTGCGCGTCAGCCGCCTGGCGCTCGGCACCATGACCTTCGGCACCGAATGGGGCTTCGGCGCGGACAAGGAGACGGCGCGCCGGCTGTTCGATGCCTATGTCGAGGCCGGCGGCAACCTGTTCGACACGGCCGACCTCTACACCGGCGGCACCAGCGAAATCTGGCTCGGCGAGCTCATCGCCGAGCGTGGCCTGCGCGACAAGGCCGTCGTCGTCACCAAGTTCGCGCACAGCGCCGAGCGCGGCAATCCCAACGCCGGCGGCAACGGCCGCAAGAACATCCTGCGCGCCGTCGAGGCCTCGCTGAAGCGCCTCGGCACCGACTACATCGACCTCTACATGCTGCACACCTGGGACCGCGTGACGCCCGCCGAGGAGGTCATGCGCACCCTCGACGACCTGGTGCGCTCCGGCAAGGTGCGCCACATCGGCCTGTCGGATATTCCGGCCTGGTACGCCGCGCGCGCCCAGACGATCGCCGAGCTGCGCGGCTGGGAGCCGGTGTGCGCGCTCGAGCTCGAATACTCGCTCGCCGAGCGCAACCTCGAGCACGAGTTCACCACGCTCGGCACCGAGCACGGCATGGGCATCCTGGCGTGGAGCCCGCTCGCCAACGGGCTGCTCTCCGGCAAGTACCGTCCGGGCGAGGACGGCGCAGGCGCGGGGGCGGGCCGCCTCGAGTTCCTGAAGCCCTACCTGTCTCCCCCATTCCAGAGGTTCACGCCGCGCAACTGGACGATCGTCGCCGAGTTGGAGGCGGTGGCGAAGCTCGCCGGCCGCAGCATGACGCAGGTCGCCATCAACTGGGTCGCACACCGGCCGGGCGTGGCCTCCGTCATCGTCGGCGCGACCCGGCCCGAGCAGCTGCAGGAGAACCTGGCGGCCCTGTCGTTCGATCTTCCCGCGGAGCTGCGCGACCGCCTCGACGCCGCGAGCGCGCCGGCGCCGGCCTTCCCCTACATCTTCTTCGGCAGCGATGTGCAAGGCTCGATCCACGCCGGCGCAAAGGTCGGAACCAAGCCGCCGGGGTACATCGCGCCGATCGACGATGCGGGAAAAGGTGTTGCCGGCTCCGGAGCTGGCTGAGAGGTGGATTCCGGCGGCACCGGCCTTCGCCGGTGCAGGCAAGCGCGGGAATGACCAAGCGCCGGAATGACACAGTGCTGCGCTCGGCTTTCCGGCGTGAAAGGTGGATAACAGCTCAGACGCCGGGACGGGCGTCCCGCTTGCCGGATGTCGCGCTGCGCGTCGCCTTCTGCTCCGCGTTCAGCTTGGCGACGCGGAGCGCAATCCAGCGCCGGCAGCTGGCGAGCTTCGGGCTGCAGGCGACAGCGAGTCCCGGAGGAACCTCGTCGCGTCGGCTGCGCAGGGCGGTGCGGGCCCGTGAGCGCTGCGCAAGCCGGCCGGCGTAGTCGAAGCCCACGTCCCGGTCGGCACGGGCGATCAGGTCCGCCGCGCTCATGCCCTTCATGAAGGGGTTGGCCGTGATCACGGCGTTGCCCAGAATGTCGCTGACCGGTGTCGTCGGCGCGGCCTGCAGCAGCCGGACCGCGGCCGACGGGCCGATCAGAAAGGCTAGTCTGAGGTGCCCGAAGGTCGGGCTCGCGCCCTGCTCGACCATGAACGCCACGTTGTCCTTGGAGAAGGCGGTCGCCGCGCGGCGCGCAAAGCCCCGGTCGGTGCGCAGCGTCAGGAGCGCATCGTCATCGAGGAGTGCCACCTCCGAGGCAAAGTGCCGCCGCGCCACGTCGATGAAGGTGGACTTGATGAACTGGTACGGGCCCAGCGCCGTGGAGCGGGGATTGGCGGCGTCATCCCGGCCGTTGGACTCCGCGCGCATCAGGCGGTCCAGGAAGATGTCGAAGGCCGCGTCGGACGCGCCCTGTGCCAGCTCCGTCGACTTGAACGCTGCCGCCGTTGCCGCAGCCTTGGCTGCCCCCGGATCCATCTTCGGGCCGTGCGCAGAACCCGCGATCGTCGCCGCCGCGCTCCCCACGAGCACGCCGGCGATGAGCGCCGCTGACAAGCCACCGGACAGGCGAACAGCAACACGACCGCGCAATGCTCGGGCCTCCAGGTTGTTCGGGTTTTCGCGCCCCCGGACGCCCGATCTATCTGCAGCCTAGCTCGCGGCGAGTCAACCCGTTGAAATGACTAAAGGATTAATTGCCTGTAAGATTCTGGCACAGACCCGCTCAGTTCTTGCGGATCTGCTCCATTTCCGAGTTGACCTCCCGCAGTTCGAGGTCCACGTCGACGGCCACACACTTCTTCTCGCGCATCGCCCGCTGCAGGGCGTAGGTGTGGGCGAGCTCGCGATCGTACTCCTGGATGGTCTTGAGGCCCTTGGTCGATCCCGACCCGCCGAACAAGCGTCCGAACGCCAGGGAGGCGGTGGGCGGCGGCTCCGCCTGCTCGGTCTTGGCCTTGGCGGGCAGCCCCTTGATCAGCTGGATGCGCCCCCAGATCGCCTTGTAGAGCCCGTCGCAGCTCGACAGCTCCTCGTGGCGCTCCAGAAGATAGGTGCCGTCGGTCTGCAGGCCGAGCGAACTCATGCAGCCACCGAGTGCCAGCCCCGCCAACAGCCCTATGCCCACGACCCTACGCACTGACTTGACGGCCGCTCGCCCCCCAACGGTAATGGGGGCAATGGGAGCGCCCAAGTGTGGCGCGCCAATGTCCGGCCGCGGGCCGGTGGCGGCCCAGACACACAGGCGCTCTCTCCTCGTTCTCACCGGCTGCAACCCAACCCCATGTCCTTCGCCATCCTGGATGGACGCAGCATCGAGTATGCCGCGATTCTCGGAGACGCGGCCGCGCCATCTCCCATGGTGTTCCTGCACGAAGGCTTGGGTTCGGTTGCATTGTGGCGCGATTTTCCCGCCAAGATAGCGCGTCGTCTGGGCGCACCGGCCTTGCTCTACTCGCGCTTCGGCTACGGCCGGTCGGACGGGCTGCAGGGCCGGCGCACACCGCGGTTCATGCACGAGGAAGCGCTCGACGTGCTGCCCCGCCTGCTCGATCAGCTGGGCGTCGAGAGCCCGCTGCTCGTCGGGCATTCCGACGGCGCCTCGATCGCGCTCATCCACGCGGCGCTGTCGGGCCGCCTCGTGCGCGGGCTCGTGTGCATGGCGCCGCACGCGTTCATCGAGCCGGTGTGCGTGAAGAGCATCGCCAAGATCCGCGAGACCTACCGCACCACCGACCTCAGACAGCGGCTTGCCAAGTACCACACACGGGTCGACGACGCGTTCCTCGGCTGGGCCGACATCTGGCTGGAGCCGGAGTTCCTGCAATGGTCGATCGAGGACCTGTTGGATCGCATCGTCCAGCCGGTGCTGCTGATCCAGGGCCGCGACGACGAGTACGGCACGCTGGCGCAACTCGATCGCATCGAGGCACGCGTCAGGGGGCCGACATCGCGGCTGGTGCTCGACAACTGCGGCCACTCCCCCCACCGCGACCAGGAGGCGGCCGTGATCGACGCCATCGCCGCGTTCGCCAAAGGCCTTGTCTAGCGCCGTTGTCGCACTGGCTGGGTGCAGCCCGACAAGTCACCCGCAAGCGGCGGAACCACGGAAAAATGCTGCCTCGCGCCATATTGTTCGATTTGGATGACACGATCATCCGAGCCTACGAGGGAGGCGAAGCAGCCTGGCAGGCCGTGGCTGCCGAGTTCGCCCTCGATCTGGCACCACTCGCACCGAGCGAGGTGGCCAACGCGGTGCTCGCGTTCGCGTCCGAGTTCTGGGCCGATGCCGAGCGGCACCGCTTCTGGCGCTTGCGACTGACGGAGGCCCGTCGAGAGATCGTCGCGCGTTCGCTCGAGCGCCTCGCCGGAGCGGGCTACCCAGTGCCATCGGACAGTGTCGCCGGGCGGCTCGCCGATCGCTTCTCGGCCTATCGTGACGAGCAGATGCGCTTGTTTCCGGATGCGCTCGAGGTCCTGGACTTGCTCAGGAAGCGCGGCATTCTTCTGGGCCTGGTGACCAATGGAGCGGCCGCCGCCCAGCGGGCCAAGATAGAGCGCTTCGACTTGGCGAGCCGCTTCGACCACATTCAGATCGAAGGCGAGCAGGGCTTCGGCAAGCCCGATGAACGCGCCTACCGGCATGCTCTGCACCGCCTCGCCACGGATGCCCGGCAGACCTGGATGGTCGGCGACAACCTCGAGTGGGAGGTCGCAGCACCTCAGCGTCTCGGCACTTTTGCAATCTGGTTCGACGGCGTGGGCAGAGGCTTGCCCCACGGCACCGGCATCAGGCCCGACCGGATCGTCCGCACGTTGTCCGAGTTGCTGCCGACGGAGGCTGGCGCAGGCGAATGAAGGATCGATGCCGTCAGTAGAGCGTCTCGCGATAGGCCTTCTCCAGCCGCGTCTCGGTGGCGGCCCCGTCGAGGCCCTCGATCTGGTCCGCGAGCGCCTCTGCGAACGGCGCCAGCCCCTCCAGCGTCGGCCACTTGTCCATCTGCCACAGCGCGGCGCGGACGACCGCCTTGCCGCACTGGAAATAGACGCTCCGCGCCGTCACCTCGACCACCGCGCGCGCCGGCTTGCCGCGCACCGCGTGCTGCACGAGCAGCGCCGGCTCTGTCAGCAGCCGCGCCGTGCCATTGACCCGCAGCGTTTCGAGCCGGCCGGGCACCAGGAACAGCAAGCCGATGCGCGGGTTGGCGATCAGGTTCTGGAAGCTGTCGAGGCGGTTGTTGCCCGGCCGGTCGGGCAGATGCAGGCGCTGCCCGTCGACCACGGAGACGAAGCCCGGCGCATCTCCGCGCGGCGAGGCGTCGGGCCAGCCGTCGGCGTCGGCGGTCGCCACGACCACGAACGGCGAGCGGCCGATGAAGTCGCGCGCATGCCGGTCGATGTGGCCGAGCTCCTTCCTCAAAGCGATCTCGCTCGGCTGCCGGTATCTGTCGCGCAGGTCGGTCAGGCTGCAAATCTCTGGCATGGCTCCTCGGTCTCCCCTCACGGCTTGGCGGTGTGCAGCACGGCCTCGACCGCCCGCTTCCAGCCGGCATATTTGCGCTCGCGCTCGGCGGCGGCGAGCGTCGGCGTGAACGCACGGTCGAGCTTCCACAGCCTGGCGAAGCCGTCCTGGTCCGGCCAGACGCCGGCCTTGTGGCCCGCGAGCCACGCGACGCCCAGCGCCGTCGTCTCCTGCACGATCGGGCGCTCCACCGGCGCATCGAGGAGGTCGGCGAGGCGTTGCATGGTCCAGTCGCTCGCCACCATGCCGCCGTCGACGCGCAGCACCGACTTCGCATCCGCCGCCCAATCGCCGCGCATGGCGTCGAGGAGGTCGCGCGTCTGGTAGCACACGGCCTCGAGCGCAGCGCGCGCGATCTCGCTGGGGCCCGTGCCGCGCGTGAGGCCGAGGAGCGCCCCGCGCGCCTCGGGCTGCCAGTAGGGCGCCCCGAGGCCGACGAAGGCCGGCACAAGGTAGACGTCCTGCTGCGGATCGGCCTTGGCCGCCAGTGCACCGCTCTCCGGCGCAGAGGCGATGATCTTGAGCCCGTCGCGCAGCCACTGGACGGCGGCGCCGGCGATGAAGATGGCCCCCTCGAGAGCGTAGGTGCGCTTGCCGTCGAGCTGGTAGGCGATGGTGGTCAGCAGCCGGTTCCTCGAAGGCACCGGTTCAGGCCCGGTGTTGAGCAGGGCGAAGCAGCCGGTGCCGTAGGTGGCCTTCACCATGCCGGGTGCAAAGCAGGCCTGGCCGATGGTCGCGGCCTGCTGATCGCCGGCGACACCCAGGATCGGCAGCGCGGCGCCGAGGATCGACGCCTCCGTGGTGCCGAAGCCGGCGTTGCTGTCGCGCACCTCCGGCAGAAGGGCGCGGGGAATCCCGAACAGCTTTAGCAGGTCGGTGTCCCAGCCGCCCTTGGCGATGTCGAAGAGCAGCGTGCGCGATGCGTTGGTGGCATCGGTGGCATGCACCTTCCCGCCGGTGAGCTGCCAGACGAGGAACGTGTCCACGGTGCCGAAGGCGAGATGCCCTGCCTCGGCGAGCTGCCGCGCGCCTGCAACGTGATCCAGGAGCCAGGCGATCTTGGTCGCCGAGAAGTAGGGGTCGAGCAGCAGGCCGGTCTTGGCCGCGACCGCCGGCTCGTGTCCCTCGTCCTTCATGCGGCGGCAGGCTTCCGCGGTGCGGCGGTCCTGCCAGACGATGGCGCGGTGGATGGGCTTGGACGTGCGCCGGTCCCACAGGAGGCAGGTCTCGCGCTGATTGGTGATGCCGAGCGCGGCGATGTCGCCCGCCGCGACACCCGCTGCTGCGACGGCCTGCCGCGCGGTCTCGACCGTGGTGCGCCAGAGGTCCTGGGCGTCGTGCTCCACCCATCCGGGGGCGGGGTAATGCTGGGCGAACTCGCGCTGCGCCAGCCCCCGGATGGTCAGATCCGCGCCGAACACGATGGCGCGGCTCGATGTCGTGCCCTGATCCAGCGCCAGAATCGAACCCGGCTTGCTCATGGCTTCCCTCCCATTGGGGCGGCCCCCTCACGCTCACTCTGGCTCATCAGCAAAGCAACCTAGGCGAGGCTGCCGCAGCGCGGCAAGGACGCGGCACGCCCGCGACGAAGCGTGCTGGAGCTTTTGTCCATAGCAGGCTTCAGGCGCGCCGTAAGACAGGCTAGTGTGCAGAGGGGAAGCGCCGCGGCTGACACGCATCTGTCACGGGAAGGCTGCAAAAGGCCTCATCGGGAAGATGGCAGCTGCCAACAGGAGGAGGCACGAATGAAGGCACGGACACCTTTGCGCTGGCTTGCGGCCGGCGGGTTGCTGTTTGCGGCAAGCGCGGCCAGCGCCCAGACCGAGATCCAGTGGTGGCATGCGATGACGGGGGCCAACAACAAGCTCATCGTCCAGCTCGCCGACGACTTCAATGCCACCCAGAAGGACTACAAGGTGGTCCCGAGCTACCGCGGCGGCTATGCCGATACGCTCAACGCCGGCATTGCCGCCTTCCGCGCCGGCCAGGCCCCGCACATTCTGCAGGTGTTCGAGGTCGGCACCGCCACCATGATGGCGGCCACCGGAGCGGTGAAGCCGGTGCACGTTCTGATGAAGGAGGCGGGCGAGACGTTCGATCCCGGCGTCTATCTCCCCACCGTCACCGGCTACTACTCGACCACCAAGGGCGAGATGCTCTCGTTTCCCTTCAACTCGTCGAGCACGGTCATGTGGTACAACAAGGACGCCTTCAAGAAGGCCGGGCTCGACCCCGAGAAGCCGCCCAAGACCTGGCCCGAGGTGTTCGAGGCCGCCAAGAAGCTCAAGGCCTCCGGCCACCCCAACTGCGGCTTCGGCAATGCCTGGGTCACATGGGTGAACCTGGAGCAGCTCTCCGCCTGGCACGACGTGCCGCTCGCCACCAAGGCCAACGGCATGGACGGCTTCGACACCGTGCTCACGTTCAACACCCCGCTGCACCTGAAGCACCTGCAGAACCTCGTCGATCTGCAGAAGGACAAGACCTACGACTACTCGGGACGCACCAACACCGGCGAGGGCCGCTTCACCTCGGGCGAGTGCCCGATCTTCCTAACCTCGTCGGCGTTCTTCGGCAACGTCAGGGCGAACGCCAAGTTCGACTTCGGCAATGCGCCGATGCCGTACTACCCGGAGGTCAAGGGGGCGCCGCAGAACTCGATCATCGGCGGGGCCTCGATGTGGGTGATGGGCGGCAAGACGCCCAACGAGTACAAGGGCGTCGCCAGGTTCTTCACATTCCTCTCCGACACCGACCGCCAGATCGAGATCCACAAGCTGTCGGGCTACCTGCCGATCACCAAGGCGGCCTACGCAAAGGCCAAGGAGTCAGGGTATTATAAGCAGTTCCCCTACCTCGAGACGCCGCTGCTCGAGCTCACCAACAAGGCGCCGACGGAGAACTCGCGCGGGCTGAGGCTCGGCAACATGGTGCAGCTGCGCGAGGTGTGGGCCGAGGAGTTCGAGGCGGCACTCTCCGGCAAGAAGACGGCGAAGCAGGCGCTCGACGACGCGGTGACCCGCGGCAACGCCATGCTGCGCCAGTTCGAGCGGACGGTGTCGCGGTAGGGCGGTGTCAGACCCTGCCGGTCTGACATCATTGCACGACGCAGGAAGGACAGGACGGAGCCATGGTGTCAGACCCGCAGGGTCTGACACCTTCCGCGGGGGGAGATGGAAAAGCGCGCGATCTTCGGCGGCAAGGCGCTGCCCTTTCTCCTGCTGGCACCGCAGCTCGCCATCACGCTGGTGTTCTTCTACTGGCCGGCGAGCCAGGCGCTGTGGCAGTCGTTCCTGCTGGAGGACGCCTTCGGGCTCAGGACGGACTTCGTCTGGCTCGAGAACTACAGCCACCTGCTGCGCCACGGCGACTACTACCGCGCCATGGGGACCACCGCGATCTTCTCGGTCACGGTGGCGGCGCTGTCGCTGTCGATCGCGCTCCTGCTCGCCGTGCAGGCCGACAAGGCCATCAAGGGCGCCGGGCTCTACAAGACCCTCCTGATCTGGCCCTATGCTGTCGCCCCGGCCATCGCCGGCGTGCTGTGGCTCTTCATGTTCCAGCCCTCGCTGGGTGTCGTGGCGCGCGGCCTCAGATCGCTCGGCATGGACTGGAACCCGCTGCTCGACGGCGATCACGCGATGGCGCTGGTCATCATGGCCGCGACCTGGAAGCAGATCAGCTACAATTTCCTGTTCTTCCTCGCCGGGCTGCAGTCGATCCCGCGCACCGTGATCGAGGCGGCGGCGATCGACGGGGCGCGGCCGGCGCGCCGGTTCTGGACCATCATCTTTCCGCTCCTGTCGCCGACGGCCTTCTTCCTCCTGGTCGTCAACGTCGTCTACGTGTTCTTCGACACCTTCGGCATCATCGACGCCATGACCGGCGGCGGCCCGTCCAAGGCTACCGAGACCATGGTCTACAAGGTGTTCTTCGACGGCCGGCTCGGCAGCGACCTCGGCGGCTCGGCGGCGCAGTCGGTGATCCTGATGGTCATCGTGATCGGGCTCACGGCCGTGCAGTTCCGCTACATCGAGCGCAAGGTGGCCTATTGATGTCCAACTCCATCCTCTGGAAAGAGCTGACCGCCGAGGACCTGCGTGGAAAGGCAGGCGCCGGCGCAGTCGTGATCCTGCCCGTCGCCTCCATCGAGCAGCATGGGCCGCACCTGCCGACTGGCGTCGACACCATCCTGACCGAGGCTGTCTGCAGGCGCACCGCGGAGGCGGTGACCGGCACGCCCATCGTGGTAGCGCCGGTGCTCTGGTGCGGCATGGCCGAGCACCACATGGCCTTCGGCGGCACCTTCACGCTCGACATCCCGACCTATCGCGCGGTCCTGTTGTGCCTCCTGCGCAGCGTTGCGCGGCACGGCTTCGAGCGCGTCGTCATCGTCAACGGCCATGGCGGCAACAAGACCGCCCTCAACGCCTTCCTGCCCGACTTTGCCGTCGAGACCGGGCTCACCATCCGCGCCGTCACCTATTTCGACGTGGCGTCCGGCCCCATGAAGGAGATCCTCGAGGACCAGGAGGCCGTGCGGCATGCCTGCGAGGCCGAGACATCGATGATGCTGGTGGCGGCACCGGACACGGTGAAGCGCGAGCGTCTGCCCGAGGCGTTCGGACCTGCGTTCTCGCACGCACCGAGCGGTCTCCCGGCGGTGCAGCGCTTTGCATCCTTCGAGGAGTTCTCGGCAAGCGGCGTGATCGGCGACGCGCGCCGCGCCAGCGCGGCCAAGGGCGAGCGGCTGCTCGCCGCCGTTGCCGCCGCCCTGGTGCAGGCGATCGAGGATCCGAGGACGTGGGGTGCGGGCGGCAATGGTTGAGCGACGCCGCTTCGGCAACATCGTTGCGCACCTGATCCTGCTCGCGGGCGTCGCCGTGGTTGCCTTGCCGGTCTACCTCTGCTTGGTCGGCTCCACGCTGCCCCAGGACGTGATCTCCAACGGCCAGATGACCCTGGCGCCGGGCCCGCTGTTCTTCGAGACCTACTGGCGCACGCTGTTCGTCGGCACCTCGGGCACGACGCGCGAGCCGGTCGCCAACATGCTCTTCAACAGCTTCATCATGGCGAGCGTGATTGCCGTGGGGAAGATCGCCATCTCCATCATCTCCTCCTTCGCCGTCGTCTACTTCAAGTTCCCGCTGCGCATGACCGCGTTCTGGATGATCTTCCTCACCCTGATGCTGCCCGTGGAGGTGCGCATCTACCCAACCTACAAGATCGCCGCCGATCTGGGCCTCCTCAACTCCTATGCCGGCCTCACCCTGCCGCTGATCGCCTCGGCCACCGCCACGCTGTTCTTCCGCCAGTTCTTCATGACCGTGCCCGACGAGCTGATCGAGGCCTCCAAGCTCGACGGCGCCGGGCCGTTCCGCTTCTTCTTCGATACGCTGCTGCCGCTGTCGCGCACCAACATCGCGGCGCTGTTCGTGATCCTGTTCATCTACGGCTGGACGCAATATCTGTGGCCGCTCCTGATCACCACCCGCGACGACATGCAGACGATCGTCATCGGCATCAAGAAGATGATCGTCACCGCCGACGCGCTCACCGAGTGGAACGTGGTGATGGCCACCGCCATGCTCGCCATGCTGCCGCCCGTGGCGGTCGTGATCCTGATGCAGCGCTGGTTCGTGAAGGGCCTGGTGGAGACCGAGAAGTGATGCGCGCCGCGGCGAGACTCCCTCTCCCCGCTTGCGGGGAGAGGGTGGGGGTGAGGGGCAGCCATACGCTCCGGCGTCGGCGCTTGCCGCTGCCCCTCACCCTAGCCCTCTCCCCATGCCTGCAGTGGCACGGGGAGAGGGAGCACGGAGGCGTTTCATGGCCTCGGTGAAGCTGGACAAGGTGCGCAAGGTCTACGCCGGGAGCGTGGAGGCCGTGAAGGGCGTGTCGCTCGCCATTCCCGACGGCTCCTTCACGGTGCTGCTCGGGCCCTCCGGCTGCGGCAAGTCCACCCTGCTCAGAATGATCGCCGGCCTGGAGACCGTCACCGAAGGCACCATCGCCATTGGCGGCAAGGCGGTGAACGAGGTGGAGCCCGCCGACCGCGACATCGCCATGGTGTTCCAGAGCTACGCGCTCTACCCGCACATGTCGGTCTACGACAACATGGCCTACGGCCTGAAGAACCGCGGTGTCGCCAGGGCCGAAATCCAAAAGCGCGTGGCGGAGGCCGCCAAGCTGCTCGCGATCGGCGACTTTCTCAAACGCAGGCCGCGCGAGCTGTCCGGCGGCCAGCGCCAGCGCGTCGCCATGGGCCGCGCCATCGTGCGCGAGCCGCAGGCGTTCCTGTTCGACGAGCCCTTGTCCAACCTCGACGCCAAGCTCAGGGTGCAGATGCGGATCGAGATCCGCCGGCTGCACAACCGGCTGAAGGCCACCTCCATCTTCGTCACCCACGACCAGATCGAGGCCATGACCATGGCCGACACCATCGTGGTCATGAACCAGGGCCGGGTGGAGCAGACCGGCACCCCGAGCGACGTCTACCGCCTGCCGGCGACGCGGTTCGTTGCCACCTTCATCGGCTCGCCGGCGATGAACCTGCTGCCCGGGCGAGTTACCGCCCCCGGCGAGGTCGACGTAGGCGCCGGTCGCCTCGCCTTCGACGCCGCCGCCTTCGCCGTCGAGGCCGGCCGCGACGTTGAGGTCGGCATCCGCCCGGAGGACCTGCGGCTGGCGGCCAACGGTGCAGGCGCGCTGACGTTCGCCAAGGATTTCGCCGAGGAATTGGGCGCCACGCGCCTCCTTCACGGGACCACCGGCGATGCGGCGGTGATTGTTGCGTTGTCGGGCGCGGTGCCGGAGGGCGATGCTTTCGGGCTGAGCGCGGCGCCCGAGGCCGTCCATCTGTTCGATCCGGCGTCGGGCAACAGCCTAAGGCAGGGTTGACGGGTCAGACCCCGCGGGTCTGACCCCCTTTCCGCCCGCCCGTGGTCCGCTGGGCGCCGCGATGCGCGATCGCTACTCCGACCCTGTGGACGCCTGCACGGAATTCATTTACCGCGAGGCGTGCCCGCTGCTTGGCAGCGGACCCGAGGCAAGCACAGGCTGAGCAAAATGCCGCTGACTCCCGAGCAACAGCGCGAAGCGATCCGCCGGATAGCCCGTTGGCGGTCCGAGCCGGCGCGTCCCGTGGCATGCCCGGCCTGCGGCGCGCAGGACCTCGCGATCATCGACCGCTCGGCGCGCCCGCATGCCGAGTGGTATGCGCTCTCCTGTCCCGCTTGCGGCCTCGAAGAGACGATCCACATCCCGCTCGGCGCAGCGGTTCCAACACTGGACTGATAAAGTGATCGCAGAACATCGAATGCCGGGGTTCCCCCCACCCCTGGCCCCTCCCCGCATCATGTCGAAAACATGCCTTCGGCATGATGGGGAGGGGTATCCGGTTGGCGTTCGTGGCGGGGTCGCACCATGAACATCAAGGGCAAGCCGTATCGCAGCATCTGGCTCGCAGCCGGCGGCTGGTCGGTCGAGATCATCGACCAGACCAGGCTGCCGCACGAGCTTGCGATCGTGGCGCTGAAGACCCTGGAGGATGCGACGCGCGCGATCAGGACCATGCAGGTGCGCGGCGCGCCCCTGATCGGCGCCGCCGCCGCCTACGGCGTCTGCCTCGCGCTGCGCGCGGATGCCGCCGACGAGGCGCTGGACCGGGCCGTCGCCGTCCTCGCCGAGCAGCGGCCGACGGCCGTCAACCTGCGCTGGGCGCTCGATGAGATGCGTGGCGCGGTGCGCAACCTGCCACGCGAGCGGCGCGTCGCGGCGGCCTACGAGCGCGCGGCGGAGATCTGCGAGGACGACGTGAAGGTGAACCGCCGCATCGGCGCGCACGGCCTGAAGCCGATCCTGGTCGCGGCCCAGCGCAAGGAGCCGGGCGAGCCCGTGAACATCCTCACCCACTGCAACGCCGGCTGGCTCGCCTGCGTCGATGTCGGCACCGCGACGGCGCCGATCTACGCGGCGCACGAGCGCGGCATTCCCCTCCACGTGTGGGTCGACGAGACGCGCCCGCGCAACCAGGGCGCGGCGCTCACGGCCTTCGAGCTGGGCGCGCACGGCGTGCCCCACACCATCGTCGTCGACAACGCCGGCGGGCACCTGATGCAGCAGGGCCTCGTGGACCTCTGCATCGTCGGCGCCGACCGGGTGACGGCGGGCGGCGATACGGCCAACAAGATCGGCACCTACCTGAAGGCGCTGGCCGCCAAGGACAACGGCGTGCCGTTCTACGTGGCCATGCCGCACTCGACCATCGACTGGACGCTGGCCGCGGGCGAGGACATCCCGATCGAGCAGCGCGATCCGGCCGAGGTGCTGGTCATGACCGGCCGGACCCGCGAGGGCGCGATCGTGCCGGTGGAGATCGCCGCCCCCGGCTCGCCCGCGCGCAACGACGCCTTCGACGTGACGCCGGCGCGGCTGATCACGGGGCTCGTCACCGAGCGCGGCGTGTGCGCTGCATCGCGCGAGGGGCTCTTGTCGCTCTATCCGGAGCGCGCCGACTCCAAATCGTGAAATTGCGAAATCGCCAAGTCGTGAAATCGACTTCACGACTTCACGTCGAGCGTGTTGGGTGATCGCTTCGCTGACCCGACCTGCGGCTGCAGCGTTGACAGGCGCGGCCCCGTGTCGGACCCTGCGGGTCTGACACAATGACTCCAACGCCGTAGGCGAAACGGGTGTCAGACCCGGAGGGTCTGACACCAAGGGGGTGCCATCGATGCGGCTCATGCGCCTCCTCTTCGGCCTCGCGGCGGTGCTGCTGCCGGCCGCCCTCCTCCACGCCGCCCTGCCCAAGCACTCGCTCACGCCGGAGGCCGATACCCTCACAGGGCGGGCGCTGATCGCATCGCCGAGCATGGGCGACCCGCGCTTTGCCCGCACCGTCATCCTCCTCATCCGGCACGGCAAGGACGGCGCCTTCGGCATCGCCATCAACCGACCCGTGGGCGAACGCTCGTTTCAGAGCCTGCTCGAGCCCCTGGGCGACAAGGACCTGGAAAAAGCTGGCGGCGTGCGCGTGTTCGCCGGCGGCCCGGTCGAGCAGCAGATGGGCTTCGTCCTGCACTCGATCGACTGGGAGCACGCCGACACCATCGCCATCAACGGCGAGCTGGCGGCCACCGCCAGCGCCGACGTCCTGCGCGCCATGGCGCGCGGCAAGGGGCCGAGGAGGACGCTGGTGGCCTTCGGCTACGCGGGCTGGGGGCCGGGCCAACTCGAGGCGGAGCTGGCGCGCAAGGACTGGCTCGTCGCCAGCGCCGATGCAACCCTCGTCTTCGACGCCCCGCGCGAGCGCGTCTGGGACGAGGCCTTGGCCCGCCGATAACGAGGTGCCGGACCCTGCGGGTCTGACGCCGTATCGCCAACCCATCGCCAACCCAGTATCGCCAAACAGACTTGGTGGACGAGCCGACCAGGGCTCGCTCCCAGAAGCCGCTTCCTGCTGCGCCGGGCGGGGCTGTGCTTGAGGCTCGCCGCCCGCCAAGGGAGAACAGCCCGAGGCGCCTCCTGGCCCTCCTGGGCCTCGCCAGGCCGCCTGCACGCGATTCCCGAAATGGCACATCGGGTTGCAGGTCAGGCCCTCCGCCCCGGGGAAAGAGGGGCCGACACCGTGGTTCCGGTCGGCGAAACGGTGTCAGACCCGGAGAGTTCTGACAGCTTGTCAGCGCTCCATCGCGGAGGGCGCGCCCTTCACGTGCCTGTCCGCCCACGCGAGCATCTCCCACAGCGCATGCTCGATGGATTCGCGGGCGGCGTAGGCGTGCCCCTCCAGCGGGAGGCGCACATAGCGCACGCTGCCGCCGTTGCCCTTGACCGCCTGATACATGCGCTCGCTCTGGATCAGATGGGTTCCGGCGTTGGTGTCCGCTGCGCCGTGCATGATGAGCAGCGGCGCCTCGATCTTCTCGGCATGCGCGAACGGCGAGACCCTGACGTACATCTGCGGCGCCTCCCAGAACGTGCGCCGCTCCCGCTGGAAGCCGAACGGCGTCAGCGTGCGGTTGTAGGCGCCGCTGCGGGCGATGCCGGCCTTGAACAGCCGGGAGTGCGCCAGCAGGTTGGCGGTCATGAACGCGCCGTAGCTGTGGCCGCCGACGCCCACGCGGGCGCGGTCGGTGACGCCCATCTCGACGGCCTTGTCGATCGCTGCCGCCGCGCTGGCGACGATCTGCTCGATGTAGGTGTCGTTCGCCGTCTCCGGGTCGCCGATCACGGGCATGGTGGCGTTGTGCAGGACCGCATACCCCATCAAGGCGAAGAACAGGTGCGAGGCGCCGCCGAAGCTCGTGAAGCGGTTGGGCGAGCCCGAAACCTGGCCGGCAACGCCGGCGTCGGTGAACTCCACCGGGTAGGCCCAGAGGATGGTCGGCAGCGGCGTGCCGGCCCGGTAGTCCGGGGGCAGATAGAGCGTGAAGGACAGCTCCACCCCGTCCTTGCGCTTGTAGCGCACCAGCTCCTTCCTGATGCCGCGCAGCTGCGGCGTCGGGTCGGCGAAGCTCGTCAGGGCCTCCTTGCCCCCCCCGCGCGCGGACCGGACGAAATAGTTGGGCGGCGTATCGGGCGTCTCGCGGCTCGTGAGGAAACGCGAGGCGTCGTCGGCGAGCAGGGCCACGAGGCGCTCGTAGCTCTCCTCCCGGCTGCGGAACACCTCATCGGACTTCAGGGTTTTCAGGTTGAAGCGGGCGAGAAACGGCCGGTCCCCCCGCGCCGTCGCACCAGGCCCCGACAAGAAGATATCGTCGCCGTCCTGATGCATCACCGACTGTCCGTTGGGCAGCCGCTTCAACAGGGGTGCGCCGGGGTTGTTGTAGAGATCCTGGATCGAGCGGTCCCAGACCACCTTCGGCGCCGGGCTGTCGGCGTCGAGCATGGAGGTCCGCGTCCACCGGCGCTTGCGGTCGTATTCCTCGATCAAGACCAGCCCGCCCGTCTCGCCCCAGTTGATGCCCCTGTAGCGATGCTCGGTCCTTGCCAGCTCGACCGGCGGCCCGGTGAACGGCGCTCTGAGCATCTTCACGACATCGCGCCAGGGCACCGCCTTTCTCGGGTCGCCGCCGTCGAGCGCCTCGACCCACACCAGGGTCGCCCCTTCTGCCGGGCGCCAAGTGCAGGCGCGCGGCCCCGTGGGCACGCCTTCGAGCGGCACCTGATCGGCAAGAGGAAGGCTCGCCACCTTGTGAACCACCCTGCCGCCGCGATCCCAGACCTCGATCTCCGCCGGGAAAGCCTGCGCGGTGTGCAGGTAGGAATAGGGATGCTGAACGGTGGCCACCAGGACGTAGTTGCCGTCGGGCGATGCGCCCACCAGCTTGAAAACGGCGGGCTTGCCCAGCGGCGTCAGCTTTCCGTCGCCCGCGCCGACCAGCGCCAGCTGCGAGGTGGCGTAGTAGGCGAACAGCCGCTCGTGGTGCGGGCTCTCGAGCAGGCCCTGAAACGTGCGCCCCGGCGTGGCCTTGCCGAAGTTCTCCTGCACGATGGGCCCCGCCGGGACAAACGGCGCGACGGGGCGGGGTCCGTGGCCCGCAACAACCGTTTGCACAAGCAGCGTCTCGCTGTCGGACAGCCACTGGATGGCATCGCCCAACGCGGCGGCGTTGATCCTCGCGCCCTCGACCTTGCGCAGCCGGCCCGTCGCGCTGTCGCCGATCAAAAGCTCGATCCCGCTGCGCGTGGTGTTCGCCAGGGCAAAGCGCTTGCCGTCGGGCGACCAGCGCAACAGGTCGGGATCGGCGTCGGGCGGAAGATCGATCCGAGCCTCCTTGCCGTCGACGAGCGATTTGAGCAGCAACGCCGTGGTGCGCGGGCGGGAGCGGCCGGGGCCGTTCGTCCTCGGATTGATGCTGAGGCCGGCCAGCCGCAACACGGGCTCGGAGAGCTCGGCAATCGACAGGTAGCGCGCCCGCGTCGCCAGCACCACGCGATCCTTCACCGGACTGATCGAAAGGAGCGTGGGGTTCAGTGGCGCGTCGAGAACCTCCTGTATGGCCTTGGGGGCCTTCTGGTAGGCCGTTTGCGCCTGGACGCACGGGCTCGCAATGCAAAAGGCGGTAACGAGACAGAAGGAGACGATCCGAGTATTCACACACCGCATAAGGCGACCTCCCATCGAATTGGTGTCATGTGTGGACGCGGAGGGTCGGACACCTCATGCGGTGCGCATCGGCGGATAGGTGAGGAATGCGTTGACGGGGTGCCAGAGCCGGTGCCGGTTGATGCCGAGCCCGCCGGAATGCGTCTGCCCGGCGATCATGACGAACTGCTTGTCCTTGTTCGGCAGCGCCGCATAGAAGCGCATGAGCTCCTCCTCGCTGGCATTGCCGTCGTGCTCGGCGCGGATCATGCACACGGGGCACCTGAGCTGCGCGGGATCGGCCATCGGCAGGTTGAGCGCCATGTCGAGGTAGGTGCCGGAGGGGACGGTGTCGCCGAACTGCAGCTCGAAGGCGGCGAGCGCCTCGGCCACGCCGGACTCGGAGCTGCCCGCCCGGTCGCGGTCGAAGATGCGCTGGATGGTGGCGAGGCTTCTCGGCCGGCGCGGGTTCGACTTGTAGCGCTCGGCCTGGGCCCGCCGGCGGTCGATCTCGGGCGCATTCTCGCCCGTGTGGGTGTAGGCGTTGAGGATGAGGCGCTCGACGCGGGCGGGCTCGGCGGCGGCGAAGGCGGCGGCCCTGATGGCGCCGGAGGAGGAGCCGAACATCATCACGCTGCTCTGGCCGGTCACGCGCTCCACCACGGGCAGCGCCGCCTTCAGGTCCTCGACGCCCACCATGATGCCGGCATGACTCCCGGTGCGTGAGGAGAAGCCGTAGCCCTCGTGGTCCAGGGTCCAAACGTCGAAGCCGAGGCCGGCGAAGTGGTCCATCATGGAGTAGCCGGGACGCCCGGGCACCTGCAGGTCGAAGCTGCCGCGGCTGGAGAAGGTCGAGCCGTGCACCAGGAGCAGCACCGGCGTCGCGGTCCCACTGCCGGCCATGCGCTTGCGGTAGAGATAGAGATCGACGCTGCCCTTCCTCGCCCAATGCTCCTCCGCTGCGTTCGTCTGGCCTCGGGCCGGCGCCGGGCGCGCGGCAAGGCCTGCGCCTGTGACCGCGACGGCGGCAGCGCCAGCGGCCTTCATGAGCTGGCGCCGGCCGAGGCGCGGCGCGGATGATGTCGACTGAGCCGAGCTCATCGGTCGATCCTCCCGACATTGCGGCGGCGTTGTGGAAAGGCCGCCCGGCCCGCTCAGCCTAGCACGTTCCGGATCGGATGTTCGGCGCAATGCACAATCGAAAGCAGGGGCAAGCACGGGGCGCATGCGTAGACCCGAGCCGTGCGCGGGATTATGCTGACGACGCCCCCGAGAGGGGCGCCGACTGACAGTCATGGCGAAATCGTGCAGGGAGGATGCCATGGGTTTCCTGACCGAGGACGAGATCAATCAGCTGATCCCCGCGGAGATGCTGCCGCATACCACGCCGATCCCGACGCAGATCATCTCGAGCGACGAGTACATGCCGCCGCCGCAGAGTGCCGAGCAGAAGGAGGTCGAGGCACGCCTGCTCGACATGGGCGACGAGCTCGGCAAGAAGCAGGGGCTGAGCCGGCGCGAGTTCTTCCAGAGCGCCGCCGGTATGGCCGCCGCCTTCGTGGCGCTCAACGACACCTTCGGCGCGGTCTTCGACGCGAGCCGGGCCGAGGCTGCCACGCCGGCTCAGGCGCAGGAGCGGGCCGACGCGCTGCGCAACCAGCTCATCATGGACCTGCACACTCATTTCCTGCGCGACGACACGCGCATACAGACCTTCGTGCGGGCGCGCGAGGCGGTCGGCAAGGCCGGGTGGAACCCGCAGCTGGTGGGCCGGCCGCAGACCATCGAGGACCTGAAGTTCAACAACTACTTCAAGGAGATGTTCCTCGACAGTGACACCAAGGTGGCGCTGATCTCCAGCGCGCCGTCCGACCTCCCGGAGG
>CAWIXS010000049.1:0-38370 GCA_963840075.1 uncultured Alphaproteobacteria bacterium | reverse complement strand
CGTGGTACATTGCTAGCGCGTCCTCTTATGCCCCATCTTGAATATGGTTTGCCTGAGTTAGCAATGGGTCAATCGCGCCATCGCCCCGCATGCCATTCGGCAGCAACGGGCGGGAAGCGGACATGTGGCTTTCGCCTGGGCTGAGCTGGCGGAAGCGGTGCCGCCGCCGGCGCTGGAGACCGGCAAGCCCCCCGGGAGTTGTCGAAGATGGCGGAATGCTATCGGGCATTTCGCCGGCTACGGCCGGGCGCTGCCGCCAGCGGGGCTTTACGACCGCGTCCTGCAGCACGTGGAGCGGCCCCTGCTGATGGCGGCACTCGCCGCCACCCGCGGCAACCAGATCCGCGCCGCCGCCCTGCTCGGCGTCAACCGCAACACCCTAGCGCAAGAAGATCCGCGACCTCGACATCCAGGTCTTCCGCACCCCCGCGGCGTAGAGGTCGGACCCTGTGGGTCTGACCTGATGCACCCCTCGTGGGGGCCGGGGAGAGAAGGGTCAGGAGCAGTCCAGGAGCGCCGCGCGCCTGTCAGTCCGACTTCGCCTTCTTGTAGCCGCGCTTGGTCGTGCACTCCTCGTAGAGCCGCCGCCGGTAGCCGCCAATGCGGTCGGCGTCGTGCCAAAGCCGATCCGATACCACGGCTCGGAGCCCAAAGCGCGGCGTCGCAAACCCCAACGCGCGGCCAACGCGCGGCTTGACGCATGCTGCGCAAGTGGTTAAGCCACAGGTTGTCGCGGAAATGCCACAGTGAGGCAGGATCTGTGTGATCGCTTTGCTGCAGAGAGGGTTAGCACTCCGGTGACAACAGACGATCTCGTTGTTCGCTTCAGGGTTGCGGCTGGCGCCGCCACGGCCGCGCTCGGACGGCTCGCCCGCCGCTGCGCCGAGGGCGGACGCAGGGCCTGGGACAGCCTGATGCCGCGCGCCCCAGAGGGGGCCGGCAGCGACCCGGCCGATCCGCTGTCCGACAACGCTCCGGCGCTGCCCGGCACCAGCGACCGGGCGTTCCGCATCGGCCTCGTCGTCGTCAGCCTGTCGGTGATCTCGGGACTTGTCACCTACCTCCTGCTCACCGGCCTCACCCCCATCAAGCCGCAGGCGCGGCTGGTCTTGAGCGCCCTCTTCGTCAACCTGGTCCTGGTGATCGCCATGGTGGCGGTGATCGCGGTCCAGGCGGCGGGCCTGCGGCGCGCCTGGAAGCAGAAGGTCCCCGGCGCCCGGCTGCACGCCCGCATCGTGGCGCTGTTCAGCCTGATCGCCGCCCTGCCGGCGCTGCTCCTGGCCGTCGCCGCCCACACGACCTTCTCGCGCGCGCTCGACAGCTGGTTCAACCGGGACACCATCGCCATCGTCCAGGAGACGGCCAATGTCGGCAAGGTCTATCTCCTGGAGCACGGCCAGGGCATCCGCACCGATGCCATCAACATGGCGCGCGATCTCGACGAGGCGGCGTCTCAGGTGGCGGGCAACGTCGACAAGTTCCGCGACCTGGTGTTCGCGCACGCCACCCTGCGCGACCTGCCCGCGGCCTACATCCTCGACGCCGAGGGCGCGGTGCGGCTCCAGGTCCTCGCCAACGCCAAGGTCCCCTATCGCACGCCGCCTCCCGACCTCATCGCTCTGGCCGAGCAGGGGCAGGTTCCGCTCACCATGCCCGCCGAGACGCCGGGGCTCGAGGAGAACGACATTCCCTACGAGCTCGTGCGCGACGCCAAGTTGACGCGCGTCGGCGCCATCGCCAAGCTCCACGCCTATCCGGGCCTCTACCTCTACGTCGCGCGCGGGGTCTCGCCCGAGGTGGTGCGCCACCTGTACGACACCCACAAGGCGCTCGCCTCCTACGACCGGCTGAAGGAAGGGCGCGGCTTCCTGCTGCTGGCCTACGCGCTCATGTACTTCATGATCACGCTGACCGCGCTGTCGGCCGCCATCTGGGTCGGCCTGTGGTTCGCCGGCCTGTTCGTGGCCCCGATCCGGCGCTTGATCAGCGCCGCCCAGGAGGTGGCGCGCGGCAACCTCAAGGTGGAGCTGCCGATCCGCCGCGGCGAGGGCGACCTGCGCCGCCTGTCGATGAACTTCAACACCATGACCAAGGAGCTGGAGAGCCAGCGCACCGAGCTCGTCAACACCAACCGCGAGCTCACCGAGCGCCGCCGCTTCATCGAGGCGGTGCTTTCGGGCGTCTCGGCCGGCGTCATCGGCCTCGACCGCGACGGCGCCGTTACCCTCGTCAGCCGCTCCGCCGAGAAGCTCCTCGCCTGTGACGGCGCCAGGTTGATCGGCCGGCCCCTCGCCGAGACCGTCCCCGAGTTCGCCGAATTGGTGCAGCAGGCGGCAGACCCGACGCGCAGCCGGCGCCAGCAGCAGATCGCCCTCCTCATCGACGGCGAGGAGCGCTCGTTCTCCGTGCGCGTCACCGCGCAGTCGCCGAGCGAGGAGGAGGGCGACACGGTCGTCACCTTCGACGACATCACCGAGCTGGTCTCGGCCCAGCGCACCTCCGCCTGGACCGATGTGGCACGTCGCATTGCCCACGAGATCAAGAATCCGCTGACCCCAATTCAGCTTTCCGCCGAGCGCATCAAGCGCAAGTATGCCGCGGCCATCACCGACGACCGCGAGACGTTCGACCGCTGCACCGACACGATCATTCGCAACGTCGGCGATGTGACGAGGATGGTCGACGAGTTCTCCGCCTTCGCCCGCTCGCCCAAGCCGCAGATGGAGGAGCACGACATCCGCGACGTCGTGAAGGCCGCCGTGCTCGACCGGCAGATGGCGGGCCAGGGCATCGCCTTCGACACCAAGGTCGGCAGGGAGCCCATCATCGTCACCTGCGACCGGCGCCTCATCTCGCAGGCCGTCATCAACCTGGTGAAGAACGCCCAGGAGGCGATCCAGACCTGGGCCGAGAGCCCCAACAGGGAAGCGGGCTGGAGCGGCCGCATCGAGACCCTCGTGCGCCGCAACGGCGCGCGCGTGGACATCGAGGTGATCGACAACGGACCGGGTCTGCCCAAGAACCGCATCAGCCTCACCGAGCCCTACGTCACGACCAAGGGCAACAAGGGCACCGGCCTCGGCCTTGCGATCGTGAAAAAGAGCGTCGAGCAGCACAACGGCGCCCTCGCGCTGGAGGATGCCCCGCCCGCGCCCGGCCGCACGCACGGTGCGCTGATCCGCATCAGCCTGCCTGTCCGTCCCGCTCCGCCGCGCGAGGCGGAGCAGGAGCCCCACCTCGAGCCGGCCGCCGCAGCTGCCGGCGGTCGTGCCTGATCCGTCCCAAGTAGTAAGTGCCAAGGAGCGACAGACGATGGCCTCTGACATCCTGATCGTCGATGACGAGGCGGACATCCGCGAGATGGTGGCTGGCTTCCTGCAGGACGACGGCCATCGCACGCGCGTCGCCCGCGACTCCGACGAGGCCTTGAAGGCGATCGAGGAGCGCCGTCCGCAGCTCGTCATCCTCGACATCTGGCTGCAGGGCAGCCGGCTCGACGGGCTCGAGGTGCTCAACATCACCAAGAAGGCGCACCCCGACCTGCCCGTCGTCATCATCTCCGGCCACGGCAACATCGAGACCGCGGTGACGGCGATCAAGCGCGGCGCCTATGACTACATCGAGAAGCCGTTCAAGGCCGACCGCCTGCTCCTCGTGACGCAACGCGCGCTGGAAGCCTCCCGCCTGCTGCGCGAGGTGCGCACGCTCAAGGAGCGCTCGGTGGTGAGCTTCGAGATGATCGGCCACTCCGCCGCCATCAACCAGCTCCGCACCCAGCTCGACCGCGTCGCCCCCACCAACAGCCGCGTGCTGATCCGCGGCGCCGCCGGCTGCGGCAAGGAGCTGGCCGCCCGCGTCCTGCACGAGAAGTCGCACCGCAAGGACGGCCCGTTCGTGGTGGTCAGCGCCGCCGCCATGGCGCCCGACCGCGTCGAGGAGGAGCTGTTCGGCACCGAGGACCACTCCGGCCCCCGCAAGGTGGGGGCGCTCGAGGAGGCGCACGGCGGCACCCTCTACATCGACGAGGTCGCCGACATGCCGATCGAGACCCAGGGCAAGGTCCTGCGCGTGCTGGTGGAGCAGAAATTCCAGCGCGTCGGCGGCGGCCCCAAGGTGGCGGTCGACGTGCGCATCATCTCCTCGACGAGCCGCGACCTGGAGCGCGACATGGCGGAGGCCCGCTTCCGCGAGGACCTCTACCACCGCCTCAACGTGGTGCCCCTGCGCGTGCCGGGGCTCGCCGAGCGGCGCGACGACATCCCCCAGCTCATCCATTTCTTCGTCAAGCAGGTGTCGCAGTCCTCGGGGCTCGCGCCGCGCAAGATCGGCGAGGATGCCATCGCGGTCCTGCAGGCGCACGACTGGCCCGGCAACGTGCGCGAGCTCAGAAACAACATCGAGCGCCTGCTGATCCTCTCCGGCGGCGACCCCGACGCCATCATCACCGCCAACCTGCTGCCCGAGGAGATCGGCTCCAACGTGCCGCTGCCCGTCAACGGCGGCGCCGAGCACCTGATGTCGCTGCCCCTGCGCGAGGCGCGCGAGATCTTCGAGCGCGAGTACCTTCTGGCCCAGATCAACCGCTTCGGCGGCAACATCTCGCGCACGGCCGAGTTCGTCGGCATGGAGCGCTCCGCCCTGCACCGCAAGCTGCGCGCGCTGGGCGTCAGCTCCCACGAGCGCACCGGCGAGGCCCGCACGGCGTAGCGCTGGCTCCCTCTCCCCGCTTGCGGGGAGAGGGGCAGCCACACGCTCCAACGCAAGTGCTTTACTGCGGGCGCAGGGGTGGGGACCCGCAATCCGTCCATCTGCGCTTTTCGTATCCCGCCGGTCATGGAGGGAGCATCGACGGTCCAGCAGCCGACCTTGCAGGGCAAAGGTTCAGCGAGTAGAAAGTGATCATGTCAGACTTTGCACGCACCCTGATCGAGAAAATCGAGGCTCTGCCGGCGGAGCGTATCGTCGAGGTGGAGGACTTCGTGGAGTTCCTGCGCATGCGCGAGCAGGAGTGCGCGCTCGCGCGTGCCGCCGCCAGCGTCCCGGCGTTCGCCGAGGTTTGGAGCAACCCCGAAGACGACGTCTACGATGCCCTTTGAGTTCGGGGATGTCGTCCTAATCCCGTTCCCATTCACCAACCAGGCCGCGTCCAAGAAGCGGCCCGCGGTCGTCGTCAGCAGCCGCGCCTACAACCCCGCTAGGCCAGACATCGTGGTGATGGCGATCACCAGCCAGCTGCGACCCTCGGCCAGTCTGGGCGAGGTTTTTGTCGAAGGCTGGCAAGCTGCAGGCTTGCTCAAACCATCTGTTGTCAAGCCGGTTCTCGCTACTGTCGAGCATCGACTCGTCCTGAGGCGCCTGGGTTCGTTCAGCGTCGAGAATCGAGCCGCCCTGAAACAGGCAATTGCCCAGATCCTCATTGACGGCAACTCGTAAGGCCCAAAGCTCCGGGGAGGCTCTATCATGACCCGCATCGTCTACGTCAACGGCCGCTACCTCCCCTACGCCGAGGCCACGGTGCACGCCGAGGACCGCGGCTTCCAGTTCGCCGATGCCGTCTACGAGGTCATCGAGGTCAAAGGCGGGCGCCTCGTCGACGAGACGCGCCACATGGGCCGCCTCGCCCGCTCGCTCACCGAGCTCTCCATCCCGCGGCCGATGTCGCCCGGCCGCCTGGTCGCGCGTCTTGCGCGAGACCGTCCGGCGCAACCGCGTGCGCGACGGCATCGTCTACCTGCAGGTGTCGCGCGGCGCCGGCCCGCGCAACTTCCTGTTCCCGTCGTCCGGCGTCGAGCCCACCGTCGTCTGTCTCGCCCGCAGCGTCTCCCCGCGCAGCCTGGAGGCACTCGCCGCCGACGGCATCGGCGTCAAGACCATGCCCGACCCGCGCTGGCACCGCTGCGATATCAAGACGGTGATGCTGCTCCCCGCCACGCTCGCCAAGGAGGCGGCGCGCGCCGAAGGCGCCAAGGAGGCCTGGTTCGTCGATGCCGAGGGCTTCATCACCGAAGGCGCCTCCTCCAACGCCTGGATCGTCGACAGCCAGGGCCGGCTCATCACGCGGCCCACGGACAACCGCATCCTGCGCGGCATCACCCGCACCACCCTCATCGACGTGCTGCAGAAGGAAGGCCTGCAGCTCGTGGAGCGGGCCTTCACGGTGGAGGAGGCCAAGTCCGCCCGCGAGGCCTTCATCACCTCGGCCACCAACATCGTGATGCCGGTGGTGCGCATCGACGGCCAGCCCATCGGCAACGGCGCGCCGGGCCTTCTCACACAAAGGCTGAGGGCCGAATTTCATGGATCTGCGGAGCTGGCGAGCCCCTGACCGAGTGCAGAGGTACTTTCCCACCCGCATGTGGCGAATTCTGCTTGTGCATCGCAGCGTGATGCAGCATGTTTCATGTTTCACTGACGATCGGGGGGCTAAGGTCGGGGCCGCCACCTTTCGACAGCGCAAAGAACACTGCAACGGACAACAACAATGGCCGAAAAAGCCCAAAGCCTTCAGGACACGTTCCTGAACCACGTGCGCAAGAACAAGACGCCGCTCACGATCTTCCTGATGAACGGGGTGAAGCTGCAGGGTATCGTCACCTGGTTCGACAACTTCTGCGTCCTGTTGCGCCGTGACGGACACTCGCAGCTGGTGTACAAGCACGCGATATCGACCATCATGCCGGGCCAGCCCGTGCACCTGATGGACACCGATCCGGCCGAAGGCCAGCAGGGATAGCCATTTCGACCACCGATCCCACGCCAGCCCGCAGGCGCCGCCGCGCCCCGGTCGAGCGCCGCCCGACGCCGACACGCGCCGTCGTGCTGGTGCCCTTACGCGCGGGCCAGCGCGTGGAGGCCCGGCGCGGCAGCGGGGCCGCGCGCGCAGGCCCGGCGACGCATTCCATCAAGGATCGCCTGACCGAGGCGGTGGGCCTTGCGCGCGCCATCAACCTCGCCGTGGCGGCAGCCGAGGTCGTGCCGCTGCCCAAGCCGAACCCCTCGACGCTGTTCGGCTCGGGCAAGGTCGAGGAGCTCGCCGCCCTCGTCAAGGAGGGCGACGCCGGCCTCGCCATCGTCGACCACGGCTTGAGCCCGGTGCAGCAACGCAACCTGGAAAAGGCCTGGAGCTGCAAGGTCCTCGACCGCACCGGCCTCATTCTCGAGATCTTCGGTCAGCGTGCGCTGACGCGTGAGGGCCGCCTGCAGGTGGAGCTGGCCCACCTCACCTACCAGAAGAGCCGTCTCGTGCGCAGCTGGACCCACCTGGAACGCCAGCGCGGCGGCTTCGGCTTCCTCGGCGGCCCCGGCGAGGCGCAGATCGAGACCGACCGGCGCCTGATCGACGAGCGCATCGCCGCCATCCGCAAGGAGCTCGCCGTCGTGGTCAAGACGCGCGGCCTGCACCGGGCCGGGCGCAAGCGCGTCCCCGTCCCCGTGGTGGCGATCGTCGGCTACACCAACGCCGGCAAGTCGACGCTCTTCAACCGGCTCACGGGCGCCGCCGTCGCCGCCAGGGACCAGGTGTTCCAGACCCTCGATCCCACCATCCGCGAGTTGAAGCTGGCGGGCGGCCGCCGCGCGGTGCTCTCCGACACCGTCGGCTTCATCTCCGACCTGCCGACCCAGCTGGTGGCCGCCTTCCGCGCCACGCTGGAGGAGGTGGTGGAGGCCGACCTCGTGCTCCACGTGCGCGACATCAGCCACCCCGAGACCGAGGCGCAGCGCCACGACGTTGAGGCCGTGCTCGCCGATCTCGGCACCGCCACCGACACCGCGGATGCCCCGGTGCTGGAGGTCTGGAACAAGGCCGACCGCCTCGGAGCATCGGAGCGCGAGGAGGCGGAGAGCGCCATCGCCCGCAGCGAGCGGCGCCCGGTGCTGGTGTCGGCCATGACGGGCGAAGGCATCGAGGCGCTGCTGCAGGCCATCGACGCCCGCATGGGCCTGCGCGACGAGGTCCTGACGGTGGAGATCCCCGCCCACGCCAGCCGCCTCTTGAGCTGGCTCCACGCCCACGCCGAGGTGCTGGCCGAGGAGGCCAGCGCCGAGACCGGCGCCGTCACCGCCCGCTTCCGCATCGACCCCGCCGCCCGCGGCAAGCTCGCCGGCCAGCTCAAGCGCGCAGGGCTCGCGTGACCGCCGGCGTATCCTTGCCCCATCAGCGCCGATCATCGCCTTTGAGAGGAGGAGAAGTAGTGCAGGCAAATAGCTGCCTCGGCGGAGATCGTCCGTCCCTGTAGGGCGTTCGCATCCGGGATCGTCGGGCTCGCCGGGCTGTGCAGCTGCGGCAGTGCCATATTCTCGACGATGTCGCCCACGCGCTTTGCACGGCGCCGGGCGCCTTTGAGGCGCTTTGTGATCTCAGCGAGGGGAAGGCTTGTGATGCCGAGAAAGAAGAACTGCGGCTTGCCGGCCCGCAGCAATTCACGGCCGAACGCGATCGGTGCGAGGGTATCGAGGTCGTCTCCCACCAAGCCGACCTCTTCCTCCAACTCCTTGCGCATCGACCATTCGATGAAATTGTCCGCGTCACGATCCTCGCCCCGGAGCTCGGCCACCCCCGAGGCGGTGCAATGCCACTCGTTCCCCAGGTCGTTGACGGCTACCTCCCGTGTGCGCGCCAGAAGATAGGGCGTGAGCTCGTCGCCAGACTGGCAAAATATCAAAGCCGACACGCCGAGCGTATTAGCGAGGCGCCTGTCGTCGAGGAGCGGCAGCCGGTGGCCGAACTCCTGCCGAAACAGGTCGCGGAGGCTGAGCGTCGAGCCATTCGGGAGACGATGCCTATAGTCGAGGATAAGATTGGAGCGCACCTGGGTAAAATACGTCGCATGCTGCGCCTGCAGGAGGAGCCGCCTGCCGGCGATCCTGTATCCATCCACTCGCACCGCGGGACCGTCAAAGGTCTTCGGTTTGTGGGTGCGGAACGCCTCGAAGCCAGCGTTGCGAATGAGATCGCCATCGCCAGGCCCCCAACTCGACAGCTCGAACCTTCCGGGGTTCAGCCTAGCCTCAATGCTCGGCTGGCGCCCCGCCTTGAAATCGCTGCACCAGTTGATGATCTCAACGTAGGGCAGACCGGGAGCGACGAGGGGTTCGTCGCGATACTGGGAAATCGCATCGTTGGGATCCTGCCTTAGAAACAAGTCTGGTACCAAAATCCGTGTAATGCGCGATGGCAGCCTGCTGCCTTGAACAAGGCTTCGCGCTGCTTCAAGTATGGTACCTCTCTTGGGCGGCCGGTTGATCTGGGCAGCCGCGCTCCTGGATCCGCTTCCACTGAATAGGCTCATAATGCTCGGACGAAGGATCTTTTCGATTTTGCGAGCCAATGGCTCGATGCCATCGCCTTGTGGATCAAGAGCGGGCCTGATGATGTTCAGTCGCGCCAGTGGCGCCAAAGAGAGCGGCAGTTCATCCCTGCTGGGAACAGGCGTATCGCGAATCAGCACTGGAATGACATGCAGCCCCCGGGCAAGGGCTGTCTCGATCTCAAGACGCACGTAGTCGTCTGCCTGATCGAGACGGCGCTGCGCCGCCATGTCCCTGGCATGAAGCCAGCCGGGACCAATTACCGCCAGCAGGACCTTGCAGGAGTTCAATTGGTCGGCTAGAGCCTGTACAAAATCGTCGCCCGGCTCGATACCACTGACATCGATGAAGATGTCCTCCAGAGGCAGTCGCCGCGAGAGCAGCATGTGGAGGAGGACCGCCGCGTGGGCCGCATCGCTCCGTCGGTAGCTAATGAAAATTCCTGACTGCATTGGATGTCTTTCTCCGAATGTGCGAAAATGAAGGTTAGACAGCAATGTTTCGAGAGATCGTTCTTTCGGCGATACCCCCTCACGCCGCCGCGTCGGTCCGCGTGGCGAGCGGCGTGCCCTGGTTGTAGTACTCCTCCAGCCTGGCGTTGAGGCCGGGCGGGCCGCCCTCCAGGGAGACGTTGTCCACCCGCTTTAGCGTGACGCGCACGGGCAGCCGCTGCAGGAGAGGCGCACGCGGCCGCGCCTTGCCAAATACGCTGCGCTCCAGGCCCTCGATCCTGACCAGCAGCACCGGCTTGTCGGGCCGCGCCGCAATCAGGTCGTGCACGCCGGAGAGATGGGGCGGGATCGTGACCCTGCGGCCGTCGCCGATGGCGCCTTCGCAGAACAGGAGGAGGTGGCGGTCGGCGGCCAGCACCTTGCCCATGATCTCCACCGAGCGCACCTTGCGGCGCTGGCGCTCCTCGACCCACAGGTCCTCCCGGTTCGGGGCATCTTGCTGCCAGCCCTTGGGCGGGTTCTTCGGGCTGCCCAGCGAGATGGCGCTGAACAGCTTCATGATCCACCACTGCGTCCAGTCGCTGTACTCGGCATGCCAGGCCGTCACCCGGATGCGCGCGTAGGGCCACGCCTCGCTCACCAGGAACGGCCCGTCGAGGAACGAGACGTGGTTGGCGACCACCAGCGCGCCGTCGCTGCAGGAGAGCGCCTCCTCGCCGCCCACCATCTCCACCTTGTAGTTGAGCGCGAGCAGCGGCTTGGCAAAGCCGTTCCGGATGACGGATCGCGCCAGCGCGCCCAGGGTGCGATCGACGTGCTTGATCAGGGGTTTGGTGCTCATCTTGCGACCTGCAGGAGGTGCCGGGCGTCTCGACACGAGCCCGCAGGCGCCCCGGCTTTCTATCCGCGCCAGATTGCTCTAGGAAAGTGACTGCGCAAAGGCTTTCGCGACGTTCGCGGACAGCGCGCCCGCAGCGCCGAAGCAATGTGAGGGACGGCACATGGTCTCCAGCACTCAGCCCAATCTCACGGGGGTCGACTGGTCGAGGATCCCGGCGCCCCAGGACGACGGCGGGGCGCGGCATCTCGCCGGCCTCGCGGTGCCAGAATCTGACGCTGGCCGCCACCGACGGCACCCAGGTATCGCTCGCCAGGCTCCCCGGCCGGGTCGTCGTCTTCGCCTACCCGCGCACCGGCGTGCCCGGCCAGACTTCTCCGGTTCCCGACTGGGACACGATCCCCGGCGCACGCGGCTGCACGCCCCAGACCTGCGCCTTCCGCGACCTCCACCAGGACCTGGTCGCCGCCGGCGCCACCCGCGTCCTCGGCCTCTCCACCCAGGACACGGCCTACCAGCGCGAGGCGGCCGAGCGCCTGCATCTCCCCTTCCCACTGCTGTCGGACGCGAATCTGGCACTGGCGCAGGCCCTGCGCCTGCCCACCATGGAGGTGGCCGGCATGAGGCTGATCAAGCGGCTCGCCCTGGTCATCGATGACGCCAGCATCGTCCAGGTCTTCTACCCCGTGTTCCCACCCGACCGGAACGCCGGAGAGGTGCTCGCCTGGCTCGGGCAGAACCGGCTCCCATGAGCGCCGCGACGGCTGGGCTCCAGGACGACGGCCGCGCCCGGCACCTGAAGCGCGGGCAACGCCTCCCCGACCTCGATCTGGCGACCACCGCGGGCCGCAGCATCAACTTCGCCGGGCTCGCCGGTCTGGCCATCGTCTACTGCTACCCCTGGACCGGCCGTCCGGGTCTGCCCGACCCGCCGGAGTGGGACGAGATCCCCGGCGCCCACGGCTCGACGCCGGAGGCGGAAGGTTTCCGCAATCTGCATGCCGGGTTCCGTCAGGTCGGTGCCGAGGTGTTCGGCCTCTCCACCCAGCCGACGGCCTACCAGCACGAGCTGGTCGAGCGTCTCGGGCTCCCCTTCGAGATCGCCAGCGACGAGGGCTTCGCCTTCCAACGCGCGCTGGAGCTGCCGACATTCGCCACCGGCGGCGTCACCTACCTGAAGCGCCTGACGCTTGCCATCGCCGATGGCCGCATCCAGCGCGTCTACTACCCCGTGGCGGCCCCTGCCGCCCATGCCCGCGAGGTCTGCGCCTGGCTCGGCATGGCCGACCGCTCCGACCTGCGCCCCGGCGGCGCGTAGGGCGCAACAGGGCCGTAGGGCGCAATAGGGCGTTAGCCCGTATTGCACCGGGCTACGCTGGTCATAGGGCGGTGCGGCCGGTGGGAGGCGGTCAGGAGCGGAGCCTGCCCCCGTCCGCCAGACACGCCTCACACCTTGACCTGCTCGTCCGCCACCACGCGCTGCACGGCGGGGCGGGCCAGCATGCGGTCCTTGTGGGCGGTATAGCTCTTGAGCTCCGCCATCGGCAGCTCGCGGCGCACGCCCCAGGTGTAGAACGTGAAGGCATAGGGGTCGAGCGCCGAGTACTGGTCGGAGAGCCACTGCCGGTTGGCGAGCATGCGGTCCACTTGAGCTCAAGTAGTCGTGGAACATCTTGCGACCCTGGGCCTGCAGGTCGGGGAAGTGGGACTGATCGGTGGCATAGCGCTCGGGCCGCGCGACGTGGGCGTGCGCCGGGTGCACGTTGGTGGCGAAGAACCCGAGCAGGGAGAGCGCGCGCGCCTCCACCAGCGGGTCGGTGGGCCAGAGCCGGTAGCGCTTGCCGAGATAGGGCAGGATGGCGGTGTTCTCGGTCAGCGGCTCGCCGCTGTCCAAGAGCAGCGCGGGGACGCGACCCATCGGGTGGACCTTGAGATAGGCCTCGCTGCGCTGCTCGCCCTTGGCGAGGTCGACCCGCCTGGCCTCGTATTTATCAGCTGCCTCCTCGAGCACGATATGGGCCGCCATCGAGCATGCGCCCGGCGCGTAGTAGAGCGTGAGCATCTGGAACGCCTCCTCCTGGGGATCTGTCCCTTGTTCACTGTCATGCCGATGCCCGTCTGTCCACAACCACCCAAGGCCCGGCGGAGCCGCGGCGGCTCGGGAACGAACGGCGCCGTTTCCGGTTGTCAAAGCTGGCGGACGGTTCGGGGCACCACGCAAGCAGCGGAGGTGAATGCGACATGGGACGCAAGCGCATGGCTCGAAGGATGCAAATGCCATCGATCGTGCTCGTCATGGTGCCTGCCATCGCCCTCCTCGGCGGCCCGGCGAGCCCGGGCCGGGCCTCGGCGCAAGCCGCTGCAGAGGCGCAGACGGCGGGGCTGGAGGGGTCCTGGCGCGGCGGCGGGTCGGTGGCGTTCGGCTCGGGCCAGATGGAGAGGGCGCAGTGCCGGGCGCAGTTCCGGCGCTCCTCGGCCACCTCCTACACGCTGACGGCCACCTGCGCGACGGCGTCGGGCCGGGCCACCCAGACCGCGACTGTGCGCCGGGTCGGCGGCAACAGCTATCAGGGCACCTTCCACAACAGCGAGTACAACGCCTCCGGCACGATTTTCATCACCGTTGCCGGCAACCGGCAAAGTGTGCGCTTGACCGGCGACGCAGGGTCGGCTTCGCTCGAGCTGCGCCGGTAGGCGGGTTGGCAGGGCCCGACCCGACCCCCGGTGTTCGACGAGTGTCGTCGTCGGTCGTTTTGGGCGCCGGCCCAGTGCTTTTCGCGCGCCGGCGAAGCAAGGGGGAGGGTCGCATGCGAACGGCGTTGTTGGGGCTCGGCATTTTGCTGTGCGTGGTCGGCGCCGCCGTGGTCTATGTGGGCCGCATGTTCGACGAGGTGGGCTTCAGCCTGGTCTATTTTGGCATCACGGTGTCCTGGCAGCTCGGTCTGGGCGTCGTCGTTGTGGGCGCGCTCGCCATCGTGGGGTCGCGCCTGATGAAGGGCGCCCCGGCAACCAGCCGCTCGTAGAACGCCGCCCGCGAGCGCGCGTCGCGCGAATGGCGCATGAAGCCGCCGCAGACCGCGCCGGGCGGCTCACCGCCGCGTGCGCTCGTACACGTTGTAGTGCAATTTGGGCTGCAGGAAGGACGAGGAGGGATCCACCAGCATCCCGGCCTGGATCGCCTGGCGCCCCAGCAGCATGCGATAGGTCATCATGTTGCGGTTGGCGAGCGTAATCTCGATCGGCCAGTGCCGCCCGCCGATGCTGATCTCCGTCTCGATCACGTAGCGCTCCTCGCGCTCGCCGCTCGAGCTCTTCACCTCGCGCCGGTCGATCAGGCGTGCCGTGCACTCGATTGCCACATCGCGTCGCCGCGGCAGCGGGTGCACGCCGAACCGGACCTTGCGCGCCCGCACGGAGCCGAACGGCTCGACATAGTACGCGTGCAGAGCGGAGGTGCGGGCGCCGGTATCGACCTTGACCTTGATGGCCGGCAGGCCGAGCTCCGGCAGTGCCACCCACTCCTCCCAGCCGAGGATGAACGGAGCGGGACAATCGGTCTTGCGCGGCATTCGGACTATCGGCTTTGGCGCGGCGCGGAGGCAGCCGGCACGTGGCCGAGCCGTGCCCGGCAAGGGAAGGGGGAGGCCCTCGGAGGCGAGGGCTCAATCTTGGTAAGGACGAGCGGGTCTGGCATTGTGGGAGGTCGGGGTGGGGTCGGCGAGGTCTTGGCGCATGCGGGTCGGGAGGGGAGGCTCGGCGCATGCGAATTGGGCGGGGAGGTCCAGCCCACGACATTGCGCGCACAAGCACCGGTTGCGCAAGCGTCGGTTTGAGAGGGACGTGGCAGGCGCACGCTGGAGGCGGTGCGAAGCGCCAGCGGCTCGCCGCGGCGCGTGCGGTTTTGGATGCCGTCGCCCCCGGGACCCATGCACAAATGGACGGGCTCCCCGCTCGCGGAAATCCGGCCTCTGCCGCGGCTTCAAGGGCAATTGACCCCGTCCGGCTGTCACCTTATCTCAGACCCATGGCTATACGTAACATCATCACCCTGCCCGACCCGCTCTTGCGCAAGAAAAGTGCAGCCGTGGAGCGCATCGATGCCGAGCTCAAGGCGCTCGCCGACGACATGCTGGAGACGATGTATGCCGCGCCTGGCGTCGGGCTCGCCGCGGTGCAGGTGGGGGTCCCGCGCCGGCTGATGGTGCTGGACACCACCTCCAAGGAGGAGCAGGAGCGCCGGCCCCTGGTGCTCATCAACCCCGAGATTCTGGAGCTGGGGACGGAGATGCGGGTCTACGAGGAAGGCTGCCTGTCGATCCCCGACGTGCGCCTGGAGATCGAGCGGCCGGCCATCGTCAAGGTGCGCTATCTCGACCGCGAGGGGCTGTTGCAGGAGGTGGCCGCGGACGGCCTGCTCGCCACCGCCATCCAGCATGAGATCGACCATCTGAACGGCAAGCTGATCATCGACTTCCTGTCCAGGCTGAAGCGCGACATCATCGTGCGCAGGTTCAAGAAGCAGGCCAAATCCGCAAAGGCACCCGGCAAGGATTCGGACAAGGGCTCGGACAAGGGGTCAGACCCCGCGGGTCTGACCCCTTAGGCAATCGGCAGTAGGCAGTCGTAGGTGCCATCGTTGCCTGACCGCCGGCTGCCGGCCGCCGACTGCCCACAGGGAGGCCCGGCATGCGCATCGTCTTCATGGGCACCCCCGATTTCGCGGTCCCGACGCTCGCCGCCCTGTTGGCCGCGGGCCACCGGGTTGCCGCCGTCTACACGCGGGCGCCGCAGCCGGCCGGCCGCGGCAAGCACGAGCGCAAGTCCCCGGTCCACCTCGCCGCGGAGGGCGCAGGCCTCCCCGTCCTCACCCCGCGCTCGCTCAAGGACGAGCCCGCGCGGGAGGCGTTTGCCGCCCATGGGGCGGACGTGGGCGTGGTGGTGGCCTACGGGCTGATCCTGCCGCGCGCCGTGCTCGCAGCGCCGCGCGCGGGCTGCCTCAACCTGCATGCCTCCCTTCTGCCGCGCTGGCGCGGCGCGGCGCCGATCGCGCGCGCCATCATGGCCGGGGACGCCCTGACCGCTGCAACCATCATGCGCATGGACGAGGGGCTGGACACGGGCCCCGTCTGCCTCGCCGAGGAGGTTCCCATCGGCCCCGACACGACGGCCGGCGAGCTGCACGACGTGCTGGCCGAGCGCGGGGCCCGGCTGATGGTAGAGGCCCTGGCCGGGATCGAGCGCGGCGCGCTCGCCTGCCAGCCGCAACCCGACGCCGGCGCGACCTACGCCGCCAAGATCGACAAGGCCGAGACCGGCATCGACTTCACGCGCCCCGCCGGCGAGGTCCACAACCACGTGCGCGGCCTCTCGCCGGCTCCGGGCGCCTGGTTCGCCGCCGGCGACAAGGCCGAGCGCATCAAGGTGCTGCGCACGCGCATTGCGTCCGGCTCCGGCGCGCCGGGCACGGTGCTCGACGGTGCGCCTGCCGTGGCCTGCGGTGAGGGCGCCGTCGAGCTCGTGGAGCTGCAGCGCGCGGGCAAGAGGCCGATGGCCGCCGCCGAGCTCCTGCGCGGCTTCCCGCTCCCGCCGGGGACTTGCCTGCGCGGCAGGTAGGCCGGCCCGATTCTGCCCGATGTCTGACTGTCACGAAACTGTTGCAGTCGGTCGTCCTACCGCGCCACCTCGTCGAAGATGCGGGCGAACTCGATCGAGCCGGGCTTCTTGAGGTGAACCTCCATGCGGGTCTCGAGCGCGGCCAGCAGCTCCGCGGCGGTCTTGTCGCGCACGACCGGGTTGCGGGCGTAGCCGCCCTCGCTGAAGAAGTTGGCGGTGGGCACCTCCCGCCCCACCGGCGTCATCATCTCGAGCCCGGTGCCGGGGCCCGCGAGGTTCATCAGCTCGATCTCGGCGCCGCTGAGACTGGTGAGCCCCCGCTTGGCCGCGCTGTCCTTGAGCGACTTGAGCTTCAGGACCTGCATCCAGGGTCCCACGTCGGCATCGAGATTGAGGGTGTGAATGCCGAGACCGTTCGGTGTCTTGGCAAAGCGCACGTGCGCCTTCCACTCGTTGGGCACCGAGCGGGCCGCGCGCAGCATCCTGGTGAGGACGCCCGCCTTGGCCTTGAGCTCGGCGGCGCGTGCGGCCGGCGTGCCGGGCTCGGCGGCCATGGCCTTGAGCCGCTGCGCGAAGGCCTCGCCGTGCTTGACGAGCTCGCCCGTCGAGTTGGCATGCAGGAGCTGGGCGTAGCCGAGCGCGGAGGAGATCGGCTTGCCCTGCTTGGTCACGGGGTTGGTGCCGGACAGCATGTCGTAGGTGCCGAGCCCGCCGGTTTCCAGGGCGTAGACGCGCACCACCTGGTCCTTGGTCAGGCCGACCTTGAGCGCCTCGCTCGCGTAGCTGCGCTTGAACGCCCGCTCGCTCGCGCGCTTGGGCACGAAGCCGAACTGCTTCTTGGCATGCGCCAGGAAGTCGGCCACCGCCGGCAGCCGCCGCTCGCGCGGGGGCGGCCTCACGGAGGCCACGATCCTGGCGACGTCGGGCGGTAGCTCCGGGCCCTGATACTTCGGCGGGTGGGCCGTGACGTAGTCGTCCGCCGTGACCGGCTGGCTGGACACGCGCTTTGTCCTGCGCGCCCCGCGCTTGGCCTCCACCGTGCGCCAGTAGGCGCGATACGTCCTCTCCCAGGCGCCGCGCGCGGTGCGGTGCTCGAGCCAGGTCTCCTGCTGCGCCGGCGTGAGGAGCTTGGCAAGCGGCGCGTCGACCGACTCGGCTTTCGCTGCGGCCTTCTTCGGCGCGGCCTTGGCCGCAGGCTTCTCGGCCTTCGCTGCAGGTTGCTTGGGCGCAGCCTTCGCGGGCGCCGCCTCCTTGGCCGGCAACGGCTTCGGCGTCTGGGCCGCGGCCCCGGCGAGCACCGACAGCGCAGTGAGAATGCCGAGGCCGAGCAGGCTGAGCGCTTTCGCGGCCGGTTGTTGCGTCGCCATGCGCCCCCTTCTCGTCGTCCTGTTCCCTGCTCGCTGTTCCCTGCCGGCCTAGGTCACGCCTGGGGAGTCCGTCCCCGTTCTGGCCTGCTCCTCCGCGTCCCTGGCGAACAGCTCCTCCAGCTCCTGCGCGTGGCTCTTGGCGCGCTCCTGCATCTTCTCGAGGTCCGTGTAGTGCTTGTAGTCCTCGTAGAGCCGTTTGCGATCCATGACCTGGAAGGTGTCCACCGTATGGCGCACCTCGCGCTCCGGCAGACCGAGCCCGCGCAGCACCTCGCGAGTGAGGTCGAGGGTAGCGAGAAACGTCTCCCGCCGCATGGTCTTGATGCCCTCGTCCATCAGTTTGTGGATATGGCGGCGATCGCGCGCGCGGGCGTAGATCGGCACGTGGGGATAGTTGCGGTGCACCAGGCGGGCGGTGCGCAGCGACGCCTCCACGTCGTCGATGGCGAGCACGAAGGCGCGCGCCTTGCGGGTCTGCGCCGCCTCGAGGACCTCCGGCCGGCTGGCGTCCCCGTAGTAGATCTGCGTGCCGAACCTGCGCACGAAGTCCACCCGCTCCGGGTTGGCATCGAGCGCCGTGACCGGGATGCGCTTGGCCCTCAAGACGCGCGCAACGATCTGGCCGACGCGCCCGAAGCCGGCGATCACCACGTGGCCGTCGCTGGGGGGCATCTCGTCGAAGGCGCGCGCCGCCGGCGCGAGCTTGGGCGCGAGGAGCTCGTCGAGCATCAGGAGCAGCGGCGTTGCGGCCATGGAGAGCGTGACGGCGACCGAGAGCAGGTCGGCGACCGGCTGCTCCAGGACGTAGGCCCTGGTCCCGGCGGCGACCAGCACGAAAGCGAACTCGCCGCCCTGCGAGAGCGCGAGTGCCAGCCTGCGCGCCGGGCCGGCTTCGAGGCCCGCCCGCCGGCCTAAGAGGAACAGCACGATTCCCTTGATAGCCAACAGCCCGGCCACGATGCCGAGCACGAGATAGGGCTTCTCCAGGATCAGGCCGAGGTTGAGCGACATGCCGATCGCCGTGAAGAACAGGCCGAGGAGGAGGCCCTCGAACGGCGCGATGTCGGCCGCGATCTCGTGGCGATAGTCGGAGTCGGCGAGCAGCACGCCGGCAATGAACGCGCCGAGCGAGGCGTGCAGGCCGGCCAGCTGCATGACGAGCGTCACCCCCACGACGGTCAACAGCGCGCTCGCCGTCATGGCCTCCTTCACGCCGGTGCGCGCGACCAGCCGGTATATGCCGTTGAGCACGTAGCGGCCGACCACCACCACGGCCAGAATGACGCCGATGGCCTTGGCCGCCGCCCCGAGCTCCATGGGCTGCGCCGCCGTCCCTGCGGCGGCGGCGAACAGCCCGACGAGGGCGATCAGGGGAATCGCCGCGATGTCCTGGAACAGCAGCACGGCGAAGGCCAGGCGGCCGTGGCGCAGCGACAGCTCGCCCTTCTCCTCGAGCACCTGCAGGGCGAACGCCGTGGACGAAAGCGACAGGGCGAGGCCGGCGAACAGGGCCGCCTGCCAGCCGAGGCCCAACGCCATGGCCGCGACGGCCAGCGCCATCGCCGTCAACCCCACCTGGGCGCCGCCCAGGCCGAAGATCGCGGAGCGCATGGACCACAGGCGTCTCGGCCGCAGCTCGAGGCCGATGACGAACAGGAGCATGATGACGCCGAACTCGGCGAAGTGCAGCACCGAGCCCACGTCGCCCACCAGGCGCAGGCCCGCCGGTCCGATCAGCACCCCGACCAGAAGGTAGCCAAGCACCTTGCCGACGCGCAGCAGCTTCGCCAGCGGTGCGGCGACCACAGCGGCGGCGAGGAACAGGGCCACTTGCTCCAAGGTTACGGTGTGCATTCCAACCCACGACCTCTCTCGCGTCTGTTGCGGACATACGACGGCAAGCCGCGTGCCAGCAACCTCGATCGCTCGCCGCGCGGGTCGCCTCTCCTCCTGCCGCTCAGGCTGCAACGTGGCCGCTTATCGCCGGCGAGATCTCCCCCGAAGCGGGGAATGCTCGCGCGCGGCCGGCGCGCCATCTAACGCAAGACCGGGGAGCTGCCTCGGCCCCGAGCACGACCCGTGAAGCTCGCGCCTTCGCCGCAGACGCCGCGCGGAACCTGTGGGAGTTGCCAGAGTGGATCAGACGCTCGACCATCCGCAACCCGCGACGCGCCCCGACGCTCGGCGGTGGGGCGCCCTGCGAACGGCGATGCTGCTGGCGGGCGGTGCGTTCGCGAGCCTCTTGATGGTCGAGCTGCCGGCCCCTGTTTCGGGTGCGGAATCCGACACACGCCGGCACGTACCTGCTACGGATCAGTGGATCCCGCTGGGAACGGCGCCGGCGCCGCGCCTCGAGACGGCCACAGCCGCCGTCGACAGCGGCCCGCGCCGCACCCGGCGCAATCCTCGACCTTCAGCCAAAGCCGCCCGTCCATCCATATCCGCACGTCATCCCGGACGGAGCGCTGCGAGACGAAGGCGGGCCACGCTCCGATCCGGGACCTCGTGAGGTGAGGCCAACCCTCCGTGTGCGCTATGTCACGAGTCCGATCTCGGTGAAATAGCGCAGCACGCCGGGGTGGATGAGGGCGCGGCTCGGCGCCGCCGCAACTGTATTTGCGGCCGTGGTCTCTGCGGCCTGGGCCAGCCGGCCGGCGATCGCCGCCTCGCCCTTGTGCAGGGCGCGCGCGAGCCGGTAGGCCACATCGTCCGGCAGGGTCGGGCGGGCGAGAACGAGGCTCCAGGAGCCGACGGAGACGATCGGCTCGCTCTGGCCCGGAAACGCGCCGGCGGGCACGGTGAGCGTCTTGAGGAACGGGTGCTTGGCCTGGATGCGGGCGATCTGGCCTGCGTCCGGCACGATGAAGCGGGCGCCGGCGGGGCCCTTGGCCACGGCCACGAAGCCCGGCCAGCCGGCGCCGCCACCCCAGAGCGCCGCCGCCGTGCCGCCGAGCACCATCTCCGGGCCGTCGCCGGCGCGGTCGAGGAAGGCCGGCTCGAAATCGCGGTCGCGGTCGAGCCCCAGGCCGTCCAGCACATAGCGCGCGAGGATGACGAGGCCCGAGCCCCTGGCCCCGAATACGACGCGCTTGCCTTTGAGGTCGGCGATGCCGCGGTGTGGGCTGTCGGCGCGCACCACGAGCATGCCGGCCGTGGCATACATGGCGCAGAGGATGCGCAGGTCCGCCTTCGGCCGGCCGATGCCGTTGAAGGCCTCGAGCGCGACCTCGCCCTGCACCAGTCCGAGGTCGACCTTGCCGGCCTCCAGGAGCGGCACATTCTCCGTGCTGCCCTTGGTGTTCTGCGGCCTCACCTCGAGTGACGGGTCGATGTCGTTGATGGTGTCGGCGAACGCCTGGCCGTAGGCGGGGAAGCCGCCGCCCGGTGTCGCCGTGGCGAGCGAGACGATTGTCCTCTCCATTGCCCTCTCCCTGTCCCTCCTGCGCACGCGCGCAACCAGCGGCGCGACATCGACAGCCCGGCAGTTTCCATGACAACATGGCGCCATGTCCAGGCCAGCGTTCAGACCCGTCCGCATCACCGTCCTCATCGTTGCCGCCGCCTTTCTGGTGGCGCTGCCCGCCGGCGTCGCACGCGCCCAGTCCGCCGAGATTGACGCGGCGGCCAAGGCGCGGCGGCTCGACGAGCTGTTCGGCCGGCTCAAGGCCTCCAAGGACGAGCAGGAAGGCAAGGCGGCTGTCGCCGAGATCTGGCGGCTCTGGCTCCGGTCCGGCCAGCCCGATCTGGACGAGACCATGGACCAGGCCGCGAGACTGATCGGCGCCGGCCTGCCCGCCCTTGCCCTGCCGCTGCTCGACGGCCTAATCGGACGCGCGCCCGACTGGGCCGAGGCCTGGAACAAGCGCGCCACCGCGCTCTACCTCATGGGCGAGCCCGACCGCTCGCTCGCCGACATCGAGCGCGTTCTGGCCCTGGAGCCGCGGCACTTCGGGGCGCTGTCGGGCCTCGGCCTCATCAGGATGGGGCGGGGTGAAGACCGAGCGGCGCTCGCCGCCTACCGCCGGGCGCTCGCCGTCAACCCGTTCCTCGAGGAGCGCCGCGAGCTGATCCCGGCGCTGGAGAGGAAGGTCGGTGACAAGCCGATCTGAGGGGGATCCGAGGACCGATCTGAGCCCATGTCCGCGCTGGCTCGCCTGGAGGAGCGCATTGCAAGTAGTGCACCTCCGCCCGTTGGTGTAAAGAATGCCGGCGCTCGCCGCATTGCCTCGCCCGTCACGGTGGCGGGGGGCCAGCCGCGCGCATCCGTATTGATCGCACCGAATTGTACTCATGAGCAATGAGGGGGAGAGGTTTCGTGTGCTGATACCGACGACGGCGGGCGTCGTCGAGGTTCTGCTGTTGACGGAGGAGGACCCCGTCATCGCCCGCTCGGTGGCGTGCATCGGCGGCACCACGCAGACCGCGGACATCGATGCGGCCTATCACGCTTTCGTGACCCGCCCGACCGGCGTGGTCGAGCGCCTGTTCGGCCATCCCTGCTATCGCCTCGACGTCTCGGGGCGGATCGATGCGGGATCGAGCTGGCAGCTCGGGGTGCTGGCCGCCCACGCGCTGCATGCCGCCGGCCGCCTGGCGCAGGAGGGCCAAGAGGCCGACGCCGTGCTGTGGGCGACCGGGACGGTGCGCGCCGTCGATCTCACCGTCGGGGCGGTGAGCCATGTTCCCGAGAAGCTCGCCGCCTCGCGCGAGCGCCTACAGCGCGAGGCCGAGCCGGGAGCGCGCGTGCTGCTGGCCGTTCCCGCCGCGAATGCCTCGGACCTTGCCTCGGGCGGCGCGGCGGCGCTCGCAACGCACGGTGCCACACTGCTCGATGTCGCCACGGTGCGTGATCTCTGGGACAAGCTCGCACTGCCCGAGCCCGGCGCACCGCGTCACGCCGGCGACCCGGCCCGCGAGAACCGGCCGCAGTCCACGGGGCTCAATGGACAGGGCGCGCAAGCCTTCGTCCCGGGCTCGCGCCTGCCGCGCAGCGTCCCGCTCATGGCTCCGGACCCGCCCAGGGGCTTCGTCGAGCGGGCCGATGAGATGGCGCTCCTCAAGGCGCGGCTGCTCGACAGCAGGGGCGGCATCGTGGCCCTCAGGGGCGCCGGCGGCTTCGGCAAGACCTCGCTCGCCAATCATCTGTGCCGCGATCCCGACGTGCGCAGCGCCTACGGCGCGGGCATCCTCCACGTCGAGCTGGGCGAAAGGCCGGACAATCTCGTCACCCGCATCGCCGACATCGTGGAGGTGCTGACGGGAGAACGCTCGGGCCTGCAGACCGTCGGCGCCCTGAGCGCCGCGCTGGCCGCGGCGCTCGGCGAAGCGCGCTACCTCCTCGTCATCGACGACGCCTGGCGCGAGCAGGACCTGCACCCCTTCCTCCAGGGAGGGCCCAATACCACCCGCCTCGTCACCACCCGCCTGGAGCACGTGCTGCCGGCCGACGCCTTCCGCGTCTCGGTCGATGCCATGCAGGGCGGGGAGGCGGTGGCGCTTCTCGCCCGCGGGCTGCCCGCCGAGCAATGGGAGCCCGCACGCCCCGCGCTGCTCGCGCTGGCCGCCAAGCTCGGGGAATGGCCGCTGCAGCTGACCCTCGTCAACGGCTTCCTGCGCGACCGCGTGAACGGCGGCCGCCGGCCGCTGGCGCAGGCGATAGCCGACGTCGAGCGGCGCCTGGAGGCGCGCGGGCTCACCGCCTTCGACGCCAAGAACGACGCCGCACGCCATCACGCGGTCGACAAGACGCTCGGCGTCAGCCTGGAGCTTCTCACCCGGGACGAGCAGGCGCGCTTCCGCGAGCTCGGCGTGTTTCCCGAGGATACCGACGTGCCGCTGGGCATCTGCGCGCGGCTGTGGCGCGAGACCGGCGCGCTCGACGAGATCGACAGCGAGGACCTGCTGCAGAAGCTCTCCGGCTGCTCCCTGCTGCTCGGCCTCGACCTCGAGCAGCGCACCTTCCGCCTGCACGACGTGGTGCGCCAGTACCTGCTCGACGGCTGGAAGCGCGAGCCTGCGGCCGACGCCGTCGCCCGCCTGCACGGGAGGCTGATCGCGGCGATGGCCGACCTCAGGGAGGTGACCTTCGACGCGGAGGGGGAGCGGCGCTACGCCTGCGCGCACGGGGCCGCGCATCTGGCGGCGGCCGGGCAGAGGGAGGAGCTGAGCGCCCTGCTCCTGGATCCGCGCTGGATGCTGGACAAGCTGAAGCTCGCCGGACCGCAGAGCCTGATCTCCGACTATCGCGCCTTCGCTGCGGGGCGCGCGCAGGAGCTGATCGGCGGCGTCCTCGACCTGAGCGGGCGCATCCTGGCGAAGGACCCCGGGCAGCTGCCGGCGCAGATGCTGGCCCGACTGGCGCCGGAGGATGCAGAGGGGCTGCCGGCATTCCTGACGGCGACCTCCGCCCGCCTGCCACGTGCCGCGTTGGTGCCGTCGCGTCCGACCTTCACCGCGCCGGGTGCGGAGGTGCGGCGGTTCGAGGGCCACACGGCCTCCGTGGAGGGCCTTGCAGTGGTCGACCCGCGGCGCTTCGTATCGTGCTCGCGCGACGGGACCTTGCGGCTGTGGGATGCGAGTGCCGGGAGCGAGCTGCGTCGCTTCGAGGGTCACGAGGGGCCGGTGTTCTGGGTCGCCAGTCTCGATCGCCGCCGGGTCTTGTCGGCCTCTGCCGACCGGACGATCCGGCTCTGGGACGTTGAGACGGGGCAGGAGCTGCGCCGACTCGTCGGCCATGAGGGCGGCGTGACCTGCCTTGCGCTGTCGGACGGTCTCCTGATCTCGGGCTCCGAGGACAGAACGCTGCGGCTCTGGGACGTGGAGACCGGGCGGGAGCTGCGACGGATCGAGCTGCCCGAGATCGAAGCCGCGGATGCCTCGACTTGCTGGCGGCAGCAGCTGCTGGGGCACACCGAAGGCGTAACCAGTCTGGCGATCGTGGGCGGCCGCGCCGTGTGCGGCCTAGCCGACAGGAGCCTGCGGCTCGTCGATCTGAGCACGGGAAAGGAGCTGCGCCGGTTTGGCGACTGCGGCAAGCATGCCCGTCCTGTCTGCAGCCTCGCGGCGCTCGATGGCGATCGCTTTCTCGCCGGCGGCTCGGACGACGGCATCCTGCGGCTCTGGGAAGCACAGACCGGACGCGAGCTTCGGTGCTTGGAAGGCGTGCGTTTCTGGGCGACCGCAATGGCCACGCTCGACGGAAACCGCGTGGCCGTGGGCACCAGCGGATACGCCGAGGTCGACGTTCTGGGACGTCGAGACGGCACAGCGGACTGCTCGGTGCGGCGGGCATCAGTCTGCCGTCACCAGCGTCGCGGCCCTGGATGGCCAGCACATCCTTGCCGGCGCACTGGACGGCGCCATTCGGCTCTGGGACTTGGAGGTCAAGGAGAAGCTCGTGCGCTTCAAGGGCCTGGAGCACTGGGTGGCGGCTTTTGCCGTGCTGGACGATCGCCGCATCCTCTCGGGGACGTGGCGCGGGGCGCTCACGGTCTGGGACGCGGCCACGGGCGAGGAGGTCCTCCCCTTCAAGGGCGGACACGAATGCTACGTCGCAGACATTGCAGTGCTGGACAGCCGCCGTGTCCTGTCGGCGGGAGCCCAGGACAAGACGATCCGCCTGTGGGACCTGGAGACGGGAGAGGAGCTGCGGCAGCTCGAGGGGCACGAGGAACGGATCACGGCGTTGGCCGTGATCGACAGCACCCACCTTGTGTCGTGCTCAGCGGACAAGACCCTGCGGCTCTGGCACCTGGAAGCGGGGGAGGAGCTGCGCCGCTTCGAGGGCCACGAGGGGCTGGTGTCCTGCGTTGCTCTCGTCGACGGCGGGCGCGTGCTGTCAGGGTCGAAGGACCGCTCACTGAGGCTCTGGGATATCGGGACCGGCGCCGAGCTGCGCCGCTTCTGCGGGCACGACGAGGGGGTCTGTGCCGTCGCGATGGTCGACGACCGGCGTGTCCTCTCCGCTTCCGCCGACAAGACCCTGCGGCTGTGGGACATCGACACCGGGCAGGAGCTGTGCCGCTTCGAGGGGCACGAGCGCGCAGTGACGTGTCTCGTTGCGCTGGATGGCCGGCACGCCGTCTCCGGCTCGTCCGACAATACGCTCAGGCTGTGGGACCTGGAGACCGGAACCGAGCTGGCGCGCTTCGACGGCGATGTCGTGTTCACGTCGCTCCGCGTCATGCCCGACGGGCGCACCCTGCTGGCGCGCGATGGGCTGGCGCGGCTGCACTGGCTCGACATCAGGCTCCCGCCGCAATAGGGCTGCGCGCTCACCCGCGGCGGTAGACGAGCACGGGGATCTCGCCGCGGCTCAGTACCTTGACGGTCTCGCTGCCCAACAGCAGATCGGCGAGCCCGCGCCGCCCGTGCGAGGCCATGACGATGAGGTCGCAGCCCTCCGAGCGCGCGGTGTCGAGGATCGCCGCCCAGGGATCGCGGTGGTAGACGTGCATCGCCTTCGCCGCGACGCCGGCGCTGCCTGCCGCGTCCGTCACGGCGCGCAGGCACTCGGAGGCTGCGTGCCCGGTCCTCAGCCCGTACTCGCTCTCGGAGACGAGCACGCCCGGCACGACGATGGCCACCTCCCTGGCGAATTCGATCGCCCACGGCGTGGTGACCATGATGGCCGTCACCTCGGCGCCGAGCGCCTTGGCGAGGGCGATGCCGTGGCGCGCCGCGCTGAGCGCAAGCTCGGAGCCGTCGATTGGAAGCAGGATGCTCCTGTACATGCGTGGACCTTCGATCGGCGCCCCTAATGCGACATCAGGACGGGGATCGTCATGTGCTTGAGGACGTGGCGGGTCGCCCCGCCGAACACCAGCTCGCTGAGCCGCGAGTGCCCGTAGCAGCCCATCACCAGGAGATCGGCGCGGTGCTCGATCGCGCGGTTGAGGAGCGTGCGGCCGACGTTGCCGTCGCTCGGCACCTCGAGCGCCTCGGAGGCGATGCCGTGGCGCGCGAGCGCGGCGCAGATGTCGCTGGCGGCGAAGTCCCGCGACGAGGCATCCTCGGCCTTGCCGTCGACGGTCAGCACCTTCACGTCCTTGGCCTGCCGCAGCAGCGGCAGCGCGTCGAAAATCGCACGGGTGGCCTCGCGCCGGCCGTTCCAGGCCAGCACGATCCTGCCGCCGACGTCGGAGTGCACGCCCTCGTTGGGCACGATCAGCACGGGACGGGCCGTCTCGATGGCCAGCCGGTCTGCCGTATCGAGCAGCACCGACCCGGGCCATTGGGGGTCGCTCTGCGCGGCAACGATCAGATCGACCGCGCGCGCCTGCCTGGCGACCACCTCGGCGACGGTGGCGCTGCCGGCGTCCTCCTCGCGCCATTCGCGTCGGAAGCCGCGCCCGTCCACCGCCGCCTCGAAGGCCGCCTTCAGCTCCTGATTGTCGCGCCGGTAGGCCCGGCAGCGCTCGTCGACCACCAGGGTGTCGGGGGCGCCCGGCATGCCCGTGGGCACGATCAACACGGGCGGCGCCACCGAGAGGCCGATGAGATGCGCCCCGAACCTCTCCGCCAGCTCGACGGCAGGGCCGACGACGCGCTCGATGCGCCGCTTGTCGTTGCAGTGAACGAGAATGGTCTTGTACGTCATCGCCAGCCTCGAGATGCCGCCAGCGGGAGATCCGCCGCCGGCTCAGCCGTCGCGACGGACCCTAAGAAGAGGGCGTGCCCGGCATGTTGATGCAGGTCAAAAGAGCCGGGCTCCAACCTTGTCACCCCGGCACTTGCCAGCACCGGCGAAGGCCGGTGTTGCCGGGATCCAGCGCCAAGCGAGCGCCGGAGCAAGTGGCTGGACGGATGCCGGAGACAAGCCCCGGCATGCCAAGGTTGGAGCCTCGACATTGGCGCCTTCGGCGGCGGCAGGGGCGCGGTACCGGCTCAGTCCAACGCGAGCTCGGCGACGAGGGGCGCGTGCGAGGAGCCGGCGATGCCCGCCTCGGCCTCGTCGGGCGGCGCCTCGGCAACGGTGTCGTTGTGCACCTCGATGCCCCGCAGATGCCGCGCGAGCGCCCGGCTCGCCACGATGTGGTCGAGCATCTCGCGCCGGTCGCGGTGCCGCACCGACCAGCGCCGATCGCCGGGGATGGCGCGGTCGAGCACCAGCAGCGATCGGGCGGCAAGCTCCGCATTCCCGGTCTCCTCGGCGGCGGCGGCCACGAGGCGCAGCGGCGTCTCGTGATCCTCGGCGTTGAAGTCGCCGGCAATGGCGATCAGCCGCTCCGGGTCCTGATCGAGCAGCTCCTCGACCAGCAGGCGCAGCTCCAGCGCCTGTGCCGTTCGCTTGCAGGCGGAGAGGAAATAGCCCTCCGCCCATCCGCGGGTGCTGTGCCACTGCTGGCTCGTGCGCTTCTCTCCGGGAACGGCGCTCGCGCGTGACGCGCGCAGATGCAAATTGACGACATCGAGGCGCCTGCCGCCGGGCAGCTCGATGGCGCAGACGAGCAGCGGCCGGTCGAACGCGATGGCCTGCGGCCCTGTCCCCTTGGCGGTCCCCGTCAGATAGCCGTGCCGCAGCGGCCCGACGAGCCGATGGCGCACCTCGCGCTGCTCCCGGATCGGAAAGCGCGACAACGTCACGAGGTTGTGCACGCTGGCGGCCCCGCGCCCCGAGGGACCCGTGGTCGCCGCCCGCTCGAAGCTCGCGTAGGGCGTGCCGTCGAGCAGCCTCTCCAGCGCCAGCAGCCGCCGCTCCGGCGCGCCCGCCACGTGCTGTCCGTTGACCTCCTGCAGACACACGATGTCGGCCGCGATCCGCTCCAGGATCGGCCTGAGCACGACGATGCGCGCCTCCAGCGGCACATCGGCGTCAGGCTCGAGGTCGAGGTTCTCGATGTTGAAGGTGGCCAGGCGCATCGCCGATCGCATCCCCTCTCAGCCGCTGCAAGCTCCCCGACCGTATCAGGGACTGGACCTTGCCGGGGGCCTCGGAGCCAAGGTTACCGCCGTCCCCCCCGCAAGCCCTGGCCGGCGGCGATGGCCGACAGCGCGGTGTCGTCGCGCCCGGGCCACCGCTGGGCGGACGCACGGCACCGTGCCCGTGCTGGCCGAGTGCTGGCTGGCAGGTAACTACCAGCTGCGAACGCGATTGCGCTCGCGCTTTGACACGCGTCAAAGCAGCGCGCCAGACCGACGCTTTATAAAGCGCCCCATCCCCTGCCTGATCCAGACCCCCTGACAGTCAAAGTGCGAAGGAGCTCACCGATGGCGGACAAAGCGACCAGCCGTACCAGCAGCGGCCGCGACACGGCCAATGTCGGCCTGTTGATGACGCCGGCGACAGGCTATGCGCCGTGGGCCCCTGCGCTCGCGGGCGCCGTCAAGTGGAACGGCACGATGTACCAGGGCTTCGCCATGCTTGGCAGCGAATGGCTCGATTTCGTCAACCGACGCCTCAAGGAGGACCTGAGCTTCCCGCAGCGGCTGTGCGCGAGCCAGTCGCCCGAGGAGCTGCGCCAGGCCTACGTCGCTTTCTGGCAGAAGGCCGTGGAGGACTACCAGAAGGAGCTGACGGTCATGACCAGGCTCGCCAGCGGCTTTCTCAACAACAGCGTGACCGCTGCGCAGAACGGCGCCGAGGAGGCGGCACGCGAGATCGGCCGCCCGTACTCGGAGGCGGCCTGACGCCTGCAGGCCATGCAACGCAGAGCCTGGTCCGATTCGATCGCCTCTCCGAGCACACGCTGCCAACAGTCGCCGGCGCAACTCCAGGTCCGCGAGCGCGAGGTCCGTCGTGGCTGCCAGAATGCCCTTCCCGGGCGCTGCGCGGGCCGTACAGGGCCTTCGCCGCGCCGACAGGGGGGAGGGGAGGGGAAGGCCCGGCGGCAATTCTGGAGGCTCTGCGCGAGCCTGCCGCGTTCGTCCTGCAAGTCGGTCGGGGCCGTGCGATCGTGAGATCGTGAAGTCGTGAATTCGAATGCGCGCCGGTTCACGACTTGCCGATTTCACGACTTTCACGATCTCACAAGCAGCGCGATCAGAGGGAGGAGAGGCAACCGTGGAGCAGGACTTCGCTTTCGCCGACCGGCTCGGCCCCGAGAAGATCGTGCACATCTGGGAGCCGCGCCTCGGGCTCAAGGCGATCGTGGTCATCGACAACACGGCCGCGGGGCCTGCCATCGGCGGCACCCGCATGGCGCCGGACGTGAGCACCGAGGAGTGCTTCCGCCTCGCGCGCGCCATGACCTTCAAGAACGCCGCGGCCGGCCTTGCCCACGGCGGCGCCAAATCCGTGATCTTCGGCGACCCCTCCATGCCGCCCGCCCAGAAGGAGAGGCTGGTGCGCGCTTTCGCCGCCGCCATCGCCAACCTGAAGGAGTACATCCCCGGCCCCGACATGGGCACCAACGAGACGGCCATGGCGTGGGTGAAGGACGAGATCGGCCGCGCGGTGGGCCTGCCGCGCGAGATCGGCGGCATCCCGCTCGACGAGATCGGCGCGACCGGGCTCGGCGTTGCCGTCGCCGCCGAGGTCGCGCAGGAGTTCTGCGGCCTGAAGCTCAAGGGCGCGCGCGTCGCGGTGCAGGGGTTCGGCGCGGTCGGCCGGCACTCCGCGCGGTTTCTCGCCGACCGGGGCGCCCGCCTCGTCGCCGCCTCCGACAGCCACGGCGCGATCGCCAATGCCGAGGGGCTCGGCGTGAGCGAGCTCACAGAGCTGAAGGCGGCCGGCAAGAGCCTCACAGACCTGCAGGGTGCGAAGCGCATCGATCCGGAGGACCTCGTCGCCGTCGACTGCGACATCTGGATCCCGGCGGCGCGGCCCGATGTCCTGCGCGAGGACAACGTCGACCGTCTCAAGGCGCGGCTCGTCTTGCAGGGCGCCAACATCCCGGCGACGCCGGGCGCCGAGCGGCGCATGCACGAGCGCGGGATTCTCTCGGTGCCCGATTTGATCGCCAACGCGGGCGGCGTCATTGCGGCGGCGATCGAGCATCACGGCGGCACGGAGAAGGCTGCCATGGATGCCGTCGCCGAGAAGGTGGCGGCCAACACGCGCGCCGTGCTGCAGGCGGCGGGAGCGAGGCGCAGCCTTCCGCGGCAGGCGGCCCTGGACCTGGCCGAGACGCGCGTGCAGCGGGCGATGGACCTGCGCCGCTGGCAAGCGTGAACGGCCCATATAGAGCTGAGAAGCGGCGCATGCCTATCGCGGGACCACTGGTCCACAAGGAGCACGACCCGATGGCAGAAGCAGGCCTCCCCGTGATCGCCGAGTTCCAGGTGCGCCGTCGCGGCTACCTGGCGCCTGACGGCACCGCCCTCGGCAAGCTGCCCGAGCTCGCCTCCGACCTGCCGGCCGTGGCGGCCCTCTACCGGGCGATGGTGCTCACCCGCGCCTTCGACCTGAAGGCGGTCTCCCTGCAGCGGACCGGCCGGCTCGGCACCTACGCCGTCTCGCTGGGTCAGGAGGCCGTCTCGGTCGGCGTCGCCAGCGCCATGCGGCCGGAGGACGTGCTGCTGCCCTCCTACCGCGACAACGGCGCGCTCCTCTGGCGCGGCGTCAAGATGGAGGAGATCCTGCTCTACTGGGGCGGCGACGAGCGCGGCAACCGCTTCTCCGGCCCCGCGCACGACTTTCCCTTCTGCGTGCCCGTCGGCTCGCAGGCGCCGCACGCCGCCGGCGTCGCCTACGCCTTCAAGCTGCGCTCCGAGCCGCGTGTCGCCGTGTGCCTGCTCGGCGACGGCGCCACGTCCAAGGGCGACGTCTACGAGGCGATGAATTTCGCCGGCGTGCAGAAGCTGCCCGTGGTGTTCGTCATCAACAACAACCAGTGGGCCATCTCGGTGCCGCTGCGGCTGCAGACGGCGTGCGCGACGCTGGCGCAGAAGGCCATCGCCGCCGGCTTTGCGGGCGAGCAGGTCGACGGCAACGACGTGATCGCCGTGCGCGAGGGCATCGGCGAGGCCATCGCCGCGGCCCGCAGCGGCGCGGGCCCACGCCTCATCGAGGCCGTCACCTACCGCCTCGGCGACCACACGACGGCCGACGACGCGGCCCGCTATCGCCCCGCGGAGGAGGTGCAGGCGCGCTGGAAGGAGGAGCCGATCGCGCGCCTCAGGGCCTGGCTCGTCGCCCAGAAGGCCTGGGGCAAGGCCGAGGAGGAGCAGCTCTCGCGCGACTGCCAGGAGCGCATCGATGCCGCCATCGAGTGCTACCTCGCCACGCCCCCGCGCGCGCCCGAGACCATGTTCGATCACCTCTACGCCGAGCTGCCCGAGGTCTATGCCGCCCAGCGCAGCGAGCTTGCGGAGGGCGGGGCCGATGCCTGAGATCACCCTCGTCGAGGCCGTCAACCTGGCGCTGGCGCGGGCGCTGCAGGACGACCCGAGCGTCGTCGTGCTCGGCGAGGACGTGGGCGTCAACGGCGGCGTGTTCCGCGCCACCGCCGGCCTGCAGAAGCGCTTCGGGAGCGAACGCGTCCTGGACACGCCGCTGGCGGAGCTCCTGATCAGCGGCCTCGCCGTCGGCATGGCGGCCCAGGGGCTGAAGCCCGTGGGCGAGATCCAGTTCATGGGGTTCATCTACCCCTGCATCGACCAGCTGGTGAACCACGCCTCGCGCCTGCGCAACCGCACGCAGGGGCGCCTCACCTGCCCGATGGTGCTGCGCGCGCCATGCGGCGCCGGCATCCGTGCGCCCGAGCACCACTCGGAGAGCACCGAGGCCATGCTCGCCCACATCCCCGGCCTGCGCGTGGTCATCCCATCCTCGCCGGAGCGCGCCTACGGCCTCCTGCTGGCCGCCATCCGCGACCCCGACCCGGTGGTGTTCCTGGAGCCGACGCGGCTCTACCGCTCGGCCAAGGGCGAGGTGGAGGACAACGGCGAGGCGCTGCCCCTCGATGTCGCCTTCGTCCTGCGGGAAGGCCGGGACGTGACGCTGATCGGCTGGGGCGCCGTAATCAAGGAGATGCTCGCCGCCGCCGAGGAGCTGGCGGGCGAGGGCATCTCTGCCGAGGTGATCGACCTCGCCACCCTGAAGCCCTACGACGAGGAGACCATCCTCGCCTCGGTGGCCAAGACCGCGCGCTGCGTGATCGTGCACGAGGCGGCGCGCACCGGCGGCTTCGGCGCCGAGATCGCGGCGCTGATCGCCGAGCGTGGCCTCACCTCGCTGCTGGCGCCCATCGTGCGCGTCACGGGCTACGACACCGTCATCCCGCTGCCGCGGCTGGAGCAGCACTACATGCCCTCGGCCGGCCGCATCGCGGCCGCCGCGCGCCGCGTCTGCCGGTTTGCGTGAACCCACTTCGGAGGCCGCCATGCGTCAGTTCCTGCTGCCCGACCTCGGCGAGGGTCTGGAGGAGGCCGAGATCGTCGCCTGGCACGTCACCGAGGGCGACCACGTGGTCGCCGACCAGCCGCTGGTGTCGGTGGAGACCGACAAGGCGGTGGTGGAGGTGCCCTCGCCGCAGAGCGGGCGCATCGCCCGCCTGTTCGGCGCCAAGGGCGACCTCGTCAAGGTCGGCGCGCCGCTGGTCGAGTTCGCCGAGGGGCCGCAGGCGGACACGGGCACCGTAGTCGGCGACCTGCGGCCGGTCCAGCCGGCGCGGCGCGGTGCGGCGCAGCCTGCAGCGGGCGAGCCAGCGCCGGCGCAGTCGTTGCGGGTTCTCCCCGCGGTGCGGGCGCTGGCGCGCAAGCTCGACGTCGACCTCAATCTGGTGCACGGCAGCGGCCCCGACGGCACCGTCACGCGGGCGGACGTGGAGCGCGCCGCCAAGAGCCTCACCGAGGCTGGCCCCGCCGAGCCGCTGCGCGGGATGCGCCGCGCCATGGCCCAGCGCATGGCCGCGGCCCACGCCGAGGTGGTGCCTGCCAGCGTCACGGAGGAGGCCGACATCGGCGCCTGGGCCCCCGGCGAGGACGCCACCATCCGCCTCGTGCGCGCCATCGCCGCCGCGTGCAGGGCCGAGCCCTCCCTCAACGCCTGGTACAACGCGGCCAGCAGCGAACGCAGGCTTGCTCAGCGCGTCGATGTCGGCATCGCCGTGGACACCGAGGGCGGGCTCATCGTCCCCGTGCTGCGCAATGTCGCCGAGCGCGATGCGCGCGACCTGCGCGCCGGCCTCAACCGCCTGCGGGCCGATGCCGCCGCGCGCGCCATCCCGCCCGACGAGCTGCGCGGCGCCACCATCACGCTCTCCAACTTCGGCATGATCGGCGGGCGGTTTGCCAACCTGGTGGTCGTGCCGCCGCAGGTGGCCATCGTCGGGGCGGGTCGCATCGCCCGGCGCGTCGTGGCGCACGAGGGAGAGCCGGCCGTGCGCGCCGTGCTGCCGCTCTCCCTCACCTTCGACCACCGCGTGGTGACGGGCGGCGAGGCCGCCCGTTTTCTCGTCGCCCTCAAGGGCGATCTCGAACGGTCGACGTGAGGTCGATGCTACGCTAAAGGAGCAAATCGCGGGGGGCAACGCGTCGATTCGGATCACGCTGGAGGGAGGGTCCATGGCTCATTGTCGAGGCAAGCACAAGCGCCGCAACACCTGCAACCGCGTGATCTATCGATGCAATGCCTGCGGAGCGACGGGGTGCGACCAGGCCGAGCACCCGGACTGCACCAGCCAGAGCTTCCAGGGCGGCAAATGCCTCAAGTGCGGGAGCAAGGATATCGAGCCCGCCTGAGCAAGGTCGCCCGACGGCGGCGCGCTCGCCGCCGCGGCTTTGACGCGCATCAACGCGCGCCGGCCTGCTTCGCCGCAGACTGGATTTTTCTGCGGCCGGCGTCGGCAAGGAAAATCGTCATGGTTGCAAAGTGGCATGTCGCGCAAGCATTCCTCGGCACCTTGGCTCTTGCAGCCGCGCTTCCGGCCCCGGCCCAGACGGTCCGCGCCCAGACGCCGCAATCGATCCAGCGCGGCAAGGAGATCGCCGAGCGCGCCTGCTCGGGATGCCACGTCATCGACAGCGCGAAGGGGGCCGCGGTCCCGCGGTCGGACGTGCCGAGCTTCAGGGCCATCGCGGGCCGGCCGAATCAGACCGCGGGACGCCTGGAGACGTTCGTCATGGTGCCGCACAAGCCCATGCCAGCCATCGCGCTGGAGCTGTCCGAGGTGCGCGACGTCGTGGCCTACATCCTCTCGCTCAAGTAGGCCGCATCACGGGGCCGCGCGATCGCCGCAAGCGCCCGTTGACACGTTTTTTCCGTTGACGAGCGTTCTGCCGCACTGGTGCGTTGATCGACGTCAAATTACTGCCCTGCGATGATGCTACCCGACTCCTTGCTCCACGGAGACTGCGCGATGTCCCGATCCGCGTCACCCGGGCCGCTCTCCACCCAGGTTCACCGGCAAGCCGAGCTGATGGACCGCATGATGCGCGCCCTCGCCATCGACAGAGCCGCGGCAGTCCGCCTGGATTGCGGCTGCGCCTTCGCCATGGCCCGCACGCAGTGCCTGCATTGCCCCAACAGCCGCGCCTGCGAGGAATGGCTCGCCTCGGCAGAGCGCCCGACCTCCCCGCCGGAGTTCTGCGCCGCCGCGGCCTTCTTCTGCCGCCTCCGGTAGGCCACGCTCAAGGCGGAGCAATCCCAGGCCCCAGCCTCTCCCCGAGCCCCCTCCCCCTTGCGCCGACGGACTCCCCCCTGACCCCGCAGGGGCCAAAGCGAGCGAAGCTCGCTTGCGCGCCTTCGGCGCAGGTGCGGGGAGGGGCTAGGGGTGGGGGGACTCCCGACCTCGACGATGCTCGCCGTCAGGCGAGCCCCTTCTCCACGACGCGCTCCAGGGCCGGCAGGTCGAGGACCGTCACGGTGCGGCGGCTCGAGGTGGCGATGATGCCGGCGGCGCCGAGCCGGCGCAGCTGACGGCTGATGGTCTCGATGCGCAGGCCCAGGTACTCGGCCATGTCCATGCGCGACAGCGGCAGGTCGAAGCGCACCTGCCGGCGCTCGGCGCAGGGCTCGCAGGAGGCGGCGCGCAGGCGCCGGGCGATCAGCACGATCAGCGTCGCCACCCGCTCCTCCGCGCTCTTGCAGCCGAGCAAAAGCATCCAGTCGCGGGCCGCGTCCACGGCATCGAGCGTGCGCTCGAGAAAAAGGTGCTTGAGCGGCGGCTGCTCCTCCAGCAGCTGCTCGAAGTGGCGCTGGGAGAAGCAGCAGACCTCGACGATGGTGGCGGCCTCGGCCGAGTAGGGCGCGCGCTCCTTGAAGGGACGGCCGAGGAAATCCGACGGAAACAGGAGCCCCACGATCTGCTGGCGCCCGTCGGACAGCGTCTTGGTGAGGCGGATCACGCCGGATACGACGTTGGCGCACCAGTCGGGCTGCTCGCCGCTGGCGACGATCACGCTGCCGGGCCTGAAGCGCCTGCGATGCGAGGCCCGGTTGAGCTGGGACAGCCGCTCCATCGGTACCACGCCGCAGAGCGCGTCGTGCCTGATCCTGCAGTCGAGACACGCGTTCCAGGCCCGCATGGTGGACCAATCCCCCCTTCGCATTGGCGGCCCATAGTCAGACACACAATTCGCCGCATCCGCATTTGACCTGGATCAAGCGGCGCTCATCGACGCGTGCAGGTTGGGTCGACCCGGCGAAAGCCGGGGAAGACGCAACTTTGCGCGTGTTGGGTCTTCGCTCCGCTCGAGCCAACCTACGCCTTGCCGGAGGGACGCATGGACGCCGCGGTCGCATCGCACGCCGACCACACCCGGGGGCTCCGGCCTCGCCGTCCTCGTCTTCTTCGCGGGCATCGTGCACGCCTCCTGGAGCCGCGAGCAGGTAGCCGCCAACCCCGTGGGGCGAAGCGCCACGACGCTGGAATGGACGCTCTCCTCGCCGCCACCCTTCCACGCCTAGACGACCCTGCCGGTCGTCAAGGGCGGGGCCCACCCGTCATCCCGGCCGAGAGGTGTCAGACCCTCCGGGAGGGTCTGACACCACCTAAGGCGCGCCGAGGCCGGAGAGCAGGTGGCCGACGAGATAGGCCAGCGCCGCTGCGCCCATGCCGATCGCCAGCGTCTCCAGCCCCGACTTGAGCCAGTGGTCGAGCGACCACAGGCTCTTGGCCGAGCCGATGGCGAAGAACACGACGGCGGTCAGCAGCGAGGCCCACAGCAGCGGCTTTGCAAGGCCGAGCAGGTAGGGCAGCAGGGGAACGGCGCCGCACAGCGTGAAGGCGAGGAAAGTGTGCATGCCTGCCCGCAGCGGCGACCGCACGGCGGCAGCGAGCCCGTACTCGTCGGCGAGCATGGTGTCGATCCAGGTCCGCTTGTTGGCCGTGATGGCGGCGACCGCCTCCTCCAGCGTCGGGCCGCCGAGCCCCTTCTTGGCCAGGATCCGGCGCACCTCCTCGCGCTCGCCCTCGGGAAAGCGCCGGATGTGATCGCGCTCCACCGCCTCCAGACGCCGGCGGTCGTCGACCTCGGTCTTGGTGGCGCTGTAGTTGCTCAGCCGCCATCGAGAAGCCGTCGGCGACGATGTTGGCGAGCCCGATGATGATGACGATGCGCGGCGACAGCTGGGCCCCCGCCACGCCGTTGACCACGGCGAAGCGTGGTGACGGCGCCGTCGATGCCGCCGTAGACCCAGTCGCGCAGGTAGCTCGGGTGCCGGGCGTCGGCCAGCCGCCTGCGGATCGCCTCGCGGGAATGGCCATGAGTGGCCGTCAGGACATTCTCCTTCCGCGCTGGCATCGGTGTCAGACCCTCCGGGTCTGACACCATAGCCGAGCGGCCCCACGATAGACCAACGCCGACCCGGCCTCTATGGTTCGAGCACGCAGGCGCCGGGTGCGTCTGCCGGCGGGGCAAGCACGCCTCCGCCCGTCGCAGGAGGGGGGCACCGGAGCGCCGGGACTGCCGGCGATCCAAACGAGCATACAGATCCTCTGCCTGACGACTGCCGGCCTTGATCAACGTCACTACGCTGCTGGCGTGCTGTGCCGGGCGAATGTTGACCACGATCAACGCAGAGCAGGCGCCAGCCCGCCAAATCGTCGTACCCGCCGGTATCGCCCTCACCCCAACCGCACAGGGATGTCTTGTGCCTGTCGAGCCCGAGCCAGTCCGCAGCCGAGACCCTGCCGGCGCCGATCTTCACCGCCCGCGGCCTCACCAAGGTCTATCGCACCCGCGAGTTCGAGGTGCGCGCGCTGGCGGGCGTTGATGTCGACCTCTACCCCGGCGAGCTGGTGGTGCTCCTGGGGCCGTCCGGCTCCGGCAAATCGACGCTACTCAACATCCTGGGCGGCCTCGACCGCGCCAGCTCGGGCACCGTGCTGTTCAAGGGGCTGGAGCTGACCGCCCTCGACGATCAGGGCCTCACGGCCTACCGGCGCGCCCATGTCGGCTTCTCGGGCGGCGAGCAGCAGCGCGTGGCCATCGCCCGCGCCATCGCCAAGCGCCCGGAGGTCCTCCTGTGCGACGAGCCGACCGGCGCGCTCGACAGCAAGACCGGCATCCGCGTGCTGGAGGCGCTCGCCGCCGTCAACGAGGAGTTCGGCACCACCGTCGCCGTCATCACCCACAACGCCGCGATCCAGAGCATCGCCCACCGCGTGATCCGCTTCGCCGACGGGCGCATCACGGAGACGCACGCCAACGCGCAGCGGCTGAAGCCCGCCGAGGTGTCGTGGTGAGGCGCGCGTGACCGTCCTCGACAAGAAGCTCCTGCGCGATCTTCGCCGCCTGTGGGCGCAGGCGCTCGCCATCGCGCATGGGGGCGCGCAACAACCAGCACGCCGAGGTGCTGGGCGGGCTTGAGGCCGGCGCCCGCGTGATCCTGCATCCGAGCGACCGCGTCGTGAAGGGCGTGCGGGTCGCCGAGCGCCGTGGCTGACGCCCAGCCACCCGTCATCCC
>CAWIXS010000048.1:0-80098 GCA_963840075.1 uncultured Alphaproteobacteria bacterium | reverse complement strand
AAGGGAGAGGTCGTGTGTTCAATCCACACCGGCAGCACCAGCCACCGCCGCACGCTGGGAGCCCTCGCCTCGGGTCTGCAGGCCCGTGCGTGCGCCGACTTGGCCCGACCGTTTCTCCTCCTCGAGAGAGCCGTCATCGGCAAGCCTCTGCAGAAAGCAGGTCGATCGACCATCGCACCTCGCCTCGGCAAGGGAGCCTCCGACACCATCAGCGCCGTCACGACTCGGCAGTCTGTTGCTCTATGCAGATCATCATAATGAGGATCGTGTCGAAGCAAGCACGCCCGGCGATATTACACAACGTCGACCGATGATTTGACTGCGGCGGCTTCGCGAATCACCCATTGCTTCATGCGTCATCCGTCGCCGTCCGCACATTTAATGGTCACAGAAAGGTCACATTCCATGCAAAGGAGACGTCCACAGACGGTCAGGTCCAGCGCCGCGCTTTGGGCGGCATCCGTGTTGCTCGCTGCAATGGTCACAGCGCAGCCGGGACTGGCGCAGCAGGCGCCGGCGGACAAATCCGACGCCGGACCAGGCGTCGCCGAGCTGCCGCCCATGCTCTTGGGGGGGCGCGACGGCAAGGTCTCGCACGGCCCCGCGACGCTCAGCACGGTGTGGTACTCGGGCTACGATGCCGCCAAGGGCTCCCGGTACGTGTTCAGCGGCGGCGCTGTTGCGCTCAACGGCGACATCTCGCGCAACGGCTTCTACCTGCGCACCTACGGCAGCCGGGTCGACTACGACCTCAACCCCGGTGACGGGCGCGGATACCAAGTCGATGTCATGCTGGGCTACAGGGTGAGCGTCGACAAGATGTTCGGCGGGGTCTACATCGGCGCCGACTACCAGAACTTCCGGCTCGACCCGGACGATCCGTTGGCCGAGGTGCGGGGTACCGAGTGGGGCTTCAAGGTGGCGGCCGACGTGGCGACGCTGCGCAACGGCCTGCCCTACTACCTCGCTCTCGAAGGCAGCTACTCGACGGCGTTTCAGACCTACTGGGCGCGGGCGCGCGCCGGCCTGAACCTCCATGGCGTCACCGTCGGGCCGGAGGGGATCGTGCTGGGCGACCTGGAGTTCGACGCGCAGCGTGTCGGCGGCTTCATCATCTTCGACGTTCCGCTGCTCCCGCGGTCCACGCCTCTCGAGGTTTCGCTGCACGTCGGCCACCAGTTCGTCGCCGGCTCGGGCAACGGCGGCATCGACGGCAGCGTCGGAGGCAGCGAGGGGACCTACGGCGGCATCGTGCTCACCCTCGTATTCTGACGGCAGCCTCCCCGGCTCCGCTCCTGCTGTCGAACATCGTCCGACTGGGGACGATCTCAAGGAAGGTGTAACCAAGGTCCCCGTTGGTGCGGGGAAAAGAGGAACTGCCGGGACGTCCACCGCGTTCGTCATCCCATCACGTCGTGCTCTGGGGGGCGGACCGGTGGAGGAAATCTCTTGCGCAGCGTCGGTGTGCGTCCGGTGTTCTTCGACGCCAGGGGCCGGCGTCGTTATGTCGTGGCCGCGGTGTTCTGGTCGACCTCCAGTCTGGTGGTGGCATTGCTGGCCTGCCTGCTCGCCAGCAGCATATTCGGGCCCGTTCTGTCCTCCATAGAGTTCGCGCGGGCGCCGCGCGTGCTGCACGGGGCCGATACGGCGCCGCGGAGCCTGCACGAGCCCGCGGTCGACCCGGCGCACCTGCGCGATCCCGCGGCCTCGACGGCGGCTGCCGCGCTCCGGTACGGCCACTTCGTCAACTGGGACGAGAACAGCTTCTCCTCGCTCAAGCGCAACGCGGGGGCGCTCGACGTGCTGGTGGCCGAATGGCTGCACCTGGGCGACGACGGGAGCCTGGTGCCCGACAACCCGCAAAAGGAGCAGCTCGTCCGCAAGTGGGTCGCCGCCAACGCCACCGACCTCAAGATCTATCCGCTGGTCAACAACTACGACACCGAGCAGCAGCGCTGGGACGGAGATCGCGCCGCGCGCCTGCTGGCGTCGGAGGCGGCGCGCTCGCACCTCGCCCGCGCCCTCTACACCTACGCCAAGGAGGGCGGCCATCGCGGCCTGGTGGTCGACCTGGAGGCGATCCCGCCGGCGGCCATGGCCGACTATGCCGAGTTCGTGGAGGAGCTCGCGGCGCTGCTTCACAGCGCCGGGTTGAAGCTTCTGGTCTTGGCGCCGGCCGCGGACCCCGGCTATGACTACGCGAGGGTGGCCGAGGCCGCCGATGCCCTCATCCTGATGACCTACGACGAGCATGGCGAGGCGGGCGCCGCCGGGCCGCTCGCGGGGCAGGGCTGGTTCGAGGCGAGGCTCGACGAGCGGTTCAAGAGCATCAGCCCCGCCAAGCTCGTCGTCGGCATCGGCTCCTACGGGTACGACTGGGCCGGCAAGGGCAAGGCCCAGGAGATATCGGTTCAGGAGGCCTGGGAGCTGCTGGAGGCGTCGGGTGCGACGCTGAGCTTCGACAAGGCCTCCCTGAACCCGACATTCAAGTATGTCGACGACGGCGAAGGCCGCCAGCACCAAGTCTGGTACCTCGACGGCGTCACCGCCTACAACCAGATCGCCGCGGCGCTCGCCATGAACCCCGCGGGGCTGGCACTCTGGCGCCTGGGCACCGAGGAGACGAGCGTGTGGGCGGCCTTCGGCCGCGGCCGCACGTCGGACAGGGCCGCGCGCGAGGCCCTTGTGACGCTGCGGTCCGGCTACGATCTGCTCTACAAGGGCAAGGGCGAGGTGCTGAGCGTCTCCGGGGAGAGCGGGACGGGAGCGCGCGCGCTCTTCTTCGACGGGGACCACAACCTGGTGACCGATCAGTGGATCCACTCGTTCGCCAAGTCGACGACGGTCAGCCGCTGGGGAGCGCGCGGCGACAAGGTCATCGCCCTGACCTTCGACGACGGGCCCGATCCCTTCTTTACGCCGCAGATCCTGGACATCCTCGCCGCGAAGGACGTTAAGGCGACGTTCTTCGTGCTCGGCGCGTCGGGCGCGGTGAACCGGGACCTCGTCAGGCGCATCTACGAGGAGGGGCACGACATCGGCAATCACACCTTCACCCATGTCAATGCGGGGGAGGCATCGGCCAACCATCTGCGGCTCGAGCTGAACGCGACGCAGCGGCTGTTGGAGGCCACCATCGGCGTCCAGACCAAGCTGTTCCGGCCGCCCTACGCCAGGGACCTGGAGCCGCAGACGATCGACGCGGCGGACGTCCTGCGGCTCGCGGCCTCGATGGGGTATCTGACCATCGGCATGAGCATCGATCCGAAGGATTGGGCGCGCCCGTTTCCGGAGCAGATCGTCGCCAGCACCCTGGAAGGGGCGAAGACGGGCAAGGGCAACGTGGTCCTGCTGCACGATGCGGGGGGCGTGCGCACGGCGACGATCCTGGCGCTGCCGCAGATCATCGACCGGCTGCGCGCCGACGGTTTCCGCTTCGTGACGATCCACGAGCTGCTCGAGCTGCCGCGCGAGGCGGTGATGCCGCGGGTGCCGGCGGAGCAGGCGCTGGTGGTCAGGCTCAACCACGCCGGCTTCATTCTCTACAGCGGCATGAGCTCGCTCATCGCCTTTCTCTTCAAGCTCGGGCTCGTGCTCGGCACCGTGCGCCTGATCTGGGTGACCCTGTTCGCCCTCGTCCATTGGCGCCGGGAAAGGCGACGATCGGCCGGCGCCTGGACGCCCAGGTCCGTGTGCGTGGTCATTCCCGCGTTCAACGAGGGCGCGGTCATCGCCAAGTCGATACGGGCGCTGCTGGCCTCGCGCCTCGAGGGCTTCGAGATCCTGGTGGTGGACGACGGCTCCACCGACAGGACCACCGCCATCGTGCGCAAGGCGTTTGCCGCCAGCGGGCGGGTCTCTGTCATCAGCAAGCCCAACGGCGGCAAGTGGTCGGCTCTCAACACCGCGCTGAGGCACACGGATGCCGATATCCTGGTGACGATCGATGCCGACACCGTGCTCGAGCCGGACGCCATGACGCTGCTCGTGCGCCACTTCGCCGAGCCGCTGGTGGCCGCCGTGGCCGGCGCCCCCGTGGTCGGCAACCGGGTCAATCTGCTCACGCGCCTGCAGGCCTTGGAGTACGCCATCAACCAGAACCTCGACCGGCGCGCGCTCGAGGTGGTCAACGGCATCACCGTGGTGCCCGGAGCCGTGGGCGCCTGGCGGCGCGAGGCATTGTTGGGCATCGGCGGGTTCGCCTCCGACACGCTGGCGGAGGATGCCGATGCCACCGTCCGGCTGGAGCTGGCCGGCTGGAAGGTGCTGTCCGAGCCGAAGGCCGTCGCCCACACCGAGGCGCCCCAGACGGTGCGGGCGTTCATGAGACAGCGGCTGCGGTGGATGTTCGGAACCATGCAGGTGGCCTACAAGAACCGCGCCGTGATGTGGCGCGGCCGGCCCAGCGGCATCAGCCTGTTCGGCCTGCCCAACGTGATCGTGTTCCAGTTCCTGTTCACCCTGATCGCGCCAGTGATGGACCTGATGCTGGTCTGGACCGCCGTGTCCGCCTTCGGCTCCTACTCCCTGCAGGTCGATACGACCGCGTCCTCGACCCTGTGGACAGTCGCGACCTACTGGCTCTACTTCCAGCTGATCGAGCTGGCGGCGTCGGCGCTGGCCATCGCGCTCGAAGGCCGGCGCTATCTCTGGCGGCTCCTGCCGCTGGTGCTGGTCCAGCGCTTCTGCTACCGGCAGCTCCTCTATGTGACGGCCGTGCGGGTCGCCGTCGCCGCGCTCAAGGGCCGCATGCTCGGCTGGGACAAGCTGATGCGCACGGGCGCGGTGGCGCTGCAGCCGCGGCTCTCGTAGCTCCGGCCGCCGGTCAGCGGGAAGGCGGCTGGCGCGGGAGGGGCGAGAGCACGGCCTGGGGGCAGATCCTCGCCTCCTCCGGTGTGAGCTCCGAGGAGTCCGCCAGCGGCACGTCGGGTCCCAGGGAGGCGAGCGGCAGGGCCTGGCCGATGGAGACGGACCTGGCCTCGGAGAGGCCGAGCGTGTCGATGGCGCTCAAGGGCACGTAGCCGCCCCAGGCCCTGATCTCCTTCTCGCCGAGCGCGCCGGCCGGGTAGGCGTCGAGATAGTAGGCAACGTCGCGCGCCAGCCTCAGCTCCGGCTGCGCCTCGTGCGGCTGCAGACGCGCGAGACAGCGCCGCACGCGGGCGTTCCGGCTGATCGCCCGGTGCTCCTGGTCCACGCAGGCCTTCAGGGCCTCGACCGCGGTGTCGCTCCGGGGCGGGCCTCCCAGATGGGTGATGCGGTCGAGGAAGAAGGCGTAGTCGACCTCGTTGGGTCTGAGGCCGAGCCGGCGCCACAGCTCGAAGAAGTCGCGCAGCTTGTCGCCGTCGAACTCCTTGAAGGCGTAGAGCCGGGCGTAGGCCTCGCGCACCCGCGGCTCGTGGCCCAGATGCTCCAGCGCAGCCTCCCAGCGCCGGCTGCGCGCGGGGTCCATCCAGACCGCGCAGAGGAAGCGCTTGAGCGGCGTCTCGACGTAGCAGCTCCTGCCGCCTTCGCCCCTGAGCCGGAAGAAGCGCTGCAGGTGGGCTGCCTCGGCGCCGAATGCCTGCTCGACCAGCGCCGGGTCCTCCTTCCAGGTCATCCACAGAACGAGCTGGATCTCCCGGCCGGACCCGGCCGTCGCCCCGCGCGGTCCCCAGGTCAAAAGCGAGCAGGGATCGCTGGCGTTGTAGCAGAGGAAGCCGGGCGCCTTGCGATTGGACTGGTGCGGCGCGGAGGGCTTGTTGTCCTGGCACAGGTTCCACTCCGGAGGATCGCCGAAATCGGTGCCCTCGAAGGAGAGCACGAGGGCAACGGCGCGATCCCTGAGCGTGGGGAGCGGCTCGGCGCCCATCACCGCGCGCCAGACCGCCTCCGTCAGCACGCCCTGCCGCGCCGGGGACTCCGCCGGCACGTCCTTGAGGGCATCGCACTCGAGGGCACGCAGGATGCCCTGCAGCGTCACGCGCCCGATGCGTCCGCTCGGCGGCGCGCCGCGTCTGACGACGGGGGGAGCGGACTTGCCGCAATCGTCGAGGATGTGCTGCAGGCCGGCCTGGAACCTGGCGAACACCGAGTAGCGGCCGGCGAGGACATCGTAGCGGTTCGCATTGAGAACCACGGCATCGGCGGCTGCGGGTGGAGCGGCGGCGCCGGTCGCCAGGGTCAGCAGAATGGCCGCGATGCGGATGCGGGCGAAGCGGGCACTCGCGCGAGCAGTCGTTGGCATCCGGTCTCGCCCCTGCGGAATTGACTGGAATGCATGAGACTTACCCCGGAATGCGTGAGAATTTGGCTGACCGCGCGGCGCGCGCCCTGGCGCGACGCATTTAACCCTAACGATTGCCGGCAGCCCCCGCGCGCCTCTTGCACACCGCCCGGCGGTCCGGAGCTTGACCCCGGCGCCGAGCGGCGCAAAGCTCCGTGCTGCCCGGGACTGCCGCCGGCAGAAGGCGTCCGCCCCCGGGCTCACGAGGGAGCAGGCATGATGCTCGAAGGATTGGGATACGTCGGCATTCGCTCCGACCGGCTCGACGACTGGGCCGCCTATGGCCCGGCCTTCCTCGGCCTCGAGCTGGTGGAGCGCACCGCGGGGATGCTCAAGTTCCGCATGGACGATCGCAAGCAGCGCCTCATCGTCTCCGGGGCTGGGGACGCGCAGCACACCTTCGGCTGGGAGGTGGAGGATGCCGCGGCGCTCGAGGCCGTGGCGGCGCGCGTGGAGGCTGCCAAGCTGCCCGTCGAGCCGATGCCGGCGGCGGATCTCGCCATGCGCGGCGTGACGGCGGGCGTCCGCTTCGGCGATCCGGCCGGCAACCGCCTCGAGGCATTCCATGGTGCGGAGGCTGCCACCGCCGCATTTTGCCCCGGCCGGTGCATCTCGGGCTTCCGCACGGGGTCGCTGGGGATGGGCCACGTCGTGCTGCATGTGCGCAGCGTCGAGGACCTGCAGTGGTTCTATCAGGACGTGCTGGGCTTCCGCCTCACCGACTACGCGCTCGAGCCGTTCAAGATTTTTTTCTTCCACGTCAATCCGCGCCACCACAGCCTGGCGCTGATCGAGACCGGCAGGAGCGCGATCCACCACGTGATGCTGGAGCTCGGCAATCTCGACGATGTGGGCCAGGGCTACGACCTGGCGCTGGGCGAGCCCGACCGCATCGCCACCACGCTCGGGCGGCACACCAACGACTTCATGACCTCCTTCTACGCCCGCACGCCCGGCGACCTCCTGGTCGAGTACGGCTGGGGTGGGCGGTCCATCGACCCGGCGACCTGGCAGGCGGGCGAGATGCGGCACGGCACCAGCCTGTGGGGCCACGAGCGCGCGTGGCTGCCTCCCGAGCGGCTGGCCGAGGCCCGCCGCCTGCGGGCGCAGGCGGCGGACGCAGGGCTGCGCCAGCCCGTGCAGGTGGCCGAGGGCAACTACGCGACCGGCCCGACCGGCTGCACCTGGTGGGAGCAGATCAAGCGCGGGCCGTGAGCCGCGGCGGTCTATTCACGATGTCAAAGAGCGCGGGCGCCGGAGCGCCGGTTGCCTGGCGATGGGTGCCGGGCAACAGGCGAATTGTACGCCGGCCGGGAGTCGACGGGAGAAACTTGCCGGGTGGGAATCGGTCCTTTGCTTAATGCTTTGGAAATGGCGGGCGCCGGTCGCGACTCGTGGAGGGAGGTCCCGGACAGCCTCCCCCGGCCTGCGCCAGGCGCAGGCCGGCGTCGGCTTCCGGGATGACGGGCTACTGCTTGGGGTCGTCGGGGGGGCGGCGCGGGGGGCTGAGCTTCAGCTCGTGCGAGCGGGCGCCGGATTGCAGGACGACGCTGCGCTCGTTGACCTTGTGGAGCCTCCAGCCGTTGAGCTCGGCGCCCTCGGCGATCCACTTGCCGTTGGGCTGGTTGGGGGACCTCAGGAGGGCGCGGGGAGGCCGATCGGCGGTTTTCATCACGCCGACGAGGCGCAGATCGCTCACTGTCGCGCTGGGCCCGGCCTCGGCGGTCTCCTTGCGCTGCACCGGCCTGCGGCTCGGGTTGAACAGGGGCCGGCCGACGGTCTCGCGGAACTGCTCCGCGGTCCGCTTGTCGAGGGTCGTGGCGGGCTCTACGCCGCCCATGAGGCGACGCATCGACCTTGCCCGCCGGCGGGGCGACGGGCGAGACGTCGACGGGGGTGCGCAGGAGATGGAGGCTCACGAGCGCCAGCAGGGCGGCGGCGACCGCCGGCGCGGCAAGCGGGAGCCTGAGGCTGGTGCTCATGCGCATGGCTGGCGGCTCGGGTTTGGGCGAATGGCGAATGGCGAATGGCAAATGGCAAGCAGCGGATGGCCGATTCCCATTGGCGATCGGCCGTTCGCCATTCGCAAGGCCGGCGCCATGGCCCTAGCTCCTCTTGCCGGGAAGGGCGCCGTAGACGTCGAGGCGCACGTCGAGGACGCCGTTGAGCTCGGCATCGCGCTGGGAGAACGGGGACACCGGGCGCACCTGGAGCGCCTCGACGAGCAGGAACGGCCGGCTGCTCTCGATGCGGAACAGGAGACCGCGCAGCTGCTCGATCTCGGCCTTGAACTGCACGCTGACACCGATCAGCCGCGCTCCCCCGCGCTGGCGCGGCGGCAGCGCCCGCGTGCTGTGGAAGCGCACCCGGTTGGCGGCGGCGAGCCGCGCCAGCAGGCCCTGCAGGCCGGCGGCCGTCAGCGCCTCGCTCTCGCCTTTCAGCCAGGCACCGCTGTCGAGCGCGGAGCGGCCGACGCGCTCCAGCTCCGCGGTCTTGTCCCGGCGGGCGGCGACGGCCGCGAACCGGCCGAGCAGGGCGCGCTCGGTTTCGATCTCGCCCTGCAGCCCGGCAACGCGCGCCGCCAGCGGAACGACCGTCAGCATGGCGAGGACGGCGAGCGCGAGGACGAGCAGCGCAAGGGCCGCCAAGCGGCGCATGGGCTGCGACAGCTCCGGCATCACGGCTGCTCCCCGCTGCCGGCGGCCTGGCGCGCGGCCTCCGGCTGCCTGATGCGGACCCTGAGGCTGAACCGCTCCCGGTCCTCGCGCGCATCGAGGGTCACGGGGGCGGTGAGCGCCGCGTCGAAGAAGAGGGCCGAGCCCACGAACAGCGACGGCAGTGCGGCGCCCGATTTGGCGAGGCCGGCGATGTCGAGCGTATCGCCGTCGATGCGCAGATCGGAGAGCCAGACCGAATCGGGCAGCAGCTTCGACAGCTCCTCCAGCACCTCGACGGTGGGCACCTGCGCGAGCTTCATTCTCTGCAGGCGCGCGAGATCGGCGACGGCGGCCTCGGCACGCTCCTGCGCGCCGCGCACGGTGGCGGCCTCGGCGCGCACCTTGGCGGTCTGGGCCCGGACCTCCGCCAGCGCCGAGACGTACCTCGACAGGGCAACCATGCAGGTCAGGCCCGCGAGCACGAGAGCCAGGGCCGCCAGCGCCCGCGGCAGGGTGACATGCGCTGCGAGGCCGGAACGCCGCGCCCCGCCCGCCTCCAGGAAATCGACGGGAAGCCCGGAGGCCGGCGTCGTCTGCCAGCAGTCCACGAAGGCCGGCTCCAGGCCCGCGGTCCTCACGTCGGCGAGGAGCGCGTCGACGGTCTCGCGCTTGACGATGAGCTGGCGCAGGCGCTGCCTGCCCTTGGCGCTCGGCCCTCCGGCGGCGAGATGGGCGGTGTAGACCTCCGCGAGGCGGAACGGGGTGGCGCGCTCGAGATCGAAGCTCAGCATTCTCCGCACATCGTCGCGGGCGGCCTTGGGCAGCTCGACCCGGCGCTCGAAGCACTGGCTTGCGGCGAGGCGGATGCCGATGGAGGCGACCCCGCGCGAGGCCGCCATCGGCGCCAGCGCCGCGAGCGCCGCGAGCGCCTCGGCGCGCGACAAGGGCCCCGAGGCTGCCGGGGCCGCGGGAGCTCCGTCCGGCTGGCCGGCGGCCCGGCCGGCGGGGGCGCCGATGATCGCAAAACCGCCGTCGACCTGGGCCAGGACGAGGCCCGCATCGGCTGCGGCGAGCAGGCGGCGGACGCGCTCGGGCACCAGCCCCAAGAGCTCGTCGCGCCACCAGGCGAGAAAGCGCCCGGCGGCGTCCATCATCGATCCGAGTGCCGGTGCACCGATCTGCATTGCGCGACCAACTCCTCCGTTGGCGTCGGCGCGGTCTCTCCACCGCCTCTCCGCCGGTTCCCCCACCCCTGGCCCCGCCCCGCAAAGGGGGAGGGGAAATCCCTACGCGCTCCTGGTAAGCAAACCTTGACACAGTTGTGGTTTACCCGAGGTTTACCATGCGTGTCGTTACCGTCGCGGAACCGATGATCGATCAGGACGCCTTGGGCCAGAGCTCGGGGGGCCAGAGCACGGGGAGCCAGAGCTCGGGGGGCCAGAGCACGGGCATCAGCGCGGGCATCGGCCCCTGCGAGGAGGAGCTCGTCGAGAGGCTTGCCCGGTTTCTCTCGCAGCGCGGGGTGCTCGACGACTTGGCGCTGCACCGGGCGCTCAGGGCGCAGCGGCAATCCGGCGAGCGCCTCGATCTGGTGCTGACCCGGCTCGGGCTGATCGCCGAGGCGGATCTCGCCGGCCTGCTCGCCGACTTCCTCGGCTTGCCGCTGGTGCAACCCGAGGAGTTGCCGGAGGTGGCGCTGCTGGCGGATCGCCTGCAGCTGCCGTTCCTGCAGGGCAACCGCATCGTTCCGGTCGCCGACAAGGGCGACCGCCTTCTGGTGGCCGTCGCCGACCCCTTCAACACGGAAGCCCCGGCCGCGCTGAGCTATCTGCTGGGCCGGCCGGTCGAGCGCGGGGTGATGGCCGCGGGCGAGATCGAGCGGGCGCTGGAGCGGCTCTACGGCCGCGGCGGGGCCGTGGCGGTCGAGGCCCAGGCGGCCGAGGCCGGGCCGGCGAGCGAGGACGACGTGCGCCGCCTGGAGGACATGGCGAGCGAGGCGCCGGTGATCCGCCTCGTGCACGACCTCATCACCAGGGCGGTGGAGGCGCAGGCCTCCGACATCCACGTCGAGCCGCGCGAGGACAGCGTCCAGGTGCGCTATCGCATCGACGGGGTGCTGGCGACGGTGGAGACGCTGCCGCTGGCGCTGCGGGCGGCGGTGACCTCGCGCATCAAGATCATGGCCAACCTCAACATCGCCGAGCGGCGGCTGCCGCAGGACGGGCGCGTGAAGTCTACGGTTCGCGGCAAGTCGATCGACCTTCGCATCTCCACCATGCCGACCATGCTGGGGGAGAGCGTGGTGCTGCGCATCCTCGACCGCTCCAGCGTGGAGCTCGACTTTGCGCGCCTCGGCTTCCACGGAGCGGCGCTGGAGCGGTTCACGGGCCTCCTGGCGCAGCCCAACGGCATCGTCCTGGTGACCGGGCCCACCGGCAGCGGCAAGACCACGACGCTCTATACCGCGCTCAACCGGCTCAACAGGGCCGAGAGCAAGCTCTTCACCGTCGAGGACCCGATCGAGTACCAGCTCGCCGGCATCAGCCAGATCCAGGTGCAGCCGAGGATCGGCCTCACCTTCGCCCATGCGCTGCGCTCGATCCTGCGCCAGGACCCCGACATCATCATGGTGGGCGAGATCCGCGACCTGGAGACGGCGCAGATGGCGATCCAGGCGTCGCTGACCGGCCACCTCGTGCTCTCGACGCTGCACACCAACAGCGCCGCGGCCTCGCTCACCCGGCTGATGGACATGGGCGTCGACGACTATCTCCTGGCCTCGACCCTGACGGGGGTGCTGGCCCAGCGGCTGGTGCGGCGGCTGTGCGAGAGATGCGCCGCCCCCGACGAGGTCCCGCCGCCGCTCGTGCGGGAACGGATGGGCGGGTTGGGCGGCGACCTCGGCGGCCTGCGCCGCAAGGTCGGCTGTCCGGCCTGCCGCCACACCGGGTATCGGGGCCGCACCACCATCAGCGAGCTTCTGGTGATGAGCGAGGCCCTGCGCCGGAAGGTGCTGGCGAGAGGCAGCGAGAGTGCCATCGAGGCCGCGGCCATCGACGGGGGGATGGTCGGCATGCTCGACGACGGCCTCGCCAAGGCGCTCGCCGGCGAGACCACCGTCGAGGAGGTGCTGCGGGTCACGAGGATCGCCTGATGCCGCGCTTCTCCTATATCGCCTGCGACGACAAGGGAGGCCGGGCGGCCGCCGTGATCGACGCCGAGACGCGCGAGGCCGCCGTCGAGGCGCTGTTCCGCCAGGGCCGCTATCCGCTGGAGCTGGTCGAGGGCAGCCGGCTGGCGGCTCAGCCGCCCTGGTGGGAGCGGGAGCTGCTCGTGGCGCGCGGCTTGTCGGGCCGCGGCATCGCCCTGCTCACGCGCGAGCTGGCAACGCTGATCAAGGCCGAGCTGCCCCTCGACGAGGCGCTGCGCATCGCCCACGTGCAGCCGCTGATGCCGGCGCGCGTGCGCTCCACCATCGCCGGCGTGCTCGCCCGCGTGCTCGACGGCGCCTCGCTGTCGGAGGCGCTGGGGGCGGAGCGCGGCGCGTTCCCCGCCTACTACGTGCACATCGTGCGCGCCGGCGAGGCCGCCGGCACGCTGGGCCAGACGCTGGACGAGCTTGCCGTCTTCCTGGAGCGGGCGGCGGAGTTCCGCGCGCGCATCGGCTCGGCGCTGGTCTATCCGGCGCTGCTGCTCGTTGCCGCCGCCATCGCGGTGGCGGTGATCCTAACCGTGCTGATCCCGACGCTCGCGCCGCTGTTCCGCGATGCGGGCGTGACGCCGCCGTTCGTCGTCGGCTTCCTGCTCGAGGTCGAGGAGGCGGTGGCGGCGCATTGGCTCGCCGCGCTTGCAGCCGTCGTTGCGCTGACGGCCGGGCTGGTGGGGCTGGCCCGCAACGAGCGCTGGCGCTTCTGGCGCGACCGGCAGCTCCTGCGGCTGCCCATCGTCTCCGGCCTGGTCCGCAGCGGCCAGACCGCAGTCATGACGCGCACGCTGGGGACGCTGATCCGCAATGGCGTGCCCATGCTGCAGGCGCTGCAGATTGCCGCCGACGTGCTGAGCAACCGCGCGATGGCGGCGGCGGTGCGCGCCAGCGCCGGCGAGGTCAAGGAGGGCGCAACCCTGATGGCGGCGCTGGGGCGGTCCGGCGTGCTGCCGGAGCTGGCGCTGCGGCTCACCGGGGTCGGCGAGCAGACCGGACAGCTCGACGTCATGCTGGAGCGCGCGGGCAGCATCTACGAGCAGGCGCTGCAGCAGCAGCTGGGGCGGCTCACGACCCTTATCACCCCGCTGCTCACCATCGGCATCGGCGTGCTGGTGGGGGGCCTCCTCCTGTCGGTCATGGGCGCCATCGTCGGCGTCAACGAGCTGGCGCTGCGATGACGCGGACCACCGGCCGGAGGCGCTCGGATCGCCAGCTCGGCTTCACCCTCCTGGAGGTGATGGTGGTGATCGGCATCCTCGCCCTGGCAGTCGCCATCGTGGCTCCCTCGTTGAGCCGCGCCCGCCTGGGGCTCGCGGTGCGCAGCACCGCCTACGCGCTGGCCGCCGACCTGCGCACGGCCCGCGCCGCGGCCCAAGCCGCCAATATCGAGCGTGAGCTGACGCTGGACCTTGGCGGGCGCCGGTATTGGGCCGAGGGCGTCGTCGGGCCTCGCATGCTCCCGCAGAACGTCGCGGTGGAGCTGGCGGTGCCGGAGAGCGAGCGCATCGGCGCCGGCTCCGGCCGTGTACGCTTCTTCCCCGACGGCAGCGCCAGCGGGGCGAAGGTGGTGCTGAGCGACGGGCGCCTGACGGCCTCCGTGCTGGTCGACTGGCTCAACGGCGACGTGCGCATCGAGCTGAGGCCCTAGGCGATGCGTGCGAGCGGCAGCTCCGGATTCACCCTGATCGAGACCCTGGTGGCGCTCGTCGTCTTCGTCGCCGGCTACCTCCTCGTCCATCACAGCGTGTCGGTCGGCTGGCGCGGCGCACAGATCGCCTGGGCCGAGAGCGCAGCCTTGCGGCTGGCGCACTCGCGCCTCGCCGCCGCCGGCGTGGAGGCGCGGCTCGCGGAGGGCGAGCTGACGGGCGAGACGGACGACGGCTTCCGCTGGACGCTGCGCACCGAGCGCTACCGGCCCCCCGGCAGCGACCGCGCCGCGGAGAGGATCGCCGGCTACTGGATCACGGTCACGGTGCGCTGGGACGGCGGCGTGCTGCGCCCCGCGCGGTCGCTGCAGCTCACGACGCTGAAGCTGGGGGCGCAGCCATGACCGCGCGCTCTCCATCACCCGTCATCCCGGCCGGAGCGATGCGAGCGGAACGCGAGCGAGGTCCCGGACTGCCTCCCCCGGCCTTCGCCGGGGTCGGCTTCCGGGATGACGGGTGGAGGAGCGACGTCGGTTTCACGCTGGTCGAGGTGCTGGTCTCCCTCGTGCTCCTCGCGCTGGTCCTCGCCCTGCTCGCGGGCGGCGTGCGTTTCGCGCGCGGCACCTGGGATGCGGCGGCGCGGCTCGAGGAGCAGACGGGCGCCGAGATGGCCGAGGCCTTCCTGCGGGCGCGCCTGGGCGAGGCCATGGCGCTCTACGAGCAGCACAAATCGGGCATGGTGCGCGTGGTGTTTTACGGCACCGCCGACGGCCTGAGCTTCGTCGCCCCGGCGCCCAACGGCCCCGCGGGCGCCGCCCTCTACCGCTATGCGCTGGAGCTCGCCCCCGGCGCCGGCCCGGGGCGGGGCGCGCTCGTCGTCAAGCTCGCGCCGTACCAGGCGAAGCAGGCCGAGGCGAGCGCCGAATGGGCGGTGCAGCGCCACGTCCTGGTGCGCAATCCGGTGTCGGCGGCGTTCCGCTACTTCGGCCGCATCAGGGCCGGCGCCGAGCCGGCCTGGCACACCGCCTGGACCCGCACCGACGCCACCCCCAACCTGGTGGAGCTGACCGTCGCCCGCGACGCCAGCCACGGCGGCCCCATTGCCCTGGTGGTCGCACTCCGCCTGCAGACCGTCACCCGGTGAGCCGCCGGGCGGGGGAGCAGACCGGGCAGATCAACGTCATGCCGGAGCGGGGCGCACGGACAGCATCTACGAGCAGGCGCTGCAGCAGCAGCTGGGGCGGCCCATGACCCTTGTCACCCCCGCTGCGCATCCCGCCCGTGTGGCCGCGCCCGCCGCGGGCGCATGCAAGGCAGAACTTTCAGCCTCGACCGTGGGTTGCCCGCAACATGGGGTCCGAGGGCAACGGCGGCCGCTTCCCTTTGGTCCGAGGGGCAACGGCGGCCGCTTGCCCTTTGGTCCGATGGACGATCCGACCTCGGGCTAGTTTTCACGACTTGGAGACCTGGCTAGCTGTGAACCTCCAGGAGGTTGTCCATTCGGTCCGAGCCGGGAACGCTGATGTCGCCAAACGTCGTGCCCGTCGCCGAGATCCCGGCCGACACCTCGACGCTGGTGTGAAACGGCGAGCGGCTGTTCCAGGTCCGCCAAGCTCGGCACCGAGATGGCATCGTTGCCGGCGCCGCCGATCAGGATGTCGCAGGGGGTCAACGGGGTGGGCGCGAACACCCTCACCCAGCAGGATTTCATCTTAGCTTAACCATTCAAGAGCAAGCAGAGCCGTGAGCTTCGCAGCGGCAAAGGAGAACGCCGTGGACAATTCAGCGCACAGATCGGAAGGCAATGCAGCGGCCAGGCCGCAGCCGCCGCCCGCCGTGGCGGCCAAGCCGGCGGTCCGGCCCAGGGACGCGCGGCAGGTGCGGTTCGCGCAGGCGTTCGCCCAGATCGTCGCCGTGCTGATGCGCGACCCCAACTTCAGGAAGATGCGGCTCGCCGACCTGGAGTGGCTGGTGCTGCCGCCGGTGATGGCCGGGCAGTTCAGGCTGGCGCAGGCACCCTCGCCCGTCGGCCGTGTCAAGGGCGAGGACGGCCAGCAGGGCGGGGTCCTGGTGCCGGTCGCCGTGGCGCTGTGGGCACGCGTCTCGGACGCCGTCGACAAGACGTTGTCGGAGAACCTGGACGAGCCGGTGCGGCTGCGTCCTGCTGACTGGGCCTCCGGCGACAACATCTGGCTGATGGCCGTCGCCGGCGACCAGCGGGCGGTGCCGAAGTTCCTGGAGCAGCTGGCCAAGGGCGAGCTCGAGGGGCAGCGCGTGAAGATGCGCCTGCGGGGCCCCGGGAACAGCGTGGTGGTCAAGACGCTCGGTCAGGCCTCGTGAGGGTTGAAACTTCCCACTTTCGCTTTCCGTTTAGGGAGTAATCAGCATGTACTTGCCGAAGAACGCCTCGCGCATCAGGCAAAGGGAAGCACAGAAGGCACGCGACAACCGCGCCGAGATCGTGCGCGCCCTGTCGCAGGGCCAGATCACGCGGCGCGATCTCGTCAAATGGGGCATCTTCACCGCCGGCGGCGCGCTCGCCCTCAAGAACGGGCTCTCCCCGTTCGCCAGGAGCGCCTTTGCCGACGTGCCCACCGGCACGCCGAGGAGCCCGCTGTTCGGCGCCGCCAGGTTCACCCAGAGGATGTCCCGGCTCAGGGTGCAGACGCCGCTGCCCCTCGTCCGCAACGCCAGCGACGAGGCGGTGTTCCCGGCCGGCCTCGGCTACGACAACGCCAAGCGGCTCTCCTACCACGAGGACTTCAACAACCACGGCGGCCCGGTGGCGCAGAACCCGTTCCGCAACCCCTTGACCAACCGGGGTCCGATGGAGGGCCGTCCGCCCGGCGAGTTCTTCGCGCACCAGAGGTGGGACGAGTTCTTCCCCAGGGTCGGCTACGTCATGTCGTTGGGGCAGTGCGTCCCCGGCACCAGGTTCCACCCGAGCTTCCCCGACCAGAGCCCCAACAGCGTGTGGTGCTTCGGCACCGGCAAGCTCGCGCAGGGCGCCATGCCGCCGCCGCTGATCAAGGGGCGCTACGGCGAGCCGATCACCACCCGCATCTACAACAACACGCCCCTCGACCGTGCCTTGAACGGCGGGTTCGGCCGCAACGAGACGCAGCTGCATTTCCACAACGCCCATAACGGGGCGGAGAGCGACGGGGCCACCGGCGCGCACCACTTCCCCGGCACGTTCTACGACTACCTCTGGAGCACCACGCTCGCCCGGCGCGACAAGATCAACACCGATGCCTCCGACCCGCGCGCGGCCGGCCCCGATAACGGCACCGGCATCGTCAATGTGAAGGGCGACTGGCGCGAGCTGCAGGGCACCATGTGGGCGCACGACCACCGCTTCTTCTTCACCGCGGAGAATGTCTACAAGGGCAATCTCATGATGGTGAACTACTACTCGGGCCGCGACCGCGGGCACGAGATAAACACCAACGGCGGCAACCTGCGGCTGCCCAGCGGCAAGCAGCTCGGCTGGGGCAACGTCGACTTCGATGTGAACCTGATCCTGTCCGACGGCGCCACCGACCCGCAGGGCCAATACTTCTTCGACGTGTTCACGACGGATGGGTTCCTCGGCGACCTGCCGCTCGTCAACTTCGCCTATGCGCCCTACTTCGACGTGCTGCCGAGGAAGTACCGCTTCCGCCTTCTCAACGCGTGCATGTCGCGCTTCTTCAAGTTCGCGCTGAGCTACAACGGGGCGCCCGTGCCCTTCAAGTTCATCGCCAACGACGGCAACTTCCTCGTCAATCCGATCGCGCTCACCCAGCTCGACGAGCAGGGCATCGCCGAGCGCTACGACATCGTCGTCGACTTCTCGGCGTTCCCGGCCGGCTCCAGGATCCATCTCGTCAACCTCTTGCGGATGCGCGACGACGGCCGCGGGCCGCGCGAGGCGTTGCCGCTGGGGCAGGCGCTGGCGGGCCTGCCGGAGGACCCGGTCATCGGGCCGATGCTGGAGCTCCGGGTGGTGAACGCGACCCCGAGCGTCGATGCGCCGGGCGTGACCCTGACGCGGGCCAACAGCTGCGGGCCCAACGACAAGAGCCAGGTGCCGGCGGTGCTGACCGAGCAGATCCCGATCGTCGCCCCGGTGCGGACGCGGCTCATCGAGTTCGGACGGTCGGGCGGCGGCGATTCGCGCGATCCGGTGACCGGGCAGTGCACGCCCGACTGCCCCGAGGGCATGCCGTTCCCCTGGACCGTCAAGATCAACGGGGAGGATGCGCACTCCTTCAACGCCAACCGCATCTCGCTGCTGATCCCCAAGCCCGGCGAGATCGAGCATTGGACGCTCGTCAACGGCGGCGGCGGCTGGGACCACCCCATCCACCTGCACTTCGAGGAAGGCATCACCATGGACCGGGGCAACGCCCCCATTCCGCCCACCGAGCGTCTGGTGCGAAAGGACGTGTGGCGGCTGCGCCCGTCTGGCCAGGTGCGGTTCCAGGTGCAGTTCGGCGAGTACGGCGGCTCCTACGTCAACCACTGCCACAACACGGTGCACGAGGACTTCGCCATGCTGCTGCGCTACCAGCTCCTGTCCGCCGCCGGGCCGCAGGTGGCGGTGACGCCCACGCCCAATCCGACGCCCGACGGCGTGTTCTTCTCCACGCCGGAGATCCTGCCCGAGGGCGATCCGCGGCCGCCCCAGAGCCTGACCGGCACGGGCAACAACGGCGGCAGCGGCTGAGGCCGCGCCGGGATCGCCCAGGCGAGCGGTTTGCCGAAGGGTGCCAAGGGTGCCCTTCGGCAGCTCGTCGTCGTCGCAGTCGCCGCAGACCGGGAGGGGGTCGGGCCCTCGCCCCCAGCGCCGGTGTTGAACGCGAGCGGGAAGCGAGCGGCCGGCCCCGCGCTGCGGCGCTGAGCGCTCTGCGGCGCCGCGCGCCTTCCATGTCACGGGCCGCGGGCAATCGGGAGCCGGAACAGCCGGGGGCTTGGCGTGGCGGCGAAAGCGCCGCATAACAGCCGCATGGGGGGTGCATGTCGCGCGCGTGACTGGGAAATCAGGGTGAGTTGATGCTGACAAGGAAGCTGGTGTCGGTCGTCGCTGCTGCAGCCGTGACACTCTCGCCCGCCGCGGCCGGACCGGCGCTTCTCTTCGATGCGACCAGCGGCAGGGTCCTCTACGCCGAGGACCCGGACGCCCAGTGGTATCCTGCCTCGCTTGCCAAGATCATGACTGCCTACTTGGTGTTCGAGGCGATCAAGAACGGCAAGCTCGACCTCGAGGACAAGATCACCGTCTCGGAGCTGGCGCACAGCCAGCCGCCCAGCCGCCTCGGGCTTCCCGTCGGCACCCAGATCACGGTTGGGACCGCGCTCACCGCCCTCATCGTCAAGTCCGCGAACGACGCCGCCGTGATGCTGGCGGAGGCCGTGGGCGGCACGCACGAGGCGTTCGTCGCCCAGATGAACGCCACCGCCCAGCGCCTGCGCATGACGCGCACCAGGTTCGTCAACGCCAACGGCCTGCCGGCGCCCGAGCAGGTCACGACCGCGCGCGACCTGGCTCGGCTGACGATCGCCGTGGTGCAGGAGCATCCGGCCTACGCGCACATGTGGGCGATGCCGGAGATGAAGATGGGCAAGCGGCGCATGCGCAACCACAACCCGCTCTTGCGCACCTACGACGGCGCCGACGGCATGAAGACCGGCTTCATCTGCGACAGCGGGTTCAATATCGTTGCCAGCGCCACGCGCGACGGCCAGCGGCTGTTCGCCGTGGTGCTGGGCGAGGTCACGGGCAAGGAGCGCAGCGCGCGGGCCGCCAACCTCCTGGAGCACGGCTTCCAGACCGCCTCCTGGAAAGCCATGTTCGGCACCCACACGCTGGAGACGCTGCCGGCCGACGCCGAGGCCAAGGGGGCGGCCAGCATCCGGGCAAGCGTGATCTCGTGGGCCTGTGGCACGGGCCGGGTGGCGCGCGGCAAGCGCCGGCGCGCGCGAGCGGCGGTCAAGCGGGCGACGCAGAAGGCCGCCCCCGACAAGGGCAGTGCCGTCAAGGGCAGCGTCAAGGACAATGCCCTCGAGGCGCCGGTAAACCCGGTGACCGAGATCGCCAAGACCAGGGCCCCGCCCAGCTCCGACAAGGGCGGCGCCACCCGCCCGTAGCCTTGCGACGCGCGAGCTCCCTCTCCCCGCCGCCCTCCCGGCCGCCGCCCTGGCGCTCCTGCGCCAGCCCCGCCCCGGCGGGCAGCCAGCGTCAATCCAGGGACACGCGGGCGGGGTGGGTGGCCACGTGCGGAACGGGCAGGCACAGCGCCAGCGTGGAGCCGCACCCGATGCCCGCGCTGAAGGCCTCGGCATGGCCGTGGCAGGCCGTGACCAGCGCGTGGGCGATCCAAAGGCCGAGGCCGGAGCCGCCGATGCGCTCGCGCAGCCGGGGGCTGCGATAGAAGCGCTCCCAGATTCTCTCCCGCTCCTCGCGCGACAGGCCCAATCCGTTGTCCTTGACGGCCATGCGAACCGTCCCATCGCGCTTCTCGGCCCTGACCTCGATCCGCGAGCCGGGCGGCGAATACTTGGCGGCATTCTCGATGAGATGCCCCAACGCCCGCTCGATCAGCGCCGGGTCGACACGGATGAGCGGCAGGTCGTCCTCGATCACGACGCTCAATTGATGCCCGACGAGCAATCTTTGCCTGTGGTCGATGGCCGCATTCACGATGTCGCCCGGGTCCACCCATTCGTTGTGCAGCCTGATGCCCTCGCTGCTGATGCGCGTGGAGTCGAGCAGGTTCTGGATGTGATCGTTGAGGCGATCGGCCTCCTCCTGCATGCCCTGCACGAGCGGAAGGATGCGCGGGCTCGCCGTCACCTCGGGAGAGCGCGCCAGGATCGAGACGGAGCCGATGATGGAGGACAGCGGCGAGCGCAGCTCGTGCGACACCGAGCCGATCAGCGCCTCGCGCAAGGCGTCCGCCTGCTCGCGCAGCCGGGCCCGGCGCGCGTCCCTGCCGAGCTTGCCGGTCACGACCGCGACGACAATGAAAAGCACGAGATCGATGAGGTGAATGGGGCTGTAGACGCGTAAATCGTAGATCGGGGCATAGAAGAAGAAGGCCGCCGCGCCGATCGCGGCGAGCGCCGTGACGATGGCCGGGAAGACCCCGCCGCGGATCGCCGCGAACAGCACCGCGATCAGGTAGATGATGGTGACCGTGCCGACGTGCGCGAAGCTCTGGAGGCCGGCCATCGCGACCGTGAGAAGGGCGAGCAGGATCAGCGAAAGGCCGATGACGCCGAGCGTCTCGCGCGAGACGAGGTCCTTGCAACTGAGCATCGGTGAATGCTCCACGGGCTTTGGCGCCGCTCCGGCGGCGCGACCCTGACGATATTCACGGGCGAGGGTGCGCATCAAGGGCGCCCTGCGGAGGCGGGCAGGCCGTCTCGGCGATCTTGCGGCGCGCGGGTGCGGTGCGGCGCATGCCTCGCGCGGCGGGCGCGGCTGGACGCCGGTTGGCCGGGGCGGGCGCCCTTCGGGCGGGCGCCAGGGCCGTAAACGGGCATGAACAGGGCCCTCGATCCGGTCAGTCCTGGCACAGGCGATAGCCGACCCCGAGCTCGGTCGTGAGGATGGCCGGCCGCGCCGGATCGCGCTCGATCTTGCCGCGCAGCTTGCGCACGAAGATGCGCAGATAGTGCGCATCCTCGGCGTGCGCCTTGCCCCAGACCTCCTTCAGGAGGTGCTGATGGGTGACGACGTTGCCCGCATGCTGCGCCAGCACCTGCAGGAGCCGGTATTCCTTGGGCGACAGCCGCACCTCCTGGTCGCCCAGCAGCACCCGACGCTGAGCGAGGTCGATCTTCAGATGACCGGCCCGGACGACAGGCTCTCCGGCGCTGCCGCGCGCCACCCGGCGCAGGGCGGTGCGGGCACGCGCGAGGAGCTCGGCCATGCCGAACGGCTTGACGACATAGTCGTCGGCGCCGAGCTCGAGGAGGCGCACCTTCTCGTCCTCGTCCGAGCGCACCGACAGCACGATGATCGGGACCTGCGACCAGGAGCGCAGGCGCTCGACGACGACGGATCCGTCCATGTCGGGCAGCCCCAGATCGAGGACAACGAGATCGGCGGGCTTGAGCGTCGCGGCGCGGATGCCCTCACCCGCAGTGGCCGCGTCGCGGACCGCAAAGCTCTCGAGCTCGAAGCCGGCACGAAGGAAGCGCCTGATCTGCTCCTCGTCGTCGATGACGAGCACCGCCGGCATCTGCTTGCTCATTGCTGCAAACTTTCTCTGCTCCAGGGTCGGGGACTCTCCTGCACTCGAGCCGGCTCGTAGTTGGCGGAGAGGATCCTCCTAGCCGGTGTTGAGGATCGGCGCCAGCCCCCGGTGCGGGCGGGCATCCGCAGAATTCCTCGATTATTACGTTATTACAATCTGTTATGCGGCCATATTTTGTCCTTTTGTCTGAGCTGCGCGATGTCGACGTTGTCTCTGGCGAGCAACCGGAGCTAGGGCGGATGGAGGAGCGCATGCTCGCGCGGCTGCTCGACGGAGCGGACGCCGCGGCTCGGGCGCGCGCGGTGACGGCGCCGCCGGCCCCGCGACGTGCTCCTTGCCTCCCGCTCGCGCGAGGCAAGGCCGCCCGGCGCTTCAGCGCGCGTATTGCGCCGATCCGGCTCGGGAGACGGTGAAGTAGAAGGTCGTTCCCGGCCCCTCGTTGGCCGTAGCCCACAGGCGGCCGCCATGGTCCTCGACGATCGAGCGGCTGATCGAGAGCCCGATGCCGAGGCCGCTGGGTTTCGTGGTGTAGAACGCCTCGAACATGCGGGCCATGACCGCGGATGTCACACCGGAGCCACGATCGTGGACCGACACCCGCACCTGCTCGCCATCCTTGGCCGTGGCGATCGCCAGATCGCGCGGGCGGTCGGTGACAGCCGACATTGCCTCGATCGCGTTCAACGTCAGGTTCAGGACAACCTGCTGCAGCTGCACACGGTCGCCGGTGATCGGCGGCAGGTCGTCGGCGTAATGGACGGTAAGCGCAACGCGCTGCTTGCGCATCTCGCCCTCGATGACCATCACGACGCTGCGGATGGTCTCGTTGATGTCGAGCGGCTCGCGCTCGGTCGCTGCCTTGCGCGCCATCGCGCGCACCCGTGCGATCACATCGCTGGCCCGCTTCCCGTCGCGGACGATGCGCTGCACCGCCTCGCGCGCCTCGTCGAGATCGGGCACCTCCCTGTCCAGCCAGCGCAGGCAGGCGCTGGCGTTGGTCACCACGCCGGCGAGCGGCTGATTGACCTCGTGGGCAATCGACGCGGCCAGCTCGCCCATGGTCGCCAGCCGCGCCGCGTGAGCGAGCTCGTCACGCGCCTTGCGCGCCATGTCCTCGACACGGCGCCGGTCGGTGATGTCGTTGTTGGTCTCGAAAACCCTGCCCGGACGCCCTTGCGCATCCGCCTGCGAGGACCATCGGCTGGCGACGATGACCTGCCTCCCCGCACGCGTGGTGTGGACGAGCTCGCCTTCCCAGCGTCCGGTCTCGGCGACGCACCGGTCTATGTCGCTCAGAGGCTGCGGGAACACCGTCTGCAGCAGCTCATGCGGGCTTCTCCCCACGGCTTCCCGGCGCGTCCATCCGTAGAGCTCCTCTGCACCGCGGTTCCAGAACGTGATCACATTGTCGTCCGCGCGCCGGACGAAGATGCTGTCGTGGCTGAGGTCGAGGAGGCGGCTGTGACCCTCCAGCACCTCCTCTGCCTGGCGCCGCTCGACGGCGATGCTCGCGAGCTGCGTTGCGTGCTGGAGCAGCTCGTGATCCAGCGCGGTCGGCAGGCCCGGCTCGCGCGTATAGACGGCAAACGTGCCGAGGACCTTCAGGTCGGACGAGAGGATGGGGTTCGACCAGCAGGCACCGAGGTGCAGGCTTGCCGCCAACTCGCGGAAGCCGGCGGTGAGCGGATCCGTGGCGAGGTCGGAGACCAGCACGGCCGTCCGACGAAATGCCGCCGTTCCGCACACGCCGGAGCCTTCGTCGATGGCGAGGCCGTCGGTCGCCTCCACATAGGACCGCGGCAGGCTCGGCGCGGCACCGTGGCGCAGCCGGCGTCCCTCCGCATCGGCGAGCTCGATGGACGCCATCCGGCCCTGCGTGTGATCCTCCAGGAATCGGCAGACCATCTCGAGCACCTTCGGCAACGGCGCGCCGGCGGCGATGGCTTCCAGGAGCCGCTCGCTCGCCCGGACCCGGGCCTCGCTGCTCCGCAGCTCGCGCTCGCGCAGCTCACGCGTCTCGCCCTCCGTCTTCGCGCTGTCGAAGGACGCCTGCAGCCGGTCGGCCATGTCGTTGAACGACCGCGAAAGGACGCTCAGCTCCGCCAGGCGGCTGGCGGGAACGCGCTCGGCGAGATCGCCTCGCTCGAACGCCCCGATGGCCTGGGAAAGCCGGCGCAGCGGAGCGGTCACCGCCGCGGCCATCGTGGCGGCCAGGCCGAGCGACGCCAGCAGTGCCACCGCGAACACCATGGCTGTGCGGCTGTGCCCGCTTTGCACGCCCGCCAGGTAGAACGCCTCCGGTATCGCGGTGACGAGGATCCAGTCGTCCTGGCGTCCGAGACGCACGAGCGGGTAGACGCTGGCGTAGGTCAGCCACCGCTGTCGCGAGAGCGGCCTTTCCGTGACGTAGTCCACATGAAACTGCCGGTCGAGCGCGAACGCCGCGAGGCCGCCGGTGCCCTGGCGCAGCGCCGCGATTGCCTGGACCACCACCGCATCGGCGCCGGCACCGGACGAGGCGACGATGGTGCCGGCCCGATCGATGATGAACGCCCGGCCTTCTGCCGCCATCGGCAGACTCTTCATCAGGTCGCTCAGGCCTCCTGCGGACCACGCAGCAGTCTGTGGCAGGCTCGCCAGGTGATCGTCCAGCCGCATGCGGATGTTGGCGGCGGTCTCCCGATGGAGGCGCGCGGCCAATCTGGTGGCATCGCCTTCCGCGCTCCGAAGCGCGACGTAGGCGGTGATGGCGACCATCGCGAGCAGGAGCACGATGAACGGCGCGAGCAGGAACATCCGGATCGGCAGCCCCTGGGGGTCGGGGCTCCCCGTTCTCGACGGTGCGTCCCCGCCCGCTTCCCAGATCTGCGTTCCGGAGCCGAGCGCGCGCTGCCTGACATGCCCCGGGATCTCGGCCCAGAACAGCTTCAGGCGCCGCGCCAGCGGCAGCGCGGCGAGCATGGCCAGCGGTGCGGTAAGCCAGGACAGGGCGGTCGTGAAGAACAAGGCCGGCGTCACGGTCCGGTAGGAAACCGCGGGCGTGAACTGGTCCGAGCAGATGAAGCCCCACAGGACGGGCTCCAGCGCCATGAAGATGGCGACAGCGAGAAGGTAGTGGCCCCAGGTCCGGGCGCGGCGGAAGTCGGGATCCCTGCCGATGAGCTGGTAGGCGACCCAGAAGCACGCCGGATTTATGAAATAACCCGGCAGCCAGCCCAGCAGATACGCCGGAGGGACGCCCTCGATGAGGTCCGACAGCCCGTAGGCGAACGGCACCGTGATCAGTGCGGGGTAGCCGAACAGGACAAGGCACAGGATGACGACCAGGTCCTTCACGGATTCGAACGTCTGGGCCCCCGGCACCAGGACGATGAAGGACCCCGCGTAGCCGCTGAGGACGATCAGGACGAAGGTCAGCGGGATGGCGAGGAACGCGCGCTCGTTCCAGGTCTGCCGTTCCCGGCCGAACCCCCAACGGCTGCCGATGCGGAAGGTGAAGCGGCCGAACGCACAGATCGCAAGGCCGAGGCCGACGAGGTAGGCGAATCGCCCCCAAACCTCCAGCACCGGAAGGGGGATCGCCGCGACGGTCTGCTCAATCCACGCAATGATCGTCGGCATGTCCCCTCGTGGGTGGCCTGGTCGCCGTTTGCGGAGCACCCGGCGCGCAGTGGAGGTTCAGGAGACCGGGAGAAGCAAAGCTGGCAAGGCCTGTCGCTGAATGGCAGTGAGCCTGCGTCGGATAATGCGAGCCGGGAGGGTATGCGCTCTGCGAGCGTGCTTGCAAGTCGTTCCTTGGGGAAGGAAGGGTGTGCCTTGCCTTGCCCGAGCATCCGGCTTGCGCGAGAAGCGGCCCGTTACCGGTCCGAGGCATCGTCCTTCAGCGCCATATCGAGGCACGACACCAGTTGCTCGTCGCTGAAGGGCTTGCTCAGGTAATCGACCGCTCCGGCGTCGATGGCACGCTTCCTCGTCCGCTCGTTCGGAAAGGCGGTGATGAAGATGACCGGCAGCGCCAGGCCCTGGGCGACCAGCTGCTGCTGGAGATCGATTCCGCTCAGTCCCGGCATCTGCACGTCCGCGATCACGCACGCGGTGTCGCGCACGCGGCCGGAGCTCAGGAATTCCTCGCCCGACGCGAAAGTCGCTGCGGCGTATCCGAGCGACCTCACGAGGCCCTTGGTTGCCTCGCGCACCGACTCGTCATCGTCGACGATCGATATCATGTGAGCTTTCGTGCGAATGGCTGTGTCCGCCTCCAATGCACTGCGTCGCGGCGCCGGTCACCTATATCCACGTAGGTATGCGCCACCCCGCGGATCGGCGGACCTATACTTAGGTTTAGAGCAGCCCGTGGCCGGCGCGGCGCAGCGCCTCCGCAATTCTCAGCAAGTCCGCCAGCGATCTGGCGCCCATCTTCCGCATCGCGTTGCCGCGATGGACCTTCACCGTGATCTCGCTGACCCCCATGTCTCCGGCGATCTGCTTGTTCATGAGCCCGGTGGTGACGCGGGCGAGCACCTCCTTCTCGCGCGGCGTAAGCGAGGCGAAGCGGGCGCGCAGATCGGCCATGACCCTCTCGCCCTCGCGTCTCTCGCCGTCGCGCTTCAGTCCCAGTTGAACGGCGTCGAGCAGCTCCTGATCGCGGAACGGCTTGGTCAGGAACTCGATGGCTCCGGCCTTCATCGCGCGAACCGACATCGGAATATCGCCGTGTCCCGTGATGAATACGATCGGGATGCCAATGTCGGCCTTGGCCAGCTCGGCCTGGAAATCGAGCCCGCCCAGCCCCGGCAGCCTCACGTCGAGCACGAGGCAGCTCGGCGCGCTCGGGGGCTTTCTTGCGAGGAAATCGAGGGCGGAGCCGAACGCCTCGACCTTCAATCCCACCGAGCGGAGCAGGCTCCCGATCGCATCGCACACGGACACATCGTCATCGACGACGAACACGACCGGCTCCTCGGCTTCCCGTTGCTTCATTCCGGCTACTCGCGCGCAAAGACGATCGATCGGCTGGTCGTGCCGACGGGACAGCGGACAGTACAACGAGCATTGTAGCGTTCAACCGCCGATCGGCAAATCGAGGCCGCTTGCGTGCCGGTGCCGGCCAGGCAGCTGCTATTCGCTGAATTTCTGCCCGGCCCCCATGGCTTGGGGGGCTCGCTGCTCCTGGAGGCGAGGGGGCGCATATGTCCGGCCGCACGACGCTCACGGCGTGCTGCGTGTCGAGGGACGGCCGGTGGCCCGGACAGCGGGCCTCAGATGCCGAGCAGGCGGCGGGCCTCGTTGTGGTGCTCGGCCGACGCGGGTGTGAAACAGCAGAAGGCCACCTTGGTGAAGTGGCCGTCGTCCGCCAGGGCGCCGGCCACCGTGCCCACCGCAATCCTGGCGGCGCGGTCGGCCGGAAAGCCGTAGACGCCCGTGGAGATCGCCGCAAAGGCCAGCGAGCGCACCCCGTGCGCCTTGGCGAGGGCGAGCGAGCGGCCGTAGCAGCTGGCGAGCAGGGCGTCCTCCTGGCCGCCCTCCTCGCCCCAGATGGGCCCCACCGTGTGGATGACGTGGCGTGCCGGCAGCCGGTAGCCCCGGGTGATCCTGGCCTCGCCGGTATTGCAGCCGCCCAGGGTGCGGCATTCGGCGAGCAGATCGGGCCCCGCGGCCCGGTGGATGGCGCCGTCCACCCCGCCCCCACCCAGAAGCGTACGGTTGGCGGCGTTGACGATGGCATCCACGTCGAGGGTGGTGATGTCGGCAACGAGGATCTCGATCCGGTGCGGCATGGAGGCATCTCGAGCGTTGCAATTGCCGGCCACTGCAACGCCCGGCGCGTCGCCAGGGCCAGGAATTGCAGCAGTAATTTCTGATAGTTGGCGGCGCCGCAGCGGATCCCGCTCCGCCTCGATGGCGTTTGCCGCTTCAGATGGTATAACATCACAATGAACGTGACGACTCCCAGCCAGGCCTTCCCGGCGCCGGAGCACGACCATGAGCATTGCCTCGACGAGGCAATGGCGCGGGCGCGCTCGGCCTTTGCGCAGAAAGGCCTCAGATTGACCCCCCTGCGCGAGGCGGTGTTCCAGGAGATTGCGGCGGCCTCGCACCGGGCCATCGGCGCCTACGAGGTGCTGGACCGCATGGCCGCGCGCGGCGAGCGGCTGGCGCCGATCTCGGTCTACCGGGCCATCGACGCCCTGGTGGCGGCTGGCATCGTGCACCGTTTCGAGAGCCGCAACGCCTTCTTTGCCTGCCATGCCGGCCACGAGCAGCGCCAGCTGGTGCTCGCCTGCGAGCATTGTGGCTCGGTGGCCGAGGTCGACGGCGCCAAGGTCTTCGCCGCCATCGACAGAACGGCGGAGACCGCTCAGTTCGTGGCCAGCGCGGCCAAGGGCGCCGTGGTGGAGATCTGGGGCCTGTGTACCAACTGCACCGGCAAGGATGCGCGCCATGCAGGGTCGTGAGGGGCTGGATTGGCCGCTGCAGCCGGCGCCGGAAAGCCGGCTCCGCCGCGATACCCCGGACGACGACCACGCGGGCCGCGACCACGCCGGCCACGCCCATCCGCTGCCTGTCCGGACCCCGCCGGTGCACGATCCGGCGGCGTTGATCAGTGCGCGCGCAATTGCGCTGGCGCGCGGCGGACGCCCCATCCTGACCGACGTGGATATCGATATCGCACCCGGCGAGATCGTCACCGTGATCGGCCCGAACGGTGCGGGCAAGACCATGCTGGTGCGCGCGCTGCTCGGGCTCGAGCCCATCGACGGCGGCGAGGTGCGCCGCCCGCACGGTCTCGTCATCGGCTACGCGCCGCAGCGCTTCGATGTCGACCGTGCCATTCCGCTGACCGTTGCCCGGTTCGTGACGCTCGGCCAGCCCGGCGCGACCCAGGCCGAGATCGAGCGCGTGCTTGGCGACGTCGGGCGCGGGGAAGCTCATCGAGCGCCAGCTGTCCGAGCTGTCCGGCGGCGAGCTGCAGCGCGTCGTCCTGGCGCGTGCGCTGGCCCGGCGCCCGGGCCTCCTCGTGCTGGACGAGCCGGCGCGCGGGGTCGACTATGCGGGCGAGGCCGAGCTCTACACGCTCATCGGCCGCCTGCGCACCGAGCGCGGCTTCGGCGTGCTGCTCGTCTCGCACGATCTGCACATCGTCATGGCCCAGAGCGACCGCGTGATCTGCCTCAACCGCCATGTTTGCTGCTCGGGCGTGCCCCAGCTGGTGGCGCAGCATCCAGAATACGCGCGCCTGTTCGGGCCGCAGGCGGCGCGCGTGCTGGGCGTGTACCAGCACCAGCACGACCACCGCCACGACCTGGCCGGGGCGCCGCGACCGCCGGCGGCGCATGCCCCGCCGGCCGGCGAGAGCGGGAGCTGACGTGCCGGACCCCTTCCTCGTGCGCGCCCTCCTGTTCGGCCTCGGGCTTGCAGTGGTGGCGGCCCCGCTCGGCTGCTTCGTGGTCTGGCGCCGCATGGCCTACTACGGCGAGGCGATCTCCCAGGCGGCCTTGATCGGCATCGCCCTGGGCCTCGCCCTGTCCCTCGACCTGACGGCGGGCGTGCTGATCGTGACGCTGGCGGTCTCCGGTCTCCTGCTGCTGCTGGGCCGCCAGCAGGTGGTGCCGTTCGACAGTCTGCTCGGCCTCATCGCCCATGCGGCGCTGGCCGGCGGCGTGGTCGCCGCGTCGCTGGTGAGCGGGCGCCAGCCGGATCTCATAGGCTTCCTGTTCGGCGACATTCTGGCCATCAGCTCGACCGATCTCTACTGGATATTCCTTGGCGGCGCCGTGTCGCTCGCGGCGCTGCTTGCCATCTGGCGCCCGCTCCTGTCGCTCTCCGTGCACGAGGACCTCGCGACCGCCGAGGGGACCGCAACGGAAAGCGTCAAGCTCGTGTTCGTCGTGGTGCTGGCGCTGGTTGTGGCCATCGCCATCAAGATCGTCGGCGCGTTGCTGACCATCGCCTTCCTCATCATGCCGGCGGCGGCTGCGCGCCCCTTGGTCAGGACGCCGGAGGGCATGGCGGTCGTCGCCGCGGCCTTCGGCATGCTGGCCGTCGTCTCGGGGCTTTTCATGTCGGCGACCCTGGACACACCGGCGGGGGCCTCGATCGTGCTTGTGCTGGCCGGCCTGTTTGCGCTCTCCATCCTGCCTTCGGTGCTCCGCCGCGGGCGGTGATTGCGGGCGGTGATGGGTGTCAGACCCGCAGGGCCCGCAGGGTCCTGACACCCATGCGATCTGTGCTAAGAGACGCCACATGGACACGGCTCCTCCAGCCTCCGACCTCCGCGCCCCGCGCCGCGCCTCCGTCCCGGTAGACGTGGGCGGCGTGGTCATCGGCGGCGCAGCCCCCATCGTCGTGCAGTCGATGACCAACACCGACACTGCCGACGTGGAGGCCACCGCGCGCCAGACCGCCGACCTCGCCCGCGCCGGCTCGGAGATCGTGCGTATCACCGTGGATCGCGACGAGGCGGCCAAGGCGGTGCCTTACATCCGCGACCGCCTCGCGCAGATGGGCGTCGCCGTGCCGCTGGTGGGCGATTTCCACTACAACGGCCACACCCTCCTCGCCGAGAACCGCGCCTGCGCCGACGCACTCGCCAAATGGCGCATCAACCCCGGCAATGTCGGCTTCAAGGCCAAGCGCGATGCCCAGTTCTCGGCCATCGTCGAGCTCGCGCTCGCATACGCCAAGCCGGTGCGCATCGGCGTCAACTGGGGCAGCCTCGACCAGGAGCTGCTCACGCGCCTCATGGACGAGAATGCGGCCTCCCCGGAGCCCCGGGAAGCCCGCAGCGTGATGCACGAGGCGATCGTGCAGTCGGCGCTGCTGTCGGCTGAGCGCGCCGAGGAGCTGGGCTTGCGCGCGGAGCGCATCATACTGTCGGCCAAGGTCAGCGCCGTGCAGGACCTCGTCAGCGTCTACGCCCTGCTCGCCCAGCGCTGCCGCTACGCCCTGCACCTGGGCCTCACGGAGGCCGGCATGGGCTCCAAGGGCATCGTCGCCTCCACCGCCGGCATGGGGCTCCTGCTGCAGCGGGGCATCGGCGATACCATCCGCGTCTCGCTCACGCCCGAGCCCGGCGGCGACCGCACGCTCGAGGTGCGCGTCGCCCAGGAGATCCTGCAGACCATGGGGCTGCGCGCGTTCGTGCCGATCGTGGCGGCCTGCCCCGGTTGCGGACGCACCACGTCCACCGTGTTCCAGGAGCTGGCGAGCGAGATCGAGGGCTACGTGCGCAGGCGCATGCCCGAGTGGCGCACGCTCTATCCCGGCGTCGAGGGCCTCAACCTCGCGGTGATGGGCTGCATCGTCAACGGCCCCGGCGAATCCAAGCACGCCGACATCGGCATCTCCCTGCCGGGCACGGGCGAGGCCCCGGCGGCGCCGGTCTTCATCGACGGCCGGAAGGCCATGACGCTGCGCGGCCCCAACATCGCGACGGAGTTCAAGGCGATTGTGGAGGACTACGTCGCCCGCCGCTACGGCCGCGGGGCGCAGTAGGCGGCATCAACGGCCGGCCCTCGCTTGGTGAACTTAATTTAATGCGCCGACATGCGAGTCGGCGCGGTCCATTGCGACAACTGGATCGGAGCTGCTCCTCGGGCAGGCGTCAGGCCGTTTTCGCGAGAGCAATCAAACCGACAGCTGATCGTATTGGCATGGGTTATCAAGACGTTGTCGCCGCAACGGCACGGTCACATGTGCGCAAGGCTGCCAGCCGGCACGTGCGCGTCCCCCAACAAAAAGCCAGAATTTGCGCAGAGCTTCCAAATGGGGAGGTGACTCTCGAGGCCGCAATCACGCCGGCGCCCCGAGACGGAAGCAGTGACGCGAAGCGTTCACTTTAATAGCATTTGATGCCGTGCCGGCATCGTCGGCCAGCAGAAGATGCAGTCGCGGGCCGCGGAGACGGGTTGATGAGTTGGGACTTCTGGCAATCGCAATACGGCGTACTCTCTCTATTCTTTCTCCTGGCCGTCGTTTTGCTGTGGCGGTCCGGGTTCTTCGGCCGGCTGTTCCGCATCATCGAGGAGATGATGTTCAACAACTGGCAGCTGGCGCTGCTCGGCGCCACCGCCATCGCCCTCTCGCTCGCCTCCGGCTACACCACGTTCGACGGCCTGCGCAACTTCACCTCCGCTCCGCTGCTCTCGGTCCTCATCGCGTTCGGCATCCAGGGCGTCATGCTGATCGTCGCCTGGCTGATCGGCGAGAGCTTCGCCGCCGGCATGAACCAGCAGCTGCCGCGCAACCGGGTCTTCAACGCGCGCGAGGCCGTGATCGGCATGGGCCTGGGCGTGGCGCTGGTCGGCCTCGTCTTCTACTGGGTGCTGAGCCGGTACAATGCGGTGGGCTTCAATGAGGCCGCCGGGGTCGTCCAGGGCTTCCGCGCCGACTGGGTGAGGTTCTCGGACATTGCCCTCTATTTCGGCCTGGCGGTCCTCGTCGTTGGCATCTTGGCGTTCAACTTCCGGCGCGGCGGCGACATCTCGACGCCCTATGTGCAGAGCGTGCGCATCATCGTCAGGAACGTGGTGCTCTGGGTGATGTTGCTGGCCTCCATGACCGCCTCCGTCTTCTTTTCCTTCGACTCGCACTTCAACGCCATCTTTCCGGCCGACCAGAAGAAGCGCGCCGCCGAGATCCGCACCCTGAACCAGGTCGGCCGCGTCGTCGCCGACATCGGCGAGGAGGCGCAGCGCGTGCGCCTCGTGGAGGCCGAGCGGCTGTTCGAGACCGCCGGCTGGAAAGCCTACGATGCGCAGCTCGCCAAGCTGGCGCAGGAGGCGAAGGCCGCCCAGGCCGACATCGAGAGGTTCCTGATCGGCAAGATGGAGGAGGTCCAGCGCGGCCTCGCCGAGCAGCAGGAGCGCATCGCCGGCGCCGAGCGCGGCCAGTCGGCGCTGTTGCGCCGGCGCGACGAGGCCGAGGCCGAGCTGCAGCGCGTCGAGCCCACCATCGGCACCCTGGAAGCCGAGCTCGCGAAAGCCAAGTCGACCTACGACGAGACCAGGCAGGCAATCGCGGCCAAACGCATCGATGCCTCCGCCGAGGACGGCGGCGTGGAGGGCACGCTCAAGCGCGGCAAGGGGCCGGTCTGGCGCCAGCGCCTGGCGGAGCTCGACGAGCTGCAGCGCAAGCTCGCCATCACCGACGAGCCCAGGTTCAAGGAGGCGCAGCGCGAGCGCGACCGCGTCTCCGCGCGCATCGTCGGGCTGAAGCGCGAGATCGCCACCATCAACGGCGAGGTCGCCAAGTACAAGGGCGAGACCAAGGCCGCCGAGTCCCGCATCAAGTCCGTCGAGGCCTCCGCCGGGGACGGCGACGGCGGCAAGCTCGATCCCGCACGTGCGCTGCCGGCGTTCGAGCGGGCGCGCATCGCCTTCCGCCAGCAGCCCGATGCGGACAAGCTCGCCGTCATCCAGGCCCAGTGCGGCAACCTGCTCGCCGCCATGCTGGGCACGCCGGCCGCCAAGGAGCGCGTGCGCAGCATCGACTGCGATCCCAAGCACGCGGCGGACGCCGCGGGCCGCCTCTTCGCCCTCAACGCCGGGCTGGTGCTGTTCCAGTCCAAGTGCGCCGGCGGCGCCAAGCTGCCGCAGAACGCCACCACCGACGAGCTCCTGGGCTTCGGGCGCCAGTGCCTGCAGGATTCCGGGCTTACCGGCAAGGAGGCCGAGGCGATCGGCGCCCGCCTGCAGTCGATCGACATGAACCGCGACGACAAGGCGCACCGCTTCGTCGTGACCTGGAACGCCTTCCTGGACGGCAACCGCCTCGCCTACCTGGCGCTGGTGCTGGCGATCGGCGTCGACGCCCTCGTATTCATGGCCGGCCTGTTCGGCGCCGCGGCCGTCAAGTCGCCCTTGTCGGACGTGCCGAGCCCGAAGGCGCGCAGCGCCGAGCAGCTCGACGCGATCGTCAAGAACGCGCTGGGCGAGGAGCGCCTCGAGAACGCGGAGCTGGTGCTGGCCGCCATGAAGCCGACGCGCGGCGACGCCGACCATCGCCACGAGGTCGACCTTACACGTTACCCTCCAGACGAAGCGAGGCGCATTAGAAAGGTTCTGGTCGCCGGGCGCAGTATTGGCGCGGTCGAGCGCGCATCCTCGGACTCGGACGACGAGCGCTACCTCGTGCGCTCGGAGTTGTTCGAATACCTGTCGGTGGTCGCCAACTCAGCACGCGACAACGATCGAAAAAGATCTCTGGAGGGCAAGGAGCTGGTCGAAATCGTTGAGGTGGTACTGGGGTCCGCGCCTGGACCTAAGCAAAACGCCGAGAACGTACTGAAGCATCTGTATCCGATAAACAAGTGGGGAAACTTCATTGCCAGCATCGACCTCAACGCCGTGCCCGAGGACCAGCTCCATTTGGTACAAACCGTCCTCAACGCGGGCATGGCGCACAACGCGGTTCGCCACTTTGATCGGCGGGCGACCGGAGGGATGGGCTTGCTGGCGCGCGCAATCGGGCGACATCGTCCGCCGGGGACGATATTTCTCGTGAGCGACGAGCTGTTCAAAGCGCTACTCGTGTGCCGCGGCAGCTCGTCCTTGCGGTCGCCGGATCCCCGACCCATCGACCTGTACTCGACCACTCCGGCCATTGCCTCTGACCGCAGCGGACCGCCGCTCCCACCGCCGAGCAGCCGCAACGGCGCGGTCAGCAATGGCGCATCTGATGAGCCGCACGAAGATATCACCAGACACGTTCGGGAGCGCTTACTGGATGCTCTGGGTTTGCGGGCTGATGCATTCGTTGAACAGGAGGGGATGTCCAGAGCCGCAGAGGAACTCGAGCGCCAAATAGAAGCTTACGGATGGATTGCCGTTGTTCGGACGGTCAAGCGGAACATCGACAGTGCGCTGAACGAGGTCGCGCGCGAACTCAGGCAAGAATTGAAGGGGAATGCGCTCGTTCCCGATCTCATTGAGCGAACGCGTTGGGAGATCAGTCGGATCGCTCCAGCGTTGAAATTGCTCCAAGAACCAAGTCTGTTCGAGGAGTTGTTACGAGAACTGGAGAGTAAAGGCGAGAAGAAGCTGGCGTCGCGGCTGCAGACGCTCAAGGCCAGCATCACGCAGCAAACCGGACAAATGCATTGAGCGCGTCCGATGAAGGGCGAGTTGGGTCAGGCCCGAGGCCGTAACCCAACCTGTGAATGAAGGGGTCAGACCCCTCGCGCAGACGCTGCAGGCGAACTTCATAGTTCGCTGGCGAAGGGTCTGCCCCTCGCTGCCACGCCGGCCTACTCCTTGAACGGCACCACCTTCTGCGTCTGCTCGCCCAGCCCCTCGATCTTGAGGGTCATCACATCGCCGGCCTTCAGCCACACCGGCGGCTTCATGCCGAGCGCCACGCCGGGCGGCGTGCCGGTCGTCACCACGTCGCCGGCCTCCAGCACCATGAACTGCGAGATGTAGGAGAGCTGGTGCGCAATTGTGAAGATCATGGTCCTGGTCGAGCCGGTCTGGCGCCGCCCACCGTTCACGTCGAGCGACATGGCGAGGCTCTGCACGTCGGCGATCTCGTCGCGCGTGACGAGCCACGGGCCCAGCGGCCCGAAGGTCTCGGCGCACTTGCCCTTCATCCACTGCCCGCCGCGCTCGGCCTGGAAGTGGCGCTCCGACACGTCGTTGCAGATCGTGTAGCCGGCGATGCAGGAGAGCGCGTCCTTCTCCTCCACGTAGCGTGCCCGCTTGCCCAGCACGAAGGCGATCTCGATCTCGTAGTCGAGCTTGATGGAGCCCTTGGGGACCATCACCTCGTCGTTGGGGCCGACGATGCAGTTGGGCAGCTTGTTGAAGAGGATCGGCTCCTTGGGGATCGGCGAGCCGGTCTCCTTGGCGTGGTCCTCGTAGTTGAGGCCCACCGCGATGAAGTTCCGCACGTTGGCGACCGGAGGCCCGAGCCGGACGCCTTGCGGCGCGGCCGGCAGCGCCTTGGGATCGAGCTTGCGCAGCTTGTCGAGGCTCGCGGCGGAGAGGGTCTCGCCGGTGATATCGGTGACGTGCGCGGACAGATCGCGGATGACGCCTTGCGCATCGACAAGACCGGGCCGCTCGGCGCCGGGCGCACCAAATCGAACGAGCTTCATGGGGGGTCTCCTGCAACGTTACGGGGCCTGTCCCCGGCGCGCTGGCCGGGGCTCGCTCACCCGGGGGCTGGCATGTCGCGAGCAGGCTAGCCTAGTCCCGCACCTGCCGCCCAAGTCAAGGCGGCAACTTCCGCGCCGGCCGCCGGGCAAGGCGACACAGGACCGCTCCACCAAACCTGTGGATAACGGCCGGACGCGCCGCAAAAGCGCGCCAAACCGGAGATCGGGCCGGGAGTGCCGATCCTCGAGGGATCGCAAGCGACTGCTGCCGGCGCTCAGAACAGAGACATCATGAGATAAATGCCGGCGCCCAGCAATGGTGCCGCAGCGCACGCCAACACCATGATGACAAAGGACTTGTCAATCACGACACAACCCCGCAATTCCACACCGCCACCGAGCAGACCGGCCCCAGTCCAACCCGGCTTACCCCACGGACCAGCCCTACCTGATGGTCCATTGGGCCAACATAGCGCAACATCCTCGCCCTTGCATCCGGAATTGCTGCGATTGCGGAAGCAATGTTGCCGACGCGCCGGCTGCCGGGGGAAATTCCGTGCCGCCATTCGCCCAATCCGCGAGGGATCAGCCGAACAGGCGGAGCTGCTTCTCGTCCTGGCCCTTGGTCTCGCGCGCCAGCTGCTCGATGCGGTCGAAGGGGACCTGCTCGGCCGAGATCAGCGAGCGCTGGGCGCGCATGGGGCGCACCAGGCCCTCCTGCACCAGGTGGAACTCGCCCACGGTCTGCCCCGGCAGCACGGCCGACGGGTCGAGGCCGGATTCACTCTGGAAGGCGGCGCGCAGCTTGCGCAAGGCCGTGTCCTCGCGCACGCGGCCGATGAACCAGGACGTGATCTGGTCGCGCGACTTGTAGTCGAGGTCGCCCGGCGACTGGGTGGCGAGCATGATGCCGAGCCCCGCCGAGCGCGCCCGCTTCAGGAGGCTCTGCAGCGGCTCGGCGGTGGCCGGCTTGGCGTTGGCGGGGATGTAGAGGTCGGCCTCGTCGAACATGACAACCGCCTGCAGCTCGTCGTTGGGGTTGCGCTGGCAGAAGCGCAGGGCCTCGGACAGGAACTGCGAGACCCAGAACAGGATGTTCTCGTTGTCCCCCAGGAAGCCCGTGTAGATGATGGAGAGCCGTGTGCGGTTGTCGCTGCGGGCATAGGGCCCACGCCCCAGCAGCGCCTCCATGCGCAGCGCCTCGCCGCCGCCCTCGAACAGGGCCGAGTTGCGGTGCCGCAGGCTGTCGAGCTGGGCCACGAGATCGCGACGGATGCGCCCGGAGGGGTCCATGCGCTGGGTGAGGTCGGTGAGCTCGGGGTCCTCGTCCTCGAGCAGCGCGATCAGATCGCCCAGCGCCACCTCCTTGCTGCTGCGCCCGCCCAGGATGCGCAGGGCCACCGACAGCGTGCCGGACTGCTTCTGGTGCGTCGCCGAGTTCTTCAGGTGCAGCATGTCGCCCAGTGCCGCCGCCGAGAGATTGGCGAGCAGCTGCTGCTCCTGCTCGGGCAGCTCGTTGATGCCGTTGGGGAGCAGCGTGATGGAGATCGGCCGGCCCGACGCCCGCCCCGGCGTATAGACCGCCACGTCGATGGAGTCGGCGAGCTTCTCGCGCTCGCCGCGGCGCTCGCCGAACTCGCCGTCGTGGGCGCGCCAGACATCGGGGTTGGCGTAGGAGCACAGGTCGCCCTTGCGGTCGATCAGCACCGCGGGGATGTCCTTCATGAGCAGCTGCTCGATGATGCACAGCGCCAGCGTGGTCTTGCCCGAGCCCGAGCCGCCCAGCACGGCCGCGTGCCGCTTCAGCACGTCCTTGTTGAGGGTGATGCTGCGGTTGGAGCGCAGCGCCCGGCCGGCGAGGATGCTCTTTGCCCCGTCGCCCACCTCGTCGAGCAGCACCGACAGCGGCAGGTCGTCCTTCTGCTCCGCCGTCGCCGCCGCTGCACTGTCCCAGCCGGTCCAGTCTGCCCCCTGCGGGCCTGCCGCCGCGGCATTGACGGCCGGCCCGTCCCTGCCCGCGTCGGCCGGAGCCTGGGTGCCGGCCTGGACCGGGCGCACGTTGTGGCCGAGCAGGTCGAGCCGCAGGAGCTGCGCGAGCGCAGGGATGGCGGAGAGCAGCTTGGTGCGCTCGAACCAGTCGGCGAAGCTCGGGGCGTGGCGATGCTGGGCGTGGAACTCGCGCACCATCATCATGCGCTCCCAGTCGGGGATCGGCACCAGGATCGAGCGCCCGCCCTTCTCGCGGAACTTGCGGAAGGCCTGCGCCGTCTGGTTCTTCTTGTTGGGCGGAAAGTCGCTCGCGCGCAGCATGAAGCAGGTCTTGTCGGCCATGAGAGAGAGCACGCGGTCGATCTGGCGCTTCAGGCCCCCGCCCTGCGCCGTGCGGTTGCACAGGAAGATGCGCGCCTCGGTCCTGAGCCCCGCGGCATGGCTGAGCGCAAGATCGAGCGCCGGGACGTCCTCGGCCAGCTCCAGGCGGCGCACCGACACGTCGATGGCGTCGCTCCATTCCTGCTTGCCGAGCGCCAGCGCTCCGGCGAGCACATCGCTCAACGCGTCGTCGTCGTTGGGGATCTCGGCTTCCGACTGCGCCACGAAGCGCTCCCAGTGGTCGCGGAACTCGACCGGCGCGCCGCCGGCCGTCTCCTGCCCGCCGAACCCGAGCGCCGCCGCCAGCGTCGAGATGAACCCCGGCTTGGCCGGCGGCTCCTCCTCCTCGGGCGGCTCGCCCTCCTGCTCGCGCATGCGCTTCTGCGCCAGCTCCAGGATGCGCCGCGTGGAGAGCCCGCCGAACTCCTCGAAGAACTGGGGACCCAGGTAGAGTGTCGGGTCTGAGCCGGCGCTGCGCTCGTCCTGCTGCAGGCGCTTGGCGATGATGAGGCGCGCTTCCTCGGCGGTGCGCGTCTCGATCAGCGGGACCGGCCCCGCCTTCTCGATGCGGTCGATGTAGGACTGCGCCAGCACCTCGCGCACCTTGCCGTAGAACTCGGCGAGGCACGAGATCAGCACGATGGCGGTCGGCAGCCGGTTGGCGATCTGGATCAGGTCGCGCACCGCGCGCTGGAAGCGATCCGGGTAGTCCTCGAAGAAGCGCAGGTCCTCGACCTGGTCGATGGTGAACACCAGCGCCGCGCGGTCGACCGACCACATCAGGCGCCCGAGCGCCTCGATGATCTCGAAGGCGCGGCCCTCGCCGGTGTTCGGATCGAGGGCGGCAACCGCCTCCTGTGAGAGATCCCCGAGCCTCTGCCCGTAGAGGTACTGGCGCACGCGCTGATCGATGCGCGGGTCGGAGCGCTGCAGATAGAGCATTGCGCGCACGACGTTCACGTCGAGGCTCCGGCCGGCGAACCTCGGCGCCGCCACGATCTGATCGGCGATGTTGAGCACGAGCTTGGCGAGCGAGGCATCGCTGAGCTTGGCGTCGCGCAGCTTGTCGATCGCGGCCGCCTCCACGACGGCGGCATCGCCGACGAGATGCCTTGCGAGCCGGGCGAGCGCGCTCTCACCGCCCTTGTCGGGGTCGTAGGGCTTGTCGAGCGAGGCGATCAGCCGGCGCAGGAAGTAGTCGGCGTAGTTGGCCACGTCCGGCGTCATCTGGGCGTAGCCGAAGTAGGCCTTGCCGCCGCGGTGCGCGCCGGTGCGCAGGGCGCGGATCAGATGCGTCTTGCCGGCGCCCGACTGGCCGTGGAACAGCAGGATGCGCGCCTGCACCGAGGCTCCCTGCGCAGCGGTGACGGCCTCGAGGAGCTCGGCGAACTTGCGGCGCGCGGCGGCATGCACCAGCTCGACATCGACCGGGTCGGCACGCCAGATGTCGTCCTCCCAGGTGATCGAGTGCTCGAAGGCCGCGGACAGGCGGTCGGCAAGCGGCGCAATATGAGCCTCGTGGCGCATGAAACCTCAAATCCGATGGACTGCTGCCGGCTGCACCATCAGGCATCGACGCGAATGAAGTGGAACACCGCGTTCCTGTAGACCACGGCGGACTCCTGCACATCCTTGATGTTGCTTTCGTCCTTCAAATCGGCGTTGGCGAGCGCCAGCTGGCCCGAGCGGTGCGCTTCGGCAAGCAGGTACTTGAACTCGGGCTCGGAGAGGCCCCACTCGGGGCGCGTCTCGCGCACGCTGCGCCACACGTGGGAGATGTAGGCCTTGCGGTCGCCGCTCCAGCCCCGGGCCTCGCCGGCGGCGCAGCGGCGCACCTCCAGCGCGAAGCCCGGCAGGTCGAGAGGCTCGACCGCGGCCTGGGCGGGTGGCGGCGCCTCGGCAGCGGTCGCCGGCGTCGCAGCGGCTGGCGCCACAGGGGCCGGCGCCGGCGCTGGCGGCGGGACAGGCTGCGTGTCCTCGGCCGGCGGCGGGAGTGCCACGGGTGCGGTATCCTGCGGTGGAGGCGGCGGCTCTGCCTTGGCGGGCGCGGGCGAGAGCCTGCGCGGCGTGCGCTTGGCCCGTGTCGGCCGCTTCGATGCGCCCAGGAGCCGGCGCAGAATGGCGCGGCGCAGGCTCGCCGGGTCGGCGGCGGTGGCGCCCACACCCTCCGCAGCCAGGGCGGCGACCAGCTGCCCGTCCGTGGCGAAGTCGCGCGGCTTGCCCGAGAGCTGCGCCGCCAGCAGACGGCCGGCTCGCGCCGACAGCCGCAGCTTGCCGGCGAGCCAGGTGGAACCGTCGCCGAAGGCGCTCTCGAGCGCCGCCGCGGCCAGCGCCCGGCGCAGCTGAGCCGGCGTCGCCGTACCCTTGATCTGCAGGCCGTAGGCATGGGCGAGGACGGCAGCGCGCAATCCCTCCGGCGTCTCCAGGCCCGCGGCGCGCCTGGCCGGAGCCCGCTGCCAGCCGAGCGCCTTGGCGATCAGCCACACGTCGCGAACCTGCCGCCAGGAGCGCGGGAGGTCGCCCGCAACGCCGAGGAACGACGCGGCCGCGGCCACGCCGGCTTCGTTCGCCTGCAGGCCCGCAGGCCCGACCGTGATGAGCCCTTTGCTCGCGAGCGCCTCGATGGCCTCGTCCAGGGCGCTGCGCAGCCGCGACGCGGGCGCACGCGGGCTTGCCAGACCGGCGAGATCGGCGGCCAGCTCGTTCTTGGCGATGCCGCGCGCGGCGGTGGCGATGCGGACCAGAGCCAGATCGGCGAGGCGGCCGCTGCTCCCGACAGCAGGCGAAATCGATGCTTGCGCAACCTTGTACACCCCGACCTCCTTGCACAGCCAAGCGACCGCTCGTGCCATCAGGGCGCACAACGGGCGAGATCGCAGCGTCCCCGGACGCGCGAATCACCGGAGGCGTATGCGCTATCTTGCGGAAGTCGGACAAAAAACCAAGGACAGGTTTCATGGTCCGCGTTTCAGGTTTCAGGTTCGAGGAGTCTGGCCAGCTCCCAGGACAGAAACCTGACACCTGAAACACGAAACCGTCCCCGGCCAAACTAACGTCATGATTGGGTTGTCGAATCAACAAGGGTTGGAGGTCGCTCTGCCGACCGGGGGGAATTGCCGTGGGCACTGCAAGTTGCCGTAGCCAACCGGAAATCCGGCCGGGTGGGGTGCGCGGTGTGGGACCCTCAGTGAGGGCAGGGGCGGCTTGCTCGGGCTCGGGGTGTGCATCTCCGTCCGAGTCAGCGTTAAGGGGCGCTTAATGGGTGCGGGCCAAGATCGGCGTATCCCCGAATGGCGTCCATCCGCGGGAGGGTTTGTCATGTGCCGCGTCCTGTTGCCCGCCCTGCTTGCTCTGTCGCTCTCCGGCTGCGGCATGGTCGGATATTCGCTGACGGGCAGCTTCGCCAACTCCGGCCAGCCGGTCTCCAAGGTGTCGCGCCTCAAGGCGCCCGCCGGCAGCGAGACCAAGGCCGAGGCGAAAACCAAAGTCGCCGCCAGCATCGACGACAAGGCCCCGCGGGGCAGCTTCGAGAAGGCCCGCGCCGGCGCGCTCTCGGGCCGCGACTACAGCGCCACGCGTCTCGACGCAGAGCGGGCGCGCGAACTCGTCAACGCCTACCGCAAGGAGAAGGGCCTGCGGCCCCTGAAGCTGCAGCCGGCGCTCACCGAGGCCGCACGCGCCCATTCGCGCGATCTCGCCAAGTGGGACCGGATCTCCCACTACGGCTCGGACGGCTCCAACCCCTGGGACCGGGTGAAGCGGGCCGGCTACAGCGCCAGGCTGGCGGCGGAGAACGTGGGCACCGGCCAGGTGACCGCCGAGGAGGTCATCAACGGCTGGAAGGCGAGCGCGGGGCACAACAAGAACCTCCTGCTGCCCGAGGCCGAGCACATGGGCATCGCCCTGGTGCAGGACGCCAGGACCGAGTTCAAGACGTTCTGGACCCTGGTGATCGCCTCGCCGCGCTGACGGTTGCGCCTGCTCTGGCCGCTGCAAGGTTGCGCCCAGTGTCCCATTTCGGGAAATCGCGTGCAGGGCGCCTGGAAGGCTCAGGAGAGGCGGGAGACACGTCCGGCCCCCTGGGCTTGCCGGGACGCAGACGGCCTCAGGACGGCCTCCTGCGCCGCCGGAAAGGGCATTCTGGAGCGGGGTCTGACCCAGGGTCTGACCCCTCGCCTCCGACCTTCGAGTTTCAATTGCAACGTCAGTGCGAGGCGTCTGACCCCGTCAACACCGGCAACATCAAAGCCGGCAACATCAAAGCCGGCAACATCAAAGCCGGCAACATCAAAGCCGGCAACATCAAAGATGGAGCACGCCGAGCCTCGCGGCGTGGGCGACGGCGTCGGTGCGGCTGACGGCGTCGAGCTTCTCCATCAGCGAGGCGACGTGATACTTGGCGGTGTGCGCGGAGATGCCGAGCCGGCGCGCGATCGCCTTGTTGGAGGCCCCCTCCGCCAGCAGCGCAAGCACTTCCAGCTCCCGTCCCGTGAGGGCAACGTCGGGATCCTCCCTCTCCCTTGCCGCCGAGCGCGGCGCAACGACGACGGCATCGGGCGTATCGTCGACTGCGACCAGCTCGACACCGTCCATCAGGCTCAAGGCGGCGGCGATCTGCTCGCCCAGAGCGGGATCGTCGATGTCGATCGCCAGCCGCAGCCGATGCATCCCGAGGGGTCCAGTCAGGTCGGTCAACCCGCGGGCCTTTCTGCGATCGTGAGCTGCGCCTGATGTGCCCCGCCACCGCGACGCAGCTCCAGCGCCAGCGTCTTGCCGACGCTGTCGGGCCCCAGCGACCTCAGCAGCGGCTGCAGCCTGCCGACCGGCTTGCCGTCCCATCCGACCAGGACATCGCCCTGGTGGATGCCGGCTGCCGCGCCAGGACCGCCGGGGTCCACGCTCATCACCATGATGCCCGGCCCGCCGCCTTCGACGGTCACCGGGCGCAGGGCAAGGCCCAGATAGCCGCGCGCAATGCGCCCGTGCGTCTCGAGCTTGGCCGCCACCCGACCGATGGTGACGGCGGGGATCACCAGCACGCGGCGGCGCGGCGCGAGCACCGTCATGCCGAACGCCTGCCCCGCGGCGTTGACCGCAAGGCCGCCCTCACCCGCCCTGCGCAGGCGGGCATCCAGCTCGACGCGCGCGTCGATCTCGCCCCCGCGCAGCGACTGCCAGGGCCCTTTGCTCACCGCCACCAGCCCCAGCGCTGCCGTCGGCGCGCCGCCCTCGGCGCCGACGGCGAGCACCAGCGCGCCGGGCGCCGGGATGCTCGCGGCCATGGCAACGGGCCGCAAGTCGGCGCGCTCGACCTTCAGGAGCGCGATGGCGGTGCTGGGGTCACGCCCGGCAATGCGGGCAGCGACCTCCTCGCCGCCGGGGAGCGCCACGCGCACCTCCCCCTCCTCGGCGAGGCCCTCGTCCGAGGTGACGACGAGGCCGGGGCGCCAGACGAAGCCCGACGCCTGAGAGCGATGGGAGACAACCGAGACGATGCTGGGCGCCAGTTGCGCCACCGCGCCTTCCAGCGCGGCCGACAGGTCTTGCAACGCGGTGCTCATGGGACCTCCTTGTGCTGTCCCATAGGTGTGCCCGCCGAGCCGCCGCGTCTACTGCCCACATGGGCAGTAGGGTGCAATGCGGCGTCAGCGGCATTGCACCGAAGCAACCTCTCCCCTGCCGACGCCGACTGCGAGGTCGGCTCGGTGCAATCGGGCTGACGCGCGATTGCACCCTACCCTTCGCGCCAGGCGATGAGGCGGCGGATGCCCTCGCGCATGTCGACCTCAGGCCGCCAGCCGATGACGCGCCCGGCGGCGCCGTGGTCGAGGCGCCAGGGCCCGCCCGAGGTGAGCCTGACCTTGCCGGCGGCGGGCTCGATGTGCTCCGGCGCCAGGTCCTTGCCGGCCAGCTCCGTCACCAGACGGACGAGCTCCAGCGTCGTCACGGGCGAGGGGCCGGAGATGTTGACGGCCACGTTGGTGGCCTCCGAGGCGAAGGCTGCGGCGTTGGCGCGCGCCACGTCGGCGACGTGCACGAAATGCTTGGTCTCCGAGCCGTCGCCGACCACCTGGGGCGGCAGGCCGCGCTTCACGCGGTCGTAGGTCTCGATGATGTAGAGGGCGTTGGCGGCGCGATAGTGCTGGCGCTCGCCGTAGACCGTGGCGTAGCGCAGCGCCACGTAGTCGAGCCCGCGCTTCAGATGCGCATCGCGGCACAGCTGCTCGCCGACGATCTTGCTGGCGCCGTAGAGGATCGCGGCCGGCGGCGCTCCGGCGGAGTGGAACGGCGTCTCCTCCACCAGGTCGCCGACGATGCCGGGCCCGTAGCCGTAGACGGCGGTGGAGGAGGGGAAGACGAGCTTCCTCACGCCGTTGATGCAGCAGGCCTCGATGACGTTCTGGGTGCCGCCGATGTTGACGTTGAGCCCCATCCAGGGGTCGCGGTCCATGGTCAGCGACATCACCGCAGCGAGGTGCAGCACGCCGTCCATGCCTTTGCTCGCGCTGAGCACCTGAGGCAGGCGCAGCACGTCGCCCTCCACCACCTTGAGGCGGGGGTCGTGCTCGATGTGCCGGATCGCCTCGCGCGAGCCCTGATAGAAGCTGTCGAGGATCGCGACCTCGCCCGCCCCTTCCTCGAGCAGGAGCTGCGCCGTCGCCGAGCCCACCAGGCTGGCGCCGCCCACGATCAGGAAACGGCTGCCTCGGATTGCAACTGCTGCGCCCATCGTCCGACCTCGTCTCTCCCTGTCGCAACAGGCCCTTGCGGGGCCTTCGGCCCGAATCGTACAGCGTCAACGGCGGGTCGCACCAGCCGGGGCTGCGCTTCTATGCTCCAGCTGCCGCTTTCCCCGGGGCCTGCGCCTCGCTGCAACCTGGGTGGCCGTGACGGGCTTCGGCAGCTCGATGCCGGCCGCGTAGGTGGAGTCGCGCCTGATCTTCTCCCAGACGTAGCGGTTGCCCGAAGGCGTGAAATGCTGGCCGTCGCGGGTGCGCAGGGCCGGCTCACAGATCTGGGGATCGCGCAGGCTCACGTACTGGATGGTCGTGGAGGCGAGCCGCTGGCGCAGATAGTCGTCCATCTCCTTGGCGCGGTTGTCCCAGTGCCGCAGCACACACGGCGGCCCGATCCAGACGATCTTGGCGCCCGTCGCCAGCGCCCCGGCGATCACCCACTCGATGTCCTTGGTGAGGCCCTTGACCGGGATGGCGGCGTCGTTGAGGCCGAGCCCCATCAGCGTCACCGCGCCCTTGGGCAGATGCTGAAATTGCGGCGTCATGGTCCTGCGGGCATTGCGGCGCAGGCTGACGCTGTGATGCGCGGCGCTCTTTATGCCCACGGTTTGGGCGAGGCTGGCGGCGATGCTGTCGCCGATGACGAACCCTTCCTCCGCCCGCGCCGGCGCCGTGCCGATCGCCCACACCGCTGTGGCGCTGAGGACTGCAAGGGCCGACACTGAGGCGAGGCGCGCGCCCCAAGGTCCCCTCCCCCCTGCGGGGAGGGACAGGGTGGGGGGATTGCAGAACATCGATGTTGGGGTTCCCCCCACCCCTGACCCCTCCCCGCACCCGCGCCGAAGGCGCACAAGCGAGCTTCGCTCGCTTTGGCCCCTGCGGGGCCAGAGGGGAGGGGAATCCGGTTGGCGCAAGTGGGAGGCGAAGGTCGACTGAAAAGGGACGCGGGGCAAGCGCATTACGGTTCGCCTGTCTGCAAGCGCTTCTTCAATTGCTCGAACAGCTCCGGCGCCGGCACGTGCATCAGACGGTCCCAGTCGGCGGCGCGCTCGGCCAGCCACGCCGTCACCGGCGAGGAGGGGAGCTGCTGGGTCCAGCGCACGAGGCCGCCGGAGTTGAGGACGAGGAGGAGGATGATCGCGTTCACGGCGATGGTCGCGAATGCCGATACGCGCGACGGCCGCATGCCCTTCTCGAGGTCCTTGGTTCCAGCCGCTTGGTCCGTCGGCTCGCTCATGTCGATGCTCGTCGCTGGCAATGGTGCGATGCTCGGATGCTCAGAACTGGAAGTAGATGAAGGGAGCGCTGCTGTCGCCGCCGAGGATCTCCATCAGCAGCAAGGCGAAGCCGGCGAGCACGCCGACGGCCCAGGTCGGCATGCGATGATAGATGCGGTCGAGCCGCTCCAGCATGTCGCCGGGCGTGAACTGGATCATGAGGCCGAATGCGATCAGCGCGCCCAGGAACGGCGTCAGCAGCGCCGCCGGCTGCGACCAGTTGGCGAAGCCCGTGAGAAAATCGAGCGCCCGGCTGGCGCTCTCGGCGCGGAACACGATCCAGCACAGGCACACGAAGTGGAACGTGAAGAGGATGGCTGGCGCGCGCCGCCAGGGCGGGCGCACCGCGGCTGCCGGCGCGCCGCGGGAGAGCATGCGCTCCAGCGCCAGCATGCCGCCGTGCAGCGCGCCCCAGATCACGAACTTCCAGGCCGCGCCGTGCCAGATGCCGCCCAGCACCATGGTCGCCAGGAGATTGACGTAGGTCCGAAGCCGGCCGCGGCGGCTCCCACCCAGGGGAATGTAGAGATAGTCGCGCAGCCAGCTCGACAGCGACATGTGCCAGCGCCGCCAGAAGTCGGCGAGCGACTCCGCCCGGTAGGGCTGGTTGAAGTTGCGCTGGAAGCGGTAGCCGAGCAGCGCGGCGACGCCGATGGCGATGTCGCTGTAGGCGGAAAAGTCGCAGTAGATCTGCACGGCATAGCCGTAGGTCGCCGCCAGCAGGTCCACCGTGCCGTAGGCGAGCGGGTCCAGGAACGCCTTGTCGACCAGGCTCACGGCCAGCCAGCTGGCGACCACCGCCTTCTTGAACACGCCCCAGAGGATCAGCATGACGCCGAGGCCAACGAACACCCGGTTGGGGTCGGGAGGGCGCTCCAGCTGCGGCAGGAAGCTCGCCGCGCGTACGATCGGGCCGGCCACCAGGTGCGGGAAGAACGAGATGAAGAACATCACGTCGATCAGCGGCCGCGGCCGGTCGAGATCGCCGCGGTAGAGGTCGACGACGTAGGAGATGCCCTGGAAGGTGTAGAACGAGATGCCGATCGGCAGCACGATCTCGAGCAACGGCAGCTCGCGGCCGGCCTCGAGCCAGACGAGCAGCGCGTTCAGCTCCTCTGAGAACCAGCCATAGTACTTGAAGAAGGCGAGCAGCGAGAGGTTGACGGCAAGGCCCAGCGTCAGCGCCAGCCGTTTGAGCGCTCTCCGTCCGGCTGCCAGGCCGATGAGGCGGCCCGTCGCCCAGTTGAGCAGCACGCTGCCGAGGAGCAGGAGCATGAGCTTCCAGCTCCAGAAGGCATAGAAGAAATAGCTGGCGGCGATGATCGCGAGCTTGTGCAGGTTGTGGCGCCCGGCGAGCACGAGCCCCCACGCCGTCGGCCACACCACCATGTAGAAGAGCAGGAAATTCAGGGTGGGGAAGATCATGGCAGCGGCGACCGTCAGCGTCCCTTGAAGCCGCGCAGGAGCGCGGCATAGAGCTGGTCGGCGGAGTGCCAGTAGCCCTCCCGCTTCAGATGCACCCGGTCCGCGAGCACGAGCCCCGCCTGCTCCCAGCGATGGGCGCCGCAGGTCCCGTCCTGGAGCTGGAACCAGTCCCAGAAATAGACGCCGGTGCGCTCGGCAACGTTGCGCTGGGCCTTGCGCACCAGCTCGTAGGAGGCCGGCGTGTGCCAGCGGCAGAGCGCGCGATCGGAGCGCGCCAGCATCGCGTCGTAGTCCGCGGCTTCATCGGTGGAGAGGGGCCGGCAGGTGTCGCGGTCGCCCCCGTTGGCCTTGCCTTTGTTGTCGGGGCCTTTGTTGTCGGCGCCTTTGCTGTCGGGGCCATTGCTGTTGGCTTTGCCATTACCGTTGCAATACCTGGGGATGCGGTTGGCATCGGGCCCGCTCACCATGACGATCGAGGCATTGGGTGCGGCCGCCCTGAGGGCGGTCATGCGCGCCTCGAGCCGGCTCTCGTAGCCGCGCAGGCGGCTCCTGGGCGCGTAGCCCTCGTTGGTGCCGAAGGCGAGGAGGATCAGAGCAGGGTCCAGCGTGGCGAGCTGGGCCCTGATGGTGCTCCAGTCCCAGCGCTCCATGATGCCGACCTGTGCGCCGGAGAAGCCGAAGCTCGCGAGCACGACGCCGCGCGATCTGCCGTAGACCGCCCAGTCCGCGAGATCGATGCTGCCGTCCCCGTGCGGCCGCAGCTCGAGCCGCCGGCCCGGCGCCGGCAAGGTGAAGGAGCGGCGCTCCCAGGCGTAGCCGGGCCCACGGGTCTCGATGGTGCCGATGGGCGTGCCGTCGACGCTGAGGTCGACCGTTCCGCCATCGGGCTTGCGGTAGTAGCCGACCTCGACCACAGCGAACGGGGCGCTGTCCTCGCGGGCCTCGAGCACGATGGCGTCGGCGGGATCGGCGGAGCGGATCACGAAGCCCGACAGCCCGAACGGCAGCGGCGCGTGGTCTTTCTTGTTGCTCGTGAAGACCTCCCAGGCTCCGCTCTGCTGGGCGCGGACCTGGTATGGCCGCCAGTAGTCGTAGGGCGCCCCCGGGGGCAGCATGCCGCGGCCCGCGTCGCCGAAGCGCGCCTGGAAGAGCGTGCGCAGGCGGCCGGAGAAGTGCTCGGCCTGGGTGTGGCTGTCGCCGATCTGCAGGATCGTCACGCGCCTGATGCGCCCGGCTCTGAGCTCGGCGAGCCGCTTGTGGAGCTTGGCGAGCTGCCGCGGCGACGGGGGGGCGATGCGGCCATCGCGCACCAGCCTCGGCGGCTTGGCCAAGGCGGGTGCCGGGACCTGGCGGGGGACAGGTACCGGCGGCGGTGGTGCCGGCGGAGGCGATGCAGAAGGGGGAGGTGCAGACAGAGTAGGCGAGGACAGGTGCAGCATGCCTCCGAGGAGGACAAGGAGGAGGACAGCGAGGAGCCCGGCGATGATCCTGATCGTGCGCACTTGGACTCGTCTTCGGGACTCGTTTCCGGGACTCGCTTTCGCTCCTCGCTGGCGGCCTCGCTCAACGCACCGGCGCGTCGGCGGCCGGGCTCGCGATGGCCGCAAAACGCGGGGAGATCTCCAGGAGCTTGTTGAACGTCATGTGCGCCAGAAGCTCGTACCCCGGATCGCTGAAATGCAGGCCGTCCGAGTGCCGCATCAGGCGCCTGCGGCCGCGCAGGTCGTTGAAGTAGGGCATGTAGGTGCCTTTGTCATCCGCGGTCAAGCTCCAGGTCGGGACCAGCGTGACATGCGGCCGGCGCCCAGCCGCATCGGTGACGACGGCGTTGACGAGCCGCGCCGCCTTGGTCCTCTCCTCCGTACGCATCACGGGCAGCATGACCCACAGCAATGGGACCTTCCTGCTTCCGGCGTGGTTCATGAAGCCTTCGACTCTGCCGCGATAGAGCTCCGTCCACCTCTCGGTGGCGAAGAGAGCGAGCGATCTGCCCTTGGCGAAGAAGCTCCTCCGGTCGTCGTTGGCCCCGATCATGACCACGAGGGCATCGACCGGCCCCGCGGCGAAGACCGCGTCGACCTGATCGATCACGTCCGAGGTCGTGAACCCGACCGAGCGCTTGGCGCCCCGGAGCACGAGGATACGCCTGTTGTTGCGCAACTGGAGGTAGAGGCCCTGCCAGAGGCCGTCGCCGAGCGAATCGCCGATGACGGCGATCGTGAGCCGTTCCGGCGCCTCGTCGATCTTCGGGACTGAGTTGGCCGCCTGCTCGGGTGTGGGGCTGCCCTGGGCATGGAGCGGCGCGCGGGCAAAGGCGGCGGCCAACAGGCAGGCCAGCAGGGCACTCGCGAACCAACGCATGGAACACCCTTCCCCCAGCGGGCCGAGCGCCGAAGTCCGGCGCCGCGTCGATCAATGGCATGGCGCGACAAGAAGGCGGGAGTGTCGATCAGGAGGCGGTCGCTGTCCAGCCCGAGCTTGGCGGCGGCGGGCGATCTCATCCCTTGCGTTGCGCGACGAAGACGACGGCCTCGCGCAGGGTGTCGGCCTCGCTGCCGAAAGGCGCCAGGGTGGCGACCGCCTCGTCTGCCAGCGTGGCGAGCCGCCCCTTGGCCGTGGCGATGTCGCTCGCGGCATGCAGCGTCGCCTTGCCTTCGTCCTTGCGCGCGGCCTTGCCCATGGCTGCGGCGTCGCCCTCGACATCGAGGATGTCGTCGGCGATCTGGAACGCGAGGCCCAGGCGCGCGCCGTAGGCCGCCAGCGCGCGGCGCTCGTCGGTCCCGGTACGGCCGAGGATGGCACCGGCCTCGCAGGCCCAGCGGATGAGCGCGCCCGTCTTCATGGCCTGCAGACGCTGCACGTGGGCGGCATCGGGGCGCGGCGGTAAGCCGAGCTTCTCCGCCTCCAGGTCGAGGCACTGCCCGCCGATCATGCCGGCCGCGCCGGCGGCCTGCGCGAGCGCGGCGATCAGCGCCGTGGCGACGGCGGGGTCGGTGTGCTGCTCGGAGGTGGCGAGCGCCTCGAAGGCCAGGGTGAGGAGGGCGTCGCCGGCGAGGATCGCCGTCCATTCGTCGAACGCCTTGTGCACGGTGGGACGCCCGCGGCGCAGATCGTCGTTGTCCATGGCCGGCAGGTCGTCGTGCACCAGCGAGTAGCAGTGCACGCACTCCGCCGCGGCGGCGGCGTCGAGTGCAGCCGCGGCGGGGACGCCGAAAAGGGCCGCGGACTCGATGACGAGGAACGGCCGCAGGCGCTTGCCGCCGCCCAGCGTGGCGTGGCGCATGGCCTCGACCAGGCGCTCCGGGGCGCCCGCGCCGGCGCAGCCGTCCAGAAGCGCCGACAGACGTCCCTCGACGAGCTGTGCCGCGAGCGCCAGGCGTTGGCTGAAGGCCATGGGCTACCCACATCTTGGCGGCGCGCGCCGACGGGTTCGGAACGCCGCGGGTGTTCTTTTTTCATAGCGTTGGGCTAATTGCAGCGAAAGACTTGAAGGACGGCGGGCAGGTGGACGAAGCGAAGCACGTTGGCGATGCGGCGCCGGCCGAGCCGGAGGCCTCGGCGGACGCCGAGGCGGGGGCGCCGGCGCCCGCGTCGGGTGGAGGCACAACTCCACCGCCGGGTGACCGCGATGCGGGGCCCGCGCCACCATCCCCCGCCGAGCCCGGCCGGGATGCAGCGTCCGAGCCGGCAGCAGCCGCGTCAGCCACATCCGACGCGGATCCTGCAGCGGCGCCCCTCGCCGCAGCTCCAGAGGCAGAGCCCGAGGCGTTGAAGCCCCAGGCCGTGGCGGCGGCGGCTGCCGCGGAGCCCGCGCCCCAGGCGGTGGAGGTGGTAGTAGCTGCGGCGGAGCCCGAGCCCCAGGCCGTGGAGGTTGTGGCTGCCGCGGAGCCCGCACCCCAGGCGGTGGAAGCGGTGGCCGCCGCGGAGCCCGAGCCCCAGGCCGTGGAGGTTGTGGCTGCCGCGGAGCCCGCGCCCCAGGCGGTGGAGGCGGTGGCTGCCGCGGAGCCCGACCCCAGGCGGTGGAGGCGGTGGCTGCCGCGGAGCCCGGCCCCAGGTCGTGGAGGTCGCTGCCGCGGAGCCCGAGGAGCCTCAGGCGGCGGAGGTTGTGGCTGCCACGGAGCCCGCACCCCAGGCGGTGGAAGCGGTGGCTGCCGCGGAGCCCGCGCCCCAGGCCGTGGAGGCTCGCTGTCGCGGAGCCCGAGGAGCCTCAGGCGGCGGAGGTTGTGGCTGCCGCGGAGGCCGAGCCCCAGGCCGTTGAGGCGGTCGCTCCCGCCAAGCCCGAGGCGCCCCAGGCCGTTGAGGTGGTCGCTCCCGCGCAGCGAGAGCCCCAGGCGGCGGGGGCCGTGGCTGCCGAGGTTTCAGATGCGCAGGCTGCACCGCTGCCCAAGCCTCGGGCTGCCGCGCCGGAGCCTCAGATGGCGGCGGCGGTGGCTGCCGTGGTGGTGCCGCAGGAGGCTTTCGCGTCGGCGGTGCCGGCGCGGCTGCGGCGTGCCGTGCCAGCGCCCTCCAGGGGAGCCAGGCGCGGGTACCTGCCCTATGTGCGGCTCGCGCTGCAGGGCATCGCCGCCCTGGCGCTGGGGCTCGTGGTCCTGGTGCTGGCGCTCGTCGTGCTCTACCGCTGGGTCGATCCGCCGGTGTCCACCCTGATGCTCGGCCGACGCCTCGCGGGCATGCCGATCGAGCGGCGCTGGGTGCCGCTGGAGCGCGTCTCGCCGCACCTCGTCAAGGCCGTCGTGCTGTCGGAGGACGGCGGCTTCTGCCTGCACCGCGGCGTCGACTGGACGGCGCTCGAGGAGGCGATGGAGAGCGCGCGCGGCGGCAGCACCATCACCATGCAGGTGGTCAAGAACCTGTTCCTGTGGCCGTCGCGCAGCTACGTGCGCAAGGCGATCGAGATCGCCCTCGCCTACGTGGTCGAACGCGTCTGGCCGAAGCGGCGCATCCTGGAGATCTACCTCAACATCGCCGAATGGGGCGATGGGGTGTTCGGCGCCGAGGCCGCGGCGCAGCTGCACTTCGGCAAGCCCGCCGCGCGCCTGACGGCAGCGGAGGCGGCGCTGCTGGCGGTCGCCCTGCCCAACCCGACCGAGCGGGACGCGGGCAGCCCGAGCCCCGGCATGAGCCGGCTGGCCACGCGGCTGCTGGTGCGGATGGCCGCATCGCGCGCAAGCCTCGCCTGCGTGCGCACGGGCCCGCGGCCGTCGCGCCAGGCCCACTTGTTCGGAGCCGCCGATTGACGCTATAAGCCCGGCGATCCCTGAATGCCGCAAAGGTTGGAAAGACACGAGCGATGGCCGTTCCACGCAAGAAGGTATCTCCCATGAAGCGCGGGATGCGCCGCTCCGCGGACGCCCTGCGCGCGCCCACCTACATGGAGGACAAGGATTCGGGCGAGCGCCGCCGCCCGCACCACATCGACCTCAAGACCGGCAAGTACAAGGGCCGCCAGATCCTCCCGCCCAAGGCCGAGGCGTAGGGCGGATTTGGCCATAGCCGTAATCCGCCGATTCACTGTCGCATCGGCGGATTACGGGCTTCGCCCTGATCCACCCTACCCGCTCCCGCTCAGGCGGTCCGCGAGCGCGACGCGGTCGCCGGCCTTGACGCCCGCAGCATAGGCAAACGTGCCGCTCGCCGGCGTGCGCCGTCCGATGGCCTTCGCCAGGCCGAGCCGGCATCGCCTCGCAAGCGCCGCCGCCGTATCCTTGCCCCGCACCAGCAGGCCCGCGGCGCGGCCGGCCTTGAGGCGGCGCAGGCGCTCGCTCAGGCGCTGGCCCATGCCCCGCGAGAAGCTCGCCGCCAACGTGCGCGGGTTGTCGGCGCCGGCGCATGCGCCGGCAGCGGAGAAACGCAGAAAGTCCCGCTCCATGGCGGACCGGATCGCGGCCAGCATGGCATGCGCACGCTCCACGTCGATCCAATGGCCGTAGAAGAAGCTCCCCGCCTGGTTGTGCCAGTACCTGCAGTCGAACAGCTCGCCGATCGCCGGCGCGACGTAGACCTCCGCCGCATGCATGCGCTGCACATCGATCCTGCCGATGACGACGGCACCCGTGGTCACGATGCCGATATCCCGAAAGATCATGCTGATCACCTCCCACCAAGGCGCAGCGCCACCCCGTCCAGTTGCGGCGGGGAAATGTGCGTCCGAAAGTGGCGGCACGGTGGACGCTTGCCACGGGAGCTCGAAACCACACACAACTCTCAATCACGATTTTGAATGAAGCCGGTATGGGCTGTTCTACACGCGCTATCGAACGAGCGTAGGGTGCAGTCGTGCGACAGGAACCGTGCGTCTGGGCGATCGCACCGAGCCGACCTCGTCACAATCGGCATCGCTCGCCTGGGGAGGGGGGGCATCGGTGCAATGCCGCTTCGCAGCATTGCACCCTACGGTCAACTCACGGTCACCCGCGGTTGCGGGAGATCTCCTCGAGCCGCGTCTGCAAGGCCGCGAGCTGGGACTTGAGCTGCTCGAGCTCGTCCGGCTTGGGCGCGGACGCGGGTGCAACGGGACCGGGCCGCACCGCCTCGGGCTTCGTCGGTGCTGGCTTCGCCTCGGCCGTCTCGGGGCCGCCGGGGCGCGCCGCGGGCGGCTTGCCGAACGGGGAGAACATCGCCATGGCCTGCTCGAACATGACCATGTTCTTGCGCATCTGCTCCTGGTAGGCCTCGACCGCCCCGGCCGGGGTGAAGGCACCCGCAAAGGTCTTGCGGAAGCGCTCCTGCTCCTTGGTGAGGGTGTCGAGGCTGATCTGCAGGTAGCCCGGCACCAGGCGCTCGATCGAGTCGCCGTAGAAGCGGATCAGCTGGCGCAGGAACGGGACGGGGAGCAGCGTCTGCCCGCCGCCCATGCGGCTCTCCTGATCGACGATGATCTGGGTGAGCACCGAGTGGGTGAGGTCGTCCCCCGACTTGGCGTCGAACACCACGAAGTCGCGGCCGGACTTCACCATCGACGCCAAGTCGTCGAGCGTCACATAGGTGCTGGTGTCGGTATTGTAGAGGCGGCGATTGGCATACTTCTTGATGACTACCGGCTCGATCTTGTCCGGGTCCTTGCTGCTGCCGGGTGGGTCGACCTTGTTGAGCATCCGCATTGCGCCATCGCCGGAACTAGCTGGAATGATGCAGCGCGCACGTTAACACGGCATTGCGCTGCCGCACCAGCCCATTTCTTTGGCATCCGTCCCAACGGAGCGTGGGATTCCACCCGCGACGGGCGCTGCAGGAGCAGGCTTCCAAGGGGTTGGCGCCGGGGGCGGGCGTGATATCGTGCGGCGCAGCCCGGCCGTTTTTGCGCTGGCACGAAGGCGCGAAGCGTTGCATATGCGTGCCACCCCCCTACGCATTCTCCTGCCCAACCCTGGAGCCATCGATGAGCAAGGACCGACCCACGATCGTGATCGCCGCCGCCGCACGCACCCCGGTTGCCGCTTTCAACGGGGCCCTGGCCAGCCTGCCGGCCCATGAGCTCGGCAAGGTGGCGATCCGCGCGGCGCTGGAGCGCGCCGGGGTGGAGCCGGGAGAGGTGTCCGAGGTGATCCTGGGGCAGATTCTGACGGCTGGCGCCGGCCAGAATCCGGCGCGGCAGGCCTCCATCGCGGCCGGCATCCCCGTCGATGCGCCGGCCTGGGGCATGAACCAGCTGTGCGGCTCGGGCCTGCGCGCGGTGGCCCTTGGAGCCCAGCAGATCCAGCTCGGCTCGTCGCGCATCGTGGTCGCCGGCGGGCAGGAGAGCATGAGCCAGGCGCCGCACGTCGCGCACCTGCGCGAAGGTACCAAGATGGGCGACGTGAAGTTCATCGATACCATGATCAAGGACGGCCTGTGGGATGCCTTCAATGGCTACCACATGGGAACGACGGCCGAGAACGTGGCGCGCCAGTGGCAGATCACGCGCGAGGAGCAGGACCGCTTCGCGGTGGCCTCGCAGAACAAGGCCGAGGCCGCCAGGAAGGCCGGCAGGTTCAAGGACGAGATCGTCCCCGTCACCATCAAGACGCGCAAGGGCGAGACGGTCTTCGCCGACGACGAGTACATCAAGGACGGAGCGACCTACGAGTCGGTATCCAAGCTGCGCCCCGCCTTCGACAAGGAGGGCACGGTGACGGCAGCCAACGCCAGCGGCATCAACGACGGCGCCGCCGCCGTGGTGCTGATGACCCTGGAGGAGGCCGAGAAGCGGGGCATCACGCCGCTCGCCCGCATCGTCTCCTGGGCGCACGCCGGGGTCGATCCGTCGATCATGGGCACCGGGCCGATCCCGGCCTCCAAGAAGGCGCTGGAGCTGGCCGGCTGGACCGTCAAGGACCTGGACCTGATCGAGGCCAACGAGGCGTTCGCGGCGCAGGCGTGCGCGGTCAACAAGGGGCTCGGCTGGGACACCGAGAAGGTCAACGTCAACGGCGGCGCCATCGCCATCGGCCACCCCATCGGCGCGTCGGGCGCGCGCGTCCTCAACACGCTGCTCTACGAGATGAAGCGCCGCAACGCCAAGCGGGGGCTCGCCACGCTGTGCATCGGCGGCGGCATGGGCGTCGCCATGTGCGTGGAGCGCGCCTGAGGCGGCACCCGTCAGGGATGTAGGGGTCGGACCCCTCGCACCGAGCTTTGCGTTTCTCGTCGACCGTAGTGGCGAGGGGTCTGACCCCTGGCGACGGGTAGTGCTTGCCCGACCGAGGATTTTTTTTACTCTGTCGGTATAAAAAGGCTTGTCGGCACGGGCAGGAACGCAGGGGACAAATCCAAAATGGCCAGGGTTGCACTCGTCACGGGAGGGACGCGCGGGATCGGTCACGCCATCTCCATTGCACTCAAGAGGCGCGGGCTGCGCGTCGCAGCGAACTACGGCGGCAACGACACCGCAGCGCGGCAGTTCCAGGCGGAGACGGGAATCCCGATCTACAAGTGGGACGTGTCCGACTACGCCGCCTGCGAGAAGGGCGTTGCGGCGGTGACGCGCGAGGTCGGCCCCGTCGACGTGCTCGTCAACAACGCCGGCATCACCCGCGACGGCATGCTGCACCGCATGACCAGGGAGAGCTGGGATGCGGTGATCCGCACCAACCTCAACTCGGTCTTCAACATGACGCGGCTGGTGATCGACGGCATGCGTGCGCGCAGCTTCGGGCGCATCGTCAACATCTCCTCGGTCAACGGCCGCAAGGGGCAGATGGGTCAGGCCAACTACTCGGCGGCCAAGGCGGGCCTGCTGGGCTTCAGCAAGGCGGTGGCCCAGGAGGGTGCCACCAAGGGCATCACCTGCAACGTGATCGCGCCGGGCTACATCGCCACCGAGATGGTGATGGCGGTGCCCAAGGACGTGCTGGAGAGCAGGATCCTGCCGCAGATCCCCGTTGGCCGTCTCGGCACGGCGGAGGAAATCGCGCGCTGCGTGGTGTTTCTCGCCGCCGAGGACGCCGGGTTCATCACCGGCGCCTGCCTCGACGCCAACGGCGGGCAGTACATGGCGTGAGCGGGGTCTGACCCCGTTTGCAGCCTCGACGCCAGCGGCAGCGGCTTGATTTACCGGCCGCGGGCGACGCGGGGGAAGGCTTCGGTCGCGCCGGTGTCGTGACCGGAGCCTTGGCCTTCGGACCCGGTCCCATGCAGCTCCAGATTGTCGGCGTGGCCGCCGTCGAGCGGCCACCAATGGCCGCTGCGGGCCTCCAGTGGCGGCAGCTGCGGCGCTGAGCCGGCGTCCGCTGCGCTGGTCGCAGCGGGCGGCGCCAGCCTCGCCGTGGCGCCGTTGCCCAGCCTGCCCTGCGACAGCCCGGCGCCGAACCAGGCGTCGATCAGCTCGAACTCGTTGGCCGAGAGCTTGAGGCCCTGGCCGCGGCAGCGCGCCACCACGAAGTTGCGGAAGCGGGCGGCGAACACGTCGGCGGAGGCACCCTGCTCGAACCAGGGGTCGGCCTCGCTCACCACCTCCAGCACGAAGCGGACATCGTCGCGGCGCAGCTCGATGCCGCGCTCGCGCGCGCGATCGGCGATGTTGGCCAGCGTCTGCACCCCCGTGAGGTCGTTGTCGCTGATCTCCCTGGCCATGATCTCGAACAACAGGCGATACTCCTGCGGCGCCAGCGGGGGCGCCTGACAGGCCTCGTGGATGCGTGCGATCGACTGCTGGATCGCGCTGTGGACGTCGGGGCGGCGCTGGGCCGGAAGCTCGCCGCGCTGCATGGCGGGCGCCTGCTGCAGGACCTGGCCCTTGGACGAGGCGCCCTTGGACGAGGCGCCCTTGCACGCCCGACGAGGCGTCCTGCGCCTCGGCCCGTTGCGCTGCCGGGCCATCGACGGGGGTCGGACGTGCGGAGGGCGCAGGTGCACTCTCCGGCGCTGGCGGCCGTGGGGCTGCGGGCGGTCTGGTGGGGCTCGCCTCGGCGCCCGGCGCCCTGGCTTCCAGGGCCGCCTTGAGGGTGCGGTCGTCGCCGTGGCGCTTGGCATCGAACGCGAGATACGGCGGGTCGCCCGTCAGCTTGATCTCGTCGGGCAGGCTGCGGCGCAACAGCTCGCGGAAGCTGCCGGCCCCGGCCCAGCCGGTGGCGATGGTCTTCTCGTGGCCGAGCGCCCTGAGCGCCCGGTCGGCCAGCGCCTCGAGCGGCACCGGCGCGGCCGATGCGCGTACGCCCGCGATCACCTCGGCCAGGATCTCGCGCCGTGCCTCCTCGAGCCTGCTCTTGCCGGGGGCTGCGGCGGCGGCGTCGTTCGAGCCGCCTTCGGGCAGCTCGCCGGCGAGGATCAGCTCGATCAGCGCCGCCTCGCGGATCTCGCCGTCGCAGATGGCGGTGTAGGGTGCCGCCGTGAAGTCGTTGGCGAACACCACGGTGCGGCGCGCATGCGCCCTCAAGCGGATCAGCACCGGCGTGAAGTCGGCGTCGCCCGACAGGATGATGAACTCGTCGAAGTAGGTGTCGTGCAGCAGCAGGTCGCGGACATCCATGACCATGCGGATATCGGCGGAGTTCTTGAGCTGGGCGGTGAGCGGCGGGCAGTCGATCACCTCGAAGCCCGCGCGCAGGAAGTGATGGCGCACGAACGGGAACGAGCTCATGTCGGTGGAGTTGTCGTGCTGGTTGCGGCGCGGCACCGGGTTGCCGTAGCAGCGGTTCATGGCGATGCGGCGCGGCGCCGAGCCGAACTGCGCGTTGGTGGCGGTGATGAGCTTGCCGTTCTCGATCTCGCGCAGCCAGCGCCCGGTCTCCTTGGCGAAACGCTTGGCCGCCTCCTCGCTCTTGCGCTTCAGCGACAGGTAGATGTTGTCATAGTCGACGAACACCGCGCTGAGGCAAGGTCCGCCCGCTTCCCGCTTCATCCCGGTTCCCCCGACCATGCCGCTGGCCACGTCTCCGCCGTAAATGCAAAATCTGAGTCGGGCAGCCCCTGCAAGCGCAGGCGGGACTCACCTCGTGTACATTCAACGTTTGTTGGAGGCGGCCGGACGCGGGGTAGGGGCGGATCAGCGAAGCGCAATCCGCCGTTGCGCCGGTCGATCGGCGGATTACGGCTGACGCCCGATCCGCCCTACGCCTTACGCTCGAAGCCCTGGGGCGCCATCTCGAAGCCCGAGAACTCGAAGCCGGGGGCCACGGTGCAGCCCACCAGCGTCCAGGCCCCGAGGCTCTGCGCCTGCTGCCAGGCGTGCGCCGGCACCGCCGCCTGCGGGCGCTCGCCGGCCGCCAGGTCCGGTCCGAGCCGCGCCTCGCGGCGCCCGGCAGCATCTGCAACCGTCAACAGCAGGGGCGCGCCCGCGTACCAGTGCCAGACCTCGGCGGCATCCACGCGGTGCCAGCGCGAGACCTCGCCGACTCTGAGAAGGAAATAGATGGCGGTGGACGAAGCGCGGCCAGATGCGCCGCCCACCGGGTCGCGGAAGGTCTCGCGGTAGTGGCCGCCCTCGGGATGCGGGCGCAAGTCGAGGAGGCGCACGATGTCGTCTGCGGTCACGGGCCGGCTATGGGATGAACGGATAACCGTCCCTCGCACCCCGCGCTGTTCCGTTCTTGGCGGTTTTTTCCCCCATGGCCGCGCTACCGCCACTCCACTTGCGCGACCAGCATGTAGCCGGCGCCGTAGACCGTCTTGATCAGCTCCGGGCCGTCGTCGGGGGCGTTGAGCTTCCGCCTGAGCCTCGAGATCCTTGCGTCGATGCTCCGGTCGAGAGGCTCACGGTCGCCATCGCCGAGCAGCTCGGCGCGATTGACGATGCGATTGGGCCGTCTGAGCAGGGTCGAGAGGAGGCGAGCCTCGGCAACGGACAGGTCGACCTCCCGGCCCCCCGGCCCTGTCAGGCGGTTGCAGCTCTCCTCGAATGTCCAGCCGCCGAACCGGGCACACTCGTCGCTGCCCTTGCGTGCCTCGCCGCCCCGTTCGAGTCGCCTCAGAATCGTGTTGACGCGGGCGACCACCTCGCGCGGCTCGAACGGCTTGACCATATAGTCGTCGGCGCCGAGCTCCAGACCGAGAATGCGGTCGTCCACGCCCTTCCGGCCCGTCAGGATCAGGATGGCGCTGTCGGAGACCGCCTGCACCTGGCGCACGAGGTGGAGGCCGTCCAAGTCCGGAAGGCCGAGGTCAATCACGGAGATCGCCGGCGCCTTCCTTCTCAGACACTGCAGGAAGCTTGTCCCGGTGCTGAAGTGCTCCGAGCGAAATCCATGCTGGTCCAGCGTCGCGCAGACCAGACGGCCGATCTCGAGATTGTCCTCGACGACGTAGACGATGCGGCCCTCCGCTGGCCGCGTGACATCAAGAAGATCCATTACGGTGGCGCCGTCTCAATGGCTGTGGCGAGCTCCTCTTTCGTACAGGGTTTACGCAGCAGCGTAAACGAGCGATGCCGGCCGCCCTGCACGTCCAATCCATCGGCATACCCCGTGACGAGCACCACACGAAGCCCCGGCCGCCTCTGCTTTGCGAGATCGGCAAGGCGCCGCCCGTCCATGCCGCCCGGCATCACGATGTCGGAGACCAGGACCGAAAGCTCCGGAACATCGTCGATGATCGTCAAGGCTTCGTCGCCCGCAGGCGCCTCGATCACCATGTGTCCGATGTCGGTGAGCTGACGGCGGATAGCCGTGCGCACGTCGGCATTGTCCTCGACCAGCAGGATGAGGCGCGAGGAGCCCACGCTCTGGCGCGAGCCCTGCAACTGGCGTTGATCGGACCGGGGCGGCGCCGAGCTTGCCGGCAGCAGCAGCGTCACGGTCGTACCCCGTCCCGGCGTGCTGCTGATATGGGCGCCTCCCCCCGATTGCTTCACGAAGCCGTAGACCATCGAGAGACCGAGGCCGCTGCCGCCGCCGGACTGCTTGCTCGTGAAGAACGGCTCGAAAGCGCGCGAGAGCGTGGCCGCATCCATCCCCGCGCCGGTGTCCTCGATACGGATCTCAACATAGCGCCCTGCCACGAGCTCGAGCTCTGCGGCTTCCGCGTTGTGAACGAGCCGGCTTGCGCTGTCCACCACCAGGCTGCCGCCTCCGGGCATGGCATCGCGGGCGTTCAGCACGAGGTTGAGGAAGGCATGCTCGAGCTGCTCGGGGTCTACGCGCGTGTGCAGCTCGAAGGGTGCCGGCTGCCTCGAGATGCGGATCGTCGAGGGCAGGGAGTGACGCAACAGTGTCAGCAGATTGGCAATGAGACTGTTGACCTCGACGATGCGCGGCTCGAGCCTTTGGCGACGCGCAAACGCCAGCAGGCGCCGCGTGATACCCGCACCCTTGTGGGCGGCGGCGAGCGCGGGCTCCACGAACTCCATGATGCCCGCCTTCGCCGCGCGATCGCGCATCATCGCGAGGTTGCTGATCAGGATTGTGAGCAGGTTGTTGAAGTCGTGCGCCAGTCCGCCTGTCAGCTCGCCCACCGCCTCCATCTTCTGGGCATGCACGAGCACCGCCTCCAGGCGCTTCTGCTCGGCGTTGGCGGCCTCCAGCTCCGCGGTGCGCTCGCGTACGCGGCGGTCGAGCCCCTCGTTCCTCTCCTGGATCAGGCGCTCATCCGCGCGCTGCCGGGTAACGTCGGTATAGGTCGTCACGCAGCCCCCGTTGGGGAGCGGCAAGCAACGGATGGCGATAATGGTGCCGTCGGGCCGGGTGCGCGCCATGTCGTACGGCTTGAATTGGCGGGCCAATCGAACCTGCTCGGCCACGATCTCCTCGACACCGCCTTCGCCGTACTCTCCGCGCTCGGCATTGTAGCGTACGAAGTCGGCGAAAGGGGTCCCGACGCGCGACATCTCAGGCGGAAACCCGAACAGCTTGAAGAGACCGCGGCTGGCGGCGACAAGCTTCAGGTCGCCGTCCATCACGGTGATGCCCTGGTCGATCAGGTCGAGGCCAGCCAGGAGCAGCACGAGGTGGCGCCGCTCCTCCACCAAGTCTGCCAGCGTTGCTGCGGTCGCCGCCGCCAAGTCCACGGGCATCATTGGGCGAACATTGGGCAAAATCCCAGCGAAAAGCACCGGCGGCGCCTGCCTGAGGGAGACGCACGTGAGGCCTGTCACAATTGGATACAATTAAGGCAAAGTTGCGCAAGAGTCTTGTCGCAGACTCTCTCACGACACGAAGCGGTTCTGTCCCGTGGGGGGCGTGTCAGGGGGGAAAGCCCATGCACGGAGCGTTCGCGCTGACGCGTATGGCTGTTGTTCCCAGCTTTGCCAACCGGGGGCGGTTGGCTCGCGGGAGTGCGTGGCGCGCGATCGGAAATGAGTAGCTGCTTTCTTTCGGAGCGCAGGGGCATGACCATTGCAGCCAAGGTTGCTTCCCTGCTCACCGAAATCCGCAGGCAAGACGTGGAAGAGCTGTCGCCTGTCGAGAGGCAGAGGTTTGCTAGTCTCTGCCGCTACGTTGCAGCGTTTGCGGAGCCGCCGGCCGCTCCTTCCAAGTCGGGCGTGCTTTGCGAGCTCAAGGCTGGACGCAGACCCGAATAGGCTTCAGGGGGAGGCATCGGGGAGGTGGGCACCCCGCACCCTCACACTCCGTGATCGCCTCCCCCTGAAGCCTTCCCGCGCTACCCCTGCACGAGACATCGATCCCCAGCGCCAGGAGACTGACGCTCCGAGGCGGCGGTCTGACCTGGCGGCTCACGACCCTGCCCCAACCTGCAGGGGCTACTCGATCTGCGCGGAGCGCGCGGCCCTGGCGACGACAATTCGCGGCGGGCACACCAGCGTTGCCGGCGAACCTCCGAGCGCACGCCCTCCGGCGATCGAGCGGCGCAGCGCGAGCCCATCACGGGCGTCCATCCGAGGCGCGGACGGTACGTATCCAGAAGAGCAGATGGCGGCAGGACGAAGGGCCCGCCGTCGTCCGGAACGCGATTGACGGTCACGCGGCAGCCGTAGCTCGCGGAGAGGAGCTGGGGTCTCGGTCGAGGCGAAGAGGACGAAGGCCAAGGCAAAGACCAAGGCGGAGCCCGCCGAGAAGGCCCCCCGCAGCGCCCGAGGGCGAGACGGCCGCGGCGCGCGACAAGGTGCGCAGCGAGGCGGTGCACGAGACACCGGGTTCCGTGAGCACGGCAGGCAGGAGCCACATCTAAAGGCTCGGCTCGATCGATACCGGCAACGTCTTGCGGGCCATGGCGGGCACGTCCACGCGCAAGAGCCCGCAGAATGCCGGCCTGGCGGTGAACATCCGCGGCTTCGAGGGCTCGGGCCGCTTCAACATGATAATCGACGGCGTGCGGCCGAGCTTCCGCTTCATCGGTCACGAGGCGCGGGGCTTCGTCTATGTCGATCCGGTGCTGCTTGCGGGCGTGGATGTGGCGCGGTGTCGACGAACGGAGGTGCCGGCGCCCTGGTGGCCTTCGCCGACCTGCGCACGCTCGACCTGGAGGGCGTCCTCCTGCCCGGCAGCACGCCGCCGGCGAGGCGATGTTCAAGATCTTCGTGCGCCGCGACGAGAATCGCAACCTCATCGGCAACCAGGTGGCGCGCTCGACACCCTACGGCAGCAGCTCGCCGGCACGTGATAGCTTCGGCCGAGGCCGCACCCTGATCACCAGCTTCGAAGCTCTGGCTGGGGGGCGCAGGCGCCGCGATTCTGAAAGGCGATCGCGACAGGGCCGTGGCGTTTATGAAGGTGCACATAAGCTACGTGCACGATGCCTACCGAGCTATCGCCCGGAGTGATCGGCTTGGGCAGCGAGACGGGCTGACCGTCGCAGGGGTTGGCAGCACCCGCCCCGAGACCTGTCCTGCTCTTCCATCATCACTCGCTTCACGTCTCGTGCGCTTCGGCCACCGGCCGTGCGACCGCCTCCGCTACCGCCGGGACTTGCGAGCATCATCCTGCGCCGCGCGCGGGGCGGCCCGGCTGATCGATTTGATCGGCGGGCGCAAGCGGCCAGAGCGTTCGGAGATCTCGCGATCCTGCGCCTCGATGACGGCGCGTGCGGGCGCGTCCCCCTCGAGGCCGCCCAGCGCCGAGCCGGGCACCTTCCGGTTCGAGGTCATCGTTCCATCCGCGTAGAGCACGTCGAACAGGACGAACTCCGGCTTCGCCGTCGGCTTCTGGCGTCCCATCTCACTTCCTCGTTGATACGGCAGGTCTATCGCTCTGCCGCCCCGGCACTCGCATCCTCACGCCGGGGCGCGCCGCGCCAGCTCGCTCTCCTTGGCGACACGCTCGAACGTCTCGGCCTTGCTCTTCACGCGATAGAGCAGCTCCCCGCCCTCGGCGGGAAGCTGCCGAACGATCACGTATTGCCGCCCCGGCGTCGGAACGCCCGGCCTGGCAGGCGAGAAATCCACCAGCTGCCCAACCTTGAACCTGTGTTGCGCCATTTCTGTTAACTCCGCGTTTGCTCGGCTCGCTCGGGTGCCAAGCATCGAAGCGCCCTGCCGCCCACTTGTGCCGAGGAGGGCTCGATCAGAGTGCTCCTGCGCGCCGATTGTCCTGCCGCCGCACGTCGCCATGGCTTTGCCGGGGCCGTGAGCGATCGGGCCGGGACCTTGCCGGGTGCCGCGCCTTGGCCTGCGCCCCCGGTGCGGAATTGTCCCGCCGCTCGTTCCTGGCGTGCGCCGGATCGGAGCTGCGGCGCGCCCGCGGCTCCGGCTGCCCTGCTCCGTTCGGCTGGCGCCGGTCCTCGGCCGGGATCGCCTGCCGGGTCAGGCGCTCGATGTCGCGCAGCTGCCCACGCTCCTCGGCATCGCAGAGCGAGATGGCGATGCCCGCAGCACCGGCGCGCGCGGTGCGGCCGATGCGGTGGACATAGGCCTCCGCAACGTCGGGCAGCTCGTAGTTCACGACGTGCGTGACCCGATCGATGTCGATGCCGCGCGCGGCGATGTCGGTGGCCACCAGGACGCGGATCTTGGAGGCGCGAAAAGCGGCAAGCGCGCGCTCGCGCTGCGGCTGGCTCCTGCCGCCGTGAATGGCCGCGACGCTGATGCTGGCGTCATCGAGATGGCGCGCGACGCGATCGGCGCGGCGCTTGGTGCGCGTGAAGATGAGCGCGCGCGACATCTCGGGGTCGCCGAGCAGCTCAACCAGCAGGGAGAGCTTGTTGGCGGTTTCCACGTGGATCACGCGCTGCGTGACGCTGTCGACCAGGGTGGCCACCGGAGCGACCGCGATCCGCGCCGGAGCGCGCAGCAGTTCGTCGGCCAGCCTGCCGATCTCGTGCGGCATGGTGGCGGAGAAGAACAGGCTCTGGCGCTTCGCTGTGAGGCGGGAGACGATGCGGCGGATCGACGGCAGGAAGCCCAGGTCCAGCATCTGGTCGGCCTCGTCGAGCACCAGCACCTCCGTGCCCGCGAGCACGACGTTGCCCTCGCCGAGGTGGTCGATGAGCCGGCCCGGCGTCGCCACCAGCACATCGACGCCGCGGGCCATGCGCTGCACCTGGGACCGGTGGCTCACGCCCCCGAAGATCACCGCGACGGTGGCGTCGAGATGGCGGCCGTAGGCGCGGAAGCTGTCGGCGATCTGGGTCGCAAGCTCGCGCGTCGGCGACAGGACCAGAACGCGGCAGCCCTTGCGCTCGGGCGGGCGGCGAGCGGCCGCCAGCCGCTGCAGGATGGGCAGGGCAAAGGCGGCGGTCTTGCCGGTGCCGGTCTGGGCAATGCCGAGCACGTCGCGTCCGCCGAGAATGACTGGTATGGCCTGGGCCTGAATGGCGGTCGGTGTGTCATAGCCGGCGCTCTGCAGCGCCCTCAGGATGGGCGCGGCCAGGCCGAGGTCGGAGAAGTTCTTCAATTGCAAGGTCTTTCCTGTGGCCGCACGGGGAGAGGCCGAGCCGACATCGCAGTCGTGGCTCGGGCCGAGGTGCGGCCAGTTGCTGGAGACACCCCGCGTGTCCTGGGCTGTCGGATGGAATGGTCTCGGGGCGCTCAACAGGAGGGCGGGCTGGCCAACGAGGCCGGTCATTCGCCCTTCACGCGGCTGGAGCGCCGCAAATCGCTCACGAGAGTACATGGGAGCGTGCGCGCTTCTTGCATGTTGCGGAGCACAAGTCAAATTCCATCGGATGCTCGGCTCCCGTCGCCCGCAGTCAGCAAGACGGGCTCCGTCGAGCACGAATGGCAGGTCCCGCTCTGTCAGCCTACGACTCTCCTCCGACCGGTTGCGACATCAGCTGAGAGGAGCCTGGAGCGCCGATCTCGGCCAGCCCGACCGTCAGGTTCGTTGCGGTGCAGACGACCTCCCCATCGGCCTTCACCATGCCATCGGCGACCGCGAGCTTGATCTGCCGCAGCACAACGCGCTTGATATCGACCACATACTCGATGCGCGCGATCCGCGGCGTGACCAGGCCCGTGAGCCGCACCTCGCGGACGCCGAGCGCCCTGCCCTTGCCCGGCGCTCCGAGCCAGCCGAGGTAGAATCCGGTGAGCTGCCACAGCGCTTCCAGACCGAGGCTGCCCGGCATCAGCGGGTCGCCCCGGAAATGGCAGGAGAAGAACCAATCGACGCTTGGATTGCCGGCAATATCGAGTGCGGCGACCACCTGGCCTTTGCCGTGCGCGCCACCGGTGTCCGAGATGGCCTCGATGCGCTCGAACATGAGGAGCGGAGGAAGCGGCAACTGCGCTCTGTCCGGACCCAGCAAGTCTCCGTGCCCGGAGGCGAGCAGATCCGGCAACCCATAGCTGGTGCGGCGTTCGGCCATGCTCTTCGAGGCTCCTTCAGGGCATTCATCGCATGAGGGCGGACTTGCTGTCGGCCCACGGCGTGGTTGGCGCACCCTCGACCGGCAAAAGGTGCGTCAGGCAGAGCGCGCTGGAGCCGCGCGACGTGCTGTCAGGCGGGTGGCTCCGCGGGAGGAGCCGGCGCTCTCGTCATGCGCCACAGACGCACCGTCAGGACGATCCCTGCGAGCACGAACGCAACGGCGGCCGCGAGGAGCGCGAGACGCTGGTCGCCGCTCAATGCCAGCGTGGCAAACCCGGAGATGACACCGAGGATTGCCATGATCGAGGCTGTCGCGGTCCCTTCGAGGTAAAGGTGGACGTCATCGAGAATGACCGTCTTCCGCGCTGATTGGCGGGGCCGCGTCGCCGGCTGGTTGTCATTGTTCCCGCCATCCACGACTTCTACCTCTCACGTCGCCTACCGCGACGGCAGCGCAGCCAGCGGCACCGCCGCTGCGTGCTGGCTGGAGCTGCTCGAACAGTGATCCGCGCTAGTCGGTCGGTGCCAAGTGCTCCGCAGCGGTTCCCGCGCTGCCGGTTGCGAGCCCTATCCGACCGTGATGTCTCGAGCCCCGCTTCACTATCCAGAAACGCAACACGCCGTAAGAGGGTCGGGGCCAAGCGCTATGCAAGAGGCGAGGGCTGTTGCGTCAGGCGGTCCAGAGATCGCGTCGAGCACAGTATCCTGCAGAGCCGCGCGAGTCACGCGCTTTCCCCGTCCCGTACGTTTCCGCTGGCAGGGAACGCCACAATTGCTGCTATAAGCTCTGGAAAGCGGCGAGCAAGCCCGAGTGCGCCTGCAGAAGCCGGCGCTGCGCGCATCCCCGAGCATAGGCGGACGTTCTTCTTGAAAGACGAAGCAGCGCGCAGCAGCGCCATCTCCGCACGGGATTGGTTGCCGATTCTCAATCGCTACCGTGCCCCCAGCCACATGCGCGGCGCAGCCGAGCTGCTCATCACGGCCCTGCCGTTCGTCCTGCTCTGGATCGCGGCGTGGGTGTGCCTGCGCTGGAGCTATTGGCTGAGCCTCGCCATCGCGGTGCTCGCCGCCGGCTTCCTGGTGCGGCTTTTCATGATCCAGCACGATTGCGGCCACGGCGCATTCTTCCGCCGGCGGCACGCCAACGACTGGACCGGTCGGATCATCGGCGTGCTGACGCTGACGCCCTACGATCATTGGCGGCGCGACCATGCCGTGCATCACGCCAGCTCGGGCAACCTCGACCGCCGCGGCATCGGCGACGTTGCCACGCTCACGGTCGGCGAGTATCTCGCGGCGTCCCGATTGCGGCGCCTTGCCTATCGCCTCTACCGCCACCCGTTGGTGATGTTCGGCCTGGGACCGGCCTACCTCTTTCTCGTCCAGCAAAGGTATCCGGCCGGTGCGGCGCTCAAATGCTGGCGATCCTGGCTCAGCCCGATGGGCACCAATGCTGCAATCGCTGCCGCCGTCGTTGCGGGCATGTGGCTTGCGGGCATGCGGCCGTTCCTGCTCGTGCACGTGCCCATCATTCTGCTCGCCGCATCGATCGGAGTGTGGCTGTTCTACGTCCAGCACCAGTTCGAGGCGACGCTATGGGCCAGAGGCAGCGCGTGGAGCATGCCCGAGGCGGCGCTGCACGGCAGCTCGCACTACGACCTTCCGCCGGTGATGCGCTGGCTCACCGCCAACATCGGCGTGCACCACGTGCATCATTTGTGCAGCCGCATCCCCTATTACCGACTGGGGCAGGTCCTGCGCGACCATCCCGGGTTGAAGGATGTTGGCCGCATCACGTTCGCTCAGAGCATCGGCTGCATCCGCTTCGCGCTGTGGGACGAAGCGCGAGGCAGAATGATTTCATTCCGCCAGTTGCGCGCCGTGAAGCGCTCGGCGGCGTAGCATCCCTCTTTGCGGGTTGCATTTGGTTGCGGCGCAGCCCATATCTGGGGGTGCCGGTGCGGCCCATGAGGGGCCGTGTCATCACCTCCTGGTTAGACGCTGGCCGTCGCTGGCCGAGCCCTTTCCCGATCCTGAGTTGTTTTGGGCTGAGCGTGGGACCATTGACAGCCGGCTCATTCACGCACAACGGGAAAGGCTATCCCCATGAGACTCACCGGAACAGTCAAGTTCTTCAACAGCGCCAAGGGTTTCGGCTTCATCACCCCTGAAGACGGCTCAAAGGACGTGTTCGTCCACGCGACGGCCGTCGAGCAGGCGGGGCTGCCCATGCTCAACGAGGGTGACAGGGTGACCTTCACGCTCGAGGACGACAGGAGGGGCCGCGGCAAGCAGGCCGCGCAGCTCCAGAAGGCCTAGTTGAAGCCCTCGCGAGAGGCCTGAGATGCGTCGTCGGGGCTCGCCCCCGCGGCGCTCGCTGTCGGGCGTGGCAGCAAAACCCTGCGAGGTTGCCCAATCACTGGCGCTCCCCAAGACATGAAGGCACTGCGCGGAACAAAGCGCATCTGCCAAGCGTGCGCAGTGCGCTTCTACGACCTGTCGCGGGAGCCCATCGTTTGTCCATCGTGCGGTGCGCACTACGTGCCTGATGCTGCGCCGATGGCCGCGGAAGCAGGGACGCGCGCCGCACGGTTTACGGATAAGACCGCCTGGCGCGGCAGGAGCTTCAAGCGCCCCGGTCCCGAACCGGATGCTGCTCCGGAGGTTGCTGCAACGGAAGACGCCAATGAGGACGCTCTCATCCCCGTCGCGAACGAGGATGCCGTGCTCGAGGAGGAGGCCGATGAAACCGATATCACCGGCCTGCTCGGCCATCACGAGGCCGAGCCGAAGGAGCGCTGAGGGGCATCGATGGGAAAGCGAATCTACATCTACCGCAGGGGCGCCACGGGCGACTGCGCGCTGACCGGAGCCAAGGATGATCCGCGCCTGCCTTCCCTTGCCCCGCCTGGACGCTGGCATTTCTGGATGCAGATCGGGCCGCTGCAGTCCGATCATAGGGAATACGGTTTCGATATCCGGGCTGCCGTGCATGAGATCGCCGCCAGCGGCTATCACCTCTTCACGGGGTCCCGGGCGTTGCTGGACAAGCGTCCAGTCGCGCCAGCGGAGGCGGCCCCGCAGGAAGAGCAGACCGATGCTTGAGGCATCCCGCACCGCCTATCTGTTCCAGTGCGAAGGCGAGGATCTGTACGCCGTCTCCTACGACATCACCGGCGCCAACATCCCCCGATCGCCCTGCACGCTGGGCTGGCGCCTGTGCGAGGCTTTCGAACTCGGCCGGCGCCTGGCCGTGCCTGCACCGATAATGCCCGAGCCCATTCTCAAGGGCATTGCCGAGGTTGGCTACTATGTCTGGCGCGGCTGGAGCGACGGCGCGGCGAAGCGCCCGGCGCTGTAGCGTCCAGGCGGCCAAGACGCGCAGCAGGCGATCGACGGCGTTGCCTTCGATGTTCCACGTCGGATGAGCGAGCGCGTCTGACGGCAAGCGCAGGTCCACAGCGGCACCGCCGAGGATGCAGGCCCCGTGACCGTCGCCAAACGTGCCCTCAGCAACACAAGCGGGTCCCACCGCTCCACCCGCAAGAACACAATGGCAGCCTTCGACACGGTGCCGCGCGAGATGCGCGACGCTCTCAACGGAGCCAACCTCCCGTTTGCTCCTCAGCGCCTGCGAGCGATGCTCCGACGTGGCGCATCAATCGCAGCGGCCGTGCAAGTGGTAAGGGCGGCGGACCCGAGGAGACCGCGAGAACGACGCAGCTCGTATAGACAAGGACACGAGGTACCGATGGCGCAGCACAAGTTCAAGGTCGGCCAGTTCGTCGACTACAGACCCGGACGGTTGAGCGGCGCTCTCCTGGCGAGCAGCAGATACAAGGTCCAGCGTCTGCTTCCAGCCGAGGGCGGCGACCTTCTCTACCGCATCAAGTCCGCCGACGAGACGTTCGAGCGCGTCGCCAAGGAGCGCGAGGCTGCCCAGCGCAACGAATGAATGCTGTGGACACGCGCGCCCTGGCGGCGTCGCTCGCGATGCCCTACACGGGCTGGCTGCATCCAATCCATAGCTTGCGAGCGGCTGTCAGCCCGCGCCGTGCCTCCACAGAGAAGGCGCGCAATAGACGACCAGATGACCGGACCGATCAGGCCGTCGCCGTCGGCGTGGGGTCAACCAAGCCGGCAGCATCCGTGTCGTCGTCGTGCACCTCCAGGACGCCACTGTCCTCGGAATCAACGGCTGCCGCCTCCTCGATCTCCTCATCGGCGATCTCCTCATCGGCCGCCGCGGCGGCGAAACGATCGCTGGGCATAGCCTCTGCAACCGGCGGCACCGGCAGCGCGCGCTTCAGGGGCTGGCGGTGCCATCCCGTCTTGCCGGCGTGGGGTGAAGCGCGTGCTGTTGTCTGGACAGCCGGCTCGGCGGGCGGCGTGTAGCTGGCCCCGCACATCGGACACACGATCGCACTGCGCCCGAGGTCGTAAAAGCGGACCTCGCACGCTTGGCAGGTGCGCTTCGTTCCGCGCATGGCCTTGCGGCGGGCGTGTACGGTGCTCATGGTGGACCTCGCTTGGTTGGTTGCAGTGGACGCCAACAGCGCCGCCGGGCGGGCCCGCCCGGCGGCGCTTCCTCAAGAGCCCTTCCTTGGAGCGAGTAGCCTAGGCTTTCTGGACCTGTCCGGCCTGCTTGCCGCGGCCCTTGCTGTCGTCCTCGATCACGAAGGTGACCTTGTCGCCTTCGTCGAGCGTGAAGATGCCGGCTGCCTGGAGCGCGGTGGCATGGACGAAGATGTCCTTGTCCCCGTCCTCCGGCTGGATGAAGCCGTAGCCCCTGGCAGTGTTGAAGAACTTTACGGTACCGCTGGTACGCATGTTGGATTCCTTTCCCGGAAAAACGTGATGAAGCCGGTCAAGAGGGCCGCACGGTCGGCCCGGCAACTCAGATGTGGGGAAAGGCATGCCCGAAGGCTGAAGCGAAACCTCAGATCGTGAGGGGCGCGCTCTGAGGAAGCGCACCGGCCCTGCTTAAATGGGGTGCTTCCTACGCTTTTACAAGGAGCTTACCAGCCAAGCGAGCACGTGCCGGGATGACCCCGAGCAAGCTTATTGAAGCCTGAACCGAAATCTATGCCGCAGCAATTGCGCGCGCCGCTCCAGCAAAACCAGCTCGGCGGACAGCTTGTTCAGCGCGTCGGTGGCGGATTGGGTTGGAAAACCCCGAACAGTCATGCCGTTCAGGCCGACCTTGTGCTCGGCTATGCGCGTTCGCATGCGTCCGATCTCTTGCTCAGCTCGCTCGACTTGATGCTGACGGGACATTGATGGACGGGCCTCCTTCGGGCCAAGAATAGCATATTTTCGATAGTTGGCGGAAGCCAGGGCGCCCCCGTCGTTCTCCCATGGCCTCCCATGGCGCCAGCGCGTGTGCCAAATGATCATGCCGATCTTTTCTGGTCATCACGCAAAACGATCCATTCTCTGCGTGCTGGAGCGTTTTCACGTGCGCCTTGGCTCTCTGTCACTGTCACCTGCCGTAGCCAAGGCATCCTTGGCCAAGGCGGCCTGCAACTCGTCAGGGTCTATGGCGACGACCTGCTTTCGCAGGCTCGTGACCCCAATGGCAGGCAGGGTGACGGTCGTGCAGACACGCCGATAGGCAAGGAACGACAAAGTGCCGAGCGGCTCCTCGACGGTCTCGACCAGGTACGTGCCCGGCGGCTGCACGCCATCGATGTCACGCAGGAAAAAATCATGCAGAAACGTCACCGAGCTGCGCGTTATTCGCTCAGTCATCATTGCCATCCGAGTGCTTGAGCTTCTCGATCCTCACGATCGGGCGAGGACCCGTTCGAGGCGCCAGTCCCACGGACGAGTGTACTGCGCGCCTGGCGGTAGAGTAGCCAAAGGAAGGCAAGTTGCGAGTGTGCGCTGCCCACATGCGCATATGGCTACGCCGCTCCCGATTGTCACCCACCAGCTCCATGAACGACCAGCCCGACGCTTTGCGGCTGAGACAAACGGGTAGCATTGCGGGCACAAATGACGGACAACGGTACCGCCGCCCCGCGTGCTCGCAGCGTCCACGCTTGCATCGAGCTGCTGTGCAGGCGTTGACGTTGCAGGGCTCAGCAAATCGCATCGAGCCAACCGCATCCGCAGCGGCGAGAGCCCGCATCCATCACGTACCGAGGGCTCGACAGGGGACTGGCTCGGGCGGTGCGTGCCCCGCAGCGTAAGCAAGAGCGCCCGCGGCTGGAACCGAACGGACCGCGCCAACCGCAGGGAGGCACATGCCCCACGACGTCTCGCTCATCGCCACGATCACCATGGGGCTGGTGCTGGCGTTCTTCGGCGGCCTCATCGCCCATAGGCTGCGCCTGCCTCCGCTTGTAGGCTATCTCCTCGCCGGCGTGGTGCTCGGTCCATTCACGCCCGGGTTCGTCGGAGACGCCAATCTCGCGAGCCAGCTTGCCGAGATCGGAGTCATCCTCCTGATGTTCGGCGTGGGCCTGCATTTCTCCATCAAGGACCTGCTGGCGGTGCGCGCCATTGCACTCCCCGGCGCCATTGCGCAGATCGCCGTCGCCACGGCGTGCGGCGTAGCGCTCGCGCTGCTCTGGGGCTGGGGCTTCGGCGCCGGCCTGGTGCTGGGGCTGGCGCTGTCGGTCGCGAGCACCGTCGTGCTGTTGCGTGCGCTCGAGCAGCGCAATGGGCTGGATGCGGTCAACGGCCGGATCGCGATTGGATGGCTGATCGTCGAGGACCTCGTGATGGTGCTCGCTCTCGTGCTCCTGCCGGCGCTGGCGGGCGCTCTGGGAGGCGACGCCCGCGGCCTCGGCGCCCAGCTCTCCAGCGGCAGCGTGGCCGCAGCCCTGGCTCTCACCGCCTGCAAGGTGGTCCTGTTCGTGGCGCTCGTTGTTGTGGTCGGCACCCGGGTGGTGCCGTGGCTCCTCCAGCTGGTCGCGCGCACCGGCTCGCGCGAGCTGTTCACCCTCTCGGTGCTGGCGATCGCGCTCGGCATCGCCTACGGCTCGGCCGAGCTGTTCGGCGTGTCGTTCGCGCTGGGCGCATTCTTCGCCGGTGTCGTGCTCAGCGAATCCGATTTCAGCCATCAGGCGGCGGCCGAACTCGTTGCCATTGCAGGATGCGTTCGCCGTGCTGTTCTTCGTATCGGTCGGCATGCTGTTCGATCCCGGCATCCTGGTGCGTCAGCCGTTGGCGGTGCTGGCCGTCGTCATGCTGATCGTGCTCGGCAAGTCCATCGCGGCGTTCGCCATCGTGCTGGCCCGCGGCTATCCTGTCACCACGGCGCTCACGGTGTCGGCCAGCCTCGCCCAGATCGGCGAGTTCTCGTTCATCCTGGCAGGCCTCGGGGTCACGCTCGGGCTGCTGCCGCCCGAGGGGCGCGACCTCATCCTGGCCGGCGCGATCCTGTCGATCACCCTCAACCCGCTGGTGTTTGCTGCGGTCGATCCGCTGGCCGCCTGGATCCGCGTAAGGCCGGGATTGAACGCGCTGCTGGAGCGATCGGGCGATCCGCTCGCCTCCCTTCCCGAGAAGGACCGCGACACCGGATGGAGCGACCATGCCATCATCGTCGGCTATGGACGCGTCGGCGAGATCATCGGCGACGGCCTGAGGGCCCAGGGCGTTCCGTTCGTCGTGGTCGACGAGGACCGGCGGCGCGTCGAGGAGCTGCGCAAGCGCGGCCTGACCGCCATCTATGGCGACGCCACGGCCGCCGGCATCCTGAAGGCGGCCGGCGTCGACCGCGCCAGCCTGCTGATCCTCGCCATTCCGCAGGGCTTCCAGAAGCGGCGCATCATCGAGCTTGCCCGCCAGGCCAACCCCCACATCGAGACCGCGGTGCGCACCCACCGTGCATCCGAGGTCGCCTATCTCAAGGACCAGGGCGTCGGGATCGCCATCATGGGCACGCGCGAGGTGGCGTTCGGCCTGCTGCGCTACGCGCTCTCCCGCTTCGGTCTGCCTGACGACAGGGTGCAGGCCATCGTGCAGACGGCCCGCGCTTCCGGCGAGGGAGGCGCGTTCGAGCGCGAGCCCGAGATCGAGCTGCCCGACGCCGCTCCGGAGCTGCGCGAGCGCAGCGATGATGACGACAGGTCATGACGCCGACGAGCCGATCCGATCACAAGGCACAGCGGAAGGCGCATACGATGCGGAGCAGACGGCTCGATCGTCCGGTGGACGAAGGCGAACGCCGGCGTCGCGATCACGCCCGAGGCATGGAGCGGCCATCAGGCCCTGCTCCTCGCCGTCATGGCCGGGCTGCTGATCGGCAAGCCGGTTGGGGTGATTGCAGCCTCGGCGCTCGCGGTCTGGATGCGCCCTGCCCGTCAAGCCGGAGGCCTGCTCCTAGCGCCAGCTCGCCGGCGCCAGCGCGTTGGCCGGGATCGGCTTCACCATGTCGCTGTTCATCGCCGGTCAAGAGTTCCCGGCAGACGCCGAATTCGCCGCGGCGAAGATCGCAGTGTTTGCAGCGTCGGTGCTGTCGGCGCTCATCGGCGTAGGGCTGCTTTGGGCCGCTGCGCGCGATGTAGACGAGAAGACCGGAGCTTGAGAGGCTAGCGGCCTTAGTAGGTCGCGACGCCGCCGCTGCGCCAGATGTTGGCAGACTTGCAGCGACGACAGACGCGCTCGCCGGACCATTCGCTCTGAAACGGCGTCTTGCAGACGAGGCACGGCCTGGTCTTCGGCTCCGTATATCGCTCCGGCTTAGGCTTGGTGTGGTCGCATGTCACAGCACTCTCGCTCACGCGACGGGCTTCCGTCACGGTCAGACCGTTCGGCCCGCTGCGATGAGCGCCTACAGCGTGGACTTGAACGACTTGGCCGCTGCAGATTGGGCGGTCTCGAACAGATGCTGCGTGGCCCGGGTCGACAGATCGAGGAGCTCCCTGGTCTGCTCGGTCGTCTGAGCCGCAAGCTTCTGGACGAACTCGCTTTGCAGCTTGGCGATTTCCGGCAGTGACTTCGCGGTCGCGATCGCCTGCGCCGCATTGAAGGCGGCCTCGGCATTTGCGGCCAAGTTCTGCACGATCTTCTCGTTGAGGATCTTCGTGCTGGCCCAGGCGGTGTCGGCGATCTCGTTCATGGCCTTCGCGCCGTCCTGCGCGGCGGCCGCGGCCTTCGAGTAGACTTCCTTGGAGGTTGCGACGCCCTGCTGGGCGATGGCCTGGACGTTTTCTGGAACGCGCAGGTCCTTGAGGAGCTTCTCTGCCTGGTCGAAAGCTTGCTTTCCGAACACTTGGTTCACGGTCGTATCCCACGGGTTGACTGGGGGCAGGCGACGCCGCGAGGGCGTCAGCTCGCTATATGGGGCATTCGATTGTGCATTGCAATATTTTCTTGTGCGACGCACTGGTATGTGCGTTTGCGTTGCTTGTTCGGTCGCGACCAAATGCAGTCGCGAGGCGCGCCCGCAGGCAAGCGGCAGCCGCGGCGCGGTCAGGCCGCAGCCAGTGCCGTGCGGACCAGCGCGGGGAGGGACTTGGAGTCCGTCTTTCTCATGATGGCCGCGCGATGATTGTCGACCGTGCGCGGGCTGATGTGAGTATTTTCCGAACCTTGGCAAGCACGTCCCTCCCGTGTGTCTCATGCGGCGGGCCGCATGAGGTCCGCAACCGCGGCCGCGTGCTCTTGGCCCCAACTTCAGTGGCCCGGCCTCCTCACAAGAAGCTGGGCCGCCTTTTGGACGGCCGGCGCTGTTGCCGTTGACGCGAGACCAGCCCAGTGGCATCGCGAACGTCGTGCGGTGACCGTCCCCACCGCCCTCGCAAGTGCCAGCGCACCATTGGTGGTCATCGTGACTCCCGCGACCTCGATTTCCTTCTTTCGACCCGAGCTCGACGACTTTCTCCAAGCGCCGATCGGCATGGAGAGAGATGAAATGCCGCTCAGCGTTCTGTCGGCGCTTGCGCGGCTGGGCCTCGATCCTTGGAAGGAGGCCGACGAGCTGTCGGAGCTCTCGAGCGATTGCGCCACGCAGAGATTGGCTGTGCTGATCGTGCGGTTGCCCGGCGGGCCATGGACACAAGCGGAAGCGAGGGGAATAGCGCTACGCTTGATCGAGCTTCTGCCGTCGCGCAGCCCCGACGTGCCGTTGATCGAGAAGGCAGACCGCCTTACTGGGATCGCCGGTTCGCCAATCGCGAAAATGCTGCTCTGCGCTGTGTTGATGGGCGTCGCCCTCGTCAGTGCAGCAAGCTGCGACCCGTCGTCGGGCGCCGATATGGTGAGCTCCCGGACGACTGAGACGGCAGGACATCCTGCTCCTAGGTACTTTCCGAAGCTGGCCCGCGATTGATTTGTGCCTCTCTATAGCGGCGCAGCCATCCTGCCCTCTGGGGCGGCCGCCCTGGGGAGGCTCACTTGACCCAGATGCGGCTGCCACAAATGCCGACCGGAGGAGCTCCCATGAGACTCGTAACCGCATCACCAAGCCTTTCAGGCCCCGCGGCTATCTCCTCGGCCTCCTTGCGTCGCCAGCGATTGCGCAGGATGCGCGCCGAAAAAGGCTCATCGCCAATGTTCTGGAGGCCGTCCTTCGCCTCTCTGAGGCTAGGGACGCATAAGTCTGCACGGATAATTATCCTCTGCGAGAAAGGCTAAGAGAAATGAGAATGAACGATCGCCTCAACGGCTTCTTGTGGGGCACTGCGATAGGCGCAGGCGCCGCTGTCATCGTCGGACTCTCGATGGGCTGGATCGTCAGCAGCGCCAAGGCCAACGTGATGGCGAATGAGCGGGCCCAGACTTTGCTCGTCGCCGCCATGGCTCCCGTCTGTGTGAACAGGTTCCGAGACGCGGAAGGGTACGCAGCGAATCTCGCGGCCCTGAAGGGGATCACGACGCCCTGGGAGCGGCGGGACTACGTGGTCAAGGGCAACTGGGCCAATGTCGGTCTGGATGCCAACTCTGCCGTCGCCGATGTATGCGCCGAGGCCCTCAACAAGTCGTGACGCTTCGTGGCATCTGCGGGGCAGCGTACCCCCGTGCCGCAGGTTGTGGCCGGTGGCGCCTTTGACGCCACGGAGGCTCATGCACCACGGGCGCCATCATGTTGGTGCTGGCGGCTGTCGCGGCCGCCAGCATTGCATTCCGTATGTTGACTTTCTTGGTGCAGCCAGCCCGAGCCGGGCGCCGTCACGCGTTTCGGCATAGTCACTGAGGAGGGTGCGGGTCCACCGCCCCCTTTGGCAACGTCGGCGGTCGCCGCAATCCACTTCGTCCGCAGTGCGACAGCTCTGGCGAGCAAGGAAGGTACTGGAGATGCTTGGCGGAGCACAATAGCAAGCCTGAGGCGATGCTGGATTAATTTAGAGGATGCCCGGAATTGTAGAATATCACACTTAAGTTTTATGAATTATCATCCGGATTTATTTCTCATCCGACCTTGTTTTCAAGATAATCGATACCAAATATAACTAAGTGGTTTGAGTGATGGGCATTCGAATTGCTTTTGCATCCAATAGCCCAGGAGGTTTGATATGGCAGACAATGCAAAGCCGGCATCGGCAGTCGGAATGAGGGGCGAGATCCAGCAGAAGTGGGGCAAGTTCAGCGCCCAGGAGATCGCTGCGCTGAAGGACAGGGACGACCTGGTGGTCCAGGTGCAGACAAAATACTCGCTCGACAAGACCCAGGCGCAACGCGATGTGGATGCGTTCGCCAGGGGGCGGCAGCTCTAGTTCGCGCGTAGCTGTCGTGGACGCCGCCCTGGGTCCGCCGAGGGCGGCGTACCGATCATAGCTGACACTCGAGCGGGGAGCCTGTTGACGTACGCTACAGCGACTCCTGGCATCTCCCACATCGGACGAGAAATGCGGCGCGGAGACGACGGCGTGACGCCGCTTGTCATTCCCGCCGGCCCGCAGCCGGGTGGCGAACGTCTTGAGATGGGCGCGAGCCCAAGGCCGAGACCATCCTCAGCCAAGAAGCGAGCGGTACAGCTCCAGGTATCGATCGGCCATGAGGTCGACCGTGAAGCGCGCGGACACCGCCGCCCGGCATGCGGCGCGATCGATCTCGCCGATACGGCCAATCGCCTCTACGGCCTCATCCACGCTGTCGACCAGGAACCCCGTCACGCCATGGTCGATCAGCTCTGGCATCGATCCGCGGTTGGAGGCGATGACCGGCGTGCCGCTGGCGAGCGCCTCCACCACCGATAGGCCGAACGGCTCGTCGAAGTTGATGAGGTGGAGCAGCGCGCACGCGGAGCCCAGGGCCTCGGCGCGGGCCGCCCCGCCCACCGGGCCGCGATAGACCACGCGGCCGTCGTCGAGCGCGGGCGCGACGTGCTCGTTGTGATAGTCCCGATCCTGGATGATGCCGGCTATGACGAGCCGCCGGCCCGACCTTCGTGCCGCTGCAATCGCCTCGGCCGCCCCCTTGTCGGGATGGATGCGGCCGAAGAACAGCAGGTCGTCGCTGCCGTGCGCGTCGAAAACGAAGTCCTCCAACCGGATGCCGTGGTGGATCGTCGCCGCATAGCGCAGGTCCGGGCGGCGGTCGGCGTCGCTGATCGCGACATAGTGGACACGATCCTGGTACGCCTTGAAGGCGGGCAGGATACGCTCCGAGGAGAAGCCGTGGATGGTCGTCACGACAGGCGTCTCCACCAGCCGCGAGAAAGCGAGCGGCACGAAGTCGGCCTGGTTGTGAATGAGGTCGAACTCGCCCGCGCGCTCGAACACATGGGCGACGTGCAGCATCTCCCACACTTTGGCGTCGATGCTCGGGTCCTCGGAATAGGGCGCCGGGCAGACGCCGCTCAGCTTGCCCGCCGTCAGGCTGTCCCTGGTGGCGAACAGGGTGACGTCGACGCCGCGCGCCACCAGCGCCTCGGTCAACAGGCTCGTCACCAGCTCCCAGGGACCATAATGGCGCGGCGGGGTGCGCCACGAGATCGGCGCGAGCATGGCGATACGCAAGCGATTGTCCTTCCTAAGCAAATTCTCGTCGTTGGCCCAACGCAAGCATGCCAGCGAAGACCATTCTGCCACAGAACCTGACGGTCGCAGGCCGGAGGAAGTGTGTCAGAAGGCGACGTTCGGAAAAGGTTACGCAAGTCGCCCGACCAGAA
>CAWIXS010000047.1:0-91196 GCA_963840075.1 uncultured Alphaproteobacteria bacterium | reverse complement strand
ACGGGCTCCAGCATGCGCTGGGCCTCTTTGAGCGTCGCCTCCGACGCCTCGATATTTGCGCACAGGTCCTGCACCAGAGATTGAATCTCCGCCATCGTGATTGATCTCTCCGGATGGCTCGCGCGGTAGGCCGCAATCCGCTCCCGCCGGCCCTCAAGAGGCTCCACCCCGCCGCCCCATCTGCTTATCCCGGATGCGTCGGGGTATCGGACGATGTAGGAGCGCGCGGTTGGCCTCGGGCATCCCGGCACGATCGCACCGTAGCTGCGAGAGATGACACGCCGAGCAGGCATCGGCTCGCGCTCATCGCTTCGCCTGCAACGGAGCATCCTATCGGAGCTTCGTGGCCATGGTTACTGGCGCGCCCCGACCATCTTCGCAACGTAGTCGCCCCACGCCTTCAGCGCCTCCCGCTTCTCATCGAGGTACTGGCTACTGATTATAGGTCCCGGCCACGCCGGCCTTCACACCGCTGACGTGGTTCAGCACCGCCTCGACCACGGCCGGCTCGATCTTGAGCGCCGCCATCCCGCTCGACACGGTGCGCCGCAAGTCATGCAACGTCCAACGCGGCATCACCTCCTTGATGCGCGTCTTCTTGCGCGCGTCGGCGATGCGCCTGTCGAGCGCCGCCTTGGCCCTCGACCATCCCGAGAAGCCCGCCACCTCGCCGCGCCCGAACACGAACACGTCGCCGGCCACGCGCTCCAGACCGGCGAGCACCTCGGCGGCCTGGTCGGACATCGGCACCACGTGGGCGAGATGGTTCTTGGTGCGCTCCGGCGGCAGCTCGATCCGGGCGTCGGCGGTGTTGAGCTCGCCCCATGCCAGGTTGGCGATCTCGTCGCGACGCTGGCCCGTGAGCAGGAGCAGCCGCACGATGCGGCCGAACTCGCCGCCGGCCTGGGGAGCGGCCGAGAAGCTGGCGGCCCACACTTCCCGGATCTCGCTCGGGCTGAGCGTGCGCGACCGCCTCACGGTTCTGCCGCGCGCCTTGATGCCGAGCACCGGGTTGGCGAGCAGGTTGTAGCGATCGACCGCCCAGGCGAAGCACATACCCAGATGCGCGCGGGCGCAGTCCGCTGTGCGCTTGCCGCTGGCGTCCTCGATAGCGAGCACCTGGGCCACGATCTCGCGCCGGCCGATCTCGTCGACCGCCTTCGACCGCAGCGGCTTCCAGTAGTCGCCCTCGCAGGTAGCGCTTGGCTTCCTCCCAGGTCCGCGGGCGCAGCCGGCCGTCGTTGACGTTCTCGGCATCGGAGCGGCGCGGGTTCCACTTCCGGGCGGCGAGGTACTTCTCGATCACCTCGGAGAGCGGGGTCTCGACCTTGGCGGCAGCGGCCTTCTTCTCAGCCTGCATGTCGATGCCGAGCCGTGCCTTGGCGATGATCTCGCCGGCGAGCCTGTGGGCGTCCTTCAGGCGGCCCTTGGCGACCGGCCCCAGCGCGTGCCGCCGCGTCTTGCGCAGCACCCGCACCTGCACCCCGTAGTTGACGGTGCCGCTGGCGAAGATGCGGACGTGGAAGCCCCGCACGCCGGGGTCGAACACGATGGTGTCGCGCTCGCCCTTGCGCAGTCGGGTGCGCTCGATGATGGCCTCGACGATCGGCTCGGTGAAAGCCCTCTCCCAGGTGATGCTGGCCACGCGCTCCCCTCCGTTGCGTGCAGGGCTTGCGGAAGCACTGCGGAAGCACGCTTAGCGCGCCTTGTTCATCTTTCGTAAGGGGGTACTTCGCAGAAAGCCACAGTTTTTATTGGCTTCTGCACACTTAGGACGTCTTGCGGAAGCCTGTGAGCGATGCCCAGCCCTAGCTTTTAATCAGGTGGTCGTTGGTTCGATCCCAACCGGGCTCACCAGTGCCGAAAATCGGGGCGCGGACTCCAGTTTCATCACATTTCTTGCGTATGCTGCGTCGGGTGACCGACCCATCGAGCGCCTCAGTATTTTCGGCGTCTCGAGCGCCAGGCCGATCGATCCCTTCATGCTGCGCGGAAGAATTGCCATGGCCGATCTCGAACAGAAAGCGATCCTCGAGGATGTCGAGAAGAACGGAGATGTGCTCCTGCTCGCCGACGGGCGCCGGCTGTCGGTCAGTCCCATTGACGCAGTGGCCGCTTCCGTCTGGATGCACGGCGCCCGCCTGACGCTGCGTGAGGTCGCGGGGAGAGGCAGGCGTGAGGCGGCGAGGCTGTCGGTGACCAACGAGGACACCGGGGAGACGATCACCGCAACGCTCCTCGACCGGCGCAAGCCCGGGCAACGATGACCCTCGGCAAGCCAAGGCTCTGCGGGCCACGGACGACGCCTTGGCTCGTGGCGAGGCCGTCGGCTCCAGACCCGTCTCCAAGGACGTTAACCGGTCTTTCACGGCGGCCCGCTAGGAATCCGGCTCTTCAGGGGGCATCGGGGCATCGAGAGTAGGGCGGCCGCATACCGGGCCAGCCACGACAGGTGGCGCGCATGGAAGAGCAGGGACCATACGAGCTGAGCGACATCATGGGGCGGCTCGCCAGCCTGTTCTGGCAGGCGCTCGTGGTCCTGTGGAGCTGGTCGTTCGGCCAAATCGTGACCATGTTCCAGCTGCCGTTCGACAGCCTGCCCGTGTGGAAGCAGGTGATCTTCATCCTCGTCATCGTCGCGCTCGTCTATCTCTTCCACAAGGTCTCCAGAGACCTCCTCAAGGCCGTGCAGACCATGATCGGCGCCATCATCGGCCTGATAGCGGCTGTCATCATCATGCTGCCGCAGATCGTCTGGGCCGGGTTGATCGCCTTCGGCGGCGCCTGGGTGATCATGAACCTGAACCCCTCGTGGATCCCGAACGGCATGCAGTGAGCGGCACAGCGCACGCCACAACGCACACGCCAGACCAGCCGGATCCCGCTTCGGGCGCCTTAACCGGCCCTGTTTTCTTTGGCCGCTGACCCCGCCGGATCCGCTAGACTGGGCGCATGTCGTTCGATTTCTCGACCCTCTTGTGGATTCTGCTGGGATTCATGGCCCTGCAGCCGCTCCTCATGGGCCGCTGGTTCGGCTACCGGCGCGCGCAGGCGATCCGCGCGCTGGAGCAGGCGCACGGCACGCGCGTCATCACCATGATCCACCGCCAGGAGCAGCGCAGCCTGTTCGGCTTCGCGGTGTCGCGCCACATCGACCTCGAGGATGCCCAGACCATCATCGCCGCCATCAAGGAGACGCCGCGCGACGTTCCGATCGATCTCATCCTGCACACCCCGGGCGGCCTGGTGCTGGCGGCCATGCAGATCGCCCGCGCGGTGGAGGCGCACCCGGCCAAGGTGACGGTCTACGTCCCGGTCTACGCCATGTCGGGCGGGACGCTGATTGCGCTCGCCGCCGACGAGATCGTGCTCGGCGAGTTCTCGGTCCTGGGTCCCATCGATCCGCAGATCATGGGCTTCCCGGCGGCGAGCATCGTCAGGGCGCGCGACTCCAAGCAGATCGACAACGTGTTCGACCTCACCCTGGTGCTGGCCGATGTCAGCGAGAAGGCGCTGGCCCAGGTCAAGAAGGGCGCGGTCGAATTGCTGACGCCGCGCATGGACCAGGCCTCGGCCGAGGCGCTGGCCGACAAGCTGGCCGGTGGGCACTGGACCCACGACTACGCGCTGACGGCGGAGGAGGCGGCGTCGCTGGGCCTGCCCGTCACGGTCGGCATGCCGGTCGCGGTGCTGGCGCTCATGAAGCTCTATCCGCAACCGGTGCAGCGCTCCGGCGTCGAGTACCTGCCGATCGACCTCCCGCGCCAGCGACGCGGCTAGCTCGTCGCCGGCGTCGGGCGGCGTATCCCGCTCTTCGCTATGGAAGGCCGAAGCGGCGATGCTTATGTTGCAAGCGGGCTCGCCAGGATAGCGCGCGTTCGGCCGACCGAGGCCGGCCGCCGAGGCAGCCCCTGAAGGAGATGCTCGTGGACCAGGCCCCGGCGCCAGATGCACACCGCGTGATGAGCCAGGACGAGAAGCTCGCCCGGGCCAAGCGGCAGGTCGCGGCCATCAAGGCGTTCTACATCCACCTCTTCGTGTTTGCCGCCGTGCTGCTGCTGCTGGCGATCATCAATGCCGCGACCGGCGGGCCCTGGTGGGTGCTGTGGGTGCTCCTCGGCTGGGGCATCGGCATCCTCGCCCATTGGCTCTTCGTCTTCTTCGCCGGCTCCCGGCTCGTCGCCGATTGGGAGCGGCGCAAGACCAGGGAGCTGGCCGACCGGATGTGACCGCGCCCGCAGTGACGCCCACGCTTCGGAGCCGCGACGCGGCATTAACCATACCGGCAATGACTCGCCGCGCGAGGCTCGCGCACCATTGCTCTCCCTCATTTGGGTGATTTTCCTCGCGCCGCACCGTCCCGAAATGGGACGTTGAGGCGTACCCTCTTTCGCCGGCGCGATCTCAACCCTCGCAGCCGGAAGCGGCCGGTACGCGCTAGCCCCCGAACCCTCCGGCGCGACCCATCCGGCATGATCGACCGCTTCCTGACCCGCATGGCCTCTGCGCGCACGTTCGCTGGCAAGCTGTGGGACCTCACCCGCCCCTACTGGTCCGCCCAGGAGCGGCAGACCTTCAGCATCTGGGGCTTCGCCTTCAGCGCCAAGGAATGCTGGATCGCCCACACGCTGCTTGCCGTCATCGTCGCGGCGAGCGTGCTCGCCGTCTACATCTCCAAGCTGATCAACTCCTGGAACGCGCGCTTCTTCAACGCGCTGCAGGACCGCAACGCCGAGGCCTTCTGGTCCGAGCTCTACACCTGGGTGTTCCTGGTGGCGCTTCTCATCATCGCCGTCGTCTACCGCGTGTGGCTGGTCCAGCTCCTCACCATCCGCTGGCGCCGCTGGCTGAGCCGGGTCTACTTCCACGACTGGCTCGCCGACCGCACCTACTACCACATGGAGCTGGCGCGCTGGGGCGTCGGCAACCCCGAGCAGCGCATCGAGCAGGACATCGGCGCCTTCACCCGCCAGACGCTCGACATCTCGCTCGGCCTGCTCCTGCAGGTGATGACGCTCGTCACCTTCGCAGCGGTGCTCTGGAACCTCTCCAGCGACTTCGTGCTGCCGATCTTCGGCGGGCTGGCGATCCCCGGCTACATGATGTGGGCGGCGGTGCTCTACGCGCTGGCCGGCTCCTGGGCCACCTGGCTCATCGGCCGGCCGCTGGTGGGCGTGAACTTCGCGCTGGAGCGCTACAACGCCGACTTCCGCTACCGCATGGTGCGCATCCGCGAGAACGCCGAGTCGATCGCGCTCTACCACGGCGAGCCGGTCGAGGAGCGGCGGCTCGCCAACGCCTTCACGAGGATCTACGCCACCTGGTGGAGCTACATGAAATACAACAAGCGCCTGACCTGGCTCACCTCGTTCTACGGCCAGGCCGCGGCGGTGTTTCCCTTCATCGTCGGCGCACCGCAGTTCTTCGCCGGCCGCATCGGGCTCGGCACGCTCACGCAGACGGCGGACGCCTTCGGCCAGGTGCAGGGCTCGCTCTCCTGGTTCGTCGACAGCTACACCCAGCTCGCCGCCTGGCAGGCCGTGGTGAACCGGCTCACCACCTTCGGCGACGCCATGGTGAAGGCCAAGCGCGCCGCCGGGCAGGCCGGCTTCGAGGTCCGCACCGCGCCGGAGCCCGTGCTCGCGCTGGCCGGCGTGGAGGTGCAGCTCCCCGACGGAACCACGCTGCTGGAAGGCGTCGACCTGACCGTGCGCGAGGGCGAGAGCGTCGTCCTGCGCGGCTCCTCGGGCAGCGGCAAGACCACGCTGTTCCGCGTGCTGGCGGGGCTGTGGCCCTACGGCAGGGGCCGCATCGCGCTGCCCAGCGACGGCCGCGCGCTGTTCCTCGCGCAGCGGCCCTATCTGCCGATCGGCGCGCTCAAGGATGCGCTGTGCTACCCGGAAGCCCACGACAGGCACTCCGACGCCGAATGCGGCGCGGCGCTGGAAGCCTGCGGGCTCGGCTACCTGGTGCCCCGCCTCGGCGAGGCGGCGAACTGGTCCTTCATCCTGTCGGGCGGCGAGACGCAGCGCCTCGCCTTCGCCCGCGCGCTCCTGTTCCGGCCCAACTGGCTGTTCCTCGACGAGGCGACGGCCGCCCTCGACGAGCCGGCCGAGCGGGACATGTACGAGCTCGTGCGCCAGGGCCTGCCCGCCGCCACCGTCATCAGCATCGCCCATCGCCCGGCGGTGCTGGCCTTCCACGACCGCCAGCTCATCGTCGACGCCGAGCGCCGCCGCGTGGCATGGGGTCGGACCTTGCGGGTCTGACCTGGCCCCCCACGGCTCGGCCCTCAGCGTGCATCGCTGTTGGAGCCTGCCGGCCCAATCGCTCCGCACCACGGCCGTGCGACCGGGGTCAGACCCTCGCGTCAACGCGGGTGTCCCGATTGCCGCGTTGGAGGCAAGGGGTCTGACCCCGCTGCCCGGGGATGCCCCGTGTCGTTTCGGTGAATAAGGGATGCTGCGCCATCCGATCTGGTTGATGGCATGCAAATTGCTTATATTGTCCAACAGTTTCAGTAGCGGGGTGTGTCAATGGCGACGATGAGCTTCTCGGTCCCCGACGACGTGCGGGACAAGTTCGACAAGGTGTTCGAAGGTCACAACAAGAACGCCGTCGTCACCACGCTGCTGCTGCATGCCATCGAGGAGGAGGAGCGCAGGCGCCGCTCGCTCGGCCTCGTGGAGCGCCTGCGCCTCGTGTCCCCCACCGCGCCGGGCGCGGAGGCGGACGATGGCCGCGCTCTGCGGGACGCCGCGGAGTGATCCGCCAGCTCCCGCGGGACCAGAGGCCCACCGGACCAAGTCTCTGCAGGTCACAGCTCGGCGGCGCCCCCGATTTTCCATTGCCACGGGGGGCAGCGTTGCGCTGCGCGCGGGTCGCCGTTGAAGCCGCCCGCTGCTACACACGCAGGCCATGCCCCGGCTACCCGATCTGCGCCCCCTCCATCTCCTGAAGCGGCTTTTATCCCTCCGGCAGTGGGCGATCCTCGTTGCGGGCTCGCTGATCCTCGCCACCCTCCTCGAGCTCCTCGGCCTGCCGGCGGCCCTCCTCCTGGGCCCGATGATCGCCGGCATCCTGCTCGCGACCAACGGCGGTGCCGTGCGCGTGCCCAGACTTCCGGTCGTCGCCGCGCAGGCCGTGGTCGGGTGCCTGATCGCGCGCGCCATGACGGCCGACATCGTGCTCGCCTTCCTCAGGGACTGGCCGCTGCTCCTGGGCGTGGTGATCGTCATCGTCGCCACCAGCGGCCTGCTCGGCTGGAGCATCGCCCGCTTCAAGGTGCTGCCGGGCTCGACCGCGGTCTGGGGCACCGCTCCGGGCGCCGCGCAGGCGATGATGGTGCTGGCCGGCGACTTCGGGGCGGATGCGCGCCTCGTCGCCTTCATGCAGTACCTGCGGGTCTTGTGCGTCGCGGGGCTCGCCGCCGTGGTGGCGCGCGTGTGGGTCGGCCCGATCGCCGCCATTCCCGGCGCCCACACCGCCTGGTTTCCCGCCATCCCCTGGCTGGATTTCGCCGCCACGCCGGCGCTCGTCGGGGCCGGTATTGCGGCGCACCTGTGGCTGCGCATCCCTGCGGGCGCCCTGCTGGTGCCCATGATCGTCGGCGCCCCGCTCGAGGGCAGCGGGCTTGTGCACATCACCCTGCCGCCCTGGCTGCTGGCGGCAAGCTACGCGCTGCTGGGCTGGAACGTCGGCCTCGGCTTCACGCGCGAGATCCTCGCTCATGCCTGGCGGGCGCTGCCCCAGGTTCTCCTGTCGATCCTCGCCCTGATCACGACGTGCGGCCTGCTGGCTTTCGTGCTCGTCATCGCCAAAGGCATCGATCCGCTGACCGCCTACCTCGCCACGACTCCCGGCGGCATGGATTCGGTTGCCATCATCGCCGCCTCCAGCACCGCCGACCTGTCGTTCGTGATGGCGCTGCAGACCGTGCGCTTCGCCATCGTCCTGATCTGCGGCCCGCCGCTCGCCCGCTTCATCGCCCAGCGCACGGGTTGAGCCGCTGCCGAAGCGAGAACATTAGCGAGAGATTTATGACCGGCGAAGGTACGCCAACAGACGGCTGCGCGCCTCGGGCAGCTCCAGGTTGCGCGGCGCGAGCGCGCGCGCCTCCAGGAAATGCCCGGTGAGCGCGAAGCCGACGAGCACGTCCTCCGCACTCACGTCGCCCGCCGCCCCGCCGCGCAGAAACGCGGGCAGGGCAAGCAGGCGGTCCCGGTAGGGCTCGCCGGCCTCGGCCGACACCGCGCGTCCCGACCTGGGCGAGACATAGACGAGGCCGGCGCTCTGGCCGGTGGCAGCGCAGCTTGCAAGGTCGAGCCCGAAGCCCAGCTCGTCGAGCAGGGCGAGCTCCCAGCGCGCGAGCAGCGCCGGCCACACCGCGCGCACATCGAGATAGCCCAGCACGAACTGCGTGATCTCGTAGAGGTTGGCGTGCGGGTCGCGCTCCGGCAGCAGGCGCGCCAGCGCCGCCATCGAGGTCATCGCGGCCAGCGCCGCGGCGTCGTCCATGAGGAGCGCGGCGAAGCCCTTGCGCAACTCCAGCGCGAAGTGCCCCAGGTTGTCGGCGAGCCTGGCCTTCCACGTGGCGTCCACATGGTTGCCGACCTGCAGCACCGGGCGCAGCTTGCGCGAGCGCCCGCCGTGGACGAGCCCCAGATGGCGGCCGTGCTGGCGCGTGAACAGCTCCACGACGGCAGCCGTCTCCCCGTGCGGGCGCACGCCCAGGATCACGCCTTCGTCGGACCACTGCATCGGCGCACCATAGCGGAGTCGCAGCGGATCTGCGCGGGCCGTCGGCTCGTTCCGGCCGCCTCGCGCGCGGATGCCCCCTGTCAGCATTTAGTTGACAATAGCAAGTACATCTGTGCTACTGGCAATAAACGTGGGACCAGCCGCCATGACGCAGGAACCCTCCGCAGCGGCCATCGAGGCCGTGCGCCGCTTCAACCGCTTCTACACGCGCCGGATCGGCGTATTGGAGGAGAGCCTGCTCGACAGCGGCCTCACGCTCTCCGAGGGCCGCGTGGTGTTCGAGCTGGGCCGGCGCGGGGAGTGGACGGCGAGCGGCATGGTGGCGGAGCTGGGCCTCGACGCCGGCTATGTCAGCCGGCTGCTGGGCGCGCTGGAGAAGCGCAGGCTGGTTGCGCGCCGGCCGTCCCAGTCCGACGGGCGCCAGGCCATCGTCTCGCTCACGGCGCGCGGGCGCGAGCGCTACGAGCTTCTCGACGCCCGCTCCAGGGACGACATCGCGGCGCTGCTGGCGCCGCTGGCGCCGGCCGACCGGCAGCGGCTCATCGCCGCCATGGCCGGCATCGAGACCATGATGGGCGACGCCCAGGGCCTGCGCGTGCCCTACATCATCCGCCCGCACCGCCCCGGCGATATCGGCTGGGTGATCTCGCGCCACGGTGCGCTCTATGCCGAGGAGCACGGCTGGGACGAGACCTTCGAAGGCTTCGTGGCGGAGATCGCCGGCAGCTTCGTCAAGGGCTTCGACGCCAGGCGCGAGCGCTGCTGGATCGCCGAGCGCGAGGGCGAGGTCGTGGGCTCGGTGTTCCTGGTCAAAGGGCCCAACGAGCACACTGCCAAGCTGCGCATGCTCTACGTGGAGCCCGCGGCGCGCGGGCTCGGCATCGGCGCGCGGCTGGTGGAGGAGTGCCGGCGGTTCGCGCAGTCCGCGGGCTACAGGCACATCGTGCTGTGGACCAACAGCGTGCTCGTCAGCGCACGCCGCATCTACGAGGCTGCAGGCTACCGGCTCGTCAAATCCGAGCCGCACCGGAGCTTCGGCCAGGACCTCGTCGGCGAGACCTGGCAGCTCGATTTGTGAGCCGGTACACCGGTCGTCCCGGATAGCCTCGCCGTGCGGCTCGGCTTCCGGGATCACGGGTGGCTCAGTCCTTCGCGCGCTCCACGTAGGAGGCGTCGGCGGTCATGACGACGATGCGGGTGCCGGCCGAGATGTGCGGCGGCACCATCACGCGCAGGCCGTTGGAGAGAACCGCCGGCTTGTAGGACGACGAGGCCGTCTGCCCCTTGACCACGGGATCGGCCTCGACCACCTCGAGCGTCACGCGCGCCGGCAGCTCCGCCGCAATCGGAATCCCCTCGTGCAGGCTCACGCTTACGGCCATGTTCTCCTGCAGATAGACCGACTGGTCGCCGATGATGTCCTTGGGGACGGTGATCTGGTCGTAGGTCTCGGGCTCCATCAGGTGGAAGCCCATGTCGTCCTCGTAGAGGTAGTTGTAGGTCTTCTCCTCGAGGTAGGCGCGCTCCACCTGGTCGGTGGTGCGGTAGCGCTCGGTGATCTTCACCCCGTCCGAGATGCGGCGCATGTCGAGGTGCGTCACCGGCGTGCCCTTGCCCGGATGGATGTTCTCGGCCTTCATGACGACGACGAGCTTGCCGCCGATGTCGAGCACGTTGCCTTTGCGCACCGAGCTTGCAATAACCTTCACCACCGCCGGTCACTCCTGCTTTCAGCTCTCGCCCATGAGCCTTGGATTGCGCCGGAGCGGCGGCAGGCTCGCCAATCGAGTCGGCGCTTTCTACAGGGCTTTTGCTGTATCGCCAAGCCGCTACGAGCCCGAAGCGAACCCCTTGCCGACGCCCGCAGAGCAAAGCCCGTGGTGGCGCCCCGACCGGCATCAGGACCGGCGGCCGTTCCTGACGGCGCGCGGCCGCATCCAGGCCGCCATCCGCGCCTGGTTCCTGCAGCAGGGCTTCGTCGAGGTCGAGACTGCGGCCTTGCAGGTGTCGCCGGGCAACGAGACGCACCTTCACGCGTTCGCCACCGAGCTGATCGGCCCCGACGGCACGCGCCGGCCGCTTTATCTGCACACCTCGCCCGAGCTCGCCTGCAAGAAGCTCCTGGCGGCGGGGGAGGAGCGCATCTTCACGTTCGCGCCGGTGTTCCGCAACCGCGAGCGCGGCGCCCTGCACCATCCGGCCTTCACGATGCTGGAATGGTACCGCGCGCGGGAGCCCTACGAGCGGCTGATGGAGGACTGCGCCCTATTGCTGCGTCTGGCAGCCGAGGCGGCGGGCACCACGCAGCTCGTCCATCGCGGCCGCACTGCCGATCCGTTCGCCGCGTTGGAGCGCCTGACGGTGGCGCAGGCCTTCCAGCGCCTCGCCGGCATCGATCTCTCCGCGACGCTCGACGGTCCCGCCGGGAACCGCCACGCTCTCGCCGCCGCCGCCGACGCCGCGGGCATCGAGACGGCGCCCGACGACACGTGGGCGGATGTCTTCAGCCGCATCCTGGTCGCCAGGATCGATCCCGGCCTCGGCAACGGGCGCGCTACGCTGCTCATCGAGTACCCTGCCGCCCTCGCCGCGCTGGCGCGGCCCAAGCCGGGCGATCCCAGCGTGGCCGAGCGCTTCGAGCTCTACGCCTGCGGGATGGAGCTCGCCAACGCCTTCGGCGAGCTCACCGACCCTGCGCTGCAACGCCTCCGCCTCGAGGCAGAGATGGCGGAGAAGGAGCGCCGCTACGGCGAGCGCTATCCCATCGACGAGGATTTCCTCGCCGCGCTGGCGCTGATGCCGCCGGCCAGCGGCGCGGCGCTCGGCTTCGACCGCCTCGTCATGCTGGCGACCGGTGCGCACCACATCGAGCAGGTTATTTGGACGCCGTTGGTTACAGCTTCATTCGGTTAGGAGACAGGCGAATGCGTGCGCTCGCATTGTTCTTGGCAATGTCCGTCGGCGGGGCGTCGGCACTGGCGACCGAAAGCTCCGGGTGCGCCTTCAACGACGAGAGTTCGCGTCCCCGGCGTACCTGGTCTTCAACACCGGCGGCGGCCGATTGAGCCAAATCCACGGCAAGCTCGAGATGCGGACGGGGAGCGTCCCGAACAGCTGAAAAAGCTGGAGTTCACCACCGATGACCACGTGCAGCATTGGCTTCACCGTGGCGATTTCAAGCTTATGCTCAGACGCGAATTGCCGGGACGACAGGCCCAGCACGTGATCGAGGTGAAAGATACGGGTTACGTTCTTACGCTGGACGAATGGCTGATCGGGAAGGATCAGCACATGACTGCGGCGATCCGTGGCCACGCCAGCTGCAAGACTGGCTGAAGTCAGAATCGTATCGCACAGCGGATTGGGGCGAAGCCCGCAATCCGCCATTCGCAACCCCGCTTCACCGGCGATCGGCGGATTACGGCTATCGCCCAATCCGCCCTGCGGCTTTCCTGCTGGCGACCGGGGCGCGCGACATCGAGCACGCGATCTGGACGCCGCTGCCGGAACCGGGCATCTAGTGACGCCGTGTCAAAGTCGCAACGCCGGTCACATGTGAAGACACTTCGATCGATAGCCGAGCTCTTGCTCGCGGGTCTGATGCGCGAGCCAACGCCGGCGCTCGATCGCGTCGCCGCCCGCTACGCCGTGGCGATCACGCCCGATGTGGCCCGGCTGATCGACCGCAGCGATCCCGATGACCCGATCGCGCGCCAGTTCGTGCCCGATGCGCGCGAGTTGCAGCACCTGCCCGAGGAGCGCGCCGACCCGCTGGGCGAGGAGCGGCTCTCGCCGGTGCCGGGAATCGTGCACCGCTACCCCGACCGCGTGCTGCTCATGCTCACACATGTCTGCCCGGTCTACTGCCGCTTCTGCTTCCGCCGCGAGGTGGTCGGGCCCGGCGGCCCACAGGCGCTCTCCGATAGAGCCCTCGATGCGGCGCTCGCCTATATCGCCGCTGATCCCGGCATCTGGGAGGTGATCCTGACCGGCGGCGACCCCCTGATGCTCTCCGCGCGCCGGGTTGGCGAGGTCACGCGGCGCCTGTCGGCCATCGCCAGCGTCAAGGTCCTGCGCTGGCACAGCCGTGTTCCGGTGGCCGACCCCGGCCGGGTCACGGAAGGCCTCGCGGAGGCTCTCAGGAGCCCCGCCAAGGCCGTCTGGGTGGCCGTCCACATCAACCATCCACGCGAGCTCACCCCCGCTGTACGGGCTTCCCTGGGCCGCCTGAGCGAAGCGGGGATTCCCCTGCTCGGCCAGACCGTGCTTTTACGCGGCGTCAACGATGACGCGGCGACGCTGGCCGCCCTGATGCGGGCGCTCATCGAGGCGCGCGTGAAGCCCTACTACCTGCACCATCCCGACCTGGCGCCGGGCACCGGCCATTTCCGCCTGTCGATTGCGGAGGGCCAGGCGTTGATGCGGCAACTGCGGGGCCGGGTGTCGGGCCTTGCCCAGCCCACCTACGTGCTCGACATCCCCGGCGGCTTCGGCAAGGTGCCGGTGGGCCCCGCCTACCTCGAGGATGGCGGCGGCCGCGTCGCCGACCCGGCCGGCACGCCGCACGAGTATCCCGAGCGCGGCTGACGCGCGGCGGCGCCGCCGCGCGATGGCGTGCTAGCCTGCAGGCACAGATCGTCAGAATCGGGTCATTCGGGAGGACTGCCATGAATGCCTTCGGCGTCGCCGCCATCGTCGCTGCACTGGCAACCGCCAGCGCCTTCAATGCACCTGTTGCCGCGCAGGAGAAATGGCCGACCAGGCCGGTCACCGTGATCGTGCCGTTCGCCGCCGGCGGCAACACCGACATTCTCGCGCGCATCTACTCGGAGCGGCTCGGCGCGCGCCTCGGCCAGCAGTTCGTGGTCGAGAACCGCTCGGGCGCCGGCGGCACCATCGGCATCGCCCAGATGCTGAAGGCGGCGCCCGACGGCTACACCATCGCGGTGGGCACCGTCGCCGGCCTCGCCATCAACCCCGTGATCATGAAGGAGAAGGTGGGCTACAACCCGGAGAAGGACGTGGCCTACCTGCACCTGATCGCCACCCAGCCCAACCTGCTGGTGGTGCACCCCTCGGTGCCGGCCAGGACGCTGCCCGAGTTCATCGCCTGGGTGAAGGCCAACCCGGATCAGACCTACGCCACATCGGGCAGCGGCTCCTCCCAGCACCTGTGCGGCGAGATGCTGGTGCAGGCGGCGGGCATCAAGATGAGCCCGGTGGCCTACCGGGCCTCCAACCAGCAGATGCAGGACCTGATCGGCGGGCACATCAAGATCGCCTGCGACAACTACTCGTCGGCCTCCGAGCAAGCCAAGTCGGGCAAGGTGCGGGCGATCGCCATCACCTCGGCCAGGCGCTACCCGTTCGCGTCTGACATTGCGACGTTCGCGGAGGCGTTGCCGGGCTTCGAGGTGATCGCCTGGTTCGGCTGGATCGCGCACACCGGCGTGCCGAAGGACGTGCTCGACAAGCTCACGGCGGAGCTGAACGCGGTGGGCCAGGAGCCGGAGGTGCGCAAGCGGATCGAGGCGTTCGCCGCCGAGTTCTCCGGCCTCTCCGGCCAGGCGTTCGCGGACTTCGCCCGCAAGCAGCGCGCGACGCTGGTCCCCATCGTCGAGAAGGCCGGCATCAAGCCGCAGTAGGCGACCCGTCATCCCGGGATGGCGGGTAGAACCGGGATGACGGTGGACTACGCATAGCGCTCGGCGAGGCGGCGGTCGTAGGCGAGGACGGCCTGGAGGAGGACCTGGGCGCCGGCGGCGCACTGCTGCTCGGAGCTGAACTCCGCCTCGTTGTGGCTGATGCCGCCGCGGCACGGCACGAAGATCATCGCCGTCGGCGCCACGCGGGCGATGTAGGCGGCGTCGTGGCCGGCGCCGGAGACCATGTCGCGCACCTTGAAGCCCGCCGTCTCCGCTGCGCCGCGTACGGCGGCGATGCAGTGCGGGTCGAAGGCGACGGGGGGCTGGTCCCAGATCTTGGTCGAGGCCACGGCGAGGCCCTGCGGCGCGCCGACCTCGGCGAGGGCCGCCTCCAGCTCCTGCTCCATCGCCTCCAGCACCACGGACTCCGGGTGGCGGATGTCCACGGTCAGGAGCACCTCGCCGGGCACCACGTTGGGCGAGTTGGGCTGCACGCGCAGCGAGCCCACCGTCGCCACGGCGAGCGGCGGGTGGGCGCGGGCAATCGCCTCCACCTTCTCCACCAGCCGGGCGGCGCCGAGGAGGGCGTTCTTGCGCAGGTGCATGGGCGTGGCGCCGGTGTGGGCGTCCTGGCCGGTGATGGTGATCCCGAACCAGCGCATGCCCTGCACGCCGGTGACGGCGCCGATGTCGAGGCCCTCCGCCTCCAGGATCGGGCCCTGCTCGATGTGCAGCTCGAAGAAGGCGGAGAGCGGATGAGAGCCGCAGCGCTCGGCCCCGCGCGCGCCGATCGCCTCCAGGGCGTCGCCGAGGACGACGCCGTCGGCATCGGTGCGGGTCACGGCCCAGTCGCGGGTGAAGACGCCGGCGAACACGCCCGACGCCGTCATCGGCGGGGAGAAGCGCGCGCCCTCCTCGTTGGTCCAGTTCACCGCCTCGACGGGGGCGAAGGTCTCGTAGCCGGCGTCGGCGAGCGTGCGCAGCACCTCGAGCGCCGCCAGCACGCCCAGGCAGCCGTCGAACTTGCCCCCCGTCGGCTGGGTGTCGAGGTGGCTGCCGATGGCGATCGGGGGCACGTCGCTCCTCTGGCCGGCGCGGCGCGCGAACATGGCACCCATGTCGTCAGTGGTGACCTTGGCACCGGTGGCCTCCGCCGCCTTGCGGAACCAGTCGCGCACCTGGCCGTCGAGGTCCGTCAGCGTAAGGCGGCGGACGCCGCCTTTGGCGGTGCCGCCGATGGCGGCCGTCTCCATCAGGGTGCCCCACAGCCGGGCAGCGTCGGTTTTCAAGTTGCTCATGATCGAGATCCCCCCGATGCTGGGACTTGACGGTGAGCCGCCATCCTGCTGCCCTTTGGCCCAGAGAGACAAGCCTGCCAAGAGGGCAACCAGGGGGGATCCGCCGCTGCAATGACCAAGCCGTTGCTTTTCACGCCGCTCACCATCGCCGACGTGACGCTCAAGAACCGCGTCGTCATCGCGCCGATGGCCACCTACTCGGCCCTCGACGGCATCGCCCAGGATTTCCACCTCGCGCATCTCGGCCGGCTGGCCTTGGGCGGCGCGGCGTGCGTCTTCGTCGAGGCCACGGCGGTGACGGCTGAGGGCCGCATCACCAACGGCGACGTGGGGCTGTGGTCGGCCGCGCACGTGGCGCCCTTGCAGCGCGTCGCCCGGCTCATGAGGTCGCTGAACGTGGTGCCCGGCATCCAGATCGCCCACGCCGGGCGCAAAGGCGCCATGCAGCGGCCCTGGTACGGCAACGGGCCGCTGACGCCCGAGGACCTCGCCCGCGGCGAGAGGACCTGGGACATCGTGGCGCCGACGGCCGAGCCGCTGGGGGAGGGCTGGCTGGTGCCCCGGCAGCTGTCGGTCTCCGACCTCGCCGTGCTCGAGGGCCAGTGGGCCGATGCGGCGGAGCGGGCGCTGGAGGCCGGGTTCGAGGTCCTGGAGATCCACAACGCGCACGGCTACCTGATCCATCAGTTCCTCTCGCCGCTCTGCAACAAGCGCAACGATGCCTACGGCGGCGACTTTGCCGGCCGCACACGCTTTCCGCTCGAGGTGGCGGAGGCGGTGCGCGCGGTGTGGCCGCGGAGCAAACCGCTGTTCGTGCGCGTCTCGGCCGTCGACGGCCTGGAGGGCGGCTGGAGCCTGGACGACACGGTGGCCTACGCCAAGGAGCTCAAAGCGCGCGGCATCGACGTGGTCGACTGCTCCTCCGGTGGCCTCTACGGCTCGGCGACGGCCGCGCGCGTCAGGCGCAGCTGGGGCTTCCAGGTGCCCTACGCCGAGCGCGTGCGGCGCGAGGCGGGGATCAAGTCGATGGCAGTCGGGCTGATCGTCGATCCTCACTTCGCCGAGAGCATCCTGCAGCAGGGCCGGGCCGACCTCGTCGCCATTGCCCGCGAGGCGCTCGTCAATCCGTGCTGGCCGCAGATGGCCGAGATCGCACTCGGCCGCAAGGCGGTCGAGGCGATGGACGACTGGCCGGTGCAGTACGGCTGGTGGCTGAAGCATCGCGAGCGCACGCTGGAGCAGATCCGCGCCGACGAAGCGGCGGCACGGGGCTGATGCTGTCATGCCGGCCGAGCGGATAGCGCGAAAGCCGGTACCCAGGGCCAGGGGCTCCGTGCCCTCCACACTGCGGGCCTTGGAGACCGCATCGCCCTTGGCCCTGGGTCCCGGAGATTGCGCTGACGCGCAATTCCGGGATGACAGGAAGTGGCAAGCGTTAGACTGCCTGCACGCAGGCACCAGGGAAGGAGACACCCATGAAGCTGATGATGTTCGAGAAGGGGAGCGGCGCGGCGCTGGGGCTCGTCGAGGGCGAGACGGTGATCGACCTGGGCGCTGCCGACGCGTCGCTGCCCAAGGATCTCACGGGCCTGATCGCCGCCGGGCCGGATGCGCTCGCCAAGGCCAAGGCCGCGGCGGGGAAGGCGCCGGCGTCGGCAAAGACGATGCTGGGCACCGTGAAGCCGGCACTGCCGTTTGCGAAGCCGGAGAAGATGATCTGCGTCGGCCTCAACTACGCGCTGCACGCCAAGGAGGGCGGGCACCCGATCCCCACCTATCCCTCGTTCTTCCTGCGCGTGCCGACCTCGCTGACGGCCGCCGGCGCGCCGGTGATCCGGCCCAAGTGCTCGATCCAGCTCGACTACGAGTGCGAGCTCACCATCGTCGTCGGCAAGGGCGGGCGCCACATCCCCGAGGCGAAGGCGCTGGAGCACGTGTTCGGCTACACCCTCTTCAACGACGTGTCGGTGCGCGACTTCCAGCGCAAGACCACGCAGTGGACGCCGGGCAAGAACTTCGACTCCACCGGCCCGCTCGGCCCCTGGGTCGTCACCGCCGACGAGCTGCCGCCCGGCGCCTCGGGCTTGAGGATCACCACGCGCGTCAACGGCGAGACCATGCAGGATTCCAACACCTCCGACATGATCTTCTCCACCGCCAGGATCATCGCGACGCTGTCGGAGTTCATGACGCTCGCCCCCGGCGACATCATCGCGACCGGCACGCCCTCCGGCGTGGCGCATGCGCGGAAGCCCCCGGCGTGGATGAAGGCCGGCGACACCGTGGAGGTGGAGGTGGAGCGGATCGGCGTGCTGAGGAACCCCATCGTCGATGAAACGTAACGTAGGACAGACCGCTAGACTGCCACGCGCTTATTCGCCACACTGATTGTCGGCCAACTAGGTCGGCTGTCATGGGGGAAGCGCGTGGATATTCTTGGCGAAGTATTTGGCTCGCTCATTGCCAAGATCGTCGCAGCCATCTTTGCGCCGATACTTGGAGCAATCATCTACATCGTATTTCGTCGCGCCTATCGAGCTTTCCGTGCGCTCCACTACGCGGAGACGGCCCTTAAGGACGTGGCTCGCCAACAGAAGAGCGGCCTATGGATTGAAGGACCCGGGTTCTGGCTAAGGCAACCCGTCACTCGTCCGGCCAACTATGCCGACCTGCAAGGAAACAGCATCCCGATTTTGATGGTCGGAGCAACCAAGGGCGGGGTGGGGAAAACCTCCCTTGCTGGTAGCTTGGCAGCTCACTTTGCTCTGCAGTGGACACAGCGGCGACAGGACCCGAACGCCAACAAGCCCTTGCGCGTCTTGGTCATCGATCAGGATTTTCAGGGTTCCTTCAGCACGATGACAGTTCACGTCGACCACCGTTACAGACAACCGTCCAAAGCCAACCGGCTGGTCAGTGGCGAACTGGGCAAGGGTGGGGTAGCGAGGGAGGCGGAACCAGTCACTCAAGGCGGCATGCGGAATCCTTTACACATTCGAACAATATCTGCCTACTACGACTTGGCCCAAGCCGAGAACCGCATGCTTGTCGAGTGGCTCCTGCCCCTTTCCGAGTATGGCCTTCTAACGCGTCTCCTGCGACTTCTCGGTTTTGGTGAAAGCGGGCCCAAGAGATCGGTTGAGGACTTGCGCTATCTATTGGCTGACGCTCTGCTGGACCCGCTCGTGCAATCCGACTTTGACCTCATCATCATCGATGCCCCACCGCGGCTCACGCCGTCGCACATCCAGGCCATGTGCGCGTCCACGCATCTCCTGATCCCGACCATCTTGGATGGACTTGCTGGCGACGCGGTCGCCCGCTACCTCGATCAAGTTGCAACACACAAACTGGGATTGCCTGGTGATGCTGGGTGCGCCATCTGCCCCCATTTGCAGCCGATTGGTGTGGTGTGCACGCTCTTGCCTCCGGGAAACGCCGACTTGAGTGGCAAATTGAACGTACTCCGCGAACGTATTGCAGCTGCACGGCTCAGACCTGATATAGTGCCTGAGGCTTGTTTCATTCGCCAGCGACCGCCCTACCGGGAACACGCCGGGGAACGAATCGCATACGCTGCGCTTCCGAATGATCAGGCCCATAGGCTGCTGCGCGACGAGGTCGACGCGTTGGGCGACTGGATCGCGCCGATACTTGGTGCCCAACCCAGAGGCTGGATGCGTCGTGAAGCTTAGCCAGACAAGACAAGGAATTGAAGCGTATGCGTATGGCCTGCAAGCAGCCGAAGCACACGAAGCATCTGTGAGCTTACGGACGATTTCATCCTTTCTTGGCGAGTTTTCCGATGAGCAGATGTCTACCTTGGTCAGCCGCGGATCGAAAGTCGCCTGCCGTCCGACAGCACAACAGCAGCCGGCCGCTAGTAACCCTTGTCTGCATGCAGCGACCCACCTCGGTCATTTGGCGAAGATTCTTGCTTCCGGTGGGGCAAAGGCGGATCGCACCAAGGATGTGACAAGCCTCAGCAATCTCTTGCGTCTCTTTAGCGACTCAGAAACGCTCGCGGCTGCCTTGGAGAAGCTGAGAGATGCAATGAAGCCCGAACCGATCGAGCAGCGCATTGACGGCTTCATCAGGCGTCTAAAGGAGCAGACGGGCACTGCGTCGTTCGACCATACGTTCGCGGAACTGGCTGCCTCGCCGCTAAAGCGCGAGCACGTTGTCGCTGTTGCCATGTCGGTCTATGGGGGCATAAAGAAGAGCACCTCGCGCAAAGCCGCACTCGATTACATTCGCAAGCCTCATGACGCCTACGTGAGCGCCAAGCGAGGGATCGACGCGACCGGCGGCCGGTCGGCCGCATAATGCGCCCTACTCCGCGGCCGCCTGCGCCGGCGCGGGCGGTGCCTCCTCGGCGGACGGGATGTGCTCGCGCCGGCCGGCGCCCAGCTTGCTGCCGACCCACTCCATGAAGAGGTAGACCGAGGGCGTGATGTAGAGCGTCAGGAGCTGCGAGACCGCGAGCCCGCCGACCACGGCGAGGCCCAAGGGCTGGCGCAGCTCGGCGCCGGCGCCCCAGCCCACCGCAATCGGCAGCGTGCCGAACAGCGCCGCCATGGTGGTCATCATGATCGGGCGGAAGCGCAGCAGGCACGCCTCGCGGATGGCGTCGCGCGGGGAGGCGCCGCGCGCACGCGCCTCGATGGCGAAGTCCACCATCATGATGGCGTTCTTCTTGACGATGCCGACCAGGAGAACGATGCCGATCATGGCAATGATCGTCAGCTCCACGTCGAACATCCACAGCACCAGCAGCGCGCCGAGGCTCGCCGACGGCAGGCCGGAGAGGATCGTGATCGGGTGGATGAAGCTCTCGTAGAGGATGCCCAGCACGATGTAGACGGTGAGGATGGCGGCGAGGATCAGCAGCGGCTGGTCGCGGAACGAGCTCTCGAACACCTGCGCGGTGCCGGCGAACTGCCCGGTGATGGTGGGCGGCATCTTCACGTCGCGCTCGAGATCGCGCATGGAGATCACCGCCTGGCCCAGCGTGTAGCCCGGCGCCAGGTTGAAGGTGATGGTGACCGCCGGCAGCTGGCTCTGGCGCGCCACCGACACCGGACCCGGCACCAGGGTCATGGTCGCCACCGAATCGAGCCTGATCTGCTGGCCGGCATTGTTGCGGATGCTGATCTTGGCGAGAACGCCGGGATCGAGCACCTGGGCTTTGTCCACCTCCATGATCACGGCGTAGTCGTTCGAGGCCGTGTAGACCGTGCCGATCTTGCGGTTGCCGAATGCCGAATAGAGCGCGGAGCGCACCGCATCCACGTTGGTGCCGAAGCGCGCCAGTGCGTCGCGGTCGACGTGGAGCTTGACCTGGCGCGCGCCGAGCGTGAGGTCGCTGGTGACATCGGCGAAGCCCGGCGCCGCCTTGACGCGGTCGATGAGGCGCTGGGCGTAGTCGTAGAGCTCGACCTGGTCGACGCTGGTCAGCGTGTACTGATAGGACGCGGCGCCGCCGCGGCTGCCGATGCGCATGTTCGTCAGCGGCACCGGGAAGGCGCGGATGCCGGGGATGCCGGCGAGGCCGCGCCGCAGCCGGTTCTGCACGTCGGTGATGGTGGCCCTGCCCTGGCGCTGGCTGCGACCCTTGAGCTGGACGAAGACCGAGCCGCGGTTGAGGGTCGGGTTGAAGAAGGTCTGCTGCACGTTGGAGTTGACGTAGAGCACGTCGGGGTCGGTGCGGATGCGCTCGGCGACCTCGCGCTGGCGCTCCAGCATGGCCTCGAAGGCGATGTCGGGCGCGGCCTCGGTGCGCACGATGATGATGCTGGTGTCCTCGACCGGCATGAAGCCCTTCTTGACGGCGCCGAACGCCCAGACGGTGGCACCGATGGTGCCGAGCGTGACGATCAGCATGAGCCACGGCACCCTGAGCGAGGCGTCCAGCGTCACGCGGTAGGCGCGCGCCATCAGGTTGTAGCCGCCCTCGAAGGCGCGCGAGAGCAGCCCGGGCCGCGCCTCGCCGGCGTGATGGGTCTTGAGCATGCGCGAGGCCAGCATCGGCGTCAGCGTGAGCGAGATGAAGCCCGAGAGCAGGATCGCCATGCTGATCGTCATGGCGAACTCGAAGAAGAAGCGCCCGACGATGCCGCCCATGAACAGGATCGGGATGAACACCGCCACCAGCGAGATGGTGATCGACACCACGGTGAAGCCGATCTCCCTGGCGCCGCGGATCGCCGCCTCGAAGGGGCGCATGCCCTGCTCGACGTAGCGCACGATGTTCTCGAGCACGACGATGGCGTCGTCGACCACGAAGCCCAGCGCCAGGGTCAGCGCCAGCAGGCTGACGTTGTCGAGCGAGAAGCCCATCAGCGCCATGCCCGCGAAGGTGCCGATGATCGACAGCGGCAAGGCCAGCGCCGGGATGAAGGTGGCGCGCCACGTGCGCAGGAACGCCAGGATGACGAGGATCACGAGCACCGCCGTCAGGAACAGCGTGATCTGCACGTCGTGCACGGAGTCGCGGATCGAGATGGAGCGGTCGCTCAGGACGGTCAAGTTGATGGTCGGCGGCAGCAGGCGCTGAAACTCGGGGATCGCCGCATTGATGGCGTCGGTGACGGCGACGGTGTTGGCGTCGGGCTGGCGCTGGATCGACAGGATGATGGAGCGCACACCGTCGTACTCGGCGCGCGCCTGGTCGTTCTCGACCGAATCCTCGACCTTGGCTACGTCCTCCAGCCGCACCGGGGCGCCGTTGCGCCAGGCCACGATCAGTGGCCTGAAGAAGGCCGCCTTCGGCTCGGCGCCCGCCATCTCGAGAATATAGATCTGGCGCTGGGTGCGGATGCTGCCCACCGGCTTGATGCTGGTTTCCTTGCCGACCACCTCGGTGATCTCCTCGACGGAGATGCCGCGGCTGGCGAGCGCGTCGAGGTCGTACCTGATGCGCACGGCGCGCTTCTGCGCGCCCTGGATGTTGATCTGGGCCACGCCGTTGATGGTGGAGAGCCGCGGGCTCATCACCTTGTCGGCGAACTCGTTCATCTCCTGCGAGGGCGCGGTGTCGGAGGTCAGCGCCAGGAAGATGATGGGCGCATCCGCGGGGTTGACGCGGCGATAGGACGGCGGCGTCGGCAGGTCCTCGGGCAGCCGCCGTGCGGCCACGGAGATCGCCGACTGCACGTCGAGCGCGGCGGCGTCGATGGCGCGGTTGAGGTCGAACTCCAGCGTGATCTGGGAGCTGCCCTCGGTGTTGAGCGAGGTGATGTTGGTGATGCCGGCGATGGCCGCGAACTGGCGCTCGAGCGGCGCCGACACCGACACGGCCATGGTATCGGGGCTGGCGCCGGGGAACAGCGTGGTGACGGTGATCGTCGGCACCTCGATGCGCGGGATGGCGGCGAGCGGCAGCTGGCGGTAGCCGAAGAAGCCGGCGAGCAGCAGCGACGCCATCAAAAGCGTCGTCATCACCGGGCGGCGGATGCAGACCTCGGAAAAGCGCATCTACCTACCGCCTCCTACGGATCGAGCTCGAGCCTGCACGGGAACGCATCGAGCCTGCCTCATGGCCGCGTCAGCTGCGGCTCCTGGTGCGCCGCTCCTCGCCCACGGGGGCGGCGGGGCCGCGGCGCTCCTCGATGATGACCGTGGTGCCGGGCGCCAGGCGCAGCTGGCCGTCGGTCACCACCCGCTCGCCCGCCGCAACGCCGCTCGAGAGGAACACCGTCTGGCCGACGATGCGCTCGACCGTCACCACCCGCGGGGCCACCTTGTTGTCGTCGCCGATCACCCAGGTGATCATGCCCTGCTGCGCCGGCATGACGGCGCTCGCCGGGGCGGAGAGCATGCGCTTCCTGACCTCCACGGTGAGCGCCACCTCGACGGCCTGGCCGGGCCAGAGCGCCTCGTCGGCGTTCTCGGCCTGCACCTTGATGGCGATGGCGCCGGTCTGCTTGTCCACCTGATTGTCGACGAAGGCAATCGTGGCCGACACCGGCATGCGCTGCGAGCCCGGCACCACCACCTCGGCCTTGGCCTTGGCGGCGAGCGCCCGCCGGATGGCCGGAAGCTCGCGCTGCGGGAGAGAAAACGTCACCAGGATCGGGCGGGTCTGGTTGATGCTCACGAGCGCCGCGGCGTCCTGCGCCCGCACCTGCGCGCCGAGCTTGGCGGAGAGGCCGCCGGTGCGGCCGGTGATGGGCGCGCGGATGGTGAGGTAGTCGAGCAGCGTCTTCTGCGATTCGAGCTGCGCCCGTCCCGCGGCGATGCTGGCCTTGAGGCCCTCGACCGCGTAGCGCGCCTGGTCCACCGAGGCCTCGGTCACGATCTGCCGGCCCACCAGCGCCTCGCGCCGCGCCAGCGTGGCCTCCGCGTCGCGCAGCGCCGCCTGATCCCTGGCGATGTTGGCCTCCGCCTGGGCGATCTGTGCCCTGACGATGCGGTCGTCGAGGCGGAACAGCACGCTGCCCTGCTCGACGCGGTCGCCCTCGGTGAAGGCCACCTCGACGATCTGGCCGTCGACCCTGGTCCTCACCGCCACGTGGGCCAAGGGCTCCACGGTGCCCGGCGCCGTCAGGATGACGGGCATGTCGGCTTCAACCACGGTGCCGGCGACCACGGGTGCAGGGCCGGAGCCGCGCCCCTTGCCGTCGCCTTTCTTGCTGCCGGCGCTCTTAGAGGCGGTCTGGGCGGAGGTCTGGGCGTCCGGAGCCTTCGCGCTGTCGTTCGGCGCCTGCCAAAAAAAATACGCCGCCGCGGCGACGACGGCGGCGGCTGACAACGCCGCGCTCGCCATCGGGACCAGGCGGCCCATCAGCAGCATCAGTCTCGACTTCGCCATGCCTCCCGCCGCCTTGGTGCCCGTCCGCGTCCGGCTTGCCCGAGGCTGCAAGCAGGCATTTCGAAGCTTCAGCCCTGCCAGTCTAGGGCCTGGAAACGCCATAAGCGATGGGGTGGCCCGGAAATCTTGCATGCCCCACAGCGGGCGCAGCGTCATTGTCACGGCTGGAACGGGCAAGGCGCGCGCCTTCCGTCGCTCGGAGCGCAAGGCGCTGCTGCGGCGCGGCTCCGGCGACCGTTTCTCTGCGGCCATTTCCCTGCGGCCATTTCCCTTCGGCCCTCGATCGAGGGGAGGCATCCCAACGGCGGACACGCTGCGCAGGCGGCAGGTCATTGGGGCGCGCCGGCTGACTGCGGGTGCCCCCGTCCGGAGCCCTTAACGGACCACCTGCATCTCGGCGCGCGGGGGAAGCTGCAGCTCCGCGCCATCGAGCGGGGCGAAATAGCCCTCGATGGCGGCCGCGCTCACGTCGGCGAGCCGCCCGGGCTGCCACCTGGGCGCCTGATCGCGATCGATGAGCGCAGCGCGCACGCCTTCGTAGAAGTCGTGGGCAGCCATGAAGCGGCAGGCGAGGCGGTAGTCCTGCGCCAGCGTGGCGGCAAGATCGAGCTGCCGCGCCTCGCGCATGTGGCGCCAGGTCACGGCGAGCGACGTGGGCGAGCAACGTGAAAGGTCGCGCAGAACGCCGTCCGCCCACGCCCGCCCCGCGCCCTCTTCGGCCTGGAGCCGGGCGAGGAGCCCCTCCACGCTGTCCGCGCCGAAGCAGCGGGCGATCGTGCCGCGCAGCGCCTCGATCTCGCCCCCATCCGGCTCCTCGTTGCGCAGATCGAGCACGGGATCGACCGGGTCCGCATCCGCGACCGCGCGCCGAATCTCGCCGAAGCGCGACGCGGGAATGCAGTGCGTGACGAGCCCCAGCCGGTAGGCATCGGCACGGCCGATGGAGCGGCCGGTCAGCGCCAGATACATGCCGATCTCATGCGGCAGGCGCGCCAGCGCCCAGCCCACACCGTCGTCCGGGAACAGGCCGATGCCGCACTCGGGCATGGCGAAGCGGTAGCGCTCGCCGGCCACGCGATGCGTACCGTAGAGCGTGATGCCCACGCCCGAGCCCATGACGACACCGTCCATCAGCGCCACGGTCGGCTTGGCGAAGCAGTCGAGCTGCCAGTTGAGCGCATACTCCGCCGCCATCAGGCGGCGCGCCGCGTCGAGATCCCGCCTGCCGCATTCGACCATCTCGCGCACGTCGCCGCCCGCGCAGAACGCCCGCTCCGTGCCGGACACGATCAGCGCCGCGTACACCTGGGGATCGCGACTCCACGCGGCGAACGCGCCGGCGATACCGGCACGCATGGCCGAGGTGAGCGCATTGCGCGCGCGCGGCCGGTTGAGCCCGATAATGCCCGCCGCGCCTTCGATGCGCACATCCAGACCGCTCTCCGGCGCGCCTGCCGGGAGCGTTGCCGCTGCTCTCGTGTCCTGGCTCATCACGCTCCCCTCCACAGGTTTTCCCCGGCCCCGTCGCGCGAAGGGGTGAATCCAGCGCCTGCCACATTTTTGCTAACGCAAGATAGCTGATTGAGCCAGTTCGAGATTCTGATTCGTGCGGGGCGTTACATCAGGGTCACGTGCAACCAATTGCGGGGGAGCTCCTGGATGCATGCAGCCTGTCGGGTGGCGGTCGCCACCGTGTGCGCGTTTGTCGTGGCTCCGGTTGCATCGGCGCAGCAAGCCCCCCCTGCCGCGGACAGCGGCAAGCCGCCGCCGGCGGCGGCATGGTCCGCCGGCGACATCGACGCAGCGCGCGCCCGCTGCGGTGCGCTGCTCGAGGGTCTCGACCTTGTGGTGCTGCCGCACGATCCCGTACGCGAGGGCAGAGAATGCGGCACCCCCGCGCCCGTCCAGCTCATCAGCATCGGCAGCGATCCGCAAGTCTCCTTCTCGCCGCCGCCGCTGCTCACCTGCGAGATGGTCGCCGCCCTGCACCGCTGGCTGCAGCGCGAGGTGCAGCCGCTGGCCCGCAGGCACCTCGGCGCGCCGGTCGTCAGGATTGCGACCATGAGCTCCTTCTCTTGTCGGATCGCCAGGGCCACCGGCCACCTGAGCGAGCACGGGCGCGTCAACGCCCTCGACATCGGCGCGTTCCTGACGGCCGAGGGCCAGACCACGCTGGTGCTCGCCGACTGGGGGCCGATTGGCCGCGAGGCGACCGGCAAGGCCATCGCAGCCGCGCCCGGCCCAGCCAAGGAGGCCAAGGAGGCCAAGGGCAAGGCGAAGACCAAGGAACAGCGCGCACCACCCGTTGTCGCCAGCACCGTCCCCGGCATCACCATGGAATATCCCGCCGTCATCATCGGCGAGCCGCCGCCGGGGATCGCCCTGGGCTTTGCACCGCCGACCCGGCTGGGCGGCCCGAGGTCCAAAGACCCCACGACCGCCGAGACGTTGAGCGGCAAGGCCCTGTTCCTGCGCGGCGCGCACCGGACCGCCTGCGGCATCTTTGCGACCGTGCTCGGCCCCGAGGCCAACAAGGCGCACAAGAACCATTTCCACCTCGACATGGCCCAGCGCAAGAACGGGAGCTTTTGCGAGTGACCGCGTCGCCGGCCTCACAGCAGGTCAGGGCTTTCAGAGCTTTTCGGCCCTGGCGAAATGGTACCGGCAGGTGGCCATCTTTGCGTCCTGCAGGTTGATCCCCTCGATGTCGAAAGTGAGCTTGATCTTGTCGCGTGGCGTTGCCACGCCATTCCTGGTGCGGATGCGCAGCGCGTCCGGATCGATCTGCCCCTTCTGGCTGCGGAAGCCGCTGGACTTCTTGCCGATGGCGGACGCCCAGAGATCGTCGATGTCGCCGGGCGACCTCACGTTGACGCTGATCGAGCGACCCGAGCCCCGGCCGTTGCCGTCGACGCGGGCGTAGAGCTCCAGCCTCGTCTTGCCACCGCTGATGGAAATGGTGCTCGGGAGCTGCAGGTAGCCCTCGAGCCAGAAGCGCTTGCCGTCGGTGGCCGTGGCGCACATCTCCTCGATCCTGCGTCCGGTCGCCGGCGGCGGGAACGCCGGCAGGAACGTCTCGAACGTGCCCGGTGCACCTCCACCCGTGCAGTCGGGCAGCCAGGAGAGCACCAGGACCACTGCAGCAATTCTGCCAATCGTGGATACCTCCGTCGATACCTTTCAGTGCGGCCGCTGCACCGGACCGGCCAGCACGTCGGCGATGCGCTCCAGCACCTGCTGCGCCTCCGGCAGCCGGCGGACTGCCTGCATCGACGCTTCCTGCGTGGCGAGCCAATGGAGGACACCGTCTCGGCCCTGCACGTGCAAGAACTCCAGCGGCACGAGCCCGCCAACCGCCGGCGCCAGTGCCGGCCCCAGCCTGGGCTCGGCCGTCGTCAGGGCGAGCTTGCGGTCGAGAGCCGGTTTGCCGAACGGCTGCGGCGGCAGCGGCAGCTCGGGCATGGCCTTCGGTCCGTAGACGCCCATATGCGGACGGCGCCGCACGATCTCGAACTCGGGGAAGGCGACAGGGCACCGCACGCTGAGCCGGCACTCGAACCAGGACTCGGTGGTGATCACCAGCACGCGGTCTTTCGTATCCTCGCGGCGGTGATAGACGAACTCGGTCGGCCGCCCGCGCGGCGCACCGACCAGATGGACCTTGGTCTCGGTGGTGGTGTTGGCGAGCCGGCTCAGCCAGCTGCTCCCAACTCCGGTTCCCCACTTGAAGTCATGCGCCGGGATTGCGTTCACCAGGTTGAGCTTCGGATCGCCCTCGGCGATGGTGAGCCCCATGCGCTGAGCCATGTTGCCGACCCGATACCTGGCATGGAGCCAGTCCGTCCCCTTCATCATTACGAACGGGAACAGCAGCATCAGCGGAACCAGGTAGAAGATGTAGTCGGACAGGAACTCAGCCATCTGGACCTCGAATCGCGTTGAAGCTCGTCCCATTACCAACGGGACGACGAGGACGATGTCGGTGCGGGTTGTTCTCGACCCCGTGTCGCGTTGAAAAAATACGCGTGCAGCTGCTGCACGTTGGCGACCGAGTCGTTGAACACCAGCGTGCGGCCGTCGCGCGTCGTGACGGTCAGCTCGTATTCGTCGTTGAATGTCTCGGCAGCGACGTTGTCCACGTCCTCCCAGCGCACCACCTCGCGCCGCCGGCCGCGGGTCCACACCACGCCGCCCTCGTGAACCGTGGCGCGCTGGTTCCAGCGGCGCCCGGTGAGGAACAGGGCCACCGCCCCGATACCCGCCGTGGCGGCCGTTCTCAACCACCCCTCGCCGAGCGCCCCCCAGGACAACGCGACGGCAGCGAAAACGAGGCCCATGGATTGGAACCAGCCCACGACAAACATGCGGCCGTTGTGCCGGCTGAGCACCTGGCCAAGCTCGGATGGCTCGGATTGGCGCACGCGTGTGCTCATAGAGGCGGACTGACTCAGGACCCCGTGGCAGCCGAGCGGAGCCGCACGAGCTCGCCGTTCAAGAGGGTAGGCACCGAAACATCCGGCATCTCGAGGGTGAGTGTGAGCGGCAGTACTGGCGCTCCAAGCGCGCGGTCGAGCCAGCCGCTCGGGGCGGGGCTGACAAGGTTGAGCGTTACTTCAGCTTTGCCGCTTGGCTGGAGCACCCTCGCCTCGAAGGCGTCAGCGTCGGCAAACTCGGGAAGGTTGGGATGTTTGTCACGGAGTACGCTGATGCTGCTGGCACCATCCAGCTCCTTGGCATACTTGGTGCGCATCGCCTGATAGAATTCGCGAATTTTGGCTATTGGCGTGAGCGCTCTTTCGTCGCTGTAGCTCACGGGATAGAAGAGGATCGTGCCCGTCCAGGCGGAGCGCCCCGCGATCACCAGCGCTGAGAATGGTGTCTTCGGCCGCTTGTCACCCTTGGCGGCGAAATAGGTGCCGTCCACGGTGTAGGTGGCCTCGAAGCGGGCGGTCAGGCCGCTCGAGCGATTTTTGACATCGAGCCGCAGCGACAGGACGGCACCGTCGCGCGCGCCGCTATTGGCGATCGTGATCGGCACCGCGAGCACCTCGAAGCCGCCATCCGGCTGTACGCTCAAATTGGCGGTTCGATCACGCTCATACGTAACCACGCCGGTGAGGTACAGAGTGAGTGCGGCCTGCTTGAGCAACGTCTCCCACAGGCTGTAGGCCGAGAAGAGGAGCGCGATGGCCGACACGATGGCGGCGGCACGGCTTCCTCCCGAATGCCCGGCCGCATGAGTGGCAGTTTCGTTCGCGTCCGCGCCAACCGGACGGCGACGGAGTACTCGCATGATGGGGTCTCCCTCGACACTTCCCGCTGTGCCCACCCGAGCCGGTCCCCGCCGACCGATCGGCTGCAGTCGTAGCAACAGAATGGCACGCCTGCGGCAGACGCAGCCCGCAGATGGACCGTGCACAACCGATTTTTCTCGACAGACGCTTGCGCCCAGATACGCACGGGCGATCGCTTCGGTTTTGCCTCTCGCGATAAAACAATCGTGATCGAGCGCGAGCTTTGGCCGCAGTGTCCAAGAACGCTGCTCCGCCAACGTTCGTTCAGACGGCGGCTTCTCGCAACAACGCGACATTGAATTTGAATAGGGAGACCATCGATGCGGTCTGGACTTCGTTGCGCGAAGCCATCAGAACACGCCCCTTCGACGTCACGTGCAAAGAGGAGAAGCCTGATGGTTCGTGTCCTACCCGTCGCTGCCGCAGCAGGGCTGCTCGTGAGCCTGAGCACCGGGCTCGGCGCCCAGACGACCGGCGTTGCCGTCTGCGACGACTTCCTGAAGAAATACGAGGCGTGCCTTGCAACCAAGGTACCGGCCGCTCAGAAGACCACGTTCCAGGGGACGCTCGACCAGATACGCAAGGCATGGGGAGACGCCGCCAAGAACCCCAGCACCAGGGCCGGCCTCGAAAGCGCGTGCCGACAGATGGCCGACCAGATGAAGGGAGCCATGTCGGGCTTTGGCTGCAGCTTCTAGCGGGGTCGCCGGTGTCAGACCCGGAGGGCCCGGAGGGTCTGACACCGGCCGGCGGTAGAACAGCCGTGACGGAGCCAGCTCGGGGCGTCCGCTCGCGCGCGTCCGTCGTATCAGCCATGCGGGCGGATCGGCGTGCTCAGGGAACGTACCCGCCTGTCCTGCGCAAACGACGGATGCGGCGGTGCCACAGACGAGGGGACGATGTGCCCGATCGGCGGCCATCCCCTCTTGCCTTACGGTTGCGCGCACACCAAAAGGTAGCCTCGCCGGCGCGCTTGCCCGGCCAACGTCGCAAGGATACGCCATGAAGCCGCTTGCTCAGCGCCGGCCGACGCCAGCCGAGGGCGCCGCCAAGCCCGCATCCCTCGAGGCCCTGAAGCCCGCGCCTGCGCGGCCCGCGAGGCCCGCGCCGGAAAGCGACGGGGCGGGCGCCTTCCCGGCCGTGCGCATGCGCCGCAACCGCCGCACGCGCTGGTCGCGGCGCCTCGTGGCCGAGCACGTTCTCACCCCGGCCGATCTGATCTGGCCGATGTTCGTGGTCGACGGCCGCGGCGTGCGCGAGCCCGTGCCGTCGATGCCCGGCGTGGAGCGCCTCAGCGTCGACCTGGCGGTCGCCGCCGCCGGGGAGGCGGTGGCGCTCGGCATCCCGGCCATCGCCCTCTTCCCCTACACGAGCCCCGACCTGCGCACCGAGGACGGGCGCGAGGCCTTCAACCGCGACAACCTCGTCTGCCGCGCCACCCGCGCCATCCGCAAGGCCGGCCTCGATGTCGGCGTGCTCCTCGACGTGGCGCTCGACCCCTACACCAGCCACGGTCACGACGGGCTGATGCGCGACGGCGAGATCCTCAACGATGCGACGCTCGAGGCGCTGGTGCGCCAGTCCCTGGTGCAGGCCGAGGCCGGCTGCGACATCATCGCCCCGTCGGACATGATGGACGGCCGCGTCGGCGCCATCCGCAGGGCCCTGGAGGCGGCGGGCTACGCCAACGTGCAGATCATGGCGTATGCGGCCAAGTATGCCTCGGCATTCTACGGCCCGTTCCGCGATGCGGTCGGCTCGTCGACGACGCTCGTCGGCGACAAGCGCACCTACCAGATGGACCCCGCCAACTCGGACGAGGCGCTGCGCGAGGTGGCGCTCGACATCGCCGAGGGCGCCGACATGGTGATGGTGAAGCCCGGCATGCCCTATCTCGACATCGTCAGACGCGTGAAGGACGCGTTCGGCATGCCGACCTTCGCCTACCAGGTCTCGGGCGAGTATTCCATGCTGATGGCGGCCGCGCAGAACGGCTGGCTCGACGGCGACAAGGTGATGCTGGAGAGCCTGATCGCCTTCAAGCGCGCCGGCGCCGACGGCGTCCTCACCTATTTCGCGCCGCGCGCTGCGCGCCTCCTCGGCCGGGGTGCATCCTAGTCTAGCAGCAGCTCCCGCAGGACGAGCCTCGCTTCCTGATAGAAGCGGCGCTTCTCCTCGATGTCGGTGATCTCGACCCAGCCCTCCGACTGCCCGCGATACCGCCTGTGAAACTCCCCGAGCGAGGGGAGCACCTCGACGCCGTCGGGCCTGATGACCAAGGCCCGGTCGTCCCGCAGTCTGGCAACGGTGCCCCAGGGAGCGCGCCACACCAGCTCGACGTTGCGCCCCAGCTCGTCCCACTGCTGGCCTTCCAGCTGGACTGCCAGCGCGGCGCTGTACTTTTCCGTGATCTGCTGCACGATCGCGGCGAGGTACTGCTTGTCGTTGAGGGTGAGATACTTGGTGGCGAGCTCCGCCAGCGCCGGGCCCCCGTATGGCTTGACCTCTGCGACCGCTGCCGCGATCTCGGGGTCGATCTCCGTCAGAGCCTTCCACCTCTCGACATCGTAGGCGGCGCTCGCGCCCGAGGACGCGGTTGCGGAAGCAGGCGTTCCCGCGCTGCCGGCGACGACGAGCCCGGTCACCAGCACAACGGCGCTGAGCCAGAAATACACCGGGTGGTAGGCGAGCTCGCCCGCCGCGCCCGCGATCCCGGTGATGAAGCCGCACGGTCCGGAGCTGGACACCAGGCATTGCAGAACCTGGCCGAGATCGCTGGCCTTGCCGCCGAAGGCCTTGCTCACCTTCGAGAAGAATATGAGCCACCAGAGGAAGCTGCCGATGAGGCCGGCAATACCGATACCGATAAGCGCTCTGCCGAGCTTCGCAGCGTCCATCGCAGCCTCGCAATAGCTTGAAGTATGCCCGGCGCCAGGACTTATCAGAGCGTGACCACGAAGGAAACCGTCAAGCTCCCGCTCGGGCCGCGAGAGAGCGAATAGCGAATAGCGAGTAGGGACCGCTCGAACGAGTTTTCTTCCTATTTCGCTATTCGCCGCTCGCTATTCGCTGCCAACGGGTTGCATGCGCGAGACAATCCTCCCCGCGCCGCACTTGATTGTGGGGTTGCGCTTCACCTATCATTAAGCCCGATTTGGCCCGAGGTGTCGCGCGTACAGGGTTCCGATGACCGAGCAGAGGAAGCATTTCCCCGAGTTCTACGTCACGGCCCCGCAACCCTGCCCCTATCTGCCGGGCCGCCTGGAGCGCAAGCTCTTCACCCACCTCACCCACGACAAGCCGGCGCCGCTGATCGACAACCTGCTGCGCGGCGGCTTCCGGCGCAGCCAGAACATCGCCTACATGCCCTACTGCGAGGGCTGCCAGGCCTGCGTCTCGGTGCGCGTGCTGGTCGATGGCTTCGAGCCCACCCGCTCCATGCGCCGCGTGATGGATGCCAACGGCGACCTCGTCTCCCGCCGCATCGAGGCGACGCCGACCTCGGAGCAATACGCGCTGTTCCGCGCCTACATCGACGAGCGCCATGCCGACGGCGGCATGGCCGACATGACGGTGCTCGACTACGCCATGATGGTGGAGGACAGCATCATCGACACCTTCATGACCGAGTACCGGCTGAAGCCCGACCCGCTCGCGCGCCCCTCCGCCAGTCAGCCCCTCGTCGCCGCCGCGCTCTGCGACCGTCTCACCGACGGCATCTCCATGGTCTACTCGTTCTTCGAGCCGGAGGCCTACAAGCGCGGGCTCGGCACCTTCATGATCCTCGACCACATCGCGCATGCCAAGCGCCTCGGCCTGCCCTACGTCTATCTCGGCTACTGGATCAGCGGCTCCACCAAGATGAGCTACAAGCGCCGCTTCCAGCCCCAGCAGCAGCTCACCGCCGGCGGCTGGGTCGCAATGTAGGGTGTCAATCGCGCGCCAGCGCGATTGCACCGATCCACGCGCGACACTTGCGACCCGCGCGCATCGGTGCAATGCCGCTCACGCCGCCTCGAAACCAGTGTCGCGACTCCGACGGATCGAACGGTGTCATCCCGGCACTCGTTGCCGGGATCCACGCTACCGCTTGCTCCAGCACTCGCGGTTGGGTGGATGCCGGAGACAAGCCCCGGCATGACAAGAACGGATGAAGGGTCGGAGACAGAGCACTCTAGCAAGCGGCCGACGATCTCGTGCGCACGGTCACATGGGGGTCTGTCCTCCCCCAAACGACACCCCCCTCCCGGCGAGCGGGAGAGGGGCGCGCGTTCGCATGTGTGTTGGCCGTTACGGGCCTCGACGCGCCTCGGGCAGAAGCTCCCGCCCTCTCCCCACCAGAGAGGCGTGTGGGGAGAGGGGCGCCCCCTGCGGCGCGCGTCCCCGGATGCGGGATGGGGAGGGCGCGGGAGCGGTCTCGCTGTCGGCGATCCCGCCCATGTGGTGCCGGAGCTTCAAGGGCAGACCACACCGGCTCTGGCGCCTTTTTTCTGCGCCACTCGCAACGGCGGCGGCTAGCCGGTGCCACCCCTCCTCCTGTTGGCCAGCGTGATCGCGACGCCGACGGCGATGGCGACGACGAACCCTATCCGCGCTGCCTCTCCCGAAACGAGGCCGAACCAATTGAGACCGAACAAGACAACCCCGGCGGCCACCGCGCCGGCAACAATGGCAATCAGGCTGCGCATGATCTCCACCCTTCTTTCCGAGAGCCCGCTTCTACCACCTCGGCCACACGGGTGCTGACAGCATTTCAGGAGCAAAACCCCGTCTGAACCGATCCCTCACAGCCCACTGAACCAGTTGTAGCCCTGGTCCTCCCAGTAGCCGCCCGTGTAGTGGTTGAGCACGGCGAGGCCGACCACGTGCTTGGCGTTCTTGAACCCGAGCTTGGTCGGGATGCGGATGCGCAGCGGGAAGCCGAGCCTGGTCGGCAGCACCTGGCCGTCGAAGGCGAGCGTCATCTGCGTCTGCGCGTGCAGCGCGGTCGGCATATCGATGGAGGTTGAATAGCCGTCCGGGCAGGTGAAGTGCACATACCTGGCGGTGAGGTCGGCGCCGATGCGCTGCAGGAACGTGCGCAGCGGCACCCCCGTCCATTTGCCGACCGCGCTCCAGCCCTCGATGCAGATGAGCCGCGTGATCTGCGTCTCCTGGGGAAGCGCGTTGAGCTCCTCCAGGCTCCACGGCCGCTTGTTCTCGACGAGGCCGTCGACGATCAGCCGCCAGCGGTCCTCGTCGACATCGGGGGCCTGGTCCTCCGGATAGAACGCATTGAAGCGAAACGGGCGGGTGATGGCGCTCTCGGGATAGGTCGGGGCCCGACGGTTGGGGTTGAACAGGCGCGCCTGCACCCAGTCGTTGAAGTCCGACACCTTGCGCAGCGCGCGCTCCGCCGAGACGCCGTCGGCAATGTTGCAGCCGGTCAGCAGCGCGAGCGCCCCCACACTGGCGCCGCCGCGCAGGAACAGGCGGCGCGAGGGGCCCGGCATGAGCCGGGCCGCCTCCTCGAGAAGCAGCCTGCCGTCGACGCCCGGGATCGGCCTGCGCGGCGTTCGCATCGCTGCCTCCTTCAGCGGCCGCGGAGCATGGCGCGCAGGCTCCGCGGCACCAGCAGCGCCATCACGACATGCACGGCGAGAAAGACGACGATGGCGGCCATGGCAAGGAAGTGCACGTGGCGCGCGCCCTCGTAGCCGCCGAGGAGCGCCGCCAGCTCCTGGAGCTGCACGGGCTTCCACATGGCGAGCCCCGAGGCGACGATCACGACGCCGGCGAGGAGCACGCCCAGGTAGAGCGCCTTCTGCACGGCATTGTAGGCGGCGCCGTCGGCATGGCCGAGCCGCCCGGTCAGCGCGGCGCGGAGGTCGCGCTTGAGCTCGGCCGGACGCAGCGGCAGGAGCCTGCGCCGCAGCCGGCCGGTCGCGAGCCCCACCGCCAGATAGACGAGGCCGTTGAGGACGAGCACCCACATCGCCGCGAAGTGCCACAGCAGCGCGCCCGCCAGCCAGCCGCCCAGTGTCAGGCCGCTCGGAAATGTGAACGCATAGAGCGGCGCGGCGTTGTAGATCTGCCATCCCGACATGATCAGGACGAGCACGGCCACCGCGTTCACCCAATGCGTGAGGCGCACATAGAGCGGATGAATGACTGTGGGCCGCTTCCCGCCCGCTTCGGGAGCCGCGGCTTCGGCAACGGAGGGCATGGGTCCCTGCTCGGGTTGTGGCGGTCACGTACTACAAGGCCGGGGGACTAAAGTCGGCCCGTGCAGCGTCTACCGGCTATCAATCTTTCGGGAGGATCTCATGTCAGCACGATTGCAGCGCATGCTCGGCCCGATCGCGGCCGCCCTCGTTCTCGCCGCCCCCGTTCTCGCCGCCCCAGTGGTGTGGGCCCAGGACGCACCGGTGCGGGTGCGCGGGACGATCGAGCGCGTCGACGGCGGAACCTATGTTGTCAAGTCGCGCGACGGCAAGGAAATCAAGCTCAAGCTCGCGCCGAAGGGCGGGGTCTCGGCGGTCATCGCGGCCACGCTCGCGGACGTGAAGCCCGGCAGGTACATCGGCGTGGCCGCGCTGCCGCAGGCGGACGGCAGCCAGAAGGCGCTGGAGGTGACAATCTTCCCCGAGGCCCTGCGCGGCCTGGCGGAAGGCTTCCGCCCGTGGGACCTGCAGCCCAAGAGCACCATGACCAACGCCAACGTCGAGGTGATCGTCGCCGCCAAGGACGGCCAGGTGCTGACCCTCAAGTACAAGGACGGCGAGAAGAAGATCGTTGTTCCTCCCGGCATCCCGATCGTCACCTACGCTCCGGCAGATGCCAGCGAGCTCAAGCCCGGAGCGAAAATCTTCGTGGGCGCGGCCAAGCAGCTGCCCGACGGCACGTTCGAGACGTTGCGCATCAGCGTCGGCCGCGGCGTCGCGCCGCCGATGTGAGCGGTTGCCGACGGCAGGCGCAGGCGGCCTGCCGCCCCTTTTGCTATCTTCGAGGCCGGGCATCGGCCGGCCGACCCGACATCAGGAGGAGGCTCCCTTGGCAGGAGGATTGCACCGTGCTCTCGGCGCCATGGCGCTGGGCTTTGCGCTCGTCGCACCCATCGCGTGGGCCCAGGAGGCGCCAGTACGGGTGCGCGGAACCATCGAGCGCGTCGACGGCGACACCTATGTCGTCAAGGCGCGCAACGGAACCGAGCTGCGCCTGAAGCTGGCGCCGAAGGCGATGGTGGCCGCGGTGGTGGCGGCGACGCTCGCCGACATCAAGCCGGGCTCCTACGTCGGCGTCGCCGCCCTGCCGCTGCCCGACGGCAGCCAGAGGGCGCTCGAGGTGCACATCTTCCCCGAGGCCATGCGCGGCACGGGCGACGGCCACCGCGGCTGGGACCTGCAGCCGTCGAGCACCATGACCAACGGCACCGTCGAGAAGACCGCCGCCTCCGGCGACGGCCAGCTGCTGACCCTCAAGTACAAGAACGGGGAGAAGCGGATCGTCGTGCCCGCCGGCGTTCCCATCGTCTCCTACACCCCCGGCGACGCGAGCGAGCTGAAGGCAGGGGCGCGGATCTTCGTCGGCGCGGCCACCAGGCAACCCGACGGCTCGCTGCTGGCGGCGCGGGTGAACGTCGGCCGCGGCATCGCCCCGCCCATGTGATGGGCGGTCCGGTGCTGTAGAGACACAAGACCCGAGGAAACGCGCCGGGCGCCCCCTCGGGACGCGAAAATCCGAGCCAGCCCCCGCGTACATGAGGTTCGGGTGCGTATGCTCGTGCGTTTGCGGCGGCTTCCCGCGCGCAGGCGGTGGGGCTCCCCGTACTCTCGTCCTGCGTCTCGTGGAGGCTCGGAATGCCGGCTGGGCTGCGTCACGCCATCGGCCGCCTCGACGCACGGTTGCGCCGGCTCGTGGCAGAACCCGATATGGTCCTGCTGCTCGGCCGCGAGCGCCGCTGGCGCTGGCCGTGGATGCTCGTGGGGCTGGCCGCAGTCGTGCTCGTCTTCTTGCTCCTCCTCGGGGCGACCGTCGCCTTCGAGAGGATCGCTCTCGGGCTGGGATGGATCGACCGCAGTTTCTCGAGCGCGCTCTATCTTTCCACCGCAATGTTTCCATTCGACCCGGGCCGGCCGCTTTCGTATGCCGGGGAGCTGCTGGTGATATGGCTGCCGCTCCTCCTGGCACCGCTCCTTGTGCTGCGTATCGTGCACGGCGTCTCCTGGCGGCGCGCGTTCTCCTACGGAGGCGGCTTCCGGTGGCTCGATTTCGCCCGTGCGGCCATGGCCCTGCTCACCATGCTCGGTCTGGTTGCGTCGCTGGCCTTCTACCTGGAGCCGCAGCAGCACGAGGTGCGCTGGCCCGGCATCGGCATCCTGCCGTGGATCGCGCTGGGCTTCGGCGCGGTCCTTGTGCAGACGCTGGCCGAGGACGTCTTCTTTCTCGGCTATCTGCACCGCACCTGGGGTGCCGTCGTGGGGCTTCGGCTGCCCGTCGCTGCGGCGGTGATCACCATCTTCGTCGTGCCCCACCTCGCCAACTCGGACGTCCAGCGGGACATGCTGCTGGGTGTGCTCGACCACGCGATCATGACGGCGATCTCCATCGCCGTGCTGTTGCGGACGCAGAGTCTCGCGGCCTCCGCAGGGCTGCATTGGGCCAACAACGCGTTCATCCTCCTGCGACCCGGTGCGCCCGACTCCGTGAGCCCGCTGGCACTGGTCGTCTACACCGACCCCGTCTACGCCGCGGGTGGCAGCTACCTGCTCGATCCGCTCACGTATGCCGGTCTGCTGGGGATGCCGGCGCTCTTGCTCGTCCTCTTGCTCTGGCGCCGCTCTCCGTTCTGTCTCCCGAGGGGCCCCGTGCCATCCTCGGATGGCAGTCGCGCGCCGGCGGCGACTGATGCGGGCGCGACACCGGCACCCAGGGCCGCACAAGCCTGGCCATGAGGCTGCCCAGTCCGTCCGTGTGCAGGCGGAGCAGCGGCGACACAATATGGGCTCAGTCGTGTAAACATTGGCATCGGCGCCGTGCGGTGCGGGGTGCGCGGTGCCGCCAGCGGCCGCAGCGACCGGCGCTCGTGCCCGCATCGGATGAACCTTGGGATGTTGCTCGCTCTACGCCGCGGCGTCAGCGCCCCGCTGGCTCGATTGCGCCGCCTCGCATGGGAGCGCGACCCCGTTCTGCTGCTCGGCCGCGAGGGCCGTTGGCGCTGGCCGTGGGTGGTCGTTGGCCTCGCGCTGGCCGTAACGGTGCATGTCGCGCTCGCGCTCGCGCCCTCGGCCTTCGAGACCCTCGCGCTGCGACGGGGCTGGATCGCCCGCACTTTTTCCAGCCAGGTCTTTCCCTTCGAGCCGGCCCGGCCGCTCTCCTACGTCCACGACCTGCTGTGCTGGCTGCCGTACCTGCTGCCGCCCCTCATTGTCCTCAGCGTCGTGCACGGCGTCTCGTGGCGCCGGGCCTTCTCCTACCGAGGGGGCTTCCGCTGGCTCGACTTCTGCCGCACCGCCACGGCGCTGCTCGTGCTCCTCGGTCTCATCGGGGTGCTCGCCTATGTCCTGGAGCCGCAGCAGCACCGGCTGCGCTGGCCCGGCCTCGATGTCCTGCCCTGGATCGCCCTGGGTCTCGGCGCGGTGCTGGTGCAGACGCTGGCCGAGGACGTGTGCTATCTCGGCTATCTGCACCGCACCTGGGGCGCGGTCCTGGCGCTGCGGCTGCCCGTGGCTGCGGCGGTGACCACGGTGTTCATCATCCCGCACCTCGCCAACGCCGACGTCCGGCGCGACGTGCTGCTCGCGCTGATCGGCTTCACGATCATGACGACGATCTCCATCACCGTGCTGATGCGGACGCAGAGTCTCGCGGCCTCCGCCGGCCTGCATTGGGCCAACAACGCCTTCATCCTGCTGCGACCCACCGGGCCGGAGGAGGTGAGCCCCCTGGCGCTGGTGGTCTACACCGACGGGGTGCACGCCGCCGGCGGAAGCTACCTCTACGATCCCCTGACGTACGTTTACGCCGCCGCCGGGGCTGCGCTTCTGCTCGTCATGCTGCTCTGGCGCCGCTCTCCGTTCTATCTGCCGAAGGCGCCGCCGCCGGCTGCGGGCGCCAACCATCCCGCGCCTGCCGCTGCACCGACGGGCGGGGCCGCATCGCCTCCGCCGGGTGCTTCCTCGCCTCGGGACCAACCGCAGGCCGCGCCCCCCTGAGCCAAGTCGTGAGCACCCTCGCCAACCCGGGGTGTCGCATTGTGGTCACGCCCCCGGGAGAATGCGGGTGCGCGCCTCGCCGCTGCCGGACAAATTGGTCTTTGGACGCGCAAGGGACGCGCGAGCCCCTTGCCGCGGCGGGAAAGGCGTGGAAGGCGTCCCACGCAATCCCGATCGGGCCTGATCGGGGCTCGGAGCACCCTAGACGAAACGACGAGAACCGCGACGTTGCTGGAAGGGGGGGCGAACGGGTAGCTTTGGACAACGCAAGGGCGACCAGCGGCGCCGCCCGGCGCAAAACAACAAGAATTGCGCCGATCGAGGCGCTGGCAGCAGTGCTGCAGGAGGAGGAAAGCTCGAATGACCAACCGGCACGTGAAATGGCTCGCAACAGCCGCTCTGGGGGCGGCGCTGGCGGCGGCCGCGCCCGCCTCCGCACAGGAGCTGGTCTACGGCAACTGGACGGTGCCGCGCGAGTACCAGAACGTCCACGTGATGCCGCACATCTTCGCCAACATCGAGAAGGAGACCAAGGGGGCCGTCAAGTGGAAGCTGATCGCCGGCGGCCAGATCGCCGACGGCAAGGGCACGTTCTCCGCGGTCAAGGACGGCCTGATGCAGGCGGGGCTCGGCATCGTCACCTACTCGCCCAACACCATCCCCTCGGTCTATGCCATCTACTCCACCGTGGTCCTCGGCCACAACGATGTGGTAGCGGCCACGGGCGCGGCGCTCGAGGTGATCTACCTGCGCTGTCCCTCGTGCCTCGAGGAGTTCAGGCGCAACAACTCGGTCCCGCTCGGCGGCTGGACCAGCTCCGCCTACGTGCTGGCCTGCACCGCGCCGATCAAGTCTCCCGCCGACCTCAAGGGCAAGCGGGTGCGCGCCACGGCAGGTAACGCCGAGCTGATGAGAGCCGCAGGCGGCACGCCGGTCGGCGTCACGCTGGTGGAGGCGGTCGGTCTCCTGCAGCGCGGCGGCCTCGATTGCCAGCACGGCATCTACGACTGGCTCGCCACCTTCGGCTATGCCGACTTCGCCAAGCACATCACCGACTATCCGCTCGGGCTGTCGGGCCCGGCCATCGGCTTCGTCCTCAACCGCGACACCTGGAACAAGTGGACGCCCGACCAGAAGCAGATCCACGTCAAGTGGGCGGCCTGGATGAGCGCCAAGCAGGCGATCGGCAACTTCCTGATCGCCAACGAGGCGACGCTCGAGAAGCTGAAGACGGACAAGGGCGTGACGCTGGTCAAGGTCAGCGCGGCGGACGCCAAGGCATGGGAGCAGGTGATCGCCGACTTCCGCAAGGGCGACCGCGAGCGCAACGTCGCCAAGGCGAAAAGCCTCGGCGTCGCCGACCCGGGCTCGATCATCGACGACTACGAGAGGACGATCGAGAAGTGGCGGCCCCGCTCCAAGGAGATCGGCCGCGACATCGACAAGTTCACCGAGGTGCTGAACCGCGAGGTCTTCTCGAAGATCGATCTGAGCAAGCTGTAACCGTTCCACCGGTCATCCCGGAAGCCGAGCCCCGGCAAAAGCCGGGGCGAGGCCATCCGGGACCTCGGGCAACGAGTTCGAGCCTCCTGAAGTCCCGGATCGGAGCGCTGCTCGCCGCTGGCTCGCATCGCCCAAGGGATTCCATGGGCCGGGATGACGGGTCGAATGATGGCGGATCAAGTCGAGAAGTGAGCCTATGGCGGCCAGCGCCGATCGCATTCTCACCACGCATGTAGGCAGCCTCGTCCGTCCGGCGAGGCTCGTTCAGTATATTGAGGCCATGGAGAACGGCCTCGCCGTCGACGGCAAGGCGTTCGACGCGCTCCTCGCTGACAGCGTCAGCGAGGTCGTCAGGCGCCAGCAGCAGGCCGGCATCGACATTGTCAGCGACGGTGAGTACGGCAAGTTCCGCTCCTGGTCGTTCTACGTTCTCGACCGCCTGGAGGGCATCGAGGAGCGCGAGATGGTCGCTCCCGGCGGGAGCGGGCGCGACCGCAGCCTGTTCCCCGAGTTCTACGCCGAGTATTTCCCGACCCAGCGGCTGCCCAAGCGCGGCACCGTGGTGACAGTGGGGCCGATCAGGTACAAGGGCCACGCAGCTCTCGCCAAGGACATCGCCACCTTCAAGGCGGCGCTCGCCGGTGTCGACGTGGAGGGCTTCATGCCGGTGGTGGCGCCGGCCTCCGCCGTGCCGCTGTTCAAGAACGAGCACTACAAGAGCGAGGAGGAGGCGCTGTTCGCGCTCGCCGAGGCCCTGCGCGTGGAGTACAGGGCGATCGTCGACGCCGGCCTCACGGTGCAGGTCGACGACGCCTTCCTGCCCTACATGTGGGACATCGCCTTCGCCGGCCGTGACATCGACGCGTACCGCAAGTGGGCCTCGGTGCGCGTCGATGCGCTCAACCACGCGCTCGAGGGGCTGCCGCGGGAGAAGGTGCGCTATCACATCTGCTGGGGCAGCTTCAACACGCCGCACGTGAGCGACGTTCCGCTCGAGGACATCGTCGACCTCGTGCTCCGGGTGAACGCCGGCGCCTACTGCATCGAGATGGGAAACCCGCGCCACGCCCACGAATGGCGCGTGTGGGAGACCGTGAAGCTGCCCGAAGGGCGCAAGCTGGTTCCGGGCGTGATCAGCCATTCGACCAACGTGGTGGAGCATCCCGAGCTGGTCGCCGAGCGGCTCGTGCGCGTGGCCGGGCTGGTCGGGCGCGAGAACGTGATGGCCGGCACCGATTGCGGGTTTGCACAGACGCCGCACCTGAGGCGCGTGCACCCCTCGATCATGTGGGCAAAGCTGGAGGCGCTGGCCGAAGGCGCGCGCATCGCCTCGCGCCAGCTGTGGGGACAGAAGGGAGGCTAGCGCGACAACGACAAGAACCGGCCCTCCAGGCAGCGGCCGGCGGTCTCAAACAGGGAGGACAGCGAAATGCACGTGAAGCGCTATGCCCTAGCCGCCATCGCGGCGCTGTGTGCAGCGGTCGCCGTCAGCGCCGACGCCCGCGTGTGAGGGATCGGGAGTGAGCATGGACATCGTCAACCGGCTGCTGCGGCTGCTCGAGATACCGATCAACGTCCTGCTGTGGATGGGCCTGATTGCCGGCTTCGCCATGATGATCCACGTCGGCATCGACGTGACCGGACGCACCTTCTTCAACCGGCCGTTCATGGGCACCACCGAGATCGTTGCGAACCTCTACATGGTCGCCATCGCCTTCCTGCCGTGGGCCTGGATCGAGCAGCGCAACAATCACATCGTGGCCGGCATGTTCGAGCGCATCGGCAGCGCGCGCTTCAACTACTGGCTCGGTGCCGTGGTCAAGGCCTGCACGCTCGTCTTCATCGCCCTGTTCACCTGGCAGGCCGGCGTGCGTGCCGTGCAGCAGACCATTGCTGGCGAGGTCGTGGAGGCCGCCGGAGGCTTCGTGTGGGTGTGGCCGAGCCGGTGGCTGTTGCCGATCGCGGGCGCATCGATGGGTCTTCACATGGCGCTGCGCCTGGTCGCCGACCTCGCCGGCCCGAAGCCGCGCTGAGCCGGGCAAGGGGATGAGAGCATGGATCCGCTGACCCTGGCCTTGGGCAGCCTCGGCTTGATGCTGCTGCTGCTGGCGCTGCGCTTCCCGATCGGCGTGGCGATGGGCATCGTCGCGTTCCTCGGGTTCTGGTACGTGCGCAACGTCAACGTGGCGCTCAGCGTGCTGCGCGACACCCCGTTCGTGTTCGCCGCCAACTGGGACCTCTCGGCGATCCCGATGTTCCTGCTGATGGGCGCCGTCGCCGGCAACTCCGGCATCGGCACGGCCCTCTTCCGCGCGGCGCTCGCCTGGTTCGGGTGGATGCCGGGCGGTCTGGCCGTGGCCACCAACTGGGCCTGCGCGGGCTTCGGCGCGGCCTCGGGCTCGAGCGTGGCGGCCGCCGCGGTGATGGCGCGCCTCGCCATCCCGGAGATGCTCAAACACAAGTACGACAAGGGTCTCGCCACCGGCGTGTGCGCCAGCGGCGGCACGCTCGACGCCCTGATCCCGCCCAGCATCGCCTTCGTCATCTACGGCATCTTCGCGGAGGTCTCGATCGTCAAGCTGCTGATTGCCGGCATCCTTCCCGGCATCCTCACCGCCGTCGTCTACATGCTGATGATCATGCTCCGCTGCTGGCACAATCCCTCGCTGGCGCCGCCGATCCTCTACGACGACCGCCAGGCGCTGTGGCGCGAGCGCTGGGCGTCGCTGGCGCAGGTGTGGCCCATCGTCGTGCTCATCATGGGCGTGATCGGCGGCCTCTACAGCGGCATAGTGACGCCGACCGAAGGCGGGGCCGCGGGCGCGCTCCTCGCCATCGTGATCGGACTGGCGCAGCGCAAGCTGAGCTGGGAGGGGCTGGTCGACGCCTTCAAGGATGCCATGACGACGACGTTGCAGCTGTTCTTCGTCGGCATGGGCGCGATCATCTACACCAAGTTTCTCGCGCTCATCGGCACCGCCGAGATGTTCACCAACCTGATCGGCTCGTGGGCGGTCGACCCGTTGCTCCTGGTGATCGCGATCTCGCTGATCTACATCGTGCTCGGAACCTTCATGGATCCGCTCGGCATGATCCTGCTCACCATCCCGGTGTTCGTGCCGATGTTCGCGGCCTTGAAGCTCGACCTCGTGTGGCTCGGCGTGCTGGTGGTGAAGTACATCGGCATCAGCCTGCTCACCCCGCCGGTCGGCTTCAACATCTACGTGGTCGCGACCGCCACCGGCAACCAGATCCCGCTCAAGACCATCTACCGCGGCTGCTACTGGTTCCTCGCCGCCGAGGTGTTCATCATGACGCTGCTGATCGCCTTCCCGCAGATCTCCCTGTGGCTGCCCAACTCGATGAATTGAGGCCGCTGGTCGCGACCAGGGGGCTCGGGGCGCTGCGCGGCGACCACCGGCTGCCGCCCTGGCAAGGGCGTGGCATCTCATCGGCGGGGGATTGCGCCCGCCGCGGGCCCCTGCCGCTTGCCAAGGCAGCCCCGCCGTGCCACCTCACCCTGGCGCCGGTCTCGACGGGATTCGCATGGCCGGAGGCGCTTCCGCGCGTGGCGTTGCGTCAGCTACAATCTCGACGAGCGAGGGCTTAAGTCCATGCCAGCGTTCCGCCTGGGTGTCCTGCGCGACCTGTTCGGCCGGTCGGACCACGCCAAGCGCGCCGAGGCCGAGGCCGCCGCGCCGAAGCCCCAGGCGAGCCTGGACCTGGTCCCGGAGCCCGCGGCGGAGCCGTCCAGCCAGCTCCAGCAAGGAGGAAGAGAAAGACCCGTGGCGCGCGCCGTTCGCAAGCCTGCCGAAGCGTCGGACAGCTACACCGCCGCCGACATCGAGGTGCTGGAAGGCCTCGAGCCGGTGCGGCGCCGGCCCGGCATGTACGTCGGCGGCACCGACGAGAAGGCGCTGCACCACCTGTTCGCCGAGGTGATCGACAACTCCATGGACGAGGCGGTGGCCGGCCACGCCACCTGGATCGAGGTGGAGCTGGAGGAGGGCGGCTTCCTCACCGTCACCGACAACGGCCGCGGCGTGCCCGTCGATCCGCATCCCAAGTTCAAGTCCAAGTCGGCGCTGGAAGTGATCATGACCACGCTGCACTCGGGCGGCAAGTTCGACTCCAAGGTCTACAACACCTCCGGCGGCCTGCACGGCGTCGGCGTCTCGGTGGTCAACGCGCTTTCCGAGAAGCTCGAGGTGGAGGTGGCGCGCGGCCAGCAGCTCTACCGCATGGAGTTCAGCCGTGGCGAGCCGCTCGGCAAGCTCAAGAGCCTCGGCGCCATCAAGAACCGGCGCGGCACCAGGGTGCGCTTCAAGCCGGACGAGAAGATCTTCGGCAAGGGCGCCGCCTTCAAGCCGCAGCGCCTGCTGCGCATGGCGCGCTCCAAGGCCTACCTGTTCGGCGGCGTGGAGATCCGCTGGTCGTGCGCCAGATCGCTCATCACGGACGACACGCCCGAGAAGGCCACCTTTCATTTCCCGGGCGGGCTGAAGGAGTACCTGGAGGCCACCATCAACGGCCAGACCCGCGTCACCAAGGACCTGTTCGCCGGCCGCATCGACAAGGCCAACGGGCACGGCTCGGTGGAATGGGCGGTATGCTGGGTCGCCGACGAGGACGGCTTCCTCAACTCCTACTGCAACACCGTTCCCACGCCGGAGGGCGGCACGCACGAGAACGGCCTGCGCTCGGCCCTCTCCAAGGGCCTGCGCGACTTCGGCGAGCGCGTCGGCAACCGCCGCGCCGCCCAGGTCACCGCCGACGACGTGCTGGGCACCGCGGCGGTGATGCTCTCCGTCTTCATCCGCGAGCCCGAGTTCCAGGGCCAGACCAAGGACAAGCTCGCCACCCAGGAGGCCGCCCGCATCGTCGAGAGCGCGGTGCACGACGCCTTCGACCACTGGCTGGCAGACAGCCCGCAGCAGGCCACCCGCCTCCTCGAATGGACCATCGACCAGGCCGAGGAGCGCCTCAAGCGCAAGCGCGAGAAGGAGATCGGCCGCCAGCAGGCTGGCCGCAAGCTGCGGCTGCCCGGCAAGCTCGCCGACTGCTCCTTGAGCTCCAAGCAGGGCACCGAGATCTTCATCGTCGAGGGCGACTCGGCGGGCGGCTCGGCCAAGCAGGCGCGCGACCGCGAGCGCCAGGCGGTGCTGCCGCTGCGCGGCAAGATCCTCAATGTGGCGAACGCCTCCTCGCAGAAGATGGCGGCCAACCAGCTCCTCTCCGACCTGGTGCAGGCGCTCGGCGTCGGCACCGGCAGCCGCTACCGCGACGAGGATCTGCGCTACGAGCGCGTGATCATCATGACGGATGCCGACGTCGACGGCGCCCACATCGCCTCGCTGCTCATCACCTTCTTCTACCAGGAGACGCCCGATCTGATCGAGAACGGCCATCTGTTCCTGGCGCTGCCGCCGCTCTTCAAGCTGACCCACGGTGCCAAGTCGGTCTACGCGCGCGACGACAAGCACAAGGACGCGCTCATCAAGAGCGAGTTCGCCCACAACGCCAAGGTGGAGGTGAACCGCTTCAAGGGCCTGGGCGAGATGAACGCCCCCCAGCTCAAGGAGACCACCATGGACCCGAGGAAGCGCACCCTGCTCCGGGTGGACATCGCCGGCGACCGCAAGGCGATCGGCGATGCCGTCAACGCGCTGATGGGCTCCAAGCCCGAGGCCCGCTTCCGCTTCATCCAGGAGCGCGCCGCCTTCGCCAAGGATTTGGACATTTGACCGTAGGGTGCCAATCGGGCGTCAGCCCGATTGCACCGAATCCCTCTCCACAAGCCGAACCGGCCGGTAGCGCGTTTTCGACGTGGGACGATGTGCTCGTCACGCATCGCTGCACCCGCTCGTTTCGGCCGCGGGATGGTCCGATGCTGAGCCTTCCTTGGGATCACCACTCCGACGCCAGAATGCGGCCAAGGTCGCTTCCCATGCTCGCGCTGTTCAGCGGGTCGATGCTCGACAGGGAGGGTTGCGCAATGCGTCGTGTCCTTCTGGCAGTGGTGCTCTTGATTGGCACGCAAGCACTCCGTGCGGACGCTCAATCGCCGCCGCCCGCATGGAACGAGGAATGGACCGGACTGGCCTGCGCCAGGCCGGCGGTGCTCAGTGTGCGGTTCACGCCCGGTGCCACCGGAACGGGGTTTGCGGTGGGGCTGAAGAGGTAGACGCAGGTCCGATGCCTTACGCGTCGGCCGCCGCCCTCGAGCCTCCTTCGCCAGCCATGCCTTGATGCGCTGTGGGATTTCGGGGGAGGCGGCGAGCTGGAAGTTTGCGCCCCCCTTCACAATCCCGCTCGGGTGGGCACAATATCTTCCGCAGTACGCCCTTTGACACGGGGAACCGGATCGCGATGCCGACCGCACGAACGAGCGCGCTCGCTGCGCTTTGCCTCCTTATCCTCCTTGCCGCCCCTATGCACGCCCTGGCCCAGGGGAGCCAGCTCGAGATCTCCATGGACGAGCTGGTGGAGGACACCTGGAGCAACCTCATCGCCGCGCGCGGCAGCGTCGAGATCCGCTTCTACGGCGAGATCCTGCTGGCCGACGAGGTCGCCTACGACCGCGGCACGCGAAAGCTGACCGCGCGCGGCAACGTCACGCTGCAGGATGCCGACGGCAAGGTCACGAGCGCCAACTCCCTCACTCTGCACGACGAGCTGCGCGATGCCTTCATCGCCTACGCGCGGCGCCAGAAGATGCGCGTCGATCGCTAGGTCGGGTCGGGCGCAGCGCGCCCCGCGTCACTGCTGTTGTGCCTGATCCGTCCCGCGGCTTGCGCCGGCGTCGATGCGGCACGGGCCACTCGGCGGCCTTGGTGTCGACCGGCCGCGACGGCGGCTCGGTGCCCGTGAAACGACCCACGGAAAACGGGTCGCTGGCCGGAAACGTCTCCTCCAGCGCCTCGTCCAAACGAGCGTCGAGCTTGCGGCGCTCGGTACGACTCTGCGTTGCTCGCGCCATGCTGGGCTCCCGCGAAAGACATGCCGCACCTGCATCTCGTGCGAGCATCGGAGCGCCGCGGCCTGATCGCAACCGAGGCCCCCAAAAAGGTTTTCCGAGGGTTAACCGTCGTCTCGGCTGCAGGCAGGACGGCTACTGCGTGAGCCATGCCCGCAGGGCGCGATTGACAGCCTCGGGGCGCTCCATGGTGGAGAGATGGCCGCAGTCGGGCACGATCTCGAGCCGTGCCCCCGGTATCCCGGCGGCGATCTCCTGCGCCGTCTCCGGGGGCGTCAGCGCGTCCTCGCGCCCGACGATGACGAGGGTCGGGCAGCCGATGCCCGCCAGCAGCGGGCGGTTGTCGGGCCGGCCCATGATCGCCGCCTGCTGGCGCTTGAAGGCCTCCACGCCGGTATCGACCGCCATCTGCCGCACGGTTTCGACCAGCGGCTTGTCCGCCAGCCGGTCCTTGTGGACCAGCACCGGCATCAGCGCGTCCTGCGCGGCTCCCGCGCCCTCGCGCTCGGCCAGCGCGATCAGCTCCAGGCGCCGCGCCCGGCGCTCCGGGGCGTCGGCGCGGACGCCGGTGTCGAGCAAAGCCAGCCGTTCCACGCGGTCGGGCGCCTGACGCACGATCGCGTAGGAGATGTAGCCGCCCATGGAGAGGCCGGCGAGGGCGAAGGTGGGGGGCGCCTGCTCCAGGATCGACCGGGCGATGCCCTCCATGGTGTCGTGGCTGCGTGTGATCGGCAACCGTGCAGTCCGCGATGTCGGCGAGCCCTGCGATCTGCGGCTCCCACAGCGCCCTGGTGCACAGGAGCCCCGGAACCAGCACCAGATTCCCCTTCGCGGCCATGTTGCATCTCCCTTCGGCGAGCCTGTCCTGGATCTTTACCGAGGCATGCATGCCGGGGGAAGCTGACATCTCGGCCGACGCCGCCGCTTCCAGCAGAAACCCAGGCCGATCAACCAGATACTCCCCAAGGTTGCAAAACCGGCTGCGCCAACAATTTGGGGGACCCGAACCGCCGTTCCTTGCAATCGGGCTCGAACAATGCCATGTACCGGTTCGTAACGGGCGCAGGGGATCGCCTTTCATGATCCATTTTCCCCACGCTTCGAGGTTGCCCGTTAGGCCCTTTGTGCCAAGTCCCCCTGCGCTCTCGCTGCCGTAGCTCTCGTGCCCATGGGCATCCCGCCCATGTGCGGTGCGCGAGGGTCGGCGAACGCATGACGAGAGACGGAGAATCCTCCTTTTGCAGACTTCCACCTTCGCTGAGCTAGGGCTCAGCGCCAAAGTCCAGGCCGCCATCGAGGCCGCGGGCTACACCACGCCCACCCCCATCCAGATCCAGGCAATCCCTGTTGCCGTGACCGGGCGCGATGTGCTCGGCATCGCACAGACCGGCACCGGCAAGACAGCGGGCTTCGTGCTGCCCATGCTGGTGCGGCTGGAGGCGGGCCGCGCACGGGCGCGCATGCCGCGCTCGCTGATCCTCGCCCCCACACGCGAGCTGGCCGATCAGGTCGCGCAGAGCTTCAAGAAATACGGGGTCAACCATCGTCTGACCGTGGCGCTGCTGATCGGCGGCGTCTCGTTCGACGAGCAGCTGAAGATCCTCGACCGCGGTGCCGACGTGCTGATCGCCACGCCCGGCCGGATGCTCGACCACTTCCAGCGCGGCAAGCTGCTGCTCAACGGGGTGGAGATCCTGGTGATCGACGAAGCCGACCGCATGCTCGACATGGGCTTCATCCCCGACATCGAGAAGATCTGCAGGCTGCTGCCGCCGCGCCGCCAGACCCTGTTCTTCTCGGCCACCATGCCGCCGGAGATCCAGCGCCTGGTCGACACCTTCCTGAAGGACCCGGCGCGCATCGAGGTCGCCCCTCCCGCGACCGCCCCCAACGCCATCACCCAGCTGTTCCGCTACTGCCCCTCGATCGAGGACTGGGAGAAGCGCGAGATGCTGCGCGATCTGATCGGCTCCGAGCACGTCAAGAACGCCATCATCTTCTGCAACCGCAAGCGCGACGTGGCGATCCTGTTGAAGTCGCTGCAGAAGCACGGCTTCAATGCCGGCGCGCTGCACGGCGACATGGACCAGATGAGCCGCATGGACACGCTCGCGAAGTTCCGCGACGGGACCATCACCTTCCTGGCGGCGAGCGACGTGGCGGCGCGCGGCCTCGACATCCCCGACGTGAGCCACATCTTCAACTTCGACGTGCCCTGGCAGGCGGACGACTACGTGCACCGCATCGGCCGCACCGGCCGCGCCGGCAAGGAGGGCCGCTCGCTGACCATCGTCACGCCCGACGACATCAAGCAGCTCAAGGACATCGAGCGCATGCTGGGCGCGCCCGTCACCTGGCTCGGCGATCCGCCCAGTGCCGAGGACATGGCCAGCGGCGAGCGCCGGCGCGGCCGCGGCCGGCGCGGCGCCAGCCGCCGCCCGGAGCCGCGGCGCGAGCCCAAGGCCAAGCGCGCCGAGGACGGAGCGAAACCGGCGGCGCAGGGCCGCAAGCGCCGCCCGGCCGCCCCCGAGGCCGGTGCAGCGAAGGAGAGGACAGCACGGAAGGCGCCGGCATTCGCGGCCGAAGATGCGCCGGCGCATGCACCCGACCGTGCTGACCGTGCTCCGAGGGAGGCCGACAACGGCGCCCACGCCAGCCGGGAGACCGCCGCCCGCAAGCCGCAACGGCAGAAGGCGCCACGCAGGCCTCCGCGTCAGCCCTGGGAGCCGCGCGAGCCGCGGCGGAGCGACAGGGACGACCGCTTCCCCACGCCCGTCGGCCTCGGCGACCACGTACCAGCCTTCCTCCGGCGCACCACGCGGACCGGCCACTAGCGGACCAGCCCTGGGTCAGACCCGCAGGGTCTGACTCCGCTTACCGACCCCGCCCGCCTATTTGTTGTAGGTCGTGGCGATGAACTCGGGGTCGTCCTGCGTCGTGCGCTCGAACGACAGGAAGTCGTAGTAGCCGCAGCGTCCGTTCCCCGGGTAGCTGCGGCAGGTGGCGGGGCGGGCCTCATAGACCGTGCAGCGCCGCTTGTCGGTGTCGAAGAACCGGCACACCCGGCCGAAGTGCTCGTCCTTCTTGCGGCGCATGGAGTACTTGTGGCCCCAGCGCTCGGCCGTGAACTTGGCCTTGGCCTCCTCGAAGCCGAGGCCGAAGTGCTTCGCGAGCCGTTCCACGTCGCGCTTGGTCAGCGCAATCAGCGGATAGGAGCAGCAGTAGCCGGGACATTTCTGGCAGTTGTACATCTTCGTGCAGTTGTGCATTCGCGCAATCTACCTGCGCACTGTCTCTACTGGAACGAGGGCCCCCGTCGCGGGCGCAACGGCGCGCCGGCACGCCATCGTTAGCATCGATGCGTTGCTATTGCGTAGCCGCAACCGTCCGGGGGCGCGTGCACCGTAGCAAAGTGATGCGGGAGATGCGCGATGCACGCGAGCCGAGCCTTCGACCGCACCCTATTTCGCGAAGTCCAAGCCACGGTCGATATCCGCCCGCCGCTTGGCCTCGTACTTCGCCAGAATGGCGCGCGACTTCTCTACCACCGCATCGGCAATCGCGGCCTGGCCTTCGGCGGTCGGGTGAAAGGCACCCGAGTAGAGGCTGGCAAGCAGTGGCTGCACCCATGACAGCTTCTGCGTCTTCATGATCTTCTGCAGCAGCGACTGCGAGACGTGGAAATTGCCCGTCATGAAGGCATCGTTGGGCGTGCGGAACCATCTGTGCCGCGAGGCATACGCGCGCCACTCGGAGGGGTTGTAGGGCTCCCACACGTCATCGATCAGCCGTGGAAGGCGCATGTCGTCGGTCATGCCCCAGGACACCTCGGTGTGGCCCGCACAGATGCCGCGTCCGCGGAACGCCGGCCGATGGGAAGCGACGAGCGTCCAGCCGTGCTGGCGGGCGCTGTCCTCCATCACCGCATGCAGACGCTCCGCCGTGGTGTTGCCCTCGCGCGCCTTGGCCTCGCTCAGGAAGAAGTCGGGAAGCACGGTCATGCCGGTGTTGCCGTCGGGACAGACGGAGCTGCCGTCGCCCAGCAGCGCGAGCGGCGGGTAGCCGGTCAGGATCACCCGGTCCGATTCCGACCACGGGATGTGCAGGAGGAAGTGCGTCGCGCGATTGACCGCCTTGAGCCGGTCATCGAGCAGATCGAGCAATCCGCCGGCCTCCTTGAAGCCGTGCACCTGGCCGAACCAGCCGCCGAGCCGGCGCAGCATGGAGGTGTCGGCCAGCACCGCGTTGGCCACCAGCCTGGAGAAGCCGATGTCGTTGCCGCCGATGGAGAGGAACAGCAGGTCGATCTTGCGGGCCCTGTCGGCGTCGCACTTCCTCAGCACCAGCCCCCCTTTGAGGTCGGGGATCTTCTCGTTCATGTGGTAGGCCTCGGGCAGCTCGTGGTCGCGCGCGTCCTTGTTGGCGCACTGCGCCTCCGCGATCGCGGAGATCTGCGACAGCCGCGGCGGGTTCGGCACCCACTCGTGGCCCTTGTAGCGCAGGAACAGGCCGAAGGTGGTCTCCGCGCCGGAGCAGGCCACGCCCACGAAGGTCACCGCGCGGTGCGGGTCCTCGACCGCGATCTGAAGGGCCGCCCGCAGCTGATGCGAGTAGAGCGAGCGATGGCAGGCCTGGTCCTGCCAGCGCGCATTCTCCTCGATGAAGGTCCTGTCGCCGATCGCCTTCCAGTGGCCGATGCGCGCAGGATAGCCCGCAAGGCGCGTCTTCTTGTTGCCGGGCTCGTAGTCCACGGACCGGGTCGGAGACAGCTGCACCGGCACGTCCGGATTGCCCTCGCCCGAGGCGAAGCTGTCCCCCATGCCGACGATGAAGAGGTCGTTGACGCGCGCCATGACCTCCGCCACCTGCCGGCCGCCGATCTCCACCTTGATCCACGCCCCGTCCGGGTAGGGTATCTCGAGCTGCACGGTCACGTCGCAGGGCAGCGTCACGGCCTTGCCGCGCCCGCCGCGGCCCTGCGGCGCAGTCAGCCAGGTGCAATCGACCGTGTGCGCGTCCGGCAGGTCCTTCAAGTTGGCGCGCACGATGTGCGACTTGGGGTTGAGGTAGTCGTTGAGGTCGCGGCACTCGTACCTGGTGCGCTTGGCGTCCCAGCACGTCTTGTCGTACATGGTGGCGCTCCATCCGGCCTCCGGATGGCGCGCCGAGAGCAGCTTCTCCGCCGACAGCACGGGCGTTGCACGCTGCTCGGGGCTGAGGCTGGCCCAGGTCGCGCGGTGCACCTCGGTATCGGCCGGGTCGAGGAGGAAGCGGAAGGGGTTCTCCACCTGCCAGACGATCTCCGGCTCCGCCAGGGCGGGATCGCCGAGAGCCGCGAGCATGGGCGCCGCGCAGACAAGCCGCCAGAGCCAGCGTCGCATCGATCCCCCTCTTGCTCCAGCCCCCTGCCCGCTTCAGAGGCGGCCGAACACATGCGCGGCGGCAATCCTGCACACCCGCGTCAGAGGCGCAATAGAGGGCTCCTCGCGCAGGGAGTGGCGGCCCGCCCGCTCCTGGGCCCGGACATACGGCTCGACCAAGGCCAAAGGAAGGAACGCGATGCGCACCCTGCGCGGCAGCTGCGCCCGCCAGCCGGCGTGCACTGACGAGGCTGTGGCGAATCTGCACCCGGTAGCCGTCGAGCAGCCGGCCGACCGCGGCCCCGGCGGTGCCGGCAAGCAGCTCGTGCGCGGCCACGCCGGCGCTCGCGATATCCGCCTGCGGCAGCGGCATGTGCCCCTGGGCCAGGCTGTGCGGCAGGGAGAAGAGGAGGCGCGCCATGCCATAGGCCTGCCCCGCAGCGCTGCAGGCGGCTTCGACGCCGGCGGCGTTGCCGGTGCCCGAGGCTTGGACCAGGACACGCGCCGCCAGGGCGAACAGGGCACCCTCGGTGCTCCACAGGATGTCGCTCAGCTCGCGGTCGTCGGCGAAGGCGGCGCCGCCCAACTCGCGGGCACGTGCGTCGATCAGCCCGTCGAGGAGCGGAGCGGCGAGGTCATGGCTGCGGGCGGCCTGCCGCACCGCGTCCGCCACGCCGTGACCGGTACGCTCGCCCTCGGGCAGCGCCAGCGCGTCGCGCCACCACTGCAGGCGGACCTCGCCCATCAGCGGCTCGCGCACGACGAGCCGCGGAATGCGCGCGAGCTCGGCCGCGAAGGCCGCGAGCGCCAGCAGGGCCTCGCGCTCGGGCGGCGGCGCGAGCAGCGCCGCGAGGTAACGGTCCGGCTCGCCTGCGCGGGCCGCCTCGGCTACGGCCGTGGCGTCGCTGCCCGGTGTCGCAATGCCTGCCTCGTCGCTCGCCACTCTCGCCAAGCCACGTCAAGGTGCGGCGATCAACGCCGCTCCGGCCGGCCGGCTCTCGGCCAGCAGCACGTTGTAGGTCCGGCACGCGGCACCCGTATCCATGACCTCCAGCGCGACGCCGGCCTCGGCAAAGACCCGGCGCACGGCCTGCGACGGCAGCGCCTGGCGCTCTCCGGTGCCGACGACGAGGAGCCCAATGCTGTCCTTCTCGGCGAGCGCCGGCGCCAGCGACGCCACGTCCAGGGGAACGGCCGGCTCCCAGGCATAAATGCCGCTCGGGAGGCAGAGGATCGAGCCGCGGTGGCTCATGCCCGCGAACCGGAACCCGCCTCTGCCGTAGGCCTCGATCGGCGCGATACCGGGGTAGCACGCCTGTGTCGAGGTCATTTGAAGGTGACGCGCGCCCGGCCCGTCTCCGCTGCCCCCTTGCTCACCGGCGCATCGGTGCCCCATTCGCGATGCACGCCGAGGATGTAGAGGAGGGGTGCCGCGACGAACATCGAGGTGTAGGTGGAGACCAGCATGCCGAACAGGATGGCAAGCGCAAACCCGCGGATCACCGGCCCGCCGAGCACGAACAGGGCAACCAGCGTGATGAGCACGGCGCCGGCGGTCATGGCGGTGCGCGAGAGGGTCTCGTTGACGGACAGGTCGATCAGCTCGCTGAGCGGCATGCGCTTGTACTTGCGCAGGTTCTCGCGCACCCGGTCGAACGTCACCACGGTATCGTTGACCGCGTAGCCGATCAGCGTCAACAGCGCGGCCACGATGCTGAGATCGAACTCGAGCTTGAGGATCGAGAACAGGCAGACCGTCATGGCGATATCGTGCAGGAGCGCGACGATGGCGCTGACCGAGAACTGCCATTCGAAGCGGAACCAGACGTAGAGGAAGATGCCGAGACTCGCGAGACTCAGCGCCCAGATGGCCGAGGAGATGAGCTCGGCCGATACGGCCGGCCCGATCACCTCCTGGCCCAGGACCTCCACGTTCTCGCCGACGGCCTTCTGCACCTTGGCAATCGCCTCCAGCTGCGCCTTGTCGCCGCCGGGCTGCTCCTCCATGCGGATCAGCACGTCGGTCGGCCTGTCGCCGAACTGCTGGATCTGCAGGCCGCCCAGATTGAGCTCGCCGAGCTTGGAGCGGATGGCGGCGATGTCGGCCGGCGCGTCCTTGACGCGCAGCTCGAGCTTGGTGCCGCCGCGGAAGTCGACGCCGTAGTTGAGGCCCGGGCCCCAGGGCGACACCAGCAGATAGGCCGTGACCAGGGCCAGGAGAATGGTCTCGACCAGCGCCAGCCGCCAGTGGTGGACGAAGCGGAACTTGGTTCCGGCGGGAATGAACTCGATCGGCTTGAAGCTCATCGTACCCCTGCGCGTCAGATGGGAATAGCCGTGGGACGGCGCCACCGCAGCCAGCCGGTGACGAGATAGCGCGTGACCGTGGTCGCCGTGAATGCCGAGGCGATGATGCCGATGGCGAGCGTGACGCCGAACCCGCGCACCGGACCGGACCCGAACCCGACCAGGATGAGCGCCGCCAGGAGGCCCGTCATGTTGGTGTCGAGGATGGTGCCGTAGGCGCGCGTAAAGCCGCTGTCGAGCGCCGAGATCAGGGTCTTGCCCGCGCGGCGCTCGTCGCGTATGCGCTCGTTGATGAGCACGTTGGCGTCCACCGACATGCCCATGGTGAGGACGATGCCGGCGATGCCGGGCAGCGTCAGCGACGCGCCGAGGTATGCCATCGCCACGATGATCAACGCGAGGTTCACGAGCAGCGCGATGATGGCAAACAAGCCGAACAGGCCGTAGCCGAGGGTCAGGAAGGCGGCGACGCCGATGAAGCCGGCGATGGTGGCGCGCCTGCCTGCCTCGATCGAATCGCTACCGAGCGAGGGGCCGACCGTGCTTTCCTGCTGGACCGTCAGCTTCGCGGGCAAGGCGCCGGAGCGCAGCTGGTTGGCGAGCAGCGTCGTGCTCTCGAATGTGAAACCCGAGCCGCTGATCTCGCCTTGCCCGGTGGGGATCGGCTCGTTGATGACGGCGCCGAGAGGACCTTGTCGTCGAGCACCATCGCAAACGGCTTGTTGACGTGCGAGGCGGTGAAACGCGCGAACTTTCGGGCGCCCGACATGTTGAAGGTAAAGGTAATGACCGGCCTGCCGGTGCGCGCGCCGACGGCCGGCTGGGCGTTCGTCAGATCCTCGCCACTCACCACCGGGATCTCTTTCAGCACCTGATCCGGCTCGTCCTTGGTCTCGCCGGGAAAGATCCTGTATCCCGGAGGCACCCTGGTCTTCTTGGCTTGCTCGGCTGTCAGCGTATCGTGGACCTCGTGGAACGACAGCGCCGCCGTCTTTCCGACCAGCGTCCTCAGCTCCTCGGTACCCTGGATGCCCGGAACCTGCACGAGAATGCGGCTGCGGCCCTCGCGCACGACGGTGGTCTCGGCCACGCCCATCGAATCGACGCGCCGGCGCACCGTCTCGAGCGCGGATGACAGGGCGTTGCTCACGCGCTCCTGCAGCCCGAGCTCCGTCGGAGTGATGGTGAAGGTCCCGCCGTCGCCCCTCTGCACCTCGATATCGGCAGCGGACGTCCCCGTGAGCACGTTGCCGGTCTGCTGGATCATCTGCCGCAACGCCTTGTACGCCGCGTCGGCCTCCTCGGCCTTGGACAACCGCACCTGCACGGCGTCGCCCGTGATGGTGACCTCGCTCCGGCCGATCTTGGCCTCGCGCAAGCGGCGCCGCGCATCCTCGCTGAGCGAGCCGAGCCACCCCTTGCGGACCTCGTCCACGTCCATGGCGAGGAGCATGTGGGCGCCGCCGCGCAGGTCGAGACCGAGGCTCAGCTGCTTCTTCGGCAGCCAGAACGGCCAACGGTCCACGGTTTGCTTGGAAAGGAAGCTCGGCACGCACAGCAGCACGCTGAGCACGCATATGGCCGCAACGATATTCGCGTTCCAGCGAGAAACATACAGCATGGACGGACTTCGGACCTCGCTCCCCGCCTGTTGCGCACGCGCTCAGTCGCGGCGTGGCGTCACGCCGTTTCCTTGACCGGCTCGCCCTTCACCCGGACCTCGGCAACCGTGCTCTTGATCACGCGTACCCGCGTGTTGTCGGCGATCTCGACCTCGATCTCGCCGTCGTCCTTGACCTTGGTGACCTTGCCTATGATGCCCCCGGAGGTCACCACCATGTCGCCGCGCCTGATATTCGCAACCATCGCCCGGTGCACCTTCATGCGCTGCTGCTGCGGGCGCAGAAGCAGGAGGTAGAAGATGACGAACATGAGCAGGATCGGCATGAGCTGAATGAGGAAATCACTGCCGCCCCCAGACGTTTGGGCGTAAGCGGAGGAGATCAGCATCTAGTCGATCCTCGGGTCCGGATGGAACAGCGTGGGCGGCAGACATGCCGGTGCTGCCGCCGACCGGCTCGCACATGGCTGCAGGCCCCGGAATATAGTGCTCTGTCCCCCATTTGCAACTAATTCGGCTCGTGTCGCGGTGACGCCCCGCGCGGCCTCGTCTATAGAAGCTGCCCCAGCACGTTGCGCGACATTGCTGCGTGTTAATCTTCAGGGGAAACAGAGCCTCGATGACCGACGAAAAAGCCATTTTGAGCGCGCTCGACCGTCTGGCGGCGGCGCTGGAGCGCATCGCGCCCGAGCCCGCGCAGCGCTTCGATTTTGCAGCGGCGGAAGCCTTCGTGTGGCAATCGAGCCCACAGGCGTTCCTTCCGGTCGCGCACGTCAACCGTCAGCCGCTGGCGCTTCTCAAGGGCATCGACCGCGCGATCGAGCAGCTCATCGACAACACGCGCCGGTTCGCCAGGGGCCTGCCTGCCAACAACGCGCTTCTGTGGGGGGCGCGCGGCATGGGCAAGTCGTCGCTGGTCAAGGCCGCGCACGCGGAGGTGCGCGCCTCCCTGCAGTGCGGCGCGGGCAAGGCCGGGCCCGATCTCCAGCTGGTCGAGATTCACCGCGAGGACATCGATGCCCTGCCCCAGTGCCTCGCGCACCTGCGCGCCGCACAGGATCGCTTCATCGTGTTCTGCGACGATCTCTCCTTCGACCGGGACGACACCTCCTACAAGTCGCTGAAGGCCGTGCTCGAAGGCGGCATCGAGGGCCGTCCGGAGAACGTGGTGTTCTACGCCACGTCCAACCGCCGCCACCTGATGCCGCGCGACATGATGGAGAACGAGCGCTCCACCGCCATCAACCCGTCGGAGGCCGTCGAGGAGAAGGTGTCCCTGTCGGACCGCTTCGGCCTGTGGCTCGGCTTCCACAACGCCACCCAGGACGAGTACCTCGCCATGGTGCGGGGCTACGCCGCGCATTACAGGCTCGAGGCGCGGCCGGACGTGCTGGAGCGCGAGGCGCTCGAATGGTCGATCACGCGCGGCGCCCGCTCCGGCCGCGTCGCCTGGCAGTTCATCCAGGACCTCGCCGGCCGGCTCGGTCAGCGGCTGAGCTGAGGTGCAGCACATCAACACGGACCTGAAACCTGATCCCTGAAACCTTCAATTGGGGAGGTGCGCCAGCGGATCGACGGGAGCCGAGGCCTTGCGCAGCTCGAATTTCAGCTGCGGCTGCGAGGCGGACGCGCCCTTGCCGACCTTGGCGATCACCTGACCGCGCTTCACCTCGTCGTTGACCTTGACCAGGATCTGATCGACGTAGCCGTAGGCGGTGGCCCAGGTGTTGGAATGGCGAATGAGCACCATGTTGCCGTAGCCTTTCAAGGCGCCCACGTAATGCACGCGGCCTCCCTCGGCGGCGCGGACCTCGGTTCCGAGCGACGCCGCCAGATTGAGGCCGTCGTTTTTCGAGCCGTCCGACTGCGCGCCGAAGCCCGCTATCACCTTGCCTCGCAGGGGCCAGCGGAATTGGCCGCTCGCCACGGCTGGGGGCGGCCCGGCATCCGTTGCCGTATCGGTCCGCTTCACGGTTTTCACCCTGGCCTCGGCCTTGGGCTCCTCCTCCGCCCTGATGATGCGCGGCTTCACCTGCACCACGCGCGGCGGCAGGTTCGCAGGCGGCTCTTTCGCCGCCTCCTTGGTCCCGGTGAGCTTGGCGCTGGTGGCTTCGCCCGTGGGGGGAGCGGCCTTGTCGAAAATACCGAACGGGTCCGACTTTGCGAGCGGACCGCGCTCCCTGGCCGCTGCCGGCAGCTTGAGCCGCTGGCCGGGCCTGACCGAGGTGGTCGAGAGGTCGTTGAGCTCCTTGAGGGCGGACGCGGTGACGCGGTGGCGCCGGGCGATGCTGTAGAGCGTGTCGCCGGGCTGCACCTCGACCGTGATGCCGCTCGGCGGCTGCTTGACCGCCGGGGGCTCAAACTTGGACTCCGACTTGAGCTCCGGCGGCTTGAACGTCGGGGGCGGAGGCGGCGGGCCGGGCGGCTCGCGGTAGTAATCCTTGGGCGGCTGGCGGAAGTAGTCCTTGGGCGGCTCGCGGAAGTAGTCCTTGGGCGGGTCGCGATAGTAGTCCTTCGGCGGATTGAGGCCTGCGAGCTTCCTCTCGATCGAAGGCGGAGGGAGCGCCGGACCCTTGGGAGGCGGCTTGTAGCCGAACGGTCCCGAAACATCCTCCTTGGACTTGAACGAGTACGGCGGAGGGATCGTGCCCGTGGTGGTGTCTCCGCCGCCCAGCAGATTGAAGCGGCTGACGTCGGCACTGCAACCGGCGGCCACCAGGACGATGGCCACGGTCGCTGCGCGTCCGAGGGGAGCAAACTCGGCGGTTGCGGATGCAGGCCTGCTACTCATGGGCACACCTCTCGACTGGTGTCGATTAACCCTAAGAAGTATTAAGGGGTAGTTAATGCCGGATAGCGCGGGGCTGCCGGCCCCCAGCCGCCAAGAGCCCTGTGGAGGGCCCCCCACGTCAAAGGCGGGGCACACCGCCCAGAATGCCTCTCCCGCTGCGCTGGAGGCCCGTACAGGGCCACCGCGCCCCCGGCAGGCACTCCGGGGCCAGGACGGCTGGCGCGAAAGCTGGAGGCCCTGAGCGGGGTCCAGCGCTACTCCAGCGCGCGCTCGATCTCGCGCCGCATGCCCCGATGCGTCAGGTCGAGGAACAGGGGCGTCACCGAGATGTAGCCGCCATAGATCGCCGCGAGGTCGGTGCCCTCAGCGGCGCTGGAGCGGCGGCGCTCGAACGCCAGCCAGTAGTAGGGGTTGCCCCAGGTGTCGCGGCGCTCGTCGATCTGCAGGAGGCCGGGATCGCGCCGGCCCTGCACCGTGACGAGGGTACCTGCAACGTGCTCGGGCTCCCGGTCGGGGAAATTGATGTTCATGAGGGTCGGCGGCATCCACTCGGCCGCCAGCAGCTTGCGGATGAGGCCCGGCGCATGCGTCAGCGCCGTCTGCCAGCGCAGCGTCCTGCCGCCCTCGAAGCCGTAGCCCTGCGACAGGGCCATGGAGCGGATGCCGAGGATGGTGCCCTCGAAGGCGCCAGCGATGGTGCCCGAGTAGGTCACGTCCTCGGCCAGGTTGGCGCCGCGGTTGACGCCGGAGAGGAGGAGGTCCGGCGTCTTGTCCTTGAGGATGTGGCGCACGCCCATGATGACGCTGTCTGTGGGCGTGCCGCGCACGGCGAAGGCGCGCTCGTCGATCTTGCGCAGGCGCAGGGGCTCGTGCATCGACAGCGAGTGGCTGGCGCCCGACTGGTTGGTCTCGGGTGCCACCACCCAGACGTCGTCGCTCAGGCCGAGCGCGATCTCGCGCAGCGCGTGCAGGCCGGGCGAGTCGATGCCGTCGTCGTTGGTGAGAAGGATGCGCATGGGGTCCACTCTATCTGGCACGGGGCCCGGCGCAATGCGCCTAGGTCGGGTAGCCCGGCGCTCGTCGCGGGGCAGCCCCACGCCGCGGCCGCTTTCGCCGAGGCTTCGGGCGGTTTATGTTGCGACGCACACTCCACAAGACCTGGGCAATCAGCTCCGGATTATCTGGCGCCTGTTGCAATCGCATGAAGCCTGTCACGATCTACACCACCCGCACATGCGGCTATTGCCGCAGGGCCAAGCAACTGCTGCCCGCAAGGGCGTCGCCTTCGAGGAGATCGACGTGACCTTCGATGACGGCCCGGCGCGAGGAGATGACGGCGAGGGCCGGGCGGCCGCACCAGCGTCCCCCAGATCTGGATCGGCGAGCAGCACATCGGCGGCTGCGACGACCTCTACGCCCTGGAGTACGCCAACAAGCTCGACGCGATGCTGACGGCGTGACCGCATCCGCGTCCGCCCGGCCTGTCATGCCGGGCGAGCGCGTCAGCGCGAGACCCGGTACCCAGGGCCGCGAGCTCCTACGCTCTCCCCCTTGACCCTGGGTCCCGGATATCGCGCTTGCGCGCGATTCCGGGATGACAGCACCGTCCTACACTTTCTCGATCTTCCGTATCCCGCCCATGTAGGGCACCAGCGCGTCGGGGATGGCGACCGAGCCGTCCTGCTGCTGGTAGTTCTCCATGATGGCGATCAGCGTGCGGCCGATGGCGAGGCCGGAGCCGTTCAGCGTATGCACGTAGCGCACCTCCTTCGACCCTTTGGGGCGGTAGCGCGCCTGCATGCGCCGGGCCTGGAAGTCGCCGCAGTTGGAGCACGAGGAGATCTCGCGGTAGGTGCTCTGCCCCGGCAGCCACACCTCGATGTCGTAGGTCTTGCGCGCGGCGAAGCCCATGTCGCCGGTGCACAGGACCATGGTGCGGTAGGCGAGGCCCAAGCGCTTCAGCACCTCCTCGGCGCAGGCCGTCATGCGCTCGTGCTCGGCGGCGCTCTGCTCGGGCGTGGTGATGGAGACCAGCTCGACCTTGGAGAACTGGTGCTGGCGGATCATGCCGCGCGTGTCCTTGCCCGCCGCCCCGGCCTCGGCGCGGAAGCAGGGCGAGTAGGCCGTTACCCGGATCGGCAGCTCCGCCTCGTCACGGATCGACTCGCGCACCAGGTTGGTGAGCGGCACCTCGGCGGTGGGGATGAGGTAATAGTGCGACAGCTTCCGCAACAGCTCAGCGCGCAGCGCCTCGCCCTTGGTCGTAAGGCCGTCGGCGCTGAAGAGCGCTGCGTCCGCCTCCGCCCGATCCAGAATCTCGCCGATGACGGAAGCAGCCTCGGGCCCCGCCACGCGGCGCAGCGTGGAGAACTGATCCTCCTCGAACTTCGGCAGCTGCGCCGTGCCGTACATCACCTCGTCGCGCACCAGGTAGGGCGGCATGATCTCAGTGTAGCCGCCCAACCCGTCCTTCTCCGACGCTGTGTGCAGGTCGAGCATGAGCTGGGCGAGGGCGCGCTCCAGCCGCGCCAGGTGCGCCTTGAGCACCACGAAGCGGGAGCCGGAGAGCTTGGCCGCGGTCTCGAAGTCCATCAGCCCCAGGGCCTCGCCGATCTCGAAGTGCTCCTTGGGCTTGTTGGTCCAGGCGAGCTTGGGCGGCGTGCCGACCTTGCGCACCTCCTTGTTGTCCTTCTCGTCCCTGCCCACGGGCACATCGTCGAGCGGGACGTTGGGGATCACCGAGAGCGCCTCGGTGAGCGCCTTGTCGGCGGCGCGCTGATCGTCCTCGCCGCTCGCCAGCTCGTCCTTGAGGGCGGCCACCTCGGCCATCAGCGCGGCGGCCTTGGCCTCGTCCTTGGCTGCCTTGGCCTTGCCGATCTCCCTGGAGGCCGCGTTGCGCCGCGCCTGCGCCTCCTGCAGCCGCGTGATGACCTTGCGCCGCGCCTCGTCCAGCGCGATCAGCTCGCTGGCGAACTTCACATCGCCGCCCGGCGCTATCCCACGCTTGGCGAGCCCCGCGTCGAACGCGTCGGGATTGTCCCTGATCCACTTGATGTCGAACACGGCTGCGCCTCTCGCTCCACCGTCATCCCGGCGAAGGCCGGGACCCAGCTCACTGGGCCACGTAGACTCGCAGGAGGAAATCCTCAGCGTGCCGTCGCGGCAATGTGGCCTGGGTTCCGGCCTTCGCCGGAATGACGTTGAAATTGTTGCGCTGTCGTATAATGCGTCACGGAAGATTGGTCCAGGAGAGCACGGGGCTCGACTATGGCTGGCAGGGCGCAGCGCAGCCCTGAGCGATGCCCCACGCACCCGGGCGCGTTCCTGCGCGAGATCGTCCTGCCGGCCATCCGGGCGAGCAAGGTCGAGATCGCTGCGGCGCTCGGAATCTCGCGCCAGTCGCTCTACGACATTCTGGCTGAGAAGCAGCCGGTCACCCCGGCCATGGCCGTCAGGCTTGGTGCCGTGCTCGACACCTCCGCCGCGTCGTGGCCGAAGATGCAGGTCGCCCACGACCTGTGGCACGCGGAGCGCGAGATCGACACCTCCGGCGGCAGCCGCTCAAAGAAGCCAGTTGACCGTCACGAGGACGCGGCAGCGGGCGGCTCGGTGCTGCTGCTGGCGCGGCGTTTCTCCACGTAGTCGACGGCCAGGATGGCGGCCTCGTAGAGCAGGATCGTCGGCAGCGCCATGGCGATCATGCTGAACGGGTCGGGCGGGGAGAGCATCGCGGCGACGCCGGTGATGGCGACGATGGCGTAGCGGCGGAAGTCGCGCAGCTGCTGGCCGCCAATGATGCCCGCCCGCGCCATCAACGTGAGCACCACGGGCAGCTGGAACATGATGCCGAAGCCGAGGATCAGCGTCATGATCAGCGACAGGTACTCGCTCACTCGGGCCTGCAGCTCGACCTGGACCGCTCCCTCGGTGATCTCCGTCGCCAGGAAGAACCGCATCATCATCGGCATGACGATGAAATAGACGATCAGCGCTCCGAGCAGGAACAAGAGGAAGGCGGCGGCCAGGAAGGGCCGGAACGCCTGCCTCTCGTTCTTGTAGAGGCCCGGCGCCACGAACATGTAGACCTGATAGGCGATCAGCGGGAAGGCGAGAAACACGGCGGCGAACAGCGCCAGCTTGAGCTTGGTGAAGAAGAACTCCTGGGGGGCGGTGAAGATCATCTTCACCTTGTCGCTGCTCTGCGCCCACACATAGGGCCACACCAGGATGGTGTAGATGCGCTCGGCAAAGGCGAAGCAGGCGGCAAAGCCGATGCCGATGCCGATGAGGGCGTAGATCAGGCGCTGGCGCAGCTCGACCAGATGGTCCATCAGCGGCGCCTTGGACGCCTCGATCTCGTCGTAGCCCTCGGGCTGGCTGGCCGCGGCGGGCTCTGGACCTGGGTTGCCGGGCTTGTCCTGCACGGTCGTGGCCATCAGGCTCCGGTCCTCTCCGGCGAGTGGGCGGGCCGAGGTGCGGCGACGGCAGGGCCGGGCTCGCTTGCCGGCGCGTCGGCAGCGGGCAGCGTCTCAGGGTTGGGCTGCGTCTCGGGGTTGGGCTGCGTCTCGGGATTGGGCTGCGCCTCGGGAGGTGGCGTCGCCGCTCCATTGGCTGCGGCAGCGGAGGCGTCGGCTGGCGCCGGCGGCGTGACAGCGACCGGCAGCCCGTTGGCGTCATGGGCGAACGGATCGGAGGCCAACGGATCGGGGCCCAGCGAGGCCTCGACGCTCTGGCGCGCGTCGTCGAGGCTTTTCTCGACGGACTGGCCGGAGGCGGCGAGCGAGGCCTCCGTCTCCGTCGCGATCTTCTCCATGTCCTTCTTGGAGCTGCGTCAGCTCGGATTCGCGCGCCATCTCGTCGAACTGGGCGCGAAACTCCTTGGCGTGACCCCTGATGATGCCGACGTACTTGCCGATGGTGCGCAGCAGAACGGGGAAATCCTTCGGGCCGATGACGATCAGCGCCACGATGGCGAGCAGCAGGAGCTTGCTGGAGGTGATGTCGAACATCTCTCACCCGTTGCGCAAAGCGCTCGCCCCCGTGCCACCCGGCGCGGGGGCCCGTCAGGACAGCGGCAGCCCCCTCATCTTCCGGGAGGCCAGGCGCTAGCTCACCTTGTTGACCTGCGGCGCCGGCTGGCCTGCGCCTGGTTGCCCGGCGGGTGCCGCCTGCGCCGACCCGGGCGTCGTGGTGCTGTCGAGGGCCTTCGGCTCTTCCTTCTTGAAGGGGTCCTGGGCAGGCGGGGGGTTGGCTGCCGCCGTGTCGTCCTCGGTCATGCCCTTCTTGAAGCTTTTGATGCCTTTGGCGACGTCGCCCATGATCGAGGAGATCTTGCCGCTGCCGCCGAACAGCAGAAGCGCGACCACCAGGAAGATGAGCCAGTGCCAGATGCTCAAGCTACCCATGCTCTTGTCGCTCCATTTGCAGCTGAGGCTGCTTTTGCGCGTTTTGCACGTTATCGCAGAAAGGGTGGTGTGGGGCAAGTTTCCGCCCCAGCTATTACTTGGGCGAACCCCTTCCGTTTCAAGCCCCTTGTACGGCACCGCCGGGCGCGCCGGATCGGCCGTCTGTGGCCGGTTCCGCAGGGAATACGAGCACGCTTTCGGGATCGACGGCAACGCCCACCTCCGCGCCGCGCGCCGGCTCCTCGCCTTCCCGCACCAGCGTGATGAGTGGCCGCTCGAAGCCCTGGGTGGCGATCTCCAGCACCGCCTGGTCGCCCAGGAACTTCACGTGCAGGACCCGGCCCGGCAGGCCCTGGCCCGGCGGGCCGACCCGAATGGCGCGGCGCCGGATGCACAGGACCGCCGTATCGCCGTCCGCGAGGCCGGGCACCACGAAGGTGCCGATCGGCGTTCTGAGGGCCCCGCCGAGCACCGGGAAGGGGATCTCGTTGATCTCGGAGAACAGCCGCGCCACGAACAGGTCGGCGGGGTTGCGGTAGAGCTCCTCGGCCTTGCCGGACTGCACCAGGCGGCCTCTCCGCATCACGGCGATGCGGTCCCCCAGCCGGATCGCCTCGGCCGGCGCGTGGGTGACAATGAGGCAGGTGGCGCGGGTTTCCCTGAGGAGTTGCAGCGTCTCCTCCTGCAGCCGCTCGCGCAGCTGCACGTCGAGGCCCGAGAACGGCTCGTCCATCAGCACGACAGCGGGCCGCGGCGCCAGCGCGCGGGCGAGCGCCACGCGCTGCTGCTCGCCGCCCGACAGCGTGTGCGGGAAGTCGTTGGCGTAGCGTTCCAGGCCGACGCGGGCGAGCGCCGCCAGCGCCTCGCGTTGGGCCTCCTCGCGCGGCAGCGACTTGAGGCCGAAGGCGACGTTGTCGCGGATGGAGAGGTGCGGGAACAAGGCGAAGTCCTGGAACATCAGGCCGACGTTGCGCTTCTCCGGCGGCACGAAGCGCTCGGGCCCCGCGACCTCGAGGTCGTTGATGAGCACGCGCCCCCCGGTCGGCCTCTCGATGCCTGCGGCGATGCGCAACAGCGTGGTCTTGCCGCTGCCCGAGGGCCCCAGCAGGCACACCACCTCGGCCGGCGCGATGTCGAGGGAGAAGCCCTCGAGCACAACGGAGGCGCCGAAGCGCCGCTCGACGCGGTCGAAGGTGAGCTTGGCGGCGATGGTGGCCGCGGCGCGCGTGCCGGCGGGGCGTGCGCCGCCGTTCCCCAGCGCGAGGGCCTTGCGCTGGAACCAGCTTATATGACGCAGGACCATGCTGGCTCAGGACGGCTCGCCGCAGCGCGCCCGGCGCGCTTCTCTCGCGCCTCGCGCGCGACCACGGTCATGATGGCTTCCTCAAGGTGCACGCCCGGCCTGGGGCCGGGGCGGATGGATTGCATGTGGCGGCCAACACCCCCTCTCGTCAATACTCGGGCCGACCACAGAGCACAGGGCTGCCGGGCCCGCGAGCGAGGCAGGGCGATCCCGACATGCGCGAAGCCGCGGCGGGCCCTGGCGCGCAGCGCCCGCATCCGGGCCGGTTGTTCGCAGCCCTGCTCCTCGTATCATCACAGGAACACGGGCATCGGAAGAATCGGGCCGCCGGAGCGCGCGTCGGCGTGCCCGGAGCGGATACGATCGAGGGGGGCGCGACAGCACCGGCTTCGCTGGGCGCGGACCAGCCGAGCAGGATCGAGCCCCTGATCATGCCGATCAGGAAGACCGCAGGGAAGGAGGCGTTCCGCCGCGGCGATACGCTATGGCACGAAGCCGGCGAGCCTCGGCAGCCATAGACTGATGCTCGGGTAGTAGATGCAGAGCAGCAGGCCGAGCACCTGCAAGGCGACGAAGGGGTACATGGCCCCAAACACGTCGCTCATGGTCACCCCCGGCGGGGCGGTTCCCTTCATGTAGAACAGCGTCGCCCCGAACGGCGGCGTCATGAACGCGGTCTGCAGGTTGACGGCAACCAGCGTGCCGAACCATGTCATCAAGGCGGCGTTGTTGCCCAGATGGTCGGAGAAATCGAACTTGGCCAGGATTGGTCCGAACACCGGCAGGACGATAAGGCAGATCTCGATCCATTCGAACGGAAAGCCGAGCAGGAAGATCAGCACCATCACGAACGTCAGCATCTCCCATTTCGTGTCGACGCCGAAATAGGCGAGCGTGGATAACATCAGCTCGTCGCCGCCCAGCACGCGGAACACATAGGAGAAGCCGGTCGCGCCGAGGAAGATCATGAACACCAGCCCGTTGGCCCGGCACGAGGAGTAGATCGCCTCGTTCAGCATCCTGATCCTGAGGCGCCCGTTCAGCGCGGCGATGAAGATGGACCCGAGCACGCCGACGGCGCCGCTTTCCGTCGGCGTAGCCCAACCGGCAAAGATCGATCCGAGCACGACGAACAGTAGCGCGGCCATCGGGAACAGGCCGCGCCAGAGCGCGACCCAGAATTCCCTTCGCGTCTGCGGTCCGTATTCGGGCGGCAGCTTGGGGGCGGCACCGGGCTTGAAGATCGCGACGAGCACGATATAGACGAGGTAGAGGCCCGACAGCAGGAAGCCCGGCATAACGGCGGCGAGAAACAGGTTGCCGGCCGACGTTGCCAGCATCTCCGCCATCACCACCAGCATGATCGCCGGCGGAATGAGGATGCCCAGTGTGCCGGCGGAGGCGATGGTGCCGATGGCGAGGCGCTTGTCGTAGCCCGCCGCCAGCATCTGCGGCAGGGCGATGACCGACAGCGTGATCACCGCCGCGCCGACCACGCCGATCGGCGCCGCCAGGATGGTGCCCATCACCATGACCGCCACCGCCAGCGCGCCCGGGCATCGCTTCAGCAGCACCTCGGTGGCGCTCAGCATGTCCTTGGCGGAGCCGGACCGCTCCAGGATCGCGCCCATGAAGATGAACATCGGGATCGATGCCAGCACAGGATCGTTGGCAACGCCGCCCCACATGCGCGACACGATGTCGGCCAGCCCGATCAGGTTGAAGGTGCCGAGCCAGGCGCCCAACAGCGCGAAGATCAGCGCCAGCCCGCCCATGATGAAGGCCACCGGGTAGCCCATGAAGATGAAGATGAACATCGCCAGAAACATGATCAGGGCGAGGTTGTCGGCCAAATGGGCGAGCACGATGCGGTCCCTCGGTTCTGGCTAGACGTCCGTCACGACATGGCCGATTTGCAGATTGACCTCCCGCTCGGCCTTGTTGCTGAACAGGAAGACGATGACGCGCAACAGCACGCTCAGGATGCCGAGCGCAACCAGCCACAGGCCGACAGCGTAGACGCCCTTGATGATCCAGCGATGCGTCAATCCCACGGTGCTGTCGGACTGCTCGCCGAGCCGGTAGGAAGAGGCAACGAAGTCCAGGCTGAAGTAGGCGACGAGCGCGACGTAGGGCAACGACAGCCCGAGGCAGCCCCAGAGCTCGATCCAGGCCCTGCCGCGAAACGACAAGTGCTCGGTGAAGGTGTCGACGCGGGGGTGTGCATTGATGGTGTAGCAGTAGCCCATCCACAGGGAGAAGATGGCGGCGTGGAAGTGCCACTCGAGCTCCTGCAGCTTGGTGTACGGCAGCTGCACGCCAAACTTGCGGCAGACCACATCGAAGGTGGTCACGCACGCCATGATGACGAGCAGCCATCCGGAGACCAGCGCGATCCACTCGAGCAGCCGGCGCATGGCCTCCGACAGCCTGAGCAAAGCGGTCATGATCTACACGTCCTTCCGAGGCGGCCATTGGACCGCTTCCGCTCTTGGCCGGCGCCGCCCTGCCGGCGGCTTCCCTACGATCACCATGGCGCAACCAAGCTGCCCCGCGCGCCTGGCGAGGTGTGACGCTCGCGGAACGAAAGGCACGCTTATCTGCTCGATTTGTCCCCGCGGCTGGGGCTAGGGCGCCTCGCTGGGTGGGACCGGCGCAACCCCGAGGCTGCGCCGTCGCCCGACTCCCTATTACTTCTCGCCAAGGTACGTCGGCTTCAGCACCTGTGCGCTGCCCCAGATCGCATATTTCTTGCGGAAGTCGAGGTAGTGATCGGCAATCCTCTTGAAGAGCGGGTCCTTCGCCGACTCTTCCTTGAGCACGTCGTTCCATGCCTTCTCGAAGGCTGCCAGGTCGGCATCGCTCCAACGCTTCACTTGCACTTTGTGCTTGTCACGCATCTCGGCCATCATGCCGAACTGCATGGCCTCGGTCTCGGCGTAGGTGAAGGCGATCTGCGCCTGCCCAGCGACCTCGATCATCGCCTTGTATTCCTCGGACAGAGCATCCCACGCCTTCTTGTTCATCAGGAAATGGCTGCACGAGACCTGCTGGTGCCAGCCGGGGAAATAGTTGAACTTCGCGATCTGGTGGAAGCCCAGCTGGATGTCCATGGTTGGCATCGAAAATTCGGTGGCGTCGATGACACCGCGCTCGAGCGCCGGATAGATGTCGCCTCCTGCCAGCAGCTGCGTCGACACGCCAAGCTTGGCCATCACCTGGGCCCCGAGCCCAAAGAAGCGCATCTTGAGCCCCTTCAGCTCCTCCAGCGACTTGACCTCCTTGCGGAACCAGCCGGACGTCTCGGGGGCGATGCAGAAGGAGTCCTTCGCCACCATGCCGTGCTTCTCGTAGATCTCGTCGCGCAACTTGTTGCCGCCACCGAACCACTTCCAGGCCAGGAACTCGCCGACGTTCGGTCCGAACGGCACCGCCGTGAAGAAGGCCAGAGAGGGGTATTTGCCCGTGTCGTAGCCGGGGGTCGTCCAGCACGACTCGATCGATCCCCTGGAAACCGCATCGAAGCACTCGAGTGGGGGCACGAGCGCGCCAGGCTCATAGAACTTGATCTCGAACTTCCCGCCCGACATGCGGGCGATGTCCTTGGTGAACCGAACGCCTGAAGGACCCAGGTGCGGAGTGGCGCTGCCGAACGCGCTCTGCATCTTCCAGCGGATCTTTTCCTGCGCGCCAGCCTCGCTCGTCATCACCGCGGAGCAAAGCGGTGCTAGCCCCAGGGCGAGCACGCCCCAGAACCCCAGCTTCAACAAACTCCTCGACATAGGCATTCCTCCCTGTTTTGCCCTTATCAAAACAGGGGCACTTGGAAGCGCGGGCTTTGCGCTCCACGGGTCCGCACGTGCAATCGCGACGGCACGGCACAGGCGTTTCGTGCTTCTTGTGACCGCGAGGATGCACGGCGTTGACAGACTTACCGGTGCCCCAGTTAGGAACGTGGCATGGCGCCGCAGCCGAGTCAAAGGATTGCGAACGCGGGGCGAGCACGAGCCGGGCGTCGTCGTGGAGACACGTCGGCGATCCGTGCCAAGACGAACTTGCATCGCGAGCAGGCACGTTTCGGATGGCGACGCGACCCCGCCTGCCCTCACGGCACGGCAGAGCCGCTCAGCCCTCGCCGGAGGCTCCGCCCTCGTCGCCGGAGAACAGCGACGGCCCCGCATCCTCGTCGCCGGCGTCGAGCGGCAGCTCGTCGGGCATCAGGGCGGCGGCGTCGGTGGGCTCGGGCACCGTGAAGTCGGGCGGCAGGTTGCTCTGCAGGAGGCCGGAGCCCTTCAGCTCCGCCAGGCCCGGCAGGTCCTTGATGGACTCCAGGCCGAAATGGACCAGGAACTCCTCGGTGGTGCCGTAGGTGATGGGCCGGCCCGGCGCCCGGCGCCGCCCGCGCGGGCGCACCCAGCCGATCTCCATCAGTGTATCCAGGGTGCCGGCCGACACCGACACGCCGCGGATCTCCTCGATCTCGGCGCGCGTCACGGGCTGGTGGTAGGCGACGATGGCGAGCGTCTCCAGGGCCGCCTTCGACAGGCGCCGCTGCTCCACCGCATGGCGCTCCAGAAGATAGGAGAGGTCCTCGGCCGTTCGGAACATCCACTTGTCGGCGATCTTGACGAGATTGACGCCGCGGCTGGCGTAGAAGCCCTTCAGCTCGTCGAGCAGGGCCGCCGCATCGTCGCTCGACTTCAAGTGCTGCGACAGATAGCTCTCCGCGATCGGCTCGGAGGCCGCAAACAAGAGCGCCTCGAGGATGCGCAGCTGCTGGCGCCGGTCCGCCGAGGGCAGCTGCGCCACGTTGGCGGGAAGCCCCTGCCAGCCCTCGTGCGCCAGCACCTCGCTCGGGTCCACCTCGGGCTCCCGCTCCGGCGCCTCCACGCGCGCGTTGTCGTCCTCATGACGCTGCGGCAGCGTGCCGAGCTTGGGCGGAACCATGCCTGTCCCCTTGGTCTTCTTGTTCAGCGTCGTCTGCTCCGGCGGCACGAGCTCACGCGATGCGCTGCCAGGCGGCGTTCGCCTCGCGCTTGCGCATGTAGATGGGCGCGAACGGCTCGGCTTGCGAGAGCTCGATCAGCCCCTCGCGCGCCATCTCCAGCGTGGCCCCGAAGGAGGAGGCGCGCGCCGTGCGGGCGATGTCGGGAACGGCGCCGTACTGCAGCAGGAACGCGTCGAGGTGCACCCATTCGGCGGTGCTCTCTCCGAGCAGCGCCTCGAGGCGGTCGCGCGCCTCCTTGATGGACCACACCGTGCGCCGGTGCACGACGTGCACGCGCTTGACGGTCTTCTTGCGCTGGTCGGCGTATGCCTTGAGGAGGTCGAAGATGATCGCCGTGTACCTGCGCACGCGGATGGTGCGCACGCCTTCCGGCTGGCCGCGCGCGAACACGTCGCGGCCGAGGCGGTGGCGCGTCATGAGCTTGCCGGCGGCGTCGCGCATGGCCTCGAGACGCATCAGGCGGAAAGCCAGGCGCTGGGCCAGCTCCTCCCCGCTCGGCTGGTCCTCGGTGCCCTGCTCGCGCGGCAGCAGCAGCCTGGACTTCAGGAAAGCGAGCCACGCCGCCATCACCAGGTAGTCGGCCGCGATGGCAAGCCGCAGCTTCAACGCGCGCTGGACGAACTCCAGGTACTGCTCCGCCAGCGCCAGCACCGAGAGCTTGGCGAGGTCCACCTTCTGCGTGCGCGCCAGCGCCAGCAGGAGGTCGAGCGGGCCTTCGAATCCCTCCAGGTTGACGATCAGGGTTTCGTCGGGACGCGGGATCTCGGCGGGGTCGTCCCACCGCTCGTCGGAGTCGATCTGCTGATTCGCCGTGACCATGGTGCAATCGCTGCGCGGCCTGTCGTGGATAACCTGTGGAGGCGCGACACTACACCGATTCAGCCCTGAGCACGCAACGCCTGGGCAAGGCAGCTCTCCGCCTCTGCGACGTCGATAGTCTGCGCGCGGCCGAAGACGGCCTGGGCGCGCTCGAAGCGGGCCAGCGCAGCACCGCCGAGCTGCGGGGCGACCGCTGCCACGGCCTCGGTGTCGGCGAGGTCGCCGCTGCACACGAGAGCCACGTCGCAGCCCGCCGCCAGCACGCCTCGGGCGCGCTCGGCGAGGGTGCCGGACAGCGCCTGCATGCCGAGATCGTCGCTCATCAGCAGCCCGTCGAAGCCGATGGCGCCGCGCACGATGTCGGCGATCGCCCGCGCCGAGGTGCTGGCGGGCCGGTCCGGATCCACGGCCTCGAACACGACGTGAGCCGTCATCGCGGCCGGCAGATCGGCGCAGGCCCGAAACGCGGCGAAATCCGTGCGCTCCAGCTCGGCCAGCGGCGCCGTAACGACCGGCAGCTCCCGATGGCTGTCCGCGGTCGCCCGGCCGTGTCCGGGTATGTGCTTCATCACGGGCAGCACGCCGCCGGCCATGTGGCCCTCGGCGACGGCACGCCCGAGGGCCGCCACCTGCGCGACGGCGGCGCCATAGGCGCGGTCGCCGATGATGTCGTGGCTGCCGGGTGCCGGCAGGTCGAGCACCGGCGCACAGTTGGTGTTGATGCCGCAAGCGCGCAGCTCCGCCGCCGTCAGCTGCGCCGCCATCCTGGCGATGCGGCAGGCCTCGCCGGAGCCGCCCGCGTAGAGCCGCCCATAGGCGGCGGCCGCGGGCAGCTGTCGCCAGTGCGGCGGCTGCAGCCGCCGCACACGGCCGCCTTCCTGATCGACGAGCACGAGGATGTCGGAGCCCACGGCCGCGCGTGCGGCCTCGCTCAAGCGGCGCACCTGGGCCGGGTCCGCCACATTGCGCGCGAACAGGATCACGCCGCAGGGCCGCGCGGCGCGCAGAGCCGCCGCTTCCCGGGGGCTAAGCTCCACGCCTGCCAAAGCGGTGATGAATGCCGACAGCATATGCGCAGGATAGCCGGTTCGGCCTGCACGCGCCAATCGTGAGCGCCGCGTGCATGACGACCATGCATGACGACGAGCGATACTTGGCGGCCCTGGGGGCTGTAGGCAGAGCTTTCGCGCCGGGCTCAGTACTCCTTGACCCAGCACCCGTGCCCTGCGGCCTTGAGCTGGCTGCAGATGCCCATGGCCGCCTCGCGCGATCCGGGCGGACCGACGACGGCGCGATACCACACGCCTTTCTCCCCCAGATCCGCCACCTGCACGTCCGGGGTCTTGCCGCCGAGCACGTCAGGGTGCTTCTCGGCCGCATCGACGAACGCCTTGAAGGCATCCATGTGCGTCTTCTGCGACGACACCACGGCCACATAGTAGCCGAGGCCCGAGCTGGGTGGCGTCTTCGCAAGCGGCGGGGAATTTGGCTGCGGTGGAAGCTTGGCAATGGCCGGCGGGCTCCTCGCGGCCGCCAGCTTCCTCGGCTGAGGCGGCGGCTCGTCCAGGTCCTTGTCGACCGGTGGCGGGGCTGTGGACGTTGGAGGCTGGTCGACGTTTGCCTGCTCGGTCGTCGGCGGCGGGTCCGCAGGCGGCGTGTCTGCTTCTGGTGGCCGCTCCGCGGGCGTCTTGGGAGGCGGGCCCGAGTTGTCCAGCGTGATCCCGGGCACGTCCGTGGACACGGCAGCGGCCGTCTTCTTCCCGCCCTGCGGACCGAATTGGATGGCCTTGACCTTCCTCGGCCCCTGGTCTGCGGAGGCCTCGTTCTTCTCCTCCTCGACGGGCGGCGGAGCGACTGCCGCAGTGTCGAGCCGGTTCGGCAGCTTCCTGTCCTTGGCCGGGGCTTCCTTGCGCTGGTCGGGCCTCACCTTGACGGGCGACTCGTTCTTGACCAGCGGCACGCGCACGGCGCTCGGAGCTATCAACGAGCGATAGGTGTAGGCCAGCGCACCGCCCACGCCGATCGCGCCGACGAGGGCCGCTGCGATGAAGATCCAACGCCGGCCGCGGCGCGGCTCCTCGTCGTCGTAGAATTCGTCGTTGTAGTCCGGGTCCGTCTCCGCATACGCCTGCTGGTGATGCGCGGTGTGCTGGAACGGCGGCGGGCCGTCCGCGGGCAGATAGTTTGTCAGGTCGTAGCGCTGGTCGGGCTGGCCCCACTGCTGCGGCGCGTAGGCCGGCTGGTTGTAGGCGTAGCTCGGATCGGGCTCGGGTGGGGGGAAATGATAGGCCGGGCCGGCCTGCGCGGGCTGGTGGCCGTGGTCCGCGTATCCCTGCGTGGGCCAGGGAACCTGAGCTGGGGCCTGAGGAGGCTGCAAGGAGGCCAGGGAGTCCCGCCGCAGGGGCGCCCTCCCTCCCGGTGGCCCAAATGGACCGTTCGACCGAGCCATGCGCTTTTCCCCTACATGTTGCCCTTCTTGCTCCCCCCAATTCGCGAGTCTATCGCATCTCGCTGGGCGCAAGCACACCCAAAAGCGTGAGCCCCGAGGCCAACACAACAGCGTTGGCCTGTACCAGGGCGAGGCGCGCGGCAGTTAGTGTCCCGTCGCCGGTTTGGATAAACCGCAAATGTGGCGATTCATTGCCGCGCGTGTACTGCGTGTGAAAAGTTGACGCCAAATCATAGAGATAGAAGGCAATGCGGTGAGGCTCGTGGGCCCGCGCCGCGCCATCGACGACGACCGGAAAGGCGGCCAGCTTGCGCATCAGGTCGATCTCGCCGGGGTCGTCGAGGCGCGAAAGATCGGCCCTCAGAATGTCCGGCGCGCCCTCACTCAGCGGTGGAAAAACCTCCCCGGCATTGCGGAACACCGATTTGGCCCGGGCATGCGCATATTGGACGTAGAACACCGGATTGTCCTTCGACTGCTCGAGCACCTTGGCCAGGTCGAAGTCGAGCGGCGCATCGTTCTTGCGGTAGAGCATCATGAAGCGCACGGGGTCGCGGCCGACCTCGTCGACCACCTCGCGCAGGGTGACGAAGTCGCCCGAGCGCTTGGACATGCGCACCTGCTCGCCGGCCCGGAGCAGATTGACGAGCTGGCAAACCTTGATGTCGAGGTCGGCGCTGCCCCCTTCCGTGCGATGCTCGCCCTTCTTGTCGATGACCTTGCCGCCCGCGAGCGCCGCAACCGTCGCCAGGATGCGCGAGATGTAGCCCGCGTGGTCGGCGCCGAACACGTTGATGAGGTGGCGGAAGCCGCGCGCCAGCTTGTTGTGGTGGTAGGCCATGTCGGCGGCGAAATAGGTGTAGCTGCCGTCCGACTTCAACAGCGCGCGATCGACATCGTCGCCGAAGGCGGTGGACTTGAACAGCGTCTGCTCGCGGTCCTCCCACTCGCCGTCGTCGTGGCCCTTGGGCTTCTCGAGCCGGCCCTCATAGACGAGGCCCTGCCTGCGCAGCTCGGCGATGGTGGCCGCGATCTCGTCCTGGCCTGCCGTCAGCGAGCGCTCGGGGAAGAACACCTCGTGCGTGACGTGGAGAGCGGCGAGATCCTCCTTGATGATGACGAGCATGGCCGCACTGGCCGCCTCGCGCACCAGCGGCAGCCAGCGCTCCTCGGGGAAGTTCAAGAGCGTGTGGTCGTGCTCGTCAGCCAGCGCCTTGCCGACCGGCTTCAGGTAGTCGCCGGGGTAGAGCCCCTCGGGGATCTTGCCGATGTCCTCACCCAGCGCCTCGCGGTAGCGCAGGAAGGCGGAACGTGCCAGCACGTCGACCTGGCCGCCGGCGTCGTTGATGTAGTACTCGCGCGTCACGTCGTAGCCGACGAAGGCGAGCAGGTTGGCGAGCGCATCGCCGAACACCGCGCCGCGGCAGTGGCCGACATGCATGGGCCCCGTCGGGTTGGCCGACACGTACTCGACGTTGACGCGCTCGCCGTGGCCGAGGTCGGCCCTGCCGAAGGCGTCGCCTTCCTTCAGGATCGCCGCCACCACGCCCTGCCAGAAGCTCTGCGCAAAGCGCATGTTGACGAAGCCGGCGCCGGCCACCTCCACGCTCTCGACATCGGGCAGGGCCTCGAGCCTCTGCGCCAGCCTGTCGGCGATGTCGCGCGGCTTCATCTTGGCCTGCTTGGCCAGCACGAGGGCAGCGTTGCTGGCGAGGTCGCCGTGCGCCGCCTCGCGCGGCGGCGCCACCTCGACATTGGCGAGGTCGAGACCGGCCGGCAGCACGCCCTCGCGCTGCAGCGCCGCGAGCGCTTCGATGATCCGGTCGTGCACCAGGGCGTGAACGTTCATTGCGGGTCGCGAGCCTCGAAAGGTGAGATGGTGAGTGGTGAGATGGTGAGCTCAGGTTGGCGTCCGCTTCACAGGCGCGGCCGAAGAGTCGCCCACTCAGGCGCAGTCCGGGAGTCGTTCGATGTCCAGGGCTGCTGCCGCCCGCTCTGCGTTCCAGGCGTCATGATTGGCCTGCAGGTTGAGCCAGAAGCGAGTCGAGTTGCCGAAGGCTCGGCTCAGACGCGCCGCCATGTCGACCGTCACAGGCCGCGCCTCCTTGATAATGGCATAGACGGTCGGCCGCGACACGCCCAAATGCCTGGCAAAGCGCGCGAGCGGAATGCGCGCATCAGCGAGAATCCCGCGCAGGATGCGCCCCGGATGGGAGGGACGCACGGCGGGTGATCCGGTGACAACGTACTCATCGCCCATGATAGTTTTCCATGCTCACACTGACGGCACGGCCGCCCTTCCACCGGAAGGTGATGCGCCAATTGCCCCGGATGGTCAGCGCATGGTCGCCCTTCCTGTCGCCCTTCAGGGGATGGAAGCCGAAGGCCGGCAGGGCCGTATCCTCCGGCACGCCGGCTGCATCGAGCGCCGAGAGCAGGTCGTGGACCCTGTCGCGCCAGTCGGGCTTGATGCCCTTCGCGCTTCCCTTGAGCCAGTAGTCACGTAGAGGCCTGCTCCTGAAGCTCTTGATCATGGCATATGTAACGTGTTGCGTGTCATGTCAAGCATAGCGTTACACATCGCGAGTCGGAGCTGCCGGCCCTCGGAGGGGCCAGAGCGAGGTGCTGTGTAGCTTCGGGAAGGTCCTTATTTGCTGGTCCATTCACCTGTGCGGGGTTAGCGCAAATCCGGGGTAGCGTCAAACAGGCGGCGGTGCTCCGCGACGGCGTAGCGGTCGGTCATGCCGGCGACGAAATCGCCGACCACGGCAGCTTGCGCCCGCTCGCTCGTGTCCGCGGTTGCGGCCTGGTGCCAGGCATCCGGCATCTCAGCCGGCTCGGCCAGGTAGCGGACGAACAGGTCGCGCACGATCTGCTCGGCCCCGGCCACCACGCGCATCACCCGCGGGTGGCGGTACACGCTCGCGAGCAGGTAGGCCTTGAGCGCGTCGATCTTGCCGCCCATCGCCGTCGAGGCGGCGATCACGGACCGTCCGGCCTCGCGCACGCTCTCCAGGCTGGGCTCGGGCAGCGCCTCGAGCCGAGCGCGCGACTCGCGCACCACGTCGTCGATCAGGGCCGTGATGATGCGGCGGTTGACCTCGTAGATGACCCGGCGGCCGCCCGCGCTGCGCCCGGCAGCCGCCGGCGGCAGGAGCTCGCCCGCGAGCGGGATGGCGGCGAGGTCGTCGAGGTGGAGCAGGCCGGCGCGCAGGCCGTCGTCGAGGTCGTGGCTGCAGTAGGCGATGTCGTCGGCAACGGCCGCGGCCTGGGCCTCGGCGGGCGCGAGCGCGTCGAGATGCAGGGCGTGCGTCAGCCCGAGGCGCGCGATGGCGGCGCGCAGCATCGCTTCGCCCCGCGGGTTGGCGCCCGCGAGCGGACCGTTGTGCTTGGCGAGACCCTCCAGCGTCGCCAGCGTCAGGTTCAGGCCGTCGAAGCCCGTGTATTTGCGCTCCAGCCGGGTCACCACCTCGAAGCTCTGGGCGTTGTGGTCGAAGCCGCCGTGGGGCGCCATCGCCTGCGTCAGAGCGCGCTCGCCGGCGTGGCCGAAGGGCGGGTGGCCGAGGTCGTGCGCCAGCGCCAGCGCCTCGGCGAGGTCCTCGTCGAGCGCCAGCATGCGCGCCATCGCACGCGCGATCTGCGCCACCTCCAGGCTGTGGGTCAGGCGCGTGCGGTAGTGGTCGCCCTCGTGGAACACGAAGACCTGGGTCTTGTAGGTCAGTCGCCGGAAGGCAGTGGCATGGATGATGCGGTCGCGGTCGCGCTGGAAGGGCGTGCGCATGGGGCAGCCGGGCTCGGCGTGGAGACGCCCGCCGCTCTGGTGCGGGTGGGTCGCATAGGGCGCGACCGCGCGCGCGGGCCCCGTGTCGGCGGTGCTGCCCGCACCGGGATCGCCCCGCCCCTGCCCTGCAGGGCTGTCAGCCATTCCGGCGCCTGGGTTTGACAAGATCGATCATCGCCCCAATCTTTACTGGTATACCTTGCCCCCGGGCCGAACGGCCCCAACCCGATTCGACAGCTCAATATCACATGACCGCCACCACCGTTACCGTCACCGACCGGGCCGCGCGCCGCATCGCCGAGATCGTCGCGCACGAGGCCGGCACTGCGATGCTGCGCGTGAGCGTGGAGGGCGGCGGATGCTCGGGCTTCCAGTACAAGTTCGACCTGGTCAGCGCCGGCGAGGCGGACGACCTGGTGATCGAGAAGGGCGGGGCGCGGGTGCTGATCGACCCGGTCTCGCTGGGGCTGCTCTCGGGGTCGGAGATCGACTACGTGGAAGACCTCATGGGCGCCGCATTCAAGGTGCGGAATCCCCAGGCAACCGCCTCGTGCGGCTGCGGCACCAGTTTTGCCATCTAGGCGGCAAGCGAGCCGGGTGAGGCACTCGAAAAGCGTGAATTCGTGAATTTGTGAACTCGCGGAGCCGATTTCACGACTTACGACTTGACGACTTCACGATTGTCACGAGCTGCCGCAATGTTCGAGATTGTGCACACCGGCCCGGGAGAAGCCAACGCCCGCCTTGTGGCCCAAGGTGTGCTGAGCCCCGCAGAATTCCGGCAAATTGCCGAGAAGGCAAGCCGGTGCGTGCGCGCGCGCAAGATCGGCTTCGTGGCAGCGCGGAAGGCCGCCAAGCGTCAGGTCGTCGAGACCCGCTGGAACGGCACCGAGACCACGAACACGGCGCGCCGCGGCGACTGGATCGTAACGAATCTGTCGCCCGAGCAGAAGCCGCTGCGCGATGCCGAGGGCCGGCTCAACACCTGGGTCATTCCGCCGGAACGGTTCGCCAGCCTCTACGAGCCCACCGGAAAAAAGGGCGAGGGCAAGCTCGGCGCGGTCTATCGCGCAACGAGCATCGTGGAGGCGATCCTGTTTCCCGGCGGCTTCGACATCATGGCGCCCTGGGGCGAGCGCCAGACGGCCGCGTCGGGCTACCTGATCTGCAACGGCGACGCGGTCTACGGCAACCACGCCGAGCCGTTCGAGGCCACCTACGAGGAGGTGCCGGGCCGATCGACATGCTGACAGGACAGCGCCCTTTGCTGCCCCTCACCCCAACCCTCTCCCCGCCGCCCTCGGACAATGTGGCGGGCGCCTTCTTGTGGGCAGCCGAGGGCGACGGGGAGAGGGAGGCAGGCGGGCGCTTCAGGACGCCGGCAGGACGCCCCTGCCGGGGTTGAGGGCGGTCTCATCGTCGAAGTGGCGCGGGTGGGCCCATGCCAGGTGCTCTGCCGACATGACGCCCTGAACCCTCGCGCAGAACGCCACCACGGGCGGCGCGTCGCCGGAGGCGGCGGCGGCATCGGCCGCGGCCAGCCCCGCGCGCTTGATGTCCTCCAGCTGCTCGGCCGCGAGCTCGCAGAGCACGGCGTGGCGGTCGTCCTGGTCCATGAAGGAGCGGGCGCTGGCGAACGCCAGGATGCTCATCGACATGACGCCGAGACCGAGCTGCCAGCGCCCCGTTTCCTCCAGGGGAAGCCACTGCGCCGCCGTCCTGATCCACGGCCACGCCGCCTCGAGCTTGGCCAACAGGTTGACGAACCCCACCGCCCCGATCAGGACGGCAACAACCAGGATGAGATACCCCAAGAGCTTGTAGGGGTGGGTATTGCCGGCGGACCGGCGGTGCTGCGCCCTGCGTCGCCCGTAGTAGCCGAGCTGCCACTCCAGGTGCGCGTCCTTGAAGCAGGCGAGCGCCGCCGCCAGCGCGCCGCGGGCCTGCGCGCCCGTCTCGATGATGGCGCGGAACACGTCGCCACGCAGCACCTCGGCCGTGGCGCGCGCCCTGAGCCAGCGGCCCACCGGCTGGCGCCAGCCGACCCACAGGGTGGCAACGAGGCTCAGCGTCAGCGCGACGGCCTGCACGCCCTGGATGACGAGCCGCGGCCAGCCTGTCGTCCATTGGTCGATGGGCAGCAGCACCAGCGCACCGACGACGGTTCCGGCCATGGTGGCCCAGAGCACCAATCGGCCGAAGCGCCGGTAGTTGCCCTGCTCCTTGATGGCGGTTGCATCGGCCCGGTCGAATTGGGCGATGAGCTTCTCGACGGAAGCGGACGCGACAAGGTCGCGCGCCGGCGCAGTGTCGGGAAGCTTTTGGAGATGGAGCCGGAGAGCTTCGCGCAAATCGGACTGTCTCGGGCGTGCAGGAGCGATCATTTGTTGAACTTCCGGGGCTGAATTCGTGTCTGAAACTGCAGATCGCCGCCGCCCAGCGCCGACAATGCCGGGAGCAAACCCGGCCAATATGGAAAAATCGAGACCCGGGGCTTGCGCGCGGCAGTGCGACGGGCGCATTACCGGCCCATGAGAATCGCCACCTGGAACATCAACGGCGTCAAAGCCCGCATCGACAGCGCCGTCACCTGGCTGAAGGAGACCAAGCCCGACGTCGCCTGCTTCCAGGAGATCAAGTGCACCGACGAGGCGTTCCCGGGCGAGGCCTTCGAGGCGCTCGGATACAACCTCGCCGTGCACGGCCAGAAGGGCTTCAACGGCGTCGCCATCCTCTCCAAGCGGCCGCTCGACGAGGTGGCGGTGCGCGGGCTCCCAGGCGACGACGGCGACGCGCACGCGCGCTACATCGAGGCGGTGGTGCCGCGCCCAGCTTCGCACAATGGCGGCGTCGTCAGGGTCGCCTGCCTCTATCTGCCCAACGGCAACCCCATCGGAACCGACAAGTTCGCCTACAAGCTGCGCTGGATGCAGCGGCTGGAGGCGCACACCCGCGAGCTGCTGCGCCTGGAGGAGCCGTTCCTGCTGCTGGGCGACTTCAATGTGATCCCCGAGGCGATCGACGCCAGGAACCCGGAGGCGTGGCGCAACGACGCCCTGTTCCAGCCCGAGACGCGTGCCGCCTACCGCGCCCTCGTCAATCTCGGCCTCACCGATGCGATACGGGCCTGCTACCCGGGCCCCGGCGTCTATACCTTCTGGGACTATCAGGCGGGCGCCTGGCAGAAGGACCACGGCATCCGCATCGACCACATCCTGGCCTCGCCGCAGGCGGCAGACCGGCTCCAGGCGGCGGGCATCGACAAGCTCACGCGCGCCTGGGAGAAGCCGTCGGATCACGTGCCGGTGTGGGTGGAGCTGGCGGTGGATTGACCGCCTCTCGGGGCTCAGCGCGAGCCTGGGCGGCCCTCGCGAAACGTTGCGCGACCAAGGCGGAGGCCAGAACGCCAGCAGGCCTGACCAAGGCAGTCATGCTCCGAACCCAGACGGACGGAAACCGGAGGAAGTGTGCCAGAAGGAGACGTCCTGCGCAGTGTGCGGCAGCGAACGCCGTCCCCTCGGGGACATCGCTCACTCCGGCAGCCCGGCGCGGCGGAGGTATCCGGCGTAGCGGGCGGCGTCGACCTCGCTTCGGAACGGCAGGGAACGCATATGCCGCGCGATCGTGAACCTCGGATAGACCTCCAGAAGCCGCTTCGCCGCGGCGCGCGCCTCGTCGTCCAGCCCAGCACCCGCGGCTGCGGCAGCGCGACCGACATGGCAGGTGGACAGCTTGGGCAGACGCTCCGCACACGTGCGGGTCAGGCGCAATGCCGGCTCGAAATCGCCGAGCATGGTGTAGGGGCGGGAGCGGAGCGCCAGCACAAGCGCCGGGTAGAAGGGGTCGAGGCGGTCCGCGCGCTCAAACACCTCGATCAACTCGCGGTTGAGGCCGGAAAAGTACAATGCGGCGGCCAGCCACCTGTGAGCGCCCGCCTCGCTGGGATTGAGGCTCACCGCCTTGCGCAAGGCCTCGAAGCTGGCGTCGTGCTCCCGCGCCCACATGAGGATGAAGCCCAGCATCGCCTGCGCCAAGGCATCGTCGGGGGCAAGCGCAACCGCCTTCTCGGCGGCCGCTCGCGCCCGCTGCAGCTGCGGAAGCGTGAGCTGGTGCTCGTTGTAGGGGAAGAGATAGAAATGTATCAACGCGTCGGCGAGCACCTCCCATGCGCGGGCGTAGCCCGGGTCAAGGGCTATCGCGCGCTCGCACAGGGCCTGGGCCTCGGTCGCGCCTTCGCGCGTGAAGGCGCGGATGCTCATCCGCGCCCGCAGCGCCAGCTCGTATACCTCCAGGCTCGTCGGCGGCTTGCCACGCAAGCGGGCCACCGTGGCGTCGCGCATCTGGACGAAGAGCTGCCCCGCCACCTTGGCGACGACATCGTCCTGGATCGCGAACACGTCCGCGAACGGCCGGTCGTAGCGCTCGGTCCAGCGCACCGCAGCTGTGCTGGCAGTGACCAACTGGGCGGTGATGCGCACCTGCTCGCCGCGGCGCCTCACGCTGCCCTGCAGGACGTAGTGGGCGCCGAGGTCCTTGCCCACCTGGCGCACGTCCACGGCGTTGCCGCGGTAGCGGAAGCTGGAGGTGCGGCCGATCACGGTGAGGTCGCGGAAGCGGGACGCCGCGGTCATGATATCCTCGGCCAGGCCATCGCCGAGCCAGACCTCGTCCTGGGCGTCAAACGGCAGCACGGCAATGGTCAGGCGAGTCTCCGTCGTGGCCGGCGGCGGGCGCCCGAGCCAACCCAAGGCCCAGGCCGCCGCTACGCCCGCCAGCACGATGATGGCTGCCAGGGCAGCAATCGGCGCGATGCGCCCTCTCACATCTATCCCACGAGCCAGCCTCCGGACGCCGGCGTGCACGGCTGCCGCACCGGCATGATCGGCAGGGGCCAGGGCGGCAGCCGCGGGCTCTTCCGCCGTTAGCGGGGCGGTCTCCGCGACGAACATATAGCCGCGCCGCGGCACGGTCTTGATGAACCGCTCGCCGTCGTCGCCCAGCACCTTGCGGATGTCGCGGACGCACTGGGCGAGCGAATCGTCCGAAACGATCACGTTCGGCCACACTGCGCTCACCAGCTCGTCCTTGGTGGCAAGCCGGCCGGCCCGCTCCACCAGGTAGCGCAGCACGTCGAACGACTTGGGGCGCAGCGCCAAATCGGCACCGGCCTTCTGCAGGCGACCACGATCGAGGTTCAGCACGAACTCACCGAACCGGTACCCCGCGCCTGCGGCCATCGCCCCTCCCTTCGGTCTTGGCTCGCGGTTTCAGAACGCTATCAGACGATTGCAGCCGATTTCCAGCGCAATTTTAGCCGCCTTCACCGTGCTTTCATGACGCCGATGGGCCGCCTCCACCACACTGCAATACACGACGCGCCCCCTTCAGTGGAAGGAGGCCGCTATCGCAAAGGAGGAGTGGCATGAACCGGCTCAGCACATTCATCGCGACCGCAGCGCCGGCGGCGGTCCTGGCCATAGACCGTAGGCTGGCGCGGTCATTTATTGTCTTTGCCATCGCAATGTCAGTCGGGAGCGCGGCAGCTCATGCTCTGGAGCATGCGACCGTCGACGGCTACAAGCTCGCATTCGTCCAGGCCGGGCGGGCGAGGCGCTCGTGCTGGTGCACGGCGGCTTACAAGACCATCGGTTCTGGAGCGACCTCATGTCCACCCTGGCCCAGCGCTATCGGGTCATCTCCTACAGCCGCCGCAACCACTTCCCGAACGAGGTCAGCGTGGAGGGCGCTCCGGATGGCGCGGCCGACCGGCACGCCGATGACTTGGCGGCCCTTGTTCGGGAGCTGAAGCTCGGCAAGGTCAGAGTGGTCGGACACTCTTCGGGCGCGCTTGCGGCATTGTTCTTTGCCCGTCGCCACCCTGCCCTCGTTCGTTCTCTCGTCTTGAACGAGCCGCCGGTCAGGAGCCTGATTGCGGCGACGCCCGAGGGTCCGGCACTGCTCAAAGAGCAAGGCGGTCGGATGGCGCCGGCGCGAGAAGCGTTCATCGCCGGTGACTTCGAGCGAGCTGTACCGCTTTTTGTCGATGCGGTCGGGGGGCCTGGGGCGTTCCAACGCAGGTCGGCTGCCGCCAGCGTATGGCGCTGGACAATACCGTCTCGAGTCAGGCCGAATTCATCGCGAAGCAGCCCCGTCGAAGCTTCGTGTGCGACGATGCCAAGGCCATAGCCGTGCCCGTGCTGCTGACGACCGGTGAACGGAGCCCACCGGTCTTCAAGCGAATTGTCGCCGACTCGAGAGGTGCCTGCCCCAGGCGCGCCGCCACACGATTGCGGGAGCATCGCACACGGTGCCGGCGGAGCAGCCCGCGCTGTTCGCCGAAGCCGTAACGGCGTTCTTCGCTCAGCACTGACCACATGGGCGGCGCCGCCCCACCCAACCTACTTTGATCACTCCGGCCGGCCGCGCGGTGCAGGTATCCGGCGAACCGCGCGGCGTCGGCCTCGCTGCGGAACGGCGTCGAACATCGGATACCCCACCCGGTGATCGGAATGTCGTGCCGACTCAGGGCTGGCCGCCACGATAGGGCGCTTCCCGGCGATGCCCACCTGCTTGCGCTGTTCCGCACGGTCACTTTGGGTCAATCCTCACCGTGCAAAGAGCCGGCGTCCGGCAGAGAGCACCGAATCCGGCGGGCGACCCGCTGGCTGGGAGTTGCCGCCGAAACTGGCCAGCACGACGGCTGATCACGACGGCGGCAGAGGCAACAGCCGCAGCTCATCCGGTCGTACACGGCGCATTGCGCTACCCGATTCCGCCGGTCGTTGGTCGGACGGTCCGGAAGCGGGCGCTCGTGGCGAGGCGCGACATGCAACCGTCCAGCCGGGACCACCTCAGCAGAGGCCGCCCCAGATCGTGGCCGGCCCGGCTCCAGAATGCCGTTTCCCGGGCCTGGGAGGGCCCGTACGCTGCGATCGCCGCAGGCTCCGGGTACTTTCGTGCCACCGCGAGGGGCCCAAACCTGGGCCGCCCCGGGCCGCGCACGCGTTGCAGCCGCATCGCGGCTGCAAACCGCATCGCGATTCGGTTGCGCCGTCAATCGGCAGTGCCGCAGCCGACCCGCTGCCGCTCCGGAACGGCCTGGCGAGCGCTACTTCTTGGCGGCGCGCTTCGAGCACGCCGGCCGAGCGGATGGCGGTGGACCGTCGCCGCGCCGTCCTTGGCGGGCCTCGGCGCCGGACGGCGGCGCAGCCGGCGCCCTGATCGGTCTCCGTCCCGCCGGGCCATGGCCACGGTCTCGCCATTGGCGCACTGGCGCTCGGGCAGGAGATCGCGAGCGACCGAGCCGGAAGGCTCCGGCGCTGGCTGCGCGAACATCTTGCGCCAGCGGGTGACGAGAGCGCCGGCCGCGTCTCGCGTCGCGGGCGGCGTGGCGCAGAACATGGCGGCGTAGCTTTCCTCGATCCACATGCGCTCGCGCGACGGCGCGTTGGCCACGGCGATGGTGGCGAGCGCGAGCGCGCGCGCATCGTCCTTCTTCACGTGGCGTCCGCGCCAGAACAGGTCGGCCACGACGGCCTGCGCCGCCGGATGGCTCGCCTCCGTCAACGCCGACAGGTAATGTAGCCCGAGCTTGATCTCGCTGCTCGAAACGTTCGACCCATCGCCGCCGAGGTAGAGTTCGCGCCAGCTCGAACTGGGCATCCTTGTCGCCGAAATAGGTAGCGGCATGATTGAGGTATTGGGCAGCGCGGCGCGGATTGGCGGGCAGGTCGATCTCCTTGATGCCCGACCGCACATATCCGGCGAGCGCGATCAGGGCCTTGGCCACGTACGGCGCGCGCTGGCTGCGCTCGGGATCGACCTCGACGTTCTCCTCGGCGATCTTGCGGAACAGCACGTAGGCCTTGGTGTGGTGGTTCCCGGCAGCGCCTGTGTGCTCCGCATAGGCCCGCGCCAGGAAGAACTCGGCAAGGAACTTGGCCGACGCGTCGCCCTTTTCCGCAACCTCGGTCAGCGCCGGGATTGCCGCCTCCTGCTCGCCCTTCTGGTAGGCCGACAGCCCCCGCTGCAGCGTGGTTTGCCCGGCAGGCTCCTGCTGGGCCGCTGCGGCGCCCGCCGCGGCCAGCAGCGCTGCTGCGAGAAGGCCTCTAGATATCCGCATAGCAGACGACTTCCGCTTTCCCGCCGGCATGGGTGACCGCGCCCTTGTGGGCCGGGCCCACCTGGTCCGCGTACTTGCGCAATGCGCCGCTCTGATAGGGATTGGGCGGCGCCTTCCAGGTCCTGCGCCGCTTGGCGAAGCTCGGTCTTCGATACCTCCAGATCGAGCGTGCCGGCCTCGGCGTCGATGGCGATGATGTCGCCGTCCTGAACCAGCGCGATCGGGCCGCCCACGGCCGCCTCCGGGCCCGACGTGGCCGATGCAGAAGCCGCGCGTGCCCCCGGAGAACCTGCCGTCCGTGATGAGAGCGACCTGCTCGCCCACGCCCTGGCCGTAGAGCGCCGCCGTGGTGGAGAGCATCTCGCGCATGCCGGGGCCGCCCTTGGGGCCCTCGTAGCGGATGATGAGGATGTCGCCTTCCTTGTACTGGCGGTTCTCGACCGCCTGGAAGCAGTCCTCCTCGCAGTCGAACACGCGCGCGGGACCGCGGAACTTCAGCGTCTTCATGCCGGCCACCTTGACGACGGCGCCATCCGGCGCCAACGAGCCCTGCAGCCCCACGACTCCGCCCGTTGGCGATATGGGTTTGGAAACCGGATAGACAACCGTCTGGTTCTTGTTGAACTTCACTTTCTCGAGTATTCTGCTTGATGGTCTTGCCGGTGACGGTGAGGCAGTCCTCGTGCAGGTAGCCGCCGTCGAGCAGCGCGCGCATCACCTGCGGGATGCCGCCGATGTCGTACACGTCCTTCGCCACGTACTTGCCGCCGGGTTTCAGGTCGGCGATGTAGGGCGTGCGCTTGAAGATGGCGGCGACATCCATCAGGTCGAGCTCGATGCCGCACTCGTGCGCCATGGCCGGCAGGTGCAGGCCGGCGTTGGTGGAACCGCCGGTGGCGGCCACGATGGTGGCGGCGTTCTCGAAGGCCTTGCGCGTGACGATGTCGCGCGGGCGGATGCCGTCGGAGAGGAGCCGCATCACCGCCTTGCCGCTCGCCACGGCGTACTCGTCGCGGCTCTCATAGGGGGCGGGCGCGCCGGCGGAGCCCGGCAGCGCGAGGCCGATGGCCTCCGACACCATCGCCATGGTGTTGGCGGTGAACTGGCCGCCGCAGGCACCGGCGCCGGGGCAGGCGTGGCATTCCAGCGTATGCAGATCCTTGTCCGACATCTTGCCGGCGGAGTGCTGACCGACCGCCTCGAACACGTCGACCACGGTCACGTCCTTGCCCTTGAACTTGCCGGGCAGGATCGAGCCGCCGTACATGAAGACCGAGGGCACGTTGAGGCGCAGCATCGCCATCATCACGCCGGGCAGCGACTTGTCGCAGCCGGCGAGCCCGACCATGGCGTCGTAGCAGTGGCCGCGCATGGTGAGCTCGATCGAGTTGGCGATCACCTCGCGCGAGATCAGCGACGCCTTCATGCCCTGGTGGCCCATGGCGATGCCGTCGGTGACGGTGATGGTGCAGAACTCGCGCGGCGTGCCGCCGGCGGAATGCACGCCCTTCTTGGCGGACTGCGCCTGCCGCATGAGAGCTATGTTGCAGGGCGCAGCCTCGTTCCAGCACGAGACGACGCCCACGAACGGGCGGTGGATCTGCTTCTCGGTCAGACCCATGGCGTAATAGTAGGAGCGATGCGGTGCCCGCGATGCACCTTCCGTCACATGACGGCTCGGCAGCTTCGATTTGTCGAACGTCTTTGCGTCCATGACTCCCCAATGCCTTCTTGCGTTTCCCCTTCGCGAGTACGCAACCTCAGGCGGGCGAAAAACACACGAGGACGTGTGTCCGAGCCAGTTGCCTCTCCCCCGAGGCTGAGACGGTTGTGGGTCGTGCCGCTGGCCCGCCAAACCAGCGAGTTTGGAACTTGTCCAAGTATTGTGGCTCTACGGTGGCACATGGTTGCGGCAGAGCCACAGCTCCATGCCAAGCATGACGCTTTCAACAGCGACGCAGTCGAGGCGCGCAGAGCCGTGCCAAGGTGCGACTTGTCGGTGTCACAACCTGAGCAACGCCGCCGGCTCTACAGGGCGGCCTGCACGCGTTGCAGCGCGGCGCGCAGCTTGCGTGCGGTGGCCTCGAAGGCGGCGCGGCGCTCGCGGTTCTCCTCCACCACCTCGGGTGGGGCCTTGGCGACGAACTGGGCGTTGCCCAGCTTGGAGTCGATTCTGCCGATCTCGCCTTCGCTCTTGTCGAGCTCGCGCTCCAGCCGGGTGCGCTCAGCGGCCATGTCGATCACGCCCGCCAGCGGCAGTGCCACCGTAGTCTCCCCGATCACGACCTGAGCGGAGCCCTTGGGCGCCGTCCTCGCAAACGACATCTTGTCGATGCGCGCCATGCGCTTGATGGTGTCCTCGTGGCGCTCCGCCCGCGCCCGCTCGAGCTTCTTGGCGCCCACCAGCACCAGGGGGATCCTCGCCCCGGCCGGAACGTTCATCTCGCTGCGGACCGAGCGCACCTCGCCGATCAGCTTCACGAGCCAGCCGATCTCGGCGTGGGCATCGGCGTCCGCGAGGCCGTCGAGCACCGGCCAAGTCGAGAGGCACAGGAGGCTCTCGCGCGGCGCGCCGCCTGCCGCGAGGCGGTCCCACAGCTCCTCGGTGATGAACGGCATGAACGGATGCAGGAGCGCGAGGATGCGGTCGAGCGCCCAGGCCGTGGTGGCGCGCGTCTCGGCCTTCGCCGCCTCGTCGCTCCCTTCGAGGATCGGCTTGATCAGCTCCAGGTACCAGTCGCAGAAGGTGCCCCAGACGAACTCGTAGACGGCGCCCGCCGCCTCGTTGAACTTGTAGCCCTCGATGCCCGCGGTGACCGCGGCCGCCGCGCGCTCCACCTCGCCGGCGATCCAGCGGTTGACGGTCTGCTCGAGCCCCCTGGGATCGAAGCCCTCCGTCCGCGTGCACTTGTTCATCTCGGCGAAGCGGGACGCGTTCCAGAGCTTGGTGGCGAAGTTGCGGTAGCCCTCCACCGCCTTCAGCGAGAGCTTGATGTCGCGCCCCTGCGCGGCCATCGCCGCCAGCGTGAAGCGGAGCGCATCGGCGCCGTAGGCGGTGATGCCGTTGGGGTAGTCCTTGCGCGTGTCCCTGGCGATGCGGCTCGCGTCCTCCTTCCTCAGGAGCCCGTCGATGCGCTTCTGGATCAGACGGTCGAGCTCGATGCCGTCGATGATGTCCAGGGGGTCCATGACGTTGCCCTTGGTCTTGGACATCTTCTGCCCGCGCTCGTCGCGCACGAGCGCGTGGATGTAGACGTTGTGGAACGGCACCTCCTTCATGAAGTGCAGCCCCATCATCATCATGCGCGCCACCCAGAAGAAGATGATGTCGAAGCCGGTGACCAGCGCATTGGTGGGATAGAATCGCTCCAGCTCCTTGGTCTGATCGGGCCAGCCCGAGCGTGGAGAACGGCCACAGCGCCGAGGAGAACCAGGTGTCGAGGACGTTGGGGTCGCGGCGCAATTGGATAGCGGTAAATCTCGGCCGACCCACACCTTCGGCCTCATAAGACACCGACGGTCCCAACGGCAGATCGCGAAGCTCCTCTGAGAGAACCTCAATTCGACTCGAACCGTAGAATTCCTTCGCCTGTTCAATTGCGTCTTGCTCTGTCAGTGCGACGAAAATCTCCTGCTTGTCAGGTATTGGATAGCCATCTTCATCGAATTTGGGCCCGTACCACGCCGGAATACGATGCCCCCACCAGAGCTGGCGCGAGATGCACCAGGGCTGGATATTGCGCATCCAC
>CAWIXS010000046.1:0-119225 GCA_963840075.1 uncultured Alphaproteobacteria bacterium | reverse complement strand
GCGTGAACCAGCTCATCCGCGCGTTGTAGATGTTGAGCTGCGCCTCCACGCGGCCGAGGAATCCGCTGGCGGCGGAACGTCTCCAGCGCCCGGCGCAGCTGGTCGGGCTGCGGCCGGTCCTCGGCGTCGAAGACCACGACCATATTCGCCGCGTGCCGGCAGCTGCAGCGCGTAGTTGAGCGCCTTCGGCTTGGTGCGCGGCTGCCCGTCGGGGACAATGACCGTGCGGAAGCCCGGGCGAGCTTCTCCAGCGCCGAGCGCCACCTGCGTCTCGAGGTCGCGCTTTCCTCGCCAGGATCAGCAGCGCCTCGAGCTTCGCGCGGGGATAGTCCAGCGCACCGAGCGCGCGCACGAGGTCCGCCAGCACATTGGCCTCGCGGAACAGCGGCACCAGCACCGAGTAGACCGGCAGCTGCCGGTCGGCGAGGGCGTGGCCAGGCTCCGCCCCGCTGCGCGCCGGCCTGCGCGTGCCGCGAACACGACCTCGCGCAAGGCGGCGAGGCGCAGCAGGGTCACGCACAGGAAGGGCAGCGCGGCCACGCCGGCGAGGGCGCCGATGGTGGCCTCCGGCGAGGTGGACATGCCGCCGATGACGAGCCCGACGGCGATGGCCGCCGCCACCAGCTGCCAGGTCCAGATCATGGTGCCGCCGGCCGAAGCTCGCCGAACTGCCGCCGGAAGAGCCGCGAACGGCCTCTTCCATGCGCTCGGCTCGGAAGTGCCGCTCGAGTGCCGCCTCGATGCGGAACCTCGGCGCCAGCGCGACGTCGAGCCGGCGCACCAGAAGCGCGGCCACTTGCTCGCACAGGGCGAAAGGCGTGCCGCTCCCGCGCAAAGCACGCGCACGGGCCGGCCGGCGATACGGCGGGCAGCCCGACGCCGTCGAGGTCCCCTTCCTCGGCGCTCCCGAGATCGAACACCGTGCGCCACCCGGCGAGCGGCACCCCCAGGCAGCCGGCCAAGGCCGCGGCGTAGGCCGCCGGCGACAGCGCGCCCTCGGCCAGCAGCGCCTCGTGCGACCGCCACGCCGCAACGGCGGGCCTCCGCCCTCGCCCGCTGCAGCGTCCCCGGCTCGACGCCGCTGCCGAGAAGAAAATCGTATTGATCCACCGGAAAACCCGGTGCGACGCGCGCGGGGCGCTGTTGCAGGCGCGGCGCAGGCGCTATGATGGCGGCGGAACTCGGTCGCTGTCCCAGCGCTCGACGACGCGCACGCCCGTCCTCGGCCCTGGCCATCCGATGCCCCCACGCCGCTCGAAGGCCGCACACGAATGAGCATAGCACAGATGAAGCGCACGGCGTCCAGCCTTTTCGTGGTCTGGCTCGCATCGCTCATGTTGGCCGCCCTGCCACCGGGGCCCGCCGGCGCGCAGCCCGCCGGACCGCAGGACGAGACGGAGGAGCGCGGCCGCCGCGGCGCGTCGCCATTCGCTTTCTCACCGACAGCGACTTCCCGCCGTTCCACTACTACGACGAGGACAGCATCCTCACCGGCTTCAACATCGACATCGCGCGCGCCGTCTCTGCCTGGAGCTGGCCGCTGCCTGCGACATCCAGGTGCGGCCGTGGGCGGAGCTGCTGCCGGCACTGCGGCGGGGCGAGGCCGACGCCGTCATCGCCTCTCACGCCGTCACCCCGAATACCCTGAAGGTCGTCGACTTCAGCGACGCTACTACTTTACGCCGGGGCGCTTCACCGGCAGGCGCGGCGGCGGGCAGGTCGACGTGACGCCGGAGGGGCTGGACGGCAAGCGCATCGCCGTCGCCAAGGGCACGGCGCACGAGGCCTACCTGCGCGCGTTCTTCCGCGACAGCTCCCTCAAGCTCTACGAGACGCCGGAGCTCGCGCGCGATGCCCTCGTCACCGGTGCCGTCGATCTCCTGTTCGACGACGGTATCGGCCTGACGTTCTGGATCAACGGCACCGCATCCAAGGCCTGCTGCGAGTTCAAGGGCGGGCCGTTCGCGGAGCCCAAGTACTTCGGCGACGGCGTCGGCATCGCCGTCAACCGCGACGACGTCCAGCTCAAGGGCATGATCAACACCGCCTTGAAGCGCCTGCGCCAGAGCGGCCGCTACGAGGAGCTGCTGCTGCGCTATTTCCCCCAGCGGGTGTTCTAGCAAATCGTGAGATCGTGAAGTCGTGAAATCGAGTTAGAGCCCACAGCGGGCGGCGATGGTCATCTCTCGGCTTCGGATTGTTTCTCGTGCGATCGGATCAGGTTTCGAAGCATCTTGCTCACCCGCTCGCACAAGTTGAAGAGGGGGCCCAATGGTGCCGCGGGACGTATTTCAACGCGCTCAACCAAGGACAGTTGGGTTTCAACCTCCTTGAGGGAACCCTGCGCGATACGGAGGAAGTGAACGAACGAGGACGTCGTTCTCTTCCGTAACACTCCGCGATATATGGCCGCAATGGACACCGCGGAGCGGCGGATCTGCGCGGTCAAACCGTAAGTCTCTTCACGCGGAAACGTTGAGGTTGTTTTGTAGCAAGCAACCGCGAGATCCATGGCCACGCGCCACACCTCCAGGTCCTTGTAAGACCGAACAGGCGATCCATCAGTCACTTTTGTGGATACTCCCATCCCACTTCACGATTTCACGATTTCACGATTTCACGATTTCACGACATCACGATCGGTGGATGCAGCAGTCTTGCGGGCCATGGCGCAGGCTCTCTTATTGTTTGCTGGCGGATGTTCTGTCACCGTTGTGCGAGAATGTAGGCAATGTGGCGTGCGAGTCAAGTGGCCTGAGCGTCCACCAACGGCACCTCAACCCGCCCTGCCTGCCAAAGCGGCCCAGGTACGGGGGGCCACTTGTTTGCACCTTTCGCGACGCCCCAAGCTGCGAGGCGAGACTGGAGCTTGTTAACTCTGCGCCGATACCTTGACACGGCGCCGGCCCTTGTCTATTTGGAGCCGCCGGTTGCTGGCACTCGACAAAAGTGAGTGCTAACAACCCCATCCTCAGTGTTTGTCACACCCGGCCGATGGCCGCTAACCCTCTGAAAATCGGAGAGTTTTGTCTCATGAAATTCCGTCCTTTGCACGACCGCGTGGCGGTGCGCCGCGTGGAAGCCGAGACCAAGTCGGCCGGTGGCATCATCATCCCGGACACCGCCGCCGAGAAGCCCCAGCAGGGCGAGATCATCGCCGCCGGCCCCGGCGCCCGCGACGAGTCCGGCAAGCTCGTGCCCCTCGACGTGAAGAAGGGCGACAAGATCCTGTTCGGCAAGTGGTCCGGCACCGAGGTCAAGATCGACGGGCAGGAGCTGCTCATCATGAAGGAGAGCGACATCATGGGGGTGCTGGAGAAGTAGTTCGCGCCGCCAGCGCCGGCCGCAGCCCATGGCGCCCGTCCCGCATTCCCCCTCCTCCCTCCACACCAGACCGCAATTCAAGTTGTAGGAGCTAACCCAGCCATGGCTGCCAAAGACGTTAAGTTTGCCGCCGAGGCCCGCGAGCGCATGCTGCGCGGCGTCGACATCCTCGCCAACGCCGTCAAGATCACGCTCGGCCCCAAGGGCCGCAACGTCATCCTCGAGAAGTCGTTCGGCGCGCCGCGCTCGACCAAGGACGGCGTCACCGTCGCCAAGGAGATCGAGCTCGAGGACAAGTTCGAGAACATGGGCGCGCAGATGGTGCGCGAGGCCGCCCAGAAGACCAACGACGCGGCCGGCGACGGCACCACCACCGCCTGCGTGCTCGCCCAGGCGATCGTGCGCGAGGGCGCCAAGGCGGTGGCCGCCGGCATGAACCCGATGGACCTCAAGCGCGGCATCGACAAGGCCGTGGCGCAGGTGGTCGAGGAGATCGGCAAGCGCTCCAAGAAGGTCAAGAACTCCGAGGAGATCGCCCAGGTCGGCACCATCTCGGCCAACGGCGAGAAGTCGATCGGCAAGATGATCGCCGAGGCCATGCAGAAGGTCGGCAACGAGGGCGTGATCACGGTCGAGGAGGCCAAGAGCCTCGAGACCGAGCTCGACGTGGTCGAGGGCATGCAGTTCGACCGCGGCTATCTCTCGCCCTACTTCATCACCAACGCCGACAAGATGATCGCCGAGCTGGAGGAGCCCTACCTCCTGATCCACGAGAAGAAGCTCGCCGGCCTGCAGCCGCTGCTGCCCGTGCTGGAGGCCGTGGTGCAGACCGGCAAGCCGCTCCTCATCATCGCCGAGGAGGTCGAGGGCGAGGCGCTGGCCACGCTGGTCGTCAACAAGCTGCGCGGCGGCCTCAAGGTCGCGGCCGTGAAGGCGCCGGGCTTCGGCGACCGCCGCAAGGCCATGCTGGAGGACATCGCCGATCCTCACCAACGGCCAGGTGATCAGCGAGGACCTCGGCATCAAGCTGGAGAACGTCTCGCTCGACATGCTGGGCCGCGCCAAGCGCGTGCGCGTCGAGAAGGAGAACACCACCATCATCGACGGCGCCGGCAAGAAGAAGGAGATCGAGGGCCGCGTTGCCCAGATCAAGGCGCAGATCGAGGAGACCACCTCCGACTACGACAAGGAGAAGCTGCAGGAGCGGCTGGCGAAGCTCGCCGGCGGCGTGGCGGTGATCAAGGTCGGCGGCGCCACCGAGGTCGAGGTGAAGGAGCGCAAGGACCGCGTCGATGACGCGCTCAACGCCACCCGCGCCGCGGTCGAGGAAGGCATCGTTCCCGGCGGCGGCGTGGCGCTGCTGCGCGCGACCCAGGCGATCACGGTCAAGGGTGAGAACGACGACCAGAACGCCGGCATCGCCATCGTGCGCCGGGCGCTGCAGTCGCCGATCCGCCAGATCGCCGAGAACGCCGGCGTGGAAGGCTCGATCGTGGTCGGCAAGGTGCTGGAGAAGCAGGCGGGCTCGGCCTTCGGCTACGACGCCCAGAACGACGAGTACGGCGACCTGTTCGAGAAGGGCATCATCGACCCGGCCAAGGTCGTGCGCACCGCCCTGCAGGACGCCGCCTCGATCGCCGGCCTGATGGTGACCACCGAGGCCGGCGTGGCCGAGGCGCCCGAAGAAGAAGGACGCCGGCCACGCCCACGGCATGCCCGGCGGCATGGGCGGCATGGATGTTCGGCGCTCCCCGCACCACCAAGGACGGCGTCACCGTCGCCAAGGAGATCGAGCTCGAGGACAAGTTCGAGAACATGGGCGCGCAGCTGGTGCGCGAGGCCGCCCAGAAGACCAACGACGCGGCCGGCGACGGCACCACCACGGCCTGCGTGCTGCCCAGGCGATCGTGCGCGAGGGCGCCAAGGCGGTGGCCGCGGGCATGAACCCGATGGACCTGAAGCGCGGCATCGACAAGGCCGTGGCGCAGGCGGTCGAGGAGATCGGCAAGCGCTCCAAGAAGGTGAAGAACTCCGACGAGATCGCCCAGGTCGGCACCATCTCGGCCAACGGCGAGAAGTCGATCGGCAAGATGATCGCCGAGGCCATGCAGAAGGTCGGCAACGAGGGCGTGATCACGGTCGAGGAGGCCAAGAGCCTCGATACCGAGCTCGACGTGGTCGAGGGCATGCAGTTCGACCGCGGCTACCTCTCGCCCTACTTCATCACCAACGCCGACAAGATGATCGCGGAGCTGGAGGAGCCCTATCTCCTGATCCACGAGAAGAAGCTCTCCGGCCTGCAGCCGCTGCTGCCCGTGCTCGAGTCCGTGGTGCAGACCGGCAAGCCGCTCCTCATCATCGCCGAGGAGGTCGAGGGCGAGGCGCTCGCCACGCTGGTCGTCAACAAGCTGCGCGGCGGCCTCAAGATCGCGGCCGTGAAGGCACCGGGCTTCGGCGACCGCCGCAAGGCCATGCTGGAGGACATCGCCGATCCTCACCAACGGCCAGGTGATCAGCGAGGACCTCGGCATCAAGCTGGAGAACGTCACGCTCGACATGCTGGGCCGCGCCAAGCGCGTCGGGTGGAGAAGGAGAACACCACCATCATCGACGGCGCCGGCAAGAAGAAGGAGATCGAGGGCCGCGTTGCCCAGATCAAGGCCCAGATCGAGGAGACCACCTCCGACTACGACAAGGAGAAGCTGCAGGAGCGGCTGGCGAAGCTCGCCGGCGGCGTTGCAGTGATCAAGGTCGGCGGCGCCACCGAGGTCGAGGTGAAGGAGCGCAAGGACCGCGTCGACGACGCGCTGAACGCCACCCGCGCGGCGGTCGAGGAGGGCATCGTCCCCGGCGGCGGCGTCGCACTTCTGCGCGCCACCCAGGCGATCACCGTGAAGGGCGACAACGACGACCAGAACGCCGGCATCGCCATCGTGCGCCGGGCCCTGCAGGCGCCGATCCGCCAGATCGCCGAGAACGCCGGCGTGGAAGGCTCGATCGTGGTCGGCAAGGTGCTGGAGAAAGCCGCGGGCTCGGCCTTCGGCTACGACGCCCAGAACGACGAGTACGGCGACCTGTTCGAGAAGGGCATCATCGACCCGGCCAAGGTGGTGCGCACCGCGCTGCAGGACGCCGCCTCCATCGCCGGCCTGATGGTGACCACCGAGGCGGGCGTCGCCGAGGCGCCCGAAGAAGAAGGACGGCGGCCACGGCCACGGCATGCCCGGCGGCATGGGCGGCATGGATATGTGACGCTGACGCTTACCGTGCATCGAAAGAAGAACGGCCGCCTCGTGCGGCCGTTCTCACATTTGGCTCAGAGTTTCAGCCCTCAGTTCACTCGGCTGCTTCGCGCGCCCGTGGAAAGAGATCGTACGCGCGCTCTCGCGCGCGCTCCCAAAGGAGGTCCACAAGCGCCCCGATCGGCTTTCTGTTGGTCTCGTGTGCCTCCACAAGACTGAAGTCCTTTCCAATCTTCTTGATGTCCTTCAAGCTCATGGAAAGGAACGTTCGACGAAACTCCTCCGGGCCGCGCTGGGCAATGAGAACGGGATCGACTGCAGCAAGCGCTTCCTCTCCCCGGAATTCGACCGTGTAGCCCACTATCTCAAGCAGCCGACGTGCGAACTTTGGGTTGCTGAGCGCTTCTTCCCGCACGACTTGGAAGAGGCCATTGAGCGCTTCTGCAGGATCGATCGTCCGATGCGTGGTCATGGGAGAGGCTCCTGTAGCCAACTCATCCTCGGTTCAAATATAAGCCCATAGAGTGCATCTGACAGCCCCTTCACATGTGGCCTCAGGGGCCGCAGGTGGGGTCTACCGTACTTCTGTGCATAGGTACGGGACCGCGTGGCATGACGCTCCGCAACCACCTGGACCTGATCGCGCATGGGAATCACGGGGTCGCGCACATGGTACGCTTCCCTGAGGATGTCCAAGGCTTGCCGCTGGCTGTTCGATCCGGTGAACTTCGATACGACAACGTGCAAGTTGTTCTCTCCCTCCAGCCCCAGCGTCCCCCGGAGACCTAAGGTGACAAAGTCTTGCAGGCTCCGCATCGAGGTATAGTCGGCAATCGTTGGCGCAATGACATGATCGGCGAGTCGCAGCGCGGCTCGAGACGATGTGCCGAAGCCGGGAGGACAATCAAACAAAATGCAATGAAAGTGATCCGCGATACTGTCCATGAACGCATTCAAGATGCCAATCAGTACCTCGACGGGATCTTTTCCGGACAAGTAGAGTCCCCGATCGAAATCGTGTTGTCCGAACCATAGCTTCGGGATCGAAGGCACAATCGACGTGCCCACCGCGTCGTCCCTGATTTCGCAATACCGCTCTCGGGACGACATATGCCATCGGATTGAGCTGTGGCCCTTGAACACCCTCCAACAAGTGCGGCAGCGTCTGGCCTGCGTGCTCTGCGTGCTCAACTCCCGCCCGGGAAAGAGCAGCATGTAGCTGGCCTCATTGGCCTGCGGATCGAGATCGATGACCAGGATCTTGCGCTGCTGGAAGAGTGCCACAGTGCTCGGCGAGAAACAGCGTCGTCGTTGACTTGCCGACGCCGCCCTTGAGGTTGGCGACCGCAGTCTTGATCATAGCGGACCCGCACAGAACCGCTTCAGTCCCTCAACGACAAGATCCTGGCTGTGCGCATCGAACCGCGTTGAACATGAACTCGTCGACCTCATCGGGCGCGACGGTGCTTGCTCCGCAGCCATCCGTCTGATCTCGAACGTGCCAAGATTTCCAGGATCGTGAACCGTTATCAATCCAATGCCGTAGGGCCACGCCCAGCTGTCTTCGATTGGTCTTGTACCTCTCAAGCCTAAAGTTGGCCGGTGGTTGGGTCGGTTCGACGCAGCGCTTGCAAGTGGAGTGCAGCGACTTGGTCAGCGCTCTGGAGATGCCCGTAGCGATGGACCACGATGCCGACGAGCTATGGAGGCCACCAAACCCAGCGTGTGCGCAATTGAGCTGGCAGCATCGCTCTGAAGACTTTCACCCGCCTTCGTCTACCTCGAGCTGAGAGCCGGACGCTCCGCCGTCGCAGCAAACTCTGCGAACGCCAGATCACCACTGCCGACACTGGGTTGGTCCATGTTCCACCCCGAGCTGCTGGAACCTAACCAGTCTCCGCCAGTAACGACGCGCATATTGCCGCTGTGGCCAGCCGACCTTGCTGCGCGCAAAGAAGCCCTCAAGGACGTAGCCTTGCAAGCGGTTGGTATAGGTCATGCTCGCTTGGCACCATGACGGCCTCGCCGTAGTGCGCCGGGACATCACACATTGGTTGGTCCCCCAGCAAAAAAGTAGCTAAACTGACAGCGAGTATCCTTCAGGCTCGCCTGCACTGTCTACGGTTATCGCAAACCGAGGGGGCAGGCGCCCGTCGCTTGGCGGGCCCACCTGCTGGTCGGTTGCATAATCGGTGGGGTGCAGGAGGCGCAGCGCACCCGCCTCACACCTCCTCCCGGAACCTGTTGGTGATCGGATACCGCCGGTCCCGCCCGAAGTTGCGGGCGGAGATCTTCACGCCCGGCGCGGCCTGGCGGCGCTTGTACTCGGCCAAGTACAACAGCCGCTCAACCTTCTTCACGGTGGCCGCATCGTGCCCGCGCGCGATAATGTCGGCGAGCGGCATCTCCTTCTCCACCAGGCACGCCAGGATGTCGTCCAGCACCGGATAGGGCGGCAGCGAGTCCTGGTCGGTCTGGTTCTCGCGCAGCTCGGCCGACGGCGCTTTCGTCAAGATGTTCTCCGGCACCACCACCCCGCCGGGCCCCCTGCCGCCCTTCGGCACATGGGCGTTGCGCCAGCGCGCGAGGCGGTAGACCTCCATCTTGTACAGGTCCTTGATGGGGTTGAAGCCGCCGTTCATGTCGCCGTAGAGCGTGGCATAGCCCACCGACATCTCGCTCTTGTTGCCTGTCGTCAGCACCATGGCGCCAAATTTGTTGGAGATCGCCATCAGGGTGGTGCCGCGCACCCGGCTCTGGATGTTCTCCTCCGTTGTGCCGGGCGGCGTGCCGGCGAACAGGCCGGCCAGCTCCTTGGCAAACCCCTCCACGGGCGCGGTGATGGGGACGATGTCGTAGCGCACGCCCAGCGCCTCGGCGCAGGCCGCCGCATCGGCGAGGCTGGCGCTGGAGGTGTAGCGGTAGGGCAACATCACGCAGTGCACCCGCTCGGGCCCGAGAGCGTCGACGGCGAGCGCCGCGACGAGCGCGGAGTCGATGCCCCCCGACAGCCCAAGCACCACGCCCGGAAAGCCGTTCTTGTCGACATAGTCCCGCAGCCCCAGCAGGCAGGCTTGGTAGGCGGCCGCCTCGCCCGACTCCAAGGGCGCCCTGAGCCCGATGTCGGCCTTCCAGCCCATCGGCGCGCGGCGGAAGTCCACGATCTCCAGCGCCTCCTCCCAGGCCGGCAGCTGGACGGCGAGTTGCTTATCGGCGTTGAGCACGAACGAGGCGCCGTCGAACACCAACTCGTCCTGGCCGCCCACCTGGTTGAGATAGACGAGGGGCAGCCCGGTCTCCGTCACGCGCGCCACCACCACGTTCATGCGCATGTCGGGCTTGGGCCAGTCGAACGGCGAGCCGTTCGGAACGAGCAGGATCTCCGAGCCCGTCTCCTGCAGGCACTCGGTGACCTCGTCCTTCCAGATGTCCTCGCAGATCGGCACGCCGAGGCGCGCGCCGCGGAAGTTGACGGGCCCCGGCATGGGCCCCTGGTCGAACACGCGCTTCTCGTCGAACACCCCGTAGTTGGGCAGCTCGACCTTGTGGCGCACCCCCGCCAGGCGGCCGCCGTCGAGCAGCGCAATCGAGTTGTAGAGCTTGCCGTCCTCCGGCCAGATGGTGCCGACGATGATGCCGGGGCCGCCGTCGCCGGTCTCGGGCGCCAGCGCCTCCACCATGGCCCTGGCGGCGGCCGCGAACGCCGGCTTGCGCACCAGGTCCTCGGGGGGATAGCCGGTGATGAAGAGCTCCGGGTATAGGACAAGGTCTGCGCCCTTGGCGGCGGCCTGGGCACGGGCCCTGCGCAACTTCGCGGCGTTGCCGGCGAGGTCGCCGACCACCGCATTGAGCTGCGCGAGGGCGATCCTTAGCGTGGTGCTGATGGGGTGCGTCATGGCCCACATTTAGGACCGGCACAGCTCAGACTGCAACGCAGCAGATCGGGACGCCGGGCCCGGCGCATCAGCACCCTGCAGGCCAAGGGGATCGAGGTGGGCCTCGTCGCCTTGCTGGCCGGCCATTATGCCAATGCCACCGTGACCCTGAGCCACTACACCCAGGCGGTACGCGGCGGCGAGGCGGCGGTGCAGGCCCTGGAGGAGGCTTATGCGGAAAGCCGGCACGCCGCCGGATCAGGACGCAAGCGCAGCGAAGGACAGTCCGGCTGAGCGCCCTTCGGCTCCGAGGCGCGCCAGGCGAGGGCCATTTTGCTACAGACCTGCTGCAGGACGATATCTTGTGCTCACGCGGCCGTGATTTCTGTTTGACGGGTTTGGTAGCGCCCCCGTAACCTGCAAGACACGGGAGGCGTGCTGTCCGTCACACAAAATCACAACATGGCACGCCTCCGCCGTCTGGGAGGACTGCAGATGTTTGCGTCACGACGGCTTGTCGCCGGCATCGCGGGCGACCATACGGCTCGTTCCATCGCGGCTACAAGGCCTCCACTTCTCCGCTGATCCCGGCTGATTGCAGGATCAGCTGACGACGGGTCAGCCGCGCGAAAGCTCAATTTGTCAAAGCGGCAAACCGCCCGGGAGCCTTGAGCTTCCGGCGCAGGCGACGACATCCCTTCACTGCTGCATCCCGCGCTTTCGCCACGGCGCAGTGCGCGGCGCGCCCGCTCCAGGGCTCACCTGCCCTTCGTGACGCTCGGCCACTATACCCAGGCGGTGCGTGGCGGCGAGGTGGCTGTGGCGGCCCTGGAGGGCGCCTATTCTGCCCCCGGCATTGCCGAGCCGCAGGCGCCCGCCGAGGCGTCGGCACGCGCCGAGGATGGCCCCTGGATCGCCGCCGGTCCCCACGGGGACGCCCGATGAGGCCGCTCGCCCCCCGCGGCGCGCTGCACCCGTCGGTGGCCTCACCTGCGCTCTGTCCACCAGGTGTCGATGTCGAAGCCGCCGAGCGGGGCGACCGACGGGCGCTTGAGGTGGCTCCAGTAGGCGACCCACGCCCGCGGCAGGTGGAACAGCGGGATGGCATAGTCGCCCGACACCAGAACCCGGTCGAAGGCGCGCACGGCCGCCCTGAAGTCCTCCGCGGACTCCGCCCGCAGCAGCGCCACGATCATGGCATCGGCGGCCGGGTTGCTCACGCCGGCGAGGTTCAGGCTTCCCTCGCTCGTCGCGGTGCGGCTGCTCCAGCGGTTGATCTGCTCGTTGCCGGGCGACAGCGAGGCGGGCCAGGTCCACTGCACCATGTCGTAGTCGAAGCTCAACAGGCGCTTGGTGAACTGCGTGCTGTCGACCTGCCGGACCTTGAGCTCGATGCCGAGCCGCGCCAGCATGCGCTGGAAGCTCAACACCAGACGCTCCTGGGCCCTGGTCTCGGCCATGAACTCGACCGTCAGCGGCTGGCTTCCCTTCGTCAGGCGCCCGCCCTCGAGCTTGTATCCGGCCTCCTTGAGCAGATGATGCGCGGCGCGCAGGTTGGCCCGGTTGTCGCCGCTGCCGTCGCTGCCGGGGAAGCGAAAGGTGCCATCGAGCACCTCCGGCTTCACCTCGCCCGCGAACGGCGCCAGGAGCGTGCGCTCGGCTACGTCGGCCGGCCGGGCATGGGAGGAGAGGTAGGAGCGCTCGAAGTAGCTCTGGGTGCGCTTGTAGACGCCGTTGAAGAGGCTGCGGTTGATCCACTCGGCGTCGAACGCCAGGATGAAGGCGCGGCGCACCCGGGGGTCCTGGAAGTGCGGCCGTCGTGTGTTGAAGACGAGCGCCGGCATGCCCGAGGGCAGCTGGGTCGCGGGCTCGGCCTTGACGGCGCGGCCGTCCTCCACGGCAGCGAAGCGGTAGCCGTCGACCCAGCGGACCGGATCGTCCTCGATCCGCACGTCGATGGCGCCGACCTTGAACGCCTCGAACAGCGTCGATGCATCGCGGAAATAGTCGACCCTGATCTCGTCGAAGTTGAAGCGCCCGCGCACCACCGGCAGCTCGCGCGCCCACCAGTCGGGATTGCGCCGGTAGACCAGCGACCGCCCGGGGTCGACGCGCGCGACCACATAGGGGCCGCTGCCGAGCGGCGGCTCCAGGGTGGTGCGCTCGAACGTCTCCGGGGTGAGCTTGTGGCTCGGCAGGATCGGCATGAGGCCGAGCAGCAGCGGGGCCTCGCGGTCGCCTGCCGCCTTGAAGGTGAAGCGCACGCTGCGCTCGCCGACCTTCTCGGCCTTGGCCACCTTGCCGTAGTGCGAGCGATGATAGGGCCAGCCCTTCTCCTTGAGCACGGCATGGCTGAAGAGCACGTCCTCGGGCGTGATCGGCTGCCCGTCGGCGAACCTCGCCTCAGGCCGCAGATGGAAGGTGACGGAGGACCTGTCCGACGGCAGCTCGAGGCTTTCCGCAAGCAGGCCGTAGAGCGTGAAAGGCTCGTCGCCGCTGCGCGCCAGCAGGCTCTCGAACACGTAGTCGCGCAATCCGTGCGCCGACACGCCCTTGATGATGAACGGGTTGAGGCTGTCGAACGTACCCTGCTGCCCGAGCACGAGCTTGCCGCCGCGCGGCGCGTCGGGGTTGACGTAGGGGAAATGGCTGAAGCCCGGGGGGTGCTTGGGCAGGCCGTGCATGGCGAGGCCGTGCACCGGCTCGGTCGATTGCGCGTGCGCTGCAGGCTGCGAGCGCGACCACTGCGGCCGCGAGCAGAGCAGCACACAGGCGCGCCAGATTGGGCCTCCTGTGCGCAAGAGACCCGCCGGGGAGGTGGCCGCGTCGTCGCTGTGTCACCTTGTGCAGTCCAGCATGAGCAGTCCGGCATAGGACCCCGGGACCGGGCCTGGCGCGACAGCCCTGGAGGCGGAGTTGCCGTGTAGCAACGTCTGCGCTGCTTCGCCCTCCCGCCGCCAGCGCCGTCCACAGCCCGTCACGGGATTGCCGCAATCCGCCCCCTATTGCCTAGCACGCGCAAGCAACACAATAAACGCCTTCGGCATAACGCATCCGGCCGACGCCGGCAGGGGACCGGCTTTCCAGGGAAAGGTCAACGACAACATGGCGAAATCGTATTGGCATTGCGGGATGGGCGCACGCCTCGCGGGCGCTGCCGCCATCGCCGTCACGCTCCTGCTCGGGTGGTCATTCGTGCTGAGCCCCGACCCTGCGCAAGCGCAGAAGAAGACCGACAAGAAGGCCGAGGCGCCCACCAGCACGCCCAAGAGCTCCTGGGTGAAGCTGTGCGACAAGGGCTCGCTCACCGCCAAGGACAAGGAGGGCAAGGAGCTGAAGAAAGAGGTCAACATCTGCCACACCCTGGCCGAGCGCATCGATGCCAACAGCGGCATGGTGATCGTCTCCGCCGGGCTCAACCAGGTCAAGGTGGACAAGGAGGAGAAGCAGATCTTCAGGATCATCCTGCCCCTGGGCGTGGTGCTGCCCGCGGGCGTCGGCGTGACCTTCTTCCCCAAGGACCTGTGGTCGAAGATCGAGAAGAACGAGAAGCTCGCAAAGGGCGAGGAGACCAAGCTGAAGTCGCTGAAGATGGGCTTCCTGTTCTGCAATATCGTCGGCTGCCACATCGAGGCTGAAGCCAAGGAGGACCTCGTCGATTATCTCAAGAGCAGCGCCGGCTTCGTCGTCACGACGGCGAACCTGTCGGGCATCGGGGTCAACCTCAGGGTTCCGCTGGCCGGCTTCAACGAGGCGCTCAAAGGTCCGCCGACAGACACCAAGAAGTTTGCCGAGGCGCGCGCGAAGCTGATGGAGGACATCAAGGCGCGGCGCGAGCAGCTGATTGCGGAAATGAAGAAGCAGCAGGAGGACCTCAACAAGATGCAGCCCAACACGAAGCCTCCTGCAACTCCCGGCAAGAAGTAGGTGGATGGGGGTCAGACCCCGCGGGTCTGACCCCATGCGCATACTTTTCTGAGATTGTCGACGGCGGCTCATTGGCTGCCTGGAGAGCGTGGCCTCGAGGCTGGCCCAGACCCAGCAGGGGTGCTCCCGGCGGATTGTCCTGGCGGTCCGATGTCCGATTGGGTCTGACCCCGTTCTCCTGCGGATCTCGGACTATACCCCGACCGCCTCGTCCAGCCGAGGAGGTGGCCTCCCATCGGATTGGGACCCTCTCCGTTCCGCCGTTTCCGTCGGGTCGACCTGCTCAAGGGCCGGGCAGGTCTCGCGGTGCAGACGATGCGGGCGCCGAATACACCGACGACCCAGTCAGTGGACCTCGGCGGATTCCGGGAGACCCTGGCGAACCCGCCGACCGACAAGAAGAAGTACATGGAAGCGCGCACGCAGCTGCTGAACCAGATTTACGCGCGGCGGCAGAAGTGGATCGAAGAGCTGAAGAGGACGAACGAAGATCTGAACCGGAGAAAGAAGTAGTCCGATCTCAGTGCGGGTGCTGCAGGAACAGGGGGCGGTAGGCGCCGTGCTCATCGACGGAGAACAGTTGCCGGATCTGGGGGTGGCGCAGGGGCTTGCCGGAGACATCGGGCAAGAGGTTCTGCTCGGAGACGTAGGCGACGTACTCGGTCTCGGAGTTCTCCGCCAGCAGGTGATAGAAGGGCTGGTCCTTGCTGGGGCGCCGCTCGGGCGGGATCGCCTGGTACCATTCCTCGGTGTTGTTGAAGACCGGGTCGACGTCGAAGATGACGCCGCGGAAGTTGTGAACGCGGTGCCGTACCACCTGGCCCACCGCGAATTTGGCTCGCCCGACGCCCATGCCGTGCCCGACCTCCCCATGCGGCCCTTCGTCGATAGCCGCTCGGGCGCCGCATCGTCAATGCGGGAAAAGGTTTCAGGTGAGTGGTGAGATGGTGAGTGGTGAGTGTCGGTCGGCGCCTGTGGCGCGGATTGGTGACAAGACGATCGTCCAGCTTCATGATCGTCCAGCCCGAAGGCCAATTGGCGAGGGGCGGCGAAAGATGGAGCGTACTCGATGGCTCTGATCTGCACCTCCATGATGGAGACCTTTGAGTGAGGAGTGCGCTGTTTTGACATTTCAAGCGCCCGAAGCCCACTCCACACTTGGCTACCGACGAGTTGCCCCCAGTCCGGAACCCGGGCACGGCCTGAACTCACCATCTCACCACTCACCACCTCATCCGCTCACAGGCCGTAGAGGGCCTTGCGCTCCGGGTCCCTCTCCGCCACCAGCCGGGCGAGGTCGAGGATCACCTTGGCCTGCTTCCAGGTTGCGTCGTCCTGCATCTTGCCGTCGATCATGACCGCGCCGCTGCCGTCGGGCATCGCCTCCACGATGCGCTTGGCGAAGGCCACCTCGGCCGGGTCGAGGCTGAACACCCGCTTGGCGATGTCGATCTGGGTGGGATGCAGGGTCCAGGCGCCGGCGCAGCCGTGCAGGAAGGCGTTGCGAAACTGGGCCTCGCAGGCGGCGAGGTCGGCGAAGTCGCCGAACGGCCCGTAGAACGGCTTGAGGCCGTAGGCCAGGCAGGCATCCACCATGCGCGCCAGCGTGTAGTGCCACAGGTCCTGCTGGAAGAAGGCGCGCGGGGTGCCCGCCGGGCCAGGGTCCGCCAGCACGCCGTAGGCCGGATGCCCGCCGCCGACGCGGGTGGTCTTCATGCCGCGCGAGGCCGCCAGGTCCGCGGGGCCCAGGCTCATCCCGTGCATGCGCGGGCTCGCCGCCGCGATCGCCTCCACGTTGTTGACGCCCTCGGCGGTCTCCAGGATGGCATGGATCAGGATCGGCTTGGGCAGGGCGTGCCTGGCCTCCAGCTGGGCGAGCAGCTGGTCGAGGTAGTGGATGTCCCAGGGCCCCTCGACCTTGGGGAGCATGACCACATCGAGCTTGGCACCCACGGCCGGCACGATCTCCAGCATGTCGTCGAGCGCCCAGGGCGAGTTCAGCGCATTGATGCGGGTCCACAGTCCGGTGGCGCCCCAGTCGTGGGCGGCCGCCATCTCGATGAAGCCGCGCCGGGCTGAGACCTTGGCATCGGCGGGGATGGCATCCTCGAGGTTGCCGAGCACCACGTCGACCTGGCCGATGAGATCGGGCACCCGCGCGCGGATCTTGTCGATGTGCGGCGGCACGAAGTGGATCATGCGCTCCAGGCGCACGGGCGGCTGCCGGTAGGGCTCCGGCGCGCCGATGGCGAGCGGTGCGAAGTGCTTGGCGGGGGTGCGTGTGGGCATGGGTGAGATGGTGAGTGGTGAGGATGTGTGAGTTCAGGCCGTGCTCGGGTTCAGGGAGGTGGACAAATCGACGGCAGCCAAGTGTGGAGTGAGCTTCGGGCGCTGAAATGTTAGAGCAGCGCACGCGTCACTCAAAGGTCTCCATCATGAAGGCGCAAACCAGAGCCATCGAGCAGGCTCCATTTTGCGCCGCCGCTCGCCAATTGGTCTCAAGGCTGGACGATCATGAAGCCAGACGATCGTCCTGGCACCAATCCACCGCCACAGGCGCCGACCGACACTCACCATCTCACCACTCACGACCAGCGGCGGTTGCTCCACATCCACTGCTCCGGCGCCTCGCGGATCCAGGCCTCGAATTGCGCCTGCATGGCGGTGGTGATCCAGCGCACGTCGTCGCCGGCGTTGGCGGTGCGCGGCACCTTCAGCTCCTTGCAGCTCGATGGTGAAGCGGCTGCTGCGGCCCACGCGCAGGCAGCGGCTGAGCCAGATGCGCGCGCCCACGCGCCGCGCGATCATGCCGGCGATCGTCACCGACGGCGCCGGGCGGCCGAAGAAGGGCACGGGCAGCCCCGAACGGTCGTAGAGGTCGCACACCATGCCGAGCCGCCCGCCCTTGCGCACGTAGTCGGTGATCAGTCGCGCGGTCCTCTGCCCCTCCTCGGGACTGCCGTTGATGCGGCCCTTGCCGAGCAGGCCGCCGGGATAGAGGTCGCGGCGCAGCCAGCGCAGCCAGCGGTCGACATAGGGGTTGTTGACCGAGCGGTAGATGGCGGCGGGATTGTTGCCGGCGACCGTCATCGGCCACGCCGCCAGCTCCCAGTTGCCCATGTGCAGCGACACCCCGACGGCCGCACCCATCTTGTTCCTGTAGCGCGCGAACACCCGCTCGGTGGCGGGCTCGAGCGCGATGCGGTCCGGATCGGCGATCAGCCGGTCGATCTGCATGGTCTCGGCCATCACGCGGCCCAGGTTCTCCCACATGGCGCGCGCGATCGCCTCGCGCTCCGCCTGGGGCTTGTCCGGGAAGGCGATGGCGAGGTTGGCGAGCGCACGCTGGTGCCGGCGCCGGCTCAAGGGCGCCAACAGGCGCCAGAGCCGGCCCGACAGATTGGCGCCGGCGTCGAGCGGCAGCACCCGTATCCCCGACGCGATCAGGCGCAGGGCCACATATTCGGTGCGTTGCCGCAGGTCGACCAGAAAAGCCCGCATCCCGGGTCAGTGGTGCGATGGTGAATGGTGTGTTTCGGCTGGCGTCTGTCTCACGGTTGGGCTTCCAGCTCAAGGGGTGAAACAGACCGGCCAGCGTGCGCCGACCGATACTCACCACTCACCGTCTCACCCTACCGCATCAAGCTGGGCAGCGGGCCCGCGAGCCCCATGCCCTCCTGCATGAGAAGGCGGCGCAGGGGGGCGAAGCTGACCGCGAGATGGGCGGCCAGCCCGCGCAGCATGTCGACGGGGAGCAGATCGGCCAGCAGCGACCGGTTGAGCAGGTCGACCGACACCGAGCGGCCCAGCACGTCCCAGGCGCGCGCCCGCTCGTAGGCGGCGAGCACGCCGGGGCCGCCGACGTCGCCTCCGTCCACCTTGGCCGCGGCCGCACAATCGGCCAGCTGGGCCGCATCGCGGAGCCCCAGGTTGAGCCCCTGGGCGCCGACCGGAGGGATCACGTGCGCCGCCTCGCCAACGAGGGCCACGCGCGGCGCGGTCATGCTGCGGGCCCTCAGCCAGATCAGCGGATGCAGGGCCCGCGGTGCCGGATCGCGGACGGCCCCGAGGACGCCCTGCAGCCGCTCCTCCAGAACCGCCGCAAAGGCCCGGTCGTCGAGATCGGCAAGGCGCCGCGCGGTGGCGGGCTCCTCCACCCAGACCAGGGCTGAGGCCTCACCGGGCAGCGGCACGCTGGTGAAGGGGCCGGCGTCGCGATGCAGCTCGTTGACGATACCGCCGTGGGGGCGGGTGTGGCCAAACCGGGTCGCGAGCGCCGCCTGGGGATAGGCCCGGGTCGAGACCTCGATGCCTGCGGCCGTGCGGGCCAGGGAGCTGCGGCCGTCGGCGGCCACCGCCAGAGCCGCCTCGACGGCGCCGCCCTCGGCCAGCTCCAGGCGCACCGAGGCGGGCCCTGGAGCCAGCCTCGTGACCCCCGCTGTCTCGATCCGGACGAGGCCAGCTGCCCTCTCAGCGGCCGTCCTGAGGCCCGCCAGCAGGGTCGGATTGGCAATGTTCGCCCCGAAGCTGTCGAGCCCCATCTCGGAGGCCTTGAACAGCGCCTCCGGGGCGCGGATCAGGCCGCTGCGGTCGTCGGCAATGCGCACGGCGCCCAGGGGGGCGGCATGGACGGTGAGACCCTCCGGGTGTGTCCCCCAAACCCCGAGCCTGCGCAGAAGCTGGATGCTGGGTCCCACGAGGGCGGTGGTGCGCTGGTCCGTCGGCGCCCCGGCCCCGCCGCCGCCAAGAACGGCGGCCGGTCCAACGAGCGCCACCTCCAGGCCCATGCGCGCCAGCGCCAGGGCCGCCACCAGACCTGTGGGTCCGGCGCCGATTACTGCGGCCTCGAATTTAGTCATGTGCTAGAGTACGTTCGATGCAGGTGAGCCGAGCGTTGATTGAGATGGTCAATCTTGCGGCACGAGGCGAAGCGACCGGCGGTTTGCCCGTGCCGGAAGCGGGCGCAGCCGCGCGCCGTGGCCGCCTCGTTCAGCCCCTCTCCGGCGGAGCGCCGCAGGGCTCCCGAGGTGTTGTCCCGCCGCCTGTTGCATCGGCCCTTCCGCATCTCTGGACGGCGCTGCCGGCCCATCAGATTTCCCCGCTCGATCAGAGAGTTGATAAGCCGTCAGGCGGCGCTCTGCAAATTTTGTCCTTGCACCGAACGAATCCTTGACACGAGTTCCGGCCTCGGCGGGAATGCAGCCATTCTGTGACACCAACTCGATTCGTGTCGTGGCGATTTGGCCACAAGCTAGGCAGAAAGGCGTTGAGAACCCGCTTTCCTGGTTGTCCTGTCTTCGAGCCGTGCGCTAAGCCTTGAAGCACGGTCGGGCGGCTCAAACGGCAGTCGCACAACGCTCACCACCCGCCCGCAGGAAATACGAAAAGGAAAGACGGTAAATTCAGTCGGGTCAGTCTGAATTCCGGTAGCGTTAGTCCAACGGAGAAGTTCGTATGATCGGGGGACTGTGGAAATCAACCAGCAGCTTGGCCTTGTTGGCCGCTGTTGGTTTGTTTGCGGGTGGCATGCCGTCCGCCAAGGCAGCCGACCTTGGTGGCGATTGCTGCGCCGACCTGGAAGAAAGGGTGGCGGAGCTCGAGGCCACCACTGCGCGCAAGGGCAACCGGCGCGTGTCGCTCACCATCTCCGGCCAGGTGACCACGTCGATCATGGCGTGGAGCGACGGGAATAGTGTCGACGGCAGCGATATCTACGTGGTCGACAACGTCATGGCCGGCGGCAGCTTCTTCGCGTTGTCGGGGTCTGCCAGGATCAATCCCAACGTGTCTGCCGGCTTCAACATCACCATGGCCTTCGAGACCGGCGCCCGCAGCCATCAGGTCAATCAGCTCGACGATGACGCCACGCCGTCCACCGACATCCAGCCCACCTAACTCTGGCGAACTGGTACCTCGACCACAAGTCGTTGGGTCGGGTCACCGTCGGCCGCATCAACACGGCGACGGCCGGCCTCACGACCATCGATCTCGGCGGCGCCGGCGTGATCGCCAACGCCAGCATCGGCTACACCCAGCGCGGCATGTTCCTCGCTCTCGACGATACCCTGATCGCCGGCAAGTGGACCGACGCTCTCGGCGGCAACGCTGTCAACGGCGCCAGCCTGAGCCGTGCCAACGCGGTCCGCTACGACACGCCGACCTTCGGCGGCTTCTCGGTGTCGGCGGCCTGGGGCGAGGACGACATCTGGGATGTGGCCCTGCGCTATGCCGGTGAGTTCGCTGGCTTCCGCCTCGCGGCCGGCATCGGCTACATCAACAACAGCACCGGCCTGAACGAGGTCACCAAGGACCACAACGTTGGTCCCGAGCCGGCCCAGCTCAAAGGATCGGCCAGCATCCTGCACGTGGCATCCGGCCTCTACCTGACGGGTGCCTACGTGCGCTCGGACAATGACGTGCCGGCCGTCCCGACACCACGCTGTGGTACGTCCAGGGCGGTATCGGCCAAGAACTGGTTTGGGCTCGGCAAGACCGTGCTCTACGGCGAGTGGGCCCAAGTGAATGATGGCATCAACTGCGGCGCAGGTGCGTGCGGCGCGTTCGGCGGCAATGCCAATGACATCATCACCAGCAGCCAGGCGAACATGTGGGGCCTCGGCGTCGTGCAGCACATCGATGCAGCGGCCATGGAGGTGTTCCTGTCCTACAAGCGGTTCTCTGCTGACGTCACCAGCCCGGCCGGCAACATCCTGAACGGCACCGAGTCCTACAACGACTTCGACGTGGTCATGGGCGGTGCTCGCATCAGGTTCTGATCCGCAGCAAGGTGTCAGCCTTCGGGCCTGACACCACGCAGTCTCTCCGGGAGAGCCGCCTTCGGGCGGCTCTTCTTCTTTGGGGATTGTCATCCCGGAATTCTGCGAAGGTTGTCATCCCGGAATTCTGCGAAGCAGAATATCCGGGACCCAGGGCCAGGGGCTCCGCCGCTCTTCCCCCTTGGCCCTGGGTCCCGGCTCTCGCCCTCACGGGCTCGGCCGGGATGACAGGCGGGCTCGGCCGGGACGACAAGGGAGAAGGCTCACTGCTCGGTCAGGTCCAGCCAAAGATCGCGCCACTGCGGATTGTGCGCTTCGATGAGCTCCAGCTTCCACTTGCGGTGCCAGCGCTTGATGCGCTTCTCGCGCAGGATGGCGACATTGATATCGTGGTGCACCTCGAAATAGACGAGCAGCTTCACGCCGTACTTGCGCGTGAAGCCGGGCACCAGGCCTTCCCGATGCTCCTGGACGCGGCGGATCAGATCGTTGGTCACGCCGACGTAGAGCGTCCCGTTCCGCCGGCTGGCCAGGATGTAGACCCAGTAGACATGCTCCCGCATCCATGCAATGTGCGCCCACGGATCGTTCTTGGCAATCTCGCAATGTTGTCATCCCGGAATTGCGCCTAGCTTGTCATCCCGGAATTGCGCGGTAGCGCAATATCCGGGACCCAGGGCCAGGGGCTCCACCGCTTTCCCCCTGGCCCTGGGTCCCGGCTCTCGCGCTTCGCGCGAGGCCGGGATGACAGTGGGGCTCGCCCCAGGCCTGCGCCGGGGTTGACCCACCCTACGCCGCCTTCCGGGCCTGCGCCGGCGATCTCCGCCAGCTGGCGCACCAGCCAGCGCACGCCCTGCAGGCGCGCCGCCGGGGTCGCCCAGTCGGCCTTGTAGACCAGCTTGTGGTCGGGTTGCAGGCGCGCCACACTCCTCGAGCGCGCCATGAAGGCGATCAGCCCCTCCGGGTTGGCGAACTGGCTCTTGCGGAAGGCGATCACGGCACCCTTGGGCCCCGCATCGACGCTCTGCAGGCCCGCCTCCTTGGCGAGGCCCTTGATCTCCACCACGTCGAGCAGGTGCCCGACCTCCTCGGGCAGCGCGCCGAAGCGGTCCACCAGCTCGGCCCCGAAACCGTCGATGTCCGCCCGGCCCTCGAGCTTCGACAGGCGCCGGTAGAGCCCGAGCCTCAGCTGCAGGTCGCTCACGTAGGCCTCGGGGATCAGCACGGCCGTGCCGAGCCCGATCTGCGGGCTCCACTGGTCCTGCGCCTCGCCCATGTCGCCGCCCTTCAGGGTCGCCACCGCCTCCTCCAGCATGGCCTGGTAGAGCTCGAAGCCGACCTCGCGGATGTGGCCCGACTGCTCCTCGCCCAGCAGGTTGCCGGCGCCGCGGATGTCGAGGTCGTGGGAGGCCAGCGAGAAGCCCGCGCCGAGGGTATCGAGCGACTGCAGCACCTTGAGGCGCTTCTCGGCGCCCTCGGTCAGGCGCCGCTGGCTCGCCGGCGTGGTGAAATAGGCGTAGGCGCGCGTCTTGGAGCGCCCGACCCGGCCGCGCAGCTGGTAGAGCTGGGCGAGGCCGAACATGTCGGCGCGGTGCACGATGAGGGTGTTGGCGTTGGGGATGTCGAGCCCGGACTCCACGATCGCCGTCGACAGGAGCACGTCGTACCCGCCGTCGTAGAAGGCGGTCATCACGTCCTCGAGCGTGCTCGGGGGAAGCTGGCCGTGGGCGGTGGCGACCCTGAGCTCGGGCGTGTCCTCGGCCAGGAACTCCCTCACCTCCTCCAGATCGGCGATACGCGGCACCACGTAGAACGTCTGCCCGCCGCGGTAGCGCTCGCGCCGCAAGGCCTCGCGCACGATCACCGGATCGAACGGCGAGATGTAGGTGCGCACGGCCAGCCGGTCGATCGGCGGCGTGGCGATCAGCGACAGCTCGCGCACGCCGGAGAGGGCGAGCTGCAGGGTGCGCGGGATCGGCGTCGCGGTGAGCGTCAGGACGTGCACCTCCTCGCGCAGCTGCTTCAGGCGCTCCTTGTGGCCCACCCCGAAATGCTGCTCCTCGTCGACGATGACGAGGCCCAGGCGGTTGAAGCCGATGCTCTTGCCGAGCAGCGCGTGCGTTCCGATCACGATGTCGATGGAGCCGTCCTTGAGCCCCGCCTTGACCGCCGCCAGCGCCTTGGCGCTGATCAGCCGCGAGGCCTGGGCGATGCGCACCGGCAGCCCCTTGAAGCGCTCGGCGAAGGTCGCGAAGTGCTGGCGCGCGAGCAGCGTCGTTGGCACCACCACGGCCACCTGGAAGCCCGCGAACGCGGCGATGAAGGCGGCGCGCAGGGCAACCTCGGTCTTGCCGAAGCCCACGTCGCCGCACACCAGGCGGTCCATGGGCCTGCCGGAGGCCAGATCGTCGAGCACCGCCTGGATGCTGGCGTCCTGGTCCTCGGTCTCCTCGTAGGGGAAGCGCGCCACGAACTCGTCGAACTGGCCCATCGGCGGCTGCATCACCGGCGCCTCGCGCAGCTGCCGCAGCGCCGCAATCTTGATCAGCTCAGAGGCCATCTCGCGGATGCGCTGCTTGAGGCGCGCCTTGCGCGTCTGCCAGGCGGCGCCGCCCAGGCGGTCGAGCTGCGCGGTGCCGTCGGCGGCGCCGTAGCGCGAGAGCAGCTCGATGTTCTCCACCGGCAGGTAAAGCTTGTCGCCGTTGGCGTAGCCGATCTCCAGGCAGTCGTGCGGGGCGCCGAGCGCGGTGATGGTGGTGAGGCCGTCGAAGCGGCCGATGCCGTGGTCGGCGTGCACCACGAAGTCGCCGATGGCGAGGCTGGTCGCCTCGGTGATCAGATCGGCGGCCCGGCGCGCCTTGCGGCGCGGGCGCGTGAGACGGTCGCCCAGGATGTCCTGCTCGCCGATGACGGCGAGGTCGGGCGTCTCGAAGCCCTGCTCCAGGCCCAGCACCGCAAGCCCGACAGAGCCGCGCGGCAGGGCCTCCATCTCGGCCCAGCTCTCCACCTTGCGCGCCTCGGCGAGCCCGTGCTCGGCGAGGAGCGTGGTCAGCCGCTCGCGCGCGCCCGCCGTAAAGGCGGCAACGACGACCCGCTTGCCCTGACCCTGGAGCGCGCGCATGTGGCCGATGGCGGCATCGAACAGGCTCGCCGCCTCGCTGGCGCGCTCGGCGGCGAAGTTGCGGCCCAGGCGGCCGCCGATGGCGCGCACCGGGCCCTGGGCCTCGCCCGGCTGCTCGAAGGGCGTGAGCCGGCGCACCGGGCGCGCGGCGAGCTGGCCCTGCCATTCCTCGGGCGTGAGGAACATCGCCTCGGGCGGCACCGGCTTGTAGGGCGGCGCGCCGAAGGTCTGCGCCTCCAGCCCCTCCGCGCGCGCCGTATAGTGATCCTGGATGAGCGCGAAGCGCTGCTCCACCGCCTCGTCGGCCAGGTGGTCGAAGCTGACCGGCGCCTCCGCCGCGTAGTCGAACAGCGCCTCCAGACGCTCGTGGAACAACGGCAGCCAGTGCTCCATGCCCGGATAGCGCTGCCCGGCGCTCACGGCATGATAGAGCGGGTCCTCGGACGTGACCGGCCCGAACGCCTCCACATAGCGGCGGCGGAACAGCTTCTCGGCCGCCTCGCCGAACGCCACCTCGTTGACGGGCAGCAGGCTCAGGCGCTGCACCACCCTGGAGGTGCGCTGGCTCTCGGGGTCGAAGGCCTTGATGTGCTCCAGCGTATCGCCGAAGAAGTCGAGGCGCACGGGCGTGGTGCGGGCGGGCGGGAAGAGGTCGAGGATGCCGCCGCGCACGGCGTACTCGCCGGGCTCCATGACGCTGCCGGTGCGCGTGAAGCCGGCGAGGTTCAGGCGCTGGATCAGCGCCCCCATGTCGAGGCGCTGCCCCGGCGCGATGGTCTTGAGCGAGCGGCGGATGAAGTCGCGCGGCGGCACGCGCTGCAGCACCGCGTTGACAGTGGCGATGACGAGCGTCGGCTCCTTGCGACTGGTCGCGGCAAGGCGGGCCAGCGCCGCGATGCGGCGCGCGACGATCTCGCTGTTGGGGCCGATGCGATCGTAGGGCACCGTGTCCCAGGCGGGGAACGGGATCACCCGCACCGTGGGGGCAAAGAAGGCCACGCCCTCGGCGATGGCCTCCAGGCGTCGGTCGTCGCGGGCCACGTGCAGCAGCAGGGTCGGCCCCTTGGCAGCAGGGGGGGCGCCCTCCTCCTGGCAGAGGCGTCCCAGCACCAGAGGCACAAGGCCGTCCGGCACGCCGGAGAGCGTCTCGCGCGCTCCGCGGCTGCCGGCACCGGCCGCCGGCCCTGCTTGCGGCTCAGGCATCATGCAAACTCCAGGTCATCCTCCAGGTCATCGGTGCTCGTCTTGTGCGTCGATCTCGTCTCCCTGCGCTTCATAACGCGCGCACGACGGAATTGCGCCGATGCACCCGCGGCTATCCCCAACCCCGGCACTCGGGCGGGAGAAAGCCCACGCAGATGCCCGCCAAGGGTGGTCCCGCGGCCCAAAGACGGGCGTGTCAGCCCTCCAGCCCGTGGAAGACGCGCAGCTGGCCGATCAGCTCAGCGTGCTCGCCGGCCGGCGCAATCTCCGGGTGCAGGATCATGTCCTGCACGACGGGATCGGGCACCAGGAGCAGCCGCTCGAACGCCGCCAGCGCCTCCAGCGGCATCTCGGCCAGCCGTGCCTCGGCGAACCAGCCCATCAGCAGGTCCATCTCCTTGGTGCCGCGATGGTGGGCGCGAAAGAGCACGCGCCGGCGGCGGATTTCCACGTCGTCGGTCATAAATGCCCAGCTTTGTCTCGGCCGCTGCCTTGACGGCACGGATTGCCGCCGCCACCTTCGCGCCCTCGGGACCGTCATATAGTCCCCTCAGCGCGAACAGGAAAGCATCAGGGTCCCGCCCCGGCCGCCACTCAGCCGTGCACGGCCGTCGCAACTCTCGACCTGACCTGCGTGGTGACCCATGCGGCCGCCCCTTCTCGTCCCTCTGTTTGCGTCGGCGACCAGCCTCGCCGGCATCGGGCCGCGCATGCAGCTGCTCCTCAGGAAGGCGCTGCGGCTGCCGCCCCTGGTGACCGACGCGCGCGTCATCGACCTTCTCTGGCATACGCCGACCGGGGTGATCGACCGGCGCGCCACGCCCACAATCGCCGCCGCCGTGCCCGGCACCATCGCGACGCTGCAGGTGCGCGTCCTGAAGCATCGGGGCCCGCCGCGCGGCAACAGCAAGGCGCCCTACAAGGTGGCGTGCGAGGACGAGACCGGCCGCATCGACCTCGTGTTCTTCCGCGCCGAGCCCAGGTACGTCGAGCGCCAGCTGCCCGAGGGCAGCGTGCGCTTCGTCAGCGGGCGCATCGAGGCCTACAACGACAAGAAGCAGATGCCGCATCCGGACTATATCGTCGCTCCGGAGGCGCGCGCGGAGCTGCCGCTGCTGGAGCCGGTCTATCCGCTGACCGCGGGACTCTCGGGCAAGGTGCTGCTCAAAGCCGTGCGGGCGGCGCTGGAGCGGGTGCCCGAGCTGCCCGAATGGCAGGATGAGGCGTGGCTGGAGCGGCAGGGCTGGCCGGACGCCAAAGCGGCGCTCGGGCGGCTGCACCGGCCGGCCGAGGCGGAGGACGTCTCCACCGGCTCGCCGCCGTGGCAGCGCCTCGCCTACGACGAGCTCCTCGCCGGGCAGCTGGCGCTGGCGCTGGTGCGCCAGAGCTTCAAGCAGCAGCCGGGCCGCACCATCGTCGGCGACGGCCGCATCCGCGCCAGAATCGCCGCTGCGCTGCCCTTCACCCTCACCGGCGCGCAGCGCCAGGCGCTCAAGGAGATCGCCGCCGACATGGCCGCGCCGCATCGCATGCTGCGGCTGCTGCAGGGCGACGTGGGCTCCGGCAAGACCGTGGTGGCGCTGCTGGCCACGGCGATCGCCGTGGAGGCCGGCGCCCAGGCGGCGCTGATGGCGCCGACCGAGGTGCTGGCGCGTCAGCACGCGGAGACCATCGCACCGCTCGCCGGCCACGCCGGCCTCACCATCGCGCTGCTGACGGGGCGCGAGAAGGGCAAGGCGCGCGAGGCGCTGCTGGATCGCCTGAAGAACGGCGAGATCGACATCCTGGTCGGCACGCACGCCCTGTTCCAGTCGGACGTGGAGTTCAAGGATCTCGCGTTCGCCGTCATCGACGAGCAGCACCGCTTCGGCGTGCATCAGCGCCTGGCGCTGCAGAGCAAGGGCGGCCAGGGACCGGGCAAGGGCGGCGCCGAGCTCCTGGTGATGACGGCGACGCCGATCCCGCGCACGCTCCTCATGACGCACTACGGCGATCTCGATGTCTCGCGCCTCACCGAGAAGCCGGCGGGGCGCAAGCCGATCGTCACCAAGGCGGTGTCCGTGGACGCCATCGAGCGGCTGATCGAGCGCCTGCGCGTGCAGCTCGCCGAGGGCGCGCAGATCTACTGGGTGTGCCCGCTGATCGAGGGCTCCGACCGCTCGGAGCTGGCCGCCGCCGAGGCGCGGCATGCGCATCTGGCCCAGGTGCTCGGCCCCGGCAAGGTGGGCCTGCTGCACGGCGCCATGACCGCCAGCGCCAAGGACCAGACCATGGCGGCGTTTGCGGCGGGGCACCTCAAGATCCTGGTGGCGACGACGGTGATCGAGGTGGGTGTCGACGTGCCCAATGCCAACATCATGGTGATCGAGCACGCCGAGCGCTTCGGACTGGCCCAGCTGCACCAGCTGCGCGGCCGGGTGGGCCGCGGCAGCCGCGAGAGCTTCTGCATGCTGCTGTACAAGGCGCCCTTGGGCGAGAATGCGCGCCAGCGCCTCGAGATGATGGAGGCGACCGAGGACGGCTTCCTGATCGCCGAGAAGGACCTGGAGCTGCGCGGCGGCGGCGAGGTCCTGGGCGCGCGCCAGAGCGGCATGCCGGAGTTCCGCGTCGCCGAGGTCGCCAACTTCAAGGAGCTGCTGGAGGCGGCGCGCGACGACGCCCGCCTCGTCCTCGGCCAGGATCCCGAGTTGAAATCGCCGCGCGGCGAGGCGCTGAGGCTGCTGCTCTACCTCTTCGAATGCGACGAGGCTGTCAGGCTGTTCCGGGCGGCGTGATTTGGGTCGACGCGCGTAGCTTGACCCAACCTCCAAGTCGTCACTCGCCCCTGATCGTCATGCCTCCGGCCTCCGCAACAAATAAGAAGCGAGGTCACGCCCTGTCGGCCAGCGCGACCATCCGCCGGGCGTACCAGCAGTACAGCGGGACGCACACCGTCGCGGCAACCCCGAAGAAGACGCGCAGACCGTCCGCGAAGGTGAGCTGCCACGCCGTCCGCGCCAGCGCCACGGCCGCCAGCGCGACCAGACCCGCGGCCCCCACGGAAAGGAGCTGAAAGCGCCGCGCAAACTGCAGCTGCTGCAGGTTCGAAGGTACGCCGTCGAGCTTCCTGTCGAGCCAGCGCGACGCCAAGAAAATAACGATGAGCAGCGGTAGATAGCCGAGGATCAACAGGTCCGTGGCTATTCTCGGCATGGACGCTCTCCGTCCGGGAAGGAAGCCCTGCATCGTACCCGCGCCCGCGGGGCCGATCATTGGATACGTGCTCAGTCGTGCGCAAGCCCGAGAAGGTTCATCGCTCCGGGGCCACCTTCGAGACGGTGCCCTCGATTGCCCCGCGCGACATCAGATCGACACGAGGCCGTGGTTTCGGTTGGCGTCGTCGACAGCATCTGGGTGCGAGCCTCGGAAAGCAGATGATCGCGCGGTTTCTCCTGGTCCCTGCGCTCGCTGCCGGCGCGCTGATGACGCTTGCCGGGGCGCTGGCCCCGATCTATCCCCTCGCGGACTTCCCGAACCACTTCAGGCCCTACACGCTGGCGGCGGCGGGCGCCCTGCTCCTCTGTGCGCTGGGCCTGCGGGCGGCCCGCTTGGCCTGGTGGAGCGCGGCCCTGGCGGGCCTCAACGCCGTCCTGCTGGGGCTGCCGCTGCTGTGGTCGGCAGAGCCCGCCGAGCGGCCCGTGGCGGGACAGGCGCTGGCCGCCGCCGGCCATCGCGACCTCGCGATTGTCACCTTCAACATGCACTACGGCGACGTGAAGCGGGTGGCGCGCGCGCTCCTCGCGGAGGATGCCGACATCGTGGTGCTGCAGGAGATCGGCCCGCGCGAGGCGAGGGCGCTGCACCCGCTCCTGCAGGCGCGCTATCCCCACAGCCACGCCTGCGTGCTCGAGCGCCGGTGCGACGCCGCCATCTTCGCCAAGCGCCCGTGGGTCGCGGCCGGGTACGAGCCCTGGAGCAGGGACGGCCCGGAGGTGATCTGGGTCGAGTTCGACGATCGCGGGCTCGGCCGCATCCGGGTGGTCGGCGTGCATCTGTCCTTGCCCTTCAGACCGGAGCATCAGGTGCGCCAGATCGAGCGGCTCGCCGCCCTGCGCGCCGCGCACAAGGGGCCCCTGATCATCGCCGGGGACCTCAACATGACCCCGTGGTCCTACCGGCTGCAGCGCTTCCTGGCGCGCGCCGACATGCGGCGCCACGCCACCTTCCTGCGCAGCTGGCCGACGGACGGCCAGTTCCGGCTGCCCTTCCCGGCGTTCCTGATCGACCATGTGCTCACGACGCCCGACATCAAGACGGTGTCGATCAGGATCGGCCCCAACCTGGGCTCGGACCATCTGCCGGTCGTCGCCGTGCTGCGGCTGCCATCGCCGCGCGAACGCGCAGCCGCAAGACCGTGAGCATCGCACCTCGACGCCGGCGCTGCCGGTCAGCTGCGGCGGCCGAGCGCCAGCAACCGCCGCAGGTACCATGCCTCCCCAGCGGTGCTCCGAGGATGAAGCCGGCATTGAAGAGGATGATGCCGCCTTCCGCGAGGCTGATCGGCCACAGCGTCATGCGGACAAGCACCGCGATCGCCCGCGCCGCCAGCGCGACCCGGCCCAACCTACGCAGCGGGTGGCGGCGGGGCCATGCGCATGGGCGGCCGCGACTCGGTGCGGGCAACCGGCTTCCTGCCGTTCCTGGCCTTCTCGGCGATGTCGCGCAGCTTGGCCTGCGTCTCTGGGTTCACCATCCCGGCGGAGATGATGATCTTGGCCGCGTCCTCGACGGTCATGCGGATCGGCACCACGTTGCTGCGCGGCACGAAGCACACGAACCCCGACGGCGGCAGCATGCCCGTTGGCATGAACACGCTGACGAGGTCCTCTCCGGGAACCTCCTTGTTGATCTCGTACGCCGGCTCGCCGGTGACGAAGACGATCGACCAGATGCCCTTGGAGGGGAACTCCATCACGGCGACCTTGTGGAAGCTCTGGCTCGGCGCCGAGGCCGTGACCACCGATTCGAAGATCTGCTTGAGGCCACGGTAGACGTTGCGCACGATCGGCGTGCGCCCGAGCATCAGCTCGCCGGCGCTGATGAGCGAGCGTCCGATCAGGTTGGCGGCGAGCGCGCCGATGACGGTGAGCAGGATCACCGCGAACACCAGGCCGACGCCGGGCAGGGGAAACGGCAGGTAGCTGTCGGGATTGTAGGAGGGCGGCACATAGGGCTTCACCCACCCGTCGACCAGCGTGATGACGTGCCAGGCGATGTAGAGCGTGATGCCGACCGGGCCCACCACGACGAGGCCGGTCAGGAAGTAGTTGCGCAGGCGTGCGCCGGTGTGGTGGTCCTGCGCGGGCGCCTGCTCGAGGGCGAGCTTGGCGAGGCCCGCCTTCAGGCCGGCATCCTCGTTTTGCGCCACTTTGGCAATCTCGGACCTCAGGTCCGCGTGATGCGGGGAGGGGCGCGACTGGTCCTGCATGCTTACCTGGATCCCTGGAGTGGGCGGGGGCGCTACTCTTACTCTCGATCGGCGCCCCACACGACTGCAAAACATTCTCGCACGACTCGGCGCACCGGCAAGGCGCTGCGCTCACAGTTGGGAAACAGGGTGGCGAGTCGGCACCGCTGAGGCTCCAATTCCCCTGCGGATCATGAATATTTCGTTAGACCGCCGCGTCCATCAGCGGTTGACGGGCACGCAATCGAGACCGCCGCCCTGCAGCTTGGCACACACAGCCTGGGTCTCGTGTGCATTTGCGAACGGCCCGAAGCGCACGCGGTAGAACGCGCCCATGTTGCCGAGCACGGCCTGATCGATGTGATGCTCGCTCGACGCCAGGACGGCATGCTCGCGCTTGGCCTTGGCGGCCAGCGCCAGCGCCTCGGCCCTGGTGCGCACCGGGGCGAGCTGCACCTGGAACCGGCCTTCGATCCTGGCAGGCGGCGGCTCGTTCGCCGGCGGCGGCTCTGCCCTGGGAGGCTTGGCGGCTGGCGGGGCGGCCACCACGGCCCGGTCGGTCTTCACCTCCGTCCTGCTGGTCCATCCGCCGGTCGAGCTCGGTCTCCACCTTGGCGACGGCAGGTGGGTCTGTCTTCTCCGTGGCGGAGGTGACCTTGCGCCGGCTCGCAGGCGGCTGCGAGGCAGCGTCCGACGTGCCGAAGAAGTTGCTCAGCCAGTTGCTGCCCGACTTCTTCGCTGCTGCAGCATCCGCGCTCGCCGACACCAGCGCCTGGCCGTGCTCGGTCAGGCCCGCATCGGCGTAGGCCTCGATCCGCTGCTTGATGGCATCGGCCCGCTCGTCGCCCCCGAGGCCGCCCTTCAGCCACAGGGCGCTGTTGAGATCGGAAAGCGCGTGCGCCAGCTTCCGCTGCTCGCGGTAGGCGAGCCCACGCACATAGAGCGCCTTCGCCAGGATCGCCGGCGGAAGGTTGCCGCCCGCCATGGTCGTCGACAGCGCCTGCACGGCCTGCTCGGCCTTGCCCGATTTCAGGAGCTTGCCGGCCGCCTCGATGGCGCGCTGGGCCTCGACGGGATCCTGCTTCTTGGCCTTGGCGGCAGGTGGCTGCTTCTCGCCCTGGGCGTGCGCGCCGGGCAGGCAAAGAGCAACCAGCACCGCCACACCCAAGGCTGCCGGAATGACGTCCCGGCAGTATCGAGCCAAGTATCGAGCCAAATCTCGAGCCATGCCTCCTCGACCCCCGAATCGGCCGCGTATCCGAAGCACCTCTCTAACGAACAAACTACGACAATTCCATGGTCCGGATCAATCCCGGGCCGGCTTTGCCCGGCTATTCCACAGTCACCGACTTTGCGAGATTGCGCGGCTGGTCGACGTCGGTGCCCATGAAGACGGCCGTGTGGTAGGCGATCAGCTGCACCGGCACCGCGTAGAGGAGCGGATTGGTGAAGGGATGCGCCGCGGGCACCGGCAGATGCGCCTCGAGCGCGCATCCCGTGCGCGCCGGGTCGGCGTCCGAGAGCAGCACGATCCTGCCGCCCCGCGCCGCCACCTCCTGCAGGTTGGAGACGGTCTTCTCGAACAGGTCGTCCTCGGGCGCCACCACGATCACCGGCACCTTCTCGTCGATGAGGGCGATGGGGCCGTGCTTCAGCTCGCCCGCGGCATAGCCCTCGGCGTGGATGTAGGAGATCTCCTTCAGCTTCAGCGCCCCCTCGAGCGCCAGCGGGTAGCTCGGCCCGCGCCCGAGGTAGAGCACGTCCTGCGCCTTGGCGAGCGTGTGGGCCAGCCGCTCGTAGCGCTCCTCCCCGCGCAGAATGGTGGCGATATGGCGTGGCACCTCGCCCAGCGCCCGCACCAGCTCCGCCTCCTGCGCCGCGGAGATGGTGCCGCGCGCGCGGCCGAGGCCGATCGCCAGACACGCGAGCGCCGCGAGCTGGCAGGTGAACGCCTTGGTCGAGGCGACGCCGATCTCGGGGCCCGCCAGCGTGGGGAGCACCGCGTCCGCCTCGCGCGCAATCGTCGAGGTGCGCACGTTGACGATCGCGACCGTGCGCTGGCCGACAGCCTTGCAGTAGCGCAGCGTGGCCAGCGTATCTGCCGTCTCGCCCGACTGCGAGACGAACAACGCAAGCCCGCCCGGCGCCAGCGGCGGCTCGCGGTAGCGGAACTCCGAGGCGACGTCGATCTCCACGGGCAGACGGGCCCAGCGCTCGAGCCAGTACTTGCCGACGAGCCCCGCGAAGTAGGCGGTGCCGCACGCCGCGATCGCCACCCGGTCGATCGCGGTGGGATCGACGCCGAGGTCCGGCAGGCGGACCGAGCCGCTGGCGAAGTCGACGTAGTTGGCGAGCGTGTGGCCGATCACCTCGGGCTGCTCGTGGATCTCCTTGGCCATGAAGTGGCGGAAGTTGCCCTTGTCGACCGTGAGCGAGCTCGCCACCGACTTGATCGCCGGCCGCTCGACCGGGGAGCCGTCGAGATTGAAGATCTGCGCCTTGCCGCGCGCCAGCACCGCCCAGTCGCCGTCCTCGAGGTAGGTGATGGTGTCGGTGAAGGGCGCCAGCGCGATGGCGTCGGAGCCGAGGTACATCTCACCCTCACCGTGCCCGATCGCCAGCGGCGGGCCCTGGCGCGCACCGATCATGAGATCGTCCTCGCCCGCGAAGATGATGCCGAGCGCGAACGCGCCTCTGAGCCGCTGCAGCGCGCTCCTTGCGGCATCGACCGGAGCGAGGCCCCGGTCGAGATACTCGCTGACGAGATGCAGCACGGTCTCGGTGTCGGTCTCGGTCTCGAACTTGTGGCCCTTGGCGGCGAGCTCCTCTTTCAGCTCGCGGAAGTTCTCGATGATGCCGTTGTGCACGACGGCGACGCGCTCGTTCATGTGCGGGTGGGCGTTGTGCTCGACCGGCTTGCCGTGCGTCGCCCAGCGGGTGTGGCCGAGCCCGGTGCGGCCCTGCAGCGGCTCGCTGGAGAGGCGCACCTCCAGGTTCCTGAGCTTGCCCTCGGCGCGGCGGCGGCCGAGGCGGCCGTTCTCGACCGTGGCGATGCCCGCCGAGTCGTAGCCGCGATACTCCAGGCGGCGCAGGGCATCGACCAGGTCTGCCGCCACTGCCTCCTTGCCGAGGATGCCGATGATTCCACACATGAGCCGCTCACCCCATCACCGCTGATGCCCATACGAGGCTCCAGCCACATGCCAGAGCTTTCGCGGCGCACCAAATCATAGTGTGTTTCGTGGTTTTTCCGAAGCTCTGTGACTCCCTCTCCCCGTCGCCCTCGGGCCAGCCACAAGGGCGACCTCGCCACAACGGTCGCGAGGACGACGGGGAGAGGGGATCAGCTCAACCCTTGCGGCCCCGCCTGGCCTTGCGGAACTTGGCCGCCCAGCCCGGCCGCACGGCCTGCGCCGAGCGTCCGAGCGCCAGGGCGTCCGCCTCCACGTCGCGGGTGATGACGCTGCCCGACCCGACATAGGCGCCCTCGCCGATCTTGACGGGGGCCACCAGCGCGGCGTTCGAGCCGACGAAGGCGCCGTTGCCCACGTCGGTGAAATGCTTGTCGAAGCCGTCGTAGTTGCAAAAGATCGTGCCGGCGCCGATGTTGGCGCCCGCGCCCACGCGACCGTCGCCGATGTAGGCCAGGTGGTTGGCCTTGGCGCCGGCCTCGACGCGCGCGTTCTTGACCTCGACGAAGTTGCCGATGTGCGCCTCGGCGCCGATGTCCGCGCCCGGGCGCAGGCGCGCAAACGGGCCGATGCGGGCCGCCTTGGCGATGCGCGCGCCCGCGATGTGGCAGTTGGCGAGGATGTGGGCCTCGTCCTCCACCACGACACCGGGGCCGAAGAAGACGTTGGGCTCGACGACGACATCGCGCCCCAGCGTGGTGTCGAAGCTGAGCCAGACGGTCTCGGGCGCGATCAGGGTCGCGCCGCCGTCCATGGCGCGGGCGCGGGCGCGGCGCTGGAAGGTCGCCTCGGCCGCGGCCAGCTGTGCCCGCGAGTTGACGCCCAGCGCCTCCTCGGCGGCGCACAGGATCGGCTCGGCGATCAGGCCGTCTGCGGTGGCGAGCGCGAGGGCGTCGGTGAGATAGTGCTCGCCTTTGGCGTTGGCATTGCCGATGCGGCTGAGCAGACCGACAAGGCTCGGAACCCGGAACGCCATGGCGCCGGCGTTGCACAGGCGGATGCGCCGCTCGGCTGCGGTCGCGTCCTTGTGCTCGCGGATGGCGGCGACGCGTCCCGCCGCATCGAGGATGAGCCGCCCGTAGCCACTGGGGTCCTCGGGCTCGAAGCCCAGCACGCGGACATGCGTGCCGCCGGCGCCGGCGACGCCGTCGAGTTCGAGCATGCGGCGCAGAGTTTCCAGCTCGACGAGCGGTGTATCGGCGAACAGGACCAGGACGGGTCCAGCATGGCGCTCGAGCGCGGGCCGCGCGGCCAGCACCGCGTGGGCGGTGCCGAGCTGCTCGGCCTGCTCGAACACCTCGGCGCCGGGGGCGACGCTGGCGACCTCGCTGCGCACCGCGTGCATGCCTGGCCCTGCCACCACGGCGATGCGCTCCGCGCCCAGCGCCCCGACGGTGGCCAGCACGTGAGCGAGCATCGAGCGCCCGCCGATGGGATGCAGCACCTTGGGCAGGGCGGAGTGCATGCGCACCCCCTTGCCGGCGGCAAGTACAACGACCAGGAGCGGGCTATGGATCATCGGCGAGGCTTCGCGTTGCAGCTACGTGATGCAGGTGATGCACGTCTCTATCATCCTATACGCATTCCGGCTTGAGGCCTCATAGGTTGCATGTGGCGCCTCGTGCAACCGAACGGCGGGCAGCCGTGTCCCATTGCCCGAGATTCGATTCTGGAGGCCTGGGAGGGGCCCAGGAGCGTCGCGGATGTTCCGCTGCCAAAGGGCCCCGGCCGGGCAGGAACGCGCTGGGCGCCCTCCGGAGGGGCGGCAAACGCCCTTGCGCAAGCCACTGCAGATCGCCCGCCCGACCAAAGCCTGCGCACACCCGTTGGCAACGCCAAGTACGCACAACACGTCACAGCTCTGCGGTGCGCGCAATCGATCGAGCACCTGGGTGGCCCGAATCCGGTGGTACAGCGGCGATCCTGGATCGCATGCGCAACACGCTATGGCCTCAGGGGCACACGTCCACAATCCTGGACATCCTCCGGGGGCAGCCGGCGTTGACCGCCCCAAGCCTATTTGAGACCGTTGCCACGATTCGGTTGCGCTGCTCGTCGCGCGTTCGCGCAAGCTTCAGAAGACAACCAGAACGAGGACGCGTTCCGGCCATGGCGGCGCACATCGGTCAACCCACTCGCTCCCGGCGCTTCATCAAGGTCTACCTCATGACCTGGGCGTTGCTGGCCATCGGGGCTGTAGCCTACCTCACCTTGCTGGCCTATCCACAGCCGTCGGCGGCACCGCCACGGCTCGAGACGGCCGACCTCGATCCAGCCAAGACGACGCCGGCCGCAGCCACCGCGGCCAAGGCTCTGGCCGAGGTGCGCTCCATGGGCGGCCGCCTGACCGAGATCCGCAAGGACGTAACCAACCTGCAGGATTCGATGGGCGAGCGCGTGGTCAGCGAGAAGGCCGTGAAAACGCGCCTGACGGCGCTCGAGGAGCGTGTCGCCACCATCGAGCCGGGCCAGACCCCGCCGGCGACCACGCCGTCGACCAAATCGGCCCCCAAGCCCGCCGACAAGTCCGCGCACGCGCCGGCCGAGGTGACCATGGCCGACGTCCTCGCCAAGGCCAAGGCCAAGGACGAGCCCACGGCCGTTCCTCCGGGCAAGGCCGGTACGCCGCCGCCCCCGCCGGCCGAGACGACGATCGAGACTGGCAGCCTCGGCGCCAAGGACGAGATCGTGTTCGGCGAGGCGGTCGTGATACCCGCCGCCAAGAAAGATTTCGCGGTGCAGCTGGCGGCCGGGCCGTCGCTGCTGGTGCTGCGCCAAAGCTGGGGGCAGCTCATGGAGCGGCACGGCAGCTCGCTGGCCTCCCTGAAGCCGCGCATCATCGCGCCGCGCTCCGAAGGCGGCATCTACCGCCTGCTGGCGGGTCCGGTGCCGACCAAGGCCGACGCCGACCGCATCTGCGCCGAGCTGGGCGGCGGTCCCAAGGCCTGCTTCGTCACTGCCTACGCCGGCGAGCCGCTGTAGCCCGCGCTCACGCCGTCCATCCGCTGCAGCTGCCGTCGATCTGCGACGGCTTTGCAGGGGCAGCGCCGTCGATACCGCGCTGCTTTGGACGTCGCAGCGGCCAGAGGCTCTTGGGCGCCGCGTCCTGGCATGCTAGATGCCGCCCCAGTTGTTCCGCGCCTTGGGGGACTCTCGACATGTTGAAGGCGACAAGATTCCTGCTGCCGTCCTTTGCTCTCCTTGCGGCGGGCCTCGCGCTCGCTCCTGCCGCCGCCGACGCCAAGCAGTTCACCTACGAGGAGAAGAGCAACAAGCAGATGGCGCGTCTGCTGAATATCCCGGTCTATTTCACCGTGCCGGACAGCGCGCGGGCCCCTCTGCCGGCGGACATCAAGACCACGGATCGCCTGGTCGATTTCCAGCACCCGGATGCCGTGAAGGCAGAGGCCAAGGCGGGCCTGCGCCTCATCGTCACCAATCGCAACGGCCTCGCCAGGCGCCTGGCACAGAGCGGGCTCGTGCAGACCGGCGACGTGCTCCTGACCTTCCGCTCCGAATGGGGCGGGGTGGGCCCCTACCCCAACGTGCAGATGGGGATCAGCCATACCGGCGTCGCCTACGTCAAGGACGGCACGGTCCACAATATCGACAACCCCATGGACGAGGAGTTCACCGGGTCGGGGCGGGTCACCCAGCTGAACAGCAAGCACTACCGCAGCATCAAGCTCATTCACATCATCAGGCCGCGCAATCTGACCGACGCGCAGCGCGCCAACCTGGCCGCCTGGGCAAGCCGGCTCAACGCCGGCGCGACGCGCTTCTATCCCAGTCAGGTCAGCTTCAACCAGGATTACGGCGACCCGAAATACCGGCGCGGCCGGTCGCTCGACTTCGTCAAGCACCTGGGACAGGTCGCGCTCGGCCAGAATCCGCCGGGCAAGGTCGACATGTACTGCTCCGAGTTCGCGTGGTCGCTGCTGGCGCTGAGGGACTGCGATCCCGCAAAGGCGGCAGATGCCTTCAAGCGCGGCGGCGTGCCGTCCTGCATCAGCCCGGCCATGCGGCCGATGCGGGCGACCGGCAAGTACGTCGGGGGCAAGAGCCGCAGGGCCTACACCGGCCTCGCCGACGGCCCGCTCGTCGTCATCGCCGCGCTGAAGCTGCCGGCGGAGGAGCGGGACAGGATGGTGAAGGCCGTCTTCACCGAGAACCCCAAGCTCCTGCCGAGGCTCTCCCAGGGGCACCGCGACATCGCCCAGGCGAACGCAGCCAATTTCGCGAAGCTCGAAGCCTACTACCGCAACACTCTGCGCGGCGGCTGGCGAGGGGTCCAGGCGCGCGTGGTCGGCGGCACGCTCAGCCTGGCGATCAAGGAGAACTACTCGCCCACGTCGTTCCTCATCAATACGCTGCTGCCCCCCGACAGCAACAACCGGACGATGGACTACGTGGCGACCATCGTGATCCAGTAAGATTGAGGTTTCAGGTTGCAGGTGTCAGGTTTCAGGACACCTGCAGCCTCGCTTCCCCTGAAACCTAGAACCTGAAACCTGAAACCTGACCCATGGATCGCCGGCAGCTCCTGATAAGCGGCGCAAGCGGCCTCGCCGCGCCGGGCCTGCTCGTGGCGCCGGCGTCGGCGCGGACGCGCACGTTCATCGCCGACATGCACTTCCACCTGCTCTTCTTCGGCCCGAGCCCCGCCACCTCCAGGTCGCTGGCGCGGGAGATGGCCGCCGGCAATGTAACGCTCGGGTCCTGGTCGCTGGTGGGGGACGTTCCCTGGCTCGGCCGCTCACGCCGCGGCTTCGTGCAGAAGGGCACGCCCAACAGCCGCGGAGCCGTCGCCTGGTTCCAGTCCGAGCTGGAGAGGATCAAGCGATACCTCGCGGCCCAGAACCTGAAGATCGTCAGGACTGCGGCCGATGTCGACCTGGCGCTCGGCGGCGACCCGCACGTGGTGCTCTCGGTCGAAGGCGCCACCTTCGTCGACGACGATCTGGGGCAGCTGAAGGCCGCCTACGACGCGGGCGTCCGCCACATCCAGCTGGTGCACTACGTCCGCAACACCATCGGCGATTTCCAGACCGAGCGGCCCGAGCACGGCGGGCTGACGGAGTTCGGGCGCAGCGTCGTGCGCGAATGCAACCGCCTCGGCATCCTGGTCGACCTCGCGCACTGCACCGGCGAGGCGGTGACCGGCGCGCTGGCGGTCTCGAAGGTGCCCATGGTGTGGTCGCACAGCTCGGTGACGCGCTGGCGCGCGCCGCACTGGTCGATGCCCGCCTGGCAGGCCCGGCAGCTCACCGCGGGCACCGCAAGAGCGATCGCGCGCCAGGGCGGCGTGGTGGGCCTGTGGGCGGTGCGCTCCGATGTCGGCCAGAGTGTGGGCGCCTATGCCGACCGGCTCGCCGAGATGGCGGACCTGCTGGGCGAGGACAACGCCGCCTTCGGCACCGACATGAACGGGCTTGTCAACCCCGTCATCTCGAGCTTCGCCGATCTGCAGCGCGTGGTCGACCACTGGGACCGCCGCAACCTCGCCGAGCGCCGCATCCGCAAGCTCGCCATCGAGAACTACGCCCGCGTCCTCAAGGCCGCCTTCGCGGCGCGCCAGGCCTAGAGAGGTTTCAGGGGCTAGCTTTCAGGGAGGCTGGCCGCTGAAACCTGATCCCTAGAACCCGAAACCTGACACTTACAGCTGCTTGGCGGTGAAGGTGTCGCACTGCTGGACCTGGCCGGTCTCGAAGCCGCGCCGGAACCAGCGTACGCGCTGCGCCGAGGTGCCGTGCGTGAAGGCGTCGGGCACGATGTAGCCCTGGGTGCGCCGCTGGATCATGTCGTCGCCGATCGCCGCCGCGGCCTCGAGGCCCTCCTCGATGTCGCCCGGCTCGAGGCGCGCTCGCAGCTGCTCGTTGAGGGACGCCCATACGCCGGCGAGGCAGTCGGCCTGCAGCTCCATGCGCACCTGGAGCGCGTTGGCCTCCGCCTCGCTGCGGGCGCTCTGCTTCTGCTCCTGCACCGTCTGGGCGATGCCCAAGAGGTTCTGCACGTGATGGCCGATCTCGTGGGAGATCACGTAGGCCTGGGCGAAATCGCCCGAGGCGCCGAAGCGCTGCTTCATGAAGTCGTAGAACGCGAGGTCGACATAGACCTTGCCGTCGACCGGACAGTAGAACGGCCCCATGGCCGACTGCCCTGGGCCGCAGGCGGTGTGCGTGACGCCGCTGAACAGAACCAGCGACGGTTTCTGGTACTGCCGGCCGGCACCCTTGAACACGCGGTCCCAGACATCCTCGTTGTCGGCCAGCACGCGCGAGACGAAGCGCGCCATCTCGTCGGTCGAGTTGCCGACGCCGGGCTTGCCCGGCAGGCCCGTGATGTCGGGCGCGCCGGTACGCGTCGGCCGCGGCATGTCCGGCATCTGCAGACCGCGGCCGGTGAGGAACGACAACGGATTGATGCCGAGCAGCAGGCAGAGGATGCCCAAGATGAGGAGCCAGCCGAGGCCGAGGCCGCCTCCGCCCCGCGGTATGGCTGTGCCGCGACCACCGCCGCCTGGAAAGAAGCCACCCCCGCCGCGTCCGCGCCGGTCCTCGACGTGTTCGCTCTCCCGGTCGCCTTCACCGTAGCGCATCGCACCATCCTCGAGCTTGGCCTCGAGCTTGGCCTCGAGCTTGGCCTCGAGCTTGGCCTCGAGCTTGGCCTCGAGCTTCTGGCTGGACCCGGGCGCGCGCCTGCAAGCGGGCACGAGCCCTTGCTCCTTGCTGACGGGGGACCCTAGCGCGCGGGCCCGGCCGGCGGACAGGCGCGGGAGCCCTAGAGGTTAACGGCGGGGGCCGCGCGGAGCGCGCGCCCTGCTCGGGCGCTCAGGGTTCGGCCCGCGCCCTTGGTGGGTTTGCACCGATTGTTCCGCCCACGCCGCCACATAGAGTGCGCATCGCCGAGCCACCCGTTCCTTTCCGACCCCGCGGCACTCGGAGTCGCGGTTCCGGCCCCCAACAGTGCCAGACGAGCAAACACGGAGAAGCACCGATGAAGTCGCTTGCCAGCATCGTCGTCGTGGCGGCCGCCCTCACGCTGGGCGGCACCGCCGTGGAGCAAGGGCTGGGCGGCAATGCCGCCCTGGCGCAGAATGGCGGCAGCAGTGCCTGCATCCAGAATTGCGCCAGGGTGCGCCAGTGGCCGATCGCCCAGTGCCGCGAGTTCTGTAGCAAGAGGAAGCGGAGCTGACCCAGTCTCGCTTCGCGACCGGCGCAAATGCCGGTCGCGAAGCAGACGCGCATCAGCCCGCGGCAACCGGTCGAGCACTGCCGTTGGAAAATAGCCCGCAACCGCCCGCCTTTGGCGTCAAGTTGCGCACGAGATCCAGCACGACCTGAGAGAGCTGCCGGACCTGCGGGGAGCGGTGCAGCTTTGCAGCCACACTGGATTTTTTCCACAGATTACTGCAAAGCTCCTGGTGCCCTCCCATATGTGTGCCCTCCCATATGTGCGGGGCGCCGGACGCCGGATGTGATAGGGCCTCCGCGATCCCGTAAGTCGGGCCGGGACGTTGCACTGGGAGCAATGGCATGATTGAGCTGTTCTACTGGCCCACGCCCAACGGCAAGAAGGTCACGATCCTCCTCGAGGAGCTGGCGCTCGAATACAAGATCACGCCGGTGGCGATCGGGCGCGGCGACCAGTTCAAGCCGGAGTTTCTCAAGCTCAATCCCAACCACCGCATGCCCGCCATGGTCGACCACGCTCCCGCCGACGGCGGAGCGCCGGTCGGTGTGTTCGAGTTGGGCGCCATCATGATGTACCTCGCCGAGAAGGCAGGCCGCTTCTGGCCGCAGGACACCCGCGCCAAGTACGAGGTCACCCAGTGGGTCATGTGGCAGATGGCCAACCAGGGCCCGAAGCTCGGCGAAGGCGGGCACTTCCGCCGCCTCGGTGACCGGGAGGGCGACCAGGGCTACGCCGTGCGCCGCTTCACCGACGAGGCGAACCGCCTCTACGGCGTGCTCAACAACCGGCTCTACGACCGGCCCTATCTCGCCGGCAATGAGTACACCATCGCCGACATGATCAGCTATCCCTGGTGCGTGAACTGGAAGCTGCAAGGACAGGACATCGAGGAGTTCAAGCACTTCAAGCGCTGGTTCGAGGAGATCGGCCAGCGCCCGGCAGTGCAGCGCGGGATGGCGGTGGGCAGCGCCCTGTCCGTCGACGCGACCAAGCTGCCGCCGGAGGAGCAGGCCCGCATCCGCAAGATTCTCTACAACCAGCGCGCCCTGCCGCCGCCCGCGTAGCTGCTGCCCCGGTTGCAGAACCTCCGAGGGAGGAGTCCCCCCACCCCTGACCCCTCCCCGCGTCATGTCGAAGACATGCCTTCGGCATGATGGGGAGGGGAAACCGGTTGGCGCAAGTGGAGAGAGGAAGCCGCTCGACGCGAGTGAGGAGGGAAGCCGCCGCTGCAGAGGCCAGGCGATGCCCGTCTTCTTGACGCGGCCGACATCGTCGGAGCTGACCACCTCGGTGAAGGCCTCGATGAAATCGCCGACCTTGTCGACGCGATGGGTCAAATTGCCATACAAAAACGATGCCATGGCTCACCGGGACCGGCGTGCGACACCGGCGGGCGCATTGATCTCCCTGACGGAAATGCTCATATTCGCTGAGGTATCAGCCCGCGATGGGGGCGCCCGCTTTCTCCCGACAAGTAGACCTACCCGGAGATTCGGATCTGCCGATGGGGCCTCATTCCTTTCACCCGGCCGTGGCCGCGTGGTTCGGTCGCAGCTTCGCTGCACCGACCGCGGCGCAGGCCGAGGCGTGGCCGGCGATCCAGGCCGGGCGCAACGTGCTGATCGCGGCGCCCACCGGCTCCGGCAAGACGCTGGCGGCGTTTCTGGCGGCCATCGACGGCCTGGTGCGCCAGGGGCTGGACGGCAAGCTCGGGAACGAGACGCAGGTGGTCTACGTCTCGCCGCTGAAGGCGCTCTCCAACGACATCCACCGCAACCTGGAGAAGCCCCTTGCGGGCATCCGCGCGGCCTTGCGCGAGCAGGGCCTGCCCGATGTCGAGATCCGCACCTGGGTGCGCACCGGCGATACCCCGCCCGGCGAGCGCAATGCCATGCGCAAGTCGCCGCCGCACATCGTCGTCACCACGCCGGAGTCGCTCTACATCCTGCTGGGCTCGGAGTCCGGGCGGGCCATGCTCAAGACGACGCGCACCGTGATCGTCGACGAGATCCACGCGCTCGCCCCCAACAAGCGCGGCTCGCATCTGGCGCTCTCGCTGGAGCGGCTGTCGGCCTTGTGCGGGGGCGCGCTCGCGCGCATCGGCCTCTCCGCCACCCAGAAGCCGATCGAGACAATCGCCCAGTTCCTGGTCGGAGTCGGCGCAGGCAGCACGCCGGCGCCCGAGTGCACCATCATCGACACCGGCCACGGGCGAGCGCGCGACCTCGCCATCGAGGTTCCCTCCGCGCCGCTGGAAGCGGTGATGTCGGGCGATGTCTGGCGCCAGGTCTACGACCGACTGGCCGAGCTGGTCGGGGAGCACCGCACCACGCTCATCTTCGTCAACACGCGGCGCATGGCTGAGCGGGTGAGCCGCGAGCTGTCCGAGCGCCTCGGCGAGGACCATGTGACGGCGCATCACGGCAGCCTGTCCAAGGAGCTGCGGCTCGATGCCGAGCGGCGCCTGCAGACCGGCGCGCTGAAGGCGCTGGTGGCCACCGCCTCGCTGGAGCTCGGCATCGACATCGGCGATGTGGACCTCGTGTGCCAGCTCGCCTCGCCGCGCTCGATCGCGGCCTTCCTGCAGCGGGTCGGGACGCTCCGGCCATGCCGTCGGCGCCACGCCCAAGGGCCGGCTGTTCCCGCTGTCGCGCGACGATCTCGTCGAGTGCGCGGCGCTGATCGACAGCGTCAACCGCGGCGAGCTCGACCGGCTGAACATCCCATCCGAGCCCCTGGACGTGCTGGCCCAGCAGATCGTCGCGGAGGTCTGCGCCGAGGACTGGAACGAGGATGAGCTCTACGCCCTGGCGCGCCGGGCGTGGCCCTATCGCGCGCTGAAGCGCGAGGATTTCGCCGCGCTCCTCGCCATGCTGGCGGAAGGCTTCACCAGCCGGCGCGGACGCCGCGGTGCGCTGATCCACCACGACGCGGTCAACCATGTGCTGCGCGGCCGGCGCGGGGCGCGCCTCACCGCGCTGACCTCGGGCGGCACCATCCCCGACAACGCCGACTACAAGGTGCTGCTGGAGCCCGAGTCGCAGAGCATCGGCACCGTGAACGAGGACTTCGCGGTGGAGAGCATGGCGGGCGACATCTTCCAGCTCGGCAACGCCTCCTACCGCATCCTGCGCGTGGAGCGCGGCACCGTGCGCGTCGAGGATGCCCACGGGCTTTCGCCGACCATCCCGTTCTGGCTGGGCGAGGCGCCGGGGCGCACCGAGGAGCTGTCGCAGGCGGTCTCGCGCCTGCGGGCGGAGATGGCGACGCGCCTCGGTAGCGATGCCGAGCAGCGGGACGCCCTCGACTGGCTGATGCACGAGGTCGGCCTGGCCGAGCCGGCCGCCTTCCAGCTCGTCGAGTATCTGGCCGCCGCCCACGCGGCGCTCGGCACCTTGCCGACGCAAGCCGAGATCGTGCTCGAGCGCTTCTTCGACGAGGCCGGCGGCATGCAGCTCGTCATCCACTCGCCCTACGGCAGCCGCGTCAACCGCGCCTGGGGCCTGGCGCTGCGCAAGCGCTTCTGCCGCAAGTTCAATTTCGAGCTGCAGGCGGCCGCGACCGAGGACAACATCGTGTTGTCGCTCACCACCGCGCACAGCTTCGAGCTCGCCGAGGTGGCGCGCTATCTGCATTCGGCGAGCGTGCGCGATCTCCTGATCCAGGCGCTGCTCGATGCCCCCATGTTCATCACGCGCTGGCGCTGGGTGGCTGGCGTGTCGCTGGCGCTGCCGCGCTTCCGCGGCGGCAAGAAGGTGCCGCCGCAGCTCGCCCGCATGGCCGCCGAGGACCTGATCGGCACCGTGTTTCCCGATCAGCTCGCCTGCTTCGAGAACCTCGTCGGCGACCGCGAGGTGCCCGACCATCCCCTGGTCCGGCAGACCATCTCCGACTGCCTCAACGAGGCCATGGACATCGAGGGGTTGCAGCGCCTGCTCATCGGGCTCGAGTCCGGCACCATCAACGTCGTGGGGCGCGACCTCACCGAGCCGTCGCCGCTGGCGCTCGAGGTGCTGTCCGCGCGGCCCTACGCCTTCCTCGACGACGCCCCGCTGGAGGAGCGGCGCACGCAGGCCGTCATGAGCCGGCGCTGGCTCGACCCCGAGACCGCCGCCGATCTCGGCCGGCTCGACGCCGAGGCGATTGCGCGCGTGCGCGCGGAGTCCTGGCCCGACCCGGCGAACGCCGACGAATTGCACGATGCCCTGGTCTGGCTCGGGTTCCTGACCGCGGCGGAAGCGGCGGCCGTGCCCGCTTGGGCGCCGTGGCTCGCCGAGCTGGCGCAAGCGAGGCGCGTCGCGCTGCTGGAGGCGCCGGGCGCAACGCTGTGGATCACGGCGGAGCGCCTGCCGCAGGCGCTGGCGCTCTGGCCGCAGGCGCGGCTCACCCCCGCCATCGCCGCGCCCGCGGCGTATACACAGCAGCAGGACTGGGCGCCCGAGACGGCGCTTGCAGAGCTGGTACGCGGCCGGCTCGAGGGCCAGGGGCCGGTGACCCAGGCGGCGCTGGCCGGCGCGCTCGGGCTCGATGAGCCGGAGATCGCCGCTGCGCTCGCGGCGCTGGAGGCGGAGGGCTTTGCCATGCGCGGACGCTTCACGCCCGGCACGCCAGCCGACGAGTGGTGCGAGCGCCGCCTGCTCGCCCGCATTCACCGCTACACGGTGAAGCGCCTGCGCGCCGAGATCGAGCCGGTGGCGGCGCGCGACTTCCTGAGCTTCCTGTTCGACTGGCAGCGGGTCGCGTCGGAGGCCCGCATGGAGGGGCCCGATGCGCTGGGCGAGGTGGTGGCGCAACTGGAAGGCTTCGAGGCGCCCGCCGGCGCCTGGGAGACCGAGATCCTCCCCGCACGCCTCGCGCAATACGACCCGGCCTGGCTCGATGCGCAGTGCCTGGCCGGGCGCGTCACCTGGGCGAGGCTCAGACCGCGCAGTGGCGGGGGCAACGGCGAGCGCAAGGTGGCGCCCGTCCGGTCGACGCCGATCACGCTGCTGGAGCGCCGTCATGGGCAACTGTGGGGGCAGCTGTGGGCCTCGCTGCAGGCCGCGGCGGACCCCACGCCCCTGACGGCCGCTGCCCAGGCGGTCGCCGAGCTCCTGCGCGACAACGGCGCCTCCTTCTTCGAGGAGCTGGCGGACGGCACGCGCCTGCTGCGCACGCAGGTCGAGGATGCGCTGGCCGAGCTGGTGGCCTCGGGGCTCGTGACCTCCGACAGCTTCGGCGGCCTGCGCGCGCTGCTCGTCCCTGCCGAGCGGCGCCAGCGCGCCGCGGGCGGGCGGGGCCGGCGCAAGCCGACACCGTTCGGCATGGAAAGCGCCGGCCGGTGGGCGCTGGCGCGCCGCGGTCCGCCACAACCTCCACCGAGCGGCTCCAGCCGCAATGGGCTGCGCGCCGGCTCCGAGGCGGTGGAGCACATCGCCCGCACGCTGCTGCGGCGCTATGGCGTCGTGTTCTGGCGCCTCCTGGAGCGCGAGGCCAGCTGGCTGCCGCCCTGGCGCGACCTGCTCTACGTCTACCGCCGGCTGGAGGCGCGCGGCGAGATCCGCGGTGGCCGCTTCGTGGCCGGGTTCCCCGGCGAGCAGTTCGCCCTGCCCGAGGCCATCGGCGCCCTGCGCGAGACGCGGCGCAAGGGCGACACCGGCACCCTGGTCTCGCTGTCGGGCGCCGACCCGCTCAACCTCGCGGGCATCCTGACGCCCGGACCGAGGCTCGCCGGCCTCACCCGCAACCGCGTGCTCTATCGCGACGGCGTTCCCGTCGCCCTGCTCGAAGGCGGCACGGTGCGCTTCCTGGAGGCCCTGGCGCCCGCCGGCGAGTGGGAGGCCCGCACCCTGCTGCTGCGCTCCGCGGTCCCCGCCCCGCTCGTGCACCTGTCGTAGTGCAAGAGGGTGCTCCAATCCCGATCGGAGTCCCCCACCCCTGACCCCTCCCCGCAAGGGGGAGGGGAATTTGGGTGCGACTCGTGGCGAGCGGGTGCGCGGCAAATCAAGCGCGGCCGAAGCGCCGGCGCAGCGCCACCTTGGCCCGCTCCAGGACCTGCTTTTGCGCCGCCGGCAGGTTCGACCCGGCGCGGTTGATGTAGAAGGTCAGCATCGACAGCGCCGAGCGATAGGGGCCGGCTTTGCGCCGCCTGCTCGTCGCCGCCGAGCGCTCGAGGGACGCGGCGATGCGCGCGGGATCCTTCCAGGTGAACACCCCGGGCTCCAGATCGAGCGCGTTGCTGTGCCGCGTGACCTCGGCCGACCAGCGATTGCTGCCTTGCCGGGTCGTGGATTTCTTCCTTGCTGGCATCGGCGTGGTGTGCTCGCTCGGAGCATTGGCGAGAGCTTCGCCGTGGCCCCATATGAGGCTGACAAACGCGGCGCGCGGCCTTCGCAATGGAACCTGGCGCGCGCCCCGGTCAACCCTGTTTGCGACGTAGCGTTCCCTCGGCCCATGCGAGCAGGAGGCGGACGGACTGGCATCAGATGCGGCGCGGTATGAACACGCTCTATCGCAAGGCCGCTGCAAGGCTTCCGCAGCTTCCCCTCATTGCGGGTGCGCTGGTTTTCCTCCCCGTCTGGACGCTCAATTACCGGGAAGGCTGGCTGCTCCTCGCGGTCTTCTTTGCCTGCGCGATCGCGATCACGTGGGACCTGGCGACAAGGGACCCGGCACTCCTGGAGCGGCGCCTGAAGGCCGGCCCCGGTGCCGAGCGGGAGCCAGTGCAGAAGGTCGCCGTGCGCGTGGCAAATTCTGGGGCATTTCTGGCCTTTGCAGCGATACCGGTGCTGTCCGCTGTCGACCATCGCATGGGCTGGTCGCAGGCGCCCGCCTCGATCGTCTTGCTCGGCGACGCTCTGATCGTGATCGCCCATATCGGCTGCTATTTCGTTCTCAAGGCGAATACCTACAGCGCCGCTACCATCCAGGTCTCCGAGGGTCAGACGCTCGTCTCCACCGGGCCTTACGCCTTCGTCCGCCATCCCATGTACAGCTGGGGGCTCGTCGTGATCTGGGCATTCCGTTGGCGCTCGGCTCGCTGTGGGGCTCATCCTCCTCCCGGACCGCAGCGTCAATCGACCTGCGCACGTTCCCTCTTCTTCTGGCCCGGCCACGGCGGCAGCGGCGGCAGGCCGAGGGCGGCGCGCACGGGTGCGAACGAGCGGCGGTGGATCGGTGAGGCGCCGAGCCTCTCCAGCGCGGCGAGGTGCTCGCGCACGGGGTAGCCCTTGTGCCGGGCGAAGCCGTAGCCCGGATGCTCCGCATCGAGCCTTTGCATCAGGGCGTCGCGCGCGGTCTTGGCCAGGATCGAGGCGGCTGCAATGGTGAGGCTCTTGCAGTCGCCCTTGACGATCGCCTGCTGCGGCACCGGCAGCCCATCGAGGCGCCGCGCGTCGATCAGCACGTGCTCGGGCGCCGCCGCGAGCCCTGCAACGGCGCGGCGCATCGCCAGCAGACCGGCCCAGTAGATGTTGAGCGTGTCGATCTCCTCCACCTCGGCAAAGCCGACCGACCAGGCCACGGCCGTCGCCTCGATCTCCCGAGCCAGCCGCTCGCGCTCCGCGGCATCGAGCTTCTTGGAATCGTCGACGCCGGCGATGCGCGCTCCCGGCGCCAGCACCACCGCAGCCGCCGCGACGGGGCCCGCCAGCGGGCTCATGCCGGCCTCGTCGACGCCCGCCACGCGCGCGACGCCCGCCGCCCACAGCGCACCTTCGTAGCGCACCAGCTGGCGCAGGCGCTGGCCTTCCGCGCGGTTGGCGGAGCGCCGGCGCGCGACGGCATCGAGGATCGCCCCGGCACCCGGCCGCGGGTCCGCCCGCAATGCCGCCTCCGTCGCCGCGTCGAGCGCGCGGCCTTCCACCACATGGCGGAGCCTGAGGCGGGCGAGCGCAAGGCGTGTCACGGCGTGAACCCTGGTGTTCGTGAACCCTGGTATCGTGAACCCTGGTATTCCGGGGGCAACAGCCCCAACCGTTGTCGTCCCCGCGCTTGTCGCCGGGAGCCGTCCTACCACCATCCTACCACCTGCCCCGGCGTTCCCGGCGCGCGATCAGCGCGCTGGCGTGCGCCGCCGCCGCGACGGCGGCCCGACCGGCTGTCCGACCGGCCGCAGCGTGATCCAGACCGGGGCGTGGTCGCTGGCGCCGGGCTCGCCCCTGACGGAGCGGTCGACCCCCGCGCCGAGGAGACGCGGCGTCAGGGCCGGGCTCAGCAGCAGATGGTCGATACGCAGGCCGGCGTCGCGCTGCCAGCGATTGCGCAGGTAGTGCCAGAACGTGTAGACGCGCTCCTCCCCGTGGATCTCGCGCAGGGCATCGGTCCAGCCCTGGCCGACGAGGCGGGCATAGGCGGCACGGCTCTGCGGCTGCACCAGGGCATCCTTGTCCCAGGAGGAGGTGGGGTAGATGTCGATCGCGGTCGGCACCACGTTGTAGTCGCCCGCGAGCACCGCCGGCACCTGCCCGCGCAGCAGCCTGCGCGCATGGGCGCGGAGCCGCTCGAGCCACGCCAGCTTGTAGTCGAACTTGGGGCCGGGCTGCGGATTGCCGTTGGGCAGATAGAGGCAGCCGACGAGGATGCCCGCCACCGCCGCCTCGATGTAGCGCGCCTGCTGCGTCGCCCGCGTCGCCGGGCAGCGCCATGCGGGTGACGATCGGCTCCGCCCCGCGCGCGAGGATGGCGACGCCGTTCCAGGTCCGCTCTGCGCGCCACACCGCGTGGTAGCCGGCGCGCCGCAGCGCCTCGGCGGGAAACGCGCGGTCGGCGCATTTCAGCTCCTGCAGGCAGACGATGTCGGGGCTGGCGGCGTCGAGCCAGCGCAGCAGGTTCGGCAGGCGGCGGTTGACGGTGTTGATGTTGAAGGTGGCGATTTTCATGCGGGAGCCGCGCGCCGCAGCGTCAGGCCGCCGGGAGCAGGCAGCGCGCGACATCCTCCATCGCCTCGAACATCAGGTCCGGCCCGAGCGCGCGCAGCGTCTCGGGCGCCGCATAGCCCCACGTGACGGCGCCGCAGGCGATGCCGACGGCGCGGGCGGCCTCCAGATCGCGCACCTCGTCGCCGATGGCGATAACGCGCGCCGCATCGGCCCCGGCGCGCCGGAGCACCCGGCGGAACTTGGCCGCCTTGCCGAACAGCGACGCGCCGCAGGCGAAATGGGAGAACAGGGCCGCGTTCGCCGCCCCGAGCTGGCGCCTGGCGTTCTCCAGCGTGTCGGAGCTGACGAGCGCCAGAATGAGGCCCCCGTCCTTGAGCGCCCGCAGCATGGCATCCGTGCCGGGAAACAGGGGGATCTCGTGCAGATAGGCGGATTTCAACTTGCGCGTGTATCGTACAATCATCGGCAGCTTCCAGGTCGGCACATTCAGGCGGTCGAGGATCTCGCGCGTGCCGGCGCGGCGCAGCGAGGCGATGTCCTCCTCGGCGACGCGGCGGAAGCCGAACCTGTCGGCGATGTCGTTCACATGGCGCTGGAACCACGGCAGGCTGTCCGACAGCGTTCCGTCCAGGTCGATGATGGCGAGCGCGTAGGGCATGGCCGGTGGCTGCAGCCTTTCCTCCACCTGTGTGGGGCGGTTCAAGCCGCCTTTTTGACGCCGGACTTATGGCCGCATCAAGCCGCCTTGCGCGCCCGACCGCGGCGCCGGGCTATAGCACGGGGCCATCGGGCGCGCCTGACGATATCTCCAAGATCTTGATTCAGCGTGAGAATTACCGGGCCACCCGGTGCGCCACCGGCCCGCGGCCGCGGCTCTCTTGGGCGCCGCGGTGGCGCGCGGGTGGTGGCAACGGCCGGCCTGCGCGCCGGCTCGCCGCGAAGATCAGGGAGCGTCAGCGGGCGCGGCGCTTCTCCCGGGCCGCAATGTCAGCGTAGAGGGCGCGGGCGCGCTCGAACTTGTCGGTGAACAGCCACATGGCGTCGAGGATCTCGCGGAAGGTTGCCGAGGCCCTGGCGCGATCGCGCTTGCCGAAGGTGAAGATGGAGTTGTTGCGCAGGTAGCCCATGATCCTGGGCTCCGAGATGCCATAGGCCGCGAAATTGCCCGACCTGAGGGCGGCGCGCGTCGGCGTGGGGATGATCTGGATCAGCTGGAACAGCTTCATCTGGTCGACGGGGTCGGGCAGCATCCGCGTAATCGCGGGGATCTGCGTGAAGAGGTCGGCGTGGGCGTTCATCAGCCCGTTGCGCACCGCGGTCCAATGGTTGAAGCGCTGGTCGCCGGCGCCGGCCCGCGCCGTCTCTTTGGCGTCGCGCGCGGCGAGCGCCGGGTCGAGCGCCGCCACCTCGGGCAGCAGCGCCGCCCAGGCCGCGCGCCCCTTCTTGTCCTCCGCGACGCCGGTCTGGAAGCTGCCCTTGTACTTGTCGGAGCGGGCGTTGCCGATGTTCTGGTTGCCGTTGGTCTCGGCCAGGAACAGGCCGAGGCTGATGCGGCCGGCGGCGTCGACGGTGGCGGCATCCAGCCCCTTGGCGCGCGCAATGGCGCGCCCGAGGTCGGCCACGTCCTCGAAGGGGGTGGGCGAGGCCTGCGCGCCCTCGGGCGGCGCCTGCATGATGCCGAAGAGGCGGATGTACTCCTCGATCAGCGGCGCGACGGCGGCATCGAGGTAGGCCGGCGGAATGGCGAATTTGTTGGGGCGCCCGATGCGCGCCGGGGCCACATCGGTGAGGTCCTTGTAGGTGCTCATGACGGCGAGCCGCGCCAGGTAGAGCGCCTGCCCCGGCCGCTCGGGGAGCCTCTGCCTGGCCTCGATCTGCCCCCGCCGCTCGGCCAGCACCGCCTTGAAGGCGCGCAGGGCCGCCTCGTAGGCCGCCAGCGCCGCGGCCTGCTCCCCGGTGGGGGCAGCGGACTGGGCCGCGGCGGGCGTCACAGCGCGAGGGCCGCCACCGGCGCCAGCCGACAAGGCCAGGGCGAGCACGGCAACGTTGTAGGCGCCTGCACGCACGACCGCTCGCATCCTCTGCTCACGCCCGCGCGCACCTGCGTGTGGGCGGGCAAAGGCTCAACACGACCGTCATCCCGGCGCCGCGAGTGCCCGACAGGGCACGAGCGGGGAAAGGCCGGGACCCAGTCCACCTCCGAGCAATCTCGACTGTGTGGCGGTTGTGCGGCGACCGCCAATTACCGCCCAGATCGGCCCATCCCTTGGTTTCGGCCCCTGCGGAGCATCCCTTCCTCCCGGCCGCTCATCGTGCGCGCCGCCGCGCGCAGCGGCCCCCGGCGAAGGCCGGGGCAAGGACGGGCGCCTCTTCGGCGCCCGCCCGCAGGGCTTGTCCTGTAGCCTGCCCCGGCGAAAGCCGGGGGACGCGAGCACGGCGGCACGCTGGCGCGAAACGGGGCGGAGGCGCCCCTACTCAGCCGCCACAGGCTTCAACTCGTACACACGCGCGAGCCTGGCCGCCGCCGCGATGTCGCCCTGGCGGAGCGCCTGGCGCACCTTGTCCATCTTGCGCATGTCGGCGGCCGGGATGAAGGGAGCCCACTCGTGGCTCTCCTCAATCAAGGTGACGTCCACCTCGGCGATGTAGGAGCCTTCGCGCACGAGTCTCTTGGTCTTGCGTTCGGTGCTCATCGTCGTCGCGTCCGATTGTCGTCGAGCCACTTGGCAGGGTCAGGACGGTAGGCCGTTATCAGCACGGCGGGACGATCGGTGCCTTTCTTCAGCCCCCACAGGGCGTGGACGGGGCCGCCGCCGTCCTCCTGAAGGACGAGGACGCACGGCCCCGCATAATAGCCGGGGTAGTCCTCGATAACTAGGCCGAGATCGATGCGGACCAATCGTAGGGCGCAATAAGGCGATAGCCGCATTGCACCGATACCGGCACCGCGTCTGCCTCGGCGTGGATCGGTGCGATGCGCTCCGCTTATCCCACCCGACGGTCCATCCCTTGGTTCAGCCCCTGCGGAGCATCCCTTCGTCCCGGCCGCACGCAGTGCAGGCCGCCGCGCGCAGCCGCCCCCGGCGAAGGCCGGGGGACGCGAGCACGGCCGCCGCCGTCGCCGCCTTCCGGCCCCATGTCGATCACCAGCCCGCCGTCTTGATGACCTCCAGGTCGTGCTCGATCACGGCCACCGTGTCGCCGGCGTCGGTCGGCTCGGCAGCGCAGCTTGCGGGATTTTCAGGCCGCCTGCACGTCCTCGAGCGCGATGTGCAGCCGGAAGCCGGCGGCGGCCGCGATGTTGACCAGGGCGTCGAGCGAGAACTTGTCGAGCTTGCCGCGCATCAGGTCGTTGAGGCGGGGCCGCGTCACGCCGAGGCGCGCGGCCGCGTCCTCCTGCGTGAGGCCCCCCTCGGCTTGCCAAGCCTTCACCCGCTCGCGGATGGCGAGGAGCAAGTCGGCGCGGGCGGTCATGTTGGCCGCTTCCGCCGGGGTATCCGCCAGGGCGTCGAAGACGCTATCGAAAGTCTCACCGCTCATTGCTGCGCTTTCCATTCTCTGAGCCGCCTAGCGGCCAGCTCGATCTCCCGCTGGGCCGTCTGCTGCGCCCTCTTCTGGAAGCAGGCGTAGGGCGCAATAAGGCGAAGCCGCATTGCGCCGATCAGCCCAGAGCTTGCGAAACCGCGGTATCGGTGCAACGCGCTACCGCTTGTTGCACCCTACGGACGCCCGGGCCAACCGTCCTCATCGGCTTCCAGTCGTCCGGGTCCAATCCGTTCTGCACCGCGCGAAGCTCGACACCGGCCCGGTATCGGGGACCGTCCGGAAGGCGCGGATGACATCCCGGCTGTCCCCCGAGGAACGAGATGGGCTTCATTGTCGATGTGTATCAGAACAGATACATTGAGGCAAGGCTATGCGCCGCTTCTCGTGAGGGGGCCTGGGCTCCGGCCTGCGCCGAAGCGGCGGCACGCTGGCGCGGAACGAGGCGGAGGCGCCCGGAGGCTCGCGCGCGCCGCTGCCAAGCAGCGCGCTTGGCCAGCTTGGACGGTGGAGAGGGGTGGCGTGGAGTTGGCGCCTCTTAGACAATGGCAGGTAGATCCCTAGGCGTCGTAATCTTCCTCAGCTGCCGATACAGAGCTTTCGCGCCCACCAGTCTTGCCGAGCTTGCCTTCTCAGGCTTGCGCCTGGCGGTCTCCCCCCAAGGATCATTATTGCCCTCGGAAGCCAAAAATGCTGCCGTGGCAGCCAGTTCCAGCTCAATAGGATCCGCGGCAGCCGCGATCCTCGCTATTCTCGTCCTTGCGGTCTCTCCGCTTGTCGGACCTTGGACCGTGTAAATTGAGTAAAAACCGCCCCAGTTGGTCGCATGCTCTTCTTCCGTTAACACTCCAAACATCCTAGCGATCCTGGACGCACCCGTGAGGTCCTCGCTGTACGGGCCATAGTGACGATACTCAAATGTGAATCCATCTCCCAATCCCGTTGCCTCCAAAAAATATGCGATCTTTTGGAGCTTTGTTCGCCCGACGACACGCCCACCCGCATCCAGCACGATCTGGGCGACCCGCTCAAAATCGCGCTTCTCACTAGGCTGCGTCGGCATTTTTTTCCTCCGCTTCCATTATTTGCTCGACGAATTTCCGCGACTCGTCGTCACTTACATATGCGCGAAACACCTTGAACGTGTCGATCGCTGCGACAACCTTGGACCGCTTCACTAAATCGACCAATTCTCCGCCATTGGTCTTAATCATAATCTGATTGAGAGGACCTTTTGACTCTTGAACCCGTCTATACGGTGCTCTCTGTGTGCTGTCCGTGATAATCCGAGGAGCGACATTCGTTTTCGACGCGAGCCATTCCGATATCTTCGCGTCGACATTCTGACAGGCGTGTTCGAGGACATCTTCTTTCACGTCCTCTCCAAACTTTGTCAGGAGCTTTTCTCGCACGTCGATGCATTTGTACAATTGCCTATCTCGGAGACGCACTGCTAGTTGCTTGACCGTCTCATCGCTCGCGTCCGTCAGGTAGCTCAGCGCTCCCCACAACACGGAGTCGTCAAGCGCGACAATTCGTTCCAAGCTGTTCGGATTTCGGGCGAATAACAACAGCGGATGCTTGTGCGGCAAACCCGTTTCTTTCCAAGAACTGTCACGCTCCAGGCAAAAAACCCTACATAGAAGCTCGGTGAGGATTTTCTCAGCGCCTCTGGTTGCCTTATGCAAATATACGGTAGGATACAATTGAAAAAGACCCAGCACGTACGTTTCTGCCGCATACACCGCTTTTGGACCAAGGACGAATGTCTCGGCTTCACCAACTTGCTGGTCGTCCACGCCATATGGCACCTTGCCAACTTCGAGATTCGCCAACAACCAGTCAAAATCGATCGCGCCATGTTGCGTTCCCGTCATCAGGCGGTCGCGACGCATATAATCGAGTCGGTCAGCGTCAAACTGGCTCGAAACGACAGCACTGTAGATGCTCCCTGGACCTTTCTTGATCACATCAGCAACATCACTCGAAAAGCTACTCCCGAGCTTGTTCAGCTCTTCGCTGATCTCACCCTCGCGGATCAGCCTGTCACTGATTCGCTCATGGTCCGCCATTGGCAAATTGAGCCGCTTGCCAACGGCCTCGAAGGCGTGACTAAACGGGCCATGGCCAACATCATGCACTAGCGCGGCCGACAGGGCATGGTGCGCGTGCGTTGCTTTCCAGTTTGCCTGTCCTAGTAGATGTTTCTCGACGATGTTCATCAGCATCCTTGCAGTGTGGAACACACCAAGGCTGTGAGCGAACCGTGAATGCGTCGCGCCAGGGTAGACGAACTCAGCCAAGCCTAGCTGCTTCACGCGCCGCAATCGCTGAAACGGCCTAGTCTGCACGACGCGCCACATCGCGTCCTCGAACTGGTCAGCCTTGAATTCGATCAGGTTGTGCAGCGGGTCTCGTATACGTTGAGCTCGATACATGTTCTGTCTTTGTTCTCTTAGTAGCACAGGGCGGTCTGATTCGCACTTACGAAGAGATGCGGCTCGTCAGCATGCCAATCAACGGAGAGTCGCGTTCATGCCCTACAGCGAGCGGCCTGTCATCAGGCAACAGCAATATATTCTGTTTGCGAACCTAAAATTTTACGACACCTCAGCGATTTAGCTACTCCGCCGCCTCCCTCTCCCGCTTCCTCCTCGCCCGGCGCGCCGCCCCAGCAGCTCCCGCAGATACTGCCCCGTATAGCTCTCCTTCACGCGCGCCACGTCCTCCGGCGTCCCCTGGGCCACCACGCGCCCGCCGCCGTCGCCGCCTTCCGGCCCCATGTCGATCACCCAGTCCGCCGTCTTGATGACCTCCAGGTCGTGCTCGATCACGGCCCCGTGATGCCGGCGTCGCTCGGCGCGTCGGTGCAGCTCGTGAGATTTCAGGCCGCCTTCACGTCCTCGAGCTCGATGTGCAGCCTGAAGCCGGCGGCGGCCGCGATGTTGACCAGGGCGTCGAGCGAGAACTTGTCGAGCTTGCCGCGCATCAGGTCGTTGAGGCGGGGCCGCGTCACGCCGAGGCGCGCGGCCGCTTCCTCCTGCGTGAGGCCCCCCTCGGCTTGCCATGCCTTCACCCGCTCGCGGATGGCGAGGAGCAAATCGGCGCGGGCGGTCATGTTGGCCGCTTCCGCCGGGGTATCCGCCAGGGCGTCGAAGACGCTATCGAAAGTCTCACCGCTCATTGCTGCGCTTTCCATTCTCTGAGCCGCCTGGCGGCCAGCTCGATGTCCCGCTGCGCCGTCTGCTGCGTGCGCTTCTGGAAGGCATGCAGCACGAGGACGCGATCAGCCAACGTCGCCAGATAGATGATCCGGAACGCTCCCGATGCGTGGGGTTCTATGCGGCAGCATCGCACCGATGCTCCCTCATCCCACCAATCGATCATACTCCGCGTGGCTGCCGATCCAGAACCACTGGAAGCGGTCGTTGCCTTCGATGGCGAGAGCCCGGTAGTCCCGGCCGATGTGCACGGACCACAAATCGTCCTTGATCCGCTTGAAGTGCAAGGACGGATGCTTCGGGTTCTGCTTGAGCAGGGCGAAGCTCTTGTCCGCCGCAGCACGCACGCGTGCCGGTAGCGCGTCGTAGAGCGGGTGGAACCGGGGGTCCTTGATGTGCCGCACGAGCGCCCCCGCGCACTGGCTTCAGAATTCCTCCCCCAGCCCCGCACGCAGGTTGGCGCGTGCCTCGGCCATCGGCTTGTCGAGCTTGCCCGCCTTGGCGTCGCGCTCGATCTGCTCGTCGAACAGGCGCGCGTCGAACTCCTCGAACCACGCCCGAAACCGGGCGAGTTCCTCGGGCGACAGCTGCTCGACGGCCTTCTCGATATCCTCGATCTTGGTCATGCGGGTGAAGATAGCAGCTCCGCGCATCGTCCTCACTCCCCATCTCAAATTCCGCAGCCGCGCGAGAACAATACGAGAACAACAAGCGCAGTGCAAGTCGGAATCGGCTCCGTCGGACATTCCGCCATGGGGTCAGACCCGCAGGGTCTGACCCCGACCGCGCCCGGAGGCTCGCGCGCGCCGCGCAAGCGGCGCGCTTGCCGCTTGGGTAGACGGTGGAGAGGGGCAGCGCGGACTGAGCGCCCCGCCACGCCGGTGATGTAGGTGAGAGGCTCTCCGGCATTCCCTGCCGTTAGGCTTGCAGCGCGGCTCAGGGTGGGGTCATCCGGTCTCGCTGGGAGAATTCCGATATGGCCGTACAGCTCGTTCGTTTGGTCTGCTTATCCAGCAGCGCTTCATCGGAACGCGTGCGCAGATACCTCTGACCGGTCGGCTTAGGGTCAGTCTCCTTTGTGGCAAGTTTACGGAGGGCCGTATAATCTTCTTCGGTCAATGGCTCACAATTCGCATTGAGCCACTCTGTATGACTTGGGGAGCGGTTCGGTATACCACTGCCATATGGAGGTGCCTCAACCCAACGGATATCAGAAGAACTCGTTGCCACCATTGCTTCTATAAGCGTTCGCGGTGTCTCCATTTCCTCCAGATACCGTGAAACCCCCTGGAGCACATCCCTATATTGCTTGCTTGCTTGGTCCGGGGGTAGCGCACCGAACTGTGGTTCTGTGATCTTGGGCCGATGCAGTCCTACCACTCCTCCTCTCTCAATTGCGCCAAACCAAATCAGGGCACACGAGCTTGCGCAGATACATGTCGGTCCTTCACACAGGGGATGGTCAAGCCTTGGCGGGTAGCCTAAGGCCACAAAGTTGTTCTTTTCGAGCATCTCTGGCGCCGCTGCATGCAGAATGTACTTCCGCAAGAGTTGCCCAATCTTAATTGCTTCTCCGACGTCGCCTCCACGGGAGACGAGATGCACAGCCCACATCGATTGGTAATGCTCTCTCAGGAATGCCCTAAAGCGTTCGTAGTCTCCTTTCTCAATATTGCCCGCTAGCAATCCGACATAACACGACTCAAGAGTAGGCCGATAACCTGACGGCCAGAACTTCGCCAACTTTTCGGAGATAACCAGAACGCGCTGGCCTTCAACATGTGCTGCCGGATCGTCGTTTATATCTGCAAGGGCAGTAGGAACCACAGTTGCCCACTTCTGTAGGCACATGACGTTGGCCGCCCTGGCCAGTTCGGGTCTGCAGACGAGAACGGCGACCAGAAGAAGGAGAACTCGGATAGCACTGAACATCAAGCCGCCCCCGTTAGCGCCCCAATCTCGATGGCCATAACAAATGGCATGGGCGTCTCGCGCAATCAAGCGATCGCCGGCAACCCGCCCCACGGGTGGCTGCCAGCCGTGTCGCTTACAGGTCGCTTACCATAGATCTTCGGATTCCCTCATTCCCCTGTTGCATCAAGGATAGTAGTGTTCGTCCACTTGTCTGCGGCTCATCAAGGGGTAGCCCCATGCCGGCCCGAGCATCGCCCCAGACGCCGGCCCCTTGGCCGCTGGAAAGCGGCTCATTCCGCCGCGACGGACATGGAAAGGTCGACGGCTCGCGCCTCGCCGTGCTCGAGCTGCTCGGCCAGAACGCGCCAAACTCGAGCGCCTCCGCTTTCGCCATCGCGTCGCGACTCGCGTGCCATGTCCGCTCTCAAATGGGTCCATTAATACGTGGGCGGCTGTCATAACATAGCCTGAACAACTGATCACCGATGCCGTGCCCATCGGTCGCACGTATTCGCGCCATCGCACCCGGAGACACAGGAAGGATGCTTTGCTTCACGAGGAATTCAGTCGCGCCGAAAGAGGCTAACACTTGATCTATGCTTATCCCTCGCGGAGTATGCGTCAGTAATTCAAGGTCACTGTCTATTAGAAAATATTTTGATCCCCGGCCGTGTCTTGGTTTCAATGCGAGGCTCTTCATGGACACAACGGCCCAACGCTCGTCCTCTCTTCGACCACAGGCTCTTTAGTATAGCGATTGGCGCTTGGATCATCGCATAGAGGCCGTGCTTCGGAAGCGATGATTTTATGTGATTCGCGTGCGCCCCTGCCCAACCTACTCCGCCGCCTCCCTCTCCCGCTTCCCCCTCCCCACCGGCGCGCCGCCCCAGCAGCTCCCGCAGGTACTGCCCCGTATAGCTCTCCTTCACGCGCGCCACATCCTCCGGCGTCCCCGCCGCCACCACGCGCCCGCCGCCGTCGCCGCCCTCCGGTCCCATGTCCAAAATCCAGTCCGCCGTCTTGATGACCTCCAGGTTGTGCTCGATCACCACCACGGTGTTGCCCGCGTCGGTCAGCTCGTGCAGCACCTCCAGCAATTTCGCCACGTCGTGGAAGTGCAGGCCGGTGGTGGGCTCGTCCAGGATATACAGCGTCCGCCCCGTCGCCCGCCGCGACAGCTCCTTGGCCAGCTTGATGCGCTGCGCCTCGCCGCCCGACAGGGTGGTGGCCTGCTGGCCGATGTGGATGTAGCCGAGCCCCACCCGGGCCAGCGTCTCCAGCTTGTCGCGGATCGAGGGCACCGCCTTGAAGAACGCCGCGCCCTCCTCCACCGTCATGTCGAGCACGTCGGCCACCGACTTGTCCTTGAACCGCACCTCCAGGGTCTCGCGGTTGTAGCGCTTGCCCTTGCAGACATCGCAGGTGACGTACACGTCGGGCAGGAAGTGCATCTCGATCTTGATGACGCCGTCGCCCTGGCACGCCTCGCAGCGCCCGCCCTTGACGTTGAACGAGAAGCGCCCCGGCAGGTAGCCGCGCGCCTTGGCCTCGGGCAGGCCGGCGTACCACTCGCGGATGGGGGTGAAGGCGCCGGTGTAGGTGGCGGGGTTGGAGCGCGGGGTGCGGCCGATCGGCGACTGGTCGATGTCGATCACCTTGTCGAGGTGCTCCAGGCCCTCCAGCCGGTCGTGCGCGCCCGGATGCTCGCGCGCGCCGTTGAGGCGGCGCGCCACCGCCTTGTAGACGGTGTCGATGAGCAGCGTGGACTTGCCGCCGCCGGAGACGCCGGTGATGCAGGTCATGAGCCCCAGCGGGATCTCCGCGGTGACGTTCTGCAGGTTGTTGGCGCGCGCGCCCACCACCTTCAGCGCCTTGCCGTTGGGCTGGCGGCGCTGCCTGGGCAGCGGAATCTGCCGCACGCCCGCGAGGTACTGGCCGGTGAGGCTCTCCGGGCTGGCAATGATGTCGTCGGGGGTGCCCTGGGCGATCACGTGGCCGCCGTGGATGCCGGCGCCGGGGCCGATGTCCACCACGTAGTCCGCCGTCAGGATGGCCTCCTCGTCGTGCTCCACCACGATCACGGTGTTGCCGATGTCGCGCAGGTGCTTGAGCGTCTCGAGCAGCCTGGCGTTGTCGCGCTGGTGCAGGCCGATGGAGGGCTCGTCGAGCACGTAGAGCACCCCGGTGAGGCCGGAGCCGATCTGCGAGGCGAGGCGGATGCGCTGGCTCTCGCCGCCGCTGAGCGTACCCGAGCCGCGCGACAGCGTGAGGTAGTCGAGGCCCACGTCGACCAGGAACTGCAGGCGCTCGCGGATCTCCTTCAGGATGCGCACCGCGATCTCGTTCTGCTTGGCGGTGAGCTTGGCGGGCAGCCCGGCGAACCACTGGTTGGCGGCGCGGATCGACATGTCCGTGACCTGGCCGATGTGCAGGCCGTCGATCTTCACGGCCAGCGCCTGGGGCTTCAGGCGCCAGCCGCCGCAGGCATCGCAGGGGTGCGCATCCTGGTAGCGCGAGAGCTCCTCGCGTACCCAGTCCGAACTCGGTCTCGCGGAAGCGGCGCGCCAGGTTGACGATCACCCCCTCGAACGGCTTGTTGGTCTTGTAGGTGCGCGCACCGTCGAGATAGCTGATCTCCACGGGCTCGTCCTTGGTGCCGTAGAGGATGGCGTCCTGCACCTTCTTGGGCAGCTTGGCCCAGGGTGCCGTCATGGCCACCTTGAAGTGCTTCGCCAACCCTTCCAGGGCCTGCTCGTAGTAGACCGAGGGCGTGCCGGTCCTGGCCCAGGGGTAGATGGCGCCCGCCTTGAGGCTCAGCGTGCGGTCGGGCACCACCAGGTCGGCCTCGAAGCGCATCTCGGTGCCGAGGCCGTCGCACTTGGGGCAGGCGCCGGCGGGCGCGTTGAAGGAGAACAGGCGCGGCTCGATCTCGTCGATGGTGAAGCCGGAGACCGGGCAGGCGAACCGCGCGGAGAACGTGATGCGCTCGTGCGTGTCATTCTTCGACCGGTTCGGCGCGTCCGTCTCCTCCTTCGACAAAGGCTTGTCGGCGTATTCCGCCAGCGCTATCCCATCGGCCAGCTCCAGCGCCGTCTCGAAGCTGTCCGCCAGCCGCGTGGCCATGTCGGCGCGCACGACGAGGCGGTCGACCACCACGTCGATGTCGTGCTTGTACTTCTTGTCGAGCTTGGGCGCGTCGGCGATCTCGTAGAAGGCGCCGTTGACCTTGACGCGCTGGAACCCCTTCTTCTGCAGCTCGGCCAGCTCCTTGCGGTACTCGCCCTTCCTGCCGCGCACGATCGGCGCCAGCAGGTAGAGCCGCGTGCCCTCGGGCAGCACCAGCACCCGGTCCACCATCTGCTGCACCGTCTGGCTCTCGATCGGCAGGCCCGTGGCCGGCGAGTAGGGCACGCCGACGCGCGCGAGCAGCAGGCGCAGGTAGTCGTAGATCTCGGTGACGGTGCCGACCGTGGAGCGCGGGTTCTTGGAGGTGGTCTTCTGCTCGATGGAGATGGCCGGCGAGAGCCCGTCGATGTGGTCCACATCGGGCTTCTGCATCATCTCCAGGAACTGGCGCGCGTAGGCCGACAGGCTCTCCACATAGCGCCGCTGGCCTTCCGCGTAGATGGTGTCGAAGGCCAGCGACGACTTGCCCGAGCCCGACACCCCCGTGAACACGACGAGTGAGTCGCGCGGGATCTCCAGGTCGATGTTCTTGAGGTTGTGCTCGCGCGCGCCCCGGACATGGATGGTCTTGTGGGCCTCGGGCGCGGCTCGGGTCTGGGTGGGCTTGTCAACCTTGCTCATGAGGCGCGGTCTAGCTCAAACGAGTTGGACCGGCAATCTGCCCCAAAACAGTGTGCACATCTCGCAATACTTGGGGATTGTGCTACGTTCCTGACAGGAGGTGTCAGCCGATGAGCAGCCCGCCCGAACCTCTGATCACGATCTCGCCGGAGTACCTCAGCGGAGCGCCGGTGTTTACTGGAACGCGCGTGCCGGTCCAGGCCCTGTTCGACTACATCGAAGGCGGTGACCCGCTCGACGAATTCCTCGACGATTTCCCGGACGTTTCACGGGAGCACGCCATAGCAGTGCTGGAGCTCGCGCGTGCCGCGGCGGTCGAGCAATCGAGCAAGGCCGCTGCAGAGTGACACGGAGATGGGCGCATGCGCCTCTTGCTGGATGCATGCGTGCCTCGCAAGTTGAAGGATGCGCTCACTCCTCACACCACTTCGACGGCTCGGGAAAGGGGCTGGAACCGGCTCCCAGACGGTCCCCTGCTCGATGCCATGGCGGGGGAGATCGACGTCCTCATCACGGTAGACAGGGGCGTGCCCTTCCAGCAACGGCTTCATGACCGGCCGTTCGCCGTCGTAGTGCTGCGCGCAAACACCAACCGGCTCGAAGACCTCCTGCCTCCGGTTCCCGCGCTGCTTCAGGTTCTCGGCGAGGTGAAACCCGGCGAGGTGCGGGAAATCAAAGGACAGAGCAGGGCCCACACAAGTTGCAACAGGGCCTTGACACAGTTGTGGATGAGTCCAAGATAACCCGTTGACGCCCGTCGCTGTCGGTTCACAGGCGTCCGGCCATGGACGGAGCACGCCATACGGCAGCACCTCATGGTTGTGAGGACGGGCGTCGCCCAGGATCAACAGCGAAGGAGGGAGGATGACGCCACCCGACAGTCAGGCCGCCCTCGCCGCAGCGCGAGGGCACGGCTCGGCAGTCGCAGCTCGAGCGAACTGATCAGCGACAACGCCGGGTCGATACAGAGAAGTCGAGACCTATAACGAGGCTTGGTCCTCGTACACGAGCCCAGCCACAACGTGGCCGGGCGTGAATCCTAGAGTTGAAGCGCCCCGCTTGCGGACACCGCAGCGGGGCATTCGTTTGCTTCGCTGCCGCTTCAGCCGCCGCTGCCAAGCGGTATCCCCCGCAGGAACTGGACGCGCTGCGTCGCGGCGTTGAGCAGCAGGGCATGGTCGTTGGCGCCGAGCACGAAACGCGCGCCCAGGCCGATATAGCGGGTCGCCAGCTCCTGGTCGTAGACGCCGCCCATGCCCAGCACCTTGTTGTGGCGGCGGCAGGCGGCGCCGACCTTCTCGTAGGCCTCCCGGACACGCTCGTGGCCGAGCTGGCCGGGAATGCCCATCTCCAGCGCCAGGTCGTTGCTGCCGATCAGCAGCGCGTCGATGCCGGCGATCGCGGCGATCGCCTCGGCGTTCTCCACCGCCAGCGGCGTCTCGATCATCGGGACGATCAGGAGCTCCTCGTTCAGGGTCTTCGACGCCTCGGTCACGGGCGGCGGGCGATAGCCGAAGGCGGCGTTGGAGCCGCCGGTGCTGCGATGCCCCATTGGCGGGAAGCGGAACGCGTCGACGAGCCGGCGCGCCTCCTCGGGCGTATCGACGTGCGGCACCACGAGGCCCAGCGCCCCGTTGTCGAGCGCGCGCGTGCCCTCGTCGAAGGCCCCGGAGCAGATGCGTACGATCGGCACCACGCCGAGCCCGAGCGCGGCAATCGCGATCTGCGAGATCTCCGGGGTGGATATCGCACCATGCTCGGCGTCGATGAACAGGAAGTCGAACCCGGCGGCCTTGGCGAGCAGCGGCACGGCCGAGCCGCGCAGATGATTGACGCCGAGGCCCAGCGTCAGCTTGCCGCCGCGGATTCTTTGCAGGGCATCGTTTGCGAGCAGAGGCATGTGTTTTCCTCGAAGTAGGCTGGGTCAACGCCGGCGAAAGCCGGCGCCAGACCCAACGCCGTTGGAGAGATGGGATGCCAATGTTGTGTCCTCGCTCCGCTCGACACAACCGACGTATCTACGTCGCGCCGAGCCCCTTACCCCACGTCGAGGGCGTGCCCTCGAAGCCCGACTTGGCGCGCTTGGCGAGCCAGTAGCGGTATGGCGGCGGGACGAGCTCGAAATCCGGGTCGGCGCCCAGCTTCTGCGCCGCGTCCATCGGCCAGTTGGGGTTGTTCATGATCTCGCGCGCGAGCGCCACGAGGTCGGCGCGGCCCTGCTCGATGATCGCCTCGGCCTGGTCGGCGTGGACGATATGGCCGACGGCCATGGCCATGACGCCGGCCTCGCGGCGGAGCTTCTCGGCATAGGGCACCTGATAGCCGTACTTCTTGGCCCTGGCCGCCTCCAGCTGCGAGAACGCCAGCGTGCCGCCGGACGAGCAGTCGATGACATCGACGCCCTTTGCCTTCAGCTCGCGCGCAAGGCGGACGCTCTCCTCCGGGCCCCAGCCGGCGTCGTCCTCGCAGGAGAGGCGCATGAAGAGCGGCTTGTCCGCCGGCCAGGCGGCGCGCGCGCACTCGGCGACCTCCAGCGCAAAGCGCATGCGGTTGAGCTCGGAGCCGCCGTACTCGTCGGTGCGCCGGTTGGCGACCGGGGACAGGAACTGGTGCACCAGATAGCCGTGCGCGCCGTGGATCTCGACGAGGTCGAAGCCCGCCTTGGCCGCGCGGGCCGCGGCCTCGCCCCACTTGGCCGCCAGATCACGCACCTCGTTGTGCGACAGGGCGCGCGGGGTCGGCGTCGCCTCGGTATGCGGGACGGCGCTCGGCGCCACCAGCTCCCAGCCTTCCCAGTCGTAGACCCCGGGCTCGGTGCCGGTGAGCGGCTTGCCGCCCTCCCAGGGGCGGCCGATGCGCCCCTTGCGGCCGGAGTGGCCGAGCTGGATGCCGGGCACGGCGCCCTGCGCCCTGATGAAGGCGGCACAGCGCGCGAGGCCGGGGATGAACTTGTCGTCCCACAGGCCGAGGTCGCCCGGCGTGCCGCAGCCGTTGCGGGCGACCTTGGTCGATTCCATGATCACCAGTCCTGCCCCGCCCTGGGCATAGCGCCCGGCGTTGACGAGGTGCCAGTCGGTGGCGAAGCCTTCCACCCCGGAATACTGGTGCATGGGCGCGACCACCACGCGGTTCTTGAGCGTCACGCTCCTGATGGAGAGCGGCGTGAAAAGCAGGGGCTGGGCCATGGTTCCTGTCCGTTGCGAATTTGTGGCGCCGTGACGGGGGTCAGACCCCTCGCGAAGCCCTCGTGCAGAATCGCGAGGCTGGTCGCGAGGGGTCTGGCCCCGGTCACAGCTCAGCGTGATGCGGCCACCGCCGCTCCGAAATACTCCTGCGCCGTCTCCCAGCCGACGGTCTGCAGGGCCTTCGCCCTGGCGGCGTCGAGGCCCGCCGTGTAGCTCGCCCCGACGGGCGATTTCTTGAGCAGCGAGGCGTAGATCGTGGCGGTCGCGAGATAGGTCCCCGCGAGGCTCGGATGGCGCTTGTCGGGGGCGTAGAGGTTCACATCGGGCAGCTGCTTCACCGCCCGGGCGAAGGCAAGGCCCGCCGGGATCACGAGCGCGCCGTTGTCGTTGCCGGCCTTGGTGTAGGCGTCGGCCAGCGGCTGGGTCATCTCCGGCTTGTCGGCGTAGGCCCAGGACATGAAGAGCACCGGCACGGCGCCGTTCTTGCGCACCGTCTCGGCATGCTTCTTCATGTATTCGGTGAACACGGGTGCGAGCTGCGGGTGCACCGGGCACTGGCTGCAATCCATCAGGATCGCGATATCGAACAACCGGTCGATCTTGTTGAAGACGACGTTGTTGTTGGCGTCGAAGGAGTACTTGCCGATGGCGCCCGGCCGGAAATAGGAGCCGACATCGTGCCAGTCCGTCCCCGACCCGCTGATCGTCACCATGGTGGCGCGGAACTTCGTGGCCGGCTCGGCGCTGCGCAGCAGCCGGAGGAAATGCCCGTGGATGCCGTTGTTGTAGTAGAAGAAGCTGTTGCCGATGAAGATCGCCGAGGCCGGGTTGGCAGCCCCCGTGTCGGTCACCTTGGGCTTCGTCTGCGCCGCGAGCGGCGAGGTCCACGCGAGTGCGGCCAACAGCGCGCCTGCCACGAGGCGCGTTTGCTTCATCGACATCGCCATTTTTCCTTTGCTGCGTTTTCCCATGCCAAATCGATAGCATCCGCCCGCCGCACCCGGAAGGCTCCGGGCCCCGCCAAGACGGAACGGCGCGCCTGCGCCCGGCGCATTGCGCAGGGGTCAGACCCTGCGGGTCTGGCCCCATGGCGCCCGCCTTCAAAATTGGTTCAACGCTTGGGCAGCCGCTCGAACGTCGGCATGCCCTCGGGGATGTGGTGGAAGGTCTGCTTGTCGACCGTGTAGATCGCCATCTGCGGCGTGCCGAACTGGCTCGGATCGTCGAGCGTCCCGACCTTCACGACCACCGCCGGCAGCCCCTGCGGCCGCGTGAGGACATGCGTCCCGCATTCGGCGCAGAACTCCCGCGTCACTGGCCGTGCGAGATCGCTGCGCGCGAACTGCCTGGGCGTCCCGCTCGAGTACTGGAAGCCCGCGGCCGGCATGAGCAGAAACATGTTCGGGGAGCCGCCGGTGATGTACTGGCATTCGCGGCAGTGGCATTGCGCCTTCATGATCGGCTCGCCCTCGGCCACGTAGCGCAGCTTGCCGCAGTAGCATCCGCCTTCCAGCTTCATTGTGATCCTCCCAGGTTGCTCCGGACACATTGCCGGCGACCTCCCCAGTTGTCATCCCGGAATTCCGCGAAGCGGAATCTCCGGGACCCAGGACAAGGGGCCAGAACAAGGGGCCAGAACAAGGGGGAAGGCGCATCGTCTGAGAAATCTGGGTACCGGCTCTCGCGCTATCGCGCGAGGCCGGCATGACAGTCCACGCCGATCAGTCGATCACCGCCACCGCATTGATCTCTATGAGGCAGCGCGGATCGGTGGCGAGCCGCACCACCTGCACCGTAGTGGTGGCCGGCTTGGCGTCGCGGAAGTATTCGCCCCACACGCGGTTGAGCGCGTCCTGGTCGCTGAGGTCGGTGACGAAGCGGTCGGCCGTGACCACATCGGCGAAGGTGGCGCCGGCGGCCTCCAGCCCGTGCTTGAGGTTCTCCAGCGCCGCGCGCGCCTGCCCCGCCATGTCGCGCGGCATGCCGTCGAACTCCTCGGGGCGGTGCGGGTGGTGGTGATAGACCGGGGCGGCCGTGACGCCCGCCAGGTAGATGGTGGTGCCGCCCCTGCACCCTGATCGCCGGCGCATAGGGCATCCACATATCCGGCGCATCCGGCCAGTGCAGGTGCTCGACGGTCTTGGGCATGGCGCTCTCCCTCGGATTCCACGGTTCATGCCCACTCTACCCCGAACGCAAAGGCTCGGCACTCCAACGCCGGCATCACACTCGACGTCATCCCCGCGAAGGCGGGAACCCAGGCCACCTCGAAACGAGCGCGCGCCGAGAGCTGCATCGATGCCAGCTGCGCAGGCATGACGACGGCGGAGGAGATTGGCACAACCCGCGTTTCACGCTACGGAGGGGCATGCCAGGCAGGATCAAACGGCGCGCGCCTCCGAACCCGCATCCGGGCGACGTCCTGCTGGAGGAGTTCCTGAAGCCGATGGGGCTGTCGCAGACGGCGCTGGCGAACGCCATCAAGGTGCCGCCGCGCCGCATCAACGAGATCGTGCTCGGCAGGCGCGCCGTCACCGCCGACACGGACCTGCGGCTCGCCCGCTACTTCGGCCTGTCGGAGGGCTTCTTCCTCGGCCTGCAGACCGACTACGAGCCGATGGCCCGCCGCCGCCAGATCGCCGCCGAGCTCGAGGCGATCCAGCCCAGCGCGGCGTAGGGGCGTAGGGTGCAATAAGCGAAGCGCATTGCACCGATGCGACCGCAGGGCGGGGCACGAACGTTGGTCGGCGCAATGCGCCTTCGGCTTATTGCGCCCTACGGATCCAGCCGCGCACCGCGTCGCGCCAATCCCGCAAGCGTTGGCTGATGCCGCCTTGCGTCGGCGCCGATGCCATCGACGAGATGCGATTCCAGGGATAGAACCGCGGCTCCGCGGTTGGGAGGCTCGAAGACAAGCACGCCCTGGTCGAACGACATGATGACGGTCACGCGCACGGGCGTCTGCGTCGCGCCGGCCAGATGAATGATCATGGATGCCGGCTGCTCGCGAAGATGCTCGCCCCGCAGGTAGCCGAAGGCGAGGCAGCAGAGCAGCAGCACGCTGGTGACGAGCTTCAACAGATCGCGATCCTGGAGCACCTCTCTTCTCGGCCGGTTGCGTACCCTGCCTCAGCCACACCCACAGCAGAATGCACCCAGCCAGCAGGGCGAGAAGGATCGTGTACTCCAAGCCGATGATGTAGATCGAAAACCCCACGAGCCCCAGACCCTGTGCGATCCCACAAGAAAAGCCCGTCTTCTGGTGATGAGCCGCGGAATGAACGATCACGATCATGGTGATGGAGCTCAAGACGGCGGTATAGATGAACAAGCGAGGCCAGCATGCTGCTGCTTGTCGATCAGCAGGAAATAGTCGAGGCCGCCGACGCTGAGGAACAGACCAACGAAGAACGAGGAGATCGAGGCCCGTGAAGAGGAGACGCGTACTGCCAAGCCGAGAGAGCGATCCAGACTCCTTCAGCAGTTGCTCCTGACCGAGCAAGCTCGCGCACCGCTCATCCAAGCCAACTCCAACCAACCCATTTCAACCCCCACACACCAATCGATTGTGTCAACATCCTCGTCGATCGAGGAACGCGCCAGCGCAGCGCAACCGACACCTCCAATGATTTCGCCGTCTGCATCCTGCCACCAGCCATCACTCGGCGTCGCCACTGCGGCCGATGCCGTGCGGCGTATGCGCATCACATCCGAAACACCCCCCACCGCGGCTCCGGGATCGGCGCATTGAGCGCCGCCGACAGCGCCAGCCCCAGCACGCGGCGCGTCTCCCCCGGCGTGATGATGCCGTCGTCCCACAGCCGCGCCGTCGCATAGTACGGGTGGCCCTCGCGCTCGTACTGCTCCAGCACCGGCTGCTTGAAGGCCGCCTCCTCCTCGGCGGTCCAGGCCTTGCCCTCGGCCTCGAGGTTCTCGCGCCGCACGGTGGCCAGCACGCCCGCCGCCTGCGGGCCGCCCATCACGGAGATGCGCGCGTTGGGCCAGGTGAACAGGAACCGCGGGCCATAAGCGCGGCCGCACATGGCGTAGTTGCCGGCCCCGTAGCTGCCGCCGATGATGACGGTGAGCTTGGGCACCTGGGCGCAGGCCACCGCCGTCACCATCTTGGCGCCGTCCTTGGCGATGCCGCCGGCCTCCGCCGCCCGGCCCACCATGAAGCCCGTGATGTTCTGCAGGAACAGCAGCGGAATGCGGCGCTGGCACGCCAGCTCGATGAAATGCGCCGCCTTCAGCGCCGTCTCCGAGTACAGAATGCCGTTGTTGGCCAGGATCGCCACCGGGTAGCCCTCGATGTGGGCGAAGCCCGTCACCAGCGTGGTGGCGTAGTTGGCCTTGAACTCGTCCATCTCGCTCGCATCGACGAGCCGCGCGATCACCTCGCGCGCGTCGTACTGCGTCATGAGCGACGCCGGCACCACGCCGTCGAGCTCGCCCGCATCGTAGGCCGGCGGCCGCGGCTCGCGCAGCGCGATGTCCACCCGCTTCACGGTGTTCAGGTTGGCGACGATGGAGCGCACGATCTCCAGCGCATGCGCATCGTCGAGCGCATAGTGGTCCGCCACGCCCGAGCGGCGCGTGTGCACCTCCGCGCCGCCCAGGTCCTCCGCGCTCACCGTCTCGCCGGTGGCGGCCTTCACCAGCGGCGGGCCGCCGAGGAAGATGGTGCCCTGCTTCGCGCACGATGATCGACTCGTCCGACATGGCCGGCACGTAGGCGCCGCCCGCCGTGCACGAGCCCATCACGCAGGCGATCTGCGGGATGCCGAGGGCGGAGAGCGTCGCCTGGTTGTAGAAGATGCGGCCGAAATGCTCGCGATCCGGAAATACCTCCGTGTGGTGCGGCAGGTTGGCCCCGCCCGAGTCCACCAGATAGATGCAGGGCAAGCGGTTCTCGCGCGCGATCTCCTGCGCGCGCAGGTGCTTCTTCACCGTCATGGGGTAGTAGGTGCCGCCCTTGATGGTGGCGTCGTTGCACACGATCACGCACTCCCGCCCGGAGATGCGCCCCACGCCCGTGATGAGCCCGGCGCCGTGGATATCGCCCGAGTAGAGCCCATAGGCGGCGAGCTGCGACAGCTCCAGGAACGGCGATCCCGGATCAATGAGCCGCAGCACGCGGTCGCGCGGCAGCAGCTTGCCGCGCGCGGTGTGGCGCTCCTTAAGCTTCTCCGGTCCGCCGGCCGCGGCCTCCGCACGCTTGACGGCCAGATCAGCCACCAGCGCCCGCATGGCACCGGCGTTGGCTTTGAACTCGTCGGAGAAGGTGGAGATCGCAGTCTTGATCTTCGGCATTCGAAATTTCCCGGAGCGGCAAAACCTGTAGGGTCCAATGCGGCGTCAGCAGCATTGCACCGATGCGCCCTCACCCCAGCACGACGCCGCTTGTGGCGAGGTCGGCTCGGTGCAATCGCGCTCACGCACGATTGCACCCTACGTTGACTTGGACTTGCTCTCGCCCGGCATCCGCTCCGGCGGCTCGACGGGGCCGCCCGCCTGCTTCCACGCCCCGAACCCGCCGACGATGTGGGCGACCGGCTTCAGCCCCATGTCCTGGGCGGTCTTGGCGGCGAGCGCCGAGCGCAGGCCGCCGGCGCAGAAGAACACGAACTTCTTGTCCTCGCCGAACTTGGGCTTGAAGTAGGGGCTCGCGGGGTCGATCCAGAACTCCAGCATGCCGCGCGGGGCATGGAAGGCGCCCGGCACCTTGCCGTCGCGGCCGAGCTCGCGGATGTCGCGGATGTCGACCAGCACCACGTCGTCGCGCCCGGCGAGCTTCACAGCCTCGGCGGCTGCGACCTCCTCGATCTCGCGCTTGGCGGCCTCCACCATCGACAGCACGCTCCTGGTGATGTTCTGCGGCACGCTTCCCTCCAGGTTTCAGGTTTCAGGTTTCAGGTTGTGGGCGCCAGTCATGTGGACCGTCTCCTCCTGCCCAACGCCCGATCCCTGAAGCCTAACCCCTAACCCCTGAAACCTGAAACGTGATCCCTGCAACCTGAAATGCGCCACGTTTCAATGGCTAGGCTCGCGCAAATCAGGTAATCAGTGCCCATGCTCGTCCGCGCCGCCCTCCTCTCATCGCTTGCGCTGCTCGCAGCCTGCGCGGCGGCCCTGCCGGGCTACACGCCTCCGCCCTTCAAGGAGAGCAAGGTGATCCAGCCCATGAAGAGCGGGGACCTGGATGGCGATGGCGCATACCACATGAGCAACCAGGAGAAGGCCACGGATTGCCGCCACCTCAGGGGCTCGATGATGGTCACCATCAGCCGGCTGCGGCACCGGGACAGCGAGGTGGCGCCCTCGGCGCTGGCGAAGAGCGCAAACCAGACGGTGGCCCCGCTCACCGGCCGCTCGACCAAGGGCCTCGACCGCGATGCCGCGTACGCGCGCGACCGTGCCAGGCTGGTGGCCTACAACCAGCACCTGGCCGCGAAGGGCTGCCAGACCGTCGATATCGACGCCGAGCTGACGCGCTCCCCGCCGGCGCCGGGCAAGTAATGCGGGGCTAACCAGCTCCGTCTCCATCCACCGCACCGCCAAGAGCCACCGCACCGGCCAAACGGCGCCCGCGCGCTGAAAGGCCGTTTCCCGCGCCCCAGGAGGCCCGCCAGTGCCCGCGGCGGTCGGGCAGGTGGTGGAGTGCCGGGGCGGTGCCGGGCGAGAAATACGGGCTCTGCGCCGCGAATGCGGGTTGCAGCAGCCGCCTGAGCAGAGGTTGCGGCTACGCCCCGGGGACAGGGGAGCGATGCGCATTGCGTGGGCCGGGCAGAAGCGCATCGGTGCGGCCCGTCAGATAATAGACGACGAGCCCGACGTACTCCTTGCTGATGAAATCGATGCGCCTCAGGCCTTCGGGAACGGACGCGTGCACGCGCGTCAAATCCAGCCGGCGCGGGGTGCGGTAGTCGACGGGCCAGGGCTCGACCGCGAGGCCCGCCTTGCGGAAGCAGCCCATGGCACGTGGCATATGCCAGGCCGACGTAACGAGCAGCCAGCGCTGGCCGGGCTTGGGCTGAAGCAGGCGGGCGGTATAGAGCGCGTTCTCGTAGGTATCGCGCGAGTCGGCCTCCAGCGTGATCCTGTCCCTGGCTACGCCCAGCGCCTCGAACAGCCGCTTGGCCGTCTCCGCCTCGGGTGCGTCGACCGTCAGGAGCCCGCCCGACCCGCCGGTGAAGACGAGCCTTGCCCCCGGGAGGCGGCGCGCCAGCGCGACGGCCTCGGTATACCGCTCGGCCGCCTCGTTGAGGCCGGCGATTTGCGACGAGCCCGGCACCTGCAGGTCCGCGCCGCCGCCCAGAACGATGATGCCCGCGATGGAGGGCCCCGTACGCTCGAGGTCCGGAGGCTCGAAGCGATGCTCGAGCGGCCGGGTCAGCACGTCGCCCAGGGGCGACAGCCCGCCGACCAGGAGGGCAAGAATGCCACACCACAGCAGCGTGCGTGCGAGCCTGCGCCATCGCGTGGCCATGAGCACGGTGCCCAGGATCACCGCCCCGATCATCAGCGAGGAGGGCTGGAGCAGGGTCCAGACAACCTTCGCCAGTACGTAGAACACCGCCTTCCCCCCAGGCCGGATCAGTCTTCCACGCCGATGATCCGGCGATAGAGCCGGTCGGCGTCCTCGCGGATGTCGCGGCGCGGCTCGCCGGGCAGCGCCAGGCGGCCCGGATCGAGCCGCTCCAGCTCGCCCGTCACCCACGCGTCGATCTCGGCAATCGGCGCGCGCGCGCCGAGCTCCGGCGTCCCGCGCTTCTCGGCCAGCAGCGCCTCGACCGCCCGGCGCGGCGCAGGCGGCAGTGCAGACCGCTCCAGAAGCTCGCCGATCGCCATCGGCGGCGGACTGCGCCGCTCCGCGACCCAGGCCAGCGAAAGCAGCGGACGCACGACGTAGAAGTACTTCTTGGGCCGCACCTGGGCTTTGCCGGCGATATCGGACCTCCAACTCCCGCACGCAATGCTCCAGTAGTGGTGCGCCAGCGCACGCAGCGAAATGTGCCCCTCGAACAGGGCCTCGAGCTCGGGGCGCAGCGGCCCGTCCACATAGACGATGGGCGAGACCAGCCACTCGTGGAGCACGGGGTTCGACCTCAGGAGCAGGCGCAGCGCCTTGCGGATGTCCCAGCCGGCAAGGTCTATGAGCCTCTCGTCGATGCCCCGCTCGATGACGTCGCGACCATCCCACAGACTCACATACCAGTTGCGCCCGTGTGCGTAGATGAAGCGCACGTCGTAGTCGCTGTCGGGCGAGGCGAAGCCCCAGGCGCGGCTGCCGGACTCCGCCGCATAGAGGATGCGAACGCCATCCTCTGCCGCCACCGCGGCCAGCTTCGCCGCGATGTGGGCCCGCGCCGCCTCAGGTATCATGCGCCCTCGGCCCTCGCCTTCAGCGCCCGGTTCATGGCTTCGAAGCCCCGGCGCGTGGTATCGCCCGCCAGCCACAGGATGGGCCCGGCCAGCATCCCCCGGAACGTCTCGAAATGCTCGAAGCGGCAGCGCCCAGAGCCTTCGGGAGCGACGCGGAAGCCATGCTCGCCGTCGAAGATCCCCGGAGCACCCAGGTGCCCCAGCCACCTAAGCTCCCTGCCGGGCTCGAGCTTGACGATGGTCGGACGGAAGGTCATCGGCTTGCGGCCCGACGGCCTGATCTCCACCTCGAGCCTCTCACCAACCGCCAGGCGCCCGCTTGCCTTGGCGAACGGGTTCCACTCCGCCCACTTGTCGATATCGGCGAGGATGGCCCACACGGCCGCGTCCTCCCGATCGATGCCGATCTCGGTGTCGATCGACCTCATGCCAGCCGCTCGACGGCGACGGCAGTCGCCTCGCCACCGCCAATGCACAGCGACGCCACGCCCCTCCTCTCGCCGTATTTCTCCATGGCGGCGAGCAGCGTGACGATGATGCGCGCGCCAGAGGCCCCGATTGGATGGCCCAGCGCGCAGGCTCCGCCGTGCACGTTGACCTTCTCGTGCGGCAGGGCGAGGTCGCGCATCGCCGCCAGGGCAACGACGGCAAACGCCTCGTTGATCTCGCAAAGGCCGGCGTCCTGCGCACTCCAGCCGACCTGCTCGAGCAGCCTGCGGATGGCGAATACCGGGGCCGTCGTGAACCAGGCGGGCGCCTGGGCGACACCCGCGGTGCCGACGATCCGGGCGAGCGGCTGCAGCCTGCGCCGCCTGGCCTCGCTGGCGCGCATGAGCACGAGCGCGGCCGCGCCGTCCGAAATCGAGCTGGAGTTGGCCGCCGTCACCGTGCCGCCGTCCCGGAACGCCGGCTTGAGCTTCGGGATCCTGGCCGGGTCGGCGGCGAACGGCTGCTCGTCGCGCGCGACCTCGACGGCTCCAGAGCGGCCTTTCACGGTCACGGCGACGATCTCCCTGGCGAACGATCCGTCCTCGTTGGCCTGCTTCGCCCGCTTCAGGCTCTCGGCGGCGAACGCATCCTGCGCCTCGCGCGTGAGCTGGTAGGCTTGCGCCGTATCCTCGGCGAAGGTGCCCATCAGCCGGCCCTTGTCGTAGGCGTCCTCCAGGCCGTCGAGGAACATGTGGTCCTTGACCTCGGCATGGCCGAGCCTCGCCCCGGCGCGCATCTTGGGCAGGAGATAGGGCGCATTCGTCATGCTCTCCATGCCGCCCGCCACGATGATGTCCGCCGGCCGCGCGTGCAGCGCGTCGTACGCCATCATCACCGTCTTCATGCCCGAGCCGCACATCTTGTTCACGGTCGTGCACGGCACGCTGTAGGGCAGCCCTGCAGCGATCGCAGCCTGGCGCGCGGGTGCCTGCCCCTGCCCGGCGGGCAGCACGCAACCCATGTGCACCTCGCTCACGTCCTCCGGCGCGACCCCCGAGCGCACCAGCGCCGCGGCAATGGCCGCACTGCCGAGTTGCGCCGCAGCAAGCGGCGCGAACGCACCCTGAAACGCGCCGATCGGCGTGCGCGCCATCCCGGCGATGACGACCGGATCATCTGTGGCGGTCATGGTGTCGTCTGCTTCCCTTCTGTGCGGCTTCCGGCGATGGAACAACCCGCGCGGCAATCGGTCAATGCGACCGCCGGTGCCCCCGCGTTGGGCAAACCCGCGATCGGTCGCGGTCCTGCAGCGAACCCGAGTCCGAACGTCGGTCAGTCCGACAATCTCCTGGATCGCTACTATGCTCCCAACCGTGCTTTGCGCGCACGCAAATAGAATCTTCGTGATTAGCTTGCCTGCGAATGTCATCAATTGAACGTTGGCGTTGCATCGCAGGCAGGATATCAACCATCATAGGCGTGACTGTCGCCATCGGAATAACTGATGACGGCGAAGCGTTTTCTGTATCCACAGAGCTTGTTCTCCGGGTGCGGGATTGACCGGAGCGGGGCAGCAGCGGGGCGCGGGAGCAAGGCGCGATCGAGACCCGCTGTTGCCGTGCGGTCAAACACGAGGGAGCGAGAAGACATGATTGCTCGCGTTTGGCGCGGGTGGACCGCGCATCAGAACGCCGATGCCTTCGAGGCCGTGCTGCGAATCGAGTCCTTCCCCAGCATCCTGGCCAAGAACGTGATGGGCTTGCGCGAGATGCAGGTCCTGCGCCTGGAACGGCTGGGCGAGACCGAGTTCATCACCATCCTGTGGTTCGACGACCTGGACGCCGTGCGCGCCCTGACCGTGGCGCGCGGCAACAGCAAGGACGAGTACGAGAAGTCCGTCATATCGCAGCGGGCCCGCGATCTACTGCGCCGCTACGACTTCAAGGTCGAGCACTACGAGGTCCGGGAGACGGTGCGTCCCTGACCGGTTCCGGCGGCAGGGTCCATCCGAGCCGCTCCATCCCGGCGTCGCGCACCTGCAGCCAAAATGCACCGTTCTCGGCAAAGGCGGACCGCCCGGCGCTCGGCGGTGGGGCCATGCTCACCTCTTGCTCCTCGACGAGGCGGATCCGGTCGCCGTCGTACTCAAGAATGAGGCGGAGCGATTTTGGCGCTCATGCGGCCCTCCTGGACTCCCGCGCGACTGTTCATCCTACCACCTCCCTCAGGCAGGACCAAGAGTCGCCTGCTCGGCTACGCCGTCTCCGCGAACAGCTCGCGGCCGATCAGCCAGCGGCGGATCTCGCTGGTGCCGGCGCCGATCTCGTAGAGCTTGGCATCGCGCAACAGCCGCCCGGTCGGGAAGTCGTTGATGTAGCCGTTGCCGCCCAGGAGCTGCACGGCGTCGAGCGCGATCTGCGTCGCCTTCTCGGCGGCGTAGAGGATCGCCCCGGCGGCATCCTTGCGCGCCGTCTCGCCGCGGTCGCAGGCCTTGGCCACGGCGTACACATAGGCCTTGGAGGCGTTCATGGCGGTGTACATGTCGGCGAGCTTGCCCTGCACCAGCTGGAACTCGCCGATCGCCCGGCCGAACTGCTTTCGCTGATGCACGTAGGGCATCACCACGTCCATGGCCGCCTGCATGATGCCGAGCGGCCCAGCCGCCAGCACGGCGCGCTCGTAGTCGAGCCCGCTCATCAGGACGTTGACGCCCCTGCCCGGCTCGCCCAGCACGTTCTCCTCGGGGACCTCGCAGTCCTCGAAGATCAGCTCACCGGTGTCGGAGCCGCGCATGCCGAGCTTGTCGAGCTTCTGCGCGGTCGAGAACCCCTTGAAGCCCTTCTCGATCAGGAACGCGGTGATGCCGCGCGGGCCGGCCGCCGGGTCGGTCTTGGCATAGACCACCAGCACATCGGCACACGGACCGTTGGTGATCCAGAACTTGGTGCCGTTGAGCACGTAGCGGTCGCCCTTCCTCTCGGCTTTGAGCCGCATCGACACCACGTCCGACCCGGCGTTGGACTCCGACATGGCGAGCGCGCCGACGTGCTCGCCGGAGATCAGCTTCGGCAGGTAGCGGCGCTTCTGCGCGTCCGAGCCGTTGCGGCGGATCTGGTTGACGCACAGGTTGGAGTGCGCGCCGTAGGACAGCCCTACCGACGCCGAGCCGCGGCTGATCTCCTCCACGGCAACGCAATGCTCCAGGTAGCCGAGCCCCGAGCCGCCGTACTCCTCATCCACCGTGATGCCGTGCAGGCCGAGCGCGCCGAGCTTGGGCCAGAGCTGGCGCGGGAAGGAGTTCGACCTGTCGATGTCGGCGGCGATCGGCGCGATCTCGTCGGCGGTGAAGGCGCGCACGCTCGCTCTCAGCTGGTCGGCTACGTCGCCGAGGTCGAAGTTGAGAGCCGGGAAATCATTGGGAATCATGGTTGCATCTCCCTGCAGCTCCTCACTGGCTAGCGTCCGCGCCCGGCCCCGGCAAGGCGTTTTGCGTGGACGGCCCGGGGCTCGGGCTTTACGCGCGGGCCCATGTAAACCCATAGTGCCGCCGACAAATCGACTTGCCGCCAATGCATCTGCAGCCCGTGTCGCGACCGACCTCCATACCCTGGCCTCCGGTGCTGTTCGTCGCAACGCTGGTGCTCGGCTGGCTCGCGGGCCGGCTCTATCCCCTGCCCTGGCCGGGCATCGACGATCTGCCCGCCCGCCTCGTCGGCTACGGCCTCGGCGCCGCCGGCATTGCCCTCATGGCCTGGGGGCTCGTGACGCTTGCGCAGGCCGGCACCACCGTGCTGCCCAACAAGGGCGCCGACCGGCTCGTCATCGAAGGCCCGTACCGCTACCGGCGCAATCCCATCTACATGGGCGACGTGCTGATCCTGCTCGGCCTCTCCCAGCTCACCCTCAACATCTGGCTGGCGATCCTGGCGCCCGTCTTCGCGCTTCTCGTCTTCAAGCTTGCCATCGAGGCGGAGGAGCGGCATCTGGAGGAACGCTTCGGGCAGGCGTACGTCGACTACAAGGAGCGCACGCGACGCTGGTTTTGAGGCTGGGGGACCATGGCAAAGGACGATCGCCCAGATGAACGTCGAGAGGAGCGCGAGTTCCTGGAGGGCCTCAAGGCCCGCACCGGGCGCGATCTTGCCGAATGGATGGCGGCCATTGCCGCCCAGGGCTTCGGCGCAACGAGCGACAAGAACGAGATCATCGACTGGCTGAGAACCCAGGGCCTGCCCTTCGCACGCGCCTCCTGGCTGGAGCGCATTCACCGCAACGGCGGCCAGCCGATCCACCCCGGCGCTCTTGGCGAGGCGGCGGCGGAGGGACCGCGCGAGGAGGCGCGCCCCGCGGAGCCGCGCCGGACGCCTGTGCTCCGGCTCGTCCCGAAGGTCGCGCAGAAGGAGGCCGAGCGGGAGGCGCCGGCGCCGGAGGAGAAGGACCAGCCGCCGGCGGACGCGGCCGCGGCGCTCGACAAGCTGTTGGCGGCGGCCAAGGGCTACCGCCCGCTCTATCATCTGCTGGAGGCCCAGATCCGCAGGGCCGTACCCGACGCCGCGTTCACCGCGCAGGCCCGGCATGTCCGCATCGGCGCGCCCCGCGAGTTCGCCGCCATCACCCTGCACGCGACCGAGGTGCGCCTCGGCCTCGATCTCGGCGACCGCGCGTTCGACGCCAGGCTGCAGAAGGCGAAGCTGCGCGGCCCCGGCCCCGCCATCACGCACATGATCGTGCTGACCGACGCCCGCCAGATCGACGATCCTCTGCTGGCTCTCATCGCGAGCGCCAACGGTCGCGTCAATCCCCGCTCGGGCTGATTCGCGCAGCGCAGAAGATCGGCTTTCGCACTTGCTAGACAGCCTCCTCCAGACTCCTCCCGGCAATTGCTAAGCTCGCCCTTGGGGGCGGGAAGATGCAGGGAGGATGCAATGCTCAACCCCTTCTCGAGCTGGCTCTTCAACGTCATGCTGTGGGGTGGAATCTTCGCCCTGATCGGGCTCAGCTACCACGTTTTCGTCACCGAGATCATCTCGGGGCCGACAGCGTTGATCGCGCTCGCCGCGACCGTGGTGCTGTCGCTGTTCTGGCCGAAATACTAGCGGCAGCCGGCAACACAGGCCTGTCACGGCGCATGCCCGCAGGGGCAGGCCGCGGCAGGCCTACTTGAAGCCGAGCCACTTCAGCGCGTCGCGCACCACCTTGGGCGGGCGCGCGCTCGAGGTCTGATCGGCGCGGCGCTGGCGCTTCTCGCGCATTCCCTCCGCCGGCACCGGACCATTCTTGGGCGCGTCGGCGATGCCCTTGGCGTCGGCGACGCCCTTGTCGCGCGTACGCACCTCCCGCGCCGCCGGCTTGACGGCCGCCGGGCGCGCCTCGTCCGCCGCATCCGACTTCGCGTTCGGGACGGCCTTTGCGGCCGGAGCGGTCAGCGCCAGTGCCGCCGCCGCCGCAGGGTCGGTCTTGTCTTTTGCCGCGCCTGGGGTGGCCTCCTCCGGCCCGGATGTCCTGGCATCCTTGACGGACGCCGCGTTCTGCGTGCAGGCGTCGCCCCCCTGGTGGCCCTGGACGAGGCTCAAGAGCACCGGATCGGGCTTGTCGATCGGGAGGGTGGCGTTGACACGCTCTGTGAAGGCGCGCATCGCCATGCGGGTCGAGGTGGTCCACACGCCGGTTATCTCGCCGCTGTAGCAGCCGACGCGCTTCAGCTCGCGCTGCAGCGCGCGCGCCAGGGCGACGCGGTCGCCCGGATCGATGTTGGTCGCCGCAGGAGGCGGCTTGGGCTTGGGCTCGGGAGCACGCTGCGGAACCACGTAGACCGCGGTCGGCTCGCCCTGCTGGCTGGAGACATAGGTATAGCCCGCGATCCCCGCCGCGGATGCCAGGCACAGAACGAGGACCATCACTCTGGTCATGTGTCAGCCCTACCGCGACGCGCACAGCGCGGCCAAGATTGCAGGCAAGTTGGGGCCAAAGGAAGGCTTGCGCGTGACGCCTGCAGCGTTGCAGCAGCCGGCGCCGGGCCTGCTCCGGCCCGATGCTGCCATAGCCGGGGCCTGATGCCGACATAGTTGTAGGCCAATCATGACCCACTCGAAGAGACCCAGCGGAGCTCCTCCCATGCGCCGTAGCAGAGCGTGCGGCTTGTTTGTCGCGGCACTTCTCCTGGCCGGCGTGCTGCCGGTTCGCGGGCTCGAGGCCCAGCAGGTCTCGCGTGCACAGGCCCTCATCGAGGAGCATTTGTACGGCGGCACGCTGGAGACGGGCGAGAAGGCCCTGCGCGCGCTGGTTGCCAGTGCACCCTCCGATGCCGAGGCGCACTTTGCGCTCGGCGGCGTGCTGCTGGCGCGGGCCATGGAGCGATTCGGACAGAGCCTGTACCGGCACGGAATGCAGCCCCCGCGCGATCCCATGCTCGGGCCGCAGCTGTTCAGCTTTCCCCTGGCGTTCAATCCCAGCCCCGAGCCGCTCACCTACGACGCCTTGCGCGCCATCCTCGCCCGACTGGTGCAGGACCTCGATGCCGCCGAGGCCCAGCTCGCGCGCGTCGGCGACAGCCCGGTGAAGCTCAAGGTCGACATCGCGCGCATCCGCCTCGACCTCGATGCCAACGGCGTCGCCGACGAGCGCGAGAAGCTCTCCTCGCTGATCGCGAGCCTCGCCTCGGCGGCTCGGCGTCGCGACAGCTCTCCCCCGGCCGCCGAAAGCCTTCCGGTGGGCTTCGATCTGGCCAACGTCTATTGGCTGCGCGGCTACGCCAACCTCATGGCGGTCTCCGCCGAGTTCTTCCTGGCGCACGATTTCCGCGCCACGTTCGATGCGACGTTCCACCTCATCTTTCCGCGCGCCGGCCTGCCGTTCAGCCGCCTCCTGAAAGAGTCCGAGCCGGTGCGTCCAGGACAGCGTCCCCGCGTCGAGATCGACGCGATCTTCGACTTCGTTGCGTTCATTCACCTGCTGCGCTGGGAGGTGGCGGAGCCCCAGCGCATGGCCAGCATCCACAGCCGGCTGAAGAGCGTCATCGAGCTCAACCGCAAGACCTGGGCCGCCGTGCGCGCCGAGACCGACAATGACGACGAATGGCTGCCGGGCCCCAATCAGAAGGGCGTGCTCGACATTCCCGTCAGCGAGGACATGATCGCGAGCTGGCTCGCCGCCATCGACGAGCTCGAGACCGTGCTCGACGGCCGCCTGCTGGCGCCCCACCCGCGATTCCGGCGCGGCATCAACGTCAAGCGTGTCTTCACCGAGCCGCGGCCGTTCGATCTCGTGCTGTGGGTCACCGGACACGGCGTGCTGCCCTACCTGGAGGACGGGCCTCTCCTCGAAGGGCGGGCCTGGAACAATGCGCAGCGGGTGTTTCGCGGCCAGCTGCTGTTCTACGCCTTCTGGTTCAACTGAGACGCCCGTCTTCGATCTGTGTGCACCGCTGGGCTTTGCAGGCGACCGCCGACGCGCTGCGCAAGCTTCAGCTCGAGAGCAACGAGGCTTCCCTCCGGATTCGCCCGGACAGAAACTAAGTAGAAACCCGGATAGCCCCGCGTCTGCCTCACGCCACAACCTGTCCCGCCAAACGGGGTCGCACCGCATTCGGTAGCGCACCGGAAAACAATCGATGCGGGTCCGGAAAGCGGGCCCGCATCGCCGACGGCCCCGTGCCGCGGTCTCCACCCGGGAGGAGAGGGATGCACGAGCAGCTCAAGCCGATCGTATTCCAGGCGCGCGACCCGGCGGCCAGGCTCGAGCAGACGCTGCGCACCAACCTGATCGACTACACGGCCGAGGTCGACCGCTACGCCACGCCGGCGAGCGTGCTCGACGCGCTCGATCAGACGATCGTCAACACCTCCCTGAAGGTGCTGGGTGCAAAGCGGTTCGGGGTCAACGTGCGCGAGCGGGAGGCGCTGAGGATCGGCAAGAACGTCTTCATCCACAAGTCCGTTCCCGACGGCTGGTGGGACGAGTACCAGGCCCTGAGCAAGAAAGCATATTCCCCTGTCCTCACGATGGCACGGCACTGCCTCGCGCCCTTCACCTGGACCGAATGCCTGAGAATGTTCGCCCCGGTCGGCGTCGATCGCTGGTCCTACGAGCTCGGGCTGAAACACGGCATGCGCGACGGTCTCACCTGTCCGGTGGGCGCGCGCTGGGTGGTGGTCTACTGGTCGCGCAAGGTCTTGAGCAACACGCTCTCCCCGCAGCTGCGCGCCCTCCTCTTCATGGCAGCGACCTTCGCCGCCATCCGCCTGGAGCAGGTCGTGGAACCGGACCCCAAGAGGATCGGCAGGCAGGTGTCTCTGACACCGCGGGAGCTCTCCGTGCTGCGGCTGGCCTCGAACGGGCACCGGACCAGGAGGATCGCCCAGCTGCTGGGCCTGGGCGAGGAGACAGTCCGCAGTCACATCAAGAAGGCGCTGATCAAGCTCGGCGTGAAGGATCGCCTGCACGCCGTGGCGGAGGCCTTGCGCCTCCAGCTGATCCCCTGAGGTCTCCCTCTTCCTCCAGCGTCGGAGACTGGCCTGCCCCTCTCCCCCCGTCGATGGAGCGCGCGGCAAGGTCGACGATACGCGGGGAGGGGGAGACCGCGGGGTCAGGGTGGGGGCAGTGCGAGAACGCGCGGGGCGAGGGGCGCCTCGCTGCGCACCAGGAACAGGGGGCACTCCAGGACAGAGGCCAGCGGGCGCAGATCGCCCTCGTCGGGCACCACCTGGCCGCCGAACTCGCAGATGACCATGCCGGCCGCGATCCGGCGCAGCGTCTCGGCGACCGCGTCCGCACCGTGCGCCACACCCGCGGATTGAATGCGAACCCCCTGGTGGTCCTCCACCACGAGGCGCGCCTCCGCATCCATGCGGGCGAGCTCCTCCTCGTCGGGCGCCACCAGCAGGAGCACGATCTCGGCGCCGTCGAGAGCGGCCAGGCGCTCCGCTGTGCGCAGCATGTCCGGGAGCTGACCGGTGTCCTCCACGGCGACGACCACGGGGCCCGAGACGCGCTGCGCCCTGGGTCCCACGGTGACGAGGCCGGTGGTGCCGGAGACCTCGGTGAGCAGCTGCTTCAGCATGGCGCCGTTGCCGCCGGTGAAGGGCTCGCCCAGCGCCACGACGTTCCAGGGCCCGGTCTCGGCGCAGGCGATGGTGAGCGCGCGCAGGGGCTCGTCGCGCACCACCCGGCAGCGCAGCGGCACCTCCGCCTTGCGCGCCAGCGCCTCCAGCCGGCGCCGCGTGCCCTGCGCCGCGAGATGCAGATCGCGCATCATGGTGTCGAGCGACAGCACCCGGCTCTGGCGGCCGGAGAGCGAGACCTCGCGCACGAAGCCGTAGGCGGCGCAATCGAACAGCTGCTCGTCCTCCACGAACAGGCTCTCGAGGTCCGAGCCGAACGCGCGCGCGATGCGCACGGCAGCCTCGAGCGCGACCGCGCTCGGATGACACGAGCCGATCTGGATGACGACCCGGCCGCGGTCCTCACCGGACTGGGCGACGTGTGCGATCATGGCGTCTCACTGGGACTTTCGCTCGAGTTGCCGGACGTCTTGGAGAAGGTGCGCCCGCGCTCGGCAAACGACTTCAGCTTGTCCTCGACCAGGCGGTTGAGGCTGCCGGAGGGGAAGCGCCCGTCGGGCCCGCGCTCGCCGGCCTTGACGCCGGTGAGGACCTCGATGCCCTCGTCGATGCTGCCGACGGCATAGATCGAGAACTGCCCGGTCTTCACGGCCTCCACCACGTCCTCGCGCAGCATGAGATGCTGGACGTTGGACTTCGGGATCAGCACGCCCTGCTCCGGCTTCAGGCCTCTGGCACGGCAGATGTCGAAGAAGCCCTCGATCTTCTCGTTGACGCCGCCGATCGCCTGCACCTCGCCCTGCTGGTTGACCGAGCCGGTGACGGCGAGCGACTGCTTGATCGGCGCCTCCGACAGCGCGGAGAGCAGGGCGTAGAGCTCCGCGGAGGAGGCGCTGTCGCCCTCCACGCCGCCGTAGGACTGCTCGAAAACCAGCGTGGCGGCGAGCGCCAGCGGCACCTCCAGAGCATAGCGTCCGGCGAGGAAGCCCCACAGGATCATCACGCCCTTGGAGTGCAGCGGGCCGCCGAGCTTGGCCTCGCGCTCGATGTCGGTGACGCGCCCGGAGCCCAGGCGCACGCGCGCGGTGATGCGGCTCGGCCGGCCGAAGGCGAAGGCGCCGAGCTGGACCACGGAGAGCCCGTTGATCTGCCCGACCCGGCTGCCCTCGGTGTCGACCAGCACGATGTCGCGGGTGATCGCCTCCTGCGCGCGGTCGCGCAGGCGGTCGGCGCGCTGGATCTGCTCCTCGATGGCCCGCTCCACGTCGGCCCGGCCGGTGACCTTGCGCTTGGCCTGGGTCGACCAGTAGTCGGCCTCGCGCACGATGTCGGAGATGCGGCCGAGCTCGATCGAGAGCCTCTCGCGGTCGTCGGCGAGGCGGGCGCCCTCGTCGATCATGCGCGCCACGGCGGCCGCGTCGAGCGCCTTGAGGCCGTGCTCCTTGACCACGGAGGCAATCAGCCGCGCGTAGGCGTTGTCGTTCTCGGAGGAGCGCTTGATGGTGTCGTCGAAGTCCGCCTGCACCTTGAAGAGGCGCGTGAAGTCGGGATCGTGGGCCGCCAGCAGATAGTAGAGCTCGCGATCGCCGAACAGCACCACCTTGAGTTCGAGCGGGATCGGCTCGGGATCGAGCGTCTGGGTGGAGATCAGCCCCGTCACCTCGGCCGGCTGCTCGATGCGGATCTCGCGCGCCTTGATGGCGCGCTTCAGGGCCTCCCAGGCGAACGGCGACTGCAGGAGGCGCCGGGCATCGACCAGGAGGTAGCCGCCATTGGCCTTGTGCAGGGCACCCGGCTTGATCAAGAGGAAATCCGTGACCAGCGTACCCATCTGGGCGAAGTGCTCGACGCGGCCGATGAGGTTGCCGTAGGTCGGGTTCATCTCCTCGATGACGGGGGCGCCCTTGGCTCCGTCCTCCCCGTTCGCGGCCATGACGTTGACCTGGTAGCGCCGGTAGCGAGGGTCCTGCGCGCTGTCGACCGGGCGCCTGACAATGGCGGCGGCCTCCTCCTCGCTGGCGAGGAACAGCGCCACGTTGCGCACCATGTCATGGCCGGCCGCCTCGAGATAGGCCGCGGCATCCGTCACGTCGGTGAAGGAGCCGTGCAGGTCGACCAGCGCGTCGCGGATGGCTGACGTGGCCACCTCCTCGTTGAGGTCGCTCAGCTGCTGGCGCCGCTTCTTCTCCGCCTGGGGCAGACGCTCCAGGATCGCACCCAGCTCCTTCTCGAGCGCCGAGATCTTGTTCTCGACGTCCCGGCGCATGGCCTCGGGGAGCGCGTTGAACACGTCGGGCTTGACCACCTTGCCTTCGTGCATGGGTGCCATGGCGAAGCCCGTGGGCGTGCGCAGGAGCGCGATGTTCTGCGCCTGCGCCTTCTTGCTCAGCGCCTCCAGCGCCTCCTCGTTGCCGGACCTGAACTGCTCGTCGATGGCGCGCCGGCGCGCCTGGTAGTCCTCCCCCTCGAAGCGCGCCGGCAGCACGCCGCGCAGCTCGTCGAGCGCCGCGATCATGCCGCGGGCGAGTTCGCGTGCGCGCCCGTGCGGAAGCCGCACCACCTTCGGCCGGTTGGGGATGTCGAAGTTGTAGACGTACACCCAGTCGGGCGGCGTGGGGGCTTCCGCCGCCTTCGGCCCGAGGTGCGCCTTGACCGCCGTGGTCTTGCCCGAGGCCGGGGGCCCGAGCACGAACATGTTGTAGTCGTGGCTCTTGATGCTGGTGCCGAACTGGATGGCCTTGAGCGCGCGCTCCTGGCCGATCAGCCCGGTGATCGGGACCAGCTCCTCCGTGGTCTTGAAGCCCAGCGAGGACGGGTTGACCACCCGGCGCAGCTCGGAGGCCTGCAGGGCCTGGGGCCGTGCGGCGACTGTGCTGTTCATGTCGCCCATCGCTGCGACGGGCACCCCGTCGCTGCCGCCGGGCTGCGAGCGTTTGAAAAACATGCGATAACCGCCCTCGATGCTATGACTGTGGCGTCCCTGGACAACGGCGGCCCCGATCTTCCCGCGGGGGCCTGCCCCCTTGGCGCCGATCCTACCGCAAACCTTCGGGTCTGACGACATGGGAGGGACGCTGTGCCAAGCAATCTTGTGCCGATGAGCTTTCTCGCGCCGGACCCCGACCGCCCGCGTGACACGGGCGCTACACCGGCGGCTGCCGACATCTGCCGCGGTGTGGGACGGCTCCTGCGCGCCCACGGACTGGCGTCCCTGGCGGAGGTGCAGCTCGCCAACGGGCGACGTGCGGACCTTGTCGCCATCGCGCCGGACGGGGAGATCTGGATCGCCGAGATCAAGTCCTCGCTCGAGGACTACCGCGCGGATGGCAAGTGGCAGGATTATCGCGCCTTTTGCGACCGGCTGTTCTTCGCCGTGGCGCCGTCCTTCCCGCGCGAGGTCCTGCCCGCCGACACCGGCCTCATCGTCGCCGACCGCTACGGCGGCGAGATCGCGCGCGAGGCGCCGCAGCACAGGCTGGCCGGAGCGCGACGCAAGGCTTTGACGGTGCGGCTCGTGCACACGGCTGCGTTGCGGCTGCAGGCCGTGCTCGACCCCGAAGCCGGGGCGTAGGTTGGTCGAGCGAAGCGAAGACCCAACACGCGTCTTGGTGAGACGTGAAGTCGTGAGTTCGATTTCACGAGTTGGCGATTTCACGATTTCACGGATTGGGTCTGCGGCTTCGCCTTGACCCAACCTACTTGGGGGCGCGCTTCGCAAGGATGCGCTGCAGCGTGCGGCGGTGCATGTTGAGCCGGCGCGCCGTCTCCGAGACGTTGCGGTTGCACAGCTCGTAGACGCGCTGGATGTGCTCCCAGCGCACGCGGTCGGCCGACATCGGGTTCTCGGGCGGGGGCGCCTTCTCGTTGTGCGGGGCGAGCAGCGCATCCGTCACGTCGTCGGCGTCGGCGGGCTTGGCGAGGTAGTCGACGGCGCCGAGCTTCACTGCCGTCACGGCGGTGGCGATGTTGCCATAGCCGGTGAGAACGATGCTGCGCGCTGTCGGGCGCGCCTTGGCGAGCTCTGCGACCACGTCGAGGCCGTTGCCGTCGTCCAGGCGCATGTCCACCACGGCGAACGCCGGTGCCTTGGCGTGGATCAGAGCGAGCCCCTCGGCGACGGAATGCGCCGTGCGCACCTCGAACCCGCGCCCTTCCATCGCCTTCGCCAGCCGCAGGACGAAGGCGCGGTCGTCGTCGACCAGGACCAGCGAACGGTCCTGCGGCAGCTCATCAGGCTTGAAGGAAAGGTCTTCGACCACGACGCCATGCCTCCGCGATAGGCTTAATCATTATAGCGGGCCCCTGCCGCACGCCCAAGCACTTGTCGCCGATACTGCTTAACCTTCAGCCGGCTCGGGTTGCGCCAGCGTCGGGGCCTGCTCGGCCGGCTGTGGCTCCTCGAAAATCGCACGCGGCCAGGTGACCTGGGCAATGGCACCGGTGTCCGGCGCCGGCCGGTTCTCCAGGCTTACTGTGGCCCCGGAACGCTCCAGCAGGGTCTTGGCGATGAAAAAGCCCAGCCCCATGCCGGACGGCGCCCCATCCTTGCTTTGCGGCGTGCGCGGAGCGGGCCGTGTGGTGATGTAGGGCTCACCCAGCGCGTCCATGATGAGCGGGGACACGCCAGGCCCGTCGTCGGCGATGGTGATGACCACGTCGCGCGCCGACCACGTGGCCGTGATCTGCACGCGGGTGTGGGCGAAATCAACGGCGTTCTCGACCAGATTGGCAAGCCCGTAGATGACGCCCGGCCGACGCTCGCCCACGGGCTCCGCGCCGGAAGCCTCGCCGCCGTCAAGGGGGGCGGCACTGATGCCGATATTGGCGCTGAAGCCGCGATAGGGGGCGGCGGCCTCCTCGATGAGCTCGCGCACGGTGGCGCGCGCGAGAAGCGGATCTGGCTGCTGCGTGCCGCGCGTCAGCTTCTTCAGGATCTCGCGGCAGCGCTCCGCCTGGGTCTGCAGGAGCTCCAGGTCTTCCATGAAGGTGCCGTCCTGCGGGGCCCCGCGCGCCAGCTCCTTGGCCACCACCGCGATGGTGGAGAGCGGCGTGCCGAGCTCGTGCGCCGCCGCGGCGGCGAGGCCGTCGAGGGCGTGCAGCTGCTGCTCCCTGGCGAGCACCATCTCGGTGGCGGCGAGCGCATCGGCCATCTGGCGTGCTTCTTTCGCCAGGCGCCAGACGTAGAGGGCGAGGAACAGCATGCCGGCGAGCACGCACGCCAGAGCGCCGACGTTGTAGAGCGTCGGCAGCTCGAAGCTGCCCGGCTTGTACCAGGGCAGCGCGCGGTGGAAGAAGGCGAGCAGCGCCGTCGCGCTGGCTGCAAGGATGCCGAGCGCGATGGTGTTGCGCGGCGGCAGTGTGGCGGCCGAGACCGTCACGGGGGCAACGATCAGGAACACGAAGGGGTTCTCGATGCCGCCGGTGAGATAGAGGAGCGCGGCGAGCTGAAGGATGTCGTAGGCGAGGAGAACGGTGGCAAAGGCGATGCTGAGCCGCGTGCGCACGGGGTAGCGCATGCGCAGGAACACGTTGAGCCAGGCCGTGAGAGCGATCAGCGCCAGGCAGATGCCGACATCGAACTGGAAGCCCAGAACGAAATAGACGTAGCAGACCGTGATCAGCTGGCCCGCGATGCCGAACCAGCGCAGGCGCACGGCGGTCTGCAGGCGCAGGCGGCTTTCCGCGCCCTCCTTGCCCGGCCGCTCCAGCTGGGGTGCCGGCGGCATGCTGGCGTAGATTCGGCTCAACCTGGCCTCCGCTTGCGAGCGCCTTGCCTCGGGCCCCTTTCCGCTCCAGATAGGGGACCCGTCGCCTTGCTGCGACCACCCACAGCCTCGATCAGGCGCGCTTTCCGGCCGTTTCGGCGATTACATCACATGCAAAGGCCCATGATTCAAGACGACGGTCGCAGTGCCGGGCCCCCGGTCCAGGCGCTGGCCTTGCGCAAGGCCTACGGCGATGTCGTCGCCGTCGGCGGCATCGACTTCAGCTTGCGCAGGGGCTCGATCACCGCCCTCCTCGGCGGCAACGGCGCCGGCAAGACCACCACGATTGCCATGCTGATGGGGCTCGTCATCCCTACCTCGGGGGAGGCGCGCGTTTTCGGCTTCGACATGGCGCGCGAGCGCCACAAGGTGCTGCATCGCATGAACTTCGAGAGCCCGTATGTTGGCTTGCCCATGCGACTGACGGTGCGGCAGAACCTCGAGGTGTTCGGCAGGCTCTATGGCGTGCGCGATCTCAGGGCGCGCGTTGTCGACATCGCCGCAGAGCTCAGGCTGGCGGATCTGCTCGACCGGCAATTCGGCAAGCTGTCCGCGGGGCAGAAGACGCGCGTGACGCTGGCCAAGGCGCTCATCAACGACCCGGAGCTGCTGCTGCTCGACGAGCCCACGGCCTCTCTCGATCCCGACACCGCCGACTGGGTGCGCACTAAGCTCGAGACCTATTGCCGGACGCACGGCGCTACCGTGGTGCTGGCGTCGCACAACATGGCGGAGGTCGAGCGGCTCGCCGAGCGCGTGATCATGCTGGAGAAAGGCCGCATCATCGCCGACGAGACGCCGCAGGAGCTGGTGAGGCGTTTCGGCCGCACCACGCTCGAGGAGACGTTCCTCGCCATTGCCCGGCGCGGCGCCGACGAAGGGGAGTTGCGCCCGTGAGCCCCGTCACCAATCCCCGCCTGCACGAGCAGACCGGGCTCGCCGCATCGGCCGGGCGCATCTGGAGCATGGTGCTGCGCTACTGGTACGTGATCCGCTCGTCCTGGCCGCGCACCGCCGAGCTCGTCTACTGGCCGCTGGTGCAAATGCTGACCTGGGGCTTCCTGCAGACCTATCTCGCGCAGGTGACGAGCTTCGCCGGCCGGGCGGCCGGGCTCTTCATCGGCGGCGTGCTGCTTTGGGACATCCTGGTGCGCAGCCAGCTGGGCTTCGCGCTCGCCTTCCTCGAGGAATTCTGGTCGCGCAACCTCGGCCATCTGATGATGAGCCCGCTGCGGCCGGCCGAGCTGGTGGCGGCGCTGATCCTCGTCAGCCTCATCAAGCTGGCGGTGGCCATGGTGCCGGTGGCCGTGATGGCCTATCTGTTCTTCAGCTTCAACATCCTGGGCCTCGGCGTGGCGTTCGCGGCATTCTTCGCCAATCTCGTCGTCACGAGCTGGTGCCTGGGGCTCGTCGCGGCCGGCGTGGTGCTGCGCTGGGGGCTCGGAGCGGAGAGTTTCGCCTGGCTCGCGGCCTTCGTGCTGCTGCCGTTGTCCTGCGTCTACTACCCCGTGACAACTTTACCCGCCTGGCTGCAGCCTGTTGCACTCGCGCTGCCGCCGACCTACGTGTTCGAGGGCCTCAGAGCCATCGTGCTCCAGGGCACGTTCGAGGTGCAGCTGATGGCCAAGGCCTTCGCGCTGAACCTCGTCTATTTCACGTTGGGTGCCGCCGCGTTTGCCTTCTTCCTGCGCCGGGCGCGCGAGCACGGGTCGCTGGTGCAGATGGGCGAGTAGATCCTCGCGTGGTGAGGCATGACCGCAGCCCGTGTCAGGCTGGTGCTGTTGACCGTGGCGGGGCTCGCCGTCGGCGCGCTCAGCGCGGTGGCGCTCATTCCGCCGGTGCGCGAGCGGCTGCTGCCGGCCTCCAACGTCAAGGTCTGGGGCCAGGCGCTGATCGGCGGCCCGTTCAGCCTCACCGACCACACCGGCAAGCGCGTGACGGACGCCGATTTCCGCGGCCGCTACATGCTCCTCTTCTTCGGGTTCACCTACTGCCCCGATGTGTGCCCGTCGACCCTGCAGGTGGTGTCGCAGGCGCTCGACCGGCTCGGCCCCAAGGCAGACCGCTTCGTGCCGATACTGATCACCGTCGATCCCGAGCGCGATACGCCCGAGCAGCTGGCGCAATACGTCCAGAGCTTCCGTCCGGGCTTCGTCGGGCTCACGGGCACGCAAGCCGAGATCGATGCCGTCCTCGACACCTATCGCATCCGCAGCGTGCGCAAGCGCGCCGACCCGAAGTCCACCGCAGGCTACACCGTCGACCATCCGGCCCAGATCTACGTGATGGGCCCCGACGGACGCTACCGTGCCATCCTGGATTATACCAAAGGCGCAGAAAGCATGGCTGCCAGCCTGGCACGGGTGTTGTAGGGACGCCGCGGGTCCATCAACTTATTGGCGCACAGTGCACACGGCGCTTGTCGGGCGCACCGCGGCTGGACCAGCCTGGAGGCTCCCGCTTCGCATCGCGCCGACGGCGGTGCGTTTGGAGGCTTGGAGATCGACGCGTTGCAGATCACGTTGGAGATCGACACCATGGGACACCTCAGTGCTCTACCAGTGGTATGAGCTGAGCCAGGCCGCCTTGCGGCCAGCGCGGGTGGCCGCGCGCTCCATGCGGCTGTTCTTCAATCCGCTCAATCCTTGGACGCACACCGCGATCGGGCGCAATGCTCTCGCCGCATGCGAGGTGTTCGAGCGCGCGACGCGCCGCTATCGCAAGCCTTTGTTCGGCATCACGCATACCCTGGTCGATCGCGCTCCCGTGCGGGTGACCGAGGAGGTCGCCTGGGAGCATCCCTTCTGCCAGCTCGTGCATTTCAAGCGCGACGTGGACCCCGTGCGCGCCGCCAACCACCCGCGGCTCCTGGTGGTGGCGCCGATGTCCGGCCACTTTGCCACGCTGCTGCGCGGCACGGTCGAGACGTTCCTGCCCGATCACGAGGTCTACATCACCGACTGGCGCGACGCGAGCACCGTTCCGCTGACAGACGGCAGCTTCGATCTCGACCACTACATCGACGCGATGATCGAGATCTTCCGTCTCTTCGGCGGCGATCTGCACGTCTTCGCCGTGTGCCAGCCGTCCGTGCCGGTGCTTGCCGCCACGGCCATCATGGAGGCCGACGGCGAGCCGTGCGTGCCGCTGACGCTGACGCTGGCGGGAGGGCCGGTCGACACGCGCATCAATCCGACCGTGGTCAACACGCTGGCGCAGCAGCGCGGGACCGACTGGTTCCGCCGCAACGTCATCACCAGCGTGCCTTGGGGACGGCTCGGCTGGGGCCGGCGTGTCTACCCGGGCTTCCTGCAGCTGTCGGGGTTCATGACCATGAACCTCGACCGACACATGCAGGCGCACAAGGACATGTTCCTGCACCTCGTGCGCGGCGACGGCGACTCGGCCGAGAAGCACCGCGAGTTCTACGACGAGTATCTCGCCGTCATGGACCTGACCGCGGAGTTCTACCTGCAAACTGTGGATACGGTATTCGTGCAACACCTGATGGCGCGCGGACTGATGACGCATCGCCGGCGCACGGTCGATCTCGCGGCCGTCAGGCGCCCTGCCCTGATGACGGTGGAGGGCGAGAAGGACGACATCACCGGCACGGGTCAGTGTCGTGCCGCGCACGCCTTGTGCCCGCGCATCGCCCCCGAGAGGAGAGTCCACTTCGAGTGCCCGAAGGTCGGGCACTATGGCATCTTCAACGGCAAGCGCTTCCGATCCGAGATCGCTCCGCGCATGGCCAAGTTCATGCGTGCCCACGATCCCTGTGTCGACACCGGCTTGTCGATCGCTCAGCTCGAGCACATGGCGACGATGCCCCAGCGCGGCCGCCGTCCGCACGAGCTCGGAGACTCTCGCTTTCAGTTTTCCCCGCTACCCCTGAGCGCGAGTTTGCTGCAGACTGCCTCGCGTGACTCTGTCGCGATCACGCCACATCGCCGTCGTCTATATTAAGCAAGGCTCGAACGATGCTGACCCCGGCACAGAATATTTGCTAGGCCAGCATCTCCGATGACGGTTGGACGGCAAGACGCGCAGGAGCACTGACGGAGGCACGCGGGCGGGACCTGCGGGAGGGCAGAGAATGCCGACAGGCAGAGGGCGCGTGAAATCTTTCAAAAGCGAGCTCGAGCTGGAAGCGCTCGGTGCACCGATCGAGGTGCGCCGCCATCCGGCCGCTCGCCGCCTCACGCTCAGGGTGAGCAAGACGAAGCGCGCCGTCATCGTGACGGTTCCGGCCGAGTGCCAGATGGAGGAGGCCGGCAGGTTCGTGAAGAGCAACCTCGACTGGGTGCGCGACCGTCTCGGCCGCGTGCCCGCTCCGGTGCCCTTCGCCGACGGCGCCAGGATACCTCTGCGCGGCCGCATGCATTGCGTGTGCTTCCTCGGTGCCGGGCGGGCCAAGCAGGTGGTGGACGTCGCGGATGCCGGAGCAGCGCTGCCGCAACTCCTCGTTTCGGGGCGGCTGGAGCACGCGTCGCGCCGCTTGCGCGACTGGCTGTTCGAGGAGGCGCGCTCCGACCTCGACAACTGCGTCGGGCGCCATGCCAAGACCCTCGGCGTCAAGGCACGGCGCATCAGCCTGCGTGACCAGACGAGCCGCTGGGGCTCCTGCACAGCCGGCGGCCTCCTGTCGTTCTCCTGGCGGCTGATCCTGGCGCCCGCGCACGTGCTGGAATACGTGGCGGCGCACGAGGTCGCCCATCTCGTGGAGATGAACCACGGGCCTCGCTTCTGGAAGCAGGTGGCGCGCTGCATGCCGCGCCTCGATGACGCCAAGCGCTGGCTGCGCAGCCACGGCGCCGACCTGCACCGCTACGGCGCCGCGCCTTGATCCCCTGAACTTCCCTGTCATGTGGCGCGGTCGGCGTTGTCCGCGCAAAGGGGCTTCTGGCGCCTCGCCCCAGCCATCCGGCCCGTGTGCTGCATGAATGGAGTCCCGTGTCGGGTCGAGCATTGGGGATCGATGTCCTGCCGGCTCCAGAGCAGAACGATTTTTCGTCTGGTGGCCGCCAAATCCGTAGAACCGCGTTCTTTTTTTCGGTTACCGGTTTTCTGGCAAAAAATCATCCGCTAGCCTTTGTGCCACGCCGCGAGCCGGAAGACAGGATCACGCCATGAACTTTCAGCAGCTTCGCATCGTGCGGGAAACCGTGCGGCGAAACTTCAACCTGACCGAGGTTGCGAATACACTGTTCACCTCGCAATCGGGGGTCAGCAAGCACATCAAAGACCAATCAATTCGATGCTGGTCGCGGGCGAGGCCGACATCGGCATCTGCACCGAGACCCTGCGCCACGTCCCCTCGGTCATCGCCTTCCCGTTCTACCGGTGGCAGCACGGCGTCATCGTGCCCAGGGGACACCCGCTCGAGAAGGCAGGACGCCTCGGGCCCGAGGCCCTCGCCGAGTGGCCGATCATCACCTACCACGAGGGCTTCACCGGCCGCGGCCACATCGACCGCACATTCTCCAAGGCCGGCTTGACGCCGGACATCGTGATGTCCGCAATGGACACCGACGTGCTCAAGACCTACGTGGAGCTCGGCTTGGGGGTGGGCATCATCGCAGCGATGGCGTTCGACCCGAAACGGGACACGGGTCTGCGCCTGATCGAGAGCGAGCATCTGTTCGAGCCCAACACGGCGCTCATCGCCGTGCGCCGCGGCGCCTACCTGCGCAACTACGCCTATCGCTTCATCGAGCTGTGCTCGCCGGCCCTCCCGGAAGGCGCCGTCAAGGCTGCGGTCATGGCCGACAAGGCCGGGCCGGTGATCGAGGCGAAGCCAGACCTCGGCCCGCGCCGCGCGGCGGCGTATCACGCCTGGCGGTCCAACGGGAACACCCTGAGCCGCGAGGAGGTCAAGCGCACAGCCTGACCGGGCTGCAGGTTGAGCTGCGCCAGCTGGTCGCGTGTGATCTCGACCTCGAAGCGCGCCGGCTCGGCGCTGCCGTTGGTGCCGACCATGGCGGTCAGCTCCACGCGCGCGACGGCGCCGCTCACCAGCACCCGCTGCACGGAGGCCGGGAGACCCAGGGTGGACCCGGCATCCGGCACGATGTCGAGCTCGTGCGGGCGGGCGAACGCCACCACCTCCTCGCCGTGCACGCCGGAGCGCTCGGCGAGCGGGACGGCGCCTTCGCCCACGCGCAGCGTGTCGCCCTCGACACGCCCGGGAAGCTGGTTGACCGCGCCCAGGAAGCTGTAGGCGAAGGCCGTCGCCGGGTGCTCGTAGACCTCCTGCGTCAGGCCGGTCTGCTCGACCCTGCCCTCGTTCATCAGCACGACGCGGTCGGCCACCTCCATGGCCTCGTCCTGGTCGTGGGTGACGAAGACCGACGTGATGTGCAGCTCGTCGTGGAGGCGGCGCAGCCACTGGCGCAGCTCCTTGCGCACCTTGGCGTCGAGCGAGCCGAACGGCTCGTCGAGCAGGAGCACGCGCGGCTCGACCGCGAGCGCACGCGCGAGCGCGATGCGCTGACGCTGGCCGCCCGAGAGCTGGGGCGGATAGCGATGCGCGGTCCAGTCGAGCTGGACGAGCGTCCAGGAGCTCGAGCACCCGCTTCTGGATGAACGCCTCCGGCGGCCGCTGCTTCCTCGGCTTGACGCGCATGCCGAAGGCCACGTTCTCGAGCACCGTCATGTGCCGGAACAGAGCGTAGTGCTGGAACACGAAGCCAACCTGGCGCTCGCGCACGTCGCGGTGCGAGGCGTCGTGTCCGTCGAACAGCACGCGCCCCGAGTCCGCCCGCTCGAGGCCGGCAATGATGCGCAGCAAAGTCGTCTTGCCGCAGCCGGACGGCCCGAGCAGGGCGATCAGCTCGCCGGTCGGGAACTCGAGGGAAACGCCCTCGAGAGCGACGAAGCGGCCGAAGGTCTTGCGGATGCCTTGGACCTCGATGCTCATGGCGTATCACCCTGTCGCGAGATCGCCGTCGACCTCCATTCCACGTAGGTCTTCACGATCAAAGTTACCAGAGCCAGCAGCGCCAGCAGCGAGGCGACCGCGAACGCAGCCGCGAACTGATATTCGTTGTAGAGGATCTCGACGTGCAGCGGCATCGTGTTGGTCTGCCCCCTGATGTGGCCGGAAACCACGGAAACCGCGCCGAACTCGCCCATGGCGCGTGCATTGCACAGGATCACGCCGTAGAGCAGCGCCCATTTGATGTTGGGCAGCGTGACCTTCCTGAACATCTGCCAGCCCGTGGCGCCCAGCACCAGCGCGGCCTCCTCCTCGTCCCGCCCCTGGGCCTGCATCAGCGGGATCAGCTCGCGCGCGACGAACGGGAAGGTGACGAATACCGTTGCCAGCACCAGGCCCGGCAGCGCGAAGATGACCTTGATGTCGTGGTCGGCGAGCCACGGGCCGAACCAGCCGTGCGCGCCGAACACCAGAATGAAGATCAGGCCGGCGATCACCGGGGAGACCGAGAACGGCAGGTCGATCAGGCTGATCAGGAGCTGCTTGCCGCGGAAATCGAACTTGGTGATCGCCCAAGCGGCGGCGACGCCGAACACCAGGTTGAGCGGGACCGCGATGGCGGCGATGAGCAGAGTGAGCTGGATGGCCGAGAAGCGCGTCGGGCTCGACCAGGGCCGCCAGGTAGACTTGCCAGCCCCTGCGAAAGGCCTCCACGAACACGGCGATCAGGGGCAACAGCAGGAACAGTGCGAAGAAGCCGAGCGAGACCGTGAGAATGACGATCTTGATCCAAGGGGGATCGCGCGTCGCCGCGTTGGTCTGGAAGCGCGCGGCCCTGCTGCGCGCATCGCCCGATGCCGTCGCCGTCAGTGCCATCAGTCCCCCTTCGCCGTGCGGCGGTCGGTCCAGCTCTGCAGACTGTTGATGACGAGCAGCAGCAGGAACGACACCACCAGCATGACGGAGGCGACGGCGGTGGCCCCCACGTAGTCGTACTGCTCGAGCTTGGTGATGATGATGAGCGGCGTGATCTCCGACACCATGGGGATGTTGCCGGCGATGAAGATCACCGACCCGTACTCGCCGACGGCACGCGCGAACGCCAGCGCGAAGCCGGTGAGCAGCGCGGGCAGCAGCACCGGAAGCACGACGCGCCACACGGTCTGCCAGCGACCGGCGCCGAGGCTCGCCGCCGCCTCCTCGATCTCGGTGTCGAGGTCCTCCAGCACCGGCTGCACCGTGCGCACCACGAACGGCAGGCCGATGAAGACGAGGGCGATCAGCACGCCCAGGGGCGTGAAGGCGACCTTGATGCTGATGGGCTCCAGATACTTGGCGAGCCAGGCACCCCCGGGGTAGACGGCGGTGAGCCCGGAGGCGAGATGGCTGCCGAGGTTCTCGAGGTATTGACCGAGCCAGCCGTTCTTGGCGTAGAGCGCAGTGAGCGAGATGCCGGCGACCGCGGTCGGCAGGGCGAAGGGCAGGTCGACCAAGGCGTCGACGAGGCGCTTGCCGGGGAAGTTGTAGCGCACCAGCGACCACGCCAGCAGTAAGCCGAATACGACGTTGATGGCGGCGGCGAGCAGCGCAGCGCCGAAGCTCAGCCGGTAGGATGCCATCACGCGCGGCGAGGCCACGGCCGCCCAGAAGTTGGGGCGGCCGTCCTCGGCCGGAGGGAGGACGCGGCCCTCGATCACGATCGCCCAGAACGAGTCGAACGAGAGCCCGCTGCTCCTGATGAACACCGCCGCAAGTGGGATGAGCACGATCAGCGACATGTAGGCCAGGGTATAGCCCATCGACAGCCCGAAGCCGGGCAACACCCTGTGAGCGCGAACCTGAGCCATCAGCGCTTGGCCACCGCGATCTGATCGTAGATGCCACCCTCGGCGAAATGCTTCTTCTGGACGTCCTTCCAGCTGCCCAGCGTCGGCTCGACATTGAACGTCCGGATGGCGGGGAAGCGGCCCGCGAGCTTCTGCAGGACCCTCTCATCGCGCGGCCGGAAGCCGTGCTTGGCGATGATCTCCTGGGCCGGCGGCGACAACAGGAACTCGAGATGGGCGGTGGCCTGCCTGCGCGTCCCCTTCTTGTCGACGACCTTCTCGTTCACGGCCAAAGGGGCCGACGCATCGATGCTGAGCGAGGGGTAGACGATGTCGAACTTGCCGGCGCCGAGCTCGGCGCTGATGGCAATCGCCTCGTTCTCGAACGTCACCAGCACGTCGCCCGTGTCGCGCTGCGTGAAGGTGGTGGTGGCGCCGCGGCCGCCGCCGTCGAGCACGGGCACGTTGGCGAACAGCCTGGTGACGAAATCGCGTGCGGCGGCCTCGCTCTTGGTCTTGTCGAGGGCGTAGCCCCAGGCGGCGAGATAGGTGTAGCGGCCGTTGCCGGAGGTCTTGGGGTTGGGGACGATCACCTGGAAGCCCGGCTTGATCAGGTCATCCCAGTCCTTGATGCCCTTGGGATTGCCCTTGCGCACCAGGAACACGCTCGTCGTCGTGCAGGGGGTGGCATCGTGCGGGAAGCGCTTGCGCCAGTCGGCTACGACCGAGCCGCCCCGCTCCAGGATGTCGATGTCGGTCGAGAGGGCCATTCTGTTTCGGATGCGTCGTTCCCAGGGACCGAGACTGAAGCTGAAGTGTGAGGGTGGGCCACCTAGGGGCGGTGCAGCGGCCCTAACCAATTCATTCTGCATTGGATATGCTCAACTCCGCAAAGACCCCTTGGGGTTCCGGGCCTGCACAGGAGCCCATCGCCCAGCCAGCCCGGCCTCGCGGCGCTCGACACGCCTGATGCTGCTTCTTCGGGCTGCCGAAGCAAACGACAAGGCGTGCGGCACGGGGGACGTGTCACACGCGCTCGCCGAGGGTGGTCCGTGGCTCCCCTCGGGGAACGATGGGCCCTGACCTCAGCCCAGGCTCACTTCATGTAGATCTGATCGAAGATGCCGCCGTCGGCGAAATGGTCCTTGTTGGCCTTGCGCCAGTTCCCCGCGACGTCCGCGAGCGTGAACAGCTTCACCTGCGGGAATTGCGAGGCGAACTTGGCAGCGACCTGCGGATCGGACGGCCGGTAGTAGTTCTTGCCGGCGATCTCCTGCGCCGCGGGCGAGTAGAGGTACTCGAGATAGGCCTGGGCCAGCTTGCGCGTCCCGCGCTTGTCGACCACCTTGTCCACGACGGCCACCGTAGGCTCGGCGAGGATGCTGGTGGGCGGCACGACGATGTCGAACTTGTCCTTGCCCAGCTCCTTTCCGGCCAGCAGGATCTCGTTCTCCCAGTTGATGAGCACATCGCCGATGCCGCGCTCGATGAAGGTGGTGGTGGAGCCGCGCGCGCCCGAATCCAGCACCGGCACATTCTTGTAGAGCGCCTTGATGAAGTCCTTGGCCTTGCCCTGATCACCGCCCCACCTGGTCAGGGCGTAGCCCCACGCGGCGAGATAGTTCCACCGCGCCACGCCCGAGGTCTTGGGGTTGGGCGTGATCACCGATACGCCGGACTTGATGAGATCATCCCAGTCCTTGATGCCCTTGGGGTTGCCCTTGCGCACCAGAAAAGCCAGCGTCGAGACGTAAGGCGAGCTGTTCTTCGGCAACTTGCTTTGCCAATCCGGCGAAAGCACCCCCTTGTCGGCAACCGAGTCGATGTCGAAGGCCAGCGCCAAGGTGAGGACGTCCGCTTGCAGGCCGTCGATCACCGAGCGGGCCTGCTTGCTCGATCCACCGTGCGACTGCTTGATCGAGACGGTCTCGCCCGTCTTCTCCTTCCAGTACTTCGCGAACGCAGCGTTGTACTGCTGGTAGAGCTCGCGCGTCGGGTCGTAGGACACGTTCAGAAGCGTCGTCTGGGCCTGGGCCCTGACCGGCGCCGCCAACGCGAGCGCAACGAGCGCTGCGCTCAGCAACAGGGCGGGGCGACGCAGAAGGTTAACGATCATGATTTGCCACCTCGGTTTTGGAGACAACGTGCGGGCGACCGTAAGCGCATTGCCGCCGGGTCCGAACGAAGAGGTTCTCATGAGCAATGCACCTGCCATGCGATGTCCCGGCGCGACCGCCTCACATCCAACTCGACATCAGGACGCGCAGCTCGAGCTGACGCCATTCGGCCTCGCTGAGGCGACCTGCCAGCGCATAGGGCTCTGCGTACGGCTCTGCGGCTCCCTCGCCCGCCGTTGCTTTGCCCGGGCCCGAACGGCCGCCCGGCGTCAGGACCGCGGCGAGGCGCGCCGCGGTCCCGTCGAGCCATGTGCGGACGTTGCTCATGCTGCGTTCCACAGCGGCGTCCGGCGGCGACGCAGCGGGCGTTTGTGCGCGAAGTCGCGCGCCGCGCGCTGGGCGGCGGCGGGTGTGACGAACACGTGGCCGTCGAGCGGGTCGAAGGCCTTCAGGGCGGAATGGAAACGAAAGCCGCGCTCGCCTTCGTAGCGAACCACGATGCCGGCGATCTCGTCGTCGAGACCGTCGATGGTGTAGGCTTCGGACATGGATTTCCCGTGCGCCGGGTTGCACCGGCGTCCTCTTGCTGTGTGGAGCTGCTGTGGGGGTGAGGGCGGCGCGTCAGCGCCGCTGGCGGTGGATCAACAACACCGCATCGCAATCGCCGCAGAGCGGCAGCGCGCGTGGTCCTCACAGCGAACCAGGAGACTGCTGAACCGTGTCATGGGCTACTCCTTTCAACGGAGTCCACGAAGACACTTCGTGGCACCTTAGCGTTTGATCTCGCGGCGCAAGTTGCTTACGGAAATCACCGCGGTCGCGCCCGGGGCGGGCTGCAACAGCCGCAACGTAGGAGGTACCCCTGCAATACTCAACCGCTTATTTCTGCTAAGCATATTCGCCTCTCGGGTCGCCCTGGCCTTACGCGAGGCGCGTATATTTTCCTTTGCGCGCCCCGCCTCGATGCATCCGTTCCGGACTTGCTGGCGGCAGACTGTTGCAGCGTGCCACAGCCGGTGCTTTAGATAGCAAACGGCTATCCCCGCGCCCCAGAGCGCGGTCGTGGCCCATGTGCGTACAGTCAACAGCGCACCGTCACCGAGGGGGGAAAGATGCGCATCAATCCGGCCGCATTGTTGGCGGCTCTCTTCTTGTCGGCCTCCGTCGGCGCTGCGAGCGCCCAGGAGGTCACGCTCAAGGGCATCACCTCGTTCGCCGAGAAGACCTTCTACTCGCGCGGGTTCGAGCGCTTCATCGAGAAGGTGAACGCGGACGGCAAGGGCCTCGTCAAGATCGTCTACGTCGGCGGGCCGAAGGCGATGCCGCCGTTCGAGGTCGGCAACGCGCTCAAGAGCGGCGTGGTCGACATCGCCAACGCGACCGGGGCCTTCTACACCAACGTGCTGCCCGAGGCGGACGCCTGGAAGCTCACCGAGCGTCCGATGGCGGAGCTGCGCAGGAACGGCGGCTTCGACTACATGGCGAAGCTCTACGACGAGAAGATGAATGCCGTCTTCCTCGCCCGCCACATCGACAACAACCCGTTCCACATCTACCTGACGAAGCCGATCGCCAAACCCGACCTCACGGGGCTCAAGCTGCGCATCACGCCGGTCTACCGCGCGTTCTTCCAGGCGCTCGGCGCCACCGTGGTGCAGACCGCACCGGGCGAGGTGTACACCGCGCTCGAGCGCGGCGTGGTCGACGGCTACGGCTGGCCCATCACCGGCATCTTCGACCTGGGCTGGCACGAGAAGACCAAGTACCGGGTCGACCCCGGCTTCTACAGCGCCGAGGTGTCGATCCTCATCAACAAGGCGGCGCTGGTCAGGCTCAACGATGCGCAGAGGAAGGTGATCCTCGACGCCGCCGCCTGGCTCGAGGCGCAGGCCGCCGAGACCGAGAAGGAGAACGCCGCCGACATCGCCAGGCAGAAGGCGGCCGGCATCCAGGTGATCGAGCTCAAGGGGGCCGAGGGGGCGGCGTTCCGCGCCAAGGCCTACGAGACCGGCTGGGCCGGCATCATCAAGCAGAGCCCGGTGCACGGACCGAAGCTGAGGGAGCTGTTCGCGAAGTAGGTTGGGTCAGGCGGAGCGCAGACCCAACACTGGTTATCGCGAGCACGTCGTGTTGGGTCATCGCTTCGCTCGAACTCGACCTACGCAGGACCGCCGCGGAGGCGCCGATGGAGCTGGTGTCCAGACTGTTCGGGCGGCTTCTCGACGGCCTGATGCTGCTGGCCTGCCTCCTGCTCCTCGCCATGGCGCTGCTGATCGGCGCGGACGTGGTGGGGCGCAATGCCGGGCTCGGGGGCATCGCCTGGAGCGGCGAGGTGTCGGAGTGCATCCTCTATCTGCTCACGCTCTTCACGGCGCCCTGGCTGCTGCGGCAGGGCCAGCACATCCGCGTCGATATCCTGCTGCGCGCCCTGCCGGCGCGGATCGGCTGGCTGATGGAGTGGGCCGGCGATCTGTTGGGCCTCGCCTGCTCGCTCTACTTCGTCTGGTACGGATGGACGGTGCTGGCGGCGAGCTAGCAGTCGGGCGCGATCACCATCAAGACGCTGGTGACGCCGGAGTGGTGGCTGCTGGCGCCGCTCCCCGTGGCCTTCCTGCTGCTCGCGGCCGAGTTCGTGTTCCGCATGCACGGACTGAGCCGCGGCGAGCGCGTGCCGCGCGCCGATGCGGTGTCTGCGTCATGACGGGCGCGCGCCTGTACACCTGCGAGGGCGGGCGACCATGACGTGGCAGTTGGCGGCCCTGCTGCTGCTCGGCGGATCGACGCTGCTGTTGTTCCTCGGCATGCCGGTGGCGCTGTCGTTCGTGGCCATCAACATCGTGGGCGCCTGGCTGTTCCTCGGCGGCGAGGCGGGCCTCGCGCAGGTGGTGCGCAACAGCGTGCTCTCGGTGATGAGCTTCTCGCTCACGCCGATCCCGCTGTTCGTGCTGATGGGCGAGGTGCTGTTCCACACCGGCATCGCCATCAAGGTGATCGACGGCATCGAGCGGCTGATCCGGCAGGTTCCCGGCCGGCTCGCCGTCGTCGCCGTGGTTGCGGGCACGGTGTTCTCCGCCATCTCCGGCTCGACCATTGCCACCACCGCGATGCTGGGCTCGCTGATGCTGCCGGTAATGCTGGCGCGCGGCTACCATCCGACGCTGGCGACCGGGCCGATCATGGCGATCGGCGCCGTCGACATGCTGATCCCGCCCTCGGCGCTCACCGTGCTGCTGGGCAGCCTGTCCGGCATCTCCATCTCCAAGCTGCTGATCGGCGGCGTGCGTGCCCGGGCTCATGCTGTCGGTGGCGTTCGTCGCCTACATCATCGTGCGGGCGAAGCTGACGCCGGCGCTGGCGCCGCCGACGCCGGTGGAGCCCCGCTCCGGCTGGCAGAGCTGGCGGCTGCTCGTGCTCTACGTGCTGCCGCTGGTGGGCATCTTCGCGGTGGTGGTCGGCGCCATGTCGGGCGGCTTCGCGACACCGACGGAGTCCGCCGCGCTCGGCGCGCTGGCAACCATGCTGTTTGCGGCGCTCTACCGGGCGCTGACCCTGAAGGCGCTGATGCAGGCCCTCAAGGGGGCCGCCGCGATCTCGGGGATGATCCTGTTCATCATCCTCGGTGCCACGACCTTTGCGCAGATCCTGAGCTTCTCGGGCGCGACCGACGGGCTCGTCTCGGCCATCCTGGGGCACGGGCTGTCGACGCTCGCCGTCGTGGCGCTGATGATGCTGATCCTGATCTTCCTCGGCATTTTCGTCGACCAGGTCAGCATGATGCTGATCACGCTGCCGGTGTTCATGCCGATCGTGGCGCAGCTCGGCATCGACCCGATCTGGTTCGGTGTGCTGTTCCTCATCTGCATGCAGCTGGGGCTGCTGCTGCCGCCGCACGGCCTGCTCCTCATGACCATGCGCGGCGTCGCCCCGCCCGAGGTCAAGATGGGCCACATCTTCCAGGCGGTCGTGCCCTATGTGATCATGAGCCTCGCGCTGCTGGCGCTCTTGCTGCTGGTCCCGGCGCTGGCGACCTGGCTGCCCAACCGGCTGATCGGCTAGGCGGCGGTGCATCTGCGGCTCGCGGAGGAATTCAAGTGAGCAAGACCCCGACGGTTGCCGAGGTGCTGGCCCGCGATCTGGCAGCCTGCGGCGCGCGGCGCTGCTTCGGCCTGCTCGGGACGGCCAACTTCAAGATCTCGCATGCCCTCGTGGAGAACGGCGTGGCGCTGATCTCCGCGCGGCACGAATGCAACGCCGCGGCCATGGCCGACGCCTATGCCAAGGCGACGCACGAGCTGACGCTGGTCAGCGTGCATTCCGGGCCCGGCCTCACCAACGCGCTGACCGGGATCGGCGAGGCCGCCAAGAGCCGCACGCCGCTCCTGGTGCTGGCAGGCGACGTGCCCGTCGGCGCGGTCAGGTCGAACTTCGCCATCGACCAGGCGGAGATGGTGCGGGCGGTCGGCGCCGTCCCGGAGCGCATCCACACCGCCGCCACGGCGCGCGAGGACACGCTGCGCGCCGTCACGCGCGCGTTGCGCGACCGGCAGACGGTGGTGCTGAGCCTGCCGACCGACGTGCAGGATGCGCCCCTGGCCGGCGATGCTGCGCCGCTCGCGCTGCCGCCGGCGCCAGGCCCGCTCCACCCCGATCCGGCGAGCGTGCGCCGGCTGGCCGACGCGCTCGCCCACGCCGAGCGCCCGCTCATTCTCGCCGGCCGCGGCGCCGTGGTCTCCGGCGCCGAGGGCGCCTTGATCGCGCTCGCCCAGCGCACGGGCGCGCTGCTCGCGACCTCGGTGTGCGGCCACGGGCTGTTTGCCGGGGACGCCTGGTCGCTCGGCATCAGCGGTGGCTTCTCCTCCCCCGCCGCGGATGCGCTGATCAGGGAGAGCGATCGCATCCTTGCGTTCGGCGCGAGCCTCACGGACTGGACCACCAAGCGCGGCAAGCTCATCGCTCCCGGCGCAGCCGTCGCGCAGATCGACGTCGAAGCCCAGAAGCTCGGCTGGCAGCGACCGATCCACCTCGCCATTCAGGGCGATGCGCGCGTGACGGCCGAGGCGCTGCTCGCCGCGCTCGATGCCGCCGGACCTGGGGCGCGGCAGGGATGGCGCACGCAAAGCGTCGCAAAGCTGATCCGCGCGGAGAGCAATCACGCTGCGCCCTATCAGGACACCTCCGGCGCGGCGTTCATCGACCCGCGCACGCTGAGCAAGGCCGTCGATGCCATGCTGCCGATGGAGCGCGCGGTGGCCTCCGACTCCGGGCATTTCTGCGGCTGGGTGCCGCGCTACCTGCGGGTGCCGAGCGCGCGCGCCTCCTGTCTCAGCCATTCCTTCCAGTCGGTGGGGCTGGGCCTCGCCTCGGCGATCGGGCTCGCCGATCGCCAATCCCGGCGCGCTCGCCGTGCTCGGCACCGGCGACGGCGGCTTCCTGATGTCGATGGCGGATCTGGAGACCGCCGATCCGCCTGAAGCTCAGGCTGTGCATCCTGGTCTACAACGACAGCTCCTACGCGGCGGAGGTGCACCTCTACAAGCGCCGCGGCTACAGCATCGACATCGTGCGGTTCCCCGACACCGACTTCGCCGCCATCGCGCGCGGCCACGGCGCCAGGGGGATCACCGTGCGCACGCTCGCCGACCTGGAGCCGGTGCGGGCCTGGGTCGAGGAAGGCGCGCCGGGCGTGCTCGTCATCGACGCCAAGATCAACCCCGACCTCGAGGCCGACTGGCACGCGGAGCATTTTCCGTGACCGATGCTCCGTCCGTGACAGGGGTCTGACCCCTAGACCAGCCCCCAGGCGCGGGCGAGGCGCTGGGCGGCCTGTTGCAGGCGCGGGACCGCCGCCTCGCAGGCCTCGAACGTGAGGCGCGGCAGCGGCCCGTGCATCGTCAACGCGGCGACCACACGCCCGCGCGCATCCTTGACGGGGACCGCGGCAGCGACGATGCCCTCGAAGTTCTCCTCGTTGTTGGTGCCGTAGCCCCGCTCCCGGGTGAGGTCCAGCTCGGCCTCGAGATCGGCAACGCGGGTGATGCTGCGCGCGGTGCGCGCCACCAGCTTGCGGCTCCTGATGAGGCGCGCGCGCAGGTCCGGCTCCAGAGCGGCGAGCAGCACCTTGCCGGCGGCAATGCAGTGCGCGGGCTGGCGATGGCCGACCTCGATATGGAAGCGCAGCGGCCACTCGCATTCGATGCGATCGACGTACACGTAGTCGAGGCCCTCCAGGACGCCGACGTTGCAGGTCTCCCCCAGTTCGTCGACGAGATCCTGCAGGACGGCCCTGACCGGGACCCATGGGTTGTTGGACCCCAGCGCGGCAAGGGAGAGCTGGATGAGACGCGGACCCACGGAGAAGCGCTCGCGCACGGGATCGCGCAGCAAGAGCCCGCAGTCCCGCAGCTGGGTGAGCACGCGATGCACGGTCTGGCGCGGCAGGCGGAGCTTGGCGGCCAGATCAGGCAAGCCGACGCCACCCGGGTGATCGGCCACGGCTTGGAGCACAGCCAAGGCCTTGCCCAGCACATTCAATCGCTGGTCGTCCTTTGTGTGCTTTTGCAATCGCCGTTCTGGAATACTCCAGCCTTGTCGTTGAGCAGGGCATGCCACGAGGGTGAAGCAGAGGTTTAGCATAACGTTGCTCGGGATGGCCAAGGAATCCGGCTAGCGCGCTGCCAAACCCTTGGAAAAGCTGCGTTGCAAGAACGAATGCACTACATGTTGGGTTTGGGGGCCCACATGTTGTGTATCGCCTCTCGACACCGCGGCCGGACAGCCGAAGCCGCCGACAGGCGCGAAGGCAGCGCACCCGACCGGTCCCAATGTGTCGCCCAATTGGACCCAGGTTGCGAAGCGTGGGCCGGCGCCCAATGCCCAACACCAGGGCACCCAGAACTCTGCTGGCGCACGGCCCCGCACGGCAATTGGAACGGGGCTGGACGAAAGTCCGCCTACCGTGCAAGCCTCGCGCCCGCAAGAAGCAACACGGCGTGCGCCGTCGAGCCGAGCACGCAACGAAGGGGGGACAAGCGATGCTGCAGCGTGCGGTCATTGCCATCAGGGGCGCCATTCTCGCTGCCGTCGTGGCCTCGATGGCGCTCCTCGCGCCTCGGGCCGGGGCGCAGGAGCTCGTGTACGGGTCCTGGCCTCCGGCCAGCGACTTTCTGAACAGCCACGCTTTGCCCATCGCCTTCAAGCAGATCGAGGCGGAGACCAAGGGCGCCATCAAGTGGAAGCTGATCGCCGGCGGCCAGATCGCCGACGGCAAGACCACCTTCTCGGCCGTGAAGGACGGCCTGATGCAGGCCGGCCTCGGCATCCCGACCTACGTGCCCAACCTGCTGCCGTCGAACGCCATGCTCTACAGCACGGTGATCCCCGGCGGCGACGTGGTCGCCGCCACCGGCGCGGGCAGCGAGGCCGTGCTGCTCCACTGTCCCTCGTGCCTGGAGGAGTACAAGAAGCTCAACGCGATCCCGTTGAGCCCCTACTCCGGTGCGGCTTCCGTCTTCATGTGCACGAGACCGATCAGGACGGTCGAGGAGCTGAAGGGCAAGCGCATCCGCGCGGTGGGCGCGGCCGTGGAGCTCGTCAATCTGGCCGGGGGAACGCCGGTCTCGGCGACGCTGACCGAGGCCATCAGCCTGCTGCAGCGCGGCGGCATCGATTGCATCTACGGCGTTCCGGAGTGGCTCAAGACCTATGGGTACGGCGACTTTGCCAAGCACGTCGTCGACTATCCGCTGGGCGTGCTCTCCCCGGTGATCGCCTTCATGATCAGCCGCGACGCCTTCCACAAGCTGACGCCCGAGCAGAAGGTGGCGCACCTGCGCGCCGCCGCACGGCTGACCGCGGTGCATTCGATCGGCAATTTCATCGTCAGGAACGAGGAGTCCTACAAGGAGGTGCTGGCCAGCAAGGGCGTGCAGAAGGTCGCCGTCGGCAAGGACTTCGATGCGCTGATGGCGCGCTACAAGGCCGGCGAGCGCGAGCGCAACGTCAAGGTCGCCAGGGGCTTCGGCGTGAAGGACCCCGAGGCGATCCTGGACGCCTACGCCAAGGCCACGGAGAAGTGGCAGAGGCTGTCGAAGGACATCGGCCGCGACCCCGACAAATTCACCGAGGCGCTGTGGCGGGAGGTGTACTCCAAGCTGGACCCGGCGAAGCTGTGACGTTCCCTCTCCCCATGACCTCTTCGGGCATGGGGAGAGGGCTAGGGTGAGGGGCAGCGGCACACACCGACGTTGGAGCGAGTGGCTGCCCCTCACCCTGACCCTCTCCCCGCAAGCGGGGAGAGGGAGCGCGCGGGGGAGAGGGAGATGAACCCCGACACATACGACTACATCATCGTCGGGGCGGGGTCGGCGGGGTGCCTGCTCGCCAATCGGCTGTCGGCGGACCGGCGCACGCGCGTGCTGCTGCTCGAGGCCGGCGGGCAGGACGACTGGATCTGGTACCACATCCCCATCGGCTACCTCTTCTCCATCGGCAATCCGCGCGCGGACTGGTGCTACCGCGCCGAGCCCGAGGCGGCGTTGGGCGGGCGCGCTATTCCCTATCCGCGCGGCAAGGTGGTGGGGGGCTCCTCGGCCATCAACGGCATGATCTACATGCGCGGGCATGCGGCGGACTTCGACCAGTGGCGCCAGCTGGGCCTCACCGGATGGGGCTGGGACGACGTGCTGCCCTACTTCAAGGCGCACGAGGACTTCTGCGGCGGCGCCGACGAGGCCCACGGCGCGGGCGGGGAGCTGCGCGTCGATCCGCCGAGGGCCGCGTGGCGCGTGCTCGATGTGGTGCAGCGCGCGGCGGTCGAGGCCGGCATTGCGCCGGTGGAGGATTTCAACCGCGGCGACAACGAAGGCGTGGGGCCGCTGCACGTCAACCAGCGGCGCGGGATGCGCTTCCAGGCGGCGAAAGCGTTCCTGCGCCCGGCGCTGATCCGGCCCAACCTGACCTTGGAAACCGGGGTGCTGGCGGAACGCATTCGCCTGGAGGGCGGCCGCGCCACCGGTGTGGACTATCGCATCAAGGGCGCGCGGCTCACGGCCACTGCACGGCGCGAGGTGATCCTGGCGGCCGGGGCGGTCGGCTCGCCGCAGCTTCTCATGCTGTCGGGGATCGGGCCCGGCGCGCATCTCGCCGAGCACGGCGTCGAGGTGCGGCTCGACCGGCCGGGGGCCGGCGCCAACCTGCACGACCATTTCCAGATCCCGCTGCGCTATACGGTGGAGGGAATCGGGACGCTCAACGAGCGCTCGCATTCGCGGTTGCAGCGGGCGCTGATGGCGCTCGAGTTCGCCGTCCTGCGGCGCGGGCCGCTGACCATGGCGCCCTCGCAGCTCGGCATCCACACGCGCTCCTCGCCCGATGCCGAGCGCGCCGACATCGCCTACATCGTGGTGCCCTACGCACGCGCCAACACCACCACGCTCGATCTGGACCGGCGGCCGGGCATCACGCTGACGTTCTACGACTGCCGTCCGACCAGCCGCGGCGACCTGCGCCTCAAGTCTCCCGATCCAGCGGCGGCGCCGGCGATCCGGCCCAACTATCTGGCGACGGAGCGCGACAAGCGCATCGCCGCCAACGGCATGCGGGTGACGCGCAGGATCGCGCGCCAGCCGGCGCTGCGGCCCTATAACCCGCAGGAGTTCGCGCCCGGCGACGACGGCCGCAACGACGATGCGGCGCTGCTGGCGGCCGCGGCCAAGGTCGGCAACACCGTGTTCCACACCGTGGGCACCTGCAAGATGGGGCTGGCGAGCGATCGCATGGCGGTGGTGGACGAGCGCCTGCGCTGCATCGGCGTCGGCGGCCTGCGCGTCATCGATGCGTCGGTGATGCCGGAGATCACCTCGGGCAACACCAACGCCCCCACCATGATGATCGCCGAGAAGGGCGCCGCGATGATCCTCAAGGACGCGCGCTGAGGCGCAGCCAAGGGGTCTGCCCCCTTTCTGCGGCTCGACTTGGGCGATCACGGGTGGTTAATTGGCGCAGGTCCGACACCGCCCGCGCGGAAGGGAGAAGCTGCCGATGCTCAGGGTCTACGGGCGCGCCAACTCGATCAACGTGCGCAAGGTGCTGTGGATGCTGGGGGAGCTGGGTCTCCCCTACGAGCGCGAGGACTGGGGGCGGGGCTACCGCCCGACCGCCGATCCGGTGTTCCGCGCCATCAACCCGGTGGGCGTCGTGCCGGTGATCGACGACGGCGCGTTCCGGTTGAGGGAGAGCAACAGCATCGTGCGCTACCTCGCCGACAAGCACTCCCGCGCCGATCTCTACCCCATGGACCTGCAGCAGAGGGCCACCGTGCAGTCCTGGATGGACTGGGCCAGCACCGAGTTCGCGCAGGGCATGCGGCCGGTGTTTCACGCCCTCGTGGTCAAGAACCCGGCCTTTGCCGCGCTGGTCGAGGGCGCGATCAAGGACTGGACCCAGCAGATGCAGGTGCTGGACGACCACCTCGCCGAGACTGGGCCTTATGTGACGGGCCAGGCCTTCACGGTGGGCGACATCCCGGTCGGCCTCGTCGTGAACCGCTGGTACGCGATCGACTTCCCCAAGCCCGAGCTCAAGGCGGCCGCAGCCTACTACGACCGCTTGGCGGAGCGTCCCGCGTACCGGGAGCACGGGCGTAACGGCACACCCTAGGAGGTACAGGTGTCAGGTTTCCGGTTCGGGGACGCCGCCCCGCGACCCGATCGTGGAAACCTGAAACCCGGCACCTGAAACCTGATGGAGGCGGATATGCAGCTCGTATCGCGTTCCGGCTGGCGCATCGGTCTTCTCCTCGGGCTTCTCTGTTGCGGGGTGATGGTCACCCGGGCCGTGGGACAGGAGTACTGCGTGGCCTGCACGGAGCCGAAGGCGGTCTATCGCTGCGTCATCGACGGGGCGCGCCCGGGCGGCCAGCAGCCCCTGCAGCTGCTCTGCGCCATGGCGATGACCAAGGAGGGCGGCCATGCCTCCTGCGGCGCGCACAGCGGCACCGTGTTCGAGTGCGACGGCCCCGTCAGGCGGGTGCCATGGACGACCTACAACATCGGGGCGGAGAAGGCCTCCGACCCCGCCAAGGCGGCACCCGAGGACAAGGACGAGCCGCCGCGCACGGTCGAGGAGATGATCAAGCGCGCCAACGCCAAGACCGCCGAGCAGCTCCGGCAGGCCAACGCGAAGGTGAAGAGCCAGGCTGAGGCGGTGGGCCAGGGCCTCAGCGACGCCACCAAGAAGACCTGGAGGTGCCTCTCGTCGCTGTTCACGAGCTGCGGGGAGTAGCACCTCGACCGTGCAGGGCCGCGCCCGCTTTCCGCCTGTGCGAATGTGATACACTGCCCCACGGAACTGGGCGCCTTGGAAGGGTGCGCGTTGCGTGGACTCGATCGCACAACAGCTCTGGCTGCGGCTGGAGAGGCTCAGGCTGCGGGCGGGCGAGCTCGCCAAGCCGGCGCTCTCCCGGCTCCTGGCGCGGCGCCTGGCGCTCGGCCTGGCCGTGGCCCTCACCCTCCTGTTCATCGTCGCCGGCGGCCTGTCGCCGGCGCTGGCGCTGCTCGGGCTCGCCGGCGCCGTTGCGTTCGCCGCCGCCTGGCCGCCGGGCGACGGCGGCGGCGGTGCGGCAGCCGAGGCGTCGGCGCAGGCCGGCGGCGATGCGCGGCGCCTCTGGTGCATGGTGATCGACGCTGTGCCGGAGCCGGCCGTCGCTCTCGACCCGGCCGCCCGTGTGGTGCACGCCAACCACCTCGCGGAGGAGCTGCTCGGGACCCGGCGGGTCGGCGGCCACATCGCCTCCATGAGCCGCGATCCCGGCCTGCTGGCGGCCGTCGAGGAGGCGCTCGCCACGCGCCAGCCCCAGACCGTCGAGCTGCACGGACGGGTGCCGGTGGAGCGCCGGCTGCTGGCGACCATGGTGCCGCTCGATCTCTCGGCCGCGCTCCTGCGCGATGCCCCCGCCCTGCTGATCACGTTCATGGACCTCACCGAGCAGGACCGGCTGGCGCGCATGCGCGCCGACTTCGTCGCCAACGCCAGCCACGAGCTCAGGACCCCGCTTGCCTATCTCAAAGGCTCGGTGGAGACCTTGCAGGGCAGCGCCAAGGACGACCCGGTTGCGCGCGAGGCCTTCCTCAAGACCATGGGCGAGCAGGCCGAGCGCATGTCGCGCCTGGTGGACGATCTCCTCTCGCTCTCCCGCGTGGAGATGCGCGAGTACCTGCCGCCCTCGGGCGAGGTCGATCTCGCAACCCTGCTCGCCGATGTCGCGCAGACGCTGGAGCCGATGGCGCAGCAGGCCGGCATTGCCCTGTCGCTCTCCTGCAGGGAGCAGGCGGCGCTGGTGCGCGGCGACTACGACGAGCTCGCTCAGGTGTTCCAGAACCTGGCGCAGAACGCCATCAAGTACGGCCGCAGCGGCGGCAAGGTGGAGGTGCGGCTGACGCGGGAGCCGGCGGCACAGCCGGTCCGCTTCAGGGTCGACGTGATCGACGACGGCCCCGGCATTGCGCCGCAGCATCTGCCGCGGCTCACCGAGCGGTTCTACCGGGTCAACGTGGCGGCCAGCCGCGCCAAGGGTGGCACGGGCCTCGGCCTCGCCATCGTCAAGCACATCCTCAACCGCCACCGCGGCGAGCTCATGACCGCCTCGACCCTGGGCCAGGGCTCGACCTTTTCCGTGGTGCTGCCCGGAGTACCCACTTGAGCAATTTCCCGCCGTTGGCCCAACGCAAGCCTGCCAAAGGCAGCTGTGCCCCGGAACCTGACGGACGCAGACCGGAGGTTGTGTGCCAGGAACAGTCGTTGAGACCGCCGCTGTAGCACGCGCGTCTGCAGCATGGCCCTTGGCGCGGAGCCGGTCAGCCATGGGCTTCCAGCACCATCCGACGTGCCAGGAGCCATGCGCAGGACGAACGTTTTGGTCCATCCTCCGTCGGCACCAGTCTCACGCCTGAATTGACTTGGACCGACTACTATTCTGCCAGCCGCACCAACGGCTTGCCCTTCTCGACAATGAAGACGACCATCACTTTGGCGGACTTGCTTCCGACCGCGCCTTCGGCGTGAATTGCGCTGTGCGGTACCTGGAAAGAATCGCCAACCTTGTAGATCTTCTCTGGCTGGCCATCGACCAGATACCAGAATTCACCCTCTGTCACGTAAACGAGCAGTGGGCCTGGATGGGAATGACGTCCCGCCTTGTGGCCCGCAGCCAGTTCGGTTATGCCGAAGACCACCTCGTAGTTCGATCCTGGGACTTCGACCTTGCCCAGTGGCGTGCGCTTGATTGGCGACGGCTGCAGTGGCGCTTGCTGGGCATAGGCGAGGCCGGCGAGTGAGAGGGCTGCCACCGAACTGACGAGCAGCGATTTCTTGAACATGGAACTCTCCTTTGGAAAAGGCAGCCCTCGGTGCCCGAGGTCTCCCTGTTGTGCCGAACGCCCGTATCTGAACGTTGGCTCGATTTTTTCGGCGTCTCGGAGTCGGTAGTTTGTCAGTCGGCTCGGACGACATGAATCAGCCAGGCGTCTTGCTACAAAAGTCCCGGCAATGAGCTGCCCGAACAGAAAAGCGTTGCCCGCCAAGGAAACCTGGCGCGGCGCGCCGGTTGCTGAGGGAGTGCTTTGGTCCCGGTACTAAAGTATTCTTGCAATCGTGGAGCAGACGAGGCGGCCTCGCATGAAAATTCTGATCGTCGACGATCACGTCTTGATTCGCGAAGCCTTGAGCGGGGTCCTCAAGGAATTGAAGGGCGAAGCGACGGTCGTCGAGGCATCGGATTCACGCGAGGCGATGCGGCAGATCGAGCAGAATTCAGATCTGCAACTGATCCTGCTTGATTTGAACCTGCCCGATCGCGACGGATTGGAGGTTCTGGCCGAACTGCGCGAGCGTTATCCGGCTATTTCAGTCGTTGTGCTTTCGGCCCATCACGACCGCGACAACGTCGCGAAATCTCTTGACCTCGGGGCGCTCGGCTTTATTCCGAAATCAGCGCAGCGGGCAGTGATGCTCAGCGCACTCAATCTGATTTTCGCTGGCGGCATCTACATCCCGCCCCAAATGCTCATTCGTCAACCGGCTCGATCACAGGCGATGTCCGCACCGCCTGGACGGCGCGTCTCGGCCGCCGATCTCGGGCTGACCGAACGGCAGATTGAAGTGCTCGCCTGGATGATGAAGGGCAAGAGCAACAAGGCAATCTGCCGCGCACTCGCGCTCGCCGAGCCGACAGTGAAAAATCACGTTACCGCCATCCTCAAGGCCCTGAAGGTTACCAACCGCACCGAGGCCGTAATCGCGGCCCGGGCATTGGATTTCGAGCCGCCGCGGGACGCAGGATAGGTCTGGCTCCGCTGCGCTTCGAGAAGGTGATGACGTCACGATCAGTCGCGAGATGCAGCAACTTTAACCGGAGGCGCCGCGCTCTTTCAGCAGCCGATTGAGCATTGCCCGCAACATTATCGGCGGCACCGGCTTGTGCAGCAGGTGGTAACCGCTCGCGCTGGCTTCACGCAGTCGCTCAGGCCCGGTGTCGCCGCTGATAAGGAAAGCCGGAATTGGAGCGCCGAGCGCGTCGCGGAGGCGCTCGATGAGCTCGATGCCGGTCTTCCCGTTTGCCAATCGGTAATCTGAAATGATCAGATCGGGCTGCCCGCCCTCTTGGGCCAGCTGCGCGAGCGCAACAGTGTCCGATGCGCCGGTCGCGACACGACAGCCCCAGCTTTGCAGTATTCCTCGCATGCCGTCGAGAACAAGCGCGTCGTCGTCGATCACCACGATCAAACTACCCCTGGCCGGATCGGTGACCGTCACCAGTGGCTCTACAGCCTCCGCTGCCGCGCGCCGAGCTGCGATCAACGGCACCGATATAGAAAAGCACGAACCCTTGCCGGGGCGTGAGGCCAATTCGACCGGATGCCCGAGGAGCTGGCCCAAGCGGTCGACGATCGAGAGTCCGAGGCCGAGCCCGGCGCGGCGATCCGGGTGCCGCCCCCCGAGCTGGTAGAACTCACCGAAAATGTGCCGCTGTTGATCCTGCGGAATGCCGGGTCCGCTATCCCATACGTCTATGCGCAACCGATTGCCGCGGTGGCGGCAGCCGATCGCTACACCGCCGTGGGGCGTGTACCGCACCGCGTTGGATACCAGGTTCAGCACGATTCGTTCGAGCAGAATGAAATCGCTGCGCACCCAGGCGCTACTCGATACCACCCCAAAGCGTAGCCCCTTCTCACGCGCGGCTTCGGTAAAGGTCGTTTCTATCCGCTTGAGCAGACGCTCGATGGGAAACTCGCTCAGATTGGGCTCGAGCACGCCTGCGTCGAGCCGAGACATGTCCAGGAGCGCCTCGAACAACTCGTTCATCGCGCTCACGGCAGCGTCGATCCGCGCGATGAGACGGCCCCTTGCCGCCGGATCCGCCTCGTCGCGCAGTTGAGCCACGAACAGGTTCAACGCATGCAGCGGCTGGCGCAGATCGTGGCTAGCCACGGCCAGAAAACGCGATTTGGCGCGGTTAGCGATCTCCAATTGCCGGCTCTTCTCCTGAAGTTCGTCAAACAATCGTGCATTCTCGATTGCGATCAGCGCCTGGTCGGCAAAGGTCGCGACCAACTCGATTTGCTTGTCGTCAAACGGTCGCACACTGGTCCTGCTCACAAGGATCACACCAATCAGATTGCTCTCGCGCAGAAGTGGCACGCCGAAGTGGGTGCGAAACCCGCCCAGTCTCTGGGCTTCGCGCAAGGTGTATTCCGGGTCGGCAAGAACATCGGGGATTTGGACGGGCTTGCGTTCCAGTTGGATGCGCCCAACGACGCTCCCTCGTCCCGGCGGAAACGTGATGGTCTTCACGTATTCAATGTACTCGGGCGGGAAGCCGTAGCTTGCGGCGCAATAGTAGCCCACGTCTTTCGGGCGGAGGATTTGAGCCTTGTCCGCCTGGCAAAGCCGCGCCGCCGACTCGACGAGCGTATCAAGCACGGTCTGGAGCTCAAAGGTCGAGCGGCTGATGATCCTGAGCACATCGGCGGTCGTGGCCTGCTGCTCCAGCGCTTCGCTCAGCTGGCGCGTGAGGGTCGCTGCCTGCTTTTCCAGCTCAGCATGGGATTGCCGCAGTCGGTCTCGAGTTGAGGAGCTGGACACATCGACCTCTGTGCGCCACCGGCCCTGCGACGTCGTGCCAAATGTTGTGGAACCTTACATCCGTCGGGGCATCCACTGCAAAAGCAGGAGCAAAGGTTCTGGAAAGTGGGATGGGACGCTCGACGCCCCAATGTCTCAAATGGGTCAGAGAACGAACCCGCTCACGCGGGAGCGCGCTGCGCGCAAGGGTGGTGCTCGGGGAGGGGGCGAGCCCCAGCTGAGATGAGGTGACGGGGTGGGCGCTCCGTCTTGAGGATAGAGGGGTTCCGAACCCCCAACCTCAAGACAGGAGCCCTCCGATGAGCGAGAAGCCCATCAGCCCGCTGCGCCAGCGCATGATCGAGGACATGACGGTGCGCAAGCTTGGGGCCGCCACCCAACGCAACTACATCCGCGCCGTCAAGACCCTTTCGGAGTTTCTCGGCCGCTCGCCGGCCACCGCGACGGCGGAGGACCTGCGCCGGTTCCAGGTGCACCAGAGCGGAGCGGGCGCCCAGCCGTCGGTCATGAACAGCACGGTGACGGCGCTGCGTTTCTTCTTCAGGGTGACGCTCGACCGGCCGGAGATGGGGCGCCACCTCACCCTCGTGCGCCAGCCGCGCAAGCTGCCCAATGTGCTGAACGAGGAGGAGGTGGTGCGCCTGCTGGAGCACGCCAGCGGCGTCAAGTACAGGGCGGCGCTGGGCGTGGCGTATGGGGCCGGCCTGCGCGTGTCGGAGGTCGCCAACCTGAAGGTCTCCGACATCGACTCCAAGCGCATGCTGATCCGCGTCGAGGAGGGCAAGGGCAGGAAGGACCGCAACGCCATGCTCTCGCCGCGGCTGCTGGAGCTGCTGCGCGACTGGTGGTGGGTGGGGCGGCCGAGCACATGGCTGTTCCCGGGCCGGGACCCGCTGCTGCCGGTCACGGCACGCCAGCTCTACCGCGTCGTAGAGGAGGCGGCCGCGGCCGCCGAGATCAAGACCCGCGTGTCGCCGCACACCCTGCGCCACAGCTTCGCGACACACCTCCTGGAGCAGGGCGTCGACATCCGCGTGATCCAGGTTCTCCTGGGCCACGCCAAGCTCGACACGACGGCGCGCTACGCCCACGTGGCGAGCAAGGTGCTGCGCGAGGTCACCAGCCCGCTCGACCGGCTGACGCCGATCGGTCCGAGGAGGGGCGAGCCGCCGAAGTAGCTGGGCGGTGGCACGGCCTGCTCTGGAGGTCGCGGACATCTTTCGCGACCACGGCGCCGCCTGGCGTCAAGCCAACCGCGGCCATGTGAGCCTCGCCCAGCTCAAGGTGATGAGCGCGATCGAGAGCTGCCGCACGACGGCGCTCGGCGGGCATGTTGCGCGCTGCGAGGACTGTGCCCATACCGTCATCGCCTACAACAGCTGCCGCAACCGGCATTGCCCCAAGTGCCAGGGGGCCGCGGCGCGCACCTGGATGGAGGAGCGGGAGAGCGAGCTCCTGCCCGTGCCCTACTTCCACATCGTCTTCACGCTGCCGGCGGCGATCGGCGACATCGCTTACCAGAACAAGGCGGCAATCTACGACCTGCTGTTCAAGGCCTCGGCCGAGACCATGCTCACAATCGCCGCCGACCCGAAGCATCTCGGCGCCCGCATCGCCATTACCTCGGTGCTGCACACCTGGGGCTCGGCCATGACCCATCATCCGCACGTGCACATGATCGTGCCGGGTGGAGGCATCTCGCCAGATGGCAAGCGCTGGATCGCGACCAGGCCCAACTTCTTCCTGCCCGTGCTGGTGCTCTCCAGGCTGTTCCGGCGCCTGATGCTGGAGAAGCTCGCCGCCGCCCACAAGGCCGGCAAGCTCACCTTCTTCGGCGCGCATTCGCATCTGGCTGATGACAAGGCCTTCGCCGCGTTCCTGGCGCCGCTCAAGAGGACGCGCTGGTTCGTCTACTCCAAGCGCCCCTTCGCGGGCCCGAAGGCGGTGCTCACCTACCTGTCGCGCTACACCCACCGCGTCGCCATCTCCAACAGCCGCCTGATCGCCGCCGATGCGCAGAGCGTCACCTTCAAAATCAAGGACTACCGCGTGGAAGGGCCGGGCCGCTACACCACCATGACGCTCGGCGCGCACGAGTTCATCCGCCGCTTCCTCATCCACGTCCTGCCCAAGGGCTTCCACCGCATCCGCCACTACGGCCTTCTCGCCGGCAGCGCTCGGCAGGAGAGCCTCGCGCAGGCTCGCGAGCTTCTGGAAGCCGCCGCGAGCACCGCCACCGATCCCGAGGACGAGGCTGCCGCCGATGACCCAACCAGGACCGCGCTCGCGACCCCATGCCCCTGCTGCGGCGGCCGCATGATCGTCATCGAGACCTTCGAGGCCGGCCGCCAGCCCAGGCATGCGCCGACCATCAGGATCGACACGTCATGATGCTTCCAGCCGCCAACCGCTGCGATGTCGGGCGCCACTGCCGCTGGCCACGAGCCGGCCGCGACGGCATTTGTCCGCAACGATACGCTTCGCGCCGGATGGAGCCTCGAACACCGGCGGATCGCAGTGGCCAACGCTGCTTGGCGCGACTATTCCACTCCATCGGCAGCCCAGCCTGCACTCTTCCGAGCTGTTCGCCTCCGTCCAGCGACCAACCCACTACCGCGAAATCCCCATAGCACTCGCGGCGCCCTCTTCCCCCCACTACTCGCGGGTTCCTTCCCTGGAGGCTTTCGGACGCCGGCCCCGGTGCCAGCCCGACCGTCGCAATGGGCCGGCATCCGAAACC
>CAWIXS010000045.1:0-57572 GCA_963840075.1 uncultured Alphaproteobacteria bacterium | reverse complement strand
CGCCGTCAGCGGGCGCCAGCCTCGGCTCGCGCTCACCCGCCCTCAGCGTCGATCCCGAGCCTAACCCGCCTTTCTCACCATAGCTGGCGACATCGGGCCCCGACTCAGCGAAAGTTTGTTTTGTAACAACGACTTCAGCTGAGAAGGACAGGTGGCCCGATGCCGACACACTGTAGACCGGATTCGCTGGATTTCGGAAGCGTCGAGGGGCGTTCCATCGTGGCGGCCTTCGACGGCGGTGAGATCACGTCGGACGCCGGCGTGTTGCTGCTCGCCAAAACCGAGAAGGCGGTCCGCCTGATCGAGCGGGCCGCCGCCGCCTTCAAGGACGGGCGCAATCAGGATCTGATCGAGCACAGCGTACCGACGCTGGTTGGCCAGCGCGTGCTCGGCCAGGCGCTCGGCTATCAGGACATCAACGATCACGATCGGCTACGGCACGATCCCCTGCTCGCCTCGGTGATGGGCAAGCTCACGGCCCGTGACAAGCGCTGCGCCCCGTTGGCCGGCAAGAGCACGCTCAACCGGCTCGAGCATTCGCCGCAAGAGGGCGAGGGGCGCGCGCCCGGCCGCTATCACAAGATCAGCCACGACGGCGCGGCGATCGACCACCTGTTCCTCGATGTGTTCAAGGAGGCGAATGCCGCCCCGCCAAAGATCGTCGTGCTCGATCCCGACGCGACCGACGTGGCCCTGCACGGCAACCAGGAAGGCCGCTTCTATCACGGGTTCTACGACAGCTACTGCTATCTGCCGCTGTATATCTTCTGTGGTCGCCATTTGCTGGCGGCGCGGTTGAGGCCCGCCAGCGTCGACGCGGCCTCCGGCATCGTCGAGGAGATCGCGCGCATCACCGCCTACATCCGCGAGCACTGGCCGGAGACGACCATCCTGGTGCGTGCGGACAGTGGCTTCTGTCGCGACGCTCTCATGACGTGGTGCGAGAGCAACGGCGTGCACTTCGTGCTCGGCTGCGCCAAGAACGACCGGCTCATCGCGCAGATCGAGCCGGAGCTGGCCGAGGCGGAGAAGGAGGCGACGACCACGGGCCACGCGGCGCGGCGCTTCAAGGAGTTCGAGTGGTCGACGGTCGACAGCTGGTCGCAGTCGCGGCGCGTGGTGGCCAAGGCCGAGTGGACCGAAGGCGAGGCCAATCCGCGCTTCATCCCGGATCAAGTCCGGGACCACCTCTCTGCACGCGGACGTGATCGACGCGCGGCAGCTCTACGAGGACGTCTACTGCAAGCGCGGCGAGATGGAGAACCGCATAAAAGAGACGCAGTCGGATCTGTTCGGCGACCGCATGCCGGCAACGACGATGCGTGCCAACCAGCTCAGGATGTGGTTCTCCGCGATCGCCTACGTGCTGATGTGCGCACTGCGCCGGATCGCGCTCGCCGGCACCGAGATGGAGCGGGCGACCTGTGCTACCATCCGGCTGCGGCTGCTGAAGATTGGTGCACAAGTCACCGTTTCGGTACGCCGCGTGAAGGCCGCACTCGCGACCTGCTGTCCCTATCAGGAGCTGTTCACAACTGCATACGCGCGACTATCGAGCGCCGCTCGCAAGCCAGCGCCCCGCCCGCCCACGGATCAACCACAGAGGAACATCGGCGCGCCTGCCCAATCCGCTGATAGCGGCAACGGTCGCGGCTTGCCTGTCCCGGCCGATTGAGATGCCTACGTCTTATATGGTCGAGATGGACATGCACCAGGAATAGAGTGAGAAAGGCGGGCTAGGTCCTGTGCCTCGGTGCACGGCTATCCCTTCTCCGCCTCGACCTCGCGCTCGGCCTCCCTCCAGGCCTGCGGCTCGACCAGGAGGCCCTGGCGCTCGTAGCGCTTGCGGGTCTTGCTGAAGCGCACCACCACCGCATGGCGCGCTCCTCGCCTTGGCGCGGCGCGCAGGCAGGGCGTCTCCGGCCGGCAGGAGCTGCAGATCGCCGAGGCCGACGCAGGGAAGGCACGCCGGTCCCTCGTTCTCATGATCAGCCAGGCGCCACTGCCGCCGCAGCGGTGGCAGGTCCAGTCGGCGTGCAGCGGCTCGATCGCGACCAGATCCGGCGCCCGCGCCTTCTCGGCCAGGCGCTGGCGTTTTTGCTCGAACAGCTCGGGCGAGACCCAATGGGTACGGTAGAGCCGCTCGAGGCCGGCATCGCCGCTGCGGCTGAACTGCAGGGTCCGCCATCCCCGCGCGCGCGGTAGGCTGTCTCGCTCGGTTCAAGCCCTTGTCGCGCGCCCAGGAGCGGAGCAGCTGCATGGCCTCCGAGATGCGCGACAGGTTCGCCTGCACGACCCGCTCGAGGCAGTCCACCTGGCCCTGGCGCCAGCGCTTCAGGGAATTGCCGTCGAGCCAGCCGATGCCCATCAGCACGTCGATCGCGCTCACGTACTTCTGCGCCGCGAGCGTGCGCTCGGCTGCGCCGGCAACGCGGCCCTCGAGGCTCTTGCGGCTCTTCGCCATGCCTGCACGGTAGCATGGAACGACACGTCACATTCGACCCGATAGAGCGGAAATCCCCAGACGCGTGCCACGCCTCGTCCGGAGCCGCCGGATCGGCAACTTGCGATTGTCCGGGGTGCGCGGTGCGCGTATCGATCCGGGTACCCGTCCACCCCGCGTTTGCAAAGAGTTGGCACTGCGCGTTCGTTCTGGGATTCACGGCTCACGTCTTGCGCGCAATACGGACGACTGTTGCGGAATCGACGCGCCTTCCAGCCGCCGTTCCCTTTGGGGTCGACAGAAATTTTTTGCTCAGCCAGACTATATGTCGCGCGTGCCAGCGGTGCGCGCAAACTGGGGGCACTCAGTCTCGATGTCCACCCCGCACCCGTCGAGACTGATGCCTCTGGCCTACCGTGAACGGGGCGATATCGCCCGCATGCGGACAGAGGATGCGGACAGAGCATGCGGCGCGGCCGGCCCTGGGGGCGGCGGCGACCGCTCAGCCGAGACGCACGGGCGACATCAAGGCGTAGCCCCGAGCCGCTTCAGGCCGTTCCTGCTGCCGGCGAGGCGCGGCTCGATGGCGAGCGCGCGGCGGAAATCGGTGATCGCATCCTGGCGCCGGCCCAGCGCCTCGAAGATGTGGCCGCGCGTGTCGAGCGCCTGGGCGGCGTTGGGCTCGAGCTTCAGGGCGGCATCCGCATCGGCGAGGCCCTCGGCCGCCTTGCCTGTCCTCAAGTAGACCCAGGCGCGGCCCTGCAGGGCATCCCAGCGCCTGGGATCGATCTCCACCGCCTTGGAGTAGTCGTCAATGCTGCGCGCGTAGTCGCCCTTCTGCAGGTGCTCGTAGGCGCGGTTGACGTAGGAGACGGCGTCGCCGGGATTGCGGGCGATCGCCTCGGTGCACGCCCGGATCGCGGCATCGCCGCTCCTGCGGTAGCAATCGGTGCGCGCATCCGCCAGCGCCGCGGCGGCGCCGAGTGCCAGAGTGATCGAGAGTACGACCGGGAGCGCGGCGAGCCTTGACATGGTGAGCCCTGCGAGCCGTCAATGCGCCGCGAGGATACCCGCTGCGACGGCGGCGGAGCAACAAATGAGCGAGAGGCCCTAATGCCCAAACCCATCGACCCGCGCAAGGCCTCACGCGAGGTGCGCGCCGTGTTCGACGACATCAAGAAGACCCGCAATGTGCCGGACGTGAACAACTTCTGGAGATACCTGGCGCGCGACCCGGCGCTGCTCGAGCGCACCTGGACGAGCCTCAAGGCGACCATGGCGCCGGGCGCGCTCGACCCGCTCGTCAAGGAGATGATCTACCTCGCCGTCAGCGTCAGCAACGGCTGCGAGTACTGCACCGCCAGCCATACCGCTGCGGCGCGCAAGGCCGGCATGACCGAGGCCATGTTCGGCGAGCTGATGGCGGTCGTGGGCATGGCCAACGAGACCAACCGCCTCGCCAATGGCTACCGCGTGCCCATCGACAAGGCATTCGAGGATTGAAGCCACCCGTCATCCCGGACGGAGCGATGCGAGCGGAACGCGAGCACCGCTCCGATCCGGGACCTCGGGAGGTTGCATTCGCCTCACGAGGTCCCCGACAGCCTCGCCTGCGGCTCGGCTTCGGGGACGACAGGTGTGCCGTCCGGACGGAACAGCGGCAGCGTGACGACGACGCGCGTGCCGCCCGAAGGTGCCATCTCCAAGGCGAGCTGCCCGCCGTGGGACCTCGCCGCGTTGCGCGCAATCGCGAGGCCGAGGCCGGCGCCGCCGGTGCCGCGGCTGCGCGACTCCTCGAGGCGGACGAAGGGCTCGAGCACCATCTCGCGGTCGGCCGGGTCGATGCCGGGCCCCTTGTCGTCCACCAGGACGACGAGGTCGTCGCCCACGACATCGGCGCTGATCATCGCTTCGTGGCCGTAGGTGAGCGCGTTGTCGGTCAGATTGGAGACGAGGCGCCGCAGCGCCAGCGCATCGCCGAGCACCTGGGCACGCCGGGCCGCCGGCGACAGGGCGAGCGAGACCGAGGCGCCGGCGCGCTGCCTGTCCTCGGCCTCCCGCTCGAGGATCGGGGCGACCGCGACGAGCTCCTGCGCCCTGACCCGCGCGCCGGCCTCGATGGCGAGCAGCGAATCGTCGAGCAGGCGCTTCATGTCGTCGAGGTCGTGGATGGCCTTGGCGCGCTCCCCCTCGTCGCCGATCAGCTCGGCCCTCAGCCGCAGCCGCGTCGCATAGGTGCGCAGGTCGTGCGAGATGCCGCCGATCAGCGCCATGCGCGCCTTCATGAGCTGGGCGATACGCTCCGACAGGCGGTTGAAGGCGGCGATCAGGGCGCGGATCTCGGGCGCGCCGCTGCGCGGGTCGGGAATCGGATCGGCCTTGCCCGGCAGGCTCATGCGATCGACGGCGTGCACGAGGTCGCGCAGAGGCCGGGCCTCGCGGCGCACCATGAGCACGGTGACCACGGCCACCGCGAAACCCAGGATCCCCGCCCAGAAGCCCGGCGGGAAGCCGAACATGCTGAGCTGCAGGATGCCGCCCGTGGCCACCACCAGGGTCTCGCCGCTCTTGAGCCCGACCTCGATCTCGACGACGCCGGGGGAGGCCCAGGACAGCATCTGCATCGGGCCGGCGAACAACTCGGAGGACGGCTCCACGCGCACGCGCACCTCGCGGCCGCCGAGTGCCGCGAGATAGCGGCGCAGGACCAGCTCCACGACGGGCGCCTCGTACCAGGCCGCCTCGCGCGTCTCGGGCGGCGCCTCGGAGATGCGCACGCGCAAATCCGTGCTGCTGGTGGCGCGCAAGAGGACCGGCCACTGCTCCTTGGGCATCGCCTCCAGCAGCTCGACGAGCGCCGCGGCCTGGTCGGGCAGCGGCATGCGCAGGCCGCTGTCGGTGTCCCGGCTGCGCTGCAGGAAAAATGCGAGGACCAGGAGCAGCTGCAGGGCCACGAGGCTCGTCACGAAGATGATGAAGAGGCGCGCGGCGAAGCCGAGGCGGATCATGGCTACAGCTGCTTGACGACGGGGACGAACAGATAGCCGTTGTTGCGCACCGTGGTGATGAGATCGAGCCCGGGCGCCGCCGCCTCGACCTTCTTCCTCAGCCGCGAGATGGTCATGTCGACGGTGCGGTCGAAGGGATCGGCGTCGCGGCCGCGGGTCCAGTCGAGCAGCTGATCGCGGGAGAGCACGCGCCGGGGGCGCACCACGAAACAGGCGAGCAGGTCGAACTCGGCACTCGTCAAGGCGACCGTCTTGCCCGCCTCGGTCGTCAGGCGGCGCGCATCGAGATCGATGACGAGCCCCTCGAAGGCATAGCGCCGGCTCGGCTCTGGCTCATCGTGGCTCCTGGCGCGGCGCAACAGAGCGCGCACGCGCGCCAGCAGCTCGCGCGGATCGAACGGCTTGGTGACGTAGTCGTCGGCCCCCATCTCGAGCCCGACCACTCGGTCCACCGGATCGCTCTTGGCCGTCAGCATCAGGATCGGCATGCCGCCGCGGCTGCGCACGCGCCGGCAGATGCTGAGGCCGTCCTCACCGGGCAGCATCAGGTCGAGAATGACGAGGTCGGGCCGCTGGCGCGCCAGAAGCTGGTCGAACGCAAGCGCGGTGTCGGCAACCTCGACGGCGAAGCCCTCGCGCGCCAGCAGGTCGCGCACCAGGCGCCGGATGTCCTCGTCATCCTCCACGAGAACGATGAGTGCGTCGGAGATCCCCGTCATGGGGCCACGTTAGCGAGCCGCGGCCGAGCAACACAAGCGGCTTCCGCACGCTGTTACCGATTGTTACGAGGCGCCAACAATTGACAGAAATCGTTTCGCCAGCGGCAAGGGCCGGCAAAGCACGTCCTGTAGCTCTTCCACCTGCGCGGGAGCGCAAGACCCAGTCGGGGACATCGCATTTGCTGGATAAACGGAGAAAACAATGACACGTCACGTTCTGACCACGCTTGCCGGCCTCGCCCTCGCCGCGGGGCTCTGGGCCGCACCGGCATCCGCCAACCCGCTCGGGGCGCTCAAGGATGCAGGCGCCGCCGACGGTCTGGTGCACAAGACCCACGGCTGCCACCGCTCCTGCGAGCTGGGACCGGCGGGCTGGCACCGCCACGTGGGCCCCTACTGCCGCCGCGTCGCCTGCTATCCGCGCGCCCGCTATCCGAACAGGTGCTTCGTCGACCGGTATGGCGCGCGCCGCTGCGCGTGGTAGCTGCGCGCCCCTCCGGCGCCAGCCGACGAGCAGCCGGGATGACGGGCTGAGATCCCATGTTGCCTCCGCCTGTGGCTGTGGCCCCGCGGGCATGCGGTTGCCACCCACAGGCTCTTGACCAGGAACGAATATTTCGCAGGGAGAGCCCACGGATGCCGGGCGCCGCACTAGCCATTGCTCGCGATTCGATTGCAGCGACAGGAGATTACAATGTCCCGCGTGGAGCTCGTCGGCTATCTGGCCTCCGCGCTTGTTTTCGCCACCTTCTATGCGAAGGCGATGCCGGCGTTGCGGCTCGTCGCGATTGCGAGCAATGTCGCGTTCATCGTCTACGGCTACCTCGGAGGATTGGCACCGGTCGTTCTCCTCCACGCAGGCTTGCTGCCACTCAATGCGTGGCGGTTGTGTCAGATGCTGCGGCCGCGGGATAAGATCGGCCGCGCAACGCCCGGAGCTGGTCCGTCCATGAGGTTCCTCCGTCTCAGACAGGTGCCGCCGCGCGCATCGGGCCGGCCGAGGCGCAGCCGGGCGGGAGCGCCCTGCCGGCTGCTGGGGGCGGACGCGCTGTGTGTCAGGCGCTCGTGAAAGGCGGCGTGCATTGAAGCACTGGTTGCTCGTGTCGCTCTGTGCAGGTCTGCTCGCTGCGTCCTTCCCCCAGCCGGGTGCCGCGCAGGACACCGTAACGTCGCGACGGCAGGAGGCCATGACGGCGTGCGCCGACGATGTCGCGCGCTACTGCGTGCAGCGCGGTCGCGGCCGCATCATCGCCTGCATGCGCTTCAATGCCGACAAGCTGAGCCAACGCTGCTTCCAGGCCATGACCACGTGGGGCCTGGCGAAGGCCAATGCGATCAAGGCGTGCCTGCCCGACGCCGAGAGGCTCTGCCCGCATCTCCCGCCCCGAGGGCCACGCGCGCGCGTCTGCCTCCTCCAGAGTGCCGACAAATTGAGCAAGGCGTGCGGCAACGCCCTGCTGGGCGAGGAGCCGTTCAATGGTGCGCTGAAGGCGTGCCAGCCCGACCTCGAGAGGCTCTGCCCGCGGCTGCCGCCCGGCAGCCCCGCTGCGCGCGCCTGCATCCTTCAGAATGCCGACAAGCTGAGCGAGGCCTGCAGCGACGCCCTGTTCGGCGACTGAGCCCTATGGGTGCCGTAGAGCCTTGCTTGCGGGCACGCCGGCAATGGCGGAGCAGCCTGCGGGCGGCGTCACCGCCCCTGGTAGGAGGGCGTGTGCACGACAAGGCCGTCGAGCGCCTCGGACACGATGATCTGGCAGGACAGGCGCGAGGTGGGGCGCACGTCGAAGGCGTTGTCGAGCTGGTCCTCCTCCTCCTCGGAGCGCGCACCCACCTTGTCGGCCCAGGCCTCGTTGACGTGCACGAGGCAGGTGGCGCAGGTGCACGAGCCGCCGCATTCGGCGACGATGCCGGGCACGTCGTTCTTGAGCGCCGTCTCCATAACGGTGAACCCCACCTCCGCTTCCACCGTGCGGGCGGTTCCGTCGTGCTCGATGTAGGTGATCTTCGGCATCGGGACAGCGCTGCGCTCCTGCTCAATTCCTGGTCGCGATGCCTATGCCAAACCCCGCCCTGCGCTGTCAAATGGCGCCGGGCGGACCTGCTCTGCGACGTCCGCCTTTGCCTGGCCTCACTTGGTTCCAAGTATTGCGGTTACCCGCAAAGGCACTCCATCATTGCGCGGCGCCGAACCTGAGAGCCGACGCGGAGAAAAGAATGGCCGTAACGCCCACCACCTTCCGCCGCTTGGCCCTCAGCCTGCCCGAGGCGGGCGAGGCGGCGCACATGGGGCATCCGGACTTCCGCGTGCGCAACAAGATCTTCGCCTCGCTCGGCTCGCCCGATCGGGCGTGGGGCACGGTGAAGCTCACACCGGAGCAACAGGAGGTCCTGCTGGGGGCGGAGCCCGCCTCGTTCAAGCCGGCGGCCGGGGCCTGGGGGCGGCGCGGCTGGACCCAAGTCCAGCTCGCCGCAGTGGACGCGGCCACGCTCGATAGCGCCCTCGGCATGGCCTGGCGCAACGCCGCGCCCAAGGCGCTGGTGACGAAGCACGGGCGCTGACGGGACGGCCCGACATTGGCCATCTCACTCAGAAGGGACGGGGAAGCCCGCGGCTGCGCGCGATCTCGCCTTTGACGGCGAACTCGATCTGCGAGCGCACAATGCCCATGTCCTTGAGCTGGCGGTCGCTCGTCGTCCTGAGGCGGGCAATCGCCAGCCGCTCGATACGCCAGGTGATATAGGCGACCCACCAACGCCTCGTGGCTCCGGCAACCGCATGGCCAATGGCGGCAGACCCAGCGCGCTGGGGCGCAATGCCCGAAATCGTGCCCATGATCATCTCCGTGCTCTCGACTGAGGAGGTGCTACCGCCGACGCAGCAGGCGCCAAACCGCAAACCGCGCCGTTGCCAGGGGCGGGCCCTGGCGAAAACAAGGCTCGGCAGTGGCCGAGGCGCCCGGCAATGACGCACTCGGGACGCCTCGGCGGCCGCACTGTTGCCGTTAGAAGATCCGCTCCACCGGCAGGCCCAGCGACATCGCTCCGGCATACTCGGCCTGCGCCCCCGCCTGCAGCGGGTGGTAGCGTGCCGCCTGGATGTCGCGGAGCTTGCGCTCCAGCCCCGCCGACCGGTAGAAGCCGGCGCCGCCGGCCACCTCCATCGCGTATTCCACCGCCGTGATGGCATGGCGCGTGGCGAGCTGCTTGCCGATCATCACCTGGTTGACGGTGCCGGCCGACGGCGCGCTCGAGCCGGACCGCGGCCAGCATCCACTCGAGCGCGAGCCTGGCGCCGGCCAGCTCGGTCTCCATGCGGCCGGCGAGATCGATGGTGTGCCGCGTGGGCGCCTTGCGCTTGGCGATCTCGACGGCGAGGTCGCGCGCGCTCTCGGCCACCCCGACGTACACGGCGTAGACAAGCGGGAAGGCGATGGTGGCGATGATATGGAAAAGGGGATGCCACTCGCCGCCCTTGCGTCGCACCGCCACCGCAGCGTCGGGCACCACATGGCCGTCGATCAGGACATCGTGCGAGCCGGTGGCGCGCATGCCGAGCGTGCGCCAGGTGTCGAGCACCTTCACGTTGGGCGAGCTCATCGGTACGCCGAAGTGCAGCACCTCCGGGCCGTCCTCGGTCTCGAGGACCGCGCCCGTCATCAGGATATCGCCGGTGGGAGCGCCGGAGGTGAAGACCTTGCGCGCGTGGATGCGATAGCCGCCCTCCACCTTCTCCGCCTTGCCGGAGCCCGCGATCCAGTCGGAGCCGCCGCTCGACAGCAGAAGGATGCGCTCCTTGGCGATGCGCTCCAGCAGCGGTTTCACGGCTGCCGCCTTCTGATGCGTCCAGCGCCAGGCGGGGATCGCCACTTGGTGGGTGTGCATGGAGAACGCCAGCGCGGTCGACCCGCAATGGTAGGCGAGGGTACGCAGCATGGCGGCAAGCTCGTCGATATCGGCCCCGCCACCTCCGAGCTCGGCCGGCACCCCGGCTTCGACCAGGCCGGATGCCTTGAGCGTCGCGAAGTTGTCCGCAACGAAGCGGTCCTCATCGGCCGCCTCGCTGGCGCGGCGGGCGAACAAGGGCCCAAGCCCCCGTGCGATCTCGACTGCACTCCTCGGCTCGTTGCTGCCGATATTCAGGGCTGCTGCAGCACTCATGGTCAGGAACCTCCCTTTGGGATGGGATGATGGATCATCGATGGCCCCATTCCTGGCCGGAGCGGGTGTCCTGCCGCTAGTCCACGAACTGTACCGGCGGCCGCACCGGCGGCCCAGCTCCCGCTCCGCAGCCGTTGGGGCACCGATATCAACGCTCGGATCCGCCGCGCAGGTCCGGCACCCCGTGGCTCGAGCGGCCCGGGGCCGGTACAGTATCTGTACTGGCGGCGTTGCCTTATCTGCTGCAAAGCTGGACCCGATCTGTTCGATCAGGAGAGAATTCATGGGCGAGAGACTGGACAAGGCCGGCTATGGCCAATTCTGCCCGGTGGCGATGGCCGCGGAGATCGTGTGCTCGCGCTGGACGGCGCTGGTGCTGCGCGAGCTGTTGTGCGGCACCACCAGGTTCAACGACCTGCGGCGCGGCGTGCCGCTGATGTCACCGTCGCTGCTGTCGAAACGCCTCAAGGAGCTGGAGGAGGCGGGCGTGATCGTCACCGTCCCGACGGGACACGCGGGCGTCGTCGACTACAAGCTGACGGAGGCCGGCGAGGACCTGCGCCCGGTCGTCATGTCGCTCGGCATCTGGGGGCAGCGCTGGGTGGAGTCGTCCGTCTCTCTCAAGAACCTGGACCCGTCGCTCCTGATGTGGGACATGCGCCGCTGGCTCAATCCCACGCCGCTGCCCAAGCGCCGCTGCACCATCAACTTCCTTTATCCCGATGTGACGTCGGCCAAGCGCTCCTGGTGGCTGGTGGTCGATGTGATCGACGGCGGCAACGTCGACCTGTGCTCCACCAATCCCGGCTTCGAGGTCGATCTCTACGTGAGGAGCCCGCTGCGCAGCATGACGGCCATCTGGATGGGGCTCACCACCATCGCCAGGGAGGTCGAGGCGGGCCACGTCGAGCTGATCGGCGATGCGGACATCGCCAGGTCGATGCAGCGGTGGCTGGGGCTGAGCCCCTTCGCCAAGGAGAGGAGCCGCGTCGCGGCGTGAGCAGGCAAGAGCAATGCCGGCCGACCGCGTTCACTATCCAGCCGTCGTCGATAAGGATCCGGACAGCGACTTTGGCGTCGTGTTTCCGGATTTTCCTGGATGCGTGAGCGTGGGCAGCGCGCTTGATGAAGCTGTGCTGGGCGCGCCGCTCTCCCTCCTCTATCTGATCCCTTGCGCTCCCGAGAGGAAGTGGCGGCCGCCACAGAGCTGGTGGCGACCTACTGGGCCAGTCGGGCCCGAAGTTACGCCGGCTTCTGATTCCATCCGCAAGGATGAGTCTGCCAGGGCAGCGGCACTGGAGTTCCCTCTACCGGGGTCAGGATGTAGCTTGGCCAGGCACGGGACGTTGAAGGCGGAATCGACTCCTTTGCTCGGCTTGCGCTGAGGGAGGCAAACACCTTTTCCGCGGGGATGGACTCGCCGCGGTCCAGCTCTGCCAGCCCCTCATCGACCAGAGGCGTTGCCCAGGCCAACGCTTCATCCTCGGCTCGAAGACTGTCGATGGCCTCGGCGAGCGCCTCCTCGAGGGAGGAGAAACGGCCGGCTGCGACTTGCGGCTGCAGCCAGTCCTCTTGGTCTTTGGTAAGATGGATCTGCATGTCGCGAGACCAGCACAGAGGCGCCTTGGCGCCTACCGCCGCTCGAACCGCTTGAACTTGATGCGGTGCGGCTCGACGGCGGCGTCGCCGAGGCGGCGCTTCTTGTCCTCCTCGTAGTCGGCGAAGTTGCCCTCGAACCACTCCACGTGGCTGTCGCCCTCGAAGGCCAGGATGTGGGTGGCCATGCGGTCGAGGAAGAAGCGGTCGTGGCTGATCACCACGGCGCAGCCGGCGAAGTCCTCCAGCGCCGCCTCGAGCGCCGACAGGGTCTCGGTGTCGAGGTCGTTGGTGGGCTCGTCGAGCAGCAAGAGATTGCCGCCCTCCTTCAGCATCTTGGCGAGGTGCACGCGGTTGCGCTCGCCGCCCGATAAGAGCCCCACCTTCTTCTGCTGGTCCGCCCCCTTGAAGTTGAACCAGCCAACGTAGGCGCGCGAGGGCATCTCCATCTTGTCGCCGAGCTTCATGATGTCCTTGCCGTCCGACACCTCCTCCCACACGGTCTTCTTGTCGTTGAGGTGCGCGCGGCTCTGGTCGACGTAGCCGAGCTTCACCGTCTCGCCCAGGCGGATGGCGCCTGCGTCGGGCTTCTCCTGGCCGGTGATCATCTTGAACAGCGTGGTCTTGCCGGCGCCGTTCGGACCGATCACGCCGACGATGCCGCCGGGCGGCAGCTTGAAGGAGAGGTTGTCGATCAGCAGCTGGTCGCCGAACGCCTTGGAGAGGCCATCCACCTCCACCACCAGACCGCCCAGCCGTGGCCCGGCCGGGATCTTGATCTGTGCCTTGCCGACCTCCTCGCGCCCAGCCTCCTCGGCGAGCTTGTCGTAGGCCTGGATGCGCGCCTTGGACTTGGCCTGGCGCGCCTTGGGCGACGACCTGATCCATTCCAGCTCGCGCCTCAAGGTGCGCTGCTTGGCCTCCTCCTGGCCTTTCTCGGCCTCCAACCGCTTGGCCTTCTGTTCCAGCCAGGAGGAGTAGTTGCCCTTGTAGGGCACGCCTTGCCCGCGATCGAGCTCCAGCGTCCATGCGGTGATGTTGTCGAGGAAGTAGCGGTCGTGCGTCACCAGCATGATGCAGCCGGCGTAGTCCTTGAGGTACTGCTCCAGCCAGGCCACGGACTCCGCGTCGAGATGGTTGGTGGGCTCGTCGAGCAGCAGGATGCCGGGCTTGGCGAGCAGCAGCTTGGTGAGCGCCACGCGCCGCTTCTCGCCGCCGGAGAGCTTGGCCACGTCGGCGTCGCCCGGCGGGCAGCGCAACGCGTCGAGCGCCTGCTCCACCTGGGTGTCGAGGTCCCACAGATTCTGCGCCTCGATCTCGTCCTGGAGCTTTGCCATCTCGTCGGCGGTCTCGTCGGAGTAATTGGCGGCGATCTCGTTGTAGCGGTCGAGGAGCGCCTTCTTCTCCGCCACGCCCTCCATGGCGTTGCCGAGCACGTCCTTCTCGGGATCGAGTTCCGGCTCCTGCGGCAGGTAGCCCACGCGCACGTCCTCGGCCGCCCAGGCCTCGCCGACATAGTCCTCGATCTCGCCGGCCATGATCTTCAGAAGCGTCGACTTGCCCGCGCCGTTCAAGCCCACGACGCCGATCTTGGCGCCGGGGAAGAACGACAGCGAGATGTCTTTCAGCACCTGCTTGCCCCCCGGATAGGTCTTGGAGAGCTTGTGCATGTGATAGACGTACTGCGGATTGGCCACCGGCCTCGTCCTCTTTGCGAATGAATGGGGTTGGCGCGCCTTGTAGCGCAGGGGGGCGGCTGTTCTCAAGCCTCGCCGGTATGATGCCCCCGCGCCGCTGGGGATCGGGCGCGTGACCGGTGCGCAGCACCCTGCGCAGAAAGCAGGCAATTGCGCCCTCCCGTCGCGTTGCGACACCACCCGCGCCATGACAGTAAGGGTGCGGAGTGAGAGCGTAGGGGGTCCTGCATGTACCGAAGCGTTGTCGTTGCCTTGCTGCTGCTGGTCCGGCGGTTGCGCGGGCGGTTTTGGCGCGCCCTCGGCCGAGGCATCGAAAACGATCAGCCAGGCCAAGACGGTCGGCGTCATCTCGGCCGTCGGTCACAAGTTCGCCCTGCAGAAGATGGGCATCACCGTGTTCGGCAACGAGCTCAACGAGGTGGCGATCAACTCCTGGGGCATCGACGATGCCGTCGCCAACAAGATCAGCGCCCTGTTGAGCAAGCGCTACGCCGTCAGGAGGATCAGCCATGCCTCCGGCGACCTGGACGCGGGTGCTCCGGACGTCATCCGCAAGATTGCCGCGTCGCAGAAACACGACCTCTACGTCGTCGTGATCCGCTCAGCCGCGCCCTTCGGCAGCAGCAACCAGACCGTGACCGGCCTCGGCATGATCGAAGCCGGCGGACCGATCAATCCCGACAATGTCACGCTCTTCGCGGTCACGACGGTCCTCGTCTACGACGGGCGCACCTTCGAGCAGCTGGGCTGGCAGAGGACCGGGGTTGAGCGGGGCATCTCGATGGGCAAGACCATCAACGCCCCCTACGCGCACGCTGGACCGCACCTGGTGGCCGGCGACACCGCAGGCGGTGCACAACGAGAAGCTCAAGGCGGCGACGCGCGCGCTGGTGGTGGAGGGGCTGGCCACGACCATTCCCGCAGATCATGGGGCTGACAAGAAGCAGGCCAAGGCGACTGACCGGTGGCCATCGCGCCGCCGGGTGGCTCACCGCCCTCGTTCCCACGGCCCGCCGTTGTACCAGGCCCGCGGCCCTTGCCCGAGGCGGACGACGGCTCGAGCAGCGGCAGCAGCACCCAGCCCGCGACGAAGCCGCCGATGTGGGCCCACCAGGCGATGCCGCCGGCGCTGGCGAAGGGCGACATGAGCTCGCTGGCACCCTGGAACACCTGCATGAAGAACCAGATGCCGGCGAACACGAGCGCGGGAATGCTGAAGAACAGCGGGATGAACAGGATCGGGACGATCACGCGCACCCAGGCGTAGGGGAAACGCACCGCGTAGGCAGCGATCACGCCCGCAATGGCCCCCGAAGCGCCGAGCACCGGAACCGGGGAGGTCGCATTGAAGACGGCGTGCGTGAGGCTGGCCGCGAGCCCGGCCAACAGGTAGAGGGCGAGAAAGCGGACGGGCCCCAGCCGGTCCTCCAGCGCCGGCCCGAAGATGTAGAGCGTCCACAGGTTCAAGATGATGTGCAGCCAGCCGCCGTGCAGGAACGTGTTGGTGATGAAGGGCGTCAGATCGAGCGGCGACAGCCCGTTCAACTCGCCCCACAATGGAAATAAGTAGCGCCGCGGCACCAGCGCGTGCTCGTAGAGGAACCACTGCAGCTCCCCTTCATCCAGGCTCAGCTGATAGAGGAAGGCCGCGACATTGGCAGCGATGATCGTCCAGACGACGACCGCCGGACGGCTCTTGCTGACGCTGTCTCCGATCGGGAACAGGGGGTGCGCTCTCGGATCGCGGCTGCCTCGGGGATTACGTCTCCGCCGCGCTGCGGAGCACTATCCCGCCCGCCCGGCCAATTGACCACTCATTCACAGATAGGCGCTGCCGGCCGCCGCACAAGCGCACGTGGGGACGGCTTTGCCTCATCTGCTCGCGAGGTCCGTGCGCAAGCCCGTGTGCCGGAAGGCCGCCAGCATGTTAAGCATGGTCGCAGCAAACGCCTCCCTTCGCCGAGTGATCGACATGGCTGCCAACCGCCTCGTCTACTTCGCCGATCCGATGTGCTCGTGGTGCTACGGCTTCTCGCCGGTGATCGCGGCGCTGGCCGAGCGCTTCGATGGCCGCCTGCCCCTCGATCTGGTCATGGGCGGCCTGCGCGCCGGCAACACCGAGCCCATGCGCGCCCAGGACACGGACAACATCCGCGAGGCCTGGACCCGCGTCGGCGCCGCCAGCGGCCAGCCCTTCGACTTCTCCTTCTTCGATCGCGAGGGCTTCGTCTACGACACCGAGCCCGCCTGCCGCGCCGTGGTTACCGCGCGCCGGCTGCTGCCGCACATGGCGCTGCCGTTCATGGTGCGCATCCAACAGGCGTTCTACGCCGAGAACCGAGATATGACGGCGGCGGAGGAGATCGCCGGCGTCGCCGCGGAGGCCGGCTTCGACCGCGCCGGCTTCGGCGAGGCGTTCGCCGCCGCGGAGACGCGCAACGAGACCTTCCGCGATTTCCTCACGGCACAATCGCTCGGCATCAACGGCTTTCCGACGGTGATCGCCGGCAGCGAGGAGAAGGGCTATGCGCTGCTCACCAACGGCTACCGGCCGCTGGAGGACCTCGCCGAGCCGCTGGAGCGCTGGCTCGCCGCCGGCGCGCCGGTCACCAAGGCGGGGTAGGGTGCCAATCGGGCGCCAGCCCGATTGCACCGAGACGCCCGCGTCATTTGCGACAAGGTGGTCTCGATGCAGTGCCGCTGACGCCACATTGACACCCTACGTTCTTGCCGTTGTCCAAACCGACGAACCAAGGGGGAAATGCCATGTCCATGGAGCTGCGAGCGCAAGTATACGGCGCTGCCTTTCTTCTCGCCCTGGCGATGCCCGCCGCGGCGCAGACGTCTGGCCCGCCCGGCGAGATCTGGGAGAAGGTCTCGAAGCTGGGTCCCGTGATCAATCCGCCGGAGACCGCCAAGATCTATGCCCCGTTGCACGAGAAGGAGCCCTACCAGGGCATCAAGGTCACGCGCGACGTGAAGTTCGGTGCGGACGCGCAGCGCCAGGCCCTCGACGTATTCGTCGCCGAGGCGCAGGCCGCGTCCCCGCGCCCGGTCCTTATCTTCGTGCACGGCGGCGGCTTCGTGCGCGGCGCCCGGCGCACGCCCAACACCCCGTTCTACGACAACGTCGTGCTGTTCGCCGCCCGCAACGGCCTGGTGGGCGTCAACACCACCTATCGCCTGGCGCCGCAGCATCCCTGGCCGGCGGGCGCCGAGGACGTGGCGGCGGCGGTGCGCTGGGTGGGCGACAACATCGCAGCCTACGGCGGCGATCCCAAGCGCGTGCTCCTGATGGGCCATTCGGCCGGCGCCGTGCATGTCGCCAGCTACGTGGCGCATCGTGAATTCCATGGACCCAAGGGCATCGGTCTCGCGGGGGCGATCCTGGTCTCGGGACTCTACGACCTCACCGTGAGGACGCCGGGGCCCAACGAGAAGATCTACTTCGGCGAGGACGCATCCAAGCATGCCGGGCGCTCCTCGCTGAAGGGGCTGGTCGAGTCGAGGCTGCCCCTGCTGGTCGTGGCTGCGGAGATCGATCCGCCCATGTTCCGCGAGGATGCCAAGCAGCTCAACGATGCGCTTTGCAAGGCGGAGCGCTGCCCGCGCCATCTCATGCTGGCCAGGCACAGCCACATGTCGGAAACCTACGCCATCAACACCAAGGATGTGAGCTTCAGCGGCGAGATCCTGGCGTTCGTGGCGCAGAAGTAGAGCACGGGTCGATATCTGCGCCATGACCTCCGACCCGCCCGCCGCCGCCTCACCCGCGCAGGTCCTGCGCGACCTCTGGCTCGGCGCCGGCGGCGAGCCGGAGGCACTCGCCGACGTCGAGCTCTACGGCGGTGATCCGGGCCTGCCGTCGTCCTTCCGGGTCGGAACGGTGGCGCAGGCGACGATCGCCGCCGCGGGCCTCGCTGCAGCCTCGATCTGGCGCCAGCGCACCGGCCGCAGCCAGGGCGTGGCCGTCGACATGCGCCACGCGGCCATCGAGGTGCGCAGCGAGCGCTACGCGCGCATCGACGCCAAGACGCCGGGACCGGCGTGGGACCGCATCGCCGGCATCTATCCGACCGGCGACGGGAGGACGGTGCGTCTGCACACCAATTTCCCCCATCACCGCGACGGCATCCTGCGGCTGCTCGGCTGCAGCTACGAGCGCGCCGCCGTGGCGACCGCTCTGCTCGGGTGGCAGGGCGAGGCGTTCGAAACCGCCGCGGCCGAGGCCGGGCTGTGCGCCACCATGCTGCGCTCGCCGGCGGAGTGGGCGGCGCACCCTCAGGGCGAGGCGGTTGCCGGCCTGCCGCTCCTCGAGATCGAAAGGATCGGCGAGGCGCCGCCCAGGGGCGCCGGGCGCCGGCTGCCCGACGGCGGCGGGCGGCCACTTGCGGGCCTGCGCGTGCTCGACCTCTCGCGCGTGATCGCCGGGCCGGTGTGCGGCCGTGCGCTCGCGGCCCACGGCGCCGACGTGATGCGCATCACCGGCGCCGCATCTGCCGGGCATGGGCGATCACGACATCGACATGGGCCGGGGCAAGCTCTCCGCCTCTCTCGACCTGCGCGCCGGCGAGGAGCGCCAGCGCCTCGCTCGGCTGGTGCGCGCGGCGGATGTGCTGGTACAGGCCTATCGGCCGGGTGCGCTTGCCGCGCTCGGGTTCGCGCCGGAGGCGCTGGCGCAGATGCGGCCCGGCATCGTGGCGGTCTCGCTCTCGGCCTGGGGTCACGAGGGGCCCTGGGCCGGACGCCGCGGCTTCGATTCGCTCGTGCAGAATGCGAGCGGCATCAACCATGCCGAGGCCGAGGCCCTGGGCGTGGCCCCTCCCAAGGAGCTGCCCGCGCAGGCGCTCGACCACGCCTCGGGCTACCTGATGGCGTTCGGCGCCATGATGGCGCTCCTGCGCAAGGCACGCGAGGGTGGCTCGTGGCACGTGCGCGTGTCGCTGGCGCAGACGGGGCACTGGCTGGGCCGTCTGGGGCGCGTTGCGGCGCGGCTTCGACTGCCCCGAGCCCAGCGGGGAGGAGATCATGGCCCTGCTGGAGGAGATGGACACGCCCTTCGGCCGCCTCACATACATCAGGCATTCCGCCCGCCTCTCGGAGACGCCGGCGTTCTGGGCGCGGCCGCCGGTGCCGCTCGGCACGCATGCGCCCGTGTGGCCGGTGTAGCTGCACCTGGTCCGCTTCGGCCCACGTGTGTTGCATATCGCGCCAGGGCTCGCGCGGACCGACGCGTTGCAGAGGCGGCCCTCGGCGCGATTTTCCTGCCCTGGAGGGCCTATTTCTGCCACCCCGCCCGGGGGGCACCCAGGGTGCCCGTCAGGCCGCGATGGCCCTGGAACCGCTTCCTGCGCAGCCGCAGGGGCCATTGGCCGGAAGACCCCGCTCCGGGCGGTCTCGATGCGCTTGCGGAGGCCCGTTTGCCCGCCAACCAGCCTTTACGCTTGGCGGCGCCGAGCGGCCGCCGGCTTGCGCCCACGGCGCGACTTCCTCGGCTTCTTGGCGGCCTCGGCGCGCCGCCCCGCGGCCAGCGCGGCGCGGGCCCAGTCGAGCATCTCCTCGGGCTCGTCGAGGAGATGCTCGGGCACGCGCCAGTAGGCGCCGATCTCCCGGCGTTTGCCCTGGGCCTCGTAGCTGAAGGGCTCCATGCCCTCCGCCTGGTAGGCGGCGCGGTTGCCGTCGTCGACCTTGAAGTGGAGCGTATCGCGCAGGACGAGCCCGAAGATCACCCCGTCGCAGTAGAGGCCGGCGCCGCTGAACATGCGCCGAAGCGTGATCCGGCCCAGCGGCTCCAGCTGCTCCTCGAGCAGCGCAACCAGGCTCGCGCTGACGGCCATCTCACGTCCCCTCCGCGGCGCCGCACCCGAGCTCTGCGATGATCCTCGCCGCAATGCGGGTCGGCGTCTCCGCGATGCAGACGATCACGGGCCGCTCCCCGGGCTGCGGCGCCTCCAGGGCCTCGAACTGGCTCGCCAGCAGCGCCGGGGGCATGAAATGGTCCGTGCGCTTCGCGAGACGCTCAGCGATCAATCCAATCTCGCCCTTGAGATACACAAGACCCACGCGGGCGCGGTCTCCGACAATGCGCCGCCGGTAGGCGCGCTTCAATGCCGAGCAGGAGACGATGCCCGACTCGCCGCGCGCCAGGCGGTCGTCGATCCATCGGGCGATGGCATCGAGCCAGGGCCAGCGATCCTCGTCGGTGAGCGGGGTGCCGCGGGTCATCTTGTCGATGTTGGCGGGCGGATGAAAGCTGTCGGCGTCGCGGAACGACCAGCCCAGGGTGCGCGACAGCTCCGCGCCGACGGTGCTCTTGCCACAGCCGGAGACGCCTATCAGCACGATCACCAGCTGCGCCTTCTCGGACATCGCGCTTCGCCCTCTTTCGGTCCGCGGAACACGCCGCGCATGGCATAGCATTGCCACCTGCCGCATGCTATCAGACCCCCAGGCTCCGGGATCAGTCGCATGCGATCTGCACTGCTGACATTGCTGCTGGCTCTTGTGCTCCTTGCCGGCGCACCCCGCCACGTTGCCTGGGCGGACAATTTTGGGGCCGGCTTCCAGGATCTCAAGCTCACGGATCCCGTGCAAGGCGGACCGATGCCCGTCGTCTTCTATCCCACGCGTGTGGCGACAGCGGCCCGACAGGTTGGCGCCCTGCCCGCCTGTTCTGGCAACCCGCGCTCCGGCCATCTGCAACGACCCGCCCGGCATCGACCGCGCCACGGTCCACGCCCGCCTCAACGCGGAGATGATCGAGTTCTTCCGCCGCACGCTCACACCCAAGTAGGTCGTTCGCCCGCTCAACCATCCTTCTTCGGCTCGACGTGGCCGCCGAAGCCCTTGCGCATGGCGGAGAGCACCTTCTCGGCGAAGGTGTGCTGCTGGCGCGAGCGGAAGCGCGCGTAGAGCGCGGCGGTCAGCACCTCGGCCGGCACCGCCTCCTCGATGGCCGCCTCAACGGTCCAGCGGCCTTCCCCGGAATCCTCCACATGGCCCGAGTAGGCGGAGAGCTGCGCATCCTCGGCCAGCGCGGCCGCCGTCAGGTCGAGCAGCCATGAGGTGATGACGCTGCCGCGCCGCCACGCCTCGGCCGTGTCCGCCACGTCGATGGCGAGGCGCATCTCCTCCGGCAGCCTCGGCGAGCCGGCGTGCTTCAGGATGTCGAGGCCCTCGGCGATGGCCTGCATCATGCCGTACTCGATGCCGTTGTGGATCATCTTGACGAAGTGCCCGGCGCCGACCGGCCCCGCATGCAGATAGCCCTGCTCGACGCGCGCATCGCGCCCCTGCCGGCCCGGCGTCGCGGGAATGCTGCCTTGGCCCGGGGCCAACGCCGCGAAGATCGGGTCGAGCCGCTCGATGACCGCCGTCTCGCCGCCGATCATCAGGCAGTAGCCGCGCTCCAGCCCCCACACGCCGCCGGACGTGCCCACATCGACATAGTGCAGGCCGCTGGCGCCCAGCTCGCGCGCGCGGCGGATGTCGTCCTTCCAGAAGGTGTTGCCGCCGTCGACGATGGTGTCGCCGGGCGCCAGCAGCGGGGCGAGGTCGGCGATGGCGGCTTCGGTGGCCTCACCGGCCTGGCAGCATGAGCCAGACGGCGCGCGGCGCCGCGAGCGCACGCACCAGCTCCGCGAGGCTCGCACGCCGCCAGCGCGCCCTCGCCCGCCAGCTGCTGCCCCGGCCTCGCGTCGCGGTCCCAGACCACGCAGGCATGGCCCCGCCGCATCAGGCGGCGGGCGATGTTGGCGCCCATCCGCCCCAGCCCCACGACGCCGATCTGCATGGCATTTTCCTGCATTCAACCCGACCAGCAATCGCTATAGCCTGTACAGCTTAGCCACGCATCAGCCCAGGTTCGCAACATGGGCGCCGAAGATGAGACAGCCGGGCCGGGACCAAGGATCGGGAATGGTTGCCAGCGATAGCTTTGCCGAGTTCCTGCGCGAGCAGCTCGCCCCGCTCGGCCACGTCACGATGCGGCGCATGTTCGGCAAGACCGGCGTGTTCTGCGATGGACTGATGCTCGGGATGGTAAGGGACGATACGCTCTATTTCCGGGTCGATGACCTCAACCGGGTGACCTTCAAGGAAGCGAAGTCCTTTCCGCCCCTCAACTACCAGAAAAGCGGCGGCCTCATAGACCTTTCCTTTTGGCGCGCGCCAGAGCGGCTGTTCGACGAGCCCGATGAGCTTGTCACGTGGGCACGAGCTGCGCTCGCGGCGGCGCGTCGGGTCGCCGCGAAGAGAGAACAGTCCGTACCAAAGCGAAAATCAAGACCTCGCGCAAACGTGAGGGGGCCAGGGGTCTGACCCGGGTCTGACCCCGTCTGCGCAGCGTCAGTACATGCCGAGCAGCAGGCGGGCCTCGTCGGACATGCGGTCCTTGTCCCAGGGCGGGTCGAAGGTGAGCGTGACAGTGACCTGGCCGACGCCGGGGAGCGCGCCCACCGCGTTCTCCACCCAGCCCGGCATCTCGCCCGCGACCGGGCATCCCGGCGAGGTAAGCGTCATCTCGATGGCGACGTTGCGGGCATCGTCGATGTCGACCTTGTAGATCAGGCCCAGCTCGTAGATGTCGGCCGGGATCTCCGGGTCGTAGACGGTCTTCAGCGCCCCGACGATGTCGGCGGTGAGCTGCTCCAGCTCCTCCCTGGGGATCGACGCGCCGTGCTCCGGCGCTGCGGTGGCCGGTTGCACCTCCGGCGTTTCGATCCGGTCTGTCAGTTTCTCGTCCATGGCAATCATTGGCGAATGGCGAATGGCGAATGGCCAATCGCCAGCGCATCCATCTCCTGGTTGGTCTTGTGCATCCCGACTGCCCTATTCATTGCCGGATGCTGCCGCCTGCAACGATCTTATCAGCGCACGCAGCATCTTGCCGTCTCTCTGGCACGTTTCGAGCAAAGGGCCATTTTCCATACATCGAGACCTTTGAACGAGTGGATCGGCATTGGAGCCCCGCCATTCGCCATTCGCCATTCGCCACTCACCATTCGCCCCTACCCAAAGAACGCGTGCGCCTTGATCAGCGCTTCCGCCAGCGCATCCACCTCGGCCTTGGTATTGTACATCGCGAACGAGGCGCGGCACGTGGCCGTGACGCCCAGCCGGTCCATCAGCGGCTGCGCGCAGTGATGGCCGGCGCGCACCGCCACGCCCGAGCGGTCGATGATGGTCGAGACGTCGTGGGGATGCAGGCCGTCGATGCTGAACGAGACGATGGCGCCCTTGTCCCTCGCCTCGCCGTGGATTTTCAGCCAGTTGAGCTCGGAGAGCCGCGCGTGCGCGTAGTCCTTGAGGTCAGCCTCGTGTGCCGCGATGCGATCGCGCCCCACCTGCATCATGTAGTCGAGCGCGGCGCCGAGGCCGATTGCCTGCACGATCGCCGGCGTGCCGGCCTCGAACTTGTACGGCGGCTTGCCGTAGACGATGCGGTCCACATGCACGCTCTCGATCATGTCGCCGCCGCCCTGGTAGGGCGGCATGGCGTCGAGGTGCTTGCGCTTGGCGTAGAGCACGCCGATGCCGGAGGGTCCGTAGGTCTTGTGGCCGGTGAAGCCGTAGAAGTCGCAGTCGAGGTCGGCCACGTCGATGGGCATGTGCACCGCCGCCTGCGCCCCGTCCACCAGCACCGGGACGCCGCGGGCGTGCGCTATGCGCACCACCTCCTTGATCGGCACCACGGTGCCCAGCACGTTCGACATGTGGGTGATGGCGACGATCCTGGTGCGCGGTGTGATGAGGCGCTCGAATTCATCCAGCAGGAGCTCGCCCGAGTCGGCGATGGGCGCCCATTTCAGCACGCAGCCCTTGCGCTCGCGGAGGAAGTGCCAGGGCACGATGTTGGAATGGTGCTCCATGATGGAGAGCACGATCTCGTCGCCCGCCTCGAAGTCCATGCCGAAGGAGCTGGCGACCAGGTTGACCCCGTCGGTCAGGTTGCGGGTGAAGATGATCTCGTCGGAGCTCGGCGCATTGAGGAAGCGGCGCACCGTCTCGCGCGCGTTCTCGAATTTCGCGGTCGCTGTGTTGGAGAGGTAGTGCAGGCCGCGGTGGACGTTGGCGTACTCCATCTTGTAGGCGTGCTCGACGGCGTCGAGCACGGCCTGCGGCTTCTGCGCCGAGGCGCCGTTGTCGAGGTAGACGAGCGGCTTGCCGTAGACCTCGCGGAACAGGATCGGAAAGTCCGTGCGGATGCGCTCCACGTCCCAGCCGCCGTCCGCGAAGTCCGTCTCTCTCGTCATCGCCGTCATGGTTCGTCCTCCGCGCGGGCCGCCGGCGCGCGCGCTCTGGCCAGCCCGGCCAGTCTCGCCTTTGCGATCGCCGACAAAGCCTCGCGCAGCCGCTCGTCCTCAACCTTGTCGATGGCCTCCCCGACGAAGCTCTCGATCAGCAGCGCGCGGGCGTCATCGAGCGTGATGCCGCGCGAGCACAAATAGAACAGCATGCCGGCGTCGAGCTCGGCCGCCGTCGAGCCGTGGCCGCAGACCACGTCGTCGGCGTGGATCTCCAGCTCCGGCTTGGAATCGAACTCCGCCTCCTCGGACAGCATCAGCGCCTGCGCCATCTGCTTGCCGTCGGTCCTCTGCGCATCGGGCCGCACGATCACCTTGCCCTGGAAGACGCCGCGCGCCCGGTCCGCCAGGACGCACTTGAAAAGCTCGCGGCTCTCGCAAGCCGGCACGGCGTGGTCCACCACCAGCGTGGTGTCGACGTGCTCCGTGCCGGCGCCGAGGAAGCAGCCGGAGACGTCGAGCTTCGCCCCCTCGCCCGCGAAGGCGACGTGCAGCTCGTTGCGCACCAGCGGCAGGCCGGCGGTGAGCTGGAAGGCGCGGTACTCGCACCCGGCGGCGAGCCCGACGATCCAGGCTCCGATGTGCGCCGAGGCCGCTGTGCCGGCGCCTTCCCCGGCGCCCGCCAGAACCTTCAGGTGCCGGACGCGCGCGCGATCGCCGACTGCGATCTCCGTCACGGTGTTGTGCTGGCTTGCCGCCGCGCCGAGCGCGACGTGGCTCTCCACCACGACGGCCTCCGCGCCCTCGCCCACCTTGATGAGGTTGCGCGTGGCGACGGCGGCTTTCTCCACTCCGCTGGCTGCGAATATCAGATGGACGGGCTTCCGCATCCGGGCGCCATCGACGACACGCAGCAGCACCCCGTCCGTGGCAAAAGCCGTGTTGAGCGCAACGACCGCGCCGCTTTTCGGGCCCTCAGCCTCGCCCAGCAGGGCCTCCAGCCAGTCGAAGCCTTCGGCGAGGCCGCGCGCGAGCGGGTCGAAGTGGTAGGCTCTCCCGTGCTCGTCATCGAGACGCGTCAGGGCGGGCGCAAAGGCGCCGTCGACGAAGACGATACGGATCGCATCGAGCCCGGCGAGCGCTGGGCCGAGCGCCGCGTCCAGGGCGCGCTGGTCAACGGCGGCGGCGCGAGCGAGGGCTGGCGCGTACGCCTCCTTCATGAGCGTGCGCAGGTCGGTGTACTTCCACGCCTCGATGCGCCGGTGCGGCAGGCCGAGGGCCGCGAAGGTGCCGATGGCGCGCCGCCGCGTCTCGCGCACGGCCGCGCTGCCCGGCAGTGCGCCGGCCACCGCCTCGAAGCTCTCGGTCAAGGCCTGCTCGGCCCTGGTTCGCGTCACAGCCAGAGTCATGTCCGTCGTCTTCTTCTCCTACCCGTCATCCCGGAAGCTGAGGGCGCAGCAGGTTGGGTCGAGCGAAGCGCAGACCCAACACCGCGATCGTTTGCCTGTGTCGGGTCTTCGCTGACGCTCGACCCAACCTGCACGCTCCCGTCCGGGATGACGGGTGTCACGCCGCTCTGAACTCGGCGTAGCCCGTCTCCTCCAGCTCGAAGGCCAGCTCCTTGCCACCGCTCTTCCTGATCACCCCGTCGGCCATCACGTGCACCCGGTCGGGGACGATGTAGCTCAGCAGGCGCTGGTAGTGGGTGATCACCAGCATCGCCCGGTCCTGCGACCGCAGCGCATTGACGCCCTCCGAGACGATGCGCACGGCGTCGATGTCGAGGCCGGAGTCGGTCTCGTCCATCACGCACAGCGTCGGCTCCAGCACCGCCATCTGCAGGATCTCCATGCGCTTCTTCTCGCCGCCGGAGAAGCCGACGTTGAGCGGGCGCCTGAGAATCTCGTCCGACACGCCGAGGCGCGCGGCGGCCGCGCGCACCAGCTTCAGGAACTCCGGCGTCGTGTACTCCTTCTCGCCCCGCTGCTTGCGCAGGCCGTTGGCGGCGGTGCGCAGGAACGTCATGGTGGCGACGCCGGGGATCTCCAGCGGATACTGGAAGGCGAGAAAGATGCCCCTGGCCGCCCGCTCGTAGGGCTCCAGCGCGAGCACGCTCTCGCCGTTCCAGAGGATGTCGCCGTCGGTCACCACGTAGCCGTCGCGGCCCGCGAGGACGTAGGCGAGCGTCGACTTGCCCGAGCCGTTGGGGCCCATGATGGCGTGCACCTGGCCTTTGGGCAGGGTGAGGCTCACGCCCTTCAGGATGGGCGTGCCCTCCTCGGCCAGCTTCACATGCAGATTTCTGATTTCCAGCATCGCTCAGATCATCTCTCACAAGTCCGGTCGGCGACGCGCGACGCGCGTCAGCCCTGCCGCTGGTCCACCACCTCTATCTCCGTCGGGTAGAGCACGCCGAGCCAGTCGCACTCGCCGTTCGGGGCCTTGCCGCTCCTGTTGAACTCGACGAGGAACGCCTCGTTGTTGCCGAGCGTCTCCAGCACGGTGCCGACATCGCCGGCGCGCAAGGCGAAGCCGGGGATGGTCCTCGACAGCGCGTTGCGCCGTTTGCATTCCTGCTCGTCCAGCTCCCGCCGCAGCCTTGCCGCCGACATTGTCTCAACCGCATCGCGCATTCTCTGCCTCCTCAAGTCCGCTCCGGCCGGCTGGCCGGCATCGTGGGCGCTCCCCATTCCCATCTCGACCGGGCCCCAGCCAATCGCTCCGCCGGGCCCGTTAACTCGCGTCATCCAACCGATCCTTCGAGCGACACGCCGATCAGCTTCTGCGTCTCGGCCATGAACTCCATCGGCAGCTGCTGCAGCACCTCGCGCACGAAGCCGTTGACGATCAGCGCCACCGCCTCCTCCCCGCTCAGGCCGCGCTGCATGCAGTAGAACAGCTTGTCCTCGGAGATCTTGGACGTCGTCGCCTCGTGCTCGAAGTGGGCCGAGGCGTTCTTGGCCTCGATGTAGGGCACCGTGTGCGCGCCGCACTTGTCGCCGATCAGCAGGCTGTCGCAGTTGGTGAAGTTGCGCACGTTCTTCGCCTTGCGGTGCGCCGAGACGAGGCCGCGGTAGGTGTTCTGCGAGCGCCCCGCGGCAATGCCCTTGGAGATGATGCGGCTCGAGGAGTTGGAGCCCAGGTGGATCATCTTGGTGCCGCTGTCCACTTGCTGGTGGCCGTTGGAGACCGCAATCGAGTAGAACTCGCCGCGCGAGCCGTCACCCCGCAGGATGCAGCTCGGATACTTCCAGGTGATGGCCGAGCCGGTCTCGACCTGCGTCCAGCTGATCTTGGAACTCCGCCCGCGGCAGTCGCCGCGCTTGGTCACGAAGTTGTAAACCCCGCCCTTGCCATCCTTGTCGCCCGGATACCAGTTTTGCACCGTTGAATATTTGATCTCGGCGTCGTCCAGCGCGATCAGCTCGACCACCGCGGCATGCAGCTGGTTCTCGTCGCGGGTGGGCGCCGTGCAGCCCTCCAGATAGCTCACGTAGGCGCCCTTGTCGGCGATGAGGAGGGTGCGCTCGAACTGGCCGGTCTGCTTCTCGTTAATTCGGAAATAGGTGGAAAGCTCCATCGGACAGCGGACACCGGGCGGCACATAGACGAACGAGCCGTCGGAGAACACCGCCGAGTTGAGCGCGGCATAGAAGTTGTCGGCCTGGGGCACGACCGAGCCCAGGTACTTGCGCACGAGGTCTGGATGCTCGCGCAGGGCCTCGGAGATCGAGCAGAAGATCACGCCGGCCTTGGCCAGCTCGTCCTTGAAGGTGGTGACGACGGAGACGCTGTCGAAGACGGCATCGACGGCGACGCGCGCGCCCTGCACGCCGGCCAGCACCTCGCGCTCCCTGAGCGGGATGCCGAGCTTCTCGTAGGTGCGCAGCAGCGCCGGGTCGACCTCGTCGAGGCTCTTGGGCCCGTCCATCGACTTGGGCGCGGCGTAGTAGTAGAGGTCCTGGAAGTCGATCTTAGGATAGCTGACGCGCGCCCAGGTGGGCTCCGTCATCACCAGCCAGCGGCGGTAGGCGTCGAGCCGCCACTCCAGCATCCACGCGGGCTCGCCCTTCTTGTCGGAGATGAAGCGGACGATGTCCTCGCTGAGGCCCTTGGGGGCCTTGACCACCTCGATGGCGGTCTCGAAGCCGTACTTGTACTGGTCGACGTCGATGCGCCTCACCTGATCGATCGTCTGCTGGTCTGCTGCCATTGCTACGCTCGTGTCTTTCTACGCTGTGTTCTTCGGTCTTCTCTCAAGCCACCGCGCGCTGCTGGCGCTGCGCGGCGAGACGGCTCCAGGCCTTCAGGAAGGCCACCACGTCAGCCTGCGTCGACCCCCAGCCGAGGCTCACGCGGATGGCCGCGCGCGCCAGCGCCGGCGCCACGCCCATCGCCTCGAGCACGTGGCTCGCCCCGACCTTGCCCGACGAGCAGGCGGCCCCGGCGCTCACGGCAACCCCGGCGAGATCGAGGGCGATGACCATCGTCTCGGCGCTCGCCCCCGGCAGGGCGATGCTGGTGGTATTGGGCAGCCGCTCGGCGCGCTCTGCGATCACCCGAGCCTCCGGAGCGATGGCGCGAGCCTCGGCCTCCAGCCGATCGCGCAGCGCCCGCACCCGCTGCATCCCGGCGAGGTCGCGAGCCGCGGCGCGCGCCGCGGCGCCAAAGCCGGCGATGGCCGGCACGTTCTCGGTCCCGGCACGCCGGCGCCGCTCCTGGCCGCCGCCCACGAGGAGGGCGGGCAGGGCCGCCCCAGCGCGGATGACGAGGGCGCCGATCCCCTTGGGTCCGCCGAGCTTGTGGGCCGACAGGTTCAGGAAATCGACGCCGAGCGCCCGGAAATCGACGGCCATGCGACCCGCGACCTGCACCGCATCGGTGTGGACCGACAGCCCGCGCGCCGTGGCGACCGCCGCCGCCTCCGCCACCGGCTGCAGAACGCCGGTCTCGTTGTTGGCCATCTGCAGCGTCACGAGCGCGCGCGGCCCCGGCGGCTCGACCAGGCGCGAGAGCCGCCGCCGCAACGACGCCATCGGCATCGACGGGCAGCGCGATCAGACGCGCCCCGCTGCGGCGTGCCGGCGCCAGCACCGAGTCGTGCTCGATGCCGGCGAGGCAGATTGAGCTCCAGCCGCGCGCCAACACCATGTTGTTGGCCTCCGTGCCACCGCTCGTAAACACCACGTCGGCCGGCTCGGCACCGACGAGCGCCGCGACCTCCTCGCGCGCGTCCTCGACGATCGCCCGCGCGCGCCGCCCCTCGCTGTGCGGGGAGGACGGGTTGCCGACGACATCGAGCGCCGCAACCACGGCCGCGCGCGCCTCCGCGCGCAGCGGCGCGGTGGCGTTCCAGTCGAGGTAGGCGCGCGTGGCGCTCATTCGCTCGCAATCTCCTGTGCGATCGGCGGGGGCGGACCGCCGAGCTTGCCCGGCGCGATGCCGGCGATCACCTCCTCGAGGCTCACGCGGTCCAGGAACCAGGCGATCTGCTCGCCCAGGGCATCCCACAGCCCGTGCGTGAGACAACGCTTGCCGGGGATGCAGGGCGCCGTGTCCTCGCCGGCGCACCGGGTCATGCGGATCTCCTCCTCGACCGCGCACATGACCTCGGCGACGGTGATCTGCGCGGCGGGCCGCCCCAGCCGGTAGCCGCCCGTGCGCCCGCGCTCGCTCTCCACCAGGCCCGCGCGCCTGAGGCTCGCGAACAGCTGCTCCAGATAGGCGAGCGAGATGTGCTGGCGCTCGGCGATGGCCGAGAGGGGCACCGCCTTGCCCGCCCCGAACTTGGCGAGATCCGCCATCGCGGTGACGGCGTATCGACCTCTGGTATTGAGCTCCAAACGGCAGGCTCCGTGACGCTACGGGTTGAACCTTCCACTTGCATCCGCCACCCCGGCCCGTGCTATGAGACCGCCGCGCGCGGCGGATGGGATGGCGGGACTCCGGCACTTTCACCTTTTTCGAACTGTTCTAAAAGAACCTCTGATATATTAAATCCCGAGCCAGCAAGTCAAGTTTTTTTGCCAAGCCTGCTGCCGATAGACGGGGTTGACGGGGTCAGACCCCCGGCAGCAGCCGTCTGGAGTTTTCTCTGCGGTCGAGGCCCCGGTCGAGGCCGGGGGTCTGACCCCGACGACGGGCTTCGGAAAGCGAGTGAAGGACACCTATGCCTGAGCTGATCATCAACGGCCCGGTCGGGCGCCTCGAGGCCCGCTACCACCACGAGTCCGCCACGGGCAGTCCGATCGCCCTCATCCTGCACCCCCACCCGCAGCTCGGCGGCACCATGAACAATCAGGTGGTGTATGCGCTCTACTATATGTTCGTGGACCGCGGCTTCTCGGTGCTGCGCTTCAATTTCCGCGGCGTCGGGCGCAGCCAGGGCTACTGGGACGGCGGCCCCGGCGAGCTCGCCGACGCCGCTGCGGCGCTCGACTGGCTGCAGCTGCAGAACCCGGATTCGCGCTTCTGCTGGATCGCCGGCGTCTCGTTCGGCACCTACACCTCCATGCAGCTCCTGATGCGGCGCCCGGAGATCGACGGCTTCATCTGTGTGGCGCCGCCCGCCAATCTCTACGATTTCACCTTCCTCGCGCCGTGTCCCGCCTCCGGCATCATGGTGAACGGCGACAAGGACCGCGTGGTGCCGTCGGCCTCGGTGGCCGAGCTCGCGGTCCGGACCAAGGTGCAGAAGGGCGTCAAGATCGAGCACTCCGTGGTGCCGGACGCCAACCATTTCTTCCAGGACAAGATCGAGGAGCTGACCGGCATCGCCGGCGCCTATGTCGACCGGCGCATGGTCGAGCTGGAGAAGGAGCGCCGGGAGTAGCCCCCCGCCCGCCTCTGCCTTGCCGCACCTCGCTGTTCGAGCCGCCGAGGGCGCGCTTCGCTCGCCAAAGCGCGCCGGGGCGAGATCCTGGGGCAAGTCCGGCGCCCGCTTGGGCAGCATTTTGCGCCCACTACCGGCGATGTTCGGGCTCGGTTTCCGGGTTTATCCGTAGTGCTCAGGAGCGGCGCAGCGCGCATCTTCCCGCGCGGGAGGTCGGTTGACCGAGAAGGAGTGCTCAGATGCGTCGAATAACGCTCGTCGCCCTGCTGACCGCAGCGCCTCTCTTCGCAGTTGGCGCCGTTGCCAGCAGCCCTGCCGAAGCCTCCGGCTGGTGCAGGGGATCCGGCTATACGCCCTATTACTATTACCGGCCGTCCTACGGCTACAGCTACGCGCCGTACTACCGCCCCTCCTACGGCTACAGCAGCTACTTCTATCAGCCACGGGGCTGGGGCTATGGCTACCGGCCGTGGGGCGGCTACGGCTACAGCAGCTGGGGCCGTGGCTATGGATACCGGCCGTGGGGCGGCTACGGCTACAGCGGCTGGGGCCGTGGCTATGGATACCGGCCATGGGGCGGCTACGGCTACCGCAGCTGGGGCTGGGGCGGCCATCGCGGCGGCTGGCACGGACGGCGCTGGTAGGCCTCACGGCCTTCGTTTCCTGAGATGGGCTGACGCGCCCGCACAAGCGATGTCGACGGGCGCCTCACCCACCGCTGTGGGAGCGTGATCGCCTCGTGCTCTGTCGGTTGCGCCGCTGGAGCCAGGCTGCGACCTCGGCTTCAAGCGTGGGGCGGTCGGGGAGCCGGTCGAGGCATTGGGTGCGAGCACGCCCAGCTCCGATTCGGCCATGTTGAGCCAGCTGCCGTGCTTGGGCGTGTAGTGCCCCTCGAAGCGCTCGACGAGGCGGCGGGCCTCCTGCGGCGGGAACGCCTCGTAGAGCGAGGCCGGCGCGTGCGTGTTGAGGTTGTCGTCCTGGACCAGCACGATCTTCTCGGCCGAGGCGAAGTGGGTGTCGCTCAGGTCCTTGAGGACGGCTGATATCGGTGTCGAGCGCCTCGCAGATGCTCTCGTCCGACCAGCCCTCGCCTGCCTCCGATTGATCCGCCTCGAGCAGGATGCGCGCCTTCAGGATTGTCTTCGCCGCCGCCTCGCAGCCACGCGCAATACTTCAATTCAAGTGGTGCATGCCACTAGCGCAGCCGTTCCCAATCGCTGTATTCGTTCATGTCCACATCATCGTCATCGCCGCCCCCAAGCGTGACCGCGACCAGCGCGAGCGCGATGACGGCAACGAGTCCGAAAATGGTGGCGGCGGTCGTGGTCATGACGAGCGCCGGTGCTAGCCGAGCCTTGCCTCAGTCTCCCGCTTGGTGCGGCCCGATCGGAAGTAGCGCCGCTCGACGGCCTTCAGCCCGCGCTTCATCCAGCTCCAATCCCAGGAGTGAGCCTTGTCATGGGCGCTGGCATGCATGATGACCGCGTCTTGGGGCGTGCTGTAGCCGTCCACTTCCCAGGCTCTATAGCGGTCATCCAGATAGGAGAAGGCGACCTCCGGGCGACGCAGGTACGCCCACGTCATCGCGGTCTCATCCCCGGCGTAGTGCGCCTTCTCGCACAGGCCTGCCCATTCCTGCGCAAATGCCCGGGCACCCTCCGTGGGGCGGAACACCACGACGCGCGAACTGAGCACGACCGCGACGCGCTTCTGCCAAGCCCGGCCCTTGCGGGTCTGCCTCGCCTTCAGGATCAAGCCAACGTCGCCTGTCACGTTCGCCACGGGGCCGATATCGCCGCGCACGATGCAGTCCACGTCCATGAGAATGAGGGTCTTGCCGGGATAGGCGTCCATCGCTTCGAGCGCCACGGACGGCTTGCGCCGGGTGTCCCAGCCGCCGGCGAGCTTGGCCTTGGCCCAGAGGTGGTAAGGAGCGCCCACGGCTTTAAGGTTGGCCGCGAATTTCTCAGCAAGCGGGCGATAGTCGGGGGTGAACCATCCGCAGACGTGCCACTCTTTGGCATCTCCGCCCGTTAGAGTTGCTACTGCTTCTGTCCGAAGATCGTTCAACATCGCAATCACCTACTGAGGACGACCGATATACGCGTGAAGCATTGCTTCACAACGTATGTTAATGCTTTACAATGGCCCACCTTGCGGCGTCAAGCGGGTGCCGCTACCCCACCTGTGTGAAGAAAGACACGAGCGTGAACATCCGGCTGACCTCGGAGTTGCGGGCCGAGCTGCAGCGGCTTGCCGATGAGGACGGGCGAAAGCTGTCGGCCTACATCGAGCGCCTGCTGCAGCTGCACGTCAGAGGGGGCGACGACCAGCAGGCCAGTCTCGCGGCGGACCGCGCCGGCGAGGCTGCTAGCACCGCGCTCGACAAGCTCGCGCCGCGAGCAGGCGAGGAGCTGGCGCACCAACTCCAGGAGGAACTGCAGAAGACCATCGAGGCCTTCACGCACCTCGAGGCCTCCACCACGCACCTCCCCCCGCGGGCGGTAGAAAGCGCCGGGGAGGCACGTCTCGTCGGCGAACTCGAGTTGACGATGCGCAAGGTCCGCGAGGAGACGCAGAAATTGGCGGAGACGCTGAGGCAGGCGGCGCGGCTTCCCGAGGGAGAGACTGACTGACCCGACGCCGGGACCCGCTCCCGAGCAGGAGCGAGAGGTCGGTCGGTGCTCGCTGCCTTGGGAAGCGCAGCGCGAGTGCAGGCGCGGCGGCCAGTGGGCAGTGTCAGCGCTCGCGCCCCGCCTTGGAGATCCTCGCCTCGACCTCCGCGGCGGTGAGGGTCAGCTCCAGGCGGCCGGCCTTGCGTAGGAGCAGGCCGAAGGGGATGGCGACGGTATCGGCCGCGATGCCGAGCGGGCGCTCGATCTCGGCGAGGAGGACGGCCTCCTTGGCGCCCGCCGTGCCGCTGGCGATGATCCGGCCGATGCGCTTGCCGTCCGCGCTGAAGAGGGGAAGGCCGACGAGGCTGCGCCCGGCCTTGGCGGCCGCCGGCTTGCGGCTGTGCTGGGCGGCAGCCGGCGCTGCGGCGGCAAACGCCACGAGAAGGGCGACAAGCGCGGCAAGACCATAGCGCACGGGGCACGACCGGGGCTGGCGCTGCGGCCCGTGGAGGCACCCCACGAGCACATGGAAGCAGTGTGGCCGATGCGCGCGGCAGCGGGAATCAGCGCGACTGCCCATCCGGCGGCCGGACAACCCTGTCTCAGACTGTCTCGGAAGACCCTGCGGAGGTCAGAAAACGGGAAAGAGGCCCGGCTCGGCTGCCTGCAGCCTCTTCCCCTCCCGCACCGTCCTTCCCGTGCCGCAGAGATCGCCGCAGCTAAGCCTGTCGCGTGCGAGGTGTCAACAGAAACGAGACGCATCGTCCCGTAAAATCATCCGAGATACACGCCGCCGTTGACGTGCAGGGTCTGGCCCGTGATGTAGCGCGCCTGCGGCCCGGCGAGGAAGCGCACGGCGGCGGCGACCTCCTCCGGCGTGCCCAGCCGGCCGCTCAGCGTGCGGCTGACGCTGTGGTGGGCGGGGAGCTGCTTGCTCGGGTCGCGCGCGGTGGCGATCAGGCCGGGCACTACGAGGTTGGCGGTGATGCTGTGCTCGGCCAGCTCGTGCGCCAGGGCCCTGGTGAGGCCGACGAGGCCGGCCTTGGCCGTCACCACGTGCGCGCGGTGCCTGGCGCCGACGTGGCCGGAGACGCCGCCGATGTTGACGACGGCGCCGGCGCCGCTCGCCTGCAGAAGGGGCAGCGCCGCCTTCACGGTCAGGAACGAGCCGTCGAGGATGGTGGCGAGCACGCCGCGCCAGTCGGCCAGCGTCATCTGCTCCAGGCTCTGCTCGGGCCGGCCGGCGGCGTTGTTGACGAGGATGTCGATGCGGCCGAAGCGCTCCGCTGTGGCCCGCACCATGCGCTCGACCGCGGCCTCGTCGGCCACATCGGCGATGACGGCAAGCGCCTTGCCGCCGTTGGCCCCGATCTCGCGCACGACGGCCTCGGCGGCCTCGCGGTTGGCGCGGGCGTTGACGACGACGGCGGCCCCGGCGTCCGCCAGCGCCAGGGCGATGGCCCGGCCGATGTTGCGCCCCGCGCCTGTCACGATGGCCACGCGGCCGTCGAGCTCGTTCATCGTGCTCATTCTCCGATCCTCGATCCTGGTGCAGCCCCGTGAGAATTGCGCCGAGCGGCATCGCGATGTCGAGGCCGGCGACTCGGCTTGGCTCGCTCCGTGCCCGCCGTGCTACGCTCGGCGCCGCAGGAGCATCGGTGGGGAGGATAGCCTATGCGCAAGCTGATCGGCGTGGTCCTGATCGGTCTCACCGGTCTCGCGCTGCAGGCCTGCTCCCTGGCGCGGCGCGGGGACACGGAGGCGAAGGTGTTTGCCGGGCTGTTCGACGTGCCGCGTGGCTCGTGCCGGCAGCTTCGGGCGGAGCTGGAGGCGGAGATCGAGGGTCTCAAGGCCGCCAAGAACAAGGCCGACGACGAGTTCCTCGCCGCGCAGGAGGCTCCCGCCAAGTCGCCCAAGCCCTCCGTCAGGTCGGCCAAGAAGGGAGATGAACTCGCCGCGCTGCGGGACTTCGCGAAGAAGAGCGAGCGCGCCGAGAAGTGGAACGCGGCGCTCGAGGAGCGCCGTTGCAGGACGGTCGATCTCGAGGCGGCGCTGCAATAGGTGGCGCCGGGGCTCAGGCGAACTTGTCGTAGCGTACGAACGCGCGCGGCATTTTGGCCTCGTGCAGCAGGTGGCGCAGCACGGCGTCGACCATCACGGGCGGGCCCGCGGTGAATGCGACCGTATTGGCGTACTGCCCTGCCACGGCAGTATTCGCCACCTCGCCGACCATGCCGGCGGCGAGACGGATGCCGGGGAATTGCGGATGCGTCTCGCCTGGCGCCGCCTCGTGCGACAGCGCCAGCGTCACCTCGAGCCTGCCGCCGGCCGCGGCGACGAAGCCCGCCAGCTCCTGCATGTAGAAGGCGTCGGCGAGCGTGCGCACGCCGAAGAACACGCGCCCGCTGCGCTCGCGGAAGTAGCCCTCCTGCACCGCGCGGTCGACGATCGCCATCATGCCGGCGATACCCGAGCCGCCGGCGATGCAGAGCACGTCCCGGCGCTCCTCGGGCCGGAAGGTGGCCGCCCCGAGCGGACCGAACACTCCAAGCTCCGTCCCCGCCGGGTCGGAGCCGCCGAACAGCCACTCGGAGAACTTGCCGCCGGGCAGCTCCTTGATGACGATCCTGAGCCGGCCCGTACCACGCTCGAAGTTGACCATCGAGTAGGCGCGCCCGCCGGCGATGCCCGCCTTCTCCAGCACCGCGAACTGGCCGGCGTCGAAGGTCATGGGCTGCGACAGGACGACGTCGAAATCGGCGACATCGCGCACCAGCCGGCGCACGTTCTCGATGCGCCCGGTGCGATGCGCCGGCACCGTCTCGGGGTTGGCGTGGCGGCCGAGCTTGGCCGGGACGCGCAGGGTGCAGTCGGCGGTGGGGCGCGCCTGGCACATCAGGATGTCGCCCTTGTCGCGCTTGAGCTTGGCGTACCCCGGCGCCCCCTCCCACTCCACGTGCACGCCGCCCGAGACCATCCGGCCCCGACAGGTGCCGCAGGTGCCCGTGGCGCATTCGTAGGGCAGCGCCAGGCCCTGGACCGAGGCCGGCGTAGAGGAGACGTTCGCCCGGCCCGCACTCGAAGTCGAAGGCGCCCGAGTTGGATTCGATGGTGATCTTCATGGAGCGCAACCGTAGCGTCCCGGCGACGGCGGCAGCAACCGCCACAATGGCTCACCTGCGCTGCACACTGTGACCAGCGCGGGGACCAGCACGGGCAGCGTCCCACAAACGTGTCAGACCTAATGCTCTGCAGCGTACTTGAGGCGGTCCAGGAATTCTTCCATCTGCTTCCTCATCCTTCCAGCCGCTCCAAAGAGCCGGCCAAAAAAACCGCCGACTGTAAATGCCTCGATATGCATTTCCAGGCGCGTATCGTCACCATTGGCAGTCAAGCGAAATATCATTCTGCTCCAGAGCTTGCCGCCCCCGCTTTGCTCCTCTACCCAAAGACTCAGCGGTACGTAGGCAGTTATTTTATGCTCACTCTCCACAGCCAGGCCAAACCCAACTCGCGTCCTTTGTTTGTATGTTGCGCCCGCCAGGCTTTGCCGGTCCAAGGGCAGTGCAGGCGGTACTATGTCCAAGAGTTGTGGATTGAGCTGCCGGGAGGTAGCGGTGTCGAAAGTATCGATGAACCCCCATACTCTCGCGATCGGCGCACGGATGTCCCGGCTCGCCACGTGCTCGAGCTGAACGCTGCCGTAGGCACCACTCGTGCCGCTGCCAGCGGCCGTCTCAGTGGCCGAGCCCAGGTCCGATGCAGGCTTCTCACCCATCAGGTGGCGTGCGCATGCGGAGATCAGCCTTGCCATGTCCGCATCGAACGAGCGATGCCGCACCTCGACGCCCTGGCGCCGAGCGAGCCCCTTCAGCCCGTCGGGAAGCTCGCTTGCGCGCGGGATGCGGGCATCCTCGAGCAGGAGGGGAACCACGGGAATGTTGCGCGCAAGAGCGGCAGCGATTTCCAAGCGCACGAAGTCGTTCGGGTCGTCGAGGCGGCGCTGGCCCGCCTCGTCACGCGCGTCGAGCCATCCCGGCCCGATGACGGCGAGAAGGGCGGTGCACCTGGCCACCTCGTCCTGGATGAGCGTGGCGAAATTCATCCCCAATGGCACCGCGTCGACATCCATGAACGATACGTCTCGGCCGAAGGTGGAGGCGATCCGGTCATGCACCCTCCCGGCATGCCCCGAGGCATCATCGCGCCGGTAGCTGATGAATATCCTGCCCATGATACGACCCCAACCGAATGAACGACGGCAATCGGCGTGCTGCTGCCCTCCGACCAAGGATAGTGCAGGCCCGACCCACTTCCAACCGCGGTGTGGTGGTGTAGGCTGGGTCAAGCAAAGCGCAGACCCGACACGCCCCGGTGTCGGGTCTGCGCCCCGGGCGTTCGCCTGCCTCGCCGGGGCTTGACCCAACCTTGCTACGCACGCAAAATCGCCAGATCGATCCGGGCACCCCACAGCGAGCGGATGAGCGCGAGAGCCGATCCTGTCTGCACTTCACTCCAGCCGCCGATGCGGGCGTTGGCGGCGAATTTCGCCTCCAGCTCGGTGCGCGAGAGCGGCTCGCTGGCGCCGCCGCGCAGATGCGGCTGGCGCTCCTCGACGACGCGGCCGTCGCGCAGGGTGGCGCGGATGTGGCCCGTGAACGCGTTGGGATAGGGGTTGGCTGGATCGACCACGTAGCTCACCTTGGCGGCCAGCGCGCGCACGCGCTCGTCCGCCACCGCCGCATCGGTGAAAGCGTCGAGGCCGAGGGTGCCGTGCAGGAGGCCATAGGCGATGCAGTAGGGCGTGGAGAACTTGGCTGCGTAGCCGTTGGGCGGGCGCTGCTTCTGGCCGAGCGGCTCCCACAGGCGGTGCACGGTGCCCTCGCCGACCTCGCAGGCCATCGCGACGATGTCCTCGGGCCTGATGCCCTGCTGGGCCAGGCGGCGGGCGCAGTCGATGTAGGGCTGGACCATGGTCCCGCAGGGATAGGGCTTGAACGCCAGCGTTTCGGCGAGCCAGCGCTCGCCGAAGCCGTCGAGGAGCGCCGCGTAGTTGCCCTCACGCGTGTGGGCGAAGCCGTGGAACAGGCCGTGCGTGCCTTCGAGGACGGTGCGAGGGCCCGTGAACCCGGCACGGCCCAGCAGCGCCGCGCGCAGGCCCGATTGCGCCGCCCAGCCGGGGTGCATGCGCTTGGTCCAGCTGCCGTCGGCCAGGTACTCGATGATGCCGCCGGCCATCGAGCCGGCCACCCCCAGCGCGTCGGTGAGTTGCTTCTGGTCGAGCCGGAGCGCGGCGCCGACGCCCGCCGCCGCCGCCATGGTGCCGAGCACGGCCGTGGGGTGAAAGCCCGCCTTGTGCACCGCCTTCGGCACCACCGTGCTCAGGCGGCAGATGGCCTCGACGCCGACGGCGAGCCCGCGCAGCACGGCGGCCCCGTCGAGGCCCTCCTGCTCCGCCGCCGCCAGCACCGCCGGCACGATGACGGCGCCCGCGTGCACGGGCCCGCCTTCGAAGGTGTCGTCGAAGTCCTCGCCGTGCGCGGCCGTGCCGTTGACGAAGGCGGCGCCCGCTGCGCTCAGGGGCTGGGCGTGGCCGATCGCGGTGGCCGGCCCCGGCTCCGGCCAGGCCGCCAGCGCCGCCCTGACGTAGTCGGAGGTGCGCGTGCGCGACGCACAGCCCGGTTACATCGATCAGCAGCCGCTCGCACGTCTCGCGCACCGCGGGCGGCAGCGTCGTGGGATCGACCGCAACGATGCGCTCGACCAACTGTTCGGAGACAGATGCTCTGTGCGCCATCTCTCAGCCCGCGAGTCCATGCCCTGACGAGTTCGCTGCCATACCGGACGTCATGCCCGCGGAGGCGGGCATCCACGCCACCGGGTCGATCGCTCGCGGAGAGTTGCATGGGTCCCCGCCTTCGCGGGGATGACGTTGGAGTGTGGTTGCAGGTCAACGGTTCGCTCGACAGCATCAACTGTTGCGCAGGCGGACGCCGCTGAAGCCGGGGATGCGGTTGGCGGCGATCAGCACGATGGTGGTGAGCACCAGCATGGTGAGGCCGAGCACCGCAATCGCCGCCATGTCGCCGCTCTCCTTGAGGTCGAAGATGAGGACGGAGAGCACCTTGGTCTGCGAGGTGAACAGGATCACCGCGGCGGAGAGCTCGCGCACCACGGCCACGAAGATGAAGCACCAGGTCGCCACCAGGCTGGGGCCCAGCAGAGGGGCCGTCACATCGCGCAGGGTCCTGAGCCGCGAGGCGCCGAGCACCCGGCTTGCCTCCTCCAGCTCCGGCGCCAGCGACTTGAAGGCCGACTGCAGTTGCTGGTAGGCGGCGGGCAGCTCGATGGTGAGGTAGGCGAGCAGCAGAATCCACAACGTGCCGTAGAGCACGACGGGGCCGCGCGTGTAGGCGAGGAACAGGCCGACGCCAAGCACGATGCCGGGAATGGCGATCGGCGCGGTGGCGAGGAAGCCGAGGAAGCGGTGGCCGGCGATCGCGGCGCGCGCCGTCAGGTAGGCGATGACGAGGGCGAGCAGACTCCCGAGCGTCGCCGCCATCAGCCCGAGCAGGAAGGTGTTCTGCATGGCGAGCTTGGTGGCGCTGACGCTCGAAGAACACGAAGTTGAAGTTGTGCAGCGTGAAGGTCTCGAGCGTCAGCGGCTGGGAGGGGATGCGCGAGAACGCCGCGTTGGCGAGCGCCAGGTAGGGCAGGAACACCGGCAGGCACAGCACAGCGAGGCAGAGCGCCAGCGCCGGCCAGCGCAGGACGCCGAGCCGCACCGGGCGCGGCGGGCCGCTCTTGCCGCCAACGACGGTGTAGCCGCGCCGGCCGAGCACCGCCGCCTGTCCCCTCAGCAGCACGATGGTGAGGAGCAGCAGCGGCAGCGCGGCGGCGGCGGCCAGCTCCGGCTTGGGCGGAAACTGGAACAGGCTCCAGATCTTGGTGGTCATGGTGTGGAAGCCGGCCGGCAGCGCCAGGATCGCCGGCGAGCCGAACAGCGTCAGGGCCTGCAGGAAGGCGACCAGCGCGCCCGCCGCCAGCGCCGGCAGCGCCAGCGGGATGGTGATGCGCCGCGCGGTGCGCCAGGCGCTGCCGCCGAGCATGGAGGAGGCATCCTCCAGATCGCCGGGGATGCGGTCGAGCGCGTTGGCGACCAGCACGAACACGTAGGGGAAGGTGTAGCAGGCGATGACGAAGATCAGCCCCGGCAGGGTATAGATGTTGAAAAGGACGGCCTCCGGGCCGAGCCCCGTGGCCGCGCGATAGAGCTGGTTCAGGAGTCCGCTGTTGGGCGCGGCCAGGATCTCCCAGGCGATGGCGCCCAGGAACGGCGGCGTCACGAACGAGGCCATCACCAGGATGCGGATGGTCCTGGCGGCCGGGATGTCGGTGCGGGCCACGATCCATCCCAGCGGCGCGGCAACGAGGCAGCAGACGAGGCTCACCGACGTTGCAATGGTGAGCGTGGTGAAGAGCGGCTCGAGAAACGCCGGATCGGTAAACAGCGTGTGGAAGTTGGCGAGCGTGGCGTTGCGGGCGCGGTCGGTGAAGGCGAACACCGCGAGCCAGGCCATCGGCAGGATGATGAGCAGGCACAGCCCGGCGGCGAACAGGACCATCACCACGCCCGACAAATCGATCCCGGCGGATGGCCGCCGCATTGCGGGTGCCGACACGGCCTCGACGGTCACGATGGCGCTCCTCCCTGGTCCTGGCGGCGACCATAGAGCCGGTTTGGGGCGTTGAACACTGCCTCTGGCGCATTGCGCGCGCGTGCTCCGGCCGCTCCACCGGCGGCTTCCTGCGGGACGGCGACGCATGGTAACCTCGGCTCATGTTCACTGGCATCATCACCGACATCGGCGAGGTGACCGCGCGTGAGGGCGGGCGCTTCACCATCCGCTGCGGCTACGCCGCCGACAGCATCGCCCTCGGCGCCTCCATCGCCTGCGACGGCGCCTGCCTGACGGCTGTCGAGGTTGCCGCTGCAGGCGAGGGCAGCAGCTTCACGGTCGACGTCTCCAACGAGACGCTCGCCAGAACCACGCTGGGCGACTGGCAGCCCGGCCGCCGCGTCAACCTGGAGCGCCCGCTCAGGGCCGGCGAGGAGCTGGGCGGGCACATCGTCGCCGGCCATGTCGACGGCGCCGGCGTCATCCTCGACATCCGCCCCGACGGCGAATCGCAGCGCTTCACGGTGGAGGCCCCGGCTGATCTCGCCCGCTACCTCGCCCCCAAAGGCTCGGTGGCGCTCGACGGCATCTCGCTGACCGTCAACGAGGTCGCTCGGGCCCGCTTCGGCCTCAACATCATCCCCCACACCTTGACCCGAACGACCCTGGGCGCCAGAAGAGCCGGCGACAGGGTCAACCTCGAGGTCGATCTGATCGCCCGCTACGTGGCGCGGCTCATGCAGCTCAAGTAGCAGCTCAAGTAGGAGCTCGAAAGAGTGAACGAGACTCTCACGCGTGTGGTCTATGCCGAGGGCAAGGGCTTCCTCTCGCCCATCGACGACATCATCGAGGATCTGCGCAACGGCCGCATGATCATCCTGGTCGATGCCGAGGACCGCGAGAACGAGGGCGACCTCGTCATTCCCGCGCAGATGGCCACGCCCGACGCCATCAACTTCATGGCCAAGCACGGGCGCGGCCTCGTGTGCCTCTCGCTCACGCGCCAGCGCGCCGAGCAGCTGCGCCTCGAGTACATGTCGAGCCAGAGCGAGGCCAGGAAGCGCACCGCCTTCACGGTCTCGATCGAGGCGCGCGAGGGCGTGGCGACGGGCATCTCCGCGCACGACCGCGCCCGCACCATCGCCACCGCCATCGACCCCACCAAGGACTACCGGGACATCGTCTCGCCGGGCCACGTATTCCCGCTGATCGCGCGCGAGGGCGGCATATTGGTGCGCGCCGGCCACACGGAGGCGAGCGTCGATCTCGCCCGCCTCGCCGGCCTCTACCCCGCCGGCGTCATCTGCGAGATCATGAACGACAACGGCACCATGGCGCGCATGCCCGATCTGATCCCGTTCGCCCAGCGCCATGGGCTGAAGATCGGCACCATCGAGGACCTGATCGGCTACCGCCTGCAGCACGACCGCATCGTGCGGCGGGTGACCAAAACCACGCTCGACAGCAACTTCGGCGGGAGCTTCGATCTGCACGTCTACGAGACCACGGTGGAGCCGGTCGAGCACCTCGCCCTCGTCAAGGGGGATCTGGAGGCGCCCGGCCCGGTGCTCGTGCGGGTGCACGCGGTGAGCGTGCTGGCGGACCTGCTCGGCATCGGCACCGAGGGCGGCAAGGGCTCGCTGGTGGAGAAGTCGATGCACATGATCGCCCAGGAGGGGCGCGGCGTCATGGTTCTGATCCGCGACCTGCGCCCGAAGTCCGTCTCCGAATGGATCGCGCAGAACGCCGAGCGCAAGGGGCCGAGGAAGATCGACGCCGAGCGGCGCCAGGTCGAGATCGGCGTCGGCTCGCAGATCCTGCGCGATCTGGGCGTCACCGAGATGGTGCTCTTGTCGAACACGCCGCCCTCGCGCTACGTGGGTCTCGAGGCGTTCGGCCTGCGCATCGTGGGCCAGCGCAAGATCGGGTGAGGCGATGGCCGGCCCTGCAGAAGTGCCGACCGATCGGGGCGCCCCCCGGGGCGCCGCGGGCGCCCGCGTGCTCCTCATCGAGGCGCCCTACTACGCGGCGATCGCCGCCGAGCTGCTCGCCGGCGCCACCGCCGAGCTGCAGGCGGCGGGCGCCGGCTTCGAGCGCATCGCGGTGCCCGGCGCCTTGGAGATACCGCTGGCGCTGGCCGGCGCCGTCCAGGCGGGCCTGATCCCCGGCGGCGCCGCGCAGGCGCGCTTCGACGGCTGCGTGGCGCTGGGCTGCGTCATCCGCGGCGAGACCACGCATTACGACACCGTGAGCAGCAACGCCAACCACTGGCTGATGGACCTCGCCACCCGCCACGCCATCCCCCTCGGCAACGCCATCCTGACGGTGGAATCGGAGGCGCAGGCGCTGGAGCGGGCGCAGGGCGGCCGCCGCAGCAAGGGGGCGGAGGCGGTGCGCGCCTGCCTCACCCTCATCGCGCATGCGCGCGCCTTCACCGTGGCCCGCCCATGAGCCCCGCGCGCCAGGGCCCCGCCAGGGGAGATGCGCTGGCGCGCAGCCGCGCGCGGCTCGCCGCCGTGCAGGCTCTCTATCAGATGGATCTGGCGGGCACCGACCTCGCCGAGGTGATCGACGACTTCAAGACCCACCGGCTCGGCCGCGAGGCCGGGGACGAGGCGGTGGCCGGCGGCGACGTCGACCACTTCACCCGCGTGCTCGGCGGCGTGGTGCGGCGCCAGCGCGAGATCGATCCCATGATCGACCAGCAGCTCGCCGCAGGCTGGAGCCTCCTGCGCGTCGACGCCATCGTGCGCGCCACCCTGCGCGCCGCCACCTTCGAGCTGATGGAGCTTGCCGACGTGCCGGCCCGCGTCGTCATCAGCGAGTATGTCAACGTGGCGCACGCCTTCTTCGGCGCCGACGAGCCCAAGGTGATCAACGGCGTCCTCGACCAGCTCGCGCGCAAGCTGCGCCCCGGCGAGCTGCCGGAGAGGGCCTAGGTCGGGTCGGGGCCAAAGGCCCGCAGCCCAGCATTTTCCTGTGAACGGAAGACTTGTACGCCACATGAACCTCGGCACCACCCATCCCCGAATAGCGGATGAAGCGAGCGGCTCGCCCGCCACAGCCGCGACCGGATTCCCCTCCCCGTCGCGCCGAAGGCGCGCCACCAAGATTTGCGGAGGGGCCAGGGGTGGGGGGAGCCCCGGATGTTCTGTAATCACCCCACACTGCCCCTTCCGCACGAGGGGCGAGGGGGCGCTGTGGCCCCATCGCTCTATTTCGGCAGCGCCGCCCCTCTCCAGCAGGCAGACGCCCTCCCCATGGCACCCCGGACGCCCGACGACGCACTGATCGGCGAGGAGGCCGTCATCGCCCTCCTCGCCCCGCTCGCCGAGGGCTATCCCGGCGCCTTCGGTCTGAAGGACGACTGCGCCCTCCTCACCCCGCCGCCGGGCTCCGACCTCGTCCTCAAGACCGACCCGGTCGCCGAGGGCGTGCATTTCCTTCCCGGCGACAGCCCGCAGGACATCGCCTGGAAGGCGCTGGCCGTCAACGTCTCGGACCTCGCCGCCAAGGGCGCCACGCCCATCGGCTACCTCATGGCGCTGTCGTTTCCCGAGGCCCCCGCGCACGCCTGGATGACGCAGCTCGTGGACGGCCTCAGCGCCGCCCAGGCCCAATTCGGCTGCCATCTGCTGGGCGGCGACACCGACCGCCGGCCGGGGCCGCTGACCGTCTCCATCACCGTCATCGGCTCGCTGCCGGAGGGAGGGATGGTGCGCCGCACCACGGCGCAGGCCGGCTGCGCCCTCCTCGTCTCAGGGACCATCGGCGACGCCGCGCTCGGCCTCGCCCTCGGCAAGGACCCGGCGCTCGCCGCAGCCTGGGGGCTGTCGCAGACTGAGGCGGAGCACCTCCTGCGGCGCTACCGCCGCCCCGAGCCACGCCTGGCGCTGGCCCCGCTGCTGCGCCGCTGGGCCGCGGCGGCGATGGACCTCTCCGACGGCCTCGTCAAGGACCTGGAGCGCATGCTGCGCGGCTCCGGCCTCGCCGGCCGCCTCCGGGCCGCTGCCGTCCCCCTCTCCGGGCCCGCCCGCAAGGTGGTCGCCCGCGAGCCTGAGCGTCTGGCGCAGCTCCTCACCGCCGGCGACGACTACGAGGTCCTGGCCGCCGTCCCAGGCCCCCTCTGCGACGCGCTGCGCTCCGCCGCCGCCGCAGCGGGCGTACCTATGACCGAGGTCGGCACCGTCGGGTTCTCCGCCTGGCCACAGGACGGCTACGGCCTCATCGTCGAGAGCCCCGACGGCCACCCCATGACCTTCACCCGCCCCGGCTGGGTGCATTTTTGACCTGATTGGCCGCAGGGTCTGACCCCGACCGACCCTACCTGCCGAGGCGGCGCAGGCGCACATCGGCCCCCTCGCCGCCGAGCGCGCGGGCCCGCTCGTACCAGCGCCTCGCCTGCTCGGCGTCCGGCTGGATGCCACGCAGATGCGGGAGGGTCAGCTCGGCCGGATCGTAGGTCGCCGCCAGCGCCATGGCGGCTTCGGCCAGACCCAGGTCGGCGGCGCGCTCGAAGAGGAGGCGCGCCGGGGCCACCAGGCCCTCGGCCAGCCTCTCGTTGCCCTTCTGCACGAAGCGCTGTGCCCGCTCGCGGGCATCCGAGCCCGGGGTCGGCGTCGGCGCCGTCGCGGCGATCAGCAGCGTGGCTTTCGCCTCGACCAGCACCGTGCCGTCGCGCCCCACGAGCTCCACGACCATGTCCGCCTTGCTCGTCACCGTCGCCGGCAGCGTGATCTTCAGGTTCGGGAGGATGTTCAGCGGCACCACCCAGGCGTCGCGTGCGATCGCATGTCCCTCGGACAGGGCGGCGCTCAACGGCAGCCCCCGCACCCTCACGAAGCTGCCGGGCGGCCCTCGCCCGACACGGATCGGGAAGGGCACCTGTGCGGCAGATGCGGCGGCGATGGTCGGGGCAATGCTGAGTGTCGGACGGTCCGGGGTCTGGGCACGGACGAGGACGAGGTGACCCGAGGCGAGGGCCAGCAGCAGGCCGGGGAGCCCTGCCGCAGCGGGACGCAGCCACCTGGGGCACCAGGAGCGCCGGCGGCCGCAACCCGGTCGCGTTGCATTCTTCACGACTGCAACCTCCCCCGTGGAAGCCGTCGTCCGGAGCCGACTCGGCGGCGTTCGTCGCCGCGGCTCTCCTGCATCCCAGCGCCAGTAGGATGTCGAAAAAACGGCGCGGTGACTTCGGCGCTACACAGATTGTTGCCGCGTGGGCACCGCGGGCGATATCAGCCCCGGCCGTCGCGGGGGTGCGGGCCCTGCCCCCTGAGGAAATCGAGGTCGCACCCGTCCGGCGCCTGCATGACCGAATTGCGGAACAGCTTGTCGTAGCCACGCGACGGTGTCGGACCCTCCGCGCCGGCCAAGGCCGGGGCTGACGCCGTTGCTCCAGCCGGCGCGGATGCCCCGGTGTCAGCCGCTCCGGGTCTGACACCCTTCCGCCGCGCCAGCTCCGCCTCGTCGACCAGGAGGTCGATGCGGCGCTCCTTCACGCTGAGCCCGATCTTGTCGCCGGAGCGCACCAGCCCGAGCGGTCCGCCCACCGCCGCCTCGGGCGCGACGTGCAGCACGATGGTGCCGTAGGCGGTGCCGGACATGCGCGCGTCCGAGATGCGCACCATGTCCCTGACGCCGGCCGCGAGCAGCTTCTTGGGGATCGGCAGGAAGCCGGCCTCGGGCATGGCGGCAGCGCTCCTCGGCCCGGCGTTCTGCAGGATGATGAAATCGTCCGCAGTGACGTCGAGGGCGGGGTCGTCGATGCGGGCGGCCATGTCCTCGAGGGAGGAGAACACCACGGCGCGGCCGGTCCTCTCGAACAGCTCCGGCGTGGCGGCGGAGCGCTTCAGGATGGCACCGTCCGGCGCCAGCGAGCCGAACAGGGCGACGAGCCCGCCCTGCGGCTCCAGCGGATCGGCCGCGGACTTGACGACGCGCCGGTCGACATAGGCGCCCTGCTCGGCCGCCAGGCGCTGCTCGAGCGTCTCGCCCGCGACGGTGAGGCAGTCGAGATGCAGGAGCGGCTTCAGCTCGCGCAGCACGGCGCCGATGCCGCCGGCGGCGAAGAAGTCCTCCATGTAGTGCTCGGTGCCGACCGGCTTGACGCCCACCAGCACCGGCGTCGTGTCGGAGAGCGCGTTGAGGCGGGCAAGGTCGAATTGCAGGCCGACGCGGCCGGCGATGGCGGCGAGATGGATCACGCCGTTGGTGGAGCCGCCGAGCGCCAGCAGCACGCGCGCGGCGTTCTCGATGGCGCCCGCGGTGATGATCCTGTCGGGCGTGAGGTCCGAGCGCGCCAGCGCCACGGCGCGCGCACCGGTGGCCTCGGCCGCGCGCAGGCGGTCGGCGTGCACGGCGGGGATGGCGGCGGTGCCGGGCAGCGTCATGCCGAGCGCCTCGGCGATCGCCGCCATGGTGGAGGCGGTGCCCATCACCGCGCAGGTGCCCGCGGTGGTGACGAGGCGGCTCTCCACCGCCTCGATCTCGGCCCGCCCCATGCTGCCGGCGCGGTACTGGGTCCAGAACTTGCGGCAGTCGGTGCAGGCGCCGACGCGGTCGTCCTTGTAGCGCGAGGTCATCTGCGGCCCGCCGATCAATTGGATCGCGGGCTTGCCGGCGCTGGCGGCACCCATCAGCTGCGCCGGCACGGTCTTGTCGCAGCCGCCCATCAGCACCACGGAGTCCATGGGCTGGGCGCGGATCATCTCCTCGGTGTCCATGGCCATGAGGTTGCGGAACTTCATGGAGTTGGGCGCCAGCGTGGACTCGTGCAGCGAGATGGTGGGGAACTCGAGCGCGAGCCCGCCGGCGGCCGCCACGCCGCGCTTGATGGCGTCGAGCAGCTCGGGGAAGTGGCGGTGGCAGGGGTTGAACCTGGAATGGGTGAAGGCGATGCCGACCACGGGCCGGGTCAGCTCGTCGCCCGAGTAGCCCATCGACTTGGCGAACGCGCGCCGCATGTAGACGGAGAAATCGCGGTCGCCGTAGTTCGCGAGCCCGCGCAGGTAGCCCCGCTCGCCATCGTTCTGGTTGCCGTTGCCCCTGTCGTTGCCCCTGTCGTTGCCCATGTCGCGCTCCGTCGTCGATATCCCGCAGACCCTGGCCGAGAAAGCCGCCCGAGCCCCAACTTGTATGATCTCCAAGGCCCGCGGTCGACGCCTTGGCGCCGGCGCGCCCGCGATTGCAGGGGTGCCTTGCAGAATGGCCGTTTGCCGGGCCGCAGCGGGGTCTGTGCTGCGCTTCCGCCGCGCGCAAGGGTAGACAGCCCCGACGCCTCCCGGCCCTCCTGGGCCCCTCCAGGCGCTCCTGGCGCGATCTCCCCGGGTGTCCTGCGCAACCGCGCAGCCCGGCGCGCCCACGGGTTGCATGCGGCCTGGTTGCCTCACTCCACCCGTCCCGCGACCGCGCACGCCGAGGCCATCCTCCGGGATGGGTTGCTGCGTCATGATTTGTACTTCCGAGGCCCGAGTTGGTAGGATCGGCGTCCAAGGGGAGGGGTGAGTCTTGGCCGACAGGCTCATCAAGATTGTCGAGGACTATTTCGCCGCCTTGCGCATCGACAACAAGGGCGAGTTCCTGCAGCGCTTCAACGACGCCGACGCGGTGCAGTTCTTCTACGAGCCGTTCCTGGAGGCCTTCGATCCGGTCCTGCGCTAGCAGCTGGGCGTCTGGTACACGCCGAGCGAGGTCGTCGCCTACATGGTGGCGCGCGTGGACAAGGCGCTAAAGGAAACCGTCGCCCACAAAACTCCGACATGTGAGCAGTTGATCTTGTCTTCGTCGATACAGCCGTACAGTATCGCCCCTGACGCTTTGCTGTGGGGGAGATCCAGTGTCGGCCAGAGTCTTCATCAACTATCGACGCGATGACAGCGCGCCGTACGCTCTTAGCATCGCTCAATACGTGGAAAATGCATTTCGGAAGGACAACGTATTCATTGACGTTGATAGGTTGCGACCCGGTCAATCCTTCGCGGAAGTGCTCAATGAAAGGCTGCGCGACTGCAAGGTAATGCTAGTGGTGATCGGACCAGGTTGGCTCAATGTCGGCGATGATACGTCCAGGCGGCGACTAGACGATCCCAACGATTGGGTTCGGCTTGAAATAGCGACCGCGTTGTCATCGATATCAGTAAGGTCGGCTGCGCAGATAAGGCGCCGTTTCTGGCTTCAATGGATGAGATAGAACCGCAGCTTTCGACGCGGCGGGGCAGGTGAACTATTGGCACTATGTCTTTCCAAATATGGTTGCCGCGTCTGGGATTTTGGCGGTGATAGCCGTTATCGGCCTTGGCTTACTGCTTGTTCTCGTACGCCGGGTGGCTCTCTGGGTCGTTGGCATCAGAACGTCCCGATGATGATATTTTGGAACTCGGGACAGTACCAGGGACGGGCGTTACCTCTTCGCTGTAACTAGAGCGATTTCCGGTTGATATGAATTGGAGCAATCCGGATGCCGCCCACCGGATTGGCGGCCCGAAATAAACGCTCGCACTTACGTCATCCCGGCGCCGCGAGGGCCTGAAAGGCGCGAGCGGGACCAGGCCGGGACCCAGTCCACGGCAAAGCTTGCTCTCGGGTCGGATCATGGGCACGATACGCGCCACACTGTCGGCGGCGAGGTGCACCATGCCGTATCGAGAGAAGACCCCGGCGGTATACATCCTGGCGAGCAAGCGTAACGGCACGATCTACACGGGCGTGACGAGCGATCTCTACATCCGCATGCCCCAGCACAAGCAGGGCCTGATCGAGGGCTTCACCAAGAAGTACCATGTCCACATGCTCGTCTATTACGAGATGCATGACCTGATGACGGACGCCATCCGACGCGAGCGCCGCATCAAGGAATGGCGCCGGCAGTGGAAGATCAGGCTGATTGAGAGCATGAACCCGGAGTGGGTCGATCTATTCGATGAGGGGACCGGTGAGATCCTCGACGGACCCGCGGATGCGGCGCGGCGTAAGCGCTAAGCGCGAGGCCTTGCGTCGAAGTGTACTGGGTCCCGGCCTTGTCCCGCTTGCTCGCTTCGCTCACAAGCGGCGCCGGGATGACGAAAAAAGGAGAGCTATTCTCCGATCGCCTTCTCGCTTCACATCAAAGGGCGCCAAGCCGTAGTGAGAAGCCGCTGCTCGACCCCGAGACGCCGGCGCCGGGTGTGTCGGCCGGCACGCTGCGGGCCGGCCTCAGGACCCTGGGTCTGCCGACCAAACGCGGCGGCAAGGGCCTCGCCGCCGACGACCTGAAGCTCGCCGCCCGCTGGGGCTCCATCCAGAACACCGGCAGCGGCCGCATCGTCATGCCCGGTCCGGGCCTCACCAACGAGCGCGCCTACACCGACGCCGAGCGCGCCGCGCTTGCCGCGGAAGGCAAGTTGCACGGCCTCTCCTTGGACGAGACGCTGGCCCTGCTGGCCCTCCTGGGCGAGACCATCTTCGACATCCACCTCAACGGCGACGCCTGGTGGTCGAACGTGCCGGCGCGCGTGTGGAGCTACACCCTGGGCGGCTACCAGGTGATCAAGAAGTGGCTTTCCTACCGCGAGCACGACGTGCTGGGGCGTGCCTTGAAGCCCGACGAGGCCGCCTGCGTCTCCGAGATGGTCCGCCGCATCGCCGCCATCCTGCTGATGGGGCCCAGGCTCGACAAGAACTACGCGGACTCGAAGGCCGCCGCCGTGGAATGGAAGGATGGCGCGCCGGCAACGTAGGTTGGGTCGAGCGCAGCGAAGACCCAACAAACCTATCCGACCGGGTGTTGGGTCTGCGCTGCGCTTGACCCAACCTTGTTTACTTCCCGAGGACATCCATTTCCAGACCGCCCGCCGCCGCGTGCGCGAGGCCCTGGCCGCATCGGGCATTGCCGAGCGCATCGACGCGCTGGTCGCGCGGCTGCTCGGGTAGGGGATATTTCCCCCGCGGCCCTCGCACTCGCGGACTGGCTCGCGCACCATCGGCTCACGATTCGCAATCAGCCGAGGCAGTGAGAGCATGGTCCGTCCTGTCCAGCCCGACCTTTTCGCCGGTTTGGAGACGAAGGGGTCGCCCGCGGGGTCAGACCTGCAGGGTCTGACCGCATCCGAAATGCTGCTGCCACCCTACCGCCCCGACCTCGACGACGTGCGCCGGCGCCTGAACCGCATTCTCGGCGAAGCGCGCGCGGCGCAAACCTTGCCCTGGGACTCCGAGCGCCTCTCGATCTATCGCGCCATCGTCCCGCACATGACGACCTGGCTGCCGGAGGAGGAAGGCGCGCAGCTCCGCTTCGAGCTCGAGACCGAGCTGGCGCGACTCGACGCGGCGGCGCAGGGAACCACCTTCGACATTCACCTCATGGGGCGAGCACTCCACTCCAATCATGCGGCCTCGAAATCCGCCGCTGTTGCGTGCAAGGACGGTGCGCCAGCCGAAGAGACCCAAGGGGAAGACTTATCCACCGCAGGTGAGTGACGGCGGCTATCGCGCCAGCCTGACCATCGGCCATGATTCTGGCGATTCGCGATCTCGCACGGGAACTCCATGGCGCACGACGACCGGCAGCAGGCGTTGGGGGGTGGGCAGCTCGATTTGCTCGGCGGAGCGTCGGCACTCGACAGCGCCGCCGATCCCGGCAGGATGCGCGCGCTGCTGCACGGCCTGCTCGCCGAGGCGCGCGCCGCCCGGGCCATGCCCTGGCCGCCGCTCAATGCCCGGCTCTATCGCATGCTCTTTCCGCAGCTCGCCGGCTGCCTGCCGGAGGAGGAAGGCGCCAGGCTGCGGCGCGAGTTCGAGGCCGAGCTGGCGCGCCTGGAGGCGGCCTGACCGGCCGCGGAGACGCCAGCGCTACCTCACGAGACGAGCTGGCGCGGTTCGGCCCAGGGCTCGCCCAGCGCCGCCGCCACCGCCGGGTGGGAGATGCGGCCGCGGTAGACGTTGAGGCCGTCGAGGAGATGCGGGTCGTCGGCAAGCGCGGCCTCGGTGCCCTTGTCGGCCAGCGCCAGGATGAACGGCAGGGTGGCGTTGTTGAGCGCGAAGGTGGAGGTGCGCGCCACCGCACCCGGCATGTTGGCGACGCAATAGTGGACGACGCCGTCCTCGACGTAGGTGGGGGCCGCGTGCGTGGTGGGCCGCGAGGTCTCGCAGCACCCGCCCTGGTCGATGGAGATGTCGACGATCACCGAGCCGCGCTGCATGGCCTCCACGTGCGCGCGCGTGACGATCTTGGGTGTGGATGCGCCGGCAACCAGCACCGCGCCGATCACGAGGTCGGCGTCGAGCACGTAGTCCTCCACCGCCTGGCGCGTGGAGAAGATGGTGTTGACCGCGGCGCCGAACTGCTGGTCGATGGCGTAGAGCCTCTCGAGGTTGATGTCGATCACGGTCACCATCGCCTCGAGCCCGATGGCCATGCGCGCCGCATTGATGCCGGCCACGCCGCCGCCGAGCACGGTGACCTTGGCCGGCGCCACGCCGGCGACGCCGCCGAGCAGCATGCCGCGCCCGCCCTGCTCCATCTCCAGGCAATGGGCGCCGGCCTGGACCGCCATGCGCCCGGCCACCTCGCTCATCGGCGCGAGCAGCGGCAGGCCGCCGCGCGGGCCCGTCACCGTCTCGTAGGCGATCGCCGTCACGCCGGACTGCATGAGGGCGCTCGCCTGGTCCGGGTCGGGGGCGAGATGCAGGTAGGTGAAGAGCGTCTGGCCCGCGCGCAGCTGGGCGAGCTCTGCCGGGCTGGGGCTCCTTCACCTTGACGATCAGCTCCGCCCCGGCGAGCACCTCCGCCGCCGTGTCGACCACCGTGGCGCCGGCACGGGCGTAGTCGTCGTCGCTGAAGCCCTGGCGCGCGGCGGCATCCTTCTCCACCAGCACCGCGTGGCCGTGCGCCACCGCCTCGCGCACGCTCGCCGGGGTCATGCCGACCCGGTACTCGTGGACCTTGATCTCCTTCGGCACGCCGATGCGCATTGTGGCTCCTCGTTGGGATTGGCGAATGGCCAATGGCCAATGGCGAATAGAGGTGGGGATGGCATCGGCGATTTTCCATTCGCCATTCGCCACTCACCATTCGCGCGTCTCACCGGACGGGGATGAGCTGCCTCGGCTCCGGCACGTCGTGGACGCTCTGCGCCAGGGCCTCCAGCCCGCGCGGCACCGGGCCGCCGTAGGCCCAGTCGAGCAGCTCCACGGTGTGGGCGATGGGGATGTCCATGCCGGTCCCGAGCTGGGTGATGCAGCCGATGTTGCCGCTCGCCACCATGTCGGGACGCACCGACTTGATGTTGCCGGCCTTGCGGTCGCGCAGCTGGCGCGCGATCTCGGGCTCGAGGATGTTGTAGGTGCCGGCCGAGCCGCAGCACAGGTGCCCCTCGGGGACCTCGACCACCGAGAAGCCGGCATTGCTGAGCAGCTTGCGCGGCTCCTCGTGGATGCGCTGGCCGTGCTGCATGGAGCACGCCGAGTGGTAGGCCACCCTGAGCGAGGACCAGCGCTTGGGCGGGCCCATGTCGTAGGTGGCGAGGAACTCGGTGATGTCGCGCGTCATGCCGGCGATCCTGGCCGCGCTCTCGGCGTAGGCGGGGTCGCCCTTCAGCATGTGGCCGTAGTCCTTGACCGTGGTGCCGCAGCCCGAGGCGTTGACGATCACGGCGTCGACCGGATCGTCCTTGTCCATCACCCTCGCCCACGCATCGACGTTGCGCCTGGCCATGGCGAGGGAGGCCGACCTCGCGGCCCATGTGATGCACCAGCGCACCGCAGCAGTCGGCGTTGGCGGCCACCACCACATCGACGCCGTGGCGCGCCAGCAGCCGGATGGTGGCGTCGTTGATCTCGGGCCTCAGCACCTGCTGGGCGCAGCCGGCGAGCAGTATCACGCGCTTCCGGCGCTCCACCCTGGTGGCGGCGGTGCCGGGCCCCGCGAAGGCCGCGCGCCGCGCCAGGCTCGCCGGCGCCAGCTCCAGCATCGCCACCACCTCCTTGGGCGCCACGCGCCGGATGAGGCCGAGGAGCGGGCGAGCGAAACGCGCCGCGGCGAGCGCCAGGCGGAACCGGCGCGGATTGGGCAGCACGAAGGCCAAGAGGCGGCGCACGGCGCGCTCCTTGAGGCTGCGCTGCCCGGTGGCCTCGATATGCGCGCGGGCCTCGTCGACGAGGTGCATGTAGTCGACGCCGCTCGGGCAGGTGGTCATGCAGGAGAGGCAGGAGAGGCAGCGATCGATATGGCGCTGGAGCACAGGGGTGGCCTTGGCACCGCGCTCGAACATGTCCTTCATCAGATAGATGCGACCGCGCGGGGAATCGCGCTCGTCGCCGAGCAGCACGTAGGTGGGGCAGGTGGCGGTGCACAGTCCGCAGTGCACGCAGGTGCGCAGGATCCTGTCGACCTGCGCGGTACGCGGGTCCTTCAGCTGGCGCGCGTTGAAGTTGGTCTGCATGGCCGTGTTTGTAGCGCATTTGCCCCGGTCGGGCGAGCGCGCCATCGCGGGATCGTAGGTTGCCTCCCAAGTCGGCCCGGCCGTATATCGCCGCGCCACCGGACCGTCGCCCGACGGCTGCACCCAACCAGGAGCGATGCCATGACCGACCGCCCGAGGATCACCCAGCAGATGATCGATCTCTACGACGAGTACACCCACATCACGCTCGACCGGCGGGCCTATCTCGGCAAGATGACGGCGCTGGTCGGCTCCGCGGCGGCGGCCATCGCAGCGACCTCGCTGATCGAGGCCGACCAGGCCGCGGCGCAGATCGTGCCCGCCGGCGACCCGCGCATCAGGTCCGAGCGCGTCACCTATCCCGGCGAGGGCGGCGAGATGGCGGGCTATCTGGCCCGTCCCGCCAACGCCACGGGCCGGCTGCCGTCCGTCATCGTCATCCACGAGAACCGCGGGCTCGTACCCCACATCCAGGACGTGACGCGGCGCATGGCGCTCGAGGGCTTCCTGGCCCTGGGGCCCGACTTCCTGCACCAGTCGGGCGGCACGCCCGCCGACGAGGACCAGGGCCGCGCCATGATCGGCAAGCTCGAGCAGGCGCGCACCGTCGCCAACGCGATGGCCAGCCTGCGCTTCCTCGAGGCCCACGCCGCGGGCAACGGCAAGGTGGGCGTCACCGGCTTCTGCTGGGGCGGGCGGCAGACCAACGCGCTCGCCGTCGCCGCCGGTGCCGACCTGCTGGCCGCCGCGCCCTACTACGGGGCGCAGCCGCCCGCCGCCGATGTGCCGCGCATCAAGGCGCGCCTCCTGCTGCACTACGCCCAGAACGACGACAACATCAACAAGGGCATCCCCGCCTACCGCGAGGCGCTCGACAAGGCCGGCACCCGCTACCAGCTCTTCATCTACGAGGGCACCCAGCACGCCTTCAACAACGACACCTCGGCCGCGCGCTACAACAAGGCCGCCGCCGACCTCGCCTGGAGCCGCACCGTGGCGCTGTTCAAGGAGACGCTGGCGTAAGCGGCGGCTTCGCCGTGCCCCCCTGGGCGGGCCGATGCCCGCTCAGGGGCGCCGTCTCAACAACAGGTGCACTGCAAAGGCCTTCCGCTCCTGGCGCCGCGCCGCGCGCAGGCTTGTGATCGCAGCTTCGGCGCGCACCACCCAGGCCAGCGCCTCTGCCCGCATGAACCGAGCGCGCGGATCATAGTCGGCGCTGTGACGCGCTTCCTGCAACGCGATGAACTCGCTGGCACAACTTGCTATGCCGGCTGGAAAGCCCAGCTTACGAACCTCCTTGCAGGCAGTCTTCGCAAAGCTGTGCTCCAATCCTCTGTAGGTGTGAGACCAAGCCCTGCCGGCGCGAGCATGGCCGACCCCAACCAGCAAGTCCGCTGCATCGTTCGCGATGGCATGGAATACCGCATAATAGGCGGTGCTGATCGAGCGCCTGAGATCCGCTTGGCGTGGCCTCCGCGGGCTCGCATTGGCCAGGCGCCGCGCCGTGACGATCAATGACGGGCTCTCCGTCGAGTCCTTACCTTCTGGAACTCATGATACTTGTGTCGGATGTGGGGAAACCGCGCCTCGCCGGCTTCCTGGAGTAGTCGCCACAGCGTGCTCGACAGTTCGGCATTCGCGGCCGGATCGATGGGCGTCTCGCTGAGGTCGTACTCCGCCTCCACGAAAATGACGGGGTCGCCGTCGTGGTCCGCGCCGGGCCGTACCTCGACTGACCTCAGACCGAACGGGTCCATGGCTTCGTGGGTCGTCCGCTCGATCAGCTCGACGACCTCCGGCGCGACGGGGCGTGCTGTCTCCTGCATGGGCAAATTCTACCCGCTCGTCGAAGCGGCGTCCAACAAAAACAGCAGATATCAGATCTTCTGGTAGCGGCATCGTCACGTAAGAGACGGGGTTTGGCGCCCGCGTCAGCGCTTCGTGCGCAGGTGATAGCGGCCCGCGAGGCGGAAGCCGAAGCCCTCGTAGAGGGCGATCGCCACGGCGTTGGCGGCCTCGGCCTGCAGATAGAGATGCGTGCAGCCCTCCTGCGCCGCCCACGCCTCGATGGCCGACAGGATGGTGCCCGCGCAGCCCTGCCGCCGGGCGTGCTCCAGCGTGGCCATGCACTGGACCGACGCAAGGGGGCCGTCGGCGATCGACAGGCCGGAGCCCACCACCGCGTCGTCGCGGCGGCAGGAGAAATACGAGCGGTGCGCGGGCAGGCCCGCGAGGATGGCGGGCGCGACCCGGCGGCGGTCGGGCGTGAGACCCGAGAGATAGACGGCAGCCACTCCGGCGCCGGATCGGTGGACAGCGCGACGCCCTCCCCGCTTGCACCGGCTCGGGTCGACACTCGGCTGCGTGAGGAGGATAGACGGCAAGCCACTCCGGCGCCGGATCGGCCGACTGCGCGACGCCCTCCCCGCTTGCACCGGCCGGATTCCCCTCCCCCTTGTGGCGCACTTGTGTGAACGCCGTAGCCCACAAGGGGGGAGGCGACGCTGTGGCCAGTGCGGCGATCTCCTTCGCCATCGTCACGTGGTCGTGGCCGCGCTCGTAGCCCAGCGCGGCCAGCCGCGCGTCGAGGTCGGAGGGCTCGCTCACCTCGGTGATCGTGAAGCGGCAGGCTGCGCCCTTCGCCCGGTAGCGACGCTCGACCTCGCGCACGGCGGCATCGATGTCGGCGCCGTGGAAGGCCAGGGTGGCGACCGAGTTGGCGCGCTGCGATCCTCCGGATGCGTAGCGCCACAGCCAGCCGTCGAGAGCGGCCGTCTCCAGGGCCGGCCAGGACCGCACCGCCGCGGCCTCGATCTCGGCCAGCAGGCGGCGGGACATCGGCTCCTGCAACGAGGTCACCTCACGCCCTCTTCCGCATCAGCCGAACCTTCCGGCGGTTCCAAGCCGGCGCGCTCACCGTTGCTAAAAGAGAGCACCGTGTCCGAGCATTGCGGACCGGCACCTTCCCACGCGCAGGATCAAGACTGAACGTAAGACCGACCGCGTGCTCGTCAGGCCAATTCGCGGCCCTGAAACCACCGAAGGGCGATGAGGGGTCCTCGTCCATGTGCGCCTTGTCGAAATGCCGCAATCCCCAGAACTACGGAGTGAACCGTTCGGGGCGGCTTCTCGCCCTCACCCCTTCTCCCGCAGCAGCCTTGCC
>CAWIXS010000044.1:0-78679 GCA_963840075.1 uncultured Alphaproteobacteria bacterium | reverse complement strand
GCCGGTCCCGCAAATCTGCACAGGACGATAAGTGGAGTTTCTGCCTGACAGCGGGCACGGTTGTGCCCAGCGAATCAGGAGAGACGATGAGCAGAAGACCTCGCCGGAACCACACACCGGCCTTCAAGGCGAAGGTGGCGCTTGCCGCCATCAAGGGCGATCGAACACTGGCTCAGCTGGCGGAGCAGTTCGACGTTCACCCCAATCAGATCACAACGTGGAAAGCGCAGCTGGAGGGCGGGGCGGCCGACGTGTTCGGAGCTGGGAGCACGGCGCCGATCACTCCCACCGTCGATGTGAAGTCGCTGCACGCCAAGATCGGCGAGCTGACGCTCGAGAACGATTTTTTAGAGGGAGCGCTCACCAAGGCGGGATTGCTGAGCGCAAAGCGATGATCGACCGTGACCACGATCTGCCGATCAGCAAGCAGGCGGAAGTTCTGCGCATCAGCCGTGGCAGTGTCTACTATCTGCCGCGACCGGTGTCGGCAGCCGACCTGGCGCTGATGCGGCGGCTCGACCAGTTGCATCTGGAGTTTCCTTTCGCCGGGAGCCGAATGCTGCGCGGTCTAGTGGCTGCCGAGGGATGCAAGGTGGGCCGTCGGCATGTGAAGACGCTGATGCGGCGGATGGGGATAGAGGCGCTCTATCGCCGCCCGCGCACCACCAAGCCCGAGCCCGGCCACAAGATCTACCCGTATCTGCTGCGCGGCCTGGAGATCACACGGCCGAACCAGGTGTGGGCGATGGACATCACGTACATCCCCATGGCGCGCGGCTTCGTCTATCTGGCCGTCGTGCTCGACTGGTTCTCTCGCCGCGTGCTGGCGTGGCGGCTGTCGATCACGATGGAAGCTTCGTTCTGCGTCGAGACGCTGGAGGATGCTCTGGCGCGTCACGGCAAGCCGGAGGTCTTCAACACCGATCAGGGCTCACAGTTCACGGGCACGGCCTTCACCGGCGTGCTCGCCAACAACGACATTGCGATCAGCATGGACGGCAAGGGCGCATGGCGTGACAACGTGTTCGTCGAGCGGCTGTGGCGCAGCGTCAAGTACGAGGAGGTGTATCTGCGGGCCTACGACGGTGTCAGTGAGGCGCGCAGTTCGATCGGCCGCTATCTCGACTTCTACAACGGCGCATCGGAACACCCATCTGGCTATGTGATTGAAGAGAAGAGGCTTTGCTGGTCGGGATGCGATCCCGCGGGGTATTTTGGGTTCTGGCGCGCCCGCTCGGTGATGGATTGGGCGGCAGATGTTCTCAGAGCGGTGCGCGCGAAGATCCAGGGACCGTCGGACAGAGGATGGGCGGCTTCGATCTCGCCAGCCTCAGCCGCCAGCCTCAGCGTCTTGGGCGCGATCTTCAGGAGCTTGGCGGCGTCGCCGAGGTTGAGCCAGGGCTCAATCCCATCCTCCGCCGGCCTGAACACGGGGATGCGGTAGTTCGAGCGCATGGAGGTGACGCGTTCGCGGGTCCAGCGATTACCGTTACCGGTTTTGAGCCCATTGCGGTTGAGAAGGCCGGCGATCAGATCGTCGCTGGCGATGAGCACCAGCTGACGCACGGCTTCGACGATGTTGGCAGAGGTGCCGTTGCGCTGCCCGCGCCGTCGCTTGGGTAGGCGCATCTCGCTGTGGGCGCCACCGACCCAGTGAACAACGAGAACGATCTCGGAGGCCGCATCGTCGATATCGGCCACGACTTCGTGGATCAGCGTGCGCACGATGCGCTTCTTGAGCCGCGCATCGGTCGTTGGCGCTGACCAGACAGCCTTCAGGTTCGACGCCAGTACGCCGAGCGAAGAAGGCTCGATGGCAGCCGCGGGCATTGCCGTATCATGAGCGGCTATCTTGCCCTCCACCTCGGCCACATGCGCCAGCGCTTTGTTCCAGCGCACTTCGAGCTCGCCCGCCACCAGTCGGTTGGCGGGATCCGCGGCGTCATATTGCCGGAAGGCCCGGTCGGCGGCATAGCGCGCCGCTTCGAGATCGCGACCAAGGGCCTCGCGGACCTGATCCCGTCGTTCTCCGGCTTCCTTGGCGGCAGTGGTTGCAGCGGCGATGGCGCCGGGGCCGACAACACTCAGCAGCACCTCCTCGGTGGCGTCATCGACGCGCAGTCCGCCAAACGCGATGCAGTGAGGGCCGCCATTGTCCATCCAGGCCCGACTGCAGCTATAGCGGGGGATGCCATGCTTCGTGCCCGTGTATCGGAGCGTCAACTTGCGCCCGCAGCGGCGGCAACGGATCAAGCCGGCCAGCAGCGCATCACCATGCTTGGGTGCACCATGATGACGGCCGGTGGGAACGTTGCTGCTGACCATCGCGCGGATCGCCTCAGCTCTCTCCCAGCTCACATACCCCTCGTGGGCGTTGGGCATCAGCGCCAGCCATTCGCTGCGCGCCTTGCGGCGGATCTTCACGCTGACGCCGGCAGCGCCGTAGCCCGACGCCACAGCTGTCTTACCATAGGCATAGGCGCCGCCGTAGACGGGGTTGTCGATGATCCGGTGGATGGCGGAGTAGTTGGGTCGCCGCCAGGTCGTGTCGCCGTTGTTCTGCTTCACCGGCAGATCGAGGTTGTGCTCATGGAACCAGCAGAGCGCCTGCCGCGCGCTGCCCAACTCCTCGACCTTGTCGAAGACCAGCGTGATCGCCTCCTGCACACGCCTATCGGGATCCTTCTCGTAGCGGTCGCCGCCCTTCACGAAGCCGACGGGCGCAGCCACGACAAGTTCGCCCCGGCGCGCCTTCGCATGTCGAGCCGAGAGCGAGCGCTGGCGCAGGAGATCAAGTTCGTACTCGTTGAGGCTGCCCTTCAATCCCAGCAACAGCCGGTCGTTGCCGTGCCGGGGCGCATACACCGTCTCCTGATCGACCAGCACCGTGTCGACGACGCGGCACATCTCGATCAGCTGCTGCCAGTCTCGACTGTTGCGGGCAAAGCGCGAGACCTCGCGTGCGCAAACCGCCCCAACTTTGCCCAGGCAGACCTCTGCGACCATGCGCTCAAAGCCTGCGCGCTGGACCCCACCGGCGGCGGAACGGCCGAGATCCTCGTCGATCACCTCGATCTCGGACCACCCGAGCGCCGTCAGCCGATCCCGCATGGCGTATTGCAGCGCGCTGCTCTCGCGGTTGTGCAGAACCTGATGGGCCGAGGATTGCCGCACATAGAGAAACGCCTTGCGCTCCAGATGATGCGGGCGGACCTTGTCAGAGATCATGACCGGTCTCCCTCGCGGGTGGCATCGCAGTCTTCCCGGCATGGTGGAGGATCAGCTGGCTCATCAGGCTGGTCAGCGCCGCTCGCGCTTCCAACGGCAGCTCTGGCCATGACGGCGCGCCGATGGCGCCGTCCGGCTGGTCGCTCTTGAACAGATCCATCTGCCGCACCTGCGGCTGTCGATCGTGCCGGTATCCACTCCCTGACGTCGCCGTCGTGCATGACATGGGCCTCTCCCCGATTCTGCTCGCGAGAGGCTTTGCATGAACCCGAAAGCGGGGCATTCGATGATGCCGATCGATCCTTCAACGCCAGATCGAGAAGTGCCGAAAGCGCGGTAAGCGCGTTCAAGCTGGCAAATGGCGCTTCCATCAAAGGCAATGAATCGGGACAGGTCGCCCGGTCGAACATCCAGGCCGGCACTTCCAGCCAGCGATCCGCTTCCGACCCGGTCAATGTGCAGCGGAAAGCGATGCCATCGGCCTTGTCGATCGATTCATGAACGCAAACCCGACAGCCAAACCAAGGATGATATCGGTACAGAAGTTCGCGATGAACGGTCCTGTGGGCGTTCTCAAACCTCGTTGTATAATGACCGACGCCCACATTCGAGCCTTGACGGCGCGACGCCCGATCAAGCCTACTTCACCCCGCTGCCCTTCCGCATGGCAGCCTAACCCCGGCAGAGGCTCCACTTATCGAAGCGGAAATTCTGTTCAGACAACCGGGACCACCTCTGGGCAACGACACTGATCACCTAAAGCAGCAACGGGCGAAACTGCACCACATCCGTCGCTTCCGCTCCATTGTAGCCTCTCCTCCGCCCCAAGTTGTCGTGGAGAAATCGATCGCACATTGTTGTTCTATGGGAGCGACCTGTGTGCGTGATCTCGACCTGCACCCGAACATGCTCGCAACTGATTCGGAATGGGAACGTCGACCGGCCGCAGCCTGCGTCGGCCGGTCAGGTATGCCGCGGCTTGCGACGGGCGGGGGCATCGTTGGCCGGGAGGCGCCGCACGCTGTCCCGCAGGGCCTCCTTCAGGCTGGCCGGGCGATGGTGCTTGCGCAACAGGTCGGCGAACGCCTCGTCGGCCAGCTCCTGCAGGGACTTCAGGCTGTCCTTCGACAGCAGATGCAACGCGTGCCAGGTCTCGGCGTCGAAGGCGATCAGCTTGCGCCGCGAGCCGACGGGCGGGTGGCTGCGAGGAGGCATGGGAAGGTCCTTCGTGCGATGGTCTCTTCCGTTACGCGGGGCGGGCAGTCCAGCGCTCGGGCGGCCTGTGACCGGGAAGGTACCGGCAACCCTTGCGCCGGGAAATCGGACTATCCGGGACGTCCGGGGAGCGTTGAGGAAGCAACGCGTAGAACGGCCTCCAGGGGGCGCATTTCTCACGCGAGCCGCAGGGGCACCCAAGTACCCGGAACCCGACGATCGCAGCGTACGGCGCTCCCAGGGCTCGGCAGCGGCATCCTGGAGCCGGGCTCGGGGCACACCTGAGGCGGCCCCCTGAGCGGCGCTGGGCTCAGCGGTTGTGCATCCTCTGGCGCCGGGGGTCCGCCCCCTTTCGACTGCGCTGGTTGGTTTGCTCATGCGTCAGGCGAAAGGGGTCGTCCCTCTCGCCTCTCTAGGCTTTGACTTCTGACAAAGCGAACATCTCTGTCATGCCGGGACTTGTTCCCGGCATCCAACCACACACTTGCTCTGGCGCTCGCTTTGCACTGGATCCCGGCAACACCGGCCTTCGCCGGTGCAGGCAAGTGCCGGGATGACATCGAGCCAAGCGTTGGCGACAGAGTACTAGCGCATCGCCGATTTCAGCGGGTCGACGAGGTCGGTCCTCTCCCAGGAGAAACCGCCCTCGCTGTCGGGCTCGCGCCCGAAGTGGCCGTAGGCCGAGGTGCGCGCATAGATCGGCTTGTTGAGGTCGAGATGCCTGCGGATGCCGCGCGGAGAGAGGTCCATCAGCTCGCCCACCACCTGCTCCAGCTTGGCGCCGTCGACCTTGCTGGGGTTGTCGCCGAGGTCGACGTAGATCGAGAGCGGCCGGGCGACACCGATCGCATAGGCCAGCTGGATGGTGCAATTGTCGGCCAAACCGGCCGCCACCACGTTCTTGGCGAGATAGCGCGCCGCATAGGCCGCCGAGCGGTCGACCTTGGTCGGGTCCTTGCCGGAGAATGCGCCGCCGCCGTGCGGTGCAGCGCCACCGTAGGTATCGACGATGATCTTGCGGCCGGTGAGCCCGGTGTCGCCGTCCGGACCGCCGATGTAGAACTTGCCCGTCGGGTTGACGTGCCAGACCGTATCCCTGGTGATCCAGCCCTCCGGCAGCGCCTTCCTGACGTAGGGCTCGACGAGCTCGCGCACCTGATCGGAGGTCATGGATTCCACGAGGTGCTGGTGCGACACCACGATCTGGGTGACCCCGGCCGGCTTGCCGTTCTCGTAGCGCACCGTCACCTGGCTCTTGGAATCGGGCCCCAGCACTGCTTCCTTGCCGGCGTGCCGCGCCTCCGAGATCAGCCGCAGGATCTTGTGGCTGTAGTAGAGCGGCGCCGGCATCAGCTCGGGCGTATCGCGGCAGGCGTAGCCGAACATGATGCCCTGGTCGCCGGCACCCTCGTCCTTGTTGCCACTGCCGCTGTCGACGCCCTGGGCGATGTTGGCCGACTGCGGATGCAGCAGCACGCGGACGTCGCACTTCTGCCAGTGGAAGCCCTCCTGCTCGTAGCCGATGTCCCTGATGGCCAGGCGCGCGACGTGAGCCACCTGATCCCTGGTGATGGTGTCGGGCCCGCGGGTCTCGCCCGCAATCACCACCGTGTTGGTCGTCGCCAGCGTCTCGCAGGCCACGCGCAGCTGCCAGGGATCAACGCCGGCCTTCGGCCCCTCGCGATAGAAGAGGTCGACCACCTCGTCGGAAATACGGTCGCAGACCTTGTCGGGGTGCCCCTCGGAAACAGATTCACTAGTAAAGAGATAGGACTTGCGCGACACGTGGCACTCCCCTCGGTTCCCTAGACGGCGACGGATCGCAAGCGTTCTTGCAGTGTTTACTGCGGGGGTCAAGATGACGGCACGGGCCGGCCAAGGGCCGACTAAACCCCGGCAAGCGTTGGGATCTTGCCGCCGCGCCATGGGCGGCCTCCCAACCCGCCCACCGGTGGCAGCCCATGCTCCGGCAGGGGTGCGCTACGGCCAGGTTGGGCTAAATCCACGCCCCAGCAGCGGGGCGCAATGCACCCGGCGCCCCGATTGTCGCAAGTGGATCTGGGGACAGACCCCTCGCCTCGGCTTTCGAATTGCAAGTCGCGCCGTCCTCGGAGGGGTCTGATCGCCACTCCCCCCGGGCTACGTGGCGGCCTCCGGGCGCGGCTCGTTCGCGAGCGTGCGCACCAGCTCGACGATCGCCCGGCGTGCCTTGAGGTCGGCGATGCGCACGAAGGCCCGGTTCAGCTCGAGCCCATCGCGGCTGCGCAGGAACTCCACGATCGAATGCTCGTCGGGCCGTGCCGGCAGGCTGTTCAGAGCGATGCGCTGGGTATCGAGCACCGGCGCCTCGTCGTAGAAGAACTGCACCGAGACGCCCAGCACCTGCGCCAGGTCGAACAGCCGGCTGGCGCCGATGCGGTTGATGCCCTTCTCGTATTTCTGTACCTGCTGGAAGGTGAGGCCCAGCCTCTCGCCGAGCTTCTCCTGGCTCATGCCGAGCAGCATCCGGCGGAAGCGGACCCGGCTGCCAACGTGAATGTCGATGGGATTGGCACGTCGCGACCCCCGGTCGTCGCTTTCCATGGCATCTGCGGTAACTGCATCCCGGATCGGTGTGGTCATAGACATCGTCAGCTCCCCACAGCGTTTCCCCTCGCGCACAAGCGCTGGCTGCAGTGATAGCTGACCGTCAACCTCCAGTCACAGCTTTAAAGGATATCGTATGACGTACATCGCGTCAGCTGTGGGATTGACGCCACACCCCCCATCCCAGCAAAGCCGCACCCGACAGCCAAGCCGCGAGAAAGACTGCATCTCCGAGCCGGGCGTAGGGCGGTGGCCTTACGGCGGCTGGCAGGGGCACGTCGATCACACCACGCACGTTGAGGCCCAGCCGGCCCACGATGCGGCCGTAGGGGTCGAAGGCCGCCGACACGCCGTTGTTGGCGGCCCGGATGAGGGGGAGGCCCTCCTCGACAGCGCGCACGCGCGCCTGGTGGAAGTGCTGGTGGGGCCCCGTCGAGTCGCCGAACCAGCCGTCGTTGGTGAGATTGACGATGACGGCCGGCCTCTGCCCGCCCTGCACGATCGCAGCGGGGAAGATAGCCTCGTAGCAGATGAGCGGGACGACCGCGGGCAGACCGGGGACGGTCAGAAGCGGGCGGGGCGTGGGGCCGGAGTCGAAGCCGCCTTTCGAGGCCACCTCGCGCAGGCCGATGGCCCCGAGCAGCCCGCGCAGGGGCAGGTACTCGCCGAAGGGAACGAGATAGATCTTGTCGTAGAGAACCAGCAGCAGGCCGCGGCGGGCGAGGACCAGCAGGCTGTTGAAGAAGCGGGAGGGACGCCCCGCGGGCGTGCGCTCGACCCGGATCGTGCCGGCGATCAGGACCGCTCCCTCGGGCAGCAGATCGCCGATGGCGGCCAATGCCTCGGGCGTATCGAGGGCAGGGAAGGGCATGGCGGCCTCGGGCCAGACGACGTGCGTGATGCCGGCCAGGGCGTCGGATTTGCCCTCCGGACCGCTCCCCGAAAGATCGAGGTGGTCCTTGAAGAAGCGCGCCTGGTGCTCGGGGCGCCATTTCTCCCGCTGCGGCACGCTCGGCTGCACAATCCTGATCTTGACGCCCGCCACCATATCGGCCCCGGCAAGGGCGAGGCGGGCGTAGCCGAGGATGCCGAGAAGCAGCAGGGGAAGCACGGCGACGGCAAGGGCCGCTGCGCGGGCCCGGCGCGGGTGCAGTGCAGGGCCGCTCCACAGCACCGGGGGCAGGGCGAAGAGGAGGACGGCGAGCAGCGTCAGGCCGTAGATGCCGAGGACGGCCACACTCTGCATGAGCGGGAGCGGATAGGTCAGGGCGTAGCCCAGCGTATTCCAGGGAAACCCGGAGAGCACGTGGCCGCGCAGCCATTCCGCGGCGGAGAGCGACAGCGCGAGCGCCACGACGCGCCAGAGGCCGGACCTCCAGAACCGCGCCGCGAGCGCGGTTGCCGCGGCATAGAACAGCGCGAGGCCGGCGGGCATCAGCAGGACGGCAACCGGCATGAGCGCAGCGAACTGCTCGGCTTCGACCAGAAAGGCCGCACCGATCCAGTAGAGGCCCGCCAGAAAGTAGCCGAAGCCCCACCACCAGCCGATCTCGGCTGCGGCGACGGCCGGGCGGGCAAGCCAGCGCATCCGCTGCCCGTCGCCGGCGGTGCGCCAGGCCGCCCCGTCGATCAGCCACACCAGGGCAGGCAGCGTCAGCCAGAGCACAGGCCAGAGATGGAACGGCGCCATGGCGAGCGCGGACAGGGCGCCGGCGAGGAGCGCGGCAAGGCGCCGGCGCCAGCCCAGAAGGCTGCGCAGACGCTCCGCGAGCGCCGCTATCGACAGATTGCCGGGCATCTATTGTCCCTGGCCGGTCGGGCCCGCGAAGCTCGCCGCGGCGGCAGCCCGTGTCAAGCCGCGGAGCCGCCGCTGTGGGACAGTCCCCGCGGCAGATGCACCCTCAGCTTCTTGACGCGGCGGGGATCGGCGTCGAGCACCTCGAACTCGAGTCCCGACGGGATGGGGGATGAGCTCGCCCCGCTTCGGCACTCGGCCGATGAGGGAGAAGATCAATCCGCCCAGGGTGTCGACCTCGGCCTGCTCCTCGGGCTCGAGCAGCTTCACGCCCAGATACGCCTCCAGCTCGCGCACGGGCGTGCGCGCCGCCGTCACCAATCCGAGCTTGCCGTCGCTGGCGATGTTGGCGGCCTCCTCCTCGTCGTGCTCGTCCTCGATCTCGCCCACGATCTGCTCCACGAGATCCTCGATCGTGACGAGGCCGTCGGTGCCGCCGTACTCGTCGACCACCAGCGCCATGTGGGTGTGCGTCGACTGCATGCGGACCAGCAGGTTGGCCGCCGGCATCGACGGCGGGACGAAGATCATCGGCCGTGCGAGCCCGGCCGACACGATGGGCCTGAACAGGTCCACCCGCGACAGGTCGGGGACGAGCACCTTGCCGGCTGCCGCACCGCGAATTGCGGTGGCCGACACGCGCGCGCCGCCATCCGGCCGCCGCGCCGCGTCGCCGATCAGCCAGTGCAGGACATCCTTGACGTGGACCATGCCGCGCGGCTCGTCGAGGAACTCGCGGAACAGCGGCAGGCGCGACACGCCCGAGGTGTCGAACGTCTGCAACAGCTCGCGCATCGGCTCGTTCTCGTCCACGGCGATGATGTCCGCACGCGGGATCATCACATCCTCCACCTTGAGGGCGCCGAAACGCAGGATGCGCAGCAGCATCTCGCGCTCCGCGGTCGAGAACTCCTGCGCCTCGCCGGGGGTCTTGAGCGCACTTTCCAGCGTCTCGCGCAGGCTCGGCGCACCCGGCAAGCCGAGCCGCGCCTTGATGCCGGTGAACCAGCCCTGCGTCTGCGTTTGCTCGCCGGGCTCGGACTGCTTGGTGCTCATGCTACTGGTACCCCGCCTTCGGCGAACGCGTAGGGATCGGCGATCCCGAGCGTCGCAAGAATCTCTGCCTCGAGATGCTCCATGGCATCCGCGCTGGCGTCGGTGTCGTGATCGAACCCCAGGAGGTGAAGGAGGCCATGGACGACGAGGTGCTGGAGATGATGCACCGGTGCGATGCCCTGCTCCGCCGCCTCGTTCAACACAGTCCCGGCGGCCAGCACGACATCGCCGAGGTGACGGTTTTGTCCGCCGCCGGGCGCCGGCTGGAACGGAAACGAGAGCACGTTGGTGGGCGCATCCTTGCCGCGATAGCTGCGGTTGAGCGACCGCAGCAGCGCATCGTCGGCCAGCACGACACACGCCTCCGCGCCGCGGGCGTCAGCGCATCGTGGGTGGCGGACCAGGGCAGCCCCAGCCTCGGCCACTGCCGCTTCGCGCGAAGGAATGGCACTCCAGTCGCCGGCCTCGTCGAGGACGGTGAGCGAGAGTCGTTGGGGTGGCTCGTCTTCCGCGGCCGGCGGCTCGGCGGAAACGGTGGAGGAAGGCGTACTGTCGCCTGGATCGTGCATGGCGGTTATCGGGCTACCTGCTGCCGCCGGCCTTGTCGTAGGCCTCGACGATGCGGGCCACGAGATCGCGCCGCACGACATCGCCGGCATCGAACCGGATCGCCTCGATGCCCTTGATGCCGCGCAGCAGCTCGACGGCCTGGTCCAGGCCCGACTTCTGGCCGAGTGGCAGGTCGATCTGGCTCGGGTCGCCGGTGACGACCATCTTGGAGCCTTCACCGATGCGGGTGAGAAACATCTTCATCTGCATGGACGAGGTGTTCTGTGCCTCGTCGAGGATCACGAAAGCGTGCGACAGCGTGCGCCCGCGCATGAACGCCAGAGGGGCGATCTCGATCACGCCGCTCAGGAGATCGCGCTCCACCTTGGCGGGTGGCAGGACGTCATAGAGGGCATCGTAGAGCGGACGCAAGTAAGGGTCCACCTTCTCGCGCATGTCGCCCGGAAGGAAGCCCAAACGCTCGCCGGCCTCCACGGCGGGCCGCGACAGCACGATGCGCTCGACCTGCCCGCGCTCCAGGCATTGCGCGGCGCAGGCCACGGCGAGATAGGTCTTGCCGGTGCCGGCAGGCCCGAGCCCGAACACCAGGTCGGAGCGGTCGAGCGCCTGGATGTAGACGCTCTGGTTGGGCGAGCGCGCGCTGATGACCTTGCGGCGCGTACGAATTTGCGGCAGGTGGTCCTTGGCCTGCGGCTCGGCCTTGATATGCCGCAGGAGGCCGTCGACATCCCCGGCGGTGATATCCTCGCCGCCGCGGATGCGCGCGTAGAGCTTCTCCAGCACCTCCCGCGCCGTCGCGCAGGCTTCGGCCGGCCCGGTCAGCGTGACGACATTGCCATGGACGTGCGCCTCGATGCCGAGGCGCTCCTCGAGCAGCGCCAGATGCCCGTCATACCCGCCGAGCAGCCGGTTGAGGTGGCGATTGTCCTCGAAGGGCACGATCACGCGCGCCTGCGCGATCTTGGGCGTCTTGCCCACGTGCACTGTCGCGGGCCCGCGCATGCCAGACAATTAAGGAGCCTCCCGGGTCACAGCGGTGGTTTCGAATCCTTTGAGTGAGCCTAGCACAATCCGGGCCACCTGCCTCAAGCCGATCGCAGGCTCCCACCCAGACTATTGGGACCCGCAGCCTGGATTTCAACCTCCAAGACGTGACCGCATAATGACGCCTCGGCCTCCAGGTGCACCCATTGCATATGGGGCGACCGGCCCACGAGCTGGCCTGGATGGCGCCCCGCCCGCTCGAGCAGGACCGGCACGACCTTGCCCACGCAGGCCGAATTGAACGCCGCTTGGTGACGCTCCACGACCTCCTGCAGGCGCTGCAGACGCGCGTCCCGCACAGCCTCTGGAACCTGCTCCATGGTGGCGGCCGGGGTACCGGGGCGCGGGCTGTACTTGAAGGAAAAAGCTTGAGCGAAGCCGACGCGCTCCAGCACGGCCATGGTGGAGGCGAACTCCGCCTCGGTCTCCCCCGGGAAGCCGACGATGACGTCGGTGGAGAGGGCGATGTCCGGCCGGGCGGCGCGGATGCGGTCCACGAGGGCGAGATAGTCACGCGCTGGTGTGCCTGCGGTTCATCGCCGCGAGGACGCGGTCGGAGCCGGCCTGAAACGGCAGATGCAGGAAAGGCATCAGCTTGGGCTCGTCGCGGTGCACGGCGATGAGATCCTTGCCCATGTCGCGGGGGTGGCTGGTGGTGTAGCGCAGGCGCTCGAGGCCGGCGATGCGGGCGAGACGAGCAATCAGGCGCGCCAGCGACCAGGCCTCACCGTCGAGGCCGTGCCCGTGATAGGCGTTGACGTTCTGGCCGAGCAGCGTGATCTCGCGCACGCCGTGCTCCACCAGATGGCGCGCCTCGGCCTCGATCTCGGCCACCGGGCGGGAGAGCTCGGCACCGCGGGTGTAGGGCACCACGCAGAAGGTGCAGAACTTGTCGCAGCCTTCCTGCACCGTCAGGAACGCGGTGGGCGCCCGGCCGCGGGCGCGTGGCGGCAGCGCGGCGAATTTGTCCGCCTCGGGAAACTCGGTCTCGACGACCGGCTGCGCGTCCGTCTCCCGCCGGGCGATCAGGTCTGCGAGCCGGTGATAGCTTTGCGGCCCGACGACCAGATCGACGCTGGGCTCGCGCCGCACGATCTCGGCGCCTTCGGCCTGCGCCACGCAGCCGGCGACGGTCACGATCGTCTTCCGGCCTGCCCTGCGCCGGCGCTCCTTGACGAGGCGGATGCGGCCGAGGTCGGAATAGACCTTCTCGGCGGCCTTCTCGCGGATGTGGCAGGTGTTGAGGACGATGATGTCGGCCTCGTCCATCGCCGCGGTCTCGGCAATGCCGAGCGGCGCGAGCAGCTCCGCCATCCGCTCGCTGTCGTAGACGTTCATCTGGCAGCCGAACGTCTTGATATGCACCTTACGTGGGGCGGTCATCTCCAGGTCCTACTTGCGGGCGCGCTTGGACGGCACGCCGTAGAGCTCGAGCCTGTGGCCGACCAGCTCGTAGCCCAGCTCCTGGGCGACGCGGCGCTGGAGGCGCTCGATCTCCTCGTTGGAAAACTCGATGACCCGGCCGGTCTCCATGTCGATCAGATGATCGTGGTGGCTGTGCGGGGCCTCCTCGTAGCGGGCGCGGCCGTCGCCGAAGTCGTGGCGCTCCAGGATCTGCTCGGTGGCGAACAGCTCGAGCGTCCGGTACACGGTGGACAGCGACATGCGCAAGCCGAGCGCGTGCGCGCGCCTGTGCACCTCCTCCGCATCCAGGTGCTCGCTGGTGGCGGAGAAGACCCGCGCGATGGTGCGTCTCTGGCCAGTCATGCGCAGGCGCTTGTCGGCACAGAGCTGCTCGATGCGACTTGCCGGTTGCGCTAGGTCGGACATGTCCCTGTGTGCGGCGTGAATCTCTTCCGGTGGTTATAAGTTAGGCTCCCGAAGGCGTCCACTGCTGCGCCAAGTGGCAAACGCTACAGGGACAGGCAGAGGTTGACGGCATCCTCAGCCGGCGCACCGGGACTCACATAGTAGCCCCGCCGCCGCCCGCTCTCGCGAAAGCCGAGGCCTGCATAAAGGGCGCGGGCGGCGCTATTGCCGGCGGCGACCTCCAGATAGAGCTGGCGTGCGCCCTTCGCTTTGGCTGCGCGGGCCAGGGCGTCCACGAGGCGCCCGCCAAGGCCGAGACGCTGCCAGTCTCTCGCAACAGCGAGGGTGAGGATCTCGGCCTCGTCGGCGGCCAGCCGCCCGAGGATGAACCCCAATGCCTCGGGCCGTCGGCGGGCATCTGTCGTTTGCGGTCGCGCCAGGAATGCAATGGCGCCGGCATGCGCGAGCAGCTCCTCGAAGCTGGCCGCATCCCAGGGCGCATCGAACAGGCTGGCGTGCAGCCGCGCCATGGCGTTTGCCTCAGGGATTCCAGCCGGCACGACTGCGACTGCGCCGGCGGCGTCGGCTGGCGTCATGGCTGGCTCGAAGCGAGCGGCGACCCGCTCGACGGCTTCGCATCCGGCGCCCGTAGATAGAGGGGCTTTACGGGAGCAATCGGCGCAAGGCCGGAGGCTATCTCGGCGAGCGTGCGAGCGTGGGGCTGAAGGCCAGGCAAGCAGGCCTGCGCCTCCCCGCCGCGCTCGCGCACGGCAGCGGCAACCGCGGATGCCCCCGATCCTACGATCAGAGCACCTTGCCGGCCGATCCCGCGCGCCGCCTCTTCAGGCGTGAGCAGGAGGGCCTCGCTGACGTGCCTTCCCCCCGCGACAAAGCTCTGCACGTAGAGTGAGCCGCGCCTGGCGTCGACGGCAACGATGAGCTGCCGGCCCTGAGCCGCTCGCCCAGCAACTCCTCGTGCCCGGTGCGCCATGGCCGCAAGGCTGGTGATACCGACCACCGGCTTGCCCAGGGCCAGGGCCAGCGCGCGGGCAGCGGAGATACCGACGCGCACGCCGGTGAAGGTCCCGGGCCCCAGCGTCACGGCGATGCGGTCGATGGCGGCGAACGCCAGGCCGGCGCCGTCCATGACCTCGGCGATCATCGGCAACAGCCGCTCGGCATGACCGGTGGAGCGCTCCTCGTAGGCCTCGCGCAGCAGCAGCTGGCCGTGCGCGTCCTGCCAACCGACGGCGACGGACACGGCACCAAAGCAGGTATCGAAGGCCAGAACGTTCATTGGGAGAAGGTTGGTGTTATGGCGCCAACGCCGGGTTCGGTGTCATCCCGGCACTTGTGGCCGGGATCCAGGGCAAAGCAAGCGCCGGAGCGAGCGCTTGACTGGATGCCGGGAACAAGTCCCGGCATGACAAGGTGGTTGCCTCTGTCAGGGTCACATCGCAGCCCTAGAGAATGCTCGCCATCTCGTCGAAGGCGAAGCGCGGGGCGCGGGCCGGGAGCCCGGTGCGGTCGCCGTAGCCGAGATTGCACAGGAAGTTCGACTTGATCTGGGTGCCGGCGAAGAACTCCCTGTCCACGCCGGCGTTGTCGAAGCCGGACATCGGCCCGCAGTCGAGGCCGAGCGCGCGCGCCGCCATGATGAGATAGGCGCCCTGCAGGGAACCGTTGCGGAAGGCCACGGTCTGCGCCCGCTCCGGCTTGCCGTCGAAGCCCTTCAGGGGCTCCTGGCCCTTCGGCGGATGGGCGTAGAACTCCAGGTCGTAGGCGAGGATCGCGGTGGCGGGCGCGGCCATGGTCTTGTCGACGTTGCCCGGGCTCAGGTGCGGCTTGAGGCGCTCCTTGGCGGCCTGCGACCTCACGAGGACGACGCGGGCGGGCAGGGCGTTGTTGGCCGTCGGCGCCAGCTTCATGAGATCCACCACCTCGCGCAGCACGCTGTCGGGGACCTCGCGCGGCTGCCACGCCCGCAGCGTGCGTGCCTCGAGAAAGAGCTGCTGCAGCGCCTTGTCGTCCAATCGCATGCTGGCGTCCTCCGGCCGAGTGGGCGATCCTCACGAGAACCAGCGAAAACCCCACCCGTTGCCGGGCGGGGTTGCCGCGGAAGGCGGTTTGAGGCGGCGGCCGTCAGACCGGCCGCACCTCCTGCACGTCGGGACAGAAGTGGCGGAGCAGGTTCTCGATGCCGTGGCGCAGGGTCGCCGTGGAGCTCGGGCAGCCGGAGCAGGCACCGCGCATGTGCAGATAGACCACGCCGTCCCTGAAGCCTTGGAAGGTGATGTCGCCGCCGTCGTTGGCGACCGCCGGCCTGACGCGCGTGTCGAGCAGCTCCTTGATGGTGCGGACCGTCTCCTCGTCCTTCGGGTCGTACTCCTCGACGGGCGGCAGGTCTCCCTCCGCCCCGTCGCCGACGGCCGGCGCGCCGGACATGTAGTGCTCCATGATGGCACCGAGGATGGCCGGGCGGATGTGCGGCCACTCGGCGTCGCCCTTGGTCACGGAGATGAAGTCCGAGCCGAGGAACACGCCCGTTACGCCGTCGATCTCGAACAGCCGGGTCGCGAGCGGCGAGCCTGCCGCCTCCGCCCTGGAGCGGTAGTCCACGGTGTCGTCGCCCAGCACGGTCTTGCCGGGGATGAACTTGAGCGTCGCAGGGTTCGGCGTCGGCTCGGTCTGGATGAACATGGAACGCGTCTCCGCTTGGCAGCTCTGCCAGTTTGGAATCATTCTAGTAGATGGCACGGCCGGGGTCAAAGAGCCAGGGTCAAACAGCCAACCGAGCGGCGGCGCCCGGCTCGGGGCCGTCATTCCGTCCGGATCAGGCCATCGCCTGGATTTGCTCCACGCTGAGGTCGCCGGGCACGATGGTGATCGGAATAGGGAAATTCCCAGCCGTGGCGCCGGTGGCCAGCAGGGACACCAGCGGGCCCGGACCGCTGCTCTCCTTGGAGGCGCCCAGCACCAGAACGGCTACGTCCTCGTCGTCCTCGATCTGCTGCAGGATGGCCTCGACCAGCTTGCCCTCGCGGATGACCTCCTCGATCAGCACCTTGTCGTAGCCGGCATTGCCGAGCTTGCGGCGGAACAGGCGGAACAGGGCTCTGGCCTTGTTTGTCCGCTCGTCGAGCTGCACCTGGCGCACCGCGTCCCAGAACTGGGTTTCCGGCTCGATCACGTAGAGCAGCACGATCTGGCCGCCGGTGTGCGAGGCGCGCCCTGCAGCATAGAACAGCGCGCCCTCGACCTCCGGCGATTCGTCGACAACCACCAGGAGCTTACGGGCGTGACCCTGCTCGAAGACACGACGCGTTTTGGTCATGCCGCATGCTGCCACGGCTTCGCGCCGGCAACAATAGAGGCCGATCCCGGTAGGGGGATCACCCAGGAGTGCTGCAGCGCACAAGGGCATCGTGAAGTCGTGAGATCGTGAAATCGTGACATCGCGTGATGATCGCGTCGGCCCGACGAATTCACGACGTCACAGGATCCTGCACGCGGGCTCTGGGGTCGCGCGGGCGCCAGCTGCCGCGCTCCACGTCGGCGAGGAACTGCTCCACCAGCAGATTGAAGAGGGCCGGCTCCTCGAGATTGATGGCGTGGCCGGACGCCGGCAGGATGGCGAGGCGCGCGTTCGGCAGCAGCCGCTTCATCCACAGGTTGACGTCGAGGCAGGGCTCGTCCTCGTCGCCGACGAGCAGCAGGACCGGCACGGGGATGCCCTGCAGCTCACCCTCCAGGTCGTCGAGCGCGGCACGCCCGGCCTGCACGCGCCGCAGCGTCTTGGCGGCGGCGTGCGCGGGACGCGAGGCGAGGTGGTCCATGAAGATGCGCCAGCCGATCGGGTCCTTGTTCTGCAGCTGCACGCGGGTCGCCCCGAGACCGTAGGTCTCCGCGACCACGCGGCCCTGGCGCTCGAACTCGGCCGCCCGCGCGCGCGACTCCTCGACGAACTTGGGGCGATGCGCCCTGAGCCCGCCGGAGCCGGCGCCCGCGGCCACGCAGGAGATCAGCCGGCCCGGATGCCGCGCAGCGAGCATCAAGGCGGTATAGCCGCCCATGCTGAGGCCGACGACGTGCGCCTTGTCGACGCCCGCCGCGTCGAGCACCGCAATGGCATCGCGCTCGAAGAGGTCCTGACCGTAGAGGCTCTCGTCCTCGGGGCAGTCGGAGGGCGGATAGCCGCGCGCGGACCAGGCGATGCAGCGCCACCCGCGCCCGAAGTAGCGCACCTGGTCCTCCCAGCTGCGGTGGTCCCCGCCGTACTCGTGGATGAACAGGATCGGCGTGCCGCTGCCGGTCTCCTCGTAGTAGAGGCGCGCACCTTGTGCCTGGGCGTAGGGCATGGGACGTTGCTCCGCTATTCTCGGGTCATTCGGCCAGCTCATTCAGCTGGGCACGCCGGGGCGGCGGCGCGCGGCAACAAAGCTTAACTTGAAAGGAGCCTGCCATGCAGAGATTTGTGCTCTGTGGCATCGCGGCGGTCGTGCTGGCCACGCCGGTCCTGGCGGTCGGCTATTCCGACGGCTACGGAAGGGGCGGGTCGTTCGGAGACTACGACCCGATCATAGCGAAATACAACGGCTCCGGGGAGCTGTTCGTCATCGGGGCCGCTGTCGGTCAGCCTGCACCCTGTTCCTGAGCATACGCAGCGCGTGCATTGCCGCCAATGCCCGCTTCGGCTCTCACGCCGGCCGTTCCGTGATGTCCAGGCAGCGCATGCTGAGCTCCTACAAACCCAATCTGCGCGACCATCTCGTTGCGGTCGGCGCCCTGCCGGGCCGGAGCTACACCTTCATCTCCGGACGCGATATGGTCACGAGGTTCGGATACAGGGCCTGCTCCAAACGATATTGACGCCCGGCGTGCGCACGGCTGCACGACGGGCGCTCGAGCCTTCTCCAGACCCGCAGGACGATGCCCCCAGGAGGATCAACAATGGCCACTTCAGGCAACACCCCCGCCGCCGGACGGCAGGCCGGCAAGGACGCCGGCGCCGGCCTCGGCATCCCCGAGGAGCGCCGCGCGCTGGCTGAGGCGCACGCCGCAATCCTCGCGGAGACCGCGGCGAGGGTCGCCGTGGAGCTGCCGATCAGCGCCGACGTGGACGACTTCCGCCGCGTGCTGGCCGCCGGGGCGAAGCCATGACGGACCTCGCCGCCCTTTCGGCCCGCGCGCTCGCCGAGGCGATCCGCGCAAAGCAGGTCTCGAGCCTGGAGGCGACCAAGGAGGCGATCAAGCGCCTCGTCGCGTGCCACGAGCTGACGAACTGCATCGTCGCGCTGGAAGCCGATGCGGCGCTCGATGCCGCCCGGGCGGCGGATGCGGCGATCGCCGCCGGCAGCCCCGCGGGGGCGCTCGCGGGCGTGCCGCTGGCCCACAAGGACATGTTCGACCGCAAGGGCAGGATCGCGAGCTGGGGGGCCAGCATCCGCGCGGACCGCCCCGCCGAGCGGGATGCCAGCGCCATCGCCGCGCTCGACAAGGCGGGCGCCCTGCAGATTGCGGCGCTGCACATGGCGGAGTTCGCCTACGGGGCCACCGGCCACAACTACGTGCTGGGACACGCGCGCAACCCCTGGGACCCCGCGCGCATCACCGGCGGGTCGTCGTCGGGAACGGCCGCCGCCGTCGCCTACGGCGCCATTCCTTTCGGGCTGGGCTCCGATACCGGCGGATCGCTGCGGCTGCCGGCGGCCTGCTGCGGCGTCGCCTCCATCAAGACGACGTGGGGGCGCGTCAGCCGCGCCGGCGCCATGCCGCTGGCGCCCGCCCTCGATACGGTCGGCGCCATTGCCCGGCATGTGGAGGACCTGGCCGTCGTGCTCGGAGCTCTCGCGGGCCCCGATGCGCGCGATCCCGCGGCCTCGCTGCTGCCGGTGCCGGATTATGTCGCGCGCCTCGGCGACCCCGTGCGCGGGCTCAGGGTCGGCGTCGACGAGAGGGTCGTCTCCGAGGCGCACCCCGAGGTGCAGCGCATGGTGGAGGAGGTGGTGGCCATCCTGGTGCGGTTGGGGCTGGAGCGCGCGCCCTGCGCCTTCCCGGACTGGCAGACGCTCGACCATCTCGTGCAGCTCGTGCAGCTGCCCGACGCCTCCGCGGCGCACGCCGCCTTCCTGCGCACCCGGCCCGGCGACTATGGCCCGCAGGTGCGGGCGCGGCTCGAGATCGGGCATTTCATCGGCGCGGTCGATCACCTGACGGCCCTGCGCGCCCGCGGCACCTGGCTGCAGCGCACGCTGGATGAGACCTTCGCGGGCGTCGACATCGCCATCCTCCCGGTGCTGGCCGATCCGCTCCCCACCATTGCGGAGCTCGACGTGGGCGGCGGACCCAAGGTGCAGGCGGCGATGGGCCGCGTCGTCAAGTTCACGCGCCCGATCAACTACCTGGGCCTGCCCGCCTTGACGCTGCCGGTGCCGCGCAACGGTGGGCTGCCGAACGGCGTCCAGCTCGTCGGCCGCCCCTTCGCCGAGGCGCAGCTCCTCGCCGTCGGCCACGCCTACCAGCGCGAGGTGCCGCCCGAGATCGCACGGCCGTTGAGCAATATTGGATCAGGGCCCTGAGATACCGCCGCGTTCTGAATTGTCGCGTCGGCCGGTGGCGGCCGGGGCGGCCCCCTCTGCCATCAGATCAGATCGAGAGCCCCCAGCGTCACGGCCAGCGACGGGGCAAAGTCGGGGAGCAACTGCTCGCGTGCACCCACCTCGTGCTTGTCCTGATACCCCTCGAGGCCTGGGCTGCGATGGACATAGGTGGCGAGCGTTTGAGCATTGATCACCCACACCTCGCGCACAGCGAAGGCGGCGTAGATGCGCGCCTTGCGGTGGAGGTCGTACGACAGGCTGGTGTCTGCCACCTCGACGGCCAGCAGGCAGGTCTCGGGTTTCAGACCAGCGAGCCCATCGGATTTCGTGAAGAGGACGAAGTCGGGCTCGACAAACGTGTCCTCGTCGAGATGGAACGTCGTCACCGGCACGAGGCCGATTTCCGGGGGTAGCCGCTTGTACCAGTATTCTGCGAGAGTCCCCTTGACGCGCTCATGGCGGATTCCCTTCGGCGACATCGGCACCACCTCCCCGCCGATCAGCTCGAAGCGCTCGTCCTCGGCGAGGATCCCCACCTTCACCATCTCCTCGATCTCGGCCACGGACCAGCGGCGGCGCATCAGGCCCTCGGCGGCCTGCGTCGTGATCGAAAGGTCGGGCCGGCGCAGATGCTCGTTCATACCCGCAATCTAGCACGACGTTCCCGGGCGTCGATAAAAGCCGACCAGCCGCGGCTACGGCGCCAGGGTGAAGCGGGTCGGCGGGGCCTCGTCGGGGTCGCGCTCGTTGGAGGCGAGCAGATCCTGCACACCGTCGCGGCCGTAGATGTCGGGCCGGAAAATGACGCGCCCGTCGAGCTCGGCCCATGCCGTGATGTAGGTGAAGTACACCGGCACCGGCCGGGTGAGCGTCATGTCGAGGGCTTGCCCGGTGGCAATCATGTCCTGGGCCCGCCCGGGCTCGTTCCAGCCCGTCTCGTACTTGGCGATCCACTCCGCCAGGGTGAACACGTCCTGCACCCGTATGCAGCCGGCGCTGAACGCGCGCCAGCGCTGGTTGAAGAGGTGCTTCATCGGCGTGTCGTGCATGTACACACCCTCGGAGTTGGGCATGTCGATGCGCACGAGCCCCAGGGCGTTCTGCGGGCCGGGGTCCTGCTTGAAGCGGATTCTGGCGCCGTCGACCTTGCTCCAGTCGACGTTGGCGGGATCGATCTCCGGCCCGTTGTAGGAGCCGGTGAGAACGCGGATCTTCTCCTTCTGGAGATACTCCGGCTCCTTCACGAGGCGCGGGATCAGGTCGAGATTGGCGACGCTCTCGGGCACGCGCCAGTGCGGATAGAAGTTGAGGGCCCTGATGGTGGCGCGCACGATCGGGGTCTGCCGCTCGACCTTGCCGACGATCACGCGGTGGCGCAGCTCCGCCTGTTGCTTCTCGACCGCCTCGAGCTGGAACGCCGCGGCGTTGACGAGGATGTAGCGGTCGTCGTTGCGCGCCATCAGGGTCCTGATGCGCTGCAGGTTCACTCTGAGCTGAGCGAGACGCGCGAGCACCGGGACGTTCAGGGCCTGCAGGGTCTGCCGGTCCACGCGGCCGGTCACCCGCAATCCATGGCTTTCCTGGAAACGCCGGACCGCGTCCTCCATCCCCTCGGAGTAGTCGTGGCCGAACAGGCCCTGCCTCGGCCGCTTCTTCCACTCGCCGCTGATGGACAGGCGCTTGTAGAGCAGCGCCACGCGCTCGTCGTTGTCATCGGCGCGGATCGCCGCGTTTCCGGGGATCTTCGGCCAGCCGCCGTTGTTCTGGACTGTCTGGTATCGTTGGATCGCCCCCTCGAGCGCGTCGATCATCTCCTGGCTGCGCATCGGCGTGCGGTCCGGGCGCAGGTCGTTGAGCGGCTCCGGACGCCGGCGGTCCTCGTGCGCGGCCGGGCGGGGTGTCTCGGGCTTGTTGAACCCGGGAAACAGCTCCCACCACTGGTCCTGGGCGAGCGCAGGGTTTGCCACCAGCGCCAGAGCGAGGACGAGAGCGAGGATCGGGCCAGCGCCTCTGGTCAGCGGCCGTCTGTGACCCGTCACGCTCCTGCCCCGTCCCATCATGCCCGCCTGCTTCCCGTCCGTCCCGAGACCTGCCAAAGCATCACCCTGCAAGCAACAACCTGCCGACCCGAGCGATAGCTCGCGCTGACGACGTGGGACCGCTGTGCTCCCGTGCCCTACCACCGCTGCTATAGATACGCGGTACAGTTATGGCCAAACAAAGACACGTTATGACGGCCGAGCCCGCCCGGACTGTGTCCCCCGATCCACGTTGTGTCAGCATAGTACGCGGCCGTGTGGTGCTTGTGGTACAGATGCCGCTGCCGACCGGACGGTGGCACCCCGCTCGCGGGGTTGCCGACGCACTTTTCCGCCCTGCCATCAGAAGAACGGAGCACCAGCTCATGCCCGTCGTCGTCACCGATCTCGACCCGCGCGGTGTCGCCAATGTCACACTCAACCGGCCCGAGGCCGGCAACGCCTACGACGGTGCCGTGATCGAGGGCCTGCTGGCAGCCATGGACGAGCTGGGCGCCAAGCCGGGCCTGCGAGTCTTGGTGCTCAAGGGCAACGGCAGGCATTTCCAGGCGGGCGCCGACCTCAAATGGGTGAGACGGGTCGCCGGCGAGTCGCTCGAGGAGAATGTGCGCGTCAGCCGCGCCACAGGGGAGGCCATCGACCGGCTCAACCGCCTGCCGGTGCCCACCGTGGCGCTGGTGCAGGGCGGCTGCTTCGGCGGGGGGACCGGCATGGTTGCCGCCTGCGACGTGGTGATCGCCGCCGACAACGCCGTCTTCTCCATCTCGGAGGTGCGCTGGGGGCTGACCGCGGCCATCATCATCCCGCAGCTGTCCGATGCGATCTCCGCCCGGCAGCTGCGCCGCTATGCCCTGACGGGCGAGCGCTTCGATGCCGCCGAGGCGCGCCGCATCGGTCTGGTGCACCAGGTGGTGCCGGCGGGCGATCTTGCGGCGGCCGGCGAGGCGATGGTGGCCCAGCTCCTGCAGAACGGCCCGCAGGCGATGGCCGAGACCAAGGCCTCTATCCTGGAGAGCTCCTGGGGCGGGTTCGATGCCGCCACCTTCGAGGCTCTGGTGGCGGGCCATGGCGCCAAGCGCCGGACCGCGGAAGCCGCCGAGGGGCTGGCCTCGTTCGCCGAGAAGCGCGCCGCGAAGTGGGGCTAGCTCGCCCGACGGCATGCGGCGGCGCGGTCGAGGAGGAGCTTGCGCTCGCGCGCGTTGCGCGTGAGAGAGGCGGCGCGCTGGAGCTCCGCGCCGGCCTCCTCGAGGCGGCCGAGCTTCTGCAGCAGGTCGCCGCGCACGCTGGGCAGCAGGTGATAGGCCGCGAGCGCGGGCTCGGAGGCGAGTGCATCGACAATCTCGAGGCCGGCCGCGGGCCCCGACGCCATCGCCACCGCGACGGCGCGGTTGAGCTCCACGATCGGCGACGGCGCGAGCCTGGCAAACGCCGCATAGAGCGATGCGATGCGCGCCCAGTCGGTGTCCCCGGGCGCGCGCGCCCGCGCATGGCAGGCGGCGATGGCGGCCTGCAGCTGGTAGGGACCGGGCGCGCCACCCAGGGCCTCGGCGCGTGCCAGCGCGGCGAGCCCGCGGCGGATCAGGAGGTGGTCCCAGCGCGCGCGGTCCTGGTCGAGCAGCAGGATCGGCTCGCCGTCCGGCCCGATGCGTGCCTTCAGGCGCGAGGCCTGGATCTCCATCAGCGCGACGAGGCCGTGCACCTCGGGCTCCGCGGTCGCCAGCCCGGCCAGAACGCGGCCGAGCCGCAGCGCCTCCTCGCACAGCTGCGGTCTCAACCAGTCGCCGCCGGCGGTCGCCGTATAGCCCTCGTTGAACACGAGGTAGAGCACCTCCAGCACCGAGGCGAGACGCGCAGCGCGTGCCTCCCCGTGCGGCACCTCGAACGGCACCTGCTTCTCGGCCAGTGTCCGCTTCGCGCGCACGATGCGCTGGGCGACGGTGGGCTCCGGCACCAGGAAGGCGCGCGCGATCTCCTCGGTGGTGAGCCCGCCCAGCAGGCGCAGCGTGAGGGCGACACGCGCCTCGGGGGACAGCACCGGATGACACGCGGTGAACATCAGGCGCAGGAGGTCGTCGCCGATGTCGTCGTCGAGGGCAGCATCGAGGTCGGGCTCGGCGCCTTCGCCCGCGGCTTCCAGGTCGCGGCCGATCTCCTGGTGCTTGCGCTCGATCAGCCTGGCGCGGCGCAGCCGATCGATGGCGCGGTTCTTGGCGGCGGCCATCAGCCATGCGCCCGGCTTGCCGGGGATGCCGGACCCTGGCCACCGCTCCAGAGCGGCGACGAGGGCGTCCTGCGCCAGCTCCTCGGCCAGGCCGACATCGCGCAGCACGCGCGCGAGCCCCGCGATCAGCTTCGCCCGCTCGATGCGGAAGACCGCCTCGATGGCGCGATGGGTGGTGTCGGTGGCCGTCACGGCCGCCGGTTACAGCATGCGGCGGCCGTGGGGCGCAAGAGCAGTAGGGCGGGTTGGGCCGAAGGCCGTAACCCGCCATTGCCCGCGTAGATCGGCGGGTTACGTCCAACTCGTAACCCGCACTACGATTTTCCGGCATTCTTGCGCATGTTGGCGCGCGTCACCTCCTCGCGCGCACGCTCCTCGGGCGAGAAGACCTTGGGGGAGAAATCCTCCGGCTCGAAGATCGGGCGCAGCTCGCATTCGCCCTTCCCCAGGACCTCGAGGAAGCGCGTGGTCCAGTGGATCGCCTCGTCCATGGTCTTCACCTGAAAAAAGGCATAGGACGCGACCAGCTCCTTGGACTCCGTGAACGGCCCGTCGATGACGGTGACCTTGCCGCCGGCGAGCCGGACCCGCTTCCCCTTGGCGCTGGGGTGCAGCCCGTTGCTGTCGAGCAGCACCCCGGCCTTGGTGACCTCCGCGACGAAGGCGCCCATCCGTTCGATCAGCTCCTTGCTCGGAGGGGCGCCGGCTTCGCTGCTCGCGTCGGCTTTGAGCATTCCTAAAATGCGCATGGTTGTCTCCTGTATCTTTTCCGGACCGCCCAAATCGGCGGCTTGCGTTGTCTCGACGAACGAGGGGCGAGGGGATCGACACGGGCCGGCGAAGAAATCTTCTGAACCCCGCCGCGGTCGATCGGCAGCCGCAGCGGCATCACCTCTTCTTGGCGACCTCCTCGCCGAGCTGGCGGTGGTGCTCGATCGCCGGGCCGTCGCCGAAGTCCTCGAGCTCGAACAGCTGGCGGATCTCGATCTCGCAGTCGTCGTCGTGCGGCTTGGGGCAGCGCTTCATCCACGCGATCGCCTCGGCCTTGTCGCGAACCTGGATGATCCAGTAGCCCGCGATCAGCTCCTTGGTCTCCGCGAAGGGGCCGTCGACCACCGTGCGCGCGCCCGTGCGGTCGCCCAGCTTGCCCCCGCTGAACCTGACGCGGGCGCCCTTGGAGCTCGCCTGCAGCCCGTTGCCGTCGAGCATTACCCCGGCCTTCACCATCTCCTCGTTGAACCTGGCCATCTCGGCCAGTCCCGCCTCGGTGGGCAGCGCACCGGCTTCCGAAGCCTTGCTCGCCTTGACCATCACCATGAACCGCATTGTCGTTCTCCTTCGGGTTTGTCTCGGAAGCGGGCCGCACCCGCTCTGTCATCACGTCGAACGGGAGGGACCGAGATCGACAGGTCAATCGGCGTCTCACACCGATTTTCGCGCAATGCTATGACGTGAAGAGGATTTTTCTTCCGCTGGAGGCCGCGACCTGGGCGGGCATGCGGCGGCGCGCGACTTTCGTCAGGGAGGACAGCGTGTCCGTCGCGGCGCCCCCGCCGCCCCCGGAACGTCGGGGGAACATGGCCAGGATATTGCCTCGAGGTATTGCATGATGCACCAGCGCGGCTGACCGATGGGTTGGACGCGCGTGCACCTTTGTCGAAAAGGCGACAGGCAGGGGATAAGAATGGCAGATAACAAGGTCACGGTGGAAAAAATGCCGAGCGGCAAGCGGGCCTGCTTCCTGCACTTGCCGGAGCACAACGAGCCCATCAATCTCGGCAGGGAGTTCAAGAACGAGGAGCCGGCCGAGAGCTGGCTCAATGTCTCCAAGTCGCTGACGGCGATCGAAATGACGACCAGGAAGTACAAGAAGTAGGGATTGCCGGTTCGGCGTGCCGTGCTCCGCTCATGGCACTGTCATCGCCTCAACCTGCGTCCGCGACGAGGACCCTGCGCGCCGCATGCGCGCCGGGGCGCCCACCGGCGCCCCGCAGTTGCCGTGTCGCGTTTCGTTCACCGGCCGGCCGCCGGCTCCGCCTCCCCCGTCAGGAATGCGACAACCTCCACCAGGATGCGCTCGCGGTCGTAGTCGTAGGTGAGTATGTGGTTGCCCCGGTTGCAGGGGACCAGCCGCACCTGCTCGCGCCCGACGAACAGCCGCTCGGTGGCCGCGAAGGAGGCCACCGTGTCGTTCTGAGATGCCAGGACGAGGGTCGGCACCGCGATGCCGCGCGCCTTGGCGCTCGCGATCTCTGCCAGCCCCGCGAGCTGCAGAAAGGCGCGCAAGCAGACCAGGTAGGAGCCGGTTGCGTAGGCCTTGTAGCCGTCGGGATCGGAGATCTGCGCCTTCTGGACCTTGGGCACGACGGGCAGGACCCATCGCAGCCATTTCACGGTCTGCGTTATCGACGTGTCGGCAATCGCCAGACTGAAATAGGGTGAGATCAGCACCAGCTTGCCGATGCTGTGGTCGGCGGCGCCGATGGCTGCGAGCGCGCCGCCCATGGACATGCCGACCAGCAGGGGAGGCGCGCCGCTGATGGCCGTCTCGTTCCTGACGAGCTCGAGCAGCCAGGCGCGATAGTCGGCGGGGGAGTAGCGTCCACGGCCGTAGGCGAACGATACGCTCGTCTGCTCCGGGATCGCCGGAACCACGACCCGGTAGCCCCGACGGGAGAGAAGCTCGGCGAGGCGGTGAAAATCGCGCGGCGTGCCGCCGAAGCCGTGCAGCAGGATGACCGACGGCCGGCCGTTGCGCGGCTCGGCCAGGAGCACCTGGGTGGCGCGCAGCCAGGGGTCCTTCCCGGACGAGGCCGCGTGCTCGAGACAGGCGAGCGCAATGATCGCGAGGTTCGCCGCAGCAAGGACGAGAAGCCCGAGCCCGATCACGGTCCCCGCGACTTGCAGCATGTCACTCGCCCCGCTCCGACCGGCCCGCGCCCCAGCGGCTGGCAGGAGGTGGCCCCTCCCCCAGGAATCTGCTCTAACCTAGCGGGACGACCGTCTCTCACGGCTGCGGCTTTTTCGCGTCCGAGCCGGCGGGAGGTCGAAAGCCTCGCACCCGTTCGCAGTCGCGAGGCGAGGCCGCGCCTGCTCGTAGAAGTGGAGCCGCGGCTCGATTAGGGTCTGGCGAGACCGTTGGCGGAGGATTGAACCATGGTCGAGACGACGCAGATGGTCGTGGCCGGCAAGAAGATGTCCGTGCCCCGGCTGCTCAAGAGGCTGCTGCAGATCGCGATTGCCGTTGCCGTCACGTCCGGCGTGTTCTTCGTGATGATCGTGGGCAACGGGTTCCTGATCGGGCGGGGAACGACCTTGCAGGCCGGCTTCAACCAGTGGCTGGCGTTCATCCGGCGCCCGGACATTCTCACAACGATGGTGCTCACCGCGGTCATCACCGTCCTGCTCGTCTACTGGCAGCGGGACCGGGAGCGCCGAGGGGGGCCGAGCCGGCCGTCGCTTTGAGCGGCCGGTGCAGGGCCCGACGGGGCGTGGCAGGACGCGCCCGCTTGGCGCGTTACTCGGACCCGGCGGCGAGCGCGACCGGAATCACCTCGCCACTCTCGACCGTCAACGCCACCTCGCCCCGTTTGAGACGCTGCGCCTCGGCTCCGAACAGCTGGTAGCGCCAGCCCTTGAGCGCGGGGATGTCGGGCTCGTCCTCCATGGCCAGGCGCTCGAGGTCATCGGCGTCGGCAATCAGCCTCGGCGCGACCTTGTTGCGCGCGGCGCAGGCCTTGAGCAGCACGCGCAGCAGCTCGACGGTCGCCGTCTTCTCGGCCGGCAGCCCGGAGACTTCGCGCAGGGGCGGAAGCGTTTTCGGATCGCGCTTGAGGCCGCGCTTGACGGCCTCGACGATCTCCTTCGCGCGGCCGGAGCGGGCAAACCCCTCGCTGAGCGAGCGCAACTGTGAAAGCTGCGCGGTCTCCACCGGCGCGTGGCCGGCGATGTCGTAGAGGGCCTCGTCGCGCAGCACGCGGTTGCGCGGCACATCGAGCGTCTGGGCAAGGCGGTCGCGCCACGCCGCGACCTCGATCAGCACGGCCAGGCCCTTGCGGTTCCTGACACGCAGCTTGAGCCTCTTCCAGGCATCCTCGGGGCGGGTCTCGTAGGTCTCCGGGTTGGTCAGGCCGGCCATCTCCTCGTCGAGCCAGCGAACCCTGCCGCTCGCCTCCAGCTCGTCCCTCAGGTACCGGTAGATGTCTCTCAGGTGTGTCACGTCGGCCAGGGCGTAGGCCAGCTGCTTCTCGGACAGCGGCCGGCGCGCCCAATCGGTGAAGCGCGAGGTCTTGTCGAGGTTGATGCCGACGATCTGCTTGACGAGGCTCACGTAGCTCACGGACTCGCCGAAGCCGCACACCATGGCCGCGACCTGGGTGTCGAAGATCGGCTGCGGGATGAGCCGCGCCTGGGTCCAGACGATCTCGAGGTCCTGGCGCGCGGCGTGGAACACCTTGACGACGCGCTCGTCGGCCATCAGGGCGTAGAACGGGGCAAGGTCGATCCCCGGCGCAAGGGGATCGACGACTGCCTCCTCGCCGGGTCCCGCAAGCTGAATGAGGCACAGCCTCGGCCAGAACGTCTGCTCGCGTATGAACTCGGTGTCGACGGCGACGAAGCTGTGCTCGCTGAGACGACCGCAAAGGTCGATCAGGTCCGAAGTGGTCGTGATCACAAGCATGGGCGCGCGGGTTATAACCGTTACCGTTGCGCCACACAATGCGTGCATGCGGTCGCAACGCAGAGCGCCCAGCAGGTCAGCGTCTTGGCGGGGCGCCCTGCCGCGATCACCTTCCGGTTGTGGCCTCGATGTTGAATTTGGCGAACAGCACGGTTTCAGGGGCGATTTTCGATGCATCGAGGAGCTCCAGCAGACCCACGCGGCCCTTCGGGGTCACCCGGATGGTCAACGTCTCTCCCTTGCCCTGCACGAACCGCTCCAGGGCCTGGAAAAACTTCTCGGCCTCCGGGCTGCTGGTCGCCAACGCCTGCTTGTTCACAGCCAGGTTCTCCAGGAGGAGGGTGCGACCCGTCTCCGGCGCCGCGCCTTTTTGGCGCGCCGTCTCTGCGGCCAGCAGATCGACGAACCCGAGGTCGCGCCACGACAGCTCGATGGGCCCTACCTCCGCCAGCAGCATGCCACCCATCGATTTGACCGGGTCGAGGGAGAGGGCATCCCGCGTGACGTTCTTGATCGATGCCTTGAGCGACAAAGCGAAAACGTTGCCGATCTCCAGAGCCCCGGGCTCCACTGTCAGGGTTTGGGTGGCCTCGGTCCAACCCGAGCCCATGTCGAATGCGACCGTCAGCGCGCCTACGCCGGAGCTGGCCAGCAGCTTGATGAGGGGCTCCGGATCGAGAGCGTTGATCGGCGCGGCGAACTTGATGCTGAACCGGGCCTGGGTGGGGACGCCGTCGAGAAACTGCCCCCACGACGCATTGAACGCGTCCACCTTGACCAGACGCCGCGTCTTCGGATCCGGGATCGCAACGTCCTTGAACTCGATCCCCTGGATCAGGGAGAGCAGCGCTGTGATCTGCTCGGGGGTCGGCCCTTGGCCGCGCGGTCCGCCGCCCAACTGCGGCAGCACGCGCAGGATCTTGGCGAGATCGAGCTCCTTGACGGCGACGCGGCCCATATCGAGCGGATCGCCGAAGGGCGGCTTGGCGGTGACGCCTTCGACGGAGAACTCGCGCAGCCGCCCGTTCTCCAGCTTGTCGATGCGCATGGCCGCCATTTTGAACGTCTCGCCGATGCCGCCGGCGTCGACGCTGAAGCCCCGCGCATCCAGCTTGCCCACTCGAATCGCCTCGTAGAGGCCGGCGACCTTGTCCAACAGCATGGTGATCTGGGCGGGGGATGGCACCGCGTTCGGCGCCGAGCCGACATCGGCCATGAAGATCAGGTCATCGAGCTTCAGCTTCGACGAGCGCAGGCCGATGTCCTCGGCAACGATGCTGTCCACGCTCACGCTCATGACCTTGCCCATGCGCACCGTGTACGGCCCCATCGTCAGCTGGCGATAGATGCGCTGGTAGTCGTCGGACCTGGGCCGCGACGGGTCGAGGATCGCCAGCATCGGCGCCACGTCGCCGTCGAGGATCGAGGACTTGCCGATCTCGCCCTTGAGCTCTGTGAGCGGTCCCCCGAGGCCGCTGCGCAAAGCGATGCCATCAATGGTCGCTTCGGCGAAACGGCCGTCGCGCACGTCCCGCACCACCAGGTTGGTATACGTGTACTCGGCGGAAACCCCGGGCGAGCCCTCAGCCGCCGTCATCGTCACCGTGAGCGAGGGAACCTCGATCGACGCCGCCGTGATGGAGCTGAACTGCTCGAGCCACAGCCGCGTCATGTCGAACATGGAGGCGACCTTGGGCGGCGTGAACGGGCGTGCGGCGAAGCCCGTCAGGACGATGCTGGGCGCCTTCTGCTCCAACCGGAGGCGCTGCTGGCCGGGCACCACCTCGCTCGTCTCGAGGCCGACGATCTCGACGCGGGACGCTTTGCCCGACAGGCCGATGCCGGAGGCGATGACCTGCGTCACCGTGACCTTGGGATGCGGCCCCGTCTTGGACTGCACCACGATGTCGCTGACCTTCAGCGTTCGTGACCACAGGTCGAACTCGATGCGGCCGTGGGTCGCCGAGCCGATGCTCTTCGCCCAGCCGTCGAGGGCCGTCTCCACCTCGCGCGTGGCGGTGGATTGTGTCCAGTAGACCGAACCGAAATAGCCGCCGACGCCGACGATCAGAACGACGACGAGACCCACGAACACTTTGCGCATGGAGCTCCCCCTTGATGGAACCAGATCAACGAAAACCGGCGGCCGCCGGCCTGCCTGCCGACCGGCGCCCACCGCAGTACCCCCGCTCGAAGGCGAGCACAAGGCGGAAACGGCGCCGACGGCGAGTTGGATCTCTCAGCGTGTCAGCACGACGAAGTCGGTGTTGAGGGGTGCGGTCTCGCGGCTGGCGGCGTTGTCGGACACGATCAGCGTGGCGCCGGCCCACAGCCGGTCCTCGATCAAGCGGCGCGTTGCCTCGGGAAGCTCGAAGCGCGCGAGCACGCTGGAGGCCGTCTCGTGCACGAGGCCGGCCGGGGCGGGCTGCTCGGGCCCTTTGCCCCGCTTGCGCGACGGCTCGGGAGGCGGGGGCGGGAGCGAGATGGAGAGCCAATTCATGGTCTCGCCGTCCGCCGCCTGGCCCATCGCCATGTAGACATGGGTGCCGAAGGGCACACCGGTATCCGTGAAGGTGACGGGTGCCTCATGGATAGGCACCCAGGCTTGGCGGATGAAGACCTTGCCGGCCTTGCGGCTGACCAGGATCGAGAGCGGCTCCTCGGCGCGCTTGGACGCCTTGAGCGCGGTGTCGGCCTGGTGCCGCACACTCTCCGTCTCGACCACCGCCGCCGCTGCGGCGACCGCATTCTCGCTCGCCACGGCCCCGATCAGCCGCGCCTCCTCGACCCGCCTCTCGGCGGCGGTAAGGTCGGCCTCGGCCTCGGCAGTGGCCTCCTTGGCGCGCTCGGTGGCACTGGGCCCGTCGGCGACCTTCGCCGCCCACTGGTGCCGCCGTCGTGCCGTCTCGAGGGCCGCCTCGGCGGCTCGAAGCTCGGCCGCGGCCCGGCCGGCCTCGGCGGCCTTGACCGCCGCCGCCTCGACCGCCAGCCTCGCGGCCCTGGTCTTGGCGGCGGCGTCCGTGACGACGAAGCCCTTCATCGCCTTGATGCGCTCGAGCGGATCGAGCAGGCGCACCTCGGGCGCTTCCGGCAGGGCGTCGGTGACCGTCCCGCCGGCAGCGGACGCCAGCTCGGTGGCCTTGTCCGCGGGCGTCAGCCGCGGCGCTGGCAGGCTCGCATGCTGGATGGCGACGGCGGACGGGTCGTCCGGCACCACCACCACGCGGGTGCCGAGCCTGGCCATGCCCCACAGCTCCGACGCGAACTGGTGCGGCAGCCGGATGCATCCGTGCGAGGCGGGATAGCCCGGAACCACGCCGCCATGCAGCGCAATCCCCGACCAGGTGAGGCGCTGCATGTAGGGCATCGGCGCGTTGGAGTAGATGTTGGAGCGGTGGTGCCGGCTGCGCTGCAGGATCGTGAAGACGCCGGGTGGCGTGCGGTGACCCGCCATGCCGGTCGAGACCGGGCTCTGGACCAGCAGGCCGGTGCTGGCGTAGATGCGGATCTGCTGCTTGGAGAGCGAGACCACGGCAAGCAGCGGGCCCGGCGGGACCTCGATCTTGCCCTTCGCATGCGCCGCGGCGACGCCTCTGGGGCCCGGCTGGGCCTGGACCGCAGCGGGCAGCATCACCGCGAGTGCGACCGCAGCGCCGTGGAGGAAACGCCATCCGATCTTGGCGCCGGGGACACGCGAGGCAACGCAAGCGAACGCCATTATTTCAATGCCTCCAACCGGTGATCGAATATTGATCAATCCCATGCAATCGCTGCCGCGGGCACGGTGACCCGACAGCAACGCTTACGCTCGCTCATTGGCACGCGGCCGTCAACCTTGACAAGGCGCGGGGCGCATGTGTCTCTCCGCGCACGTAGCGGGAAAGAGAGAAATCTCGCATCTGTTCAGAGGTGCCATGGCTGAGGCAAGAGGGGGGGCCGGAGCTGGTGCGGCAGGCACCCTGCACCGCTATCGCTCCCATACCTGCGGAGCGTTGAGGAAGCGTGACATCGGCGGCGCCGCGCGCCTGTCCGGCTGGGTGCATCGCGTGCGCGACCACGGCGGCCTCCTGTTCATCGATCTGAGGGACCACTACGGCATCACCCAGGTGGTGGCCGACCCGGACAGCCCGGCGTTCAAGGCGGCCGAGACGGTGCGCTCGGAGTGGGTGATCCGTGTCGACGGCACGGTGCGCGAGCGCCCGGTCATCGACGGCAAGTCGACGGTGAACCCGGACCTCGCCACCGGCGAGGTCGAGGTCGTGGCCAGCGCGATCGAGGCGCTGTCGGTGGCCAAGGAGCTGCCGGTCCCGGTGTTCGGCGAGCCCGACTATCCGGAGGATCTGCGGCTGCAATACCGCTTCCTCGATCTGCGGCGCGAGACGCTGCACGCCAACATCATGAAGCGCCTTGCGATCATCGGCTCGATCCGGCGCCGCATGACCGAGGCCGGCTTCTTCGAGTTCTCGACGCCGATCCTGACGGCCTCCAGCCCCGAGGGCGCGCGCGACTTCCTGGTGCCGTCGCGCGTCCACCCGGGCAAGTTCTACGCCCTGCCGCAGGCGCCGCAGCAGTACAAGCAGCTGTTGATGATCTCGGGCTTCGACCGCTACTTCCAGATCGCGCCCTGCTTCCGCGACGAGGACCCGCGCGCCGACCGGCTGCCGGGCGAGTTCTATCAGCTCGACGTGGAGATGAGCTTCGTCGAGCAGGCCGACGTGTTCGCCGCCATGGAGCCCGTCATCACCGGCGTGCTCGAGGAGTTCGCCGAGGGCAAGCCGGTGACCAAGGGCTGGCCGCGCATTCCCTACGACGAGGCGATCCGCAAGTACGGCACCGACAAGCCGGACCTGCGCAACCCGATCGCCATGCAGGACGTGACCGAGCACTTCCGCGGCTCCGGCTTCAAGGTGTTCGCGGGGCTGATCGCGAAGGACCCCAAGGCGCGCGTGTGGGCAATTCCCGCGCCCAGCGGCGGCAGCCAGAGCCTTCTGCGACCGCATGAACGGCTGGGCGCAGCGCGAGGGCCAGCCGGGGCTCGGCTACATCTTCTGGCGCGAGGGCGAGGGCCCTGCCGGAGGCGGGCAAGAAAATGCTGGCGCCGGTCCGATCGCCAAGAACATGCGGGCCCGAGCGCGCGACGGCCATCCAGAAGCAGCTGGGCCTGAAGGTGGGCGATGCGGTGTTCTTCGCCGCCGGCACGCCCGACAAGTTCTACAAGTTCGCGGGCGACGCGCGCACGCTGATCGGCCAGGAGCTGAAGCTCATCGACGAGAGCCGGTACGCGCTGGCCTGGATCGTCGACTTCCCGATGTACGAGTGGAACGAGGACGAGAAGAAGATCGACTTCTCGCACAACCCCTTCTCCATGCCGCAGGGCGAGCTGGCGGCGCTGGAGGCGGCCAAGACCGACGAGCATCTCCTCGAGATCAGGGCGTACCAGTACGACATCGTCTGCAACGGCTTCGAGATCGCCTCGGGCGGGATTCGCAACCACAAGCCCGAGACCATGATCAAGGCGTTCGGCATCGCCGGTCTCGGGCCCGAGGTGGTGGAGGCGCGCTTCGGCGGCATGTACCGCGCGTTCCAGTACGGCGCCCCGCCGCACGGCGGCATGGCGGCGGGCATCGACCGCATGGTGATGCTGCTGGTCGGCGCCAAGAACCTGCGCGAGGTGGCGCTGTTCCCCATGAACCAGCAGGCGAGCGACCTGCTCATGGGCGCCCCCGGCGAGGTCACGCCGAAACAGCTCCGCGAGCTGCACATCCGCTTGGCGCTGCCGGACAAGAAAGGGTGAGGAGGCATCGCGAGAGGAGGGCGCCAGCCTGGCGTGAGCTCGCCTGCCCAAGCAGCCGATGCAGGTGAGCTTGCGCCCCATCCTGCGGCTACCTTGCGTCTTACGCCAAGGTATGGAGCGAGCGATCGAGCCCACCGGACTTAGGGCACCATCGGCGCCACCTACTGGCCGTTCGGTGGCCATGCACAACGCACGGCCGTGCCGCAGGAGGGCCACGAGATGCTTGCGTATTGTGGCCCGCTGGAGCCCTCGCGTCGCCGCATAGCTCCAGTCCAGCGCCTCAATCGTTCGGCCGCCGCCGTGGTGCCTCGCTTGGCGGTGGCGGCGGTGCTATGTACTTGGTCCCGATCCCGGGTTTGGTCTTGCCGTTCACATCGACCCTGACTGCAATCCCAACCTCCTTCCTGTCTGACTGAAGGCCATATTGTGGATCAAAGCGATCGGCGTATTGGATGCAATAGATTTCCGGCGCGGTCTGGCGCAGCTGTTTGAGGGCCTCCTCGCGCGCGCGGGCATCCGCCACGCAGAGATTGTAGCGGGCGCGCCAGTCGGCCGGACGGTCGAACGGCGCATCCAGGTCGCCATCGAACCGGTCCACGCCGAAGATCGCCTCGGATGACTCCTGCCTCGGGAACACGAGGCTGAGCGTCACCTTGTGCACGTCCACGCGCGAGCCGAAAAGATGCGCCCCCGCCGACACCAGCCTAAACGCATGGGGCACAGGACTGAGCTTGATTGTGGCATTGACCCCGCCGCTGACATCCGTGGTGAAGACGAGGGCGTCGACGAAGCTTTCCTTGGAGCCCCCCTGGTCGATAAGATCGATGAAGGTGGTGACCACGCGGTCGACGCCGATCGATCCGCCGAGCGGATAGAGTACGTTCTTGCTCCGCACCGAGAACTCCGTGCAGAGCTTCTCGTCGGTGATCAGCTTTCCCCACCTGTCCTGGGTCTTGAAGGTACGCTTGCCCTTGCGTGTCAGCAGCAGCGCCGCCGACGCATCGGCATCGACGGTCTGCGAGATCAGGGGCAGCTTGAAGGCCACGTCGCCCTTGGTCTGGTTCTGCTCGGTAATTTCGAACTCGAACTCGTACACAACCGCGACATCAAGGTATGGTCTCAGCACCTGCGCCCTTCCGAGCTTTTTTTGAAGCTGGCTGCTGAGCTTCTTTTTCAGGTCCGTCAGTTGTTCCGTGAGAGCGGATGAGGATGAGGTGCTGGGGCAAGCAACGTCCTTTTCACCTTCGACTTTGATTACACGTTGACGTCGTTCTCTACACTTGCGCAGCTCATTGTATTTCCCCTTATTTATTTCCTGTTGCTCCCCCACAATCTTATTTATCGCTGTAACCAATTCCACAACAGCTTTGTCCCTGGCCGCCGTCGCGGGTGTTATATTTTTGCCCTCCAACCACTTCGTAACTATCTCGTGAATCCCCGGCTTCACCAAAAACCGGTCGATGACCGCGGCGCGCATCTCGCAGCGCCCGTAGCGGACGATCTCTTCGGTTTTCAGCGGCGTCACGTCGTCGGGCATAGGGTACATCGAGCACCCGACAAGAGCAGCAAGCGCGATCAGGAGGGGGAGCACCGCCAGTCCGCGACCGAATGCGCTCGACGGAGAGCGAATCCACGAACAACCCATTTGAATCCGCTCACTATTCCGCATGATACGCCCACACACCATCGACTTGGAAAAACGGTCAGTAAGCTGGCTTGCCGATAACGGATGTGTCAATTCTTGTGTCGGATGCCGACGATCAGAGTTGTGCGATTCCTAAACATGTGTTGCAGCATCGCCACCTAGTTGGATCGTTGTCGCGACCCTCGGTGCTGGTCGGACTGGCAGCCCGCGCTTGCGCCTGCCTTGAGTTCCTACGCCGTGTGATTCAAAGGGTAGGTGCAATCGTGCGCCGGCGCGATTGCACCGAGCCGGCTTCGTCAGAATCGGCGACGTTCGGGAAGAGGGAGCAGCGGTGCAATGCTAGCTTCGCCGCATTGCACCCTACGGGTTCAGGGCGCGGTCGATCATGGCCTGCGCCGAGCCCAGGTAGTTGATCGGGTCGGTGAGCTCGGCGAGCCGCTTCGCGTCGAGGTGGCGCGTTACCTCGGGCAGCTGCTCCAGCCCGGCCAGCAGCGTGGTGCCTTTGTCGAGGGCGGCGCGGCAGGCGCCGTAGACGGTGTCGTGCGCCGCCTGGCGGCCGGTGTGCTGCGCCAGCGCCATCATCACGGCCTCCGCGACAATCAGCCCGCCGGTGAGGTCGAGGTTGCGGCGCATGCGGCCGGCGTCGACGATGAGGCCCTCCAGCATGAAGCGGGCCTGGCGCAGCGCGCCGCTCGCGGCGATGAATGCCTCGGGCAGCGCCACCCACTCCAGGTGCCAGGGACCGGTGGCGCGCTCGTGGTCCGCCGCCATGGCGTCGAGCATCAGGCCGACGTTGCCGCGCACGATCTTTGCGGCGGCCACGATCAGCTCGCAGGAGATCGGGTTGCGCTTCTGCGGCATGGTGGAGGAGGCGCCGCGGCCCGTGACGAACGGCTCGAACGCCTCCGCCACCTCGGTCTGCATGAGCAGCATCACGTCGGTGGCGATCTTGGCGAGCGAGCCGGTGACGAGCCCGAGGAAGGCGACGGTCTCGGCGAGGCCGTCGCGGGCGACATGCCACGGTGTCGCCGGACGCCCGAGCCCCAGCTCCTGCATGAGGGCATCGTGCACGGCGAGGCCCTTGTCGCCGAGCGAGGCCAGCGTGCCGGCGGCGCCGGCGAGCTGGCCGACCAGCACGCGGGGCCTGATCTCGGCGAGGCGTTGCAGGTGGCGCTCGACCATCCCTAGCCAGACGGCAGCCTTGTAGCCGAAGGTCACAGGCAGGGCGTGCTGGAGATGCGTGCGCCCGGCCATCACGGTATTGCGGTGCTTCTGCGCCAGCGCCCTGAGAGCGGCCTTCAGGGCGGCGAGGTCGTCCTCGACCAGCGCGAGGGCGTCCCTGACCTGGAGCACCGTGGCGGTGTCCATGATGTCCTGGGTGGTGGCACCCCAGTGCAGGTAGCGTCCGGCCTCGCCGCAGTGCTGGGCGAGCTGATGCACGAGACCGACGATCGGATAGCCGACGAGGTCCGTCTCGGTCTTGAGCCTGGCAAGGTCGATGGCGTCGCGGCGCGCGCGCTCCGCGATGGCTCGCGCCGCCTCCGCCGGAATCACGCCGACGCTGCCCTCGGCCACAGCCAGCGCCACCTCGACATCGACCCAGCGCGCCGCCGCGGCCGCATCGGAGAAGATCGCGCGCATGGCGGGGGCGCCGAACGCGTCGCGGAAGATGGCCGAGTTGAAAGCTGTGGAGGGCATGAGGCGCTCGCAAGACTAAGGCTGCGCAAGCCAATCAGGGCCGACGCACGAACGCAAGCGGCCTCCATCCTCCGGCATTCAGCTCATCGCGCCGCCGCCGAGTTGGCGGGGCGGGCCCTGCACCGAGAGCAGGCTCAGGATTTGTGGCGCAGGGTGTTCTTGACCTGGTTCAGCAGCGGGCAGGCGTCGCGCGACTGATAGTCGTACGAGCTGAACGCCACGAGGGTGCGGGTCATGCAGCGGGCCGTCACCACGTCGTCTCCGAACCAGAAAAACAGCGTGTCGACATTGACCGACGAGACGTAGCCCCCTTTCTGGGCCTGGGACTGGACCTCGCGCACGCATTCCGACCTGCCGTTCGCGTTGTCGAGGTCCGTGTCCTTGTTTCCCGCGTCCAGGTGCACCCAGCTGGTGCACGCCGACGCTGCGAACGCAGTTGTGCCCGCTCCCAGCATCAGCAGGCCAAGAAGGCCTGCCACCAGGCTGCCAGACTTCATTTTTCCATCTCCCCTCTACGCGCAGAAAGCAATGCGCCGGGCCTTGCGAGCGAGCCACGGCGTGACGACGAGAGAGCCATCAGCAAAGCCAGGCGATGCACCATCGCCGGTCCCTCGGGAGTTGCCAGCACCATACTCGCACGGGCTGGTGTGAGACAATCCTGTCCCGGTCCAGTCCAGGCCCAGTCCAGGCCCAGTCTCCTGCCCGGCTCCGGCCCTGTCGCAGCGCGACGGGCCGGCATCGGGCTGACACGGAGCATCACTGCGCGAGGCACGCGGCAGTGGCCGCGCACGTCCCGTGTTGACCTCGCGCCGGCACTGGGGGCTAATTGGGGTGTCCGGCCGTCTCGGCGATTGTGGCGCTCGTTGCGGAGATCGACCTCCATGGCCTCCTCTCGCTCTTGCCTGCTCCTGCTCGGTGCAGCGGCCCTTGCCGCCGCTCTGGCGCCTGCACGCGCGAGCCAGATCAACACGGGCGACCCGATCGGCGCCTACCACGCCGATTTCTGCCCGCTGCTCTCGGCCCAGCTCAGGCTCGCCCAGCTCGAGTACGCCTGTGCCGCGTCGTCCGGCACGCGCGAGAGCATGGCGCGCGTTGCCGCCGCTCCGCAGCAGCTGGGCTATGCGCATCTCGATGTCTTCGCGCTCGAAAGCCGGCGCGGCGACGCCTCGCCGTTCACGCTCGTGCGCCAGGACGACGTGCGCGCCTGTCTCTACGCCGTCACGCGCAGCAAAGAGGTCTCCAACTGGAGGGAGATCGTCGCGCATGCGGGCAACCTGCGCTTCATTCTGCCGCCGGAGGCATCGGACAGCGCCACCACCTTCGCGTTCCTGCGCAGCATCGACCCGGAGGCGCTGGATCGTGTGCGGAGCGTCACCTACGCCGCAACGGAGACGGAGGCGATCAAACAGGCGCTGAGCGCCGACGACGCCGTGAGCCTCATCGTGCATCTGCCCGATCCCGACGGCGCTCCCCTCGCGCTGGTGCGCCGTTTGGGCGGGCGGGTGCTGCCGGTCATCGATCGTGCGATCCTGCGCCAGGCCATCGACGGCCGGAAGATCTACTTTCCGCAGGAGGTCGAGGTCGAGAGCGCGAGCTGGGTCAAGTCGGCGCGCAAGCTGGTGACGGCGTGCACACCGCTCGTGGTGTTCACCGGACCTCCCGAGCGCATCGCGGGCGAGCCCGCGCGCAAGGATCACGAGGACCTTGTCCGCACCGCCGCCGCGCTCAAGGCCGACAAGCTGATGCCCGAGGCCTCCATGCTGGGGCAGGCGCTGAAGCGCACGAAGGAGCTCTCCGCCTCCGGCACCGAGCAGGTGCTCGCGCTCACGGAGAAGGTGCGGGTGAAGGCGAAGCCCTACGCCGACAAGGCTGTGGAGAAAGCGCGGGAGGTCGGCGACCATGCGAGGCGCGTGGCCGGGCGGACCGGCGAGGCGGCGCAGAAGGCCTACGAGGAGGCCCTTCGGCTCGGCAGGGAGCTGACGGGCCAGGCGAAGCCCGAGACGCCTCCCAGGCAGCTGACGGAGGACGCCAAGCCAGAGGCGCCCCCCAAGCAGGATTGAGCCGGGCGGCGTGCAGCGCGTGCTGGGGTGCAAGCGGGATGGGCACACCGAGATCGAGCTGGCGACCTTGGAGGGCATCCATGTCCTGGTGCGGTCGCAGTGGCCGGGCTTCACTGACGTGACGGGGCGATGGCCGCCCGCCTTCCCCACCTGCCTGCCGAGCGGCTCGCAAAGATTAGCTTGCTGCGGCCGGGGCCCGCGCTGTGGCGCCGTGGCTGGATGATCGCCGGCGAAAGCCTGGGGCCCGACGGCTTTCTGCAAACCATCTGGCGCCGCATCGACCGCCGCGATTGAACGCGCTTGCCAGTGCCGCCGGGCGGGCGCTAACGAGGAGCCATGAACCAACCGCAACAACGCCTTCTAGGACGCCTTGCCCTGGTGACCGGGGCCACGCGCGGCATCGGCCGCGCCGTGGCGCTCGCCTACGCCAGGGAGGGCGCACACCCCATCCTCGTCGGGCGCACCACCGGCGCGCTGGAGGAGGTCGACGACGAGATCCGGGCGCTGGGCGGCAGTGCCACGCTGCTCACGCTCGATCTCAAGCGCCACGACAAGATCGATGCCCTGGGGCCGACCATCTACCAGAGATGGCAGAAGCTCGACATCCTCGTCGGCAACGCCGGCATCCTCGGCCCGCTTTCGCCCTTGGGCCACGTGACGGCGGAGGCCTGGGACGAGGTGCTGGAGGTCAACCTCACGGCGAACTGGCGGCTCATCCGCACGCTCGACCCGCTGCTGCGGCGGTCCGATGCCGGGCGCGCCATCTTCGTCTCCTCCGGCGCGGCTGCAAACCCGCGCGCCTACTGGGGCCCCTACGCGGTCTCCAAGGCCGCTCTCGAGGCGCTGGTCAAGACGTATGCGCGCGAGGTGGAGAACACCGGCGTGCGTGCCAATCTGGTCAACCCGGGGCCGACCCGCACGAGCATGCGCGCCAAGGCCTTCCCGGGTGAGGACCCGGCCGCTTTGAAGGCTCCGGAGGACGTGGTGGAGACTTTCGTGCGGCTGGCCGAGCCGTCCTGCAGCGACAACGGGCGGCTCATCGACCTGCGGTCGGCGGGCGCGCGCTGACCCAACACTCTCGTTGACACCGCCAACCTGCGCGTACCAAAACTATCGTCGCATCGAGCCCCGTTCGGCGCTCGAGCAATTGCAGGGCTCCGGTCGACCCTTCGCAATGAGGGTATCCGGACAAAAGGGGCCCGGGGAGGATACGCTTCTGAAGCGCGCAGCGCCGCTTCAGCGTCTCGCGACATCTGGCGGGCACCAGGGAGGAAGGTATGGCAGACAGACCGCGCAATCGCGCACCCAATGGCACGCATACGCGTCGCAGCTTCATCAAGACGTTGGCTGCGGCAGGCGCGGCACTCGCCGCCGGGCCCGTGCTCGCACCGGCGGTGCACGCCCAGGCCAGGGCGATCAAGATCGGCTACGTCAGCCCGGCGACCGGGCCGCTCGCGCCGTTCGCCGCGGCCGACGAGTTCATGCTGCAGCAGTTCCGCGAGGCCACCAAGGCCGGGCTCAGGGTCGGCAACATCACGCGGCCGATCGAGGTGCTGTTGCGCGACAGCCAGTCGAACCCGAACCGCGCCGCGGATGTCGCCAAGACCCTCATCGTCAATGACAAGATCGACCTCATGCTGGTGGGCAACACACCGGAGACGACCAATCCGGTGTGCATCCAGGCGGAGACCGAGGAGGTGGCCACAATCTCCTCGCTGGCCCCCTGGCAGCCCTGGTTCTTCGGCCAGCAGGGCAACCCCGCCCAGCCCCGGCAGTTCAACTTCGTCTATCACTACTTCTGGGGCCTGGAGGACGTCATCGCGGTCTTCACCAACATGTGGGGCCAGCTCGACACCAACAAGGCCGTGGGCGCCCTGTTCCCGAACGACGCCGACGGCAATGCCTGGGGCGACAAGGAGAGAGGGTTCCCGCCCGAGCTCGCCAAGCAGGGCTACAAGCTCGTCGATCCGGGCCGCTACCAGAACCTGACCGACAATTTCGCCGCGCAGATCACGGCGTTCAAGAACGCCAACGCCCAGATCATCACCGGCGTGGTGCTGCCGCCGGACTTCACCACCTTCTGGAAGCAGGCGCTGCAGCAGGGCTTCAAGCCGAGGGCGGCCTCGGTCGGCAAGGCGATCCTGTTCCCGTCCTCGGTTGAGGCGCTGGCGCGCGACGGCCACAACCTGTCGTCCGAGGTGTGGTGGACGCCCAGCCATCCCTTCAAGTCGTCGATCAACGGCCTGACGGCACGGCAGCTGGCCGATGCCTACACGGCCGCCACCAAGCGCCAGTGGTCGCAGCCAATCGGCTTCGCGCACTCGCTCTACGAGGTCGCTCTCGACGTGCTGAGGCGCACCAAGGAGATCGGCAACGCCAGGGCGACCGCCGAGGCGATCCGCGCGACCAAGCTCGACACCGTGGTCGGCCACATCGAGTGGAACGGCCGAGGCGTTCCGCCGATCGCCGCCAAGAACGTCACCAAGACCAGTCTCGTGGGCGGCCAGTGGCGCGTCCGCGACGGCAACCGCTACGACATCGTCATCACCGACAACAAGACGGCGCCCAACATCCCGGTGGGCGGCAAGATGGAACCCATCACCTGACACCACACCCGTCATCCCGGACGGAGCTTGCGAGCCGAAGGCGAGCATCGCTCCGATCCGGGACCTCGTGAAGCGAGTCGGAGGCGACCTCGCGAGGTCCCGGACAGCCTCGGACCTTCGGCCCTCGGCTTCCGGGATGACGGGTGGGACCCGCGGCAATGCTCCTCGATATCCGGCGCCTCTCCAGATCGTTCGGCTCGGTCAAGGCCGCGGACTCCGTCGACTTGAGCGTCGAGCGCGGCGAGGCGGTGGGCATCATCGGCCCCAACGGCGCCGGCAAGACCACCCTCTTCAACCTGATCGCCGGCAATCTCGACGCCGATGCCGGCGAGATCAGACTCAATAGCGTCGACATCACCCGTGCCAGGCCGCACCAGCGCTGCATCGCCGGCATCGGCCGGGCCTATCAGATCCCGCATCCGTTCGAGAGCCTCACGGTGTTCGAGAACCTGCTGGTGGCCGCGGTGCACGGCCGCGGCGCGGCACCCGATGACGGCATCGACCTGTGCGCGGCGATCCTGGAGAGCACGGGGCTGATGCGGTGCGCCGACACGCCGGCGGGCAGCCTGACGCTCCTGGAGCGCAAGCGCCTGGAGATGGCGCGCGCGCTCGCCACCGGGCCGGAGCTGCTGCTGCTCGACGAGATCGCGGGCGGGCTCACGGAAAGCGAGTGCCAGGAGCTGGTGGGCACGATCAAGGCCATCCGCGCCTCCGGGACCACCATCGTCTGGATCGAGCACATCGTGCATGCCCTGCTCGCCGTGGTGGACCGGCTGGTGGTCCTCAACTTCGGCCGTAAGATCGCGGAGGGCGACCCGGCGACCGTGATGGCCTCCTCCGAGGTCCGCGAGATCTACACCGGGATCGCCGCATGACTCCCTCTCCCCGCGCATCGCCGGCCTCACCGCAATCTCCAACAGCGCGGGGAGAGGGCTGGGGTGAGGGGCAGCGGCGCGCTCCGGCGTCGGAGTTTGTCTCTGCCCCTCACCCTGACCCTCTCCCCGCAAGCGGGGAGAGGGAATCCCCGCGGCATCCGTGGCAAGGGCGGTGCTGAGCCATGGCTCTGCTGGAGGCGCACAGGCTCGCCGCATTCTACGGGGACTTCCAGGCGCTCTATGGGATCAATCTGGAGCTGAAGGAGGGCGAGACGGTGGCCATCATCGGGGCCAATGGCGCCGGCAAGTCGACCTTCCTCAAGACCGTCGCCGGCATGCTGCCGGCGCCCGCCGAAAGCGTCACGCTCGACGGCAGGCCCATCGGCGGCCTCCCCGTCGCGGAGATCGTGCGGCTCGGCATCTCGCTGGTGCCGGAGGGGCGGCGGCTGTTCCCCTCGCTCAGCGTAGAGGAGAACCTGAAGCTCGGCGCTTACGGCCGGCGCGGGGCCGGCTACTGGTCGCTCCCACGCATCTACGAGCTGTTCCCGGCGCTGGCCGAGCGGCGCGCGGCCCCGTCCCAGACGCTGTCGGGCGGGGAGCAGCAGATGGCCGCCATCGGCCGCGCGCTGATGGCGAGCCCGCGCGTGCTCCTGTGCGACGAGATCAGCCTGGGCCTCGCACCGATCGTCATCCGCGGCATCTACGCGGCCCTGCCCGGGATCAAGGCCAACGGCGCCAGCGTCGTCCTGGTGGAGCAGGACATCGTGCAGGCCCTGCAGGTGGCCGACCGCGTCTACTGCTTCCAGGAAGGCCGCCTGGCGCTGAGCGGCCGGCCCTCCGAGATCACCCGCGAGCAAATCCATCGGGCATACTTCGGCACATGATCGCGTGGCTCGACACAATCCTGCAAGGCATCATGCTGGGCGGCCTCTACGCGCTGTTCGCTGCCGGCCTGTCGCTGATCTTCGGCATCATGCGCCTCGTCAACCTGGCGCACGGCGACCTGATCGTGCTCGCCGCCTTCGTGATCCTGGCGCTGATGCACGGCCTGGGGCTCGATCCGTTCCTGGCCACGCTGCTCGCCATGCCGGTGTTGTTCGCGTTCGGCTATGCCCTGCAGCGCACGCTGCTGAACCGCACGCTCGGGCGCGACATCCTCCCGCCTCTGCTCGTCACCTTCGGGCTCTCGATCATCATCCAGAACGGCCTCCTCGAGGTGTTCTCGGCCGACAGCCGGCGGCTCGACGCCGGGGCCATCGAGGTGGCATCGGTGCACCTGGGCGGGGGGCTGGCGGTGGGCACCGTCCAGCTCGTCACGTTCGCCTCGGCGATCGCGGTGATCCTCGGCCTCAACGCGCTGTTCTACCGCACCGAGCTGGGCCGGGCGTTCCGCGCCACCTCCGACGACCCGGAGATCGCCCAGCTGATGGGGATCGACAACCGGCACATCTTCTCGCTGGCGACGGCGGTTGCCATGGTGGTGATCGCCGTCTCCGCGCTCTACCTCGGCATGCGCGCCAACTTCGACCCGACCATCGGCCCGGCCCGCCTGCTCTACGCCTTCGAGGCCGTGATCATCGGCGGGCTCGGCAGCTTCTGGGGCACGCTCGCCGGCGGCATCATCATCGGCGTCGCGCAGATGGTGGGGGCGAAGATCAACGCCGAGTGGCAGATCCTCGCTGGGCATCTGGCGTTCCTGGTCGTGCTCGTGCTGCGTCCGCGCGGCCTGTTCCCGCGCGTGGGCGAGTGAGGCGGCGCATGGACCTGCGGGCGCACTGGCAGAGCTGGCAGCAGCGGATCGCCTCGAGCCGCGCCGCTGCCGCCTGCGCCCGCGCCGGCCGCCGGACGTTGGAGCTGGGCAGGCGCGCGGTGAAGCAGGCCGGCAGTCTGGCGCAGGCGGCAGCGGCCCGGGCGAGGCATTGGGGCGAGCAACTCACCGCGCTCGCGCGCCGCACCGGGGAGCGCGCTGGCTGCGCTCTCGGCGACGCGCGTCGGCGCCTGATCCAATGGCGGCAGCAGGTGCTGGCGCATCCGGCCGTCACATCTTCGCTTGCCCGAAGCGCGGAGTGGCGGGGGCGAGCGTCGCGCGCGGCCCTCGCTGCCCGCGATGCGGTGCACGCGAGGCTCAACCGGACGGCGGCCGCCGCGGCCGCGATGCGCCGGCGGCTGGCCGAGACACCGGCCGCACGGCGGGTGCGCGCCGAAGCCGGGCGCGCCGCAGCCCGGCTGCGGACAGGCCCCCTGGCACCAGCGACGGAGCGCCTCGAGCGCGTCCTGGCAAGCCGCCGCAGGCCCGCCGAGGGCCGCTATCGCATCGAGGTGGCAACGCCGCGCTCGCGCACGTTCGCCATCGCGGGCATTGCCCTCATGGCGCTCCTCGTCGCGCTCCCGGCGTTCGCGAGCCGCAACCTCGTCAACGAGCTGATCTTCGTGTGCACCATGCTGGCGCTGGCCCAGTACTGGAACCTGCTCGCGGGTTATGCCGGGCTCGTATCCGTCGGGCAGCAGGCCTTCGTCGGGCTCGGCGGCTATGTCCTGCTCGCGCTCACCGTTCATGCCGGCGTCGACCCATTGCTGGCGATCCTGGCGGCCGGTCTCGTCGCCGCCGTGCTCGCGGTGCCGACCGCCCTCGTCGTGTTCCGCCTGCGCGGCGCCCATTTTGCCGTCGGCACCTGGGTGGTCGCGGAGATCTACCGGCTCGTCTTCGCCCAGTTCAAATGGCTGGGCGGGGGCACCGGCACATCGCTGCCACCGTCCGTGACCAACGAGGTGGCCGGCATCCAATGGGTGAAGGGCGCCTTCGGCGTATCGACCGCGGCGGCACGCGACATCGTCACCTACTGGGCGGCGCTGGTGCTGGCGGCGGGAACCATCCTCTTCGTCTATCTCGTCCTGCGCTCGCGCTACGGGCTGGCGCTCGCCGCCATCCGCGATTCGGAGCGCGCCGCGGAAAGCGTGGGCGTCGACAACTTCAGGACCAAGCTCAAGGTCTACATCGCCGCCGCCGCAGGCACCGGCCTCGTCGGCGCCCTCATCTACCTGCAGAAGGCGCGCATCTCGCCCGATGCAGCCTTCTCGCTGCTCGACTGGACCGCCAACGTGGTGTTCATCGTCGTCATCGGCGGCATCGGCACCATCGAGGGGCCGATCGTCGGCGTTCTGGTGTTCTATGTCCTGCAGAGCAACTTCGCCCACAGCGGGACCTGGTACCTGATCCTTCTCGGGGCGTTCGCGATCGCCACCATGCTGTTCGCGCCGAAGGGGATCTGGGGCTACCTGTCGGAGCGCTACGGGCTCGCAATCTTCCCGACCCGCCGCCGGCTGGTCGCCAACACGCGCCCGGACCCTCCGGGCCCCGACGCGCCGCCCACGTGACCTGCACGTCCCAGCCGATCAGCCCGGCTCGCGCGCCCCTCGTTGCGGGCGCGCGGGCAGCTGCGGTGAAAGCATGCGACGCGACCGTCCAATCTCCCTGCCCGGACGAGATCAGCGCAGAGGCGCATACTGGTTGGGGAAGCGGAGATCCAAGGGGCCGTGGGGAAAGTCGCCGTAGTTCCAGGCAATGTAGATGGCGAGGAACAGGATCACCGCGATGATGGCTCCCACGAAAGCATTGCGCGTCAGTGAATGGCCAATCAGCGAGGCCAGGAAGGTGAGCCCGGCGAGGAGACCAAGCGCTTGCCAAGCCTCTGAAGTAAGGTTCAGCCAATTCGGCAGCATGACCAACGCTCCTGTCAAACTTAACCCGACATCGGAAGACGGCACCATATCAGATGCCATCCGCACAGTGCGATGACATAAAGCGTTGTGGTCGGCATAGCGAAAAGCCACAGGTGCCCCAAGAAACAACTTGCTATTCAAATGCTTAAGGGCATCGTCGCATCGACCGTGAGAACGCTGGCGCGCTTCGAGAGCGGCGAGTTGCGCTCCTACCACACTGTTTACCCCGTGCAGGGCGACCCCGACAGCCGCCTCCGGTGTATGCTGTCCGGCATCGGGCGGGCGAGGCAGGGCTCAGTCCCCTCGCCTCCAGCGCTGGAAGCGCCAATGCCGGTGTCTGCGTCAGGGAGCTGCCCCGTTCTTAGCAAGTCGCAATGGAAACCTACGTCTTCATCGCAGTGCTCGCGGCAGCTGCGTGCCATGCGGGCTGGAACGCGCTTCTGAAGCTCGATCTGGAGCCGATCGCGGCCACTGCCGTGGTGGCTGTCGCCTCGGGCCTCGTGGCCCTGCCGCTCACCGTTCCTGCCGGCCTGCCGGACGCGTCGGCCTGGCCCTATCTCGTGGCCTCCGCCATCATCCACGTCGGCTATTTCGCGGCCCTGGCCGAGGCCTATCGCGGCGGCGACCTCGGCCACGTCTATCCGATCGCGCGTGGGTCGGCGCCGCTCCTCACCGCAACGCTGGCCTCCCTGCTGATCGGGGAGCGGCTCGGCGGCTTCGGCTGGGCCGGGGTGGCCTTGCTGGCCGCCGGCATTCTGCTGCTGGCGGCGCGCGGCGGCCGGCTCGGGCAGCGCTTCAACGCCCGCTCGGTGGGCTTTGCACTCCTCACCGCGCTCACCATCACCGCGTATACGCTGGTCGACGGCATCGGTGCGCGGCTCGCTGGCAGCGCCGCCGCCTACACGGCCTGGCTGTTCGTGCTGAACGGGATCGCGATGGCCGCCTGGGGCTGCGCGCGCCTCGGGCCGCGGCTCGCCGTCGAGCTCGGGGCCAATTGGCCGCTCGCGTTCGCCGGCGCGGCGCTCTCCACTGTGGCCTACGGCATCGCCATCTGGGCCATGACGGTGGCCCCCATCGCGCTCGTTGCCGCGCTGCGCGAGACCAGCGTGCTGTTTGCCACGCTGCTCTCGACCCTGCTGCTGCGCGAGCCCTGGCGTGCGCCGCGCATTGCCGCGACGCTCATCGTGCTCACCGGCGCCCTGCTCCTGCGCCTGCATTAGCAGGGGGCCAGAAGAAAGGGCCTCACTCGGCCGCGGTTCGTCCGGGGGCCGCAGCAGGCTTGGCACCGCCGAGGCTCATCCGCTCGCGGTGCAGGGTATAGAGGCCGGCGGCGACCACGATGCAGATTCCGCCGTAGGCGAGGGCATCGGGCACCTCGCCCCACCACCAGTAGCCGAGCACGACCGAGAACGGCGCGGCGACATAGCGGAGGGGCGCGACGACGGCGATCTCGCCGGTGCGCAGCGCCGTGATGATGAGCGTGTTGGCGCCAAAAAACAGGAACCCGGAGACCGTGAGCAGGGTCCAGGCCCACGCGCTCGGAAACAACCACGGCCCTTCGAGGGGGGCGACGAGGAACCCTGCGGGGACGATCGCGGCGGAGCTGGCGGCGGCGACGAACATGGAGGGAATGTCGCGGGGAAGTCCGCGCGTGGTGAGGTCGCGCACCGTCGCGCACGCGAGCGCCAGCAGCACGATGTAGGCGGAGAGGCCGAGGTCGCCGACCCCGGGCTTGACGATCAGCAGCACGCCGAGGAAGCCCGTGAGCGCCGCCGCCCAGCGCGACAGCCCGACGCGCTCCCGGTAGACCAGCGCCGCGCCCGCGGTCACCGCGAGCGGCGTGACCTGCAGCACGGTGTTGACGATGGCGAGCGGCACGTCGCGCAGGGAGATCACGATCAGGGTCGTCGTCGCCGCCGCAGCCGCCAGCCGCAGCACCATCATGGGCGTGGCCAGGACGGAGAGCGGCCGCGCCGCGCCGAACACGAAGACGCCGGCGGTGAGGAACAGCGTTGCCAGCATGCCGCGCACGGTGATGATCTCGGCCGCGGGCAGCTCGGCCGATACCAGCTTGACGATCGCGTCGCTCACGACGAAGGCGGTGGAGCCCGTCAGAACCGCCAGGATGCCCTTGAGGTTGTCGGTCACGGGCGCGGAGCCTTCGCCAGCCGATGCTCGCGCACCAGGGTATAGAGGCCGGCGCCGGTGACAATGGCGATGCCGATCCAGGTGGCGAGGTCGGGCAGCTCGCCCCAAACGACGAAACCTGCGGCCACCGCCCACAGGATCACGGAATAGCGGAACGGCGCGACGGTGGCGATGTCGCCGTAGCGCATGGCCACCACGATCCAGTAGTTGCCGCCGAGCAGGCCGAGCCCGGCGCAGAGGAGCATCACGAAGGCGAGCGGCGAGGGCCAGGTCCAGGTCTCCCACAGCGCCAGGAGCAGGCTCGCCGCGGTCACCGCCCCCGCGGAGGCCGTGGCGATGACGATGGTGGGCACCTCGGAGCCCAGCCGCCGCGTGATGAGGTCGCGCGCGGCGACGAACGCGATGGCCGCCAGCGCCAGCGAGGAATAGGGGTTGAACCCCTCTCCGCCCGGCCGCACGATGACGAGCACGCCGACGAGCCCGACCACGGTGGCGAGCCAGCGTCGCCAGCCGACGCGTGCGCCGAGGAACAGCGCGGCCCCGGCGGTGATGGCGAGCGGGGTGAACTGCAGGAGCGCCGTGGCATCTGCGATCGGCATGCGCGTGAGCGCCATCAGATAGAGGATGGTGGCGACGACATCGGCGCCGGCGCGCAACGCCATGCGCGGCCCGGTGGCGAGACGCAGGGTGCCGAGCCCGCTGGTCGCCGCCATCAGGCCGGCGCCGAGCAGCGTGGTAAAAAGGCCGCGCAGGAAGATGACCTCGCCCGTGGGCAGCTCGCCGGCTGCCACCTTGATGAAGCAGTCGTTGACGATGAGCGATCCCATGGCGGCCAGCATGGCGAGGATGCCGCGCACATTGTCGGAGCGGATGGGGAGGGGGATGGCTAGGCTCATGGCTTGCGCCGTGCCTTACAGCCGCGCCCCCCGCCCGGCAACCCCGCCAGCCGCATGGCTGCCCCCACCTCGTCATCCCGGACGAAGCGATGCGAGCCGAAGGCGAGCAGCGCCCTGATCCGGGACCTCGTGAGGTCCGAACTCGTCGCCCGAGGCCCCGGATAGCCTCGCCTGCGGCTCGGCTTCCGGGATGACGGGTGGAGCAATGGTGTCAGACCCGGAGGGTCTGACGCCCCCTACTGCGGCGGGATCTTGGCGATGCGCACGTACTCGCCCCATTCCGTGATCGCAGCCTGGAACATCCTCTGTGCCTCCTCCGGCGACCGGATCATCGGGTCGGCGCCGGCATCGTTGAGGAACTTCTTGGTCTCCGGCGTGCTGACGATCTGGCTGAACCACTGGTTGATCTTGGCGACGACGGGGTCGGGCGTGGCGGCCGGCACCAGCACGCCCCACCACAGATCGAGCTGCATGGGGACGCCCGACTCCGTCATGGTCGGAATATCCGGCGCGGCGTCCAGCCGCTTCGCGCTGCTCACCGCGAGGATGCGCAGCCGCCCCTGGCGCTGCTGCGCCATCGCGAACACCGCATCGTGCAGGCCGTAGTCGAGCCTGCCGGTCAGCAACTCGTTGAGCGAGTCCGGCGCCGAGCGGTAGAGCACCTCGGTGGCCTCGAGACCCGCCTTGTCCTTGTAGATCGCCCCCATGATGCGGCCCGGGTTGGCGGCCACCGCGTAGTTGGCGCTCTTGCCCTTCTTCTTCACGGCCGCCGTCAGCTCGGCAATGGTCTTGTGGGGGCTCTTGGCGTCCACCACGAGCACGAAGGCGAGATTGCTGGTCGTCCCCGCCACACGCAGCGCCTTGCCGACATCGACCGGCGGCTTCTTGAAGAGGTGCATGCTCGCCGCGACCGTGGTAGCCGCGAACGGATAGAGGACGTGGCCGTCCGGCTTCGACTTGGCGACGAACTCGGTCGCGATGTTGCTCGCCGCGCCGACCTTGTTCTCGACGATGACGTTGCGCCCGGCCAGCGGCCGCAGCTTGTCGGCGAAATAGCGCACGAAGATGTCGGCGCCGCTGCCGGCCGGGAACCCGCAGATCAGGCGGATGTCCTGGCTCGGATACTCCTGGGCACGCGCGCTGGTCACGCCGCCCAAGACGCCGGCCAAGACGCCGGTCAGCGCCAGCGCACCTGCAAGCCCCAGCCTCGTTCTGGTGATTTCCATGTGTCCTCCCTTGCGAGCTTCTTGACCCCGATTCAGGGTTTTGCTGTCATGCCGGGACTTGCCTGCACCGGCGAAGGCCGGTGTCCCGGCATCCAGCCAACCGCGCGTCCCGGCGCAAGCCGTAAGATGGGTCCCGGTGACAAGCACCGGGACGACACTGCGTCAGCCCATCGGCTCGATCTTGGCCATGCGCACGTACTCGCCCCATTCCTTGATGGCGGTCTCGAACATCTCCTGCGCCTTCTCGGGCGTGTTGATGAACGGGTCGCCGCCGAACTTGTTGAGGAACGCCTTGGTCTCGTCGGTGGAGACGATGTCGACGAACCACTTGTGGATCGTGTCGGCTACGGGCTTCGGTGTGCCGGTGGGCACGATAGCCGCCCACCAGCCCGTGAGGTCCATGGGCACGCCGACCTCGGTCATGGTCGGCAGCTCGGGGCTCGCCTCGAGGCGCTTGCCGGTGCTCACGGCCAGGATGCGCAGGCGGCCCGCGCGATGCTGCGCCAGCGACAGCACCGGATCGAGCGCGGCGAAGTCGAGCCGGCCGCTCGCCAGCTCGTTGAGCGACTCGCTGCCCGACTTGTACAGCACCTCGACCGCCTTGAAGCCGGCCTTGGTCTTGTACAGCTCGCCCAGGATGCGCCCGTTGGGAGCGGCGGTCCCGTAGGTGACCTTGTCGCCCTTCAGCTTCATGGCGGCCGTCAGCTCGGCGACCGTCTTGTGCGGGCTTTTGGCATCGACGACGAGCATGAAGGGCTGCCGGTTGATGGTGGCGACGATGCGCAGGGCCTTCGCCACGTCGACCGGCGGCTTCCGGAACAGGCTCTGGTTCGCCGCCACCGCGGTACCGGCGTGGACGAAGATGGTGTGGCCGTCGGGCTTCGACTTGGCGACGTACTCGGTGGCGATGTTGCCCTGCGCCCCGACCTTGTTCTCCACGATCACCGTGCGCTTGACGATCGGCCGCAGCTTCTCGGCGAAATAGCGCACCAGCACATCGGCGCCGCTGCCGGCGGGAAAGGCGCAGATGACGCGGATGTCCTGGCTCGGATACTGCTGCGCGCTCGCCGCCGTCGCCGCAAGTCCGGCGGCCAGAGCCAGAGCCAGCCCGCCCGGGCACAGCCACCACCGCGATCTCGGTTTCATGGTCTTCCTCCTCCTTCATCCATCTTGTTGCTTCCCACCCACCCTACCGGTCATCCCGGACGGAGCGATGCGCGCGGAACGCGAGCAGCGCTCCGATCCGGGACCTCGGCGAATCGGCTTCCGGGATGACGGGTGGGAAAGCGCCCTCATTCCTGAAAAGCCTCCCGGCGTGTACGGCGGAACTGCGGCAGCACGATGAGGGCGAGCACGACCACGACGGTCGTCGCCAGCAGGGTCGCCGAGATCGGCCGCTCGATGAAGACCGTCGGATCGCCGCGGGAGATCACCAGCGAGCGGCGCAGGTTCTCCTCCATGAGCGGGCCCAGGATGAACCCCAGCACCAGCGGCGCAGGCTCGCATCCGAACCGCAGGAGGATGTAGCCGAACACCGCGAAGAAGGCGCAGAGCGCCAGCTCGGCAGAGCTCGTGTTGGTGCTGTAGATGCCGATCACACAGAACAGCAGGATCGCCGGATAAAGCAAGCGGTAGGGCACCGACAGCAGGCGCACCCATACGCCGATCAGCGGCAGGTTGATCACCAGGAGCATCAGGTTGCCGATCCACATGCTGGCGACCATGCCCCAGAACAGCTCGGGGCGGGCGGTCATCACCGCCGCGCCCGGCTGGATGCCCTGGATGATCATCGCGCCCATCATCAGGGCCATGATGGCGTTGGAGGGCAGGCCGAGGGTGAGCAGCGGGATGAAGGAGGTCTGGGCGGCGGCATTGTTGGCGGATTCGGGCCCCGCCACGCCCTCGATGGCGCCCTTTCCGAACCGGCTCGGATCGCGTGCGACCTTCTTCTCCAGCGTGTAGCTGGCGAACGAGGCGAGCACCGCGCCGCCGCCCGGCAGGATGCCGAGGAGGGAGCCCAATCCGGTGCCGCGCAAGACCGCCTGCCAGGAATCGCGGAAGTCCTGCCCCGCTCGGCCAGAGCTCGCGCATCCGCGCCATGACGTGCGGGCGGGGCAGTGTGGTCAGCTCCAGATTGCGGATGATCTCGACGATGCCGAACATGCCGATCACGAGCGGGACGAAGTCGATCTTGTCCCATATCGCGGCAATGCCGAACGTGTAGCGCGTGAGCCCGCTGTTCACGTCGGTCCCGACCAGCCCGAGCAGGAGGCCGACGAGGACCATGCCGACCGCCTTGAGGAGCGAGCCGTGCGCCAGGATCACCGCGGTGACGAGGCCGAGCACCATCAGCGAGAAATAATCGGGCGAGTTGAACTGCTGGGCGAGGGCCGCGAGCGGCGGGCCGAAGCCGGCGATGAACACGGTGCCGACCGTGCCGGCAAAGAACGAGCCGAGCGCCGCAACCCCCAGCGCCGCCCCCGCACGGCCCTGCTTGGCCATCTCGTGGCCGTCGATGCAGGTGACGATGGAGGCCGCCTCACCGGGGATGTTGACCAGGATCGACGTGGTCGAGCCGCCGTATTGCGCGCCGTAGAAGATGCCGGCCAGCATCACCAGCGAGGACAGCGGGTCGAGGCCGAAGGTGATCGGCAGCAGCATGGCGATGGTGGGGATCGGCCCAATGCCGGGAAGCACGCCGATCAGGGTGCCGAGCAGGCAGCCGAGGAAGGCGAAGCCGAGGTTCTTGAGCGTCGCCGCAGCGCTGAAGCCCGTCGCCAGGTTCTGGAAGAGGTCGAACTCCATCTACCGACCCCACCAGGCGGGAAACGGCTGCGTCAGCGCGTAGACGAACAGGGCGACGCTGAAGAGGGCGAGGCCGGCGGCGAGCAGGATCGTCTCCAGGAGGCTCACCTCGCGCCAGCTGCGGGCAAAGGCGGCGAGGACGGTCAGCAGCGCCGCGGTGATCGCCAGGCCGACCTTGTCGATCAGGTAGCCGAAGATCAGGATCGCCGAGATGATGATGGCGATCGGGCGCAGCTGGACCGGCTCGATGCCCGGCCCCTCGATGGTTACCGCCTTGACGCCGACGATGACGCCGATGGCGACAATGATCCAGCTCAGGATGACGGGAAAAAAGCCGGGCCCCATGTTGCCCGCGCCGCCGAACCTGAGCTCGCTCCCGAAGTAGGCGCCGGCGAGGCCGATCGCCATGAAGACGACGGCCGCGCCGAAATCCTGCGGGCTCTTGATCCGGAACACGCAATATCCTCCCCTGGGCGGGTCTCCTGCTCTCGGGCGCAGGAATTGCGGCATCGCTGCCGACCCATGCTGCGACGGTAATCGACGAATTGCCGAGCGTCCATGCCTGCTGTGCGCCTGCCGCCGACTGGGAGCAGCTTCATGGCATGCTGCCGGCGCGAGACGGGGTCACACTCCTCGCCACGAAACGGGGTCAGACCACTCGCCGATGCGCTGGTGCAGAAAGTCGCCGCCGGCGGCGAAGGGTCTGAGCCCGCCACTGCCATTGACACCCGGCGGGAGGGACAAGAAAGTGCGAGGGGTGGCCAGCCCGGGGAGGAAATCCGTGCGCCGACTGGAGGGGAGGACGGCCATCGTCACCGGGGCCGGCTCGGGCATCGGACTTGGGCTGGCGCGGACCTTCGCCCGCCACGGCATGTCGGTTGTCCTGTGCGACATCCGCGGGAACCGTCTCGACGCGGCGCTGGCCGAGGTGCGCGGCCTCGACAAGGGCCCGGCGATCGCGGTGGCAACCGACGTTTCGGACCGCGCCTCGGTGCGCAACGCGGCGCATCAGGCCGTCAATGCCTTCGGGGCGCTGCACGTCGCCTGCAACAACGCGGGCGTCACCATCCACGGCAAGTCCATCGCCGATCTCGGCCCGCAGGAGTGGGATTGGCTGATCGGCGTCAATCTCTACGGCGTCATTCACGGGATCGAGGCGTTTGTCCCTCTGATCCGCGCGCACGGGGAGGAGGGCCACATCGTCAATACGGCATCGATTGCCGGATTCCAGGTGAACGGCGTGCGCCGCAGCGGCGCCTATGCGGCGACGAAGTACGCGGTCGTGGCGCTGTCGGAGTCGCTCGCCTGGGACCTCGCCGGGAGCCCGGTCGGCGTGTCGGTTCTGGCTCCGGCGGCCGTCAAGACGCGCATCTACGTGTCCGGGGAGAACCGGCCGGACCGCTTCGGCGGGCCCTACCAGGAGCCCGGCAACAACCCGTTCCAGAAGGAGCTGGAGACCGGGCTCGAGCCCGACGCGGTGGGCGAGCGCCTCGTGCGCGCCATCCGCGACCGCGAGCTTTACGTCTTCACGCACATGCAGACGCGCGACTGGCTGCTCGCCCGGCACCAGCGGATCATCGACGCGTTCGGCGCATGCGAGCGCTGGCAGGACGAGAGGCCGGAATGAAATTCTCCTTCTTCCACCTGATGCCCTGGACCGAGCTGAAGGAGGCGCCGCCGCAATGGCCGGTGAGCAACAGCGCCTTCGACCCCGAGCGCGGCAAGCAGCTCTACGACGCCTACATCGACACCATGGTCTACGCCGAGCAGTGCGGCTTCGACTGGGTCGGCTGCAACGAGCACCACTTCTCTCCTTACGGCCTGATGGCCAACTGCAACCTGATCGGCGCGGTGCTGGCGCAGCGCACCAAGACCATCCGCCTCGCCATGCTGGGCAACCTCGTCCCGCTGCTGAACCCGATCCGGGTCGCCGAGGAGTACGCCATGCTCGACGTGATGAGCGGCGGGCGCCTCATCGCCGGCATGATCCGCGGCGTGCCGCACGAGTACATCGCCTACAACATCGACCCCGACGAGTCGCGCGGGCGTCTGCGCGAGGCCGCGGCGCTGATCGTCAAGGCGTGGACCGAGCCCGAGCCGTTCGGCTGGGAGGGCGAGTTCTACCAGTTCCCCTCCGTCTCGATCTGGCCGAAGCCGCTGCAGCGGCCGCATCCGCCCATCCTCATGTCGGCCAGCAACGAGGAATTGGCCGAGTTCGCCGGCCGGCACCGCGCCATGATGGGCATGACGCTGATCGCGGACCTCGAGATCGCGCGCAAGTGCATCGACGTCTACCGCGCGGCGGCGCGCGCCCACGGGCTGGAGCCGACGCCCGCGCACATCCTGCTCGGCTACAACACCTGCATCGCCGAGACCGACTCGGATGCGCGCGCGCACCTCGCCGAGGGCCTGCGCTATTTCCACCGCGTGCTGATGCACTCGATCCGCGACGCGCAGCGGCTGGTGATCCAGAAGTCGCGCTTCTTCGAGAAGGAGCACGGCGAGCGCTTCGTGAGCCGGCTGGTGACGCTGAAGGAGCGCTCCATCGACGAGATGATCGAGGCGGGATCGGTGCTGTGCGGCAGCCCGGAGAGCGTGGCGAAACAGATGCGCCGCATCCGCGACGTGCTCGGCAACGGCCACTTCAACATCAACATGAAGATCGGCAACATTCCCGACGCCGTCGTGCGCCGCGGCATGGAGCTGTTCCGCGACCGCGTGCTGCCCCAGGCCAGGGAGCTGTGACCCGGGTGGAAGAACAAGTCGGAGACTTGCCTATGACCGAGATCCCCTTCGAGGAGCACCATGTCGACCTCGACACCGGGCGGCTGTTCTACCTGAAGGGCGGGGAAGGGCGGCCGCTCCTGCATCTGCACCCGGCCGGCGGCCGGCGCGTGACGCCCGCGATCGTCGCGCTGGCGCGCCGCCATGCCGTCTACATGCCGACCACGCCCGGCTTCGACGGGACGCCGGAGCATGCCGCGGTGACCTCCATGCCCGATCTCGCCGATCTTGCCGCGAAGCTCGTGCGTGGCGTCATCGGCGGCCCCTGTGACGTGATGGCCGAATCCTTCGGCGGCTGGACGGCGCTGTGGCTCGCGGTGCGCCACCCCGACCTCGTCGAGCAGCTCGTGCTGGAGGCGCCGGCGGGGCTGCGCACGACGGGCGGCCTGCCCGCCGATCCCGCCGCAGCGCCTGCGCAAGCTCTACGCCGTGCCCGAGCGGGCGCCGAAGGAGACGCGCTCCGCCGAGGTGCTGGCGCAGAACCGGCGGCTCTACGACCGCTATACGGGCGGCATCACGCTCGATACGGCCCTGGAGGCGGCGCTGCCGCGCATCAAGGCGCGCACGCTCCTGGTGTTCGGCACCCTCGACGAGGTGTGCCCGATCGAGACCGCGCGGCGCCTGAAGGCCGGCATCGCGCAGTCGCACCTCACCTACATCGACGGCGCCGCGCACGTCCCCGAGTACGACCAGCCGGAGCGGGTGGTGCGCCTGGTCGGCGCCTTCCTGGAGCGCGGCGAGGCCTTCCTGGTCCGCCGCACCGATGCGTAGGGAGTCCTAGGCCGCCTTGGCGGCCCTTGTCGGGAGCTTCTCGATCTCCGCGCCGACCTCGGCCACGGCCACATCGAGTTCGTATGACGCCTGAAGGTTGAGCCAGAACTGCGGGTCCATGCCGAACCAGTGCGCCAGCCGGAGCGCTGTGTCGCCGGTAATTGACCGCTTGCCTTGAATGATCTGTGAGATGCGGTTCGGTGGCACTGCCAGCTGGCGCGCAAGCTCTGTCGCAGAAATGCCGAGCTCTCGCAGCTCATCGGCGAGAATCTCGCCGGGATGAATGGCTGGCCGGGTCGGCCTACGCGGCATCTGCTCAATCCTTCTAGTGATAGTCGACAATTTCAACGTCTACGGGACCTGCCGAACCCTTCGGCCACCTGAAGCAGATTCGCCATTGGTCGTTGACGCGAATGCTGTACTGACCTGACCGGTCGCCTTTGAGAGCCTCAAGTCTATTGCTCCGCAGCGCACCAAGGACATTCAGACTGCTGGCCGCATTCAGAATTCGCAACCGCTTCCATGCTTGACGTTCGATGCCCCGGAATGCGGGGACATCCTCTCGGTTTGCAAAGGCCTCGGTCCGTTTGTCTCGATAGCTCAGGATCATTGTTCAAGCCGAATGCTATTACGCGTGACGTAGCACGTCAAGGCAAGTCCGCCGAAGTGATCCGCTGGGCGCTGGCGTGGCCCGAGGGCAAAGTCGTAAGCTTGACCAAGGCGCGCGCCGCCGGTCGTTTTTACGCTCGTGGGCTTCATCTCGGCGCCGCCGCGGCGGTGAATGAGCCCGATAGGGGGAGTGGGTATCGTGCTCGACAAGCATTTTAAGGTCATTGTCGCCACCTGCCATCGCGGCCGTGCTCGTGCTGCCCGTGCTCTGGCGTTTCGCGCCGAGCCAGTACGACATCGAAGCGACGTTCAAGTCGATCGGGGACGGGTTCGAAAAGGCCGCGCGCGAGCGCGAGGTCGAGCGGTGCGCAATAAGGTTCAGGCACATGGTCCGCAGCTCTAAGGAGAGCAACCCCGAGTGCAAGAAGATGATGGAGGCTTGGGAAGTCGAAGAGAGGTGCGGGGCCCGCAATATCGCGTGGGCGGATCGGGGGGCGCTGCCGAGGGGCGACGAGTGCTTCAATGAGGGATCGTGGCGACTTCTGAAGGCCGAGCGCGAGCGGAAGGAACACGAGGCTATGAAGGCCCGCATCGAGGCGGAGGTGGAGGCGTGGGCAAAAAAGCGGGACGAAGCATGGAAAGCAGAGGATGAGAAGTGGAAGCGGCTGCTCCAGGGGTTCGAGAGGTAACGTCCCAATTCACCTGACGCCCTTCGACCCGCTGGACGTGTGGAAGGAGCACCTGCGCGCCCTGCTTCAGATCGAGGACCAGCGCGGCGAGGCCTTCCTGGTGCGCCGCCCGGCGTAGGATGGCACCCCTTTGCGAGCGCCTATTGCAACAACTCTATGAATTCGTCGACAGTCAAACCGGCATCGGCAATGATCCGTCGGAGCGTTCCGGCTCGAATCCGCTTGTGATCCGGAACCACAACGCGCGCGTACGGCGTGCTGCGTCTCAGGATCATGTGGCTACCCGTCTGCCGACGGAAGACAAAGCCCGCGCGTTCCAATGCGCTGCGAACCTCGCGACCAGACAAATCGGAGGGAAGCCTGGTCACGCGGCTTCGATCTCGACGAACTCCTTCCCAGCTTCCGTCGGCGCCGGATCGCCTGCATCTCGGCAATCCTCGATGTAGAGAGCGATTGCCTCACGGATGTTGGCCAGGGCTTCCTCGCGTGTATCGCCTTGGCTGATGCATCCGGGCAAAGCAGGCACACTGACCACGAAGCCACCGTCAGCTTCCGGTTCCAGGAGAACGGTGTAGCGCATAGGCGTTGACTCCGGGTCTCGCGCTAGCAGGCGCCTCAATCACCCCCCCGTCACGCTCATGTGCCGCGCCACGGCGGGCGCGCGGGTGCGCCGGTCGATGACGAAGTCGTGGCCCTTGGGCTTGCGCGCGATCGCCTCGTCGATGGCGGCCATCAGCAGCGCGTCGTCGGCGCTGGCGCGGAGCGGCGCGCGCAGGTCGGCGGCGTCGTTCTGGCCGAGGCACATGTAGAGCGTGCCGGTGCAGGTGAGCCGCACGCGGTTGCAGCTCTCGCAGAAGTTGTGCGTCATCGGCGTGATGAAGCCGAGCCGGCCGCCCGTCTCCTTGACGCGCACGTAGCGCGCCGGCCCGCCGGTGCGGAACGGAATGTCCTCGAGCGTCCAGCGGTCCATGAGGCGCGCACGCACGATCGACAGCGGCAGATACTGATCCGTGCGGTCGGCGTCGATCTCGCCCATCGGCATGGTCTCGATCAGCGTCAGGTCGAAGCCGCGGCCGTGGGTGAAGCGGACGAGATCGTCGAACTCGTCCTCGTTGAGACCCTTCAGCGCCACGGCGTTGATCTTGATCCCGAGCCCCGCCTGCTCGGCCGCGTCGATGCCGGCCATGACCTGATCGAGATCGCCCCAGCGCGTGATGGCCCGGAAGCGGTCGGCTTTCAGCGTGTCGAGCGAGACGTTGATGCGGCGCACGCCGGCATCCTTGAGCTCGGCGGCAAGCTTGGCGAGCTGGCTGCCGTTGGTGGTGAGCGTCAGCTCATCCAGCGTGCCCGCATCGAGGTGGCGCGAGAGCACCCGGAACAGCCACAGGATGTTCTTGCGCACCAGCGGCTCGCCGCCGGTGATCCTGAGCTTGCGCACGCCCCGCGCCACGAAGGCCGAGCACAGGCGGTCGAGCTCCTCCAGCGTCAGCAGGTCCTTCTTCGGCAGGAAGGTCATGTGCTCCGACATGCAGTAGCTGCAGCGGAAGTCGCAGCGGTCGGTGACGGAGACGCGCAGATAGCTCACATGCCGGCCGAACGGGTCGACCAGCGTCGGTGCCGGCGAGGATGGTGCCGGGACAAAGGTTCTGGCGTGCTCGCTCATTGGCCTCTCGTCAGTGGATGCTTCGCGCGGCATCTCTCTGGCGGCGACAGGGGACGTCGCCGGCGCCCGAGGCGCGGGTCCTTCCCTTATCCTCACGTATTCACTATGCCACGAACGCGGCCCGACCTCCAGCGGGCCCGGCGCAGCCGGTTTGCACTGCAATACGCAAGCGGTCGTTATGGATCTTCGCATTTCAGCAGCCCCGGTACCGCGCCGTGCATGTTGACTGCCGGCGAGACCAACACAGGAAGCCAACCATGGACGAGGACAAGCTCAACATGTCGGTGCGCAGGTTCCTCAAGCTTGTGGGCGTCACCTCGCAGCGGGAGATCGAGCGCATCGTGCGCGAGCAGCAGCTCGACAAGGGCAAGCTCGAGGTCAAGATGGTGCTCACGGCCACGGGCACCGATCTCGAGCATGTCGTGAAGGGCGAGATCGACCTCGGCTGACGCCGAGGCGGCGGGCGGCCCCGCGAGATGCAAGAAGAAAGGGCCCGCGGGGAGGGATCGCGGGCCCTTTCACCTGCCGAATGGGGAGGGCGTTACGGCAGGTTGAGCCGCTGGTGCTCGAAGAACGTCTGCGGGTCGAAGGCGCTGGCCTGGCCGGCCACGCTGACGATGAGCGCAAGCGCGATCAGCGCGGATGCGATGGTCCTCATGATCTTCTCCTCTCTGTCTGTTCTCTGTCTGTCTTGTCGGTTTTGGGGGCTTGCTGCCCAAGGCGGCGACTGCGTTGCACGCGCCTGTCATATAGCTCTGTAGACAAACGTGAAAAAGCCCATCTCACATGGGCGTGACGAACAGTGATGAGGTCCGACCTCGATGTGATCCCGCGCGATCCGGGAGGAGCGGCGCCTATTCGGCCCGCTGCGCGGCGGCAGGCCCGCGCGGGATCGCCCCCACCGCCGCGATCACGAAATCGGCGATGCCGGCGGCGTCATCGAGGGCGAACACGGGCAGGCCGCGCGCCTCGACGGGGTGATCGGCGGCGATGGCAACGACGTTGGGGTCGCTCTCCGCCAGAGGCGCCGCGGGTGCGGCCGCGCGCCGGCGCGTCTCGATCTTGGGGATCGGCGCTGCCTTGTAGCCCTCGACGACGACGAGGTCGCACGCATCGAGGCGCGCGATCACCTCCTCCAGCGACGGCTCCGGCGCCCCGGAGAGCTCCGAGACCAGCGCCCAGCGCCGGGCGGAGACGACCGCCACCTGGGCAGCGCCGGCGCGGCGGTGGCGCGCACTGTCGGTCTCGCCATCGTCGATCTGGAAGGCGTGATGCGCGTGCTTGACGCTGGCGATTCTCAGCCCACGCGCGGTCAGCTCGGCGATCAGGCGCGTCGCCAGCGTGGTCTTGCCGGAGTTCTTCCAGCCGGCGACGCCGATCACCGGGGGCACGCCGCTCCGCCGTGTCATGGCGCGGCCTGGGCGAGGATGGCGCGCAGGCGCTCCAGCTCCTGCGGCGTGTTGGCATTGAAGAACGGATCGATCTCGGTGCCCGCGAGGCGCAGCATGGCGAAGGGCACCGCAACGGTGCCGTGCCGGTCGGTCCAGGCGAGCACCTTGCGCATGCCGGCCGTGAGTTGCGCCTCCAGGTCGTCGGCGAGCGCGACCGGCCACAGGCCGATCACCGGGTGCAGCTCGCCCGCCGACTGGGCGAGCGCGATGGCACCCGGGCGCTCTGCGACCGCCTCCAGGCAGCGCGCCACCAGATCGATGGGCAGCAGCGGGGCGTCGCCCGCCGCCGTGGCGATCCAGCGCGCCTGCGGGGCGTTGGCGCGCGCCCAGCGCATGCCTGCGAGCACGCCCGCCAGCGGGCCGGGGAAATCCGCGAGGGTGTCAGCCACCACAGGCAGGCCGAAGCCGGCAAACCGGGCAGGATCGCCGTTGGCGTTGATGACCATGCGGCCGAGCTGGGGCGCGAGGCGCTCGACGACATGGGCCAGCATCGGCCTGCCGCCGAGGTCGAGCAGGCCCTTGTCGCCGCCGCCCATGCGGCGGGACTGGCCACCGGCGAGGATCACCCCGGTGACCGATTCGGTACTGACGTGAGGCTCTTGGGCCATCGCTGCGCATCTTAGAGGACGCCTGGCCCATGTCATACCGGGCCTTGTCCCCGGTATCCAGTCCGCCGCCAGCGTCCGACCAGGGTGTCGATCCATCAACGGCACCCGAGGGCGCGAGCCGTTGGCTGGATCGCGGGCACAAGGCCCGCGATGACGTCTCGGTCAAGATCTGCCAATCAGGCCGCTGGCGTATGCCCCTCCAGGACGGTGCGCAGGACGGCGGTGTCGATGTTGCCGCCGCTGCAGATCAAGCCGACGCGCTTGCCCTGCATGCGCTCGCGCTCCTGCAGGAGGGCGGCGAGGGCCGAGGCGCCGGCGCCCTCGGCGACGTTGTGGGTGGCGGCCCAGTAGAGGCGGATCGCGGCGGCGATCTCGTCCTCCGCGACGCGCACGATGCGGGCTGCGCCCCTGGCGATGACCGCCAGCGCCTCGGGATGCGGGTCGCGGCAGGCGAGGCCGTCGGCGAAGGTGGCGGCCGAGTTGGTCCGAACCGGGCGGCCCGCTTCGACCGACAGGGCGACGGCCGGCGCCGCCGCAGCGACGACGCCGACGATCTCGGTGCGCAGCCCCAGAAGGTCGCGCACGGCAATCAGCCCGCAGATGCCGGAGCCCATGCCGATCGGCGCGTACACCGTGTCGAGGTCGGGAACGGCTCGGAACAATTCCAGCGCGTAGGTTGCAACGCCTTGCACCAGCAGCGGGCCGAACGAGGGCACATAGTGAAGCCCCCTCTCCCCGGCGAGCGCCGTGGCGCGCTCCTTGGCCTCGTCGAAGTCGCGGCCGTGCACGACGAGCTCGGCGCCGAAGCCCGCCATGGCCGCGTTCTTCTCGGCGCTGTTGCCGCGCGGGATGAGGATCGTCACCGGCACGCCGGCGCGCTTGCCGGCGAGCGCGATCGACTGGCCGTGGTTGCCGCGCGTGGCCGTGACGACGCCGCTCACCTCGCGGCCGGAGCGCACGAGCCAGTCCATGTAGACGACGCCGCCGCGCACCTTGAAGGCGCCGATGGGCGTGTGGTTCTCGTGCTTCACCCACACCTCGGCGCCGGTGCGCTCGGCGAGCAGCGGCCAGGCATACTGCGGCGTCTCGGGGACGACGCCGCGCACCAGCGCCGCGGCGGCTTCCAGATCGGCGAGCGAGAAGGGCGTGGCGGTGGATGTCATGGGACGCTCGAGAGCTCCGGTCCATGGTTGGCGCAGACCCGCCTCTCGGGCGACCTGGGTCCACCTGGCAATCTCGGCCGCAAGGCCGACCTGCGACAAGCGAAAATCGTGCGGCGAGATTGCGCCGGCGAGCGTGTCGCCCGAGCCGACCCTCAGTCCAGCCCGGCCAGCGCCGGGATCGCCTTCCCGGCCATGGCGAAATAACACGGGTCCAGCTCGATCCCGATCCCCTCGTATCCCAGCGCGACACACGCAGCCATGGTCGAGCCGGCGCCCATGAAGGGGTCCAGCACCGTGCCTTCGCCGAGCGGGAGCGCCGCGCGCACGATCCGGCGCATGAACGCCTGCGGCTTGAGCGAGGGATGCGGCGCAATCCTCCGCTCCTCCGGCCGCGTCGGCGCCGAACGGATCACGTCGGCGAAGGGCTCCGTCTCCGAGATGCGGCGCAGGCCGCCCGTCCGCCATTTGCGCAGGTTGTCCTGGACGCGGCCCTCGCACGGCTTCCGGAAGAGGCCCCAGGGCTCCCAGCCCGAGCGCGGCATCACGCTGACGCCGGCGAACTCGACGTGTGCGTTCTTCGGCCGGTCGCCGCCCCGCAGCGTCTGCACGAGGCGGATGATCTCGCCGCGCTTCTCGAAGCCGGCCTCCAGCATCGGCAGGTAGAGGCAATGCGAGAGCAGCGGATTGGTGGCAACGATGACGTGGCCGCCGGGGACCAGCACCCGCAGCGCCTCGCGCGCGAAATCCGCGAACAACGACCGCAACGCCTGCCGCTCCGTATCATCCAGCACCGTGAAGCGCGGCAGCGGCTTGCGGCGGCAGCCGTCGAGCGACGGCGGGATGCGCCACACCCCGCCGCGGCCGTTGCGCAGCTTGCCCTTCTCGACCTCGGTGTACTCCTTGAGGCCGTAGGGCGGGTCGGTGACGACCGCGTGGATCGTGTCGGGCGGGCGCGCCCGCAGCCACGCCAGCGCATCGCCCGCGACGATCTCGATGCCCATGCCGAAAATCCTCCGGTGTCGGACCCGAAGGGTCTGACACCTACCGAAGGAAGCCCACGATGTCCTTGACCTGGTCCATGATTGGCGCGGCGATGGCGCGCGCGCGCTGGGCGCCCTCGGCGAGGATGCGGTCGATCTCGCCGGGATCGGCGAGCAGCCGCTTCATCTCGGCGTTGACGGGACCGATGCGGGCGACGGCCACCTCGGCCAGCGCCTTCTTGAAGGTCGAGAACTGAAACCCGCCGAACTCGCGCAGCACGTCGGCCTTGGACTGGTTGGCGAGCGCGGCGTAGATGCCAACGAGGTTGTCGGCCTCGGCCCGGCTCTCCAGGCCCGCTTCCTCGCAGGGAAGCGGCTCGGGGTCGGTCTTGGCCTTCTGGAGTTTCTTGGCGATGGTATCGGCATCGTCGGTCATGTTGATGCGCGACATGTCGGAAGGCTCCGACTTCGACATCTTCTTCGTCCCGTCGCGCAGGGACATGACGCGCGTCGCCGGCCCCATGATGACGGGCTCGGGCACCGGGAAGTAGATGCCGTCGTCAAAGCCGCAGCCGCGGATCGACTCGGCGAAGTCGTTGTTGAACTTCTGGGCGATGTCGCGGGCGAGCTCCAGGTGCTGCTTCTGGTCCTCGCCCACCGGCACGTGGGTGGCGCGGTAGACGAGGATGTCGGCGGCCATCAGGTTCGGATAGGCGTAGAGCCCGACCGAGGCGTTCTCGCGGTCCTTGCCGGCCTTCTCCTTGAACTGGGTCATGCGGTTGAGCCAGCCGAGCCGCGCCACGCAGTTGCAGATCCAGGCGAGCTCGGCGTGCTCGTGCACCCGGCTCTGATTGAAGAGGATGGTGCGCTTGGGGTCGACGCCGGACGCGATGTAGGCCGCCGCCACCTCGCGGGTGTTGCGCTTGAGCCCGGCCGGGCCGCCCCACACCGGCGTGGGCTGGGTGATGGCGTGCATGTCGACCACGCAGTAGATGCACTCGTGGGTCTCCTGCATCTCGACCCAGCGCACCATGGCGCCCAGATAGTTGCCGAGGTGCAGGTTGCCCGTCGGCTGCATGCCGGAGAAGACGCGCGGTGTGAATGCCATGGGAGCCCCTCGAATGCGGGCGCGTTATGGCGCGGAAGGGACGGGAGTGCAACCCTGCCCCGGCGCGGATAGGGCTCCTTCGGAGCTCGGCGCTTCTGGCCCCGCTATTGTGATTCGCTCCAGCATGCGAAACGTGCAAGAAGTGGCACGCTGACTGTCGACTTGGCGTGTACATCCATGAAGCTCGAGTATCGCGCGTGCTCTTGAAACCCTGATCGCCTGACGGCAAGCCCCAAATCACGCTGCTGGACCGCGGCGCCGCAGCATGGCACGCAGCTGGCGGATCTGGACGGCCCCGGTCGCCAGGACCGCCACGCCGTAGACGGCGAGTCCCGCCCCCACCAACAGCGCCAGCCCGGCGGCGCGCACCAGGACGCCGGGAGCGGAGAACCAGTCGTGCAGCTGCGCCGCCACGGCCCAGACGGCGGCCCCCATCACCAGGCTCGCGAGCACGACCATCTTGAGCGACCGGCGCAGACGCGCGTCGGCGATGAGATCGCCGCGCCGCGCCAGGGTGGCATAGAGGAGGCCGGCGTTGAGCCAGCCCGCCAGGGTGGTCGCCAGCGCAATGCCCAGATGCGGCATCATCCCGAGCCGTCGGAACAGGAAGAAGAGCCCGATCGACCCCAAGGTGTTGGCCGTCAGGCTGATGACGGCATAGCGCATGGGCGTGGCGGTGTCCTCGCGCGCGAAGTAGGCGGGCGAGAACACCTTGATCATGACGAACGAGGGCAGGCCCAGCGCGAAGATCGCCAACGCATAGGCCGTGGGCAGCGTGTCGGCCGCCGTGAACGCGCCGCGCTGGAACAGCGCCTCGATGATGGCCGTGGGGGCCACCGCGAGCGCCACCGCCGCTGGCACCGTGAGCAGCATCGAGAACTCGAAGGCGCGGTTCTGGCTGTCCATGACGGCGGCCTCATCGCCGGCGCGCAGATGGCGCGAGACGTCGGGCAGCAGCACCACGCCGATGGCGATGCCGACGATGGCGAGCGGCAGCTCGTAGACGCGGTCGGCGTAGTAGAGGTGGGAGATGGCGCCGCTCTGCCACGAGGCGATCACCGTGCCGATGGCGATGTTGAGCTGCGTCACCCCGCCGGCCACCACGCCGGGGATGCCGAGCACGACGAGCCGCCGCACCCCCTCGGTCATGCGCGGCCAGCGCAGCCGCAGCGTGAGCCCGTTGCGGCGCGCACCGTCGAGCAGCAGGAGGAGCTGGAGGATGCCGGCGGCGAACACGCCCCAGGCCTGGATCACGCCGGCCATGGGCTCGTTGCTGTAGCCGAGCGCGATGGCGGTGAGCGTCGCCGCCATCATGGTGAGGTTGAGCACGATCGAGATGGCCGAGCTCTCGACGAACTTGCCGACCGAGTTCAAGACGCCCGACAGCAGCGCCACCACCGACATGCAGAGCAGGTAGGGCATGGTGATGCGGGTGAGCAGCACGGCGAGATCGAACTTCTCGGGCGTGGCGTTGAAGCCCGGCGCCAGCCCCAGCATGAGGAACGGCATGGCGATCTCGGCGATCGCCGTGAGCAGCAGGAGCACGAAGACGAGACCCGCCAGCGCCTCCTCGGCGAACTTGCGGGCGGCCTCCCGGCCCTCGCCCTCGATGCGCTTGGCAAACAGCGGCAGGAACGCCGAGTTGAAGGCGCCCTCGGCGAACAGCCGGCGGAACAGGTTGGGAAAGCGGAAGGCCACGAAGAAGGCGTCCGCCACGGCCCCCGAGCCCAGCGTCGCCGCGATCAGGATGTCGCGGGCGAAACCCAGGACGCGGCTCACCATGGTGAGGCCGCCGACAGTGGCAAAGGCGCGATAGAGCTTCATGGGGCCCGAGCCCTAGCCCGGCGAATGGCCGAGAGCAAGGCGGGCCGGCGCAACGCAGGGGACGTTTGTGGCCCGGAAGTCGCGCACCGACAAGACGCGCCTTGACAACGTATGGTTTGACAACCTGCACCGGTTTGCGCCGGCCTCGGAAAGTGCCAAGCTGACGGGCAGCGTGTAACCGCCCTGGAACGGGGATTGAGCGATGTTTCCGATCGGTGACGACAACGAGGTGCGCAGGTCGGTTCCGGTCGTCACGTTCGTGCTGATCGCGCTCAACGTGGCGTTCTACTTCATCCAGCTGAACGGGGGCGACTCCTTCCTGCGGCAATGGGCGTTCGTCCCGGCGCGTTTCGGCAGCAACCCGTCCGCCGACTGGCCGACCATCTTCTCCGCCATGTTCATGCACGGCGGCTGGTTGCACCTCGGCGGCAACATGCTCTACCTGTGGATTTTCGGCGACAATGTCGAGGACGTGCTCGGGCCCTTCAAGTTCCTCGCCTTCTACCTGGTGTGCGGGATCGCGGCGACGCTGGCGCAATACTGGGTCAATGCGGGGTCGCGGATTCCCAATGTGGGCGCCTCGGGCGCCATCGCCGGCGTGCTCGGCGCCTATCTCGTGCTGTTCCCGCATGCGCGGGTGCGGGTGCTGCTCTACAACCAGATCGTGGCCATGCCGGCGATCGCCGTGCTGGGCTTCTGGATCGTGCTGCAGCTCGTCAGCTACGCCGGGTCGCTGGCGCAATACCCAGGATGTCGGCGGCGTCGCCTTCATGGCGCACATCGGCGGCTTCGTCGCCGGCCTCCTGCTCGGGTTCCTGCTGGCCGGCGGCAGGCGCAGGGGTCCCTGGGAGGGGCCCTGAGGCCATCGCGCCGGGGCGGCTCTGGCCTTCGAGGCGCCGATCACGATGTCGACTGTTGCATGTCCCCGACAAATTTGACCGCTGGAGCCTGCCTTGCCGGGGGAGCACCGTTGTAGCCTCGGCCCCGGCGAGGCCACCCAGCGGCCATCCTGGCCATTCCCAGGGCCATTCCAGAGGAGGGCCTCGCGGGCTGACGACGGCGGCCGCGTGAAGGCGGCGTTGCATCAGCCGTGGCCGCCCCGGTTGCGCAGGCACCCAGGAGAAAAGAGACTTGGGCTGGGTGGCCCGGAATGTCCCCTCTTCATGTTTGCGTCGAAAGAGGCGGCGTAATCGTGTCAAGTGTCGTTGGGTCGAGATTCGGCAGTCGGGCGATTTCGAGGTTCGGCAGTCCGCCCGAAGCCGAAGCGTGTCGAGGAAGGAGGGAGCGAGCTTGTCAAATCGAAAGCCAACCGCCAGGGGCAAGGGACCGGCGAAGGCAGGCGCGAAGGCCAAGCCGGGTGCGAGCGAGGCCAAGCCGGTCAAGGCGCGCAAAGGCGGGAAGGACGGCGTCGTCCTTCTCTCGGGCGGCAACCCGCAGATCGCGAAGGGCGACGGCGACGCCCCGGTGCAGGCCTACATCGCGGCGATGCCGGGCTGGAAGCGCGACGTTGGTCGCCGCCTCGACGCGCTCATCGTGCGGAACGTGCCCAACGTGCGCAAGGCCGTGAAGTGGAACTCGCCGTTTTACGGCGTCGAGGGCCCCGAGGGCCACGGCGGCTGGTTCCTGTCGTTCCATGTCTTCACCCGCTACGTCAAAGTGGCGTTCTTCCGCGGCGCGTCGCTGCGTCCTGTCCCCCCCGGCCAGTCCAAGAGCAAGGACACGCGCTACCTCGACATCCACGAGGACGACCAGCCCGACGAAGCCCAGCTCGCCGCCTGGGTGAAGCAGGCGAGCCTCTTGCCCGGTGAACGCATGTGAGGGCGTAGGGTGGGTTAGGCGCGAAGCGCCGTAACCCACCATCTAAACACGCGAAAAAAACTCAGCCGGTGGGTTACGCGCCTTCGGCGCTAACCACCCTACGCGCTGCTATGCGCCGCGCGTCAGCAGATACGACACGAATGAAGCGCACGCGCCCAGCATGAACAGTGCGTCGGCCTCGTCGACCTGGGCCTCGTCGCCGAACACCAGCGCATGGCGCACGCCTTTCTCGTCGCTAGAGTAGCCGTAGAGCTTGTCGAATGCCGCCCTAAGACCGCCGTGCAGATGGCCGCGCTGCTCCAGCAGCTTGAGCGCCGCACCCAGGGTGTTGGTGCCGGGCGCGAGGCGCACCGCCATCGCCTCGACGGCGTGGATGCTCTCGCGCAGGCTACCCGCCCAATCCGAATTACGAAGCGCCACGCCCGCCGCAACGAGCTGCTTGCGCGCGGCGGTGGCATTCTCGGCCTCAGCGTCCGCGATGGCCCGCTCGAACGCCGCCGCCTGTTCCTCCGTGCCGATGGCGGCGATGTATTTGCTGTCGAAGACGCGATACGCGGCGCGCGCCGTGACGAACGCGTCCGCAAGTTCGCGCTTCAGCTCGCCGCTGCATCCAGGATGCCGGACGAAGAATTCGACCAGATTGCACAGCTGGCCGATGTTGGCACCCTGGATGAAAACGTTGAGGCGCTGCTCGTTCTGGTGTGCGCCGTAGCCGAATTTGTCGGCCGGCTGCTTGAAGAAGAGAACGTGCAGGTCCATCGCGACCCGCCTCCATTTGTCGTTGAACACGGCGGAGGAATACCCCGAGTAGGATTCGCGGTCGATTTCGAGGCTGATGCAATAATAGAGCAGACGGCGCAGCTCAGCGGACACCTCGCCCAGCTTGAGTTGCGGCGGGATCGGCTCAAGGCCGGTGCGCTGGGAGAACGGCACGTAAGGCTTGGAATCACTTGCCATGCGGCGATTGTACCGCGAATCCCGGGTTGGGATGAACGCAATGGCCAAGAGGACGGCCAAGACGTCAGTGGAGGTCGCAAGGATGGGCCCGCCGACAACAACCACGCATGAGGGACAGCAACTATGAGCAAGAGCGGCACGAAGGAACCGAAAGACGGAACCTCCCCCTCTCAGCTGATCGATGCGAGGATCGAGGAGCTGGGCGATTGGCGGGGCGCGACGCTGGCCCGGGTCCGAGCGCTCATCAAGCAGGCCGACCCGGAGGTGGTCGAGGCGTGGAAGTGGAGAGGGGTGCCGGTGTGGGAGCACGCCGGCATCATCTGCACCGGCGAGACGTACAAGGCGGTCGTGAAGCTGACCTTCGCCAAGGGCGCCTCGCTGGAGGACCCGTCGGGCCTCTTCAACGCCAGCCTCGAGGGCAACGTGAGGCGCGCCATCGATATCCATGCGGGCGACAAGATCGACACGAAGGCGCTGACGGCGCTCATTCGCGCCGCCGTGGCCCTGAACACGTCGGTGCGGGCTGCCGCCCGCCCCGTCGGCTCCCAGAAGAGACCAAAGCGCGCTCGAGGAGCGTCGTGAAGCCGGCCTCGTCCATCAGCGCCCTGGCGCGGCCTGAGCGGAAGCGCTCGTACGCCTCGCGCTGGGGTCGGGGCCCGTGGCCGTCCGACCGGATCGATCCCTGACACTTTGGACCGGGCTGATGCCTGACAGCATCTCCCTATTGGGCCGAGGGCGGCGGGGAGAGGGAGTCCCGCCGCGAATTCCCCGTCTCTTGCGGGGCCGCGTCGTTTGCGAGGATTCCCAGGAGGCAGTGCTGGATCGCCTTCTGGCGCTGCGGGCTTGCGATCTTCTTGTTGGTGAGGTCGGTGACGTAGAACACGTCGACCGCCTTCTCGCCGAACGTGGTGATGTGCGCCGAGGCGATGTCGAGGTTCAGGTCCGAGATGGCGCTGGTGAGCTCGTAGAGCAGGCCGGGGCGGTCGAGCCCGGACACCTGCACCACGGTGAACTGGTTCGACAGCGTGTTGTCGATCAGCACCTCGGGCGCCACCGTGAAGGCGGTGATGCGGCTGCCGCGGCGCGCACGCCGGCTCTCCATCAGCTGGCCGAGCCTGATCTCGCCCCTGAGCAGCTTCTCGATCGTGTCCGATATGCGGCCCGCGCGGCGCAGCTCGTCCTCGCTGCGGTCGAACTCGCGCGCGAGCACGAAGGTGTCGAGCGCGAAGCCGTCGCGGGTCGTGGAGATGTGCGCGCCCGAGATGTTGGCGCCGGCGGCGGCGCAGGCCCCGGCGAACATGGCGAGCAGGCGCGGATGGTTCGGCGCCAGCAGCGACAGCTCGGTGATGGCGGTGAAGGCGTCGGTGGTGGCTTGGCTGGCGAGCTTCCGGCCGGCCGCCTCGGCCTCGCGCACCATGGTGGCGTGCTCCACCGCCTTGCGGGTGTCGGTGCGCACCCAGTAGTCGGGATAGTGCCGTTCGATGAAGCGCTCGACGTCCTCCTTGGGCCACTCCGCGACCGCGACGCGAAAGGCCTTCTGCGCGGCCGCCGCCCGCTCGCGCTGGCCGAGCTGGACGTGCCCGCCGGCAACCACGGGCTCGGTCTCGTAGTAGAGGGCGCGCAGGAGCTGGCCCTTCCAGCCGTTCCAGATGCCGGGGCCCACGGCGCGGATGTCGGCGACGGTGAAAACGAGCAGCAGCTTCAAGCGCTCCGGGCTCTGCACCACGGCCGCGAAATCGCGCACCGTCTTGGGATCGCCGATGTCGCGCGAGAACGCCACCTGGCTCATGGTGAGGTGCTCCTCGATGAGCCAGACGGCGGTCTCGGTCTCCGCCGCCGACAGCCCCAGGCGCGGGCCGAGGCTGCGGGCGATGCGCGCCCCGATCATGGAGTGGTCCTCGCCGCGGCCCTTGGCCACGTCGTGCAGGAAGGTCGCCACGTAGAGGGCGCGACGGTGCTGGATGGTGGGGAAGATGCGGGTCGCGAGGGGATGCAGCTCGGAGGCCTCGCCGCGTTCGATCTCGGAGAGGATGCCGATGGTGCGGATCAGGTGCTCGTCCACCGTGAAGTGGTGGTACATGTTGAACTGCATCATCGACACGACGCGTCCGAAGTCCGGGACGAAGCGGCCGAGCACGCCCGCCTCGTTCATGCGCCGCAGCGTCGGCTCCGCGTTCGTGGGCGAGCACAGGAGGGCGAGGAAGATGCGGTTGGCTTCGCTGTCGTTGCGCAGATCATCGTCGATCAGGCGCAGCGAGCGGCGCAGAAGGCGCACGGCGTCGGGATGGAAGAAGCAGCCGGTCTCCTCGGCCCTGGCGAAGAAGCGGATCAGGTTGACGGGGTCGCGCTCGAAGACGTTGGCATCCGCCACGTTGAGCCGGCCGTTGTCGATGCGAAAGTCGCCGGTGCCACGGATCTGGCGGCGCGTGCGCCAGGAAAGCGGGTTGAGCAGCCGCCCGAGGCCCGGCGCGGTCGTGACCTGCTCCATCTCGAGCGCCGAGCACAGGATGGTGGTGAGGTCGCCCACGTCCTTGGCCACCAGGAAGTAGTGCTTCATGAAGCGCTCCACCGCGCGAAGCCCGCGGCGGTCGACGTAGCCCAGCCGCTCCGCCATCGCCTGCTGGACGTCGAAGGTGAGGCGCTCCTCGGCCCGGCCGGTGAGGAAATGCAGATGGCACCGCACGGTCCAGAGGAAGTTCTCGCAGTGCCGGAAGGTGGCATTCTCATCCGAGGCGAAGGGGAGCTTCTCGGCACGGCCCTCGCCGGGTCCCTGGCCGTAGAGGTATTTGGCGAGCCAGTGCAGCGTGTGCAGGTCTCTGAGGCCGCCCTTGCCGTCCTTGATGTTGGGCTCGACGCGATAGCGCGACTCACCGGCGCGCTGATGGCGCTGGTCGCGCTCGGCGAGCTTGGCCTCCACGAAGCGCTGCGCCGTGCCAGGAACCACCTCGCGCGCGGAGCGCCGCATCAGGTCGTCGAACAGCGAGGCGTCGCCCAGGATCAGGCGGGCATCGAGCAGCGCGGTGCGGATCGTGATGTCGCTGCGGGCGAGCCTGAGGGTCTGGTCGACGGTGCGCGTGGCATGGCCGACCTTGAGGCCCAGGTCCCACAGCAGGTAGAGCACGTACTCCACCACGCTCTCGCCCCAGGGCGTCTGCTTGTAGGGGAGCAGGAACAGGAGGTCGACATCGGAGGACGGGGCGAGCAGCCCGCGCCCGTAGCCGCCGGTGGCGATGATCGCCATGCGCTCCGCGTCGGAGGGGTTGGTGGCGGAATAGATGTGCGTCGTCGTGTGATCGTAGACGAGGCCGATGAGAGCGTCCTGGAAGGCCGAGAGGTCCTCCGCGCAGCGTCGGCCGCTGCCTTCGGCCAAGAGCTGGCGCTCGGCCGCGACCCGCGCACCCTTGAGGAGGCCCTTGAGCCGCTCCAGCACCGCCGGGCGGGCCTCGGCGGCGCCCCCGCGCTCCTTGACCAGGCCCACGAGCTCGCGCGCGACCTCGCAGGCGTCGAAATAGGGGGCCTTGGGGGAGACGGTGGTGGCCATGGGGCTCGCGGGCCGTGCTTCTGCCGGGCCCTTTTAGCATGGACAAAGGCCAAACGCCGGGCGCAAAAAAACCGGATGCCCGCGGGAGGACACGCGGGCATCCGGGGATTGCGGCATCGCTGAAGTGGGCTCGGCGCGATGCCGCCGGCACAGGGTAGCGTCGAGCGGTCTAGTGCTCGTAGGCGTAGGCCCGCTCGCCGTGCTGCGAGGCGTCGAGGCCGGCCTGCTCCTCCTCGGGGCTGACACGGGCGCCGATCAGCAGGTTCACGATCATGAAGATGATGAGCGAGCCGACACCGGACCACACCACCGTGAGGCCGACGGCCCAGACCTGGTTCATCACCTGCGTGTTGAGCACGAACTCGGCCACCTCGGCGGAGCCGGGCTTCAACGCGTAGTCGACGATGCCCGTACCGCCCCACAGGGGGTTCACCACCAGGCCGGTGCCGATGGCACCGACGATGCCGCCGATGGCGTGGATGCCGAACACGTCGAGGCTGTCGTCGTAGCGCAGCAGCCACTTGATCACCGTGCAGAAGAACAGGCAGATGACGCCGGCAACGGCTCCCAGGATCAGCGCGCCCAGCGGCCCGGCGAAGCCCGCAGCCGGCGTCACGGCCACCAGGCCCGCGACCACACCCGAGCACAGGCCGAGGAGCGACACCTTCCACCTGAACACGAACTCGAAGATCGTCCACGCGAGCGCCGCCGCCGCCGTGGCGAGGAAGGTGTTGGTCATGGCGAGCGCAGCCGAGCCGCCGGCTTCGAGCGCCGAGCCGGCGTTGAAGCCGAACCAGCCGACCCACAGCAGCCCAGCACCGATGCAGGTGTAGGTGAGGCTGTGCGGGTTGATCGGCTCGTCGCGGTAGCCGAGGCGCTTGCCGAGCAGCAGGGCGCCGACCAGGGCGGCGATGCCCGAGTTGATATGCACCACGGTGCCGCCGGCGAAGTCGATCGCGCCCCATTTGAAGGCGAGACCGGCATCGGCGTTGACCGCGTCCAGCGCCTTCTTGGCCGCTTCCTTCGCGGCGCCGTCGGTTGCCTGGGCGAGCTTGGTTGCCGCCTCGGCGATCGCGTCGGGACCGGCCCAGTACCAGACCATGTGAGCGATGGGGAAGTAGACGAACGTGACCCACAGGCCGACGAACAAGAGGAGGGCGGAGAACTTCATGCGCTCCGCGAACCCGCCGACGATCAGCGCCGGGGTGATGCAGGCGAAGGTCAGCTGGAAGCAGATGTAGACGAGCTCCGGGATGACCACGCCGTTGGAGAAGGTCCCAACGGTGGACTCCGGAGTGATTCCGAGCAGGAAAGCCTTGGAGAAGCCGCCCACGAAATCGTTCGCGGCCCCGCCGCTGGTGAAGGCCAGACTGTAGCCGTAGAGCACCCAGAGGATCGCCACCAGGCAGACTGTCGCGAACACCTGCATGAGCATGGAGACCGCGTTCTTCGCGCGCACGAGCCCCGCGTAGAACAGGGCGAGGCCCGGGATGGTCATCAACAGCACCAGCACGGAGGAAGCCAGCATCCAGGCCGTGTCGCCCTTGTTCGGCGTCGGTGGCTTTGCCTGGGCAAACGCCGGCTCCTGGAACATGGCAAAGAGGACAGCGCCCAGGGCAGCCGTCAGCAGAAGGCGAAACGCGAATCGAGGCATGGCGGGTGATCCCCCATTGGACCGCAATCGACGCACCCTCATTGCGGGGCGCTGGCGCGAAAAATCGCAAGAGGTGTGCCAGCCATCCGAGGGGTTGCTAACGTATTGATCTCACGGAGGCACTCAGATCACCGCCGTTCGGACGCTGCTGCAGAGCAAGGCATGCGCATAGCCCATGAGCAGCAATATGCCTAATATCTAGCCATTGATGCGAGGTCGTGCAGTCCGCAACCGGGGCGCAAGCTCGTCGGGGAGCCGGGCCGGGCGTCAACCGTCACGCTCCTGCGCAGTCGATGCATCGAGATGAGATGTTGCCGCCCGGGTGATTCGGTAGAAATGGGAGGCCGGCAAGAAGTCAGATGAGGGACACTCAATGAGCCGAATGAATCGTAGAGCATTGATCGCTGCGGTCCTCGGGGGACTGATGGTCCTGGCACCGGCGGACGCGCAGATGAACTATGGTGTCACCGTGCACAACAACACCGGCACAGCCATCCAAATCGTTCGATTTACGGCCTGCCGCTCCCCTTGGGGGCCGGATCGCCTGGGCAGCACCGAGGTCATCCCGCCCGGCGCCTCCCGACACTTCGACATGTACATCGGCATCCGCGACTGCTGCCGCGACATGCGGGCCGAGTTCATGAACGGGGCCGTGCGCGAGCGCATGGACTTCGATGTCTGCAAGGAGTCGCGCTGGGACGTCTATTGAGCCCCCGGTATTGAGACCCCGGCAGACTGGCTGCGCGTCCACCCGGGGTCCGGGCCGCCGCAGGCGGGCGCCCTCGCCGGCCGGGCTCACGAGGATGCGGGCGGCGATCCCGCGATGCGATCCATCGCCTCGGCGAGCTTCAGGTCGTTCTCCGTAAGACCGCCGGCATCGTGCGTCGACAGCGTGACCTCCACGCGATTCCACACGTTGAGCCATTCCGGATGATGGTTCATGGCCTCGGCGACGAGCGCCGCGCGGGTCATGAAGCCGAACGCCGCATTGAAGTCCTCGAACGTGAACGCCCGGCTGATCGCGTCGCGCCCGTCCACCAGCCGCCACCCGGGCAGCCGTGTGGCGATGCCTCTGCGGGCTGCGTCGTCCAGTCTCTGTGCCATGTCTCGTTGTGCCATGTCTCGTTGCTCCTTCGGGCGCGGCAGGCGTGTACGCGCCGCCCGCGCGTGCTCAACTCGCCAGTTTCCGGCTCCGACCCTCCCCGGTCAATCAGGTACAGCCCCCGCGGCAAGCCCCGCGGCACCGCGAGCCCTTCGGCAGTGCGTTGCCTGCAGCGCTTGGACGGCTGCGCACGGACGCGGCCCGCCACTGTCACACGGGTGAAATGGCTCGCGTCTACAGTCGCCGCCAATGGGGCACAGCCGTGACTTGGGACGGCAGCTGAAGCCGCGCACGCGCGTCGCCGCGCGGACGCGGATTCAGCGGAACAACACTTCGGGCACCAGAGCTCGTCCAGCAGGCCGGCGGTCAACGCGCCGAAGCCCGCTGGCCGCCTTGCGACAATGGCCGCGGTGCGCCCCGGCGGCGGCGCCCTGCTGTTCCGGACGGCGCATCTCTTCTTCATCAAGAACGTGCAGAGCGGGCTCGTGTGGCTGAGCTAGATGATCACCGACCCGTTCCACGACATCTACCTCTACCACAAGGCGCCGCTGCGCCTGCTGCGCGGCGAGCTGCTCGACCCGCAGCACGCCCGGCCCCGGCATTGACGACCTCCTTGCAGACGGTGCGATCGCTCGCGCGATGGCACCGTCGCATTGCCGCGACCTGGGCGTCCGTGGAACAGCGGCTCGGCACAATTGGGGCTGGCGCCGATTCGCGCCTCGGGACCAGCGGCCGCGCCCGGGCCCGTGCTCAGCTCGCCAGGGTGCCCCGACGGACCGGCTCCGGAAATTCGCGCTGGCCGTGAAAAATGCCTTACGGGTCCGGGGCATGCCCGATCGCAAGGAGGCCCGCCAGCCATCGCCGCGGGCCTCGGCGAGGCGCCTTGGCAGCGATCGGAACCGGGTCGGCATCCCGGGCAAAGCCGCCCGTCGGCGAAGCTGCGCATCCCAGCAAACTCTTTGCGTCTGTTGCCCTGGGATCAACAGCTTCCGGCGCCGCCGGGGGTTAGACTGAGATTCGGCCCGTTGCAGCCCCCTGGACCCCCTACTATATAACGCGAGAAACCATCGCAGCTCCAAGGGAACCGTTTCCCAAGGGTCATGGGGGCCTTGAGGGAAGCCGGGTGCCGACTTTTACGCGGGCCCGGGCGGTTTGCCGCAAGAGAGAGAGGATCAGCTAGTATGGCCAAAGTGATCGGCATCGACCTCGGCACAACCAATTCCTGTGTCGCCGTCATGGAAGGCACCAAGCCCAAGGTGCTCGAGAACGCGGAAGGTGCCAACATCACACCCTCCATCGTCGCGTTTACCGACAGCGGCGAGCGCCTCGTAGGTCTGCCGGCCAAGCGCCAGGCGGTAACCAATCCTCTCAACACCTTCTTCGCCATCAAGCGGCTGGCCGGCCGCCGCTACGACGATCCGATGGTCGAGAAGGACAAGGACCTCGTCCCCTACAAGATCGTCAAAGGCCCCAACGGCGACGCCTGGGTCGAAGCCTACGGCAAGACCTACTCGCCCTCGCAGATTTCCGGCTACATCCTCCAGAAGATGAAGGAGACGGCCGAGGCCAAGCTGGGCGAGACCATCAAGGAAGCCGTCATCACCGTCCCCGCCTACTTCAACGACGCGCAGCGGCAGGCGA
>CAWIXS010000043.1:0-46603 GCA_963840075.1 uncultured Alphaproteobacteria bacterium | reverse complement strand
GACTGGCCGCAGACGCGCTACGAGCAGAAGGCCGCCGCCGAGGGGCGCCGCTGCTACTACTTCCGCTTCCAGCGCGTCTGAGAGCCACTCGCCCGTGGTTTTCCTTGGCTCCGTTCGGGATGACGGGTTTTCTTGCGGGATCACGGTGCTTTGCTGCGCTGCCCCACAAGTGCGACATTTTTTACACTTCTTGCTTGCCAAGTGCGCACGTCGCGCCTAGTATTCACACGCTCATGATCATCTCAACTCTGAGAGTGGGCCCTAGGGGTCCGCTCTTTTTGTTTTGGGCTGACCTCTTGAGCTTCCAGAGTGCATCGCCACTTATACTCAGAGGGCCAGTAAGTGACCGGCGCGATCGCTGAGGCGCGCTTCCTCCGTGAGACCGGTGTGGCTGCCGATATCGCGGCTTTGGTCGAGCCGGCGCTCAGCGAGTTGGGCTTCCGTCTGGTGCGGGTGACGGTCTCGGGCCACAACGGCACAACCTTGCAGATCATGGCGGAGCGTCCAGACGGCACCATCACGGTGGAGGACTGCGCAGACATCTCGCGCCACCTCTCGCCGCTCTTGGATGCACACGAACCGATTGCCAGCCGCTACACGCTGGAGATTTCATCGCCCGGCATCGACCGGCCGCTGGCGCGGGTCTCGGACTTCGAGGCGTGGGCGGGCCACGAGGCGAAGATCGAGACCAGCGAGCTCGTCGGCGGCCGCAAGAGGTTCCGCGGTACTCTGAAAGGACTGGCGGGCGACGCCGTCCGCCTCGACGTGCCGCCCGATCAGGGCGGCCCCGAGGTCGCTCTCCCGGTCGGCTTGATCGCCGAGGCCAGGCTGGTGCTCACTGAAGCCCTGATTCGCGAGACGCTGAGGCGCGCGAAGAAAGCGGGCGCCGACACCCAGGCGGCAGACGCCGCCGATTGAGTTGAGATAAGGAGGTTGCCGAAGCATGGCGCAGGTAGGCGTAAGTGCAAACCGGCTGGAGCTGCTGCAGATCGCCGACGCCGTCGCGCGCGAGAAGACGATCGACCGCAAGATCGTCATCGAGGCGATGGAGGACGCCATTACCAAGGCGGCCAAGTCGCGCTACGGAGCCGAGAACGACATCCGCTGCGAGATCAACTCCAAGACCGGCGAGACCAAGCTCACGCGCATCCTGACCGTGGTGGAGCAGGTGGAGGATGACGCCAAGCAGGTCACGCTGGCCGACGCCAGGCGCCGCAAGCGCGACGCCGAGATCGGCGAGGAGATCGTCGAGGCCCTGCCGCCTTTGGATTTCGGCCGCGTGGCGGCGCAGAACGCCAAGCAGGTGATCGTGCAGAAGGTGCGCGAGGCCGAGCGCGAGCGCCACCACGACGAGTACAAGGACCGGGTCGGCGAGATCGTCAACGGCACCGTCAAGCGCGTCGAGTACGGCAACGTCATCGTCGACCTGGGCCGCGCCGAGGGCATCATCCGCCGCGACGAGATGATCCCGCGCGAGAACGTGCGCATCGGCGACCGCATCCGCTCCTACATCTACGACGTGCGCCGCGAGCAGCGCGGCCCGCAAATCTTCCTCTCCCGTGCGCGCCCCGAGTTCATGTCGCTCCTGTTCAAGCAGGAGGTGCCGGAGATCTACGACGGCATCGTGCAGATCAAGTCGGTGGCGCGCGATCCGGGCTCCCGGGCCAAGATCGCCGTCATCTCCAAGGATTCCTCCATCGACCCGGTCGGCGCGTGCGTCGGCATGCGCGGCGCCCGCGTGCAGGCGGTGGTGGGCGAGCTGCAGGGTGAGAAGGTCGACATCATCCAGTGGAACCCGGACGCCGCCACCTTCATCGTCAACGCGCTGGCGCCCGCCGAGGTGAGCAAGGTGGTGCTGGATGAGGAGTCCAACCGCATCGAGGTGGTGGTGCCCGAGAGCCAGCTTTCGCTCGCCATCGGCCGGCGCGGCCAGAACGTGCGCCTTGCCTCCCAGCTCACCGGCTGGGACATCGACATCCTCACCGAGCAGGAGGAGTCGGAGCGGCGCCAGAAGGAGTTCACCGAGCGCTCGCAGCTCTTCATGGAGGCGCTCGACGTCGACGAGGTGATCGCCCAGCTGCTCGCCACCGAGGGCTTCGAGATCGGTGCAGGAGGTGGCGTTCGTCGAGCCCAGCGAGATCGCCCACATCGAGGGCTTCGACGAGGACACCGCCAAGGAGATCCAGACCCGCGCGCGCGAGTTCCTGGAGAAGCAGGAGGCTGAGCGCGACGCCAGGCGCAAGGAGCTGGGCGTCGCCGACGAGCTCGCCAAGGTCGCCGGGGTGACGACGGCCATGCTGGTGGCGTTCGGCGAGAACGACATAAAGACGGTGGAGGACCTGGCGGGTGCCGTCCCCGACGACCTGGTCGGCTGGACCGAGCGTCCCAAGGAGCGCGACGCCGAGCCGGTTCGGCACAAGGGCGTGCTCGACGGTTTCGAGATCGGCCGCAAGGAGGCGGAGGACATGATCATGGCCGCGCGCATCGTGGCCGGATGGGTCACCGAGGAGGAGCTGGAGAAGGCCCGGGACGAGCAGGCTGCTGCCGCGGCGGCCGCCGAGGCGGCGAAGGCGGCCGAGACCGCCGCTGCCGCCCCCACCGCGCCTGCCATGGCCAAGGTGTAGGCAGGGCTGGAGGGGCGCTGCAAGACGGGGCGCGATGCAGGCAGAGGCAGGGACCGAGGATATCGAGGAGGAGGGGCCCGACAGCGGACCTGTCCGCCTGTGCGCGGTAAGCCGCAGCCAGCGGCCCGTCGAGGACCTCATCCGCTTCGTTCTGGGCCCCGACGGGTCCATAGGCCCCGATCTGGGGCGCCGTCTGCCGGGGCGGGGCGTCTGGGTCGAGGCGCGGCGGGACCGGGTGGACGCGGCGGTGCGCGGGCGGGTCTTCGCCCGCAGCCTGCGGTGTCCGGTGGTTGTAGCGGAGGACTTGCCTGATCAAGTCGAACGGCTCATGGCCAGGCGGCTGGGTGAGGCGATCAGCCTTGCGAGGAAGGCCGGTCTTCTGGTCGTAGGGTTTGCAAAGGTTGACGAGCTGATTGCGCGGGGGAGGGCGGTGCTGCTCATCCACGCGGCCGACGCGGGAAAAGACGGAGCAGCTCGCCTTTCGCGCAAGTTCGAGGCCCTCATTGGATGCGAACGGGCCACGGACGCCACTGTCATCGATCTGACAGGGCAGCAATTGGATTTGGCCATCGGCCGGTCAAATGTGGTACATGCTGCAGCGTCCGCAGGCGGCGCCAGCAGCAGGATACTGCAAGAGGCCGGCCGCCTCCGGTGCTACCGGTCGGGCGATCCGGGCGAACAGCGGAGCAGAACGCAGGACGTGCATGAGCGAGACTAAGGAAACAGGCGACAAGACCCTCACCGTGGCGCCGCGCAAGCCGCTGAGCTTGAAGCGTACGGTGGAGTCTGGCCACGTCCGGCAGAGCTTCAGCCACGGCCGATCGAAGTCGGTCGTCGTCGAGAAGAAGAAGAAGCGCACCATCTCCGCGCCCGGCGACGCCGACGCGCAGGGGCTCGAGGGCGACGCCCTTGCCGAGCAGGGCGGTCTTTCGAGCGGCGAGGTCGATGCTCGCCGCCGCGCCTTGGAGGTGGCCAAGGAGCGCGATGAGCTAGCAGCGCGCGAGGGAGAGGAGCGCGAGGCACAGCGCCAGCTGGAGGCGGCCCAGGCCGCAGCCAAGTCCGCGGAGGCGCCACCGCTGTCCGAGCCGGCGCCGGCGGTAGCCGAGACACCGGTCGCCGCGCAGGCGCCACCATCGCCGCCGGTCGAGGCGGCGCCGCCGCCTGTCGTGGCGAAGCCCGAGCCCGTGAAAGGGCCCATCGTCGTCGTGCCCTCCGCCGACAAGCCCAAGACCGACGTGCGCCGCACCGAGACCACGGCCAAGCGCAAGCTCGACGTCGAGCCGGCCGAGGCGGAGGAGGATGCGCGCGGCAAGAAGAAGGGAGCCAAGGTCACCAGGGCGCCCGTGCGCGCGGGCGAGGAACGTCGCGAGCGCGGCAAGCTCACCATCAACAATGCCTTCGACGAGGCCCAGCGCCAGCGCTCGCTGGCCTCCCTGCGCCGCAGACGCGAGCGCGAGAAGCTGCGGCAGGCAGGCGTTCAGCAGCCGCGCGACAAGGTCATGCGCGAGGTGATCATCCCCGAGGTGATCACCATCCAGGAGCTCGCGAACCGCATGACGGAGCGCGCCGTCGATGTCATCAGGCTCCTGATGAACCAGGGCGCGATGCACAAGATCAACGACGTGATCGACGCCGATACCGCCGAGCTGATCGTGCGCGAGTTCGGCCATACGCCGAAGCGCGTTGCGGAAGCCGACGTCGAGGAGGGCTTCACGGGCGTGGCCGACGCCGAGGAGGCACTGCTGCCGCGCGCGCCGGTCGTGACCATCATGGGCCACGTCGACCACGGCAAGACCTCGCTGCTCGACGCCATCCGCAAGACCAACGTGGTGGAAGGCGAGGCCGGAGGCATCACGCAGCACATCGGCGCCTATCAGGTGACGGCGCCGAGTGGCCAGACCATCACCTTCATCGACACCCCCGGCCACGAGGCGTTCACCGCCATGCGCGCGCGCGGCGCCAAGGTCACCGACATCGTGGTGCTGGTGGTCGCCGCCGACGACGGCGTGATGCCGCAGACGGTGGAGGCGATCAATCACGCCAAGGCCGCCGAGGTGCCGATCATCGTCGCCATCAACAAGATCGACAAGCCGAATGCGGACCCGATGCGGGTGCGCACCGAGCTCTTGCAGCACGCGATCATCGTGGAGAGCATGTCGGGCGAGACCCTCGAGATCGAGGTCTCGGCACTCAAGAAGACGGGCATCGAACGGCTCCTGGAGTCGATCCTGCTGCAGGCCGAGCTGCTCGAGCTCAGCGCCAACCCCAACCGCTCCGCGGAAGGCGTGATCATCGAGGCCAAGCTGGAGCGCGGCCGCGGGCCGGTCGGCACCGTCCTGGTGCAGCGCGGCACCCTCAACATCGGCGACATCATCGTTGCCGGAGCGGCGTGGGGCCGCGTGCGTGCGTTGATCGACGATCGCGGCGAGCCCGTAAGCTCGGCCGGGCCGTCGGTGCCGGTGGAGATCCTGGGCTTCGATTCGGCACCGGAGGCGGGCGATCCCTTCGCCGTCGTCGAGAACGATGCGCGCGCCAGAGACCTCACCGACTATCGCGCGCGCAAGCGGCGCCAGACGCTGGGCTCGGCGGGAACATCCCGCACGCTCGAACAGATGATGCAGCAGCTCAAGGAGGCCGGCCGCAAGGAGTTCCCGCTCGTCATCAAGGGCGACGTGCAGGGCTCGGTGGAGGCCATCGTCGGGGCGCTGCGCAAGCTCGGCAACGACGAGGTGGAGGCGCGCATCGTGCACTCGGGCGTGGGCGGCATCACCGAGTCCGACATCGTGCTCGCCAATGCGGCCAAGTCCGTGGTGATCGGCTTCAATGTGCGCGCCAACGTTCAGGCGAAGGCCGCCGCGGACCAGGTCGGGGTCGAGATCCGCTACTACAACATCATCTACGATTTGGTGGATGACGTTAAGGCGGCGATGTCGGGCCTGCTTTCCCCGACGGTGCGCGAGATCTTCCTCGGCAATGCGCGCATTATGGAGGTGTTCAACATCTCCAAGGTCGGCAAGGTGGCGGGCTGCCGCGTCACCGAGGGCAGGGTCGAGCGCGGCGCCAAGGTTCGGCTCATCCGCGACAACGTGGTGATCCACGAGGGCACGCTCTCGACGCTGAAGCGCTTCAAGGACGAGGTGAAGGAGGTGCCCGCCGGGCAGGAGTGCGGCATGGCCTTCGCCAACTATCACGACATCCGCGAGGGCGACGTGATCGAGTGCTACAACGTCGAGACCATCCAGCGGTCGCTTTAGAAGGTGTCAGACCCTCCCGGCCTGACACCGAGGGAGCGGGGAATAGGGAGTGGGAATTGGCGGCTGTCTTACAGTCCCCCACTCCCCATTCCCTACTCCCCACTCCCCCAGGCCCGACGGTCTGGCGCCAACCCCAAGCGATCAGATGGCCAGCCGGCACAACCATCGCAAGACACACCCATCGCAACGCCAGCTGCGCGTCGGCGAGCTCATTCGGCATGCGCTTGCGCAGATGCTGGCGCGCGGCGAGATCCACGACGACGTGCTGGCCAGCAGCGTCGTTACCGTCTCGGAGGTGCGCATGTCGTCGGATCTGCGCCTCGCCACCATCTACATCATGCCGCTCGGCGGCAAGGACCCGGCGGCCGTGCTTGCGGCGCTCGACAAGAATCGCAAGTTCATCCGTGGCGAGGTCGCGCGCGCGGTCAACCTCAAATTTGCGCCGGAGATCCGCTTCCTGCCGGATGAGTCGTTCGACGACGCCGAGCGCATCGACCGGCTGCTGGCGAGCGACAAGGTCAAGCGGGACCTGGAAAAATAGAGCGAGCATGGCACGCCGCAAGAAGGGCAAGGCCGTGAGCGGCTGGCTGGTGCTGGACAAGCCCGCCGGCATAACGTCCACGCAAGGAGTGGGCGCCGTGCGGCGCCTCTTCGACGCGCGCAAGGCCGGGCACGCCGGGACGCTCGATCCCCTCGCCACCGGCATCCTGCCGATCGCCCTCGGCGAGGCCACCAAGACCGTCCCTTATGCCGTCGAAGGGCAGAAGGACTACGAGTTCACGGTGCGCTGGGGCGCGGCCACCGACACCGACGATGCCGAAGGGCGCATTGTGGCGACGAGTGAAGCGCGTCCGGCGCCGGAGGAGATCGAGGCGCTGCTCCCGGTCTTCACGGGCGAGATCCTGCAGGTGCCGCCGGCCTTCTCCGCGGTCAAGATCGACGGCGAGCGGGCCTACGACCTGGCGCGCGGCGGCGAGACCGTAGAGCTGGAGGCACGCCCGGTGCACATCGAGGCTCTGGCGCTGCGTGGCTGCCCGGACCGCGACACGGCCACCTTCGCTGCCCGCTGCAGCAAAGGAACCTACGTGCGGGCCATTGCGCGCGACATGGGCCGGGTGCTCGGCTGCCTCGGCCACGTCATCGCGCTCAGGCGCACCCGCGTCGGCTGCTTCACGGAGGCGCACGCGGTCAAGCTCGAGGAGCTGCGTGCCGCCGCCGAGGATGGAGAAGCAGCGCTGCAGCGCTTGCTGCGGCCTGTCGAAGCGGTTCTCGACGATCTTGCGGCGCTCAGCGTCGGCCACGACGATGCCGCGCGCCTGCTGCGGGGCCAGCCGGTTCTCGTCCGGGGGCAGGGGGCTTATGCCCCCGGGCCAGCCTATGCCACCTGCAAGGGCCGTCTGGTCGCGGTGGGCCAGATCGACCGGGGGGAGATGCGTCCCACCCGCGTGTTCAATTTCGGCGAAGGTCGATAATCCCACCCGATCATGGGCTTGGATTCCGTCAGTTTTTCCCTCGCATCCGGCGCGGATTGGTGTATAAGGCGCCGCATGCTGGCGCAGCGCTTTCCGTGCGTGCGCCCACAGCCTCGGCGGCCTCAGCTGGACGACATCCCGGCCATGGCGCGCCCCTCACTCCGAACATCCTCTAAGAAAGGTGCCCGATGTCGCTGACCGCAGAGCGGAAGCTGAAGATCGTCAGGGATTACGCAACCAAGAAGGGTGATACCGGCTCGCCGGAGGTCCAGGTCGCACTCCTCACCGAGCGCATCAACGGACTGACAGAACACTTCAAGACTCACAAAAAAGACAATCATTCACGGCGCGGACTGCTCAAGATGGTGAGCTTGCGTCGGCGGCTTCTCGACCATGTCAAGAGCCGCGACGGGGCGCGCTACCAGAAGATCATCGAGCGGTTGGGAATCCGCCGCTAGTGTCCTGATCGCGAAATTCGTCTCAGTATGCGGCAAGGTTGGAACGAATTTCGCGATCTGAAGGACACTAGCCAACTTAATGATTCTAGTGTGATTCAGATCGAGAAGTCCGCTTCACAACCCAACCGATCGCGACGTAGCGGACTTCTCGATCATCACACTGACGCGACCACCGCTGCCGCTAGGTGGGGCCGGCTTCCAGGAGAGGAAGCAGCGGTCCCTTGCGCTATTCGCAACGAGAAACGAGATCCGAAATGCCTGAAACACAACGTGTAGAGATAGAATGGGGCGGCCGCAAGCTCAGCCTCGAGACCGGACGCGTCGCCCGCCAGGCCGGTGCCGCAGTGGTCGCCCAGTACGGCGAGACCAGCGTGCTCGCCACCGTGGTGGCCGAGAAGTCCCCCAGACCGGGCATCGACTTCTTCCCGCTCACCGTCAACTACCAGGAGAGAACCTACGCCGCCGGCAAGATTCCCGGCGGCTTTTTCAAGCGCGAAGGCCGCCCGAGCGAGAAGGAGACGCTCACCTCGCGCCTGATCGACCGGCCGATCCGGCCGCTGTTCGTGGAGGGCTTCAAGCACGACACGCAGGTGATCGTCACCGTGCTGTCCCACGACATGGAGAACGACCCCGACATCGTGGCCCTGGTCGCGGCCTCGGCCGCTCTGACGCTGTCCGGCGTGCCGTTCCTGGGCCCGATCGGTGCAGCGCGCGTGGGCGTCGTCGGCGGCCAGCTCGTGCTCAATCCCATGATCGACGAGATGGCCAAGAGCGATCTCGACCTCGTCGTCGCCGGTACCGGCGATGCGGTCATGATGGTGGAGTCGGAGGCCAAGGAGCTGCCCGAGACGCGGATGCTCGAGGCCGTCATGTTCGGGCAGAAGGGCTTCCAGCCGGTGATCGAGGCGATCATCCGGCTCGCCGAGAAGTCCGCCAAGGAGCCGTGGGAGTTCCAGCCGCCCGACAAGTCCAAATACCAGGAGAAGGTCAAGGCGCTGGCCGAGGCCGACCTGCGCCAGGCCTTCTCGTATACGCAGAAGCAGCAGCGCTACCAGGCGATCGACGCGGTCAAGGAGCGCGTCATGAAGGAGCTGCTGCCGTCCGATGCCGATGCCAGCGAGCAGGTGCTGCTGGCCGGGGTCTTCAAGAACCTGGAGCAGGAGGTGGTGCGCGGCGACATCATCCGCACCGAGCGGCGCATCGACGGCCGCGACCTGAAGACGGTGCGGCCGATCGCGTCGGAGGTGCACGTGCTGCCGCGCACGCACGGCTCGGCGCTGTTCACGCGCGGCGAGACCCAGGCCATCGTCGTTGCCACCCTTGGCACCGGCGAGGACGAGCAGTTCGTCGACGCGCTCGAAGGCACGCGCAAGGAGCGCTTCCTCCTGCACTACAACTTCCCGCCGTTCTCGGTGGGCGAGACCGGCCGCATGGGCTCGCCGGGCCGGCGCGAGATCGGCCACGGCAAGCTCGCCTGGCGCGCGGTGCATCCGCTGCTGCCGAGCCCGGAGGAGTTCCCCTACACCCTGCGCGTGGTGTCGGAGATCACCGAGTCGAACGGCTCCTCGTCAATGGCTACCGTGTGCGGCACCTCGCTCGCCCTGATGGACGCCGGCGTGCCGTTGAAGCGGCCCGTCGCCGGCATCGCCATGGGGCTGATCAAGGAGGGCAACAGCTTCGCCGTGCTCTCCGACATCCTGGGCGACGAGGACCATCTGGGCGACATGGACTTCAAGGTGGCGGGCACCGAGAAGGGCGTCACCTCGCTGCAGATGGACATCAAGATCACCGGCATCACCGAGGAGATCATGCGCGTGGCGCTCGACCAGGCCTATGCCGGGCGCATGCATATCCTGGGCGAGATGGCGAAGGCCATCAGCGGCGCGCGCACCGAGCTTGGCGAGTACGCGCCGCGCATCGAGACCATCAAGATCCCCGTCGACAAGATTCGCGAGGTGATCGGCTCCGGCGGCTCGGTGATCCGCGAGATCGTGGCCCAGTCGGGCGCCAAGGTGGACATCGAGGACGACGGCACCGTCAAGATCGCCGCCGCCAAGCGCGAGGCGATCGAGGCGGCTCTCTCCCGCATCAGGGCCATCACCTCCGAGCCTGAGGTGGGCACGATCTACAAGGGCAAGGTCGTGAAGATCATGGAGTTCGGCGCCTTCGTGAACTTCTTCGGCAAGCAGGACGGCCTCGTGCACATCTCCCAGCTCACCCAGGGCCGGCCAGAGACGGTGGGCGAGGTCGTGAAGGAGGGCCAGGAGGTCTACGTCAAGCTTCTGGGCTTCGACGACCGCGGCAAGGTGCGCCTCTCCATGAAGATCGTCGACCAGGCGACGGGCAAGGAGCTTGCGCGCGCCGAGGGCGAGCCCGAGGAGGTCGTCGAGAGCCGTCCGCCGCGCCGCGAGCGTGGCGACCGCGGCGGACGCGGCGAGCCGCGCGAGCGCCGGCGCGAGCGCGGGTAGTCACCCGCCCATTGCCGGTCGGCTGCTGGAAAAGGCGGGCACGACCCGCCTTTTTTATTGCCAGCGTCTCGGCTCTCGGCCCCAAGCGCTGGCCACGGCATCGATCCAAGAAAAAGGCGGGCCTTGCGCCCGCATTTTTGTGTCCGCGCCGCGCCGGCCAACCGCATCAGCTAATGCAGATATTGGCCCGGCAAGAGATCGGAAAGCGGTCTCTGCATGCCCCAAACGGAGGCCTGCGGCACGTCCAAGCAACGCGCATCTCTGGCGGCACTCGATGTCGGATAGCGACACGGAGCCGGCTGCGCACATTCGTCTTGGGCAGCGATGCACTGGAATAGCTGACGAATATCTACCGGCCAATCTGCGTCACTACGCAGTGTGGGCAACGGGGCTGGTCTTGCATTCGCTACCGAGCCACTCGCTGCTCTGCCGTCGCTCATGGCGACACCCAGGCCGATGAGGATCGCTTGCACGCCTTTGGATGGGGTTGTCAGCAAATATTGGAGCAGGTCATTCGGATATACGGAATTGGAACCAACAGCATTCCAATATGCAGTCGTTGAATGAATGGCATAATAACTGTCAATTCTGTTTCGAATTGCTCTTTCAAATACTGTCAATGACAGCACATTCCGGGCCGGGCCCGGAATGGCCGGCATATAGCCTTGGAAGACGACCAGCTGGAAGGTCCGGCCGCAGCCGCGCAGGCCGAGAACCGAGCCCGTCGGCAGGACGTGGCTGCTGGCAGCCGCCGTCCGGCCCTGGTGCATCGGGCCCGGTTTCCGGCCCCGTGAACGCCAGGACGGCGATGTAGACGCTCGCGCCCTTGCACTCGACCTGGAACTCGATGCAGTCGTCGGTCAGCTGCAGCGCGATCAGGGACATCGTGACGGGAAGGCCCTCGAGAACGCACGTGGCTGCGGCGAGGGCGAGCTCGGCGGTCGCCCGCTCGAACGCCCGGTGCCAGGACTCGGGCCACTTCCACGACCTGTCGAAGAGGTCGCGCGACGGCCGGATATAGATGGTATGAGCAAGGGCACCAGCCCCCGCAGTCTCCGCACCGTACGCCATCGCCGCACCCTTCCCAGCAAGAACCTGATGGGATGGCGTCCCGCTAGACGCAATTCTCGGCCGTAGTTGGGCGCCTTCGCGCTCGAATCTGGGCGGCGATCTGCTAGGCTGGTCGCCGCATCTGTGAGGAGAGCCGCCCCCATGCGCCGCCAATCGCTGGTCGACTACGGCAAGCCGCTCGAAGCCACCGAGGCCGAGACGCCCGCGCCCAAGGGCACCGAGGTGCTGCTGCGCGTCTCCCACTGCGGCGTGTGCCACTCCGACCTCCACCTGCAGGACGGCTATTTCGACCTGGGCGGCGGCCAGAAGCTCGACGTGCGCGGCACGCGCACCCTTCCCTTCACCTTCGGGCACGAGATCGCCGGCACGGTCGAGGCGGCGGGCCCGGAGGCCCAGGGCGCGGTCGTGGGCAAGCGCTACGCCGCCTATCCCTGGATCGGCTGTGGCACATGCGGGGTGTGCGCCCGCGGCGACGAGCACCTGTGCAACGCGCCCCGCGCGCTCGGCATCACGTTGGACGGCGGCTATGCCACCCACGTGCTGGTGCCGCATCCGCGCTATCTCGTCGATGTCGAGGGCATCGCGCCGGAGATCGCGGGGCCGCTCATGTGCTCGGGGCTCACGGGCTACGGCGCCGTCAAGAAGGCTCTGCCCTACCTGCGCATCGGGCCGCTCCTGATCGTCGGGCTGGGCGGCGTCGGCATGATGGGCCTGCAGTTCGCTCGCGCGCTGACAGATGCCCCCATCCTGGTCGCCGACATCGACCCCGGCAAGCGCGAGGCGGCCCTGAAGCTGGGTGCCAAGGAGGCATTCGACCCGGCCGATGCCGGCGCCCGCAAGGCCATCTTCAAGGTCTCCGGCGGCGGGGTCGGAGCCGCCGTCGACTTCGCAGGCTCGGACAAGTCGCTGGGCTTCGCCCAGGCGGCCGTCGCCAAGGGCGGCGCGGCCATCGTCGTCGGCCTGATCGGCGGCAGCTTCACCTTGCCGGTGCCGATGTTCCCGCTGCGCGCGCTCACCGTCATGGGCAGCTACGTCGGCTCGACCGCGGAGGCGGGCGAGATGATCGCCCTCGTCAAGGCAGGCAAGATCGCGCCGATCCCGGTCGAGACGCGCCCGCTCGAGGCCACCAGCCGCTCGCTCGACGATTTGCGCGCCGGCAAGATCGTCGGCCGCGTCGTCATCACACCGTGAAGGGATAGGACGTTTCCCGCATCTGGCTCAGCGTCCCGGCTTGGGCAGCAGTCGATTGCTGCTCTCTCCCTGCGTCCTCCGGCGGGCGCCCCGTCATGTCGTGCTGCATTTCGCGCTCGGCCGTGCTTTGCTACATCAACAGCGACGCAAAAAAGCGCCGAGCCAGGGAGGACACGAGATGCAACGCCTTTCGCGCCGTTTGGTGACACTCGCCGTCTGCACATTCGCGTTCGCGGTCGCCCCTTCCCTAGCTCAGACCTCCGCTGTCGAGGTCGCGGCGGCCAAGAAGGAGGGCAGGGTCGTCTGGTACACGTCGACGCCGATCGAGCAGGCCAACAAGATCGTCAAGCTGTTCGAGGCCGAGACCGGCATCAAGGTCGAAATGTTCCGCTCGGGCGGCTCGGCGATCCTGAAGCGGTTCCAGCTGGAGAGCCAAGCGGGGCGCATCGCCGCCGACGTGATGACCACGTCCGATCCTTCCGCGACCGCGGCGCTGGCCAAGAAGGGCGCCTTCGTCGCCTTCAAGCCGATAAACTTCGAGAAAATTGTCGCCGAAGGCAGGGACAAGGACGGCCTTTTCGTCGCCCAGCGCCTCAACCTGATGACCATCTACGCGCGCACCGACAAGGTCGCGGCCGGCGACCTGCCCAAGACCTGGGGCGTTCTCTCCGACGCCAAGTACAAGGGCAAGCTCGTCATGACCGATCCGTCGTTCACAGCGCTGCAGCTGATGGTGGTCGGCATGATGTCCAAGAGCCGCGGCTGGGGCTTCTACGAGACGCTGCGCAAGAACGACATCATGATCGTGCAGGGCAACCAGCAGGTGTCCGACAACATCAAGCGCGGCGAGCGCCTGATCGCCGTGGGCGCGCTCGACAGCTACGCCGCCGACGAGCGGCGGGCCGGCCATCCGATCGTCACGATCCTGCCGGAGGACGGCACCTTCGTCATCCCTGCGCCCACGGTCGTCGTCAAGGGCTCGCCCAATCCCAACGCTGCCAAGCTGCTCGCCGAGTTCATGATCGGCGACGCGGTGCAGAAGATCTTTCCGGCTGACGGTGGATATGCCGCGCGCACCGACATCGCGCCGCCGGCCGGCGGCGTGGCGCTCGACAAGATCAAGACGATCCCGGTCGACTACGACTACATCGAGAAGGAGGCCGCGCGCCTGAAGCGGCGGTTCAACGAGATCTTTCAATAGGCGGGTGTCAGACCCTCCGGCTGCGGGTCTGACACCATTGCTCAGCCCCTCGGTACGGAGCCACGGTGTCGGACCCGGAGGGTCTGACACCTAGACGGCGCCGAACACGATGGCGGTGGCGAAACCGAACGAGAGGGCGGCGAGGATGCCGAGCCAGACGGTGCGCGCGTCGATCCGGCCCGCCTGCCAGCGATCCTCGATCTCGACGGCGACGCCGGCTCCGCGCAGCAGGATCGCCACCTCGTCGGCGCGGCGGCGCAGCTCCCGCTCGGAGGCCACGTCGTCTCCGAGGTCCGCACCTATCCCTTGTCTCAGGAGCGAGCGCGTGAGCCGGAAGGCCTCCAGGGGTTGCCCGCCTTCCCGGGTATGGGTTTGCGCAACAATGCCGCCCGCCACCGTGGCGCCGGTGACCGCATCGACCAGCACGAAGCTGCCGGTGTCGCGCTGGTCGGCGTAGCGCTCGACGATCGCGCTGCGTCCGAGCGCGACGCGCGCGACCGCGATATCGTTGGCGGCTGCAGGTGGCCGCCGGGCGCTCGGCCACCGCGTCGAGATCGAGATGGGCGGCGATCTGGAGCGCGGCGACCGGAACGAGATCGGTCGCCGTGCGCAACAGGTAGCCGCGCTCGCGCGCGTAGGGCTGGTCGGAGAGCCACACCATCCGCGCATCGAGGCTCTTCACCGCCTGCGGCGCACTCTGCGGCGGGGCGAGCACGGCGCCGCGCGAGATGTCGAGATCGGTGTCGAGCTGCAGCACGACCGCCTGGCCGGCGCTCGCGCGCTCGAGGTCGCGCCCCATGGTCACGATGCGCCGCACCCCGGCGCGCCGGCCGCTGAGCGCATCGACCACCTCGCCGCCGCGCGCAATCTCTCCGGATGTCACCGTCCCGGCCAGACCGCGAAAGTCCGGCCCGGCGCGAACCACCGTCTGCACGGGGAAGCGGAGCTCGTGGCCGCCTTTCAGCTCGCGTGCAGGCGTGGCGCTGAGGTGCTCCAGAAGCGACGGGCCCTCGTACCAGGCCATCATCGACTGGGAGCGATGCGCAACGTTGTCTCCGAGCACCGCCGAGACCGGGATGGCGACTGCCTCTGTGAACCCGAACCGTTGCACCAGGGTCTGGAAGTCGCGCTCGATGGCGCGGAAGCGCGCCTCCGACCAGTCGGCCAGGTCCATCTTGTTGACGGCGAGAACGACGCGCTGGACGCCCATCAGATCGAGGATGGCGGCATGGCGCCTGGTCTGGATCTTGACCCCGGAGCGGGCATCGACGAGCAGGATCGCGACATCGGCGTGCGAGGCGCCGGTCGCCATGTTGCGCGTGTACTGCTCGTGGCCCGGGGCGTCGATGATGACGAGGCGGCGCGCCGCCGTGTCGAAGTAGCGCCAGGCGATGTCGATGGTGATGCCCTGCTCGCGCTCGGCGACCAGACCGTCGAGCAGCAGGCTGAAATCGAGCGTTCCCGCCGCCGTGCGCTTTGCCTTCTCGAGCACCAGCTGCTGGTCGGCGTGCACGGCGCCGGCGTCGATGAGCATGCGGCCGATCAGGGTGGACTTGCCGTCGTCGACGGAGCCGCAGGTGAGCACGTGCAGCGCCTCGGAGCGCGGCGCCTCGGCCTCGGCGGCGGCGGCACGCGCGGCCGGAACCCGGTGCAGCACCGTCGTCGTGCGGCGCTCCCTGACCTCGCCGACCTCGGCCAGCGCGTCCATCAGAAGTACCCGTCCTGCTTCTTGCGCTCCATGGCCCCGGCCTCGTCGTGGTCGATGAGCCGGCCCTGGCGCTCCGACACCTGGGCCGACAGAGTCTCGTCGATGACGGCGTAGAGATCGGCGGCGTCGGATTCGATCGCCGCCGTCAGCGGCCAGCAGCCGAGCGTGCGGAAGCGCACCCGGCGCGGTCTGGCGCGTCTCGCCCGGCTGCAGCGGCATCCTGTCGTCGTCGAGCACCAGCAGGCGGCCGTGGCGCTCCGACGGTCGGCCGCTCGGCCGCGAAATAGAGCGGGACCACGTCGAGCTGCTCGCGCGCGATGTAGACCCACACGTCCTTCTCGGTCCAGTTGGAGAGCGGGAAGACGCGCGCCGTCTCGCCGGCCCCGAGCCGGCCGTTGAGGAGCGTCCACATCTCCGGGCGCTGCCTCCGCGGGTCCCAGCGGTGGCCTTCGGAGCGGAACGAGAAGATGCGCTCCTTGGCGCGCGAGGCCTCCTCGTCGCGCCGCGCGCCGCCGAAGGCGGCATCGAAGTGGTGCCGGTCGAGCGCCTGGCGCAGCGCCGTGGTCTTCATCACGTCGGTGTAGACCGAGGGCGGGTAGTCGATCGGGTTGATCCCCTGCGCCACGCCGTCCTGGTTGACGTGCACGATGAGCTCGAGCCCCAACTCCCGCGCGGTGCGATCGCGGAACGCGATCATGTCGCGGAACTTCCACGTGGTGTCGACGTGCAGCAGCGGGAACGGCGGCTTGGCGGGATAGAACGCCTTGCGCGCCAGGTGCAGCAGCACCGTGGAGTCCTTGCCGATGGAATAGAGCATCACCGGCCGGCGGAACTGCGCCGCGGCCTCGCGGAAGATGTGGATGCTTTCCGCTTCCAGGAGGTCTAGGTGGCTCAGAGGCACGCTCATGCCCGAGCCTCCGCCTTCGCCGCCGCCGACCGCCGCGGGTTGTTGTGCAGGCCGCATTCCTTGCCGTCCTGCAGCTCCCACCACCAGCGGCCTGCCCTGATGTCCTCGCCCGGCAGAATCGCGCGCGTGCACGGCTGGCAGCCGATGGAGGCAAAGCCGCGTGCGTGCAGGGGATTGACGGGTATAGCGTTGGCCGCGATGTAGGCCTCCAGCCGCTCCAGCGTCCAGTCGGCGAGCGGGTTGACCTTGACGAGGCCATGCTCCGCGTCCCAGGCCGCGAAAGGAACGCCGCCGCGCCCGGCCGCCTGCGCCCGGCGCAGGCCCGTGACCCAGGCCGCGGCGCCTACCAGCGTCCGCTGCAGCGGACGCACCTTGCGCACCTCGCAGCAGGCCTTGCGCGCGTCCACCGACAGACGGAAGCCCAGCACGCCGTCGCGTTGCACGAGCGCCTCCACGTCGTGGGCGTCGGGGGCGACGACGCGAATGCGCAAGCCGTAGCGCTGCTCGCTGCGCTCGAGCGTTTCCAGCATCTCTGGGAAGAGGCGGCCGGTGTCGAGGGTGAAGATGTCGAAGCCGCGAACGGCCGTGCTGGCGGCGTGCAGGATCGCCTGATCCTCGAGCCCGAGGCTCGAGGAGAACGCTATCCGCCCGCCGATTGCGCGGGCAATCTCGCCGAGGCGCTCTTCGAGGGAGGTGGCAAGCGCAAGTCGCTCGTCGAGTGCCGCTGCGGCCGCTTCGCCACCGTGCTCCCGATCCGCAAGTTGCGACATCCGCCCACCCACAGCTGACCCGAGAGCCGCAATATATAGCAACGATGTTGCGGATTCAGAGCGGGGCAGAAATAAGAAGAGAATTCTGTTCCGTCCAACGGCAACGTCAGGAATGTTCTACTGAGGTGCAGCGTTGGCACGGTCTCCGAGCGCCGGGCAGCGGGCTGGGAAAATGGCCGATGTCGCGAGCGGCTCGGGGGCGAGAGTCGCGGGGAGCAGCGACTGCCCGATACCGGAGGCGCTCCGATCTCAGTGGGTTGACCCCAACGTCGTCGGGGGGATGAGATCGGTCGCCAAGCGCACCAGGTCCGCTTGGCGGCTTACCCCGGTCTTGGCAAAATCGCGTCGCATCGCTCCGATCGGGATGACGGGTGTGCCGTCAGACCGCCACCGGCAGGCTCTCCTGCGGCCCGACCTGGAACACGCGCCGATAGCGCTCGACCTCGGCGGGCGGGCCCATCGCCTTCATCGGGTTGTCGGAGAGCTTCACGGCCGGGCGGCCGTTGGCGGAGATCACCTTGCAGACGACGGAGAACGGGTCCAGCCCGCAATTGGGGCCGAGGCCGCGGAAGTCGTTGGTGAGCAGCGTGCCCCAGCCGTAGCCGAGACGCATGCGGTCGTGGAAATGGCGGTGGATCCTCTCGATGCTGTCGACGTCGAGGCCGTCCGAGAAGATGGCGAGCTTGGCGCACGGGTCCTGGCCGCGCCGCTTCCACCAGTCGATGGCCATCTCGCCGCCCTCAATGGGGTCGCCAGAGTCGATGCGCATGCCGGTCCAGTGCGTGACCCAGTCGGGTGCCCGCTCCAGGAAGCCCGGCGTGCCGTAGGTGTCGGGCAGCATGACGCGCAGGTTGCCGTCGTAGTCCTCCTGCCAGTCGGCGAGCACCTTGTAGGGCGCCTCGGCCAGCTCGCGGTCGGAGCGGGCGAGCGCGCAGTAGACCATGGGCAGCTCGTGCGCGTTGGTGCCGATCGCCTCCACCTCGCGGCGCATGGCGATGAGGCAGTTAGAGGTGCCGAGGAACGCGGGGCCGAGCCCCTCGATCATCGCCTGCACGCACCAGTCCTGCCACAGGAAGCCGTGCCGGCGGCGCGTGCCGAAGTCGGCGATCCTGAGATCGGGCAGCGCCTTGAGGCGGCCGATCTTCTCCCACACGCGGGTCATGGCGCGGGCATAGAGCACCTGCAGCTCGAACTTGGCCATCCCTTTGGTGACGGCTCTGGAGTGCAGCTCCATCAGCACGGCCAGCGCCGGGATCTCCCACATGGTGGTCTCGATCCAGGACCCCTCGAAGGTGAGCTCGTACTGATCGCCGGTGCGCTCCAGGTGATAGGCCGGGAAGCGGAAGCCCTCGAGCCACTGGATGAAGTCGGGCGCGAACATCTGGCGCTTGCCGTAGAACATGTTGCCGCGCAGCCAGGTGGATTCGCCGCGGGAGAGCGACAGCGTGCGGATGTGGTCGAGCTGCTCCTTCAGCGCCCCGGCATCGACGAGGCTGGCGAGCTTTACCGACCGGGTGCGGTTCAGGATGCCGAAGGTGACGTGCGCGTCCTTGTGGCGGCGGAAGATCGTCTGCGCCATCAGGAGCTTGTAAAAGTCCGTGTCCAGCACCGAGCGGACGATCGGGTCGATCTTCCAGGTGTGGTTGTAGACGCGGGTGGCGATGTCGGTCATGGCGCGCAACGCTCCGGCGGGGATGACGGGGGGGCTCACGCATAGGCGAAGTTCGGCTCCAGGCCCAGGAGGAAGGCGCCGGTATCCTGAAGGTGAGACTTGCGCCCCTGCGCCTGCTGCATCACGGTGCGGAGGTCGCGCATGCGCCGCTCGAAGGGTCCCGAGGCGAAGATGGCGTTGGCGCCGGCGACCTGCCAGGCCACGTCGGCGACGGCGACGGCCTCGTGAATGGCAAAGGTCGCGGCCATGCGGATGTCGATGCGCTGGGCTGCCTTCAGCTCGCCCGAGGAGACGACCGCCTGCCAAACCTGCCCGGCCGTGGTCTCGACATAGGTGCGGGCGGAGCGCAGGCGCGCCTCGGCCTCGCCGATCTGGAACTGCACCAGGTGGCTCTCCAGGAGCGACTGCCTCGCAAGGTACGGCCGCTTCTCCCTGGCGAGCGCAACGGCGCCGTCGAGCATCGAGCGGGCGAGGCCGAGCGCGACGCCCGAGAAGCCGGTGGCAAACTGCGCATTGAGCGGGAGCTTGTAGAGCGGGCCGGGGAGGCGCACCCCCGGCAGGTAGTTCCGGCTCATGGAGAAGCCCTCGGGGACGAAGTGGTCCCTGAAGCGGTAGCCGCCGCTGTTGGTGGCCTTGAGGCCCACCGAGTCCCAGGTGTCGACCCATTCGGCGGCCGAGGCGGGCACCAGGAAGATGCGGGTGTCGGCGCCCCCCGCGGCAACATTGGCGCCGCTCCTGTCGTACACCGGGGCCATCAGGCCGAGCCAGGTCGCATGCCGGCTGCCGCTCGACAGGGTCCACTCGCCGGTCAGCCGGTGGCCGCCGTCGACCTCATCGGCGCGGGAGGTCTTGGGCGGTCCCCAGCTCAGCGCCGAGCGCGGCTCGCCCCAGACCTTGCGCGCTACGTCGGGAGCCAGCGCGCTCGCCGTCATTGCGCAGCCGTTGATCTGGCCGACGCACCAAGCCGTGCTGGCGTCGCGCTGGGCAATCGCCTCCATGGCGCGAAACCAGGTGACCGGGTCGATCTCGTCGCCCCCGTAGGCGGCCGGCAGAAGCATGCGCAAGAGCCGCTGCTCGTGCAGCCTGTCGACGACCTCGGGGGTGAGCCGGCCCAGCGCCTCGTTGGCCGGGGCGGATGCTTCGATGACGCCTGCGATCCGCGCGATGCGCTCGACCGGGCCGGCCGTGTCTCGCGCTGCTGCGCCTACAATGCTGGACAACCCCCTGCTCCCTTGCTGCGCCGTGGTGTCAGACCCGGAGGGTCTGGCACCTTACGCACACCTGGGGCGCGAGCCAATGCGCCGGCGCGCGGGTCTGGTACCCTCAGCGGGCGACGGGCGCGCTCACCGGCCCGGCGTTGGCAGCATTGCGATGTCGAAGAAGTGCATCGGTTGATTGAACGAGGGAGACCTGCGCAATGGTGTCAGCGCCATGGTGTCAGCGCAATGGTGTCAGCCCCGGCCTACGCCGGGCCTGCGCGGGGGCGGAGGGTCTGACACCGTCGGGTCAGAAGTCCATGCCGCCCATGCCGCCCATCCCACCCATGCCGCCGCCGGGCATCGGCGGGGCGGGCTCCCTGGGCCGCTCGGCCACCATCGCCTCGGTGGTGATGAGGAGGCCCGCGATCGACGCCGCGTCCTGCAGCGCGCAGCGCACCACCTTGGTCGGGTCGATCACGCCTTCCGAGACAAGATCGCCGTACGCGCCGGTCTGCGCGTTGTAGCCGTAGGTGTATTTCTCCTGGTCCAGGATCTTGCCCACCACAATGGACCCGTCCTCGCCGGCGTTCTGCACGATCTGGCGCGCCGGCGTCTGCAGGGCCCGGCGCACGATGCCGATGCCGACCTTCTGATCGTCGTTGCCAGCGGACAGGCCGTCGAGCGCCTTGGCCGCGCGCAGGAGCGCCACTCCGCCGCCTGGGACGATGCCCTCCTCGACCGCGGCGCGGGTGGCGTGCAGCGCGTCCTCCACACGGTCCTTGCGCTCCTTCACCTCGACCTCGGTGGCGCCGCCGACCTTGATCACGGCGACGCCGCCGGCGAGCTTCGCCTGCCGCTCCTGCAGCTTCTCGCGGTCGTAGTCGGAGGTCGTCTCCTCGATCTGGGCCTTGACCTGCCTCACGCGCGCCTCGATGTCGGCCTTGTCGCCGGCGCCGTCGACGATGGTGGTTTTGTCCTTGTCGATCATCACCTTCTTGGCCTGGCCCATCATCTCGAGCGTGACGTTCTCGAGCTTCACGCCGAGGTCCTCGCTGACCAGCTGGCCGCCGGTGAGGATCGCGATGTCCTCCAGCATGGCCTTACGCCGGTCGCCGAAGCCCGGCGCCTTGACGGCGGCCACCTTGAGCCCGCCGCGCAGCTTGTTGACCACCAGGGTGGCGAGCGCCTCGCCTTCCACGTCCTCGGCGATGATGAGGAGCGGCCTGCCGGACTGAACCACCGCCTCCAGCAGCGGCAGCAGGGGCTGCAGGGTGGAGAGCTTCTTCTCGTGGATCAGGATCCAGGGGTTCTCCAGCTCGGCCAGCATCTTGTCGGCGTTGGTGACGAAGTAGGGCGAGATGTAGCCGCGGTCGAACTGCATCCCCTCGACCACGTCGAGCTCGGTCTCGAGGCTCTTGGCTTCCTCCACCGTGATGACGCCCTCGTTGCCCACCTTCTGCATGGCCTCGGCGATGATCTGGCCGACCTCCGTATCGCCGTTGGCGGAGATGGTGGCGACCTGGGCGATCTCGTCGTTGGAGGTGATCTTCTTCGACTGGCGCTCGAGCTCGCCCACCACCGCCTCGACCGCCTGGTCGACCCCGCGCTTCAGGTCCATCGGATTGGACCCGGCGGCGACCGACTTGGCGCCCTCGCGCACGATCGCCTGCGCCAGCACGGTGGCGGTGGTGGTGCCGTCGCCGGCAACGTCGGAGGTCCTGGAGGCGACCTGGCGCAGCATCTGTGCGCCGAGGTTCTCGAACCTGTCCTCGAGCTCGATCTCCTTGGCGACGGTCACGCCGTCCTTGCTCACGCGCGGCGCGCCGAAGGACCTCTCCAGCACGACGTTGCGGCCCTTGGGGCCCAGTGTCACCTTGACGGCGTTGGCCATGACGTCGACGCCGCGCAGCAGACGATCGCGCGCGTCCTGTGAGAACTTGACCTCTTTGGCTGCCATTGTGTGCTAAGGGGCGAGCCCCTTTCCTCTGTGCTGAGGGGATCAGACCCCTTTCATCCACAAGTCGAGTTTAGACGGTGCAAAAGGGGCAGACCCCTTTTGAATACCCGTCGAGAGTTAATTTCGAGCGTAGGCGAAAGGGGACCTCCTTCTTCCCCTCACCCGCGGGCCTCGGCGCGCGTTGACAAACGCAGCCTCGCAATGAGCGCGAGGATATGGGCGGAGAGGGCCGCGATCAGGCCGCGGCGCGCACCGGGGCTTTTCCCTCGACGATGCCGAGGATGTCGCTCTCCTTCATGATCAGCAGCTCCCGGCCGTCGATCCTGACCTCGGCGCCGGACCACTTGCCGAACAGCACGCGGTCGCCCTTTTCGACCTCGAGCGGGACCAGCTTGCCGTGCTCGTCGCGTGCACCGGGTCCGACGGCAATGACCTCGCCTTGCATCGGCTTCTCTTTGGCAGTGTCGGGGATGATGATGCCACCTGCCGTCCTGGCATCTTCCTCAATGCGGGCGACGAGCACCCGATCATGCAGCGGACGAAACTTCATGGCCTCCACCTCATGGGTTCGAAGAGAGATGTCAAGGGCTCGAAGCGCATGTCCCAAACGGACCGGCTTCGCGCGCGAAGCGTTTGCGCACCATCGAATGGGCAATGCCGGCCGGTGCTAAACGCTTCGGTCCAGGTATTAGGAAGCGCGTTTGGCAGTGTCAAGGGAGGAGTGCCAGGCACGCCTCCATCTGCCGGCGGAGCACGTCTGCGGACTGCCACTTGGAAACCGTAGCAAACCGTAGGGCGGAGCAGGCGTCAGCCGTAATCCGCCGATCACCGCGTCAGGAACGGCGGATTACGGGCATCGCCCTAATCCGCCCTACTTGCGCGACCGTTGGCAGCGTCACTGTGGAGTGAGTGCTGCTTGCGCGGGTGCCTTGGCGAATGCGCGCAGCCTCCGTTAGGCTGCTCGAAACGGGACCCGGATTTGCATGGTTTGGACTGCATGCTCGCGCACGTCAGTTGCATGATCATGGCGGGCCCCGAGCGAGGTGACGACCCATGACGGAACTGACCGACCGCGACTTTCGCGCCCAGCTGGCAGGATACAGTCTTACCACGGCCGAAATACTCTACCGCCTGCCCGACCATCCGTCTCTGCTGCAGAGCTTCATCTGGCAGGAGTACGACGTTCACCCGCGCTTTCCCCGCTTGTGCGACTTCCTGCAGTTCTGGAGCCACAACCTCGAAGGCCAGCTCTACCGCGTCACGGTCGCGCACCGGAAGCTCATCACGCCGGCGGAGATCAGGCTCGTGGCCGGCGACTACCGTCTGAACTGAGGAATGGTGTCGGACCCGGAGGGTCTGACACCATCGGGCGAATCGCGCTAGCCGTGGCGCATGCCCGACCCCGACACGCAAGCCCGAGCCGCGCCGCGCATCTTGTCGATCGAAGAGGCGGCAGCGCGGCCACGCGCGCCGGGCGGTGCAGGCGTGAGCCCGCCCGCCTATCAGCTCCTGCGTACCATGCATACGGTCAAGGCGGCACGCTTCAATGCCGCGGAGCGCCTCGAGCGCAAGCACCTCGTCTCGGTGGTCGCCCTGTCGATCGTGTCGCTCTATTTCGTCGGCCTCTCGGTATGGCAGGCGGTCTATGCCACGACCCTCAGCGAGCCGGCCAACCGGCTGATCACGCTGGTCTCCATCATGTCGTCGATCTGCACGCTGGTGCTGGCCCTGATCGAGGCCATGAACGACTACAAGATGAAGGCGCATCACATGCACGCCTGTGCGCTCGCGGTGAACGATCTGCTGCAGGAGTTCCGGTTCTCGCAGGCCAGCAGTGCCGTCGTCGTGCAGGATTTCCGCCGCCGCTACAACGAGGTGGTGCGCGGGTGCCCGTTCAACCACGCCCGCATCGACTATCTGATGGCTCGTCCGGACCTCCGACGGGAGAAGTGGCTCTGGGCCTACCTGTGCTACCTCGGCGATGTCTACGGCCTCTACGGCGCCTGTCTCGCCGGCCCGCCGCTGGTGCTGCTGCTGTTCTACTGACGTTGGAGCTAGCGCTTGGCGAACTCGGCCATGATGGTGTCGGGGGCGGAGATGCGATTGGTGCCGGGGCCGAGGACCAGCGGGAAGAAGTTGGTGTGGCCGAACACCTGGTGGCCGCCGCCCTCGATGCGGTAGAGGGTGACGCCGCGCTCGGAGGTGCACCGCTGCCAGTCGAGCCTGGTGATGCGGATCGAGGGCCGGGACGGGCTGCCGCCGAGCCGCACCTTCGAGGCGGCGCCGCAGCCGTTGCCGCGCGCCAGGAACGCCGCCGTGCTTTCGGCGGACCACACCCTGCCCTGCCATCCGCCGAAGCCGACGCCGCCGCCCCGGTAGGGGATGAGCGGGTCGTCGGTGCCGTTGAACATGATGACCGGCACCGGCCGCCTCGGGCGGCATCTGGCGCCCGCCGCGGCCGGCATGCTGGCGATGATGGTGCCGGCCCCCGCGAACAGCTCGGAGGCCTCGCACAGCATGCGCAACGCCATCATGCCGCCGCTGGAGATGCCGACGAGGTAGAGGCGCTCCGGATTCGAGATGCCGCGGGAAGAGAGGTCGCGCGCGAGCCGCTTCAGGAACGCCACGTCGTCGACGCCCGACATCCATGCGTCGCGGCCGTCGTTCCACTGCAGGGCGGTGCCGCGCGGAAAGACGGCGGCGAAGCCGTGCTTGCGCGCTGCCTCGGCGAAGCCGTACCAGCTTGTCGTATGCTCCGCCGTGATGAGCGCCCCGTGCAGGACGACGATGGTCGGGGCACGCTGCTGCTCGGCCCGCTGCACGATCGCCGTGCGCTCGCCGTCCGCGGTGTCGACGCGCAGCTCCTCGGCGCTGGCGGAGGGGCCGAGTCCCGCCGCAGCGAGCGCCGCCAGACCTGTCGCGCGCAACAGCCGACGCATAGAATCGTCTCCTTCTGCGCCGGCAGCGGTGCCGGCCGCAAACCCCCAGGCTCGATGGATTTCTGTCCCTCATGGCTATGGTGCCAGCAAATCCGTGCAGGGTGAAGCGCGATACGCGATGATACGCGCAGGCGTGGTGAAGGCCACCATGCCTGCTTGGCATATCAGCGTTGATTGGCCCCAGGGCACAGTCTGCCGCCCGCGATCTTGGCGCGCTGCCCGAATTCTGCGCATAGTCGCGCCAGGAGGACGCCCGGAACCCACGCCATGAAGCTCCCCATCGAGGGCGCCATCGACTGCGATCTGCATCCGGCGCCGCCGAGCGTGCGGGCGCTGCTCCCCTACCTCGACGAGCACTGGCGCGATCAGATCGCCAACCGGCACATCGAGCGCCTGCCGTTCACGCTGATGAGCTATCCGCCGGGGTCGCCGTGCGCGGCCCGGCCCGACTGGAGGCCGGCCTCGGGGCTGCCGGCGGGGGATTTGGACCGCATCAGGCGCGAGGTGCTCGACCCGTTCGCGCTGCGCTACGCCGTCTGCAACGTGCTGCACGGGGCCATCGCCCTCTTCAACGAGGACATGTCGGCTGCGCTCTGCTCCGCCGTCAACGACTGGACGGCGCACGAGCTGCTCGACCGGGAGCCGCGGCTGCGCGCGGCGATCCTGGTGCCGCCGCAGAACGCGGAGCTGGCGGCGAAGGAGATCGAGCGCCTGGCGCCCGATCGCCGCTTCGTGCAGGTGCTGCTGCTCGCCATGGGCGAGACGCCGCTCGGCCGGCGGCTGCATTGGCCGATCTATGCCGCGGCCGAGAAGCACGGGCTGGCGGTGGCCATCCATGCCGGCAGCACCTACCGGGTGGCGCCGACCTACGCGGGGTGGCCGTCGCACCGGGTGGAGGACTACATCGCGCAGTCCACCGCGTTCGAGACGCAGCTCCTGAGCCTCGTCGCGGAGGGCGCATTTCAGAGGTTCCCCGGCCTCAAGGTGGTGCTGAGCGAGGCCGGGTTCACGTGGCTGCCCAACTGGTTCTGGCGCGCGGGCAAGACCTGGCGCGGCGTGCGCACGGAGGTGCCGTGGGTCGACCGGGCGCCGGCGGAGATCGTCGGCGATCACGTGCGCTTCACGCTGCAACCCGTCGATGCGCCGGCCGAGGACCCGACCGTACTGCGGCGCACGCTGGAGCACATCGGCTCCGACCGGCTCATCCTGTTCTCCACCGACTACCCGCACTGGCACTTCGAGGGCCTGGACGCCTTGCCCGAGGGGCTCGGCGAGGACACAATACGCAAGATGCTGATCGACAACCCGCTTGAGACCTACCCGCGGCTCGGCGACCCGGCGCCGAAAAAGCGCGGGGCCGCCAAGCGCGGGACGGCCAAGAAGCGCGGGACGACCCGGAAGGAGGCGCCATGAACGTTGCCGTTCGCGAGACGCAAGCCGCCCAGCGGCTGATGGTGGTCGACTGCGACATCCACCCGACCTACCGGACGCCTGCCGAGCTCTACCCCTTCCTGTCGCAGCGCTGGCGCGAGCACATGGCGTCCTACGGCCCCTTCATACGCCAGGGCCTCATGGGGCAGCTGCCGTTCCCGCGCATGATGGCGGGCGGGATGCGCGCCGATTCGTTTCCCGAGGACGGCTCGCCGCCCGGGGCGGACCTCGATCTGATGCGGCGGCAGCATCTCGATCCCAACGGCGTCGAGGTGGGCCTCCTGATCGCGCTGAGCCGCGGCGGGCTGGAGGAGCGCAATCTGGACTTCGCCGCGGCGTTGTCGAGCGCGATCAACGACTGGCAGCTGGAGCGCTGGGTGCGGCCCGAGCCGCGGCTGCGCGCGGCCATCGTTGTGCCGCAGGAGCATCCAGAGCACGCGGTGGCGGAGATCGAGCGGCGGGCCCAGGACCCCGCCTTCGTGCAGGTCATGATCTCGCCGCGCTCCGCCGACCCGCTGGGCCACCGCCGCTACCGGCCGATTTATGCCGCCGCCGAGCGTTGCAGCAAGCCCGTCGCCATCCACGTCGCGGGCTACAGCGGCGGCTCCTCGTCCACCGGCACGGGGTGGCCGACGTACTACATCCAGGAGCACTTCGCGCAGGCAAGCGGCATGCAGAACACCATCATGAGCCTGGTGTTCGAGGGTGTATTCGAGCGCTTCCCCAAGCTCAGGGTGGTGGCGATCGAGGGCGGGCTCGCCTGGGCGCCGGCGCTCTGCTGGCGCATGGACAGGCACTGGGAGCGCATGCGGTCCGAGGTGCCGCACGTCCTGCGCCCGCCTTCGGAGTACGTGCGCGAGCACGTGTGGTTCACCACCCAGCCGGTGGAGGAGCCCGGCAATCCGGAGCATATCGCCGACGTCATGGGGTGGATCGGCTGGGACCGCATCATGTTCTCAACAGACTATCCGCACTGGGACTACGACGATCCCAAGCAGGTGTTCAAGTTCCGGCTCACGGGCGAGCAGCGGGCGGCCGTGTTCCGCGACAACGCCAAAGCGCTCTACGGTCTGCCATGAGCCGCCGGGTGATCGCGCGGGCGAGCGAGGTGGAGCCCGGCAAGTGCAAGATCGTCACCGTGCTCGGCCGCGAGGTGGGGCTGTTCAACGTCGGCGGGGAGTATTTCGCGCTCTCCAACCGCTGCCCGCACAAGGGCGCGGAGCTGTGCCTCGGCATCATCGTCGGCCTCGTCGGCTCGGACGGGCCCGGCACCTATACCCTGACACGCCGCGGCGAGCTCCTGCGCTGCCCCTGGCACGGGTGGGAGTTCGACATCCGCACCGGCCAGTCCTGGTGCGATCCCAAGTCCCTCAAGGCGCGGCAGTTTCACGTCAAGGTCGAGGCGGGCGCCGAGCTGGTCAAGGGCCCCTACGTGGCCGAGACCTTCCCCGTCTCGGTGGAGGAGGACTACCTCGTCATCGACATCTGAGCGCAGAGGGTCGATTGTAGGCAGAGCATCGAGGGAGGGGTTCCCCCCACCCCTGACCCCTCCCTGTACGTCAGTGGCGCGCCTTCGGCGCGACCGGGAGGGGAACATGTTGGCGCAAGGGCGAGGGGAGCGCGCGTCGATAGGCGGCGTGACGCATTGTCCCGTGTACCCTGGGTCCCATGTACCCTGGAATGGACGTTTGCCCAGCTCCTGCCACATCCGCTGGCGAGGACAATGGCCCGTCACAGCTGGCTCGGTATCGATCGGGTCCGATCATGAGGAGGAAGCCAATGAGAACATGCCTGAAGCCGTTGGGGCTCGCGCTTGCCGCGGCCACCCTTGCGGCAGCGCCGCTCGGGGCGCAGGAGCCGAGCGGCACGCTCAAGAAGATAAAGGACACCGGCAGCATCACCATCGGGCACCGGGACGCCTCGATTCCGTTCTCCTACTACGACGACAAGCAGCGGCCGGTCGGCTTCGCCATGGACATCTGCGCCAAGGTCGTCGATGCCATCAAGACTGAGCTCAAGCTGCCCAAGATCGACGTGAAGTATCAGCTGGTGACCTCGGCCAACCGCATTCCGCTGATGGCCAACGGCACGGTCGATCTGGAATGCGGCTCCACCACCAACAACGAGGCGCGCCAGAAGCAGGTGGGCTTCACCAACACCCACTTCCTCACGGCCAGCCGGTACGTGACCAAGAAGGCCAGCAAGATCGGCAAGATCGACGATCTCAAGGGCAAGACCGTGGTCTCGACCTCGGGCACCACGAACATCAAGCAGCTGAACGACGTGAACAACGAGCGCAAGCTCGGCATCAACGTGATTCCGGCGAACGGCCATGCCGAGGCGTTCCTGATGGTCGAGACCGGCCGGGCCGCGGCCTTCGTGATGGACGACATCCTGCTGGCGAGCCTGGTCGCCAGCTCCAAGACGCCGGGCGACTATCAGATCTCCTCGGATGCATTCTCGCTGCCGGAGCCCTACGGCATCATGCTGCGGCGTGACGACCCTGCCTTCAAGGCCGCGGTCGATGCCGCCACCGCCAACGTCTACAAGGGCGCCGAGATCGAGAAGATCTACGCCAAGTGGTTCCAGAGCCCGATCCCGCCCAGGGGCCTCAACCTCAACACGCCGCTGAGCCCCGCGCTGAAGAAGGCGTTCCAGAGCCCCACGGCAACGCCCGATCCCGCCAAGTACTGAGACGCAGGGTGCAATGCCGCGAAGCGGCATTGCACCGATGCCCCCCCTCCCCGGCTGGTGCGGTCTGTGGCAAGGTCGGCTCGGCGCCATCGCGCTGCGCGCGATTGCGCCCTACAGTGAGGAGACCGGGTGAGCTACAATTGGAACTGGGGCATTCTGCTCCAGCCGTCTCCCGAGGGGGGAGGCACCTATCTCGACATGCTCCTGTGGGGGCTCGCCTGGACCGTGGTGACGGGGGTGTGCGCCTGGATCGTGGCGCTGATCCTCGGCTCCATCGTCGGCGTGCTGCGCACGCTGCCTTCGCGCTCCGCCGAGTGGCTCGGCTTCCTCTACGTCGAGCTCTTCCGCAACATCCCGCTCGTGGTGCAGCTGTTCCTCTGGTACTTCGTCGTGCCCGAGCTGCTGCCGGCAGCGTGGGGGAACTGGCTCAAGCAGCTGCAGTATGCGCCCTTCTATACGGCCGTCGCGGGCATCGGCCTTTACATGTCGGCGCGCGTCGCCGAGCAGGTGCGCGCCGGCATCAACGCCATGGCCCGGGGGCAGCGCCGCGCCGCGCTGGCGGTCGGACTGACGCTGGCGCAGAGCTATCGCTACGTGCTGCTGCCGATGGCGTATCGCATCGTGCTGCCGCCGCTGACATCGGAGTTGCTGAATACCCTCAAGAACACCTCCGTGGCGCTGACGATCGGGCTCCTCGAGCTGACCTCGCGCGCGCGGGCGATGCAGGAGTTCTCCTTCCAGGTGTTCGAGGCGTTCGCAGTGGCGACCGTGCTCTACCTGATCCTGAACCTCGTCGTGGTGGTGGCCATGCGCTGGCTCGAGCGCAGCGTCGCGGTGCCGGGCTTCATCGCCGGGGAGCGGTAGGCGGCCATGTTCAGCAACTTCGACTTCGAGGTGATCTGGAATTCGCTGCCCTACCTGTTCCTCGAGGGCATGGCGTTCACGGTGCAGCTCACCGTGATGGCGGCAGCGGGCGGCATCGTGCTCGGTACGCTGATCGCGATGATGCGCCTCTCGAAGCTTGCGCCGCTATCGCTCGCGGCGGCGGGGTACGTCAATCTGGTGCGGTCGCTGCCGCTGGTGCTGGTAATCTTCTGGTTCTTCTTCCTCATCCCGTGGGTGTGGCAATGGGTGACGGGGGCCGAGCGGCCGGTGCCGGTGGGCGCCTTCCTGTCGGCGCTGATCACCTTCACGATGTTCGAGGCCGCCTACTACGCCGAGATCATGCGCGCCGGCATCCAGTCGGTGCGCAAGGGGCAGGTCGGCGCCGGCTATGCGCTGGGCATGAGCTACGGGCAGGTGATGGGCTACGTGGTGCTGCCGCAGGCCTTCCGCAACATGCTGCCGGTGCTGCTGACCCAGACCATCATCCTGTTCCAGGACACCTCGCTCGTCTACGTGCTGTCGATCACCGACTTCCTCGGCGCGGCGAGCAAGATCGCCAATCGCGATTTCCGCCCGGTGGAGATGTATCTGTTCGTCGCCGTCGTGTATTTCGCGATCTCCTTCGCGTTGTCGAGCCTGGTGCGGCGGCTGCAGGCGCGCACCGCCATCGTCCGCTGAGGCGCCCATGACCCCCATGATCGACATCGACGATGTCAGCAAGTGGTACAGCGACTTCCAGGTCTTGAGCGGCTGCACCACGCGGGTGTCCAGGGGTGAGGTGGTCGTCGTGTGCGGCCCGTCGGGCTCGGGCAAGTCGACGCTCATTCAGTGCGTCAACGGCCTGGAGCCGTTCGAGAAGGGCGACATCCGCGTCGACGGGGTCTCGGTGGGCGACAAGAGGACCGACCTGCCGAAGCTGCGCGCGCGCGTCGGCATGGTGTTCCAGCATTTCGAGCTGTTTCCGCATCTGACCGTGATCGCCAACCTGTGCCTGGCGCAGATGAAGGTGCTGGGCCGCAGCCGGCCGGCGGCGACCGAGAAGGCGATGGCGCTGCTCGACCGGGTGGGCCTTGCCGACCAGGCCGCGAAGTTTCCGGGGCAGCTGTCGGGCGGCCAGCAGCAGCGCGTGGCGATTGCGCGCGCGCTCGCCATGGACCCGATCGCCATGCTGTTCGACGAGCCGACCTCGGCGCTCGATCCGGAGATGATCAACGAGGTGCTCGATGTCATGGTGGCGCTGGCGCAGGACGGCATGACCATGATGGTGGTGACCCACGAGATGGGGTTTGCCCGCAAAGTGGCGCATCGCGTGATCTTCATGGACAAGGGCGAGATCGTGGAGGACGCGCCGAAGGAGGAGTTCTTCGGCAAGCCGAGGAGCGAGCGCGCGCAGCAGTTCCTGTCCAAGATCCTGCAGCATTGACGCGTCCCGTCATGCAGAGCTGGCGAGCGCAATAATATACTAGACTCAGCGAACTTCACTGAGACGAGGACGCCGCAAGAACTGAACGGGAGCGCTGTCGGAGACGCTGCTCAAGCACTCGAGTCTTGTGTGCTCAATGTCTTCGGCGCGACGTGGAGCCTACCAGCAACGCCTCCGAGCAGGCGCTGCGCCCGTCCGTTATCTTCCGCAAGGTGACAAACGGCTTCCGCTCGGGGCGTGGGGCGCAAAGGTCCATGCCGACATCTGCTCCGTGGCCGCCACCGGCCGCTGCGCCCGACGCACCGGGCTCGCTGCCATCCGCGATGCCCTCGCTCGCCGCCACGATATCGCCGCCGCGGCTCGATCAGCCCCGAAGGGGTGAGCAGTTACGATTTCACGACTTAACAGCGGGTGTTTGGTCTTCGCTTTGCTCGACCCAACCTACAGCGCGCGCCAGAGCAGCCTCAACATCCCTCGGGGCGAGGCCGCGCCAGCGTGCGGCGACATGCTGGTCCGGGCGGAACAGGTAGAAGGCCGGGGCATGCTCGGCGCCGTAGCGTGCGCAGGCTGCTTTGCTTGAAGCGACGGTGATCGGTAGTACCCCACCGCTCCCGGCGCGCGCCATCGCCTCCGGCACCGTGCCGTCGCGGCTGAACCACACCCCGGAGAAGTGCCCGCCGATGGCCCCGAGCAGCCAGCCGTCGCCGAGCGGCGCATCGAGTGCCGCTGCGCCGGGGGCGACGGCAGATGCCTCGCCGGCGGCAAAGCCGTCTGGACCGTTGAGCGGTGAGGACTCGTAGTGCGTCGGCGTCGACAGCCGCCCCGAGTTGATCAGCTGCCGCGCGAAAGGCTCCGTTTCGGCCAGCGCCAGGGTGGCGTCGCGCAGGGCGCGGCTGGCCCGGCTCTTGGGCGAGATGAAGTCTGCCGTGCGCGAGGTGATGGTGAGGTTCTCCTCCGCTGCCGGCACGCGCTCCACATCGTAGGTCTCGAGCAGCGCCTCGGGTGCCAGCCCGCGCAGCACGAGGTCGAGCTTCCAAACGAGGTTGTCGGCGTCCTGGATGCCGCTGTTGCCGCCGCGCGCGCCGAACGGCGACATCTGGTGCGCGGCATCGCCGGCAAACAGCACGCGGCCGTGCCGGAAGCGGTCGAGCCGGCGCGACTGGAAGCGGTAGAGGCTGATCCACTCGAAGGAAAACTCCACCTCCTCGCCCAGCATCGCGCGCACGCGCCTCGCCGCGTTCTCGGGTCTCACCTCCTCCTCGCGGTCGGCCGCATCGCCCACCTGGAAGTCGAGGCGCCACACGTCGTCGGCCTGCCTGTGCAGCAGCGCCGAGAAGCCGGGGTTGAACGGCGGGTCGAACCAGAACCAGCGCTCCACCGGACGCTCCGCCTTCATCCGGATGTCGCAGATCAGGAACTGGTCCTGGAACGTGCGCCCCTCGAAGGAGAGCCCCATCAGGGAGCGCACGGTGGAGCGGGCGCCGTCGGCGGCGATCACCCGGTCCGCCAGCAGCCGGTAGCTCCCCTCCGGGGTGGCGACGGAGAGCAGCACCCCGTCGGAGGTCTGCTCCAGGTCGGTCACCTCCTCGCCCCAGCGCAGGTCGACGAGCCCCGTGGCGGCCGCGGCCTCGATGCAATGGTGCTCGAAGTAGTACTGCTGCAGGTTGATGAAGGCGGGGCGCCGGTGACCCTCCTCGGGCAGCAGGTCGAAGGCGTAGACCTGGCGCGCGCCAAAGAACACCTTGCCGGTCCTCCAGGTGACGCCCTTGTCGACCAGCGCCTGGCCGAGACCCAGCCGGTCCATGATCTCCAGTGTGCGCTTCGACCAGCAGATCGCCCGGCTGCCGTCCGAGAGGCCCCGCTTCCTGTCGACCACGACGATCGGGTGGTTTTTGGCGGCGAGGTCGAGTGCCCCCACCAGCCCCACCGGCCCCGCGCCGACGACGACCACCGGATGATGCGCGGGCTCGGCGGCGGCCTGATCGGCCGAGCGGCGCCAGGGAAACCGGATCGAGCGGATGTCGGTCATGTGGCCAATCCGCGTCGCCTCATGGCTGGTTGCTGGCGGTTAGCGAGCCCGAGGTTGCCTAAGCTGGTGGCCGTCCCGGGTGCAATTCGGAAAAAGCGCGAGACAGAAGCACCGCTATGACAAGATCGTCATGGCGCAAGCTGTGAATTCCCGCATGAGACGGATCCGGGGGCGTGTCTTCCGGCTCGTGAAGAACTCCAGGCTCGCGAGCATCGTCGCTTCCGCTTCGAACGACCGCACAGACCTCTCCGACAGCCGCAACTGCAAGCCGCGCCGTCGCGCCAACTTTGCGCTTGGTCGCCGATACCCTCTGTATTTCGGTGATCGCCGCCGCCCGATCGTTGAGGCCGAGGTGCTCGAGCCAATTGCAGGACAAGCAGCTGTGGCCGGGAGCCAGAAGAAATGCACCGACCCGAACCACACCATCATCGATGTGAGAGCCCCCGCAGAGCCTGCTCACATGATCGGCGTCGGGAACTACGTCGCCCTTCATTCCGAGAGCCACCGCTGGTCGGGAAGATACGCGAGCTTCTCCATCAATGTGTCTGACGTGGTTGTTCCGGATGCCCGGTCCATACGGTCCTGGTGCAGAGTGTTGGGCGCGAAGATGGCGTATTGGACCTCCACGGTGTCCGAGAACTGCACGCCGAGCAGCGTATCGCCCGGACCGGCCCACTCCGCATACAGGTCAACAGACGGCGTGGCCGATACGCGCGGCCTCTTGAGGCGGGGGTTTGCGTCCAGAAATGCCACGAGAGCGTCGATAGCACCTGCCGAAAGGGAGCGACCGTCGTAGTCGTCCTGGTAAGCGCGCAGAAGCCCCTCCAGGCGATCCGCGAGCTTGTCGCGGTATCGGATTTGCGTGGTCTGAAGCCGACGGATGGCCCGCAGCGCGAGCCGATCATCCGACAGCGGTGCCGAGCTCAGGGTCTTGGACATGGGCATGAGCAGCGATACCACATTGTTGCGCCGCCGTCCCAGTCCTCCGCTTTCGGCTGCACCCCACCTACTTGGCCGGCTCGATCTTGATGTTGCCCGCCTTGATGATGGGCCACCACTTCTCGATCTCGGCCTTGTGGAAGGCGCGGAACGCCTCGGCAGTCTGCTGGGCGGGCGGCGGGATCGCCTGGCCGAGGTCGGCCAGCCGGCGCGCGACGCCTGGATCGGCCACCGCCTCCATGGCGGCCTTCGTCAGCGTTGCGATCACCTGCTTGGGGGTGCCCTTGGGTACGAACAGGCCCGTCCAGGTCGAGACGTGGACGCCGGGCGCACCGGCCTCGTCGATGGTCGGGATGTCCGGCGCCGCCTTCAGCCGCGTGTCGGTCGTCACCGCGTAGGCCTTGACGATGCCGCCGCGCACCGAGCCCAGGCCCGAGATGGCCTGCTCGAAGGTCAAGTCGATGTGCCCGCCGGCCAGGTCCTTGATGATCTCGATGGCACCGGCACGATAGGGCACGAACCGCAAGGTCGTGCCAGTGATCTTCTGGAAGTAGAGGCCGCCGATGTGCTGCCCGGAGCCCGGACCGGCGGTGCCCAGCGTCGCGCCGCCGGGGTTGGCCTTGAGGAAGGCGATCAGCTCGCGCAGGTCCTTTGCCGGCAGGTTCTTGCGTACCATCAGGATGTAGGGGTTGCTCGTCAGCAGGGCGACGTGCTCGAAATCGCCGAGGAGGTCGTAGGTGAGGTTGAACATCGCTCCGTTGACGACGTGCGTGGGCCAGTTGCCCACGCACACCGTGTAGCCGTCGGGCGCCGCACGTACCGCGCGCTGAACGCCGATGGACCCCGACGCGCCCGACACGTTCTCGATGATGATCGACTGGCCGAGGATCGTCTTCATACGCTCGGTGACGATGCGCGCCACCGTATCGAGCGGGCCGCCGGCGCCATAGGGCACAATGAACGTGATCGTGCGCTCGGGGTAGGCGGCCTGTGCCGACGCTCCTGCAATGCCCAAGAGGCTCGCCCAGACGAACGCCATCATCAAGAACGCTTTGCGCATGCCGCTCTCCCGTCTTCGTGTCGCTTCCGATGCCCGCGTGCTTCGCATTGCCTGGACCCTCGGGTATCAGCTCTGCCGTATCAGCTCCGGCAACGCCCACGCAACCGTCTGCCTGCCGTGCTTGAACGCGGCCACCGGCTGGGCAATCTCCGCAACCGCCTGCTCGGGCGATTGCGCCGCGATCACCACCATGTCGGCCGGCTTGCCGACCTCGAGCCCGTAGTCGGCGAGGTTGAGAAGGCGCGCCGAGCGGTCGGTGAGCATGCGGAAGCACTCGCGCAGCGCCTCGGGCCGGTCGAGCTGGACCACGTTGGCGTAGAGGTTGGCGATGCGCACGAGCGAGCAGTCGCCGTAGGGCGTCGCCGGGTTGAGGATGTTGTTGGAGGAGAGCGAGCAGTTGACGCCCTCGCCGAGGAGCAGGTTGGCATCCGCCACGCCGCGGCGCACGCTGTGGTCCTGGTCGCGCCCCATGAGAAACAGGTCGGTCGCCGGCAGCACGGTGACGGCGATTCCGGCATCGGCCAGGCTGTGCGCCAGGCTCGCGACCTCCGCCGGTGGCAGCAGCGACAGCTTCGCCATGTGCCCGACCACCACGCGGCCGCCGCGCCGGTATTTCTCGGTGAACTCGCGCACCAGGTGGATGTTCATGGCTTCCGGCGTGTTGCCGACGTCGAGGTGCATGTCGATGTCGAGGTCGAACTCGCGCGCGAGCTGGAATATGCGCGCGATCTGGCCGGCCGGATCGGTATCGTACCGCGGCGCGCCGCCGATTGCCTTGACGCCGCCGCGCTTCAGGGCCTCGACGAGCAGCGCGTCGGTTCCGGGATAGTTGGTGAGGCCCTCCTGCGGGAATACGCAGATCTCGATGTCGATCGCCCACCGGTAGTCGGCGGCGAGCGCCTGCACCGCCTCGAGGCCGCGCAGGCCGATGCCTGGATCGACCTCCACCTGGGTGCGCATGCGCGTGGTGCCGTGGCAGATCGCCTGCTCCAGCGTGCGTGCCGCGCGCCCGTAGACGTCCTGCACCGTCATGGCGGGCTTCAGCGGCGCCACGCCCGTGACGGGGCTCAGGCTGCGGCGCTCCTGCGGCGCGCACCGGTCGATGATGCGCGACTTGTCGAGGTGGATGTGGGTCTCGACGAGCCCCGCGCACACGAGCCTCCCGCCGGCATCGTAGACGGCGCCGGCACCTGCGCCGCCGTCCGCGAGCCCGGGGGCGATCGCCACGATGCGCCCGCCGCCGACGCCGATGTCGGCCGTCCCGGCAGCCGGTCGATCGGCCAGGATCGCATTGCGGACGATGAGGTCGAACACAGCCGTCTCGCTTCCTGGGCCGGAGGTCTCACCGGCTTGCCTGGAGCCAGCCTGCGGCCCGCCGCCGCCGGCTCAGTTGATCCTGAGCTCGGTGATGTGGCGCGGATCGGGCTTGAGCTCGCCCAGCTCCACGCGCTTGACGATGTCGGTGAGGGCGGCGTTGGCCGGGCACGCGCGCCCGACCTTCTCGCCCTCGCGCACCACGAAGCCGTTGAGGAACTCGATCTCGGTGCGCCGGCCCTTCAGCATGTCCTGGCCCATGGAGGGGCGCTGTTCGCCCGCTATCCGCGCCCGGTCCTTGAGCCGCTGGGCGTCGGCCACCTCGATGGCGGCGGGGTCGCCTTCGCCGGCCCTGGCGATGGTCTCGGGCGGCAGATGCAGGATCTCCTCCAGGCTGTAGCCCAGCGCCTGGCCGACGCGGATCGCCTCGGCGCCCAGCCGGGTGGAGAAGCGCCGCAAGGGCTCGGTCTCCACGATCCTGGTGCCCGACAAGCCGGTCGAGGCGGAGAGCCCGTTCTGCATCACGTTTGCCACCAGCTTCGACCAGCGCTCGCCCCACAGGTTGGAGGTCACCTTGGCGCTGTCGGCATGGCCGACGAGCCGGCGTACCTCCTCGGCCCGCTCGGTGATGCGGCCGTGCACCTCGCCGGTGCGGAATACGGTGTGCGCCGCCCCGCCCTTGCCGGCGCCGCGATGGATGTGGCCCGGCTCCGGCAGGTTGACGCTGATGGAGCTGGCGATGCATCCCAGGGTCCTGCCCCAGCCGACGACGCCGGCGATGGTCGCCTCGTTCATGCAGTTTTGCAGCGAGACGACGTAGCCGCTGGGCGCCAGGTACTGCGCGATCAGCATGGTCGCCCAGGCCGTGTCGTAGGACTTCATGCACACGAAGGCGATGTCGACCGGGCGCTCCTTGGCGAGCTGCTGCGCATCGGTGACGTGCAGCGCGCGCACCGGCACGGAGAACTCCGCCACGTTCATCGCATGCGTCACCCTGAGCCCGTGGCGGCGCATGTGCTCGACGTGCTCTGGCCACGGATCTATAAACGTCACGTCCTGGCTGGCCTGCACCATGTGGGCGCCGGCATAGCCGCCGACGGCCCCTGCGCCCACGATTGCGATCCTCCTGCCCATGGTCCCTCCTCGAGCGTTCCCGCCCCAACGTAGCGCGCTGCGCGGCCCGGCAACAGCGGTCGCCGGCGCGAGGCGTTTGCGACATACGGCTAAGCAGTAGTAAAATGCGCGACAATGAATACGAATGGGATGATGAGAAGGCGGCGGCGAACCTCGCCTGGCATCGCGTGAGCTTCGAGACCGCGCGGCGCGCTTTCGACGATCCGTTCGCCGTGTCGCGCGGAGTCCGGGAGCGCTACGGCGAGGAGCGCTACATCCTGCTCGGCATGGTCGACGATCGAGTGCTGCACGTCGCCTACACCTTCCGAGGAGAGCGGATCAGGATCATCTCGGCTCGACCGCAGAGCCACGCGAACGACGGCGCTATCATGAAGGAACGCCAGGAAGAAGTCCAATGCCGAGATCGATTGGAGTGCAGTCGATGCCATGACGGAGGAGGAGCGCCACGCCGCCGCGATGGCCGATCCCGATGCACGGCCCATGACCGAAGAAGAGTGGGCGGCGGCGCGCCGAGTGCCCCGGGTCCGCACCCTGCGCCGAGCCCTCAAGCTCAGCCAGGAGGAGTTCGCCGCGCGCTATCGCATCCCCGTCGGAACGCTGCGGGACTGGGAGCAGGGCCGCAAGGAGCCCGACGCGGCTGCCAAGGCCTACCTGGACGTCATTGCCAGCGAGCCGGAGATGGTTCGCGAGGCCCTCGCCGGACGGCATCGTCAGGCGCCACAAGGGGAAGCCGCGTAGCGCCGTTCTCCCAGCGGGCGTGATGGTCGTAACCGCCACTGTCACCTTTGCTTCACCAGATGCTCGGAGAGGAAGCGTTCGACACGCTCGATCGCGTCTCGCCAGGCTTCTGGGTTGCCGCCGGTCGTCGCGCCCCGGCCACTCGGAGCGTTGATGTTGATGCGCTCGGCCACGTAGCGAATGGGCGCTCTGCTGTCGAACGAATGATGCGCTGACGCATAGATCTTGATTTCGACCGGGTATCTGGCAACCTGCGCGGCCGCGGCCAGCCGGCGGCAGGGCTCCGCCGGCGTCCAGTCGTCCAGCTCGCCGATCAGGATGAGCAAAGGTGCCCGCGGCTTGAACGCCCCCTCGTAGGCGAGTTTCAGCTTCCCCGAGTCCCCGGTGCGCGTAACCGACCAGCTGCCGAAGCTGCGACCGCAGTTTGGATAAAGGGCGATTGCCGCTGCGAAGCCAATAGGCCCCCGCTCCGCGTTGCGAGGCGTATCGACAATGGAGGCGAGGGTTGAAGATCCGCCATGTGAGCCGCCCATCACGGCAACACGCTCGGCGTCAACGAAAGGGAGTGACCGCAGATAGGCGAGAGCGGCATACGCGTCGCCGGCACGCTCGTCATGAGTGATCCTCGGCGGCGCCGCGTCGACGCAGACTCCCCGCGGTCGCCCGCGCGGTCCGAAACTATCGGGCCAGACCGTAACGTAGCCACGCTCGGTGAGCACCGTCGACCACCGCCATGGAGCGCCGCTTGATTTTGGCCCCAGACCGGAGCAGTCATGCAGGATGACAACCGCAGGAAACGGCCCAGCTCCGGCCGGCTTGCTCAGGGCGAACGGAAACTTGGGCGTCTCGCTCGCCGCGCCTTGTGAGCCGGCGGTGGCCAGGAGACAAACCCAGAAGAGCAGTGGGCGCACCGACATATGATCGAGCCGCCTCACCCCTGCAGCGACGCCCACATGGCGCGGTCGCGCTCTGCCGTCCAGACGCGCGGCGTGTCGATGCCCTGCGCCTCGTCGTAGGCGCGCGACACGTTGAACGGCTGGCAGTGCTCGAAGATCGGCCAGCTCCCGTACTTGGGACGCATCGCTGTGTTGGCCGCGTCGAAGCACTCCTTGAGCGAGGCGCCGCGCGCCACCCCGCGCCGCACCGGCTCGTAGAGGTCGCGCAGGAATTGCCGGGTGAGCTCGATGCCCTCGCGCACCACCTCCTGCCCGACGAGCGCTTCGCCGCGTCCCGGAACCAGGGCGTCGCTGCCGAAGCCGGCGAGCGCCTGGAGCGTCGCCGGCCAGTCGGTGAAATGCGCATCCCCGCAGTAGCAGGCGGACTTGTACTCGACGATGTCGCCGGAGAAGACCACGTTGGCGTCGGGTACCCAGGCGACGATGTCGCCCGCGGTATGCGCGCGGCCGATCTGCATGATCTCGACCCGCCGCCGCCCCAGGTGGAGCGTCATGCGCCGCTCGAAGGTGAGGCTCGGCCAGGTGAGCCCCGGAATGGTCTCGGCGGCGCGGAACAGCCGCGGGAAGCGGCCGTACTCGGAGTCCCAGTCCTCCTTGCCGCGCTCGGCGATCATGGCGCGGCAGGTCTGCGACGCGATGATCTCCTGTGCCTTGTAGGCGGAGGCGCCCAGCACGCGCACCGCGTGGTAGTGCGAGAGCACCACGTACTTGATGGGCTTGTCGGTGATCTTGCGCACCCGCGCGATCACCTCGCCCGCCAGCGCCGGCGTCGCCTGCGCATCGACCACGATGACGCCGTCGTCCCCGACGATGATGCCGCTGTTGGGATCGCCCTCCGCGGTGAAGGCGTAGAGATCGCGCCCGATTTCCTTGAAGGTGATGGCCTTCTCGGCAAGATCTCCGGCGGATGCGAAGGTCTTGTTCATGCGCATGCCTTCCTGCGTTCGAGGTTTCAGGGATTAGGTTTCACACTGCGTTCGCTGCCCCTAATCCCCAATCCCTAATCCCTATACTTCACCACGCGCTGCTCGATCGCCCCGAAGATCGAGCGGCCCGCCTCGTCCAGCATCTCCAGGCGCACCTCGTCGCCGAACTTGAGGAACGGCGTCCTCGGCTTGCCCTGGAGGATCGTCTCCACCGTACGCAACTCGGCGAGGCAGGTATAGCCTGCCCCGCCCGCCTCCACCGGCCGGCCCGGCCCGTCCTCGCCCTTGTTGGAGATCGTGCCCGAGCCGACGATGGTGCCGGCGCCGAGCCGACGCGTCCTCGCTGCGTGTGCGATCAGCTGCGGGAAGGAGAAGGTCATGTCGACCCCGGCGTTCGGCCGCCCCAGGAGCCGCCCGTTGACCCAGGCGAGGAGCGGCAGATGCACCTTGCCGTCGCGCCACGCAGAGCCGAGCTCGTCCGGGGTCACCGCAACGGCAGAGAACGCGGTCGAAGGCTTGCCGTGGAAGAAGCCGAAGCCCTTGGCCAGCTCCGCCGGAATGATGTTGCGCAGCGAAACGTCGTTGACGAGCGTAAGCAGGCGGATCTGCCCGGCCGCCTCCTCCGCGCTGGAACCCATCGGCACGTCGCCGGTAATGACGGCGATCTCCCCTTCCAGGTCGATGCCCCAGCTCTCGTCGGCCATCTCGATGGGATCGCGCGGGCCCAGGAATGCGTCCGAGCCGCCCTGGTACATCAGCGGATCGTTCCAGAAGCTCGCCGGCACCTCCGCGCCGCGCGCGCGACGCACCAATTCCACGTGGTTGACGTAGGCTGAACCGTCGGCCCACTGGTAGGCACGCGGTAGCGGCGCCGCACAGTCGCCTGCGCTGAACGGCAAGATTGTTGCGCGCGGCGGGGTGCTCTTGCCACCGGCCGGCTCGTCGAGCTGCGCAGATATGCTCGCAGCCACCGGTTGCGCGGAAAGCCAATCGTCCATGAGCTGCTGCAGCGTCGCAAGCTCCGGCGCGACCGTTTTCACCACGACCGCCCTGGTCAGGTCGCGCGAGACCACGGCCAACAGACCGTCCCGGCTGCCGTCGCGCAAAGTTGCAAATATCATGTTCGTGACACCTTGGATAAGCTAAGCTCGTAAGGTTTGATCCGTGGGGAGGAATGATTCGTGCACCGTAGAGCGTTCCTGCGTGCGGGCACCGCAGCCGCTGCTGTCGCCACTCCGGCCGCCATTGCCGCCCCCGCGATCGCCCAGTCCGCGCCCGAAGTCCGGTGGCGGATGACCTCGAGCTTCACCAAGTCGCACGACACCCTGTTCGGCACCGGCCAGCTGCTTTGCCGCTACGTGGCCGAGGCCACAGACAACAAGTTCCAAATTCAAGCCTACTCCGCCGGCGAGCTGGCGACCAGCCGGCAGGCCCTCGATGTCGTGGCCAGCGGCGCGGTGGAGTGCGCCCACACGCCACTCAGCCTTCATGCCGGCAAGGACCCGATGCTGGGCTTCGGCTCGGGCCTTCCCTTCGGCCTCAACACCCGGCATCAGCAATCGTGGTGGGCGTTCGGCGGCGGCGGCAGGATCGTCAATACGGTGCTGCATAGGCTCGGCACCTACGCCATTCCAGCTGGCAGCACCGGCGGTCAGATGGGCGGATGGTTCAAGCGCGAGATCAACTCCCTCGACGATCTCAAATCGCTGCGCTTTCGCATCAACGGTGTTGCCGGCCCGATTTTTACCAGGCTCGGCGCGGTGCCGTTCGACTTGCCGCACGCTGAGGTCATCGGCGCACTCGAGCAGAATGCCCTCGACGGTGCCGAGTTCCTGTGCCCGCACGACGACGAGAGGATCGGGCTGGCAAGAGTAGCGCGCAACAACTACTGGCCATGCTGGTGGGAAAGCGCCGGCGTGGTACACCTCGTCGTCAATCTGCAGAGGTGGAATGCGCTGCCCAATCAGTACCAGGCTGTCGTAGCCAGGGCCTGCGACGCGGCACAGATACACATGCTCGCCAAGTACGATGCGGTGAACCCGCCTGCCCTGCGGCGGCTGATTGCGGCCGGTGTGGTGATCCGCCCGTTTCCGCAGCCCATGATGGAGGCGTTCTATCGGGCCACCAACGAGCACTTTGCCGAGGTGGCCGCCAAGGACGCGCAGTTCAAGAAGGCGATGGATTCGGTCAACGCCTTCCGCCGCGATCATCTGCACTGGCTGCAGATCTCCGAGCACGCCATGGACAGTTTCCTCATCAACGCCGGCCGCGCGTAGGGATCGCCCGCCGCGGAGCCGGGGTGTCAGCAACGTGCCGCCGCGCCGCGCTTCACGGTTGCCCGGCGCTCGCGCGCGCGCCATATATCGGGCATGCCACGCCCTCCCCGCGACAGCACACCTCGGCCGCGTCCCTCGCGCGGCAAGTCGGGCAAGCCGCCGGCGCCGCCGCGCGAAGGCGCGGGCGGGACGCCCGAGACGCGGCATTCCTCCAGGGGCTTCGCCGAATCGCAGGCGCCGTTCCTGCCCCAAATCGCCGACGCTAGCGTAGGCGTCCCCTCCCCCGTCGCGCCGGAGGCGCGCACTCGAAGTGTGGGGGAGGGACAGGGTGGGGGGGATGCCAGAACATCGAAGGGTGGGGTTCCCCCCGCCCCTAACCCCTCCCCGCGTCGCGTCGAAGACGCGCCTTCGGCGCGATGGGGAGGGGAATCCGCGCAGCACTCGCAGCGAGGCGCGCAATCCACGCTCCCCGCTCTGCGCAGCTCCGGGCCGCCGTCGCGCAGCATCGATGACATGACGGCGTCGCTGAATGCGCTGCTGGCCAAGCCGCACGAGCGCAGCGAGCGAGCCAGGCAGGTGCTGGCGCAGCAGCCGATGATCGCCGCGCACCCGCTGGTCTCGGGCAGCCTGCCCAAGTTCACGCCGCACCGGCCGGAGCGGCCGGAGAAGTCGGAAGGCGGCATCGCCTTCAAGATCGTCTCGGACTACGAGCCCAGGGGCGACCAGCCGCAGGCCATCGACGAGCTGATGGCCGGCGTCGACCAGCACGAGCACAACCAGGTGCTGCTCGGCGTCACCGGCTCGGGCAAGACCTTCACCATGGCGCAGGTGATCGCGCGTAGCCAGCGCCCGGCCCTGATTCTCGCGCCCAACAAGACGCTGGCGGCGCAGCTCTACGGCGAGTTCAAGGGCTTCTTCCCCGCCAACGCGGTCGAGTACTTCGTCTCCTATTACGACTACTACCAGCCCGAGGCCTACGTGCCGCGCACCGACACCTACATCGAGAAGGAATCGTCGGTGAACGAGCAGATCGACCGCATGCGCCACGCCGCCACCCGCTCCCTCCTGGAGCGCGACGACGTGATCATCGTCGCCAGCGTGTCGTGCATCTACGGCATCGGCTCGGTCGAGACCTATACGGCCATGACCTTCACGGTCGAGGTCGGCGAGAGCATCCCGCAGCGCCAGCTGCTCGCCGACCTGGTGGCGCTGCACTACCGCCGCAGCGATCAGAATTTCACGCGCGGCACCTTCCGCGTGCGCGGCGACACGGTGGAGCTGTTCCCGGCCCACTTGGAGGACCGCGCCTGGCGCATCTCGCTGTTCGGCGACGAGGTGGAGTCGATCACCGAGCTCGATCCGCTCACCGGCGCCAAGACCGACGAATTGAAGCTGGTCAAGGTCTACTCCAACTCCCACTACGTCACGCCGAAGCCGACGCTGCAGCAGGCCCTCAAGTCGATCAAGGAGGAGCTGAAGCAGCGCCTCGTCGAGCTGTACGATTCCGGCCGCCTGCTGGAGGCGCAGCGCCTGGAGCAGCGCGTCGTGTTCGACATGGAGATGATGGAGGCGACCGGCTCCTGCGCCGGCATCGAGAACTACTCGCGCTATCTCACCGGCCGCAACCCCGGCGAGCCGCCGCCCACCCTGTTCGAGTACCTGCCCGACAACGCGCTCGTGTTCGTCGACGAGAGCCACGTCACAGTGCCGCAGATCGGCGGCATGTTCCGCGGCGACTACCGGCGCAAGGCGACGCTCGCCGAGTACGGCTTCCGCCTCCCCTCCTGCATGGACAACCGCCCGCTCCGGTTCGAGGAATGGAACGCGATGCGGCCGCAGACGGTGTACGTCTCGGCCACGCCGGGCGGCTGGGAGCTGGAGCAGGCCGGCGGCGCCTTCGTCGAGCAGGTGATCCGCCCCACCGGCCTGATCGATCCCGTCGTCGAGGTGCGCCCGGCCAGGAGCCAGGTGGACGACCTCATCGACGAGGTGCGCCAGGTGGCGCGCAAGGGCTATCGCACGCTCGTCACCGTGCTGACCAAGCGCATGGCCGAGGACCTTACCGAGTACATGCACGAGCAGGGCATCCGCGTGCGCTACATGCACTCCGACATCGAGACCCTGGAGCGCATCGAGATCATCCGCGACCTGCGCCTCGGCGCCTTCGACGTGCTGATCGGCATCAACCTTTTGCGCGAGGGCCTCGACATCCCCGAGTGCGCCCTGGTCGCCATCCTCGACGCCGACAAGGAGGGTTTCCTCAGGAGCGAGACCTCGCTGATCCAGACCATCGGCCGCGCCGCCCGCAACCTCGACGGCCGGGTGCTGCTCTACGCCGACCAGATGACCGGCTCGATGGAGCGCGCCATCGCCGAGACCGACCGCCGGCGCGAGAAGCAGCAGGCCTGGAACGTGGCCAACGGCATCACGCCGGAGAGCGTACGCAAATCCATTGCCGACGTTCTCTCCTCCGTCTACGAGCAGGACCACGTCAGGGTGGACACCGGCCTCGCCGAGGAGGGCGCGGCGCTGATCGGCCACAACATCGAGACCGTGATCGCCGCCCTGGAGAAGAGGATGCTCAAGGCCGCCGCCGACCTGGAGTTCGAGACCGCCGCGCGCCTGCGCGACGAGATCAAGCGCCTGCGCGAGACCGAGCTGGCCGTGGCGGACGATCCGCTGGCGCGCCAGGCCGACGTGGAGGAGCGCGCAGGCTCGTTCGCGGGAGAACGCAAATATGGCAGGGCTCCCAAGGGCCGTTCGGGGGTTCCCTCCCCCCTTGTGGGGGAGGGACAGGGTGGGGGGGAATCCGGAACATCGAAGGTCGGGAGTCCCCCCACCCCCAACCCCTCCCCACATTCCAGTGGCGCGCCTTCGGCGCGACGGGGAGGGGAACCACGCAAGCCCGCTGCCAGCGGCTCCTCCCGCATCCAGCGCGAGTACCAGCCGGTGCAGCCCACCTACGCGCAGAGCACCACCGTGCCCGGCACGCGCGCCCGCAAGCCAGCGCTCGACGAGATGGGCTCCGCCGCGAATTGGCCGCTTCCCGCACGCGCCCCGCAGGTCGACCCGCGCGCCAAGGCCGGCGCCTATGGCGAGGGCGTCCGCGGCCCGCACAAGCCCACGCTGGACGAGATGGGCCCGCACGCCGAGCGCGGCCTCCCCGTCGCGGGCAAGCCGCTGCCCCTCAAACCCGCCTTGAAGCCGCCCACCAAGACCATCGACATCCCCGACGAGGGCGAGCGGAAGAAGCATCGCCACGGCCGCCCCAGGAAGACCGGCCGGCCCGGCGCCTGACGCTGCTGCGCTATTTGCTGGCTGGCGGCAAATCATCCTGTGGGAGCCTCAGCGACGGTCGATGCGCGTTGACCTTGCCCGTGTAGGCGAGGGCAACGTCGCTTGGCTTGAAGCCATCGGCGCACGCGGCGCTGATCCAGCGCGCCGTAAGTGTCTGGATCGGCGCGACGCCGCCCTTGGCGCCTTCGTCCTCGACACGTACGGCGATGGTTGACTGGGAATCGCCCGAGATCGTGGTTTTCCTAACCACTTTGCTTCCAATCGGGTTCTCGCACGTTTCATCGAGGACCCATTCGCCCCCAACGAGCTTGATCTCCCCTTTGCCCCGGCAATACGCGACCGGTCCCAAGGCGAGCTTCATCGCGTCGCGATCGCTTGCTGCGTCGATGCAGACATGGGCCGATGGATGATCGACGCGGAGTCGCACCATGTCGCGCACCGTGTGCCAGATCTGTATCTCCCACGGCCCGGCCCGGCGCGGCGGCAGGAGATCCACGAGCCGGCCGGGGACATCGGCCGAGTCCCGCTGCGAATCGATCGTTTACGCACCCAGGGGTGAGTGGCACGGTCGCCATCACGCCGGCGAGCACACACGGGGCAAGTCTCGTCA
>CAWIXS010000042.1:0-92391 GCA_963840075.1 uncultured Alphaproteobacteria bacterium | reverse complement strand
CACCTGCCCGCGCGTGAGCACGTTCATGTTGAGGGAGACGCGCACCTCGAGCTCGGTGAGCTTGAACAGGCTCTCCATCAGCAGCACCGGGTCGACCGCGCGGCTCTTCGGCTCCAGCACCAGGCGCACGGTCTCGGCGGACTCGTCGCGGGCGTTGCCCAGCAGCGGCAGCTTCTTGTCCTCGATCAGCTCGCCGAGGCGCTCCACCAGCTTGGACTTCTGCACTTGGTAGGGGATCTCGGTGACGACGATCTGCCAGGTGCCGCGGCCGGTCTCCTCCTTCTCCCAGCGCGCGCGCAGGCGGAAGCCGCCGCGCCCGGTCTTGTAGGCTTCCAGGATCTGCTCGCGCGGCTCGACGATGATGCCGCCGGTGGGGAAGTCCGGCCCTGGCACGAACTCCACCAGCTTGTCGATGGTGGCGTTGGGATGCTTGATGAGGTGGAGCAGGGCATTGCACAGCTCCTCGACGTTGTGCGGCGGGATGCTGGTCGCCATGCCGACGGCGATGCCCGAGGTGCCGTTCGCCAGAAGGTTGGGGAAGTTCGCCGGCAGGACCACCGGCTCCTGGTTGGTGCCGTCGTAGGTGGGCCGGAAGTCGACGGTGTCCTCGTCGATGCCGTCGAGCAACAGGCCGGCAACCTCCGTCATGCGGCTCTCGGTGTAGCGCATGGCGGCGGCGTTATCGCCGTCGATGTTGCCGAAGTTGCCCTGGCCGTCGACCAGCGGGTAGCGCACCGCGAAGTCCTGGGCGAGGCGCACCATGGCGTCGTAGATCGCCTGGTCGCCGTGCGGGTGGTAGTTGCCCATCACATCGCCCACGACCTTGGCGCACTTCTTGTAGCCGCCCGTCGGATCGAGCTTGAGCTCGCGCATGGCGTAGAGAATGCGCCGGTGCACCGGCTTCAGGCCGTCGCGCACATCGGGCAGCGCCCGGTGCATGATGGTGGAGAGCGCGTAGGCGAGGTAGCGCTCCTCCAGCGCATCCTTGAGGCCGATGGGCTCGATCGGGGGCGGCGGCGGGGCTGGGGGGAGAATCGTGGTCTTGCTCATGGGCGCTGGTTAACGGGACGGGCCGCCGATCTCAAGGGCTGGAAGGTCACAAGTCCCAGCCGTTGACGGCGCCCTTGCCTTCATTCGGCCTACGGCCTATGTTGATTGTTGAAACCTTCAACAATGGTCCAGCGCCATGGCCACGATGAACTTCTCGATTCCCGACGACGTGAAGGAGGCCTTCAACAACGCCTTCGAGGGCGAGAACAAGAGCGCCGTGGTGGCCGACCTGATGCGCAAGGCCGTCGAGGCCCGCGAGCGCAGCCGCCGCTCCGGCGATTTCGTGGAGCGCATGCGCCGCATCAGGGCCAGTGGCCGGCCGGTCACCGACGAAGAGATCAAGCGGGCGCGCCAGGAGCTTCGCGAATGACGAGGTCGGGGACACCGCTCCGGGTGGAGACGATCAGACGCGCTCACCTGGAAGGCCAGCCGTGAGGCTCGTGGTCGACGCGAGCGTCGCCCTCAAATGGTTCCTCCGTGGCCGGCCGGACGAATTGCATGTGGCCGAGGCGGAAGCCGTCTTGTCTGTGATTGGACGGAGCAGAACCGAGCTGTTCGCGCCCGGCCATTGGATTGCCGAGGTCATTGCCGTTCTCGCACGCACCAAGCCAGGCGCCGTTGACGACGCGTTGATCCTCCTGGACGACATGAGGCCCGTCATCGTTGTCGGCATCCCGGTCGTGAAGCGTGCTGCGCAGCTGGCGATCGCCCTCAATCACCACCTGTTCGACACGCTCTATCACGCCGTCGCCTTGGAGGAAGGGGCTACGCTGGTGACGGCGGACGAGGCTTACTTCAAAAAGGCCGAGGGACTTGGCGGGCTTCGGCTGCTCGGCGATTTCCAGATTTGATGCTCGGGCTGCCAGAGTGGGCAGAGGGCCGCTAACGTGGCAGCCTCCCGAGCTTCGACAAATAGCGGATCGTAGCGATCAGCGAGACCAACGCGGCCAGGAAGGAAGGACAGGAAGAACCAAGCCTCGGCCGTCGCACCGAGCACCATCTGAGAAGGCCCCTCCGTCTTCAACGGCACAGTGAATGGGATGGCGGCCAGGAAGGACGCGCCGGCGATCTTCACTCGGCTCCTCACCTCCGTCGCTCCTTGCCAAGCGCGTGGGGCGACAGCGGCTCTGCATCGCTGCGCCGCGCGGCGCAGGCTGTTTGACCACGCCCGCCAGCGACCGCGCGAGGCTGTCCGCCTCGGCGTCAAGCGCTCGTGACCCGGCCACGGCATTGCGCCGCACCAGCGGCTTCAGCCCTTCGGGCAGGCTGTCGGCCTTGGGCAGCGGCGCCCCGTCGACGAGCGCGGGGATGACGCGCGCGAGGGCGGCCTCCAGCTCCGGCCGCACGAAATCGTCGGGATCATCGAGACGCCGCACGCCGTCCGCATTGCGGCAGTCTGCCCAGTCGGGACCGATGACGGCCAGCAGCACATCGCAGTCGTCGAGCCTCGTGTTGATCACATCGAGAAAATCGAGGTCCGGCTCGATGGCGTCGATGTCGATGAACGGGTGCTCGCGCGGGAACGTCTGCGCAAGGCGGTCGACCAGCCTGCCCGCGGCATGGCGGCTGGCGTCGCGGCGGCAGCTGATGTGACTTCCCCCCACGGCTCGACCCTCGGCGCAATTTCCCCTGTTTCCGAGCCACCCTAAAGGCCCAATCGTTCAGCACCGTGGCAATGCGCCGGGACACCATTGCACGACCTGGCTGAGCCACGGTGTCAGACCCGGAGGGTCTGACACCGCTGCAGACACCGGCGGCGCACCATCAGCTTCGCGAGGAACGGCGTCGTGGTGAGCTCCGGCGCCAGGCCGGCGGCGCTGAACAGGGCGTCGAGGTCGTCGGTGGCGTAGTGGCGGTAGTAGGGCTCGTGGAAACGCTCGGGGAAGGCCTCGATCAGGCCGTCCCAGCCTGGCCTGTCGCCCATCTGCAGGCTGTCGAGGAAGACGAGGAGCCCGTCCGGTTTGAGCACGCGGGCGATCTCGGCCGCCACGGCGCGCCGCACCTGGGGCGGCAGCTCGTGGAACAGGAAGATCGAGGTCGCGATGTCCACGCTGGCATCCTCGAGCGGCATCCTCTCCGCCGCCGCCTCGATCAGCTCCGCCCCGCGCAGGCCGGCGAGCTGGCGGCGCGCCTCGTCGAGGTACGGCCGCGACAGGTCGAGCCCCTTGAGCCCCATCGCCGGATAGGCGAGCCGCACCTGGCGCAGGAAGCGCCCCGTTCCGCAGGCTACGTCGAGGAGCGTCGCCTGGCGCTGGTCGCGCCCGCGCATGTACTCGGCGATGGGCGCGAGCGCGGTGCGGCGCATGGGGCCCGCAGCGCCCATGAACAGCGTCTCGACCTGCACGTCGTAGAGCCGCGCCGAGGCGTCCGTCAGATAGCCGCCGGTCTGGAAGTGGAAGTCCTGCGCGTAGTACGCCGGCACCTCCGCGGCGGCCGGCTCGGCCCTGGCGCTCGTGGCATCCCTGCCGGTGCGCCGGGCGTAGGCCTCCGGCATGTCGACGAACATGGCGCGCACGCGCGCCAGGTGCCGCGGCAGCGAGGCCGCGTCGTCGTCCATGGCGGGATAGAGCCCCTCCCGTACGTTGAGGGCATCGCTCATCAAGAGCTGCGCCCGCTCGGCGAGCAGCTCCTGCAGCGACGGCACGGGCCGCGTCGGCCGGTAGCGCGGCGTCCGGCCCAGCTGGTCCGTGCGCCAATCCAGCGCCCGGTTGAGCGCGAGGTACCAGCCGAAGCGCAGCGACTGCCCGGCCAGTTGCGCCGCCATTGCGAGAGTGTTGCTCATGCCCGCTGCGACCTGCCGTTGCATGGGACCGCGCCCAACAATCGTTCAATTCGGCGCGGGGCTCAAGGCCCGAACGCGTCGCACCTCGGCCCGCTCGGGTGTCGGCGGTCGCAATGCCTCAAAAAAGCTAAAGAGGACGACGAAGGTATCTTCGTCGCCCTCCGTCGTGCCAAGCATTCCCTTGGTGCGGGGTAAGGGAACGCCGTGCGCGCGTCCCTTCCTGATCCGGTCGACACGCGGTGATGTCATGTTGCTTCGGTTTTTCGGCCACGTCAGCAGTCCGATTGTTGGAATCTTGGGAATCTTTGTCTCCGACGCAGCCGTCCTCGTTCGCACCAGGCAGCGAGGCAGTAGTGACCTCCTCTCGGACGCCGCAGGGGAATTCACGTCATGAAGATTGAGCCGGTGCGGCCCGAGCGGGGCGCGTTGCAGACCGTGCACGAGCTCACTGATGCGCGCGTCGCGCTTGTCAGCCCGCAAAGCAACTGGCGCTCCGTCGCGGCCACGCGCTTTCGCATGCGCCGGACCGACGTGACGCTCCCGGCGCTGGGCGTTCCGGCCTTCGGCGTCAACTACGGCCGGCGCATGCACCTGCAGCGCACGCTCAACGGACACACGGTGGACTCGAGCGCGGATGCGGGTCATCTCTCGCTCCTGCCGCCCGACGCACAGACGCGGTGGGTGTTCGACCAGCCCGGCGACGTTGCGCTCGTGTTCCTGAACCGCCGGCTGTTCCACCGCGCGCTCGAGGAGGGTGCAGGGCGCGACCCCGGCTCGGTCGAGATCGCGCCGAAGTTCGTGATCCGCGATCTCGTGCTCGAGCGCATTGCCCATCGGCTGCTGCAGGAGATCTCCGAGCCCGGCGCGGCCAGCCGCCTGGTCACGGAGGAGCTGGGGCAGGAGCTGGCAGCGCATTTGATCCTGGCCCACTCCAACGCCGATCCGCAGCGGGCGGGGCGCTCGTACACCATGGCTCCGCACCGGCTCAAGCGGGCCGAGGCGTTCATCCTGTCGAACCTCGAGAGCGACCTGTCGCTGTCCGACATCGCCGGCGCCGCCGGGATGAGCCTCTATCATTTCGCCAAGGCCTTCAAGCAGGCGACGGGGCGCACGCCGCATCAATACCTCACCGCCCAGCGCCTGCTGCACGCGCGCGCCCTCCTCCACGACGGCAGCCTGTCCATCCGTGACATCGCGCGGTCGGTCGGCCTCACCCACAGCCACTTCACGATGGTGTTCACGCGCCAGCTGGGCATGACGCCGACCAAGTTCCGCAACGTCCTGCACTCGTGAGGGGGTCACTCGTGAGAGGGTCAGACGCCTCGCGCCTGCGCTCGCGCTCAACTTCGTCCGCCGGAGCGAGGGGGCTGCCCCCGTTGCGGATTGCTCAACGCCCGCGCGAAATTTTCTCATGCTGTGCGCCGCCGCGTCGGCCCTACATTCCGAGCCATGTCCAGCCCCCCAAGCGATATCGCCTTCACGCCTGCCGTGAAGGCCGTGCAGATGCGGCGCGGCTCGCGCGCGGCCTACGCCAAGGCCGAGGCGCGCGGCGGGTTTCGCACCACCGTAACGCCTGATCTCGCCCTGTTCCTGGGCGAGGCGCGCTCCTTCTACCTGGCCACCGCCAGCGCCGAGGGGCAGCCTTATGTGCAGCATCGCGGCGGACCGCCGGGCTTCCTGCGCGTGCTGGGCGAGCGCACGCTGGGCTTTGCGGACTTCAAGGGCAACCGCCAGTACATCACGACCGGCAATCTCGCCGAGAATGAGCGCGCCTATATCTTCGTCATGGACTACGCGCAGCGCCGGCGCGTGAAGCTGTGGGGAAGAGCGCGCGTGGCGGAGAACGACACGGCCCTGCTGGCGCGCCTCTGGCCCGAGGGCTATGAGGCCCGGCCCGAGCAGGTCATCGTGTTCGACATCGAGGCCTGGGATACCAACTGCCATCAGCACATCCCGCAGATGCTCCACGCCGAGGACGTGGGCCGCACCATCGTCGACCTCCAGGCGCGCATCGACGCCCTGGAAGCCGAGCTGGCGGCGCTGAAGGGCGCGCGCGCCGCCGACTGACCGTGCGTCAGCCTTCGGAGGGCTCGTATCTCCGCTCGACATGGAAGGACTTGGCTGTGATCAGCCATGCGCCGTCGAGGCGATGGTAGGAGAGATAGTCCAGATACTGAACGGTATCGATCCTGACCCGGACCTTCGCCAACGCTTGCGTCGGCGAGGCGAGATCGGCGAGCAGGATTTCCTGATGGCGGGGAGCATTCTTGGACTTCGGCGACGGCCCGGCAGCGAGCACACCCTCGTCGTCCCGGGCCGTCGACACGCGCAATGCCCCGTCGCGCAGGCCATGGAATTGGGCGGTCGGAGCGAAGACTTGGTCGAAGCGTGCAACGTCGTAGTCGAACATCAGGTCGAAATAGCGCTCCACGGCATCGATCAAGCATTGAAGCGTCGAACGGTCTGTCATGTCTCGTGCTCCAGGCTGCCAGCGATGGCGGACGATTGCACGAGAGGGCGGGGCTGGTCCTTGCAAACTGGGCTGTCCGGAGCGTGCTATGTGCAATCATATGGCCTTACTCCACACGAGAAGCGCCGGTTATGCCAAAATCGGGTCTGGATGCCATAGACCGTCGGATCGTGGCCGCGCTGCAGGCCGATGGCCGGCTGAGCAACGTCGAGCTGGCTGACAAGGTCGGACTCTCGCCGTCACCATGCCTGCGCCGCGTACGGCGCCTGGAGCGCGACGGCTATATCGACGGCTATCGCGCCGCTCTGCGTCGCGATCGGGTCGGCCTCGCCCTGTCCGTCTTCGTGGGCGTCAAGATCGACGGTCACGCAAATGAGCGTGCGCTGACATTCGAGAAGGCCGTGGTCGAAATGCCCGAGGTCGTGGCGTGCCATCTCGTGTCCGGCGAAGCCGACTATATCCTCGAAGTCGTGGTCCCCGATCTGGCGGACTATCAGCGCTTCCTGGTGGGCAAGCTCCTGAATCTGCCCATCGTGCGCGAGGTGCGCAGCAATATCGCGATCCAGACGCTCAAGGCAGGCGCACCTTTGCCGCTGGGGCACCTCGAATAGCGCGCCTTCGGGCTGTCGCCTCCATACGCCGATTTGCAGAGCATCGATGAGCCAGCATACTCTTGCCGTCCAGGTACTTTCCTAAGCCTCGGGGGCCATCCGTCATGTCCCGCTGCAAGCGCATCGTCATCCTCACCGGCGCCGGCATCTCCGCCGAGTCCGGCATCTCCACCTTTCGCGACAAGGACGGCATCTGGGCCAAGGTCGATGTGCGCGACGTGGCTACCCCGGAGGGGTTCCAGCGCAACCCGAGGCTGGTGCTCGACTTCTACAACGCGCGCCGCAAGGGGAGCGGCGACGCCAAGCCCAACGCGGCGCACCTGGCGCTCGCGCGGCTGGAGGCCGAACGCGGCGCGAACGGCGGGGACGTGCTGGTGGTGACGCAGAACATCGACCTCCTGCACGAGGCCGCGGGCAGCAGGAACCTGATCCACATGCACGGGCAGGGCAACCTGTCGCTGTGCAACCACTGCCAGGCGCGCCATCCCTGGGGGCGGGAGGACCTCACCGTCGATGCCGAGTGCCCCGCCTGCCGCGGGGCGGGCGGCCTGCGCCCCGACGTGGTATGGTTCGGCGAGATGCCCTACCACATGGACCAGATCTATGCGGAGCTCGGCCGCGCCGACCTGTTCCTCTCCATCGGCACCAGCGGCAACGTCTACCCGGCCTCCGGCTTCGTGGCCGAGGCGCGCCGCAGCGGCGCCCACACCGTGGAGCTGAACCTCGAGCCGTCCGAGGGCGTCTCGATGTTCCACGAGGCGCACCACGGGCCGGCGTCGCAGGTGGTGCCGATGTACGTGGAGCGGATTCTGGAGGGCAAGACTTGAGTAAGGTTTCAGGTTTCAGGTTGCAAGGGGCATCGACCAGCCATCGACCAGCCCCGCCCACCTGAAACCTGATCCCTGAAACCTGATGCGCTACCTCCCGCTTGCTGGTGTGACGCTGTTGGTCTTCATCACCGCTTGCGTGCGTCCGTTGCTGCAGCTCCGGCGCCACGGCACCTCCGGCGTCCTGCTGTTCCGCTCGGGCCGCCCGGCACAAACTGCGCGCGATGTCTTGCTGGTTGCCCTTCTCGCTCTCCTGATTGGACAGGCCGCTGTTGCCGCCATGGGCCGGCGCGCGCTTGGTCTGCTGGTCGCGGAAGAGGGGGCGGCGCATGGCGCGCTGCAGATCGCCGGCGCCATCCTGCTCATCGGCGGCATCGCCCTTCTGGCCGCCGCCCAGCTCAACATGGGAGCGTCCTGGCGCATCGGTATCAAGGAGGGCGACGCGCCCGGGCTGGTGACGGGCGGGCTCTACCGCCTCTGCCGCCATCCGATCTACCTGGGGCTGCTCACGGCGCTCGCCGGCTACACGGCGCTGCTGCCGACGCCGCTGTCGCTCGGCCTTCTGGCGGCCGCGTATGCCGGCGCCCGCGTCCAGGCCGCCTCCGAGGAGGCCTATCTGGAGCGCACCTACGGCGAGGCGTTTCGCACCTACGCCCACCGTGTAGGCCGGTTCCTGCCGGGCGTGGGGCGGCTGTGACATCCACCCGTCATCCCGGCAGCCGAGCCGCAGGCGAGGCTATCCGGGACCTCCCGGAGCGAGCTGAACCTCACAGGGTCCCGGCTCGGAGCGCCGCTCGCCCTTGGCTCGCATCGCCCAAGGGATTCCATGGCCGGGATGACGGGTGTGCCATGGTGTCAGACCCGGAGGGTCCGACACCTGTCCAAGCGACGGGAACAAGGCTTTGTTGACGATGCCTGCAGATGGGGCGTACACGTCTAAGGCGCCTCTGCTATGATGCACCTACCCCGGAGACGAGGCGCCGGTTTCCCCTGCAGGGTCGCGTCTCGATGCAGGAGCCGGGGGGCCGCTTTCCGTTCCTCTCGCCCGGCAGGTGGACAGACCATCCAAGCGCCAGGTCCGGGGCTCGCTCCGGGGTAACGGGAGCCGGATGCGGCAACGCCGCTGTCCGAGAAGCGGCCTGGGCCGGTGGACTGACCTAACAAGCGCCCAGGCACGCACGGATGATGGCCGAGCAGGGCGTTCTTTTGCGCCCGCATGGTTAAGGTCGCAGGTCAACCGGGCGCAGCCTCGGAACGCCCTGCTCCTCCTACCCCTCGAGGGGCGCGTCCCCTGCGAGGCTATCCGTGTTGAGGCAGCGGGCAGTGGGCAGTGGTCGGGAGCGGCAAAGGAAAGACCGGCTACTGCCAACTGCCAATTGCCTATTGCCTGGCGTCAGACCGGGAGGGTCTCGCCATAGTGTCAAACCCTCCGGGTCTGACACCGATGGACACCTACTCGACCAGGCAGCGCGCGATGGCCGGCTCGTTCCATTCCACGCCGGTGCCGGGGCTGTCGCGGGGCGTTGTGAAGCCCCCGTCGGGAAGCAGCGGGTCCTGCAGAAGGTCCTGGCCCCAGTCCATGTACTCGAGCCAGTGGCGGGTCGGCGTGGCGGCGAGAACGTGGGCGGCGTAATCGGGCGAGAGGTGGGAGGAGAAGGGCACGGCGCGCGCCTCGGCCACGCGGGCGAGGCGCATCCAGCCGGTGACGCCGCCGATGCGCAACAAGTCCGGCATGATGTAGTCGCAGGCGCCCGCCTCGATCGCCGCCTTGCCGACGCGCCAGCTCCACCAGTTCTCGCCGATCTGGATGGGGGTCGTGATCTTGGTCGCCAGCCGCGCCTGGGTGTCGTAGTCGTCGTAGGCGACGGGCTCCTCGATCCAGGCGAGGCCGAGGCCGTCGATGGCCCGGCAGGTCTCCAGCGCGCCCGCGGCCGGCAGGCCCTGGTTGAAGTCGCAGGAGATCAGCACGTCCGGGCCGATGGCGCTGCGCACCGCCTTGTAGGCGGCGACCTCGCCCGCGGCATCGTCGCGGCCCATGCGCAGCTTTACGTGCGCAAAGCCGCCGTGCTCGGCCACCAGCTCCTTGGCCTCGCGCGCGGCCTCCTGCGGCTCCATGATGCCGAGGCCGCAGCTGTTGTAGGTGGGCAGCGGCACCGCGCTGCCGCCGAGCAGCCGGTAGAGCGGCACGCTGGCGGCGCGCGCCAGGGCGTCGTAGAGCGCCATGTCGAAGATCGAGAGGGCCATCTGCGCCACGCCCTCGTGCCCCATGTGGGTCAAGCGCTTCTGGCCGGCGTCATGTACCGCGGGCGCATCGGCGAAGGTGATGCTGCGGCCCTTGGCGCCGGCGACCAGCTTCTCGAGCAGGATCGGCACCACCTTCAGACCGATGGGCATGAAGGTGAAGGCGAGCGCCCGGCCGGCCCCGCCGCCTTTCAGCTCCAGGTCGATGAGCAGGAACGGCCCCTTGGTGAAGCGCCCCACGCGGGTGTTGAGCACTCGCTTCACCGGCACCATGGCGCGGCGGATGCGGATGCCGGTGATCTCGATGGTAACCGACATGGATGTCGTCCTTGCAAGTTTCTGGGCAAGTTTCTGGGCAAGCTTCTGGCGGTCGGAGCGAGCGGGCGGGCTACCCTAGAAAAGGGCGCCGCCTTGTCATCCCGGGGACAAGCCCCGGGATGACACGTGGAGCTACAGCATACGCTTGCCAAGCTCCACCGCCGGTGGCGCGGGGATCGAATCCGGCACGAAGAAGTCGGGCACCAGCTCGAGGCTGGGGTCGACGCGGTACCTCTCGAAGTCCCTCACACCGTGCTCGTAGAGCAGGGTGTCGTCGATGGCGAAGCGGCCGGTGAAGCTCTGGGCATCCTGGGTCAGGATCACGTGCGCCGCGTCGCCCATGATCTCCGGCGTACGGCTGCGGCGGATCAAGGCGTCGCCGCCGAGCAGATTCTTCACGGCGGCGGTGGCGATGGTGGTGCGCGGCCACAGGGCGTTGACGGCAATGCCGTCGCCCTTCAGCTCGCCCGACAGGCCGAGCGCGATGATGCTCATGTTGAACTTGGCCATGGTGTAGGCGACGTGCGGGGCGAACCACCTCACGTTCATGTCGAGCGGCGGCGAGATCATCAGGATGTGCGGGTTGGTGCCCTTCTTGAGATGCGGGATGCAGGTCTTGGAGACCAGGAAGGTGCCACGCGCGTTGATGCCGTGCATCAGGTCGTAGCGCTTCATGTCGGTTGCCGTCGAAGGCGTCAGCGAGATGGCGCTGGCGTTGTTGACGCAGATGTCGAGCGCGCCGAACGTCTCCACCGTCCTGGCGACGGCCGCCTGCACCTGATCCTCGAAGCGGATGTCGCAGGCGATGGGGAGCGCCTTGCCGCCGGCCTTCTCGATCGCCTCCGCGGCGGTGTAGATGGTGCCTTCCAGCCTGGCGTGCGGTGCGGCGGTCTTGGCGGCGATGGCGATGTTGGCGCCGTCGCGCGCGGCGCTCAGCGCGATCGCGAGACCGATGCCGCGGCTGGCTCCGGTGATGAAGAGCGTTCTGTCCTTCAGGCTTGTCATCGCTCGCGCCTCCCTGCGCAATGCATCCTATCCTGCTATCCTGTGCGTCTCACCCGTGCGCTGTGCGCCGCCCCCACTTGGGCCTCGATTGCGCCTGCGCGGGCTGTCCAGCGTCCTCGATCATGGGTCTCTGCGGCCCGCGCGGACGCGGCGCCGGCGCGTCATCCTGGCCTGCCTCGTCGCTGCGCCAGCGCCAGGCGCGGCCCGGCGCTCTTATCCCTTCCCAGACCTCGCGCGCCACGCTGTAGGGCGCTGCCGCTGCGGCGACGAGCGGCACGAACAAGAGCAGAAAGACCAGATGGCGCACGGCGCACGCCGCCCAATAGCCGCCGCGGACGGCATACTCGGAGGCAGATTCCGGCGCCCAGATCCGCGACCACCACACGCGCGCCACCGGCACGCCGAGGAGGCCCAGAGCGACGGCCGCGAGGTAGCCCGTCTGCAGGGCGGCCGGAATGGCGGCGAGGAGGCGCCGGTCGAGCTCGCGCTGCTGCTCGGCGCCGACGAGGTTGGCCTGCACCCCGGTCAGAACCGCCCTGGCGGTGAGCTCGCCGACGAGGCCCGAGAGCCTTCCGGCGGCAGATTGCGCCGGCGGGGACCCCTCCGGGTCGCTGCTCGCCGTCATGTCGAGCACGGCGCGCTCGCCGGCGGCCGAGGCGGCCAGCGCCAGACGGCGGCCCGGCCCCGCCAGGCCGCTCAGGAGGTCGGCGACCTCAGCGCGCTGGAGCGCCGCCTCCGCATCGGGCCCTTGCGTGCCCTGCCAGAGCGCGTTGCGTCCGCTCGGCTGGCGCGGCGTCGCGCCGGTCTGCAGAACGATCAGGTTGGCGTCGGCATCGGCAGCGGCCTCGATGAGCGCGCTGACGGGGAGGCGGTGCTCCTGCCCGCTCGAGGCCCTGATGTGCAGCACGCCGGCCTCGACGCGGCCCACGACGATCAGCATCTGGCCGGTAACGCTGCCTATGGCAGCGGGCAGACGCGCGGGATCGATCACATCGACCAGAGCGCGCCCGGTGGCGGGATCGATGCGCGGCCACGCCGCCAGGGCGCTGGGGCCGCCGGGCTCCAGGGCGAGCACGCGCACGCGCGCGGCCCGCAGCGGCCGGCGGAGGTGCCAGAGCAGCTCGTGGAAGAGCCGCTCGTCGCGCGTCTCGAGCCCGAGATTGGAGCGGACCTCGGCGAGCAGGCGCTCGGGCTCGGAGCTGACGCGGCGCAGGCGATAGCTGCGGCCGCGCACCACCATGTTGAGATCGGCGCTTGCAGGCAGGGCCTTGAGCGTCGCGCGGTGGCGGAAGACGGTGTCGCCGGTCAGGTAGAGGAGGACGCGCGCGCTCGCGTTGGCCTCGGGGTAGAGCACCGAGATCACGCGCTTCATCTCGTCGGGGGTGCCGACGGTGAACATCTCGCCGGCCCGGTTGACGAAGCGCCAGTGGCCCTCCTGCGTGCCCTGCGCCGCCAGCGCCACGCTGTCCGCCTTGCCCGGCAGCGCCATCATATAGCGGGCGGCGTGCTCGAGAGCGGCCGACGGGTGACGCGGCACGCGCGCGCCGTCCTGCTGCGCCAGGGCACGCGATGGGCCGAGCACGACCGCCGCCGCGGCAGCCGAGACGATGAGAGCGACGGCGGCCAATACGCCCGTCCGCAGGGCCGCAGCCAGCCGCCCGCGCAGGTGCACGGTAGCGGGGCGTGGCGGCTCGGACGTGGGCATGACCGCATGCCAGGGCGCGTTTCGGGCGAAAGATCAGCCACCGCCTCTGCGTGCCTTGGCGAAGTCGGGCGGGCGCTTTTCCAGGAAGGCGGTGAAGGCCTCGCGGGCCTCGGGCGAGTGCATCAGGGTAGCGTAGGCCTGCGCCTCCTCGTCGATCGTGGCGCTGATCTCCGCGTGATTCCTGCGCAGGAGGCGGCGCGAGGCCAGCAGAGCCTGGCGCGGCTTGGCGGCCAGTCGCCGGGCGGCAGCGAGCGCGGTGGCCTCCAGCTTGTCGGCAGACACGACGGCGTTGACGAGCCCGGCCTGCAGCGCACGCTCGGCGCCGAACGGCTCGCCCAGGCCGATCAGCTCGAAGGCGCGCGGATAGCCGAGCCGCGCCGGCGCGGTGAGGCTCGAGCCCGCCTCCTGGATCAGCCCGAGGTCGAGAAACGGCGCACGCAAACTGGCGGCCGGGGTGGCGTAGACTAGGTCGCAGTGGAAGAGAAGCGTGGTGCCGATGCCGATGGCGAGGCCGTCGACTGCGGCGATCATCGGCCGCGTGACCTTGGGCAGGCGGCGGATGAAGTCGAGCGACGGCGCCGGGATGCCCTTGGCGTCGCCTTTGGCGGCGGCCTCGGCGCGGCGCAGGAAATCGTTGATGTCGTTGCCCGCCGAGAACACGCCGCCCGAGCCGATGAAGACGTGGACGGCGATGGCATCGCTCGTCTCCGCGGCGTCGAGCGCTTCGGACATGGCGGTGTACATGGGGCCGGTGAAGGCGTTCTTCTTGTCAGGCCTCAGGAAGCGGATCACCTGCACGCCGCCCTCGACCTTGATCTCGATCTCCTGGGTCATCGCGTTTCGTCCCCCTTGAAGCTGTGGCACCGAGGTCAGACCCTTGCGCGCACGTTGTCGATCTATCCCCGCGTTGGAAGCAAGGGGTCTGACCCCGGTGCGCGGTGGATCGGCCAAGTCACCAGCCACAGTACGACCGCGATCGCCATGAGAACACCCGCAATCTTGTACTGGACGGGATCGCGGCCCGTCCATGGACCCGCAAGAAAGGCGGACCGAGCGCGCCGAAAACGGGCAGCACCGTCGCGAGGTCGTCCTGAGTTTGCCATCCGGCCTCGCCACCTGCAGCGTCGTTCCAAGAACGCCCGCAGAGACAAGCCAGTCGTGATCCGTGGGCGCGGCGGATTGACCCGCGCTGAGCTCGGCTTTCGATGCGTGCTCCATAAAGCGAGAGAAACCACTCACGCGCGAGCCGTATTCATTCAGTCGAAAGAAAATGCCCGCGTTGACGCCGCAGGTGCCCAACTGATACGTTCGATCCGTCATTTCATTCAGTGCAATGGGGACTTCTCGTATCGTTGCGCTTGCTGATTGTTGCCGTCACCTCGTTTGTCATCGGCGGCGTCGCAGGGGCTTGGGTCGTAGCCACCGGGGCTGTCAATTGGACGCAAGTGAAGGCTGCTGTTGCGAAAGCAGACAGCGGCCCGGAGGAAAGTGCGCCGGTCGAGTGCGCGAGAAGAATCCATCGCCAAGGCCGTGGGATGTTCGGCCCCATCAACTGCCTGGAGTACGCAGAGATTGCGAGAGCCGCCAAGCCGGACTGGAGGAAAACCGGCGAGACGTTGGCTGAAGTCGTTGCGGAGATAGACTTGACATTCAAAAAGAATTTTGGGTCGGGCTCGGGAATTGCGGATGCCTGTGCGGGAGGCATGTGGAGCGGCGGATCAATTCCGAGCGAATTTCAGCCGGGTCAAACGCTCAGGGTGACGACATCATTCAGATTTGCCAAATTTCAATCCGGCTGGCAGTGCCGGGAGGAAAGATTCACGCGAGTTAAGAGCGGCTATATGCTGAAGTAAGGGCTCCGACGCCGCGTGTGACGAGGGGCGGCTGCCCCGGCTCATTCATCACGCAGCCAGGCGACGGCGGCTTTGGCGGCGGCCGTCGCGTCCTGCTCGGTCGCAAAAACCTTCCCAGGATTGTAGCTGACGAGCGTCCAGCCACCCCGGTCCTCCGGGTCCCTGCGAAACTCCTTGAAGCGGAAGGTGCCGTCCTCGTGCACGAGGATATCGACGCAGCGGTCGACCTCGCCGTTGTGCAGGCTTCTGATCACGCGCATCGTGCCGCGTTCCTCGCGCGGGGTCACGCCCACAGCGCCTCGGACGCCAGCATCAGGGTGGCGTCGGCGCCGCCGACCACGGTGTCCTTGAGGCCCGCCGCAGCGGTGGCGAGATTCTCGGCAAAGAAGCGGGCGATGGCGATCGGCTGGGCCATGCACTGACCTTGGCCGCCGTCGCGCGCCGCAGCGAGCGCCCCGCGCGCCAGATAGATGCCGCCCGCGGCGAGGCCGAACAGCCGCAGATAGGGCGTGGCGCCGGCCATGGCGGCCTCGGGGCTCGTCTGCAGAGCGGAGCCCATCCAGCGCGAGGCCTCCGCCAGCGCCGCCACCGCCTCGCCGAGGCGCTCGCCCATGCGGCCGAGTTCGGGGAGGTTGGAGGCGCGCACCTCCTCCACCGTCGTCATGAGGTCCCCGATGTAGGCAGCGGCCACCTTGCCGCCTTCGAGCGGCAGCTTGCGCGTGACGAGGTCGAGGGCCTGGATGCCGTTGGTGCCCTCGTAGATCGGCAGGATGCGGGCGTCGCGGTAGATTTGCGCCGCGCCCGTCTCCTCGATGAAGCCCATGCCGCCGTGCACCTGCACGCCGATCGAGGCCACCTCGCAGCCGATGTCGGTGGAGAACGCCTTGGCGACGGGTGTCAGCAGCGCCACGCGGTTGGCCGCGGCGGCACGCTCGGCCGGGTCCCTGGCGCGGCGGGCGATGTCGGTCTCGCGCGCCGTGACGAGGCAGATGGCGCGCGCGGCCTGGGTCAGCGCCTTCATGGTCATGAGGCTGCGGCGGATGTCGGGGTGCTCGATGATGGGCGCCATGTCGCCGGCCTTGGTGGCGGCGCTGCGGCCCTGCTTGCGCTCGCGCGCGTAGGCGAGCGCCCGCTGGGTGGCGCGCTCCGCCAGCGCCACGCCCTGCACGCCCACGGCCAGGCGCGCGGCGTTCATCATGATGAACATGACGTTGAGTCCGCGGTTCTCCTCGCCCACGAGGTAGCCGACGGCGCCGTCCTTCTCGCCGTACTTCATCACGCAGGTCGGGCTCGCGTGGATGCCGAGCTTGTGCTCGAGGCCGGCGCAGGTCACGTCGTTGCGCGCGCCCAGCGAGCCGTCGGGGTTGACGAGATACTTCGGGACCAGGAACAGCGAGATGCCGCGCGTGCCGGGCGGCGCATCGGGCAGGCGGGCGAGCACGAGATGGACGATGTTGTCGGTCATCTCGTGGTCGCCGTAGGTGATGAAGATCTTGGTGCCGAAGATGCGGTAGGTGCCGTCTCCCCGCCGCTCGGCCAGCGTCCTGAGCGCCCCCAGATCGGAGCCAGCGTGCGGCTCGGTCAGGTTCATGGTGCCGGTCCATTCGCCGGAGACCATCTTGGGCAGGTAGATGCGTTTCAGCTCCTCGCTCCCCTGGGCCTCCAGGGCGTCGATGGCGCCATGCGTCAGAAGCGGGCATAGGCCGAAGGCGAGGTTGGCCGAATCCCAGATCTCGGCGGCGGCGGTGGCCACCACCTGCGGGAGGTGCTGTCCGCCCCAGGTCTCAGGCGCGGAAAGCCCGTTCCAGCCGCCCGCAACGTATTGGGCGTAGGCCTCCTTCCAGCCCGGCGGGGTGACGACCTTGCCGTCGACCAGCTTCGACCCGGTGCGGTCGCCCACGCTGTCGAGCGGCTCCAGCACCTCGGCGCCGAACTTGCCGGCCTCGGCGATGACGGCGCGGATCGTCTCCTCGTCCACGCCTTCGAGCACGCCGCCGGTGATCAGCCCGTCGAGCCCCGCCGCGGTCTTCAGCGCGTGCATGATGTCGTCTACTGGAGCCTGGTAGGTCATGCGTGCCTCGCTCCCTGGAGTGATTCGGCCCGGAGTTGACGTCTGCGGCAGCTTAGGCCGGAAACCGCGTCCCCGGAAGCACGTGCGCAACCGAGGCGGCGCCGGTCATCTCTGCGCCGGTCATCTCTCCCCGGCGGGAACGAGCTCGGGCCCGGTCCCGGCGGGCACGGCTACCCCCTTGCGCTCCTCGGCTTCAGCCGGCTGCTCGCCGGAGCGGATCATGAGGAATTTGCCGGACCAGCTGCGCGGTATTCTCCAGCGCCCTTCGATCTCCGTGGCGTCCGCGCTCACGGTGCCCTCGTAGACGACGGTGGTGTAGTTGGGCTTCGAGCCGTCGTAGGTCTTGACGAACCTGACGGCGCTGCCGTCGCGCGCGCCGAGCAGCGTCGCGAACAGGGTCTCGTTGGAATGGCCGTGCGTGAGGCACGGCTCGTGCACCGAGCCGCTCAGGGACTGCCTGGCCTCGATCAGCGTTGCCGTGAACGGCACAGTGGGGCCGCCGCCCGCCGGATAATCGTATACCCCCTGCCAGACGCCGGTGAGCTTGCGGCTGCTTTCGCCACGGCTTCGGTCCATGCACCCGGCTCCCGGCCTCTGGAGGCTCTACCTTGCGGGCGTCAGCTCGACGGTTTCGCGGCGCGCCCGAGCGCCCTCGCTCTCGACGGCCGCCCGCGGCGGATCGCCCGAGCGGGTCATGAGAAAACGGCCGGACCAGTCGCCCGGGATGGTCCAGCGGCCTTCGATCTCGGTCGCGTCGCCGTTGACGGTACCCTCATAGCAAATTGTGCCGTAGTAGGGATTGGTACCGTGGTAGGTCTTGACGAAGTCGACGGAGGTGCCGTTCCGCCTGCCGTTCAGGCTGAAAAGCAGCGTTCCGCTCGGGCCGCCGATCGTGCAGGGCTCGTGCACCGAGCCGCTGAGGGAGCTGCCGGCCTCGATCAGCGTCGCCGTGAACGGAACCGACGGTTGCGTGCCCGGCGGATAGCTGTAGATCCCCTCCCAGACGCCGGTCAGGCTGCGGCTCCTTTGCAAACGGCCTTCGACCATGGAGGTCTGCTCCTCATGCCGCCGCAATGCCCGGATTACCCTTTACGCGACGAGCAGATTGGGCGCAAAGCTGCCGGCTCGGGAAGCTGACACCCCGCCTGCAGGCCACGAATTGTCATTGCCATATTACTACTTTTCGAGGAGAGGGCCACGGCTGCCGCACAAGAGGAACCCCTGATCCATCGCTCATTGATCTTGATCAGCGAAGAGGCCTCCTGGAAGCTCCTCACGCGGCTCGACGCGCCGGCCAAGCCCAATGCGCGACTGCGCAAGAATGCGCACGACTGTGCCATGGGACAAGACGTGACACTGTCGGCCCCGGACCGCCGAACGACGGCTTCGAGCCGTCACCGCTGGAGCCAATGACGCTGATGGTCACACTGAGCAAGGCCAAGGCCACGCTGAACCCGACGCTCTGACTCGACGACAACATGGGGGCGCAACGATGCAGGTTGCCGGCGCTCAAGGCGCTTTGCCTTGACGTTGGCGCAATGTCGGCCAAGAAGCCTCCGGCTCGGACAGCCGGCAAGGCATTGCGCCGGATATTCGTTTTGCCCAGAGGCCCAAGATGATTACCGGCAAGACGCTGATCGCCTGGGGCTACAAGCCCGGCCCCTGGTTCGCCGCAGCCATCGCCGCGGCCGAGAAGGCGCGCGCGTCGGGCGCCGGCGAGGCCGCCATTCGCGCCGTGGTGGACGGCTTCGTTCCGCCGCCAGAGCCCGCGGCAGTGGCCCTGCGCGCGCCGGGCGACCTCGCCTACAGCCTCAACATCCGGGCGGAGGCGCCGGAGGACGCCGACAACATCGCCGCGGTCGAGCGCCACATGGCCGACCTGATGCGGGTGCCGACGCTGGTCGCGGGCGCCGTGATGCCCGACGCCTGCCCCTCGGGCGCCGCGCCGGGCACCATTCCGGTGGGAGGCGTGGTTGCGGCCAAGGATGCGATCCACCCCGGCATGCATTCCTCCGACATCTGCTGCTCGATGGCGCTCTCGGTATTCGGCGACGCCGATCCGAAGGCGATCCTGGATGCGGGCATGAAGGTCTCGCACTTCGGCGCCGGCGGGCGCACGCACAGCCACGGCATCCAGCCGCCCGACGCGGTGCTCGCCGAGTTCGCCAAGAACAAGTTCCTCGCCCTGACCACCGAGGCGGCGGCCAAGCACTTCGGCACCCAGGGCGACGGCAACCACTTCTTCTTCGTCGGCCGGCTGGCCTCGACGGGGCAGGTGGCGCTCGTCACCCACCATGGCTCGCGCAAGCCGGGCGCGCTGCTCTACAAGGCGGGCCTCGACATGGCCGAGCGCTATCGCCAGCGCCTGTCGCCCGAGACGCCACCGCACAACGCCTGGATCCCGTTCGAGACCGACGACGGCCGCGCCTACTGGGACGCGCTGCAGCTCGTGCGCATCTGGACCAAGAAGAACCACTTCGCCATCCACGATGCGGTGGCGCGGCACCTGGGCCTCCAGGTGAAGGACCGCTTCTGGAACGAGCACAACTTCGTGTTCCGCAAGAGCGATGGGTTGTTCTACCACGCCAAGGGTGCCACCCCGGCGTGGGCGGGCTTCGCCGCCGATTCGAGCGGGCTCACGCTGATCCCGCTCAACATGGCCGAGCCGATCCTGGTCACGCGCGGGCTCGATGCCGACAACGGCCTGGGCTTCGCCCCGCACGGGGCGGGGCGCAACTTCTCGCGCACGGCGTTCATGAAGCGGCACGCGCATGTGACCGAGGCGGAGCTGGTGGCCGAGCAGACCAAGGGCATCGATGCACGCTTCTACTGCGGCATCCCCGACGTGTCGGAGCTGCCCGGCGCCTACAAGAGCGCCGCCGTGGTGCGCCGGCAGATCGCCGACTTCGGGTTGGCCGAGGTGGTGGACACCATCGAGCCCGTCGGCTCCATCATGGCCGGTGACTGGCAGCGCGACGCCCCCTGGCGGAAGAAGAAGGCCCAGCGTTCTGCCAAGCGATCCCGGTGACAAGCACCGGGATGACATCCTACGGGGCGAGCGCCTTCAGCGCGGCGGTGACGTTGGCGCGGCCGAGATCGGTGCCGCGCAGCGAGCGCACGAGCGCCGCCAGCGCGGGCTCGCGCTGCAACTGCAAGGCGATGTAGCGGTGGAACAGGGATGCCGCCTGGTACGGCGCCGTTCCGATTGCCTGGCGGAAGGCGCTGACGCGGCGGGTCGCGTCGGAGAGCGACGGGCGCCGGCCGGCGCCATCCGCCGCCTCCTGCTCGGCGGCGAGGCGCAAGAGGCGCACGGCGTAGCGCGCGGACAGGTAGTCGGCGAGGATGTGGTGGGTGAAATCGACCGAGCCCGCATGGCGGCCCTGACCGAAGAAGGCGAACTGCACGAGCACGGTGAGGAGGCGCTCCACCTCGGGGTCGTCCAGGCTGGAGCCGGCGTAGAGGCGACCGTAGAAGTTGCGCAGGTCGTCGACGCCGAGGTCGGCCGCGGCTCCCGCGGCACCGGGGTTGCGCCGGAGCTCGTGCGCCAGGGCCTCGATCAGCTCGAAGAGCGCACCGCGGCCCTCGCCGTCGAGCGCCTCGGCCAGAAGGGCGCGCGTGTCGGCATTGTCGGCCGCCGCGATGCGCTGCTCGGCCGCCCGATCCTCGACGGCGTCAGACAGGGCGTCGATGTCCACGAAATCCTGCCAGCGGAAGACGTCCTTGCCGTGCTCGCGTTGCACCATCCGCTCGACGATCGACTGCAGGAGCTCGAGCTCGTCCTTCGGCATGCCTTTGCCGGCCTTGAAGGTGTCGAGCATCACCGCACAGTAGAACGGCAGCCTGGCGAGATCGGCGAGCGTCGGCGAGCCCTCCAGCGCCGAAACGAACTGCCGGACCCTCTTGGAGCCCTCTGCGCCGCTGCGTCCGTGCTCCAGCTCCAGCCACGCCATCTGCGCCCAGCTTTGCGCATTCCAGGGCGCCAGCTCGTAGATCTCGACGCCGCTGCCGCGCTGCAGCTGGCGCTCGATGAAGCCGCGCATGGCCGCGCTGGAGGTCAGCAGCGAATCGCGCGCGCACACGAGGAACTGCGCCTCGGAGCCCGGACCGGAAAGCTCGGCGTCGATGAACGCGAAGAAGTCGTTGTCGCCGGCATAGAACTCGTCGAGCCCGTCGAACATCCAGATCGCGAAGCCGTTTCGCAAGAGCCAGCGCAGCTGCTCGGGCTCGACCGCCTGCGCCATGTCCGCTTCGACGGCGGCATCGAGCACGTCGTCGACGTAACCGATGGTCTCGCCGCGGATGTGGTCGGGAAGGAAGGCGATGGGGCGCCGGCGCTGCACGCGCTCCTGCTTGGCCGCCTCGAACTCCTCGTCCAGGAACTTGAGGAGCGCGTTGAACGCCACCGTCTTGCCGCTGCCGGCGCTGCCGTCGATGAAGCGCAGCCGGACCCGCGGCGCCGGATCCATCAGCTCGGTCTGCAGGTGCTCGACGAGATCGCCCTTGGCCGGGACCGTGTCGCCGGGGCCCAGACCGCGCCGCACCAGGAAGGGCTGGGCCACGCGGCGCAGCTTCGCCGCCTCCTCGATCAGGTCGCCGACCACGGAGCGCGCTTTCCGGGAGCGGGCCCGCGCCTCGCCGCTCTGCCTCTCCTTGTAGGGCGTGTCGAACAGCTCGATCGGCACGCGCACACCGCCCGCAGGCGAGCGCAGCAGGCTCCCTGCCTTCGAGACGAAGTCCTGCGACAGACCGAGGCGGCGCGGCACGAGATAGAAGCCGACCGCGTCGGGGGCTGCCGCAAGCTCCCGGCCGAACGCCGCCAGCAGCGCCTTCTCGCGCGCCTCGCGCGCACTGCGCTCGGCGGGGGTCAACTCGCGCGATGGGGCAAAGGCCGCATCCTCGGACCACACCAGCACGCGGGCGGGCCGCCCCTTGGTTGCCTCCGGATGAGCGAGATCGAGAAAACCGCCGCTCTCGCGGCGCACGTCGTAGCCGCCGGCCTCAAAATAGGTACGTGCAAGGGCATGCAGATCCATTGAGACCTCCAATATCGACCGGGCAATATCGACCGGGCAAGAATTGAACTGTGCGCCCGCCGAAGCTATCACCCGCCCATGACGATAGCAGAGGCCACGTCCGAATCTGTGGCGCACGCGGCCCGGGCGCTCCGCAGCGGCGCCCTGGTGGCGTTTCCCACCGAGACGGTGTACGGGCTCGGCGCCGACGCCACCAACGGCCGGGCAGTCGCTGCCATCTTCCAGGCCAAGGGGCGCCCGCGCTTCAACCCGCTGATCGTGCACGTTGCGACCCTCGAGGCTGCAGCGGCGCTGGGCGAGCTGACCGGCGCCGCGCGCGCGCTCGCCGAGGCATTCTGGCCTGGGCCGCTGACCCTGGTGCTGGTGAGGCGGCCCGGCTGCGCCATCGCCGAGCTGGCGACGGCCGGGCTCGACACCATCGCCGTGCGGGTGCCGGCACATCCCGTGGCCCAGCTGCTGCTGCGCGCCGCCGAGTTGCCCATCGCCGCGCCCAGCGCCAACCGCTCGGGCCACGTCAGCCCCACCACGGCGGCGCACGTGGAGTCGGACATGGGTGAGCGCGTGGCGCTGATCCTGGACGGCGGGCCCACGCCGCTGGGCCTGGAATCCACCGTCGTCGACGTCACCGGTGGAGCGCCGGTCGTGCTGCGCCTGGGCGCCGTGGCCCGCGAGGACCTGGCACGCGTCGTGGGGCATGGCATCGAGGTCGCCAGCGGGGTCGAGGGCGCGCCGGCATCGCCCGGGATGCTGGCGCGGCACTATGCGCCGGCGGTAAGGCTGCGTCTCGATGCACGCGAGGTGCGCAACGGTGAGGCGCTGCTGGCGTTCGGGGCCCAGGTGCCGCCACATCGCGGGCCCATGATCAACCTGAGCCCGTCCGGCGATCTCGTCGAGGCCGCCGCCAACCTGTTCGCCGCGCTGCGCGCGCTGGATGCCTCGGGAGCGAAGGCTATTGCGGTGATGCCGATCCCGGAGCAGGGTCTGGGCGAAGCCATCAACGACCGGCTGCGGCGCGCAGCGAGACCACTATGAACGACACGCCCACACCTGCCATCGAGCCTGCCACCCTGAGCCCCGGTCTCATCGCCCGTTTCGCGGACATCGTGGGGCCCCAGCACGCCCTCGCCGACCCCGACCAGCAGCAGCCCTACCTCAACGAGTGGCGCGATATGTACAGGGGCCGCGCCTCGCTCGTGCTGCGACCTGGCTCCGCCGAGGAGGTCTCCAAAATCCTGACGCTCGCCAACGAGCATGGGCTTGCCGTGGTGCCACAGGCTGGCAACACCGGCCTCGTCGGCGCGCAGATCCCCTTCGGCGGCGAGATCGTGCTCTCGGTCGGCCGGCTCAAGCGGGTGCGCGCCGTCGACCCGCAGGGTTTCACCATGACGGTGGAGACGGGCCTGACGCTCGCCGAGGCGCAGGCGGCAGCCGATGGCGTGAACCGCCTGTTCCCGCTGAGCCTCCCCTCCGAAGGCACCTGTCAGATCGGGGGCAACCTCGGCACCAACGCCGGCGGGGTGGGCGTGCTGGCCTACGGCAATACCCGCCAGCTCGTCCTGGGCCTCGAGGTGGTGCTGGCCGACGGGCGCATCTGGAAGGGGCTCAGCGCGCTCAAGAAGGACAACACCGGCTACGACCTGAAAGACCTGTTCATCGGCTCTGAGGGCACGCTGGGCGTCATCACCGCCGCGGTGCTCAAGCTGTTCCCGAAGCCGGCGGAGAAGGCCACCGCCGTCGCCGGCCTCCGCGATCTCGAGGCGGTACGCACCCTGTTCGGGCTGGCGCAGGAGACGGCAGGCACCAGCCTCACCGCCTTCGAGCTGATGTCCCACATTGTCGTGGACACGATTACAAAGCACACGCCGGGCACGCGCAAACCATTGCCGGGAGCGCACCCCTGGTACGTGCTGGTGGAGACCTCGGGCCTCAAGCCCGACGGCGCCGCGGAGCGGCTGCTCACCGAGACCCTCGAGGCGGCGATGGCGCAGGGCATCGTCACCGATGCGGTGGTGGCAAGCTCCCTCACCCAGGCGCGCGACTTCTGGCGCGTGCGGGAATCCTACTCGGAGGCGCAGAAGCCGCTGGGCGTCAGCGTCAAGAACGACGTGTCGGTGCCGGTCGCGTCCATCCCCGAGTTCATCGCCCGCGCCGATGCGGCGGTGGAGCGCACCTGCCCCGGCGCCCGGCCGCTGCCCATCAGCCACTTCGGCGACGGCAACATCCACTACAACATCGCCCAGCCGGCCGGCATGGCAAAGGAGGCCTACATAGCCATGTGGGACGACATCGTCCATGCCGTGCACGAGGTGGTGCTCGACCTTGGCGGCTCGATCTCCGCCGAGCACGGCATCGGCGTCATGAAGCGGGCGGAGCTGCCGCGGGTGAAGGGCGAGGTCGCCATGGACCTGATGCGGAAGATCAAGGCGGCGTTCGACCCCAAGGGCATCCTCAACCCGGGCAAGGTGCTGTAACCCATCGATGGGCGCCCGGCGCCCAGTAGACCGACAATTGCTTCGGGGCCGCAAGCACTTGCCTTCCCGGCCCAGCTGAGCTAGGTCGGGCGCGCGCGGCGCCATCGCGCCGGCCCGTTCCTTGCACCCTCCGAATCATACGGCCACGAGCCTCCCGATGCCCGCCTCCGCCCTGTTGACCATCATGATCTCCGCGGCACGCAAGGCGGGCAGGGGCTTGGCGCGCGATTTCGGCGAGCTGGAGCAGCTCCAGGTCTCCGTGAAGGGCCCCGGCAACTTCGCCAGCACCGCCGATCATCGCTCCGAAGAGACCCTTTACAAGGAGCTGTCCAAGGCACGGCCGGGCTACGGCTTCCTGATGGAGGAGCGCGGCGTCGTCGGGGGACCGGACAAGTCGCACCGCTGGATCGTGGACCCGCTCGACGGCACCACCAACTTCCTGCACGGGGTGCCGCTGTTCTGCATTGCCATCGCGCTCGAGCGCGAGAGCGAGCTCGTGGCGGGCCTAGTCTACAATCCCATCCTCGACGAGTTGTACACGGCGGAGCGGGGTCAGGGGGCGTTTTTGAACAACCGCCGATTGCGGGTGGCTTCGCGCAGGTCGCTGGCCGACTGCCTGATCGCGACCGGCATTCCGCATCGCGGCCGGGAAAGCGCCCACCCGCGCTTTCTCACGCAATGCGCGATTCTCATGCGCCATGTCGCGGGCATCCGCCGCACCGGGGCGGCCGCCATTGACCTCGCCTGGGTGGCTGCAGGACGCTTCGACGGCTACCTTGACCACCACCTGGGCCCCTGGGATGTGGCCGCTGGAACCCTGCTGGTCCGGGAGGCGGGCGGCCACGTAACAGACACTAAAGGCGGCAAGAGCATGCTCGAAAGCGGCAGCATCGTTGCGGGCAACGCCAGCGTCCACAGGGCCGTGGTCGACCTGCTGGGGGAGGCGAAGGAGGGGATTACAGCCTAGACGCCGCCGAAATGAGGCGGTCAGGCCGGAAAGTTGCCTGTTTCTGATGCGAGGGTCGAAAAACGGCTTTGGCCCGATCCGGGGCCTGGAGAACGACTGATGGCACGAGCGAGAACGCCGGCACTGTCCGGGCCGGCGCGGCACAGGACCTTGTTGAGCCCGGGCGTATACCTCTGGCGCATGTTTGTGTTTCTGGTGCTGGTCGGCATGGTGATTGCGCTGCTCTACGAGCGGCTGTGGCAGGCCATGCTCAACAACCTGGCCCTCAACTCTCTCATCTGTTTCGTGCTGGTGGCCGGCATCTTCTATGCCTTCTCGCAGGTGTTGCGGCTCTACCCCGAGATCCGCTGGGTTAATGCCTTCCGCATCGCCGATCCGGGGCTTGCCATCTCGCATCGTCCGACGCTGCTGGCCCCCATGGCGACCATGCTGCGCGACCGCTCGGGCGCGCTGTCGCTATCGGCCGCCTCCATGCGCGCGATCATGGATTCGATCGCCTCGCGGCTCGACGAGGCCCGCGACACCGGGCGCTACCTGGTCGGCCTGCTCGTGTTCCTCGGTCTGCTCGGCACCTTCTGGGGCCTCCTGGACACCATCTCGTCGGTCGGCAAGGCGATCCAGTCCATCGACGCGGGGTCGACCGACAGCGCCACCGTATTCGGCGAGTTGAAGACCGGCCTTGCGGCCCCGCTGGGCGGCATGGGCACCGCGTTCGCGTCCTCGCTCCTGGGTCTCGGCGGCTCGCTGGTGCTGGGCTTCCTCGAGCTGCAAGCCAGCCACGCCCACAGCCGGTTCTACAACCAGCTCGAGGAGTGGCTGTCGGGAATCACCGACGTGGCGCCGGGCGGGTCGCAGACCAGCGACTATGCCAGCCGCCAGCTCTATGCCGCCATTCACGACATGCATCGCGCCGTACTCGACCTCAACGACCGCGTGGGCGCCATCCCCAGGACCGAGGGAGCAGCGGCAGGCCCGCCCGCAGAGGAGGCGGTGCGCGAGCTTGCCAAGGGCGTCGACCAGCTGGTGCGCCAGATGCGCGCCGAGCAGAAGGTGGTGCGCGAGTGGGTGGACGAGCAGGCGGCGCAGCAATCCGAGGTGGCGACCGTGCTCAAAGAACTGGCGGCCGGCGTGCCGCGCAAGGGCTGAGCCATGGCCCTCTCCAAGGCACGCCGAGCCGGCGGTGGTCATGACCTGTTCTGGCCCGGCTACGTCGACGTGCTCTCGACGCTGCTGCTGGTGGTAACCTTTCTGATGTCCGTCTTCATGGTGGCCCAGATCTATGTGAGCCAGGAGTCCAGCGGCAAGGATACGGTGCTGCGCCGCCTGCAGCTGCAGATCTCCCAGCTCACCAATCTTCTGAGCCTCGAGAAGGGCCAGGGCAAATCCCTGAAGGACGAGCTTTCCACGCTGCAGGCTACGCTGGCGACGCTCAAGTCCGACAACGAGCGTCTCGGCGGGCTGGCCGGGCTCGGCCGCGAGAAGGACGCGAGCATTGCCGCCCTGACCAAGGAGGTGTCCGAGAAGAGCACCCTTTCCAGCGAGGCGCAGGCCAAGGTCGACCTCCTCAACCAGCAGCTGGCCGCCCTGCGCCAGCAGATGGCCGCCCTGCAGGAGGCCATCAACGCGCACGAGGCCAAGGACAAGGACAGCCAGGCGCGCATCGCCGATCTCGGCAACCGTCTCAACCTGCTGCTGGCCAAGCAGGTGCAGGAGCTGCAGCGCTACCGGTCGGATTTCTTCGGCCGGCTGCGCGAGCTGTTGCGTGACCGCAAGGACATCCGCGTGGTCGGCGACCGCTTCGTGTTCGAGTCGGAGGTCTTGTTCTCCTCCGGCCAGGCGAGCCTGACCGTGGAAGGGCTCGCCTCCATCGACCAGCTGGGCACGGCCATCGTCGAGCTCGGGCGCGTCGTTCCCAAGGAGATCGACTGGGTGCTGCAGGTCGATGGCCACACCGACATCCGCCCGATCGCCAGCGCGCAATTCCCGTCCAACTGGGAGCTCTCCAGCGCGCGCGCCACCACGGTCGTGAAATACCTGATCAAGGCCGGCGTCCCGCCGAAACGGCTGGTCGCCGCGGGCTACGGCGAGTTCCACCCCCTGGAGGAAGGAGCCGGCGAGGATGTGCTGCGCCGCAACCGGCGCATCGAGCTCAAACTCACCAACCGGTAGAGATTTCTGCCGGGGACGGTGACTCGCGCTCGAACCGGCGCTACCTCTGTCCTGCCGAGGCTCGCCCCGGCATCCAGCGGTGCAGGGCGCCGGAGCAGGCGGCATGCCGGATGCCGGGCTCGCGGTCCGGCGCGACCATGGGTTCAGGTGTCTGCGTCAACCCGGTAGCGCTCGCTCCGGGAGCAGGAGTGACCGCAACGTGCTCGACTGGTTCTTCAGAGGCGGCAGCCGCAGGCGCGTCATCGATTGGCTGGGGCTCGACGCCAGGATCGACTCCGGCCTCGCGGCGGCGTGGGCGCACTTCGAGGACCGCTACGACGCGTTCTCCAGCTTCTTTGCCCGCTTTCGGCTGACGGGCTGGAAGCGCGGGCTCAACGAGCTTGTCTCGGAAGGGCTGACGCTCGCCGCCGGCGCGCTCTCCGTACTCTTCATCATCGCCATCCCCGCCCTCACCGAGTTCGACGAGAACAAGATCACCACCGGCAAGTATGCCGTCACGTTCGTCGACCGCAACGGGACCGAGATCGGCAAGCGCGGCATCCTGCACAACGACGCCGTCACCCTGGAGGAGCTGCCCGATCACCTGATCAAGGCCACGCTCGCCACCGAGGACCGCCGCTTCTTCGAGCACTTCGGCATCGACATTCTGGGCACGCTGCGCGCGCTGGTCGAGAACGCGCGCGCCAACGATGTCGTGCAGGGCGGCTCCTCGATCACCCAGCAGCTCGCCAAGAACCTGTTCCTGTCGAATGAGCGCTCGCTTTCCCGCAAGGTCCGCGAGGCGTTCCTGGCGCTCCTCCTCGAGGCCCGCTACCGCAAGCCCGAGATCCTCAAGATGTATCTGGATCGCGCCTACCTCGGCGGCGGCGCGTTCGGCGTCGAGGCCGCCTCGCAGTTCTATTTCGGCAAGTCGGTGAAGGACATCAGTCTCGCCGAATCGGCGCTGCTCGCCGGGCTCTTCAAGGCGCCGACGCGCTATGCCCCGCACGTCAATCTGCCGGCCTCGCGCGCGCGCACCAACGAGGTCTTGAACAACCTCGTGGAGGCCGGCTTCATGAGCGCGGGCCAGGTGCACGCGGCCCGCTTGAACCCGGCCCGGGTGGTCGAGCCGGAGCAGTCGGCAAGCCCCGACTGGTTCCTCGACTGGGCGTTCGAGGAGGTGCAGCGCATCGCCGAAGGCAAGGGCCACTTCGTGCTGACCGCGCGCGTCACGGTGGACCTCGACATGCAGCGGGCGGCCCAGGAGGCGCTGGTGGCGACCCTGCGCACGACCGGCCGGCGCGCCAATCCCTTCGCGGGGGCGATGGTGGCCATGGAGCCCGACGGCGCGGTGCGTGCCATCGTCGGCGGCATCGACTACGGCGAGAGCCAGTTCAACCGCGCCACCCACGCGCGCCGGCAACCGGGCTCCTCCTTCAAGATCTACGTCTACGCGACCGCGCTGGAGAACGGGTACACGCCGAGAACCCTGGTGCGCGATGCCTCGGGGAGCTGCGGCAACTGGGCGCCGCGCAACTACTCGGGCAGCGGCGGCTCGGGCCGGTCGCTGACCATAATCGACGCGTTCAAGGTGTCGCTGAATACCACCGCGGCGGATCTGTCCTTCAAGGTCGGGCGCGACAAGGTGCTGGAGATGACACGCCGGCTGGGCGTGGTCGGCGTCCGGAGGACCTGCTCGATGGCGCTGGGCGACACCGGCATCACGCTGCTCCAGCACACCGCCGCCTACGCCACCTTCGCCAACGGCGGGAAGCTAACCCGGCCCTACGCCGTCCTCGAGCTCATCAACTCCAAGGGCGAGGTGATCTACTCGCGCGAGCGCGACGAGCCCGAGGCCCCGCAGGTGGTGCCCCGCCGCGTGGTGGAGATGATGAACCAGATGATGCTGGCCGTCGTCAACGAGGGCACCGGCCGGCGCGCCATCCTCGATTTCACGCATGCGGCCGGCAAGACCGGCACCAGCTCCAGCTGGCGCGATGCCTGGTTCGTGGGCTTCACGGGGGCCCTGGTGACGGGTGTGTGGATCGGCAACGACGACTTCCGCCCGATGTGGCTCGCCGGCGGCGGCGTCACCGGCGGAACCCTGCCCACCCAGGCCTGGCACTCCTTCATGTCGGTGGTCCACGCCAACCGCAACATACCGACGATACCAGGCCTGACACCGCATCCGACACAGGTGGCCGAGCAGCACCGATTGGCGGAGCTCAAACGCACCGATCCGGGCCTCGCCAAGGCCCAGCTCGCCTACACCCAGCAGAAGAAGTCGAGCATCATGCCGGACCAGACGCGCGAGGCGCTGCGCAAGCTCGCCGAGACGCTGCGCAAGGCGGGCGAGACCAAGGCCGCGCCGCCGGCGACGAAGGCCGGCGAGCGGCGCGCCGATACCGACCCCCGCGCGCCCCGGTAAAGCCACGCCGGGCCCCCAGGAAAGCTCCCCTTGCGCCTGCTCAAGAAGCTCATTTTCAATCTTGCCGTGCTCGCGCCGGTGGCGGTCCTCCTCGGCCTCGGCACGGCGTGGTACATGATCCAGGCAGGCACCCGCCTCTCCACGCGCACAATTGGGCCCTGGGTGGCGTGGACCGGCGCGGGGCGGCCCGAGGCCGAGCCTTACACCCGCGCGCACATCGCTCTCAACGGGCTCCTGCCAGTGTCCTCCACGTCGGAGATCACGTTCCGCGCCAAGACCGACAGCGGCGGCAGCCGCCTCACCTCCGCTTGCGACTACGCCATCGTCATGGAGGACTTCGAGCCCGCGTGGTGGAATCTGGCTGTCTTCGACGGCGCGGGCCGGCTCGTCACCAATGCCGCCGAGCGCTACGCCTTCACGAGCGCCGCCGCCATGCGCGAGCCGGACGGCCGCACGCTCGTCGGGGTGGCGCGCGATGCGCGGCCCGGCAACTGGCTCCCCAGCGGCCGCAGCAATCGTATCGTCCTCGTACTCACCATTCAGGACGCGAGCTGGGCCGCGGCCATCCACAACGGCAACGCGCCCAAGGCGCTGCCGCAGATCGTCAGGACGGGATGCCGATGAGAGCCTGGGCGAGGCAGCATTGGCAGACGCCACGGCGGTGGCTGGCGCAGCTGCCCTCGTTCAAGATGCTCCTCAAGCAGGGGCTGGGGCTGCGCCTGCGGCTGCCGCTCCCCGGCTGGCTGCGCGGGCTCGGCTGGCGCCGACTCGCGGGCGTGGCCCTGCTCGCTGGCATCGTCCACATCTGCGCGACGCTGGCTGCCCCCATGCTGACCTCGCGCCACGCCTTCCTCCAGCTGCGCGACAAGCTGCCGGCGAACAGCATGGTGGTCCTGCCCCCGCAGGCGCCGGCGCAGCAGCTCCTGCCCTACCTACCGCCGCACATGCTCTATGCCATCTGCCGCTACGACCTCGCCGGCGGGCCGGTCGCCGTCAGGGCCACCGTGGCCGGCGCCGGCTGGGCGCTGTCGCTGCATGCCACGCAGGGCGAGAACTTCTACGTGCTGCCGGGCCAGCCGCTGCGGCGCACCGAGGTGTCGCTCCTGGTGGTCCCGAAGGGCCCCGAGGCCCCGCTGATCCCGCGCAGCGAGAGCACCGCCGACACCCCCGTCGTCTCGCCCACCCGCGAGGGCCTCATCGTGCTGCGCGCGCCGGTGCGGGGCCTCGCCTGGGCCGCCGAGACGGAGGCCATGCTCCAGCGGGCGAGTTGCACGCAGGTGAAGCAGTAGGGCGGACAGTCTGCCCTGGCGCTACTGCCGGGCCTTGAAACGGCCGATCGACTGCCGCCCAGGGTCAGCCCCCGCCGTCACTGGGGGACAGGTCTGGCCGCCTCTGAACATCCGCGCGGACACTTGAGTGGCACGCCATCGCCCCTGTAGACTGGAGGAAAACGGCAGGGAGGAGAGGAGATGAGGGTCGGGCCGCTGCTCTGTCGGGTGCTCGCCGGCGTCCTCCTGCTGCCGGCCGGCGCCGCCGAGGCACAGCAGACCAAGCTGAAGGCGACGCTTCAGCTCCCGGCCGCCGATGCCCTCCTGGGGAAGAGCCTCGTGCGCTTCAAGGAGGCGGTGGAGAAGCGGTCCAGCAAGGCCATCTCCATCGAGATCTTCGACAAGGGCAAGCTCTACATCGACGACAAGACCGTCGGCGCCGTCGAAGCGGGCGCCATCGAGATGGGCATCGCGGGGCTCAACCAGTTCGCCAAGCGCATCCCCGCGCTCGACATCATGGAGCAGCCGTTCCTCTTCAACTTCGAGGAGCTGGTGCGGGCCAGCACGAGCCCCGACAGCGAGATCCAAAGTTGATCGACAAGACCATCCTGGAGTCCATCGGGGTGCGCGTGCTGTGGTGGCAGTCGGTGGGCAACCAGATTTTCATCGCAAAGGGTACCACGACCACGGAGCCGGAGCAGATCAGGAACCGCAAGATTCGCGTGTTCAGCCCGACGCACGCACGGTTTGTGAAGTACTGCGGCGGCAAGCCCGTCATGGTCTCTGCCAACAAGACGCCCGATGCGTTTGCCAAGAGCGAGATCGAGATGGCCACGGGTGCCAGCAGCCTCGTGGTCAATCGCCAGCTGTGGACGGTGGCCGATACCATCACCCGTACGCTGCACGCGCCCATCGAGTTCTTTCTCATCGTCAACGAGAAGGTCTGGCAGTCGCTGCCCGAGGAGCACAGGGACATCATCACGCAGGCCGCGCGTGAGGAGGAGCAGCAGAGCCGCCGCAACGTGGCGGAGATCGAGGCCGGGCTCTACACCCCTGTTTCGCCAGAAGGGCATGATCGTCCACGAGCTGACGCCCGACCAAGTGGCGGACTGGCGCGCCTGCAGCGCCTCCATCGTCGAGGAGTACGTTTTGAACAACTCCGACCTCGCGCGGCAATTGATGGCGGCCTACGGCAGGCTGCGCACCGACCCTTGCTGCTCCGCGGGACCGAGGACGAGCGGCACCTTCAAGCGCCGGTGACGGCAAACGCCGTGACGGCGGGCCGCCTCCGAGGCCTGGGGCCGGGCGCGCGGATACGTGTTGTTTGGCGCGCCCTCGCGGTACATTCTGTCGCCACCAGAAGGGGAGGTGCAGCATGAAGGTCTCACGTCGCAGTGTGTCGCTCGGCATATTGGCCAGCGGCCTGATGCCGTTCGGCGCCGCGCGCGCCCAGGGCGCCTATCCGGGCGGGCAGACGGTCAGGGTGATCGTCGGCTTTCCGGCCGGCGGCTCGCAGGACAACGTCGCCCGCGTCGTCGCCGAGCGGCTGTCGGCCTACTGGGGCGGCGCCTCGGTGCTGGTCGAGAACGTCCCCGGCGCCGGCAGCAACCTCGCCTTCGACCGGGTGGCGAAAGGCCCCGCGGACGGCACCCAGATCCTGATCGTGCCTCCCGGCATCGTCACCAATCAGTTTCTCTACACCAGAATCGCCTTCGACCCGGTGAAGGATTTCATCCCGCTGGGACTGGTTGCCACCTTCGCCAACCTGCTGTGCGTGCGCAACAGCCTGCCGGTCAACTCGGTGGCGGAGCTGATCGCCTATGCCAAGGCCAACCCGGGCAAGCTCAACTTCGGCTCCACGGGGATCGGGACGACGCCGCACCTGGCGAGCGAGATGCTGAAGAGCATGGCCGGCATCACTTTCGCCACCGTGCACCATCGCGGCAGCGCGCCCACAATCAACAGCCTGCTGTCCGGCGCCGTCGATGTGGCGATGGACAACACCACCTCGATCACGCCCCATGCGCGCGCCGGCAGCATCAGGGCTCTCGGCATCTCCACGCTCGAGCGCCTGCCGCTGGCGCCGGAGTTCGTGCCGATCGCCGACACGCTGCCGGGCTACGAGGCGCTGGCGTTCAGCGGCATCGCGGTGCGCGCAGGCACGCCCAAGCCGATCTGCGACAGCATCGAGGCGGCCGTGAAGGCGATCTGCCAGGACCCGCAGTTGAAAGGGCGCCTCAACGCCATGCTGGCGGAGGCCGTAGGCTCCGGCGCGCAGGCGTTCGCCGACTTCCTCACGGCCGAGCGCGGCAAGTGGGGCAAGCTGATCACCGACCTCGGCATCCGCGTCGGCAACTAGGATGGCGTCGGTCAATGGGCCAAAGAGTAGACTAAAGCGTCCTCGCGATAGGGGGCCCGACGCTGATGTACCGGCCGTTGGCGGAGAACCTGCCGCGTTCGGCCGAGCGGAGGCACGCCGGACTGCTGCCCCAGGAGCCGCCGCGCATGACGCGGCGACTGCAATCCCCGGTTGCCACGCCGAGCCGTCCGAAGGCGCGCCGCTGTAGTTCTCGTTCCAGCAGTCCTGCACCCGCTCCGCCACGTTGCCGTGCATGTCGTGCAGCCCGAACGGATTGACCGGGAACTGGCCGACCGGCGCGGTCTCCACCCACCGGTCCGCCCCTGTGCGAGGCCGTCGCAGCACTCATCCTTGCCGCAGTTGGCGTGCTCGTGGCTGGCCTGGTCGCCCCACCAGTAGCGCTTGCTCGGCGCCGATGCGCTGGTCACCCCGCGCGCTGCGTACTCCCACTCCGCCTCGGTCAGCAGACGGTAGGTCTTGCCGCTCTTGCGCGTCAGCCAGGGCAGGGACTCCTTGGTGATGTCGTTCCACGACACCTCGATCACCGGGCGATTGCCGCGGCCCCGGCCATAATAATCACGGGGCCTGTCCGTGCAGCCGCCGGCCGCCACGCACGCGTCCCGCTGCGCGAACGTCACCTCGAGCTTGCCCGCCGCGAACGGCCGCGCGATGGTCACCCGGTGCTGCGGGCCCTCCTCGTCGAAGCGGCCCTCTTCGCCCGGTGGCGACCCCATCATGAAGCTGCCCGCCGGTACCACCATCTCGGGACAGTCCCGGCCCCGGCCGGGCCAGCCAGCGCGGCGAGGGCGCCGCAGATCGCGGCGAGCAACAGGATCGCGTATCGCATGCCGGCCCCTCCGCGAACGCAACGGGCAAAGCAACGTCCCCCGAATGCCCGATCCATCCGCCTGCGCCAACCGGGTGTCCTCCCATCGGACGGAGCCCCGCCGACTGCCTATTGCCCAGTGCCGAAAGGGTCAGGCACGCCTTCGCGGGACGCAGCCTGACCGCAATGCGCGTCGCCGCGGCACATGCGTTAACTCTTTGTTAACCAAATCACCCAAACCTTGGTTCTGAGGCAGGGGACGGCCACGCAGCATCGGCGAGCCCGCCTGCCGAGCGAGGATAATGCGTGTCAGCGCGCATTAGAGAATTGCCGGGGGCGAGGCGGGCATGGATGGGACCGCCGCTAGCAGCTTCCGGAGCTTTGTTCCCGCGCAACTTCGCGGTCCCATCCCAAGCCGCTGGACACACTCGAGCGCGTCGGCCGCCAACAGGACCTGCGTGGGCTACCTGCCCACGTGCCTCGGCACGGGGGGCGGCGTCTCGGGTGCCAAACCAGCACGACCTCTTGAAATGGAGTGGCACATGAAGCGCCTCTGCCAACGGTGTCGCGTGTCTGGAAGCTCCCTGGACTCGACCCTTACGCTCGATCCCGACCCAGGATGGGTATTGCTGCTCTGGCGCGACAACCAACGGCGCCGCCCTCCAAGTAAGCGCTGATCCCGCTCTGCCAGCGGGGTGGTGCGAGCCGCTGCTGGCCACGAAGCATGCCGGCCGGCCCTTCCGGGCCGGCTTTCTTTTCGGGTGCGGTGGATCGTGGCGCATGCGGCCGCCAGGTTCTCCCTCCGGGCGGCCAGGGCAATGTCTCAGTAGTAGTAGTAGTAGTAGTAGTAGTAGTAGTAGTAGTATAGTATATTATAATAATAATAGCGGAAGCGACAGGGCCTGTAATAGTAGTAGTCGTAATTCCGATAGTATCGATAGCGCTAGTAGGGACGATAGTTGTAGCGACGATAGTAGTAGCGACGATAGCGATACCGGCGGCGCACCTCTTGCACGACACCGTTCGCTTCGGCGTCACGCTCGACGGCGGCTGCCGGATTGGCACCGGCCGGTGCCGCCTGGGCCGCAGGCAAAACGAAACCGAGCGTCAAAGCGCCCAACCATCCGTCTGGCGCGGCAGCAGAAGGCCGGCCGGCCCTGCCGCGGGCACCCCGACACGGCCCCGACATGGATAGACGCGAGGAGACGAAACGTCAGTTGGCTTCTGACGCAGGACGGTCGACGCTCGGCGCGACGACCGCGACAGAACCCCGAAGCGCGTCCGAGGTCTTGCGGAGGACGCGCCAAGTCGCACCCGATCGGGCATAATGGTGCAAACGAGAAAAAAGCCCGCACGCCGCTCCTCCAAGCGCGCGGCTGGCCGGGAGGACGCCCATGCCGCATATCGAGGTCCGGGACGTTTCGCTGACCTACGATACCCCCGCTGGGCGCGTGACGGGCGTCGCAGCGGCGAGCTTTGCCATCGAGGCTTCCGAGTTCCTGTGCCTGGTCGGGCCCTCGGGCTGCGGCAAGTCGACCTTGCTCAACATCATCGCCGGCTTCCTGGCGCCCACCAGCGGCGAGGTCCGCATCGGCGGCGAGGCCGTCACCGGCCAGGGGCTCGACCGCGGCGTCGTGTTCCAGGATTTCGCCCAGCTCTTCCCCTGGCGCACGGCGCTCCGCAACGTCGCCTTCGGGCTGGAGATGAAGGGCGTGCCGAGGAAGGAGCGGGAGGAGGTGGCGCTCGAGCAGCTGCGACTCGTGAAGCTCGAGAAGTTCGCCCACGCCTATCCGCATCATCTCTCCGGCGGCATGCAGCAGCGCGTCGCCATCGCCCGGGCGCTCGCCTACAATCCCTCCGTGCTCCTGATGGACGAGCCGTTCGCCGCGCTCGACGCGCTGACGCGCGACGACATGCAGCGCCTCCTCGCCGACGTTTGGTCGACGACGCGCAAGACGGTGGTGTACGTGACGCACAACGTGTCGGAGGCCGTCTACCTCGCCGACATCGTGGTGGTGATGACCCCGCACCCCGGCACCGTCAAGGCGCAAGTCCCGATCCGCCTGGCGCGCCCGCGCGACCCGCTCAGCGTGGAGTTTCTCGATCATCAGAAGGCGCTCATCCGCCACCTCGGCGATCACGCAGGGAGCGCATGACACAAGCGTCATCCCGGTGCTTGTCACCGGGTTCCATCTTGCCGCTTGCTGCGGCGCTCGCTGATCGCTGGATGCCGGGGACAAACCCTGGGACAAACCCCGGCATGACAACCCGGATTGCAATTCGATAAAAAGAGCATTCAACGGAGGAGGAGACCGCATGACCATCAGGGGAACGATCAACCGCAGGCAGTATCTGGCGACATCGGGCGCGGCCACCCTGGCGGCTGCCATCGGCCTTCCCGGCCGTGCGGCGGCGCAGGCGGCGCCGGTGCGCCAGGGCTACCAGACCAACATGTGGGGCATGCCCACCTACTACCTCCTGCGCTCGGGCGCGCTCGAGAAGCGCGGGCTGAGATTCGAGGAGTTCGCGGTGCCCTCGGGCAACCTCACCATGCAGCAGATGGTGGCGCGCCAGGTCGACCTCGGCACCTACGCCGGCCCCTCGTTCATCCTCGGTCACGACAAGGGCAGCCTCGTCGCCATCGCCGTGATCCAGCACGTCGGCCGCACCGTGCGGGTCATGGCGCGCAAGGAGCTGAACCTTGCCCGCGTCGAGCAGCTCAGGGGGCGCAAGATCGCCAACCAGACCGGCTCCTCCATCGGCAACATCTTCGTCGACCAGATCGGGCCGGCGGCGGGTCTCAGGCGCGGCGACTATCAGGAGGTGCGCATGAACGTGAACGACATGGTTGCGGCCATGGCCGCCAAGACCGTTGATGCCATGGTCAACGTCGAGCCTTACAACGCCATCGCCGAGGCCGACGGCATCGCTACGGCCATCATGGATTTCTCGAGCGTCGACAGGATGCCGGTGTTCATGGCCGCCACACCGGAGCTGGTCGTCAACCGGCCCGACGCGGTCGTCGCCTACCTCAGGGCCTGGCTCGACGTCGCGCGCGACTTCAAGGAGCGCCCCAACGCGGTGGCCGACGCCATCTACGGCTTCTTTGCCTCCAAGGGCTACTCCATGTCGCAGGACACCTTCCGCAAGGCCCTGACGACGGTGGACGTGGACCCCGGCTTCCCCGCGGACCTGCGGCCCTACATGCAGCGCCACGCCGAGGTGCTCTTGAAGGAGAAGAAGATCGCCGCCATCCCCGACTGGAGCAAGGCGCTCCGCCCCGAGTTCATGGAGCGCGCCCGCACGGCAACGTGAGAATGCCGTCCTTGGGCTCCCGATCGATGCCTGGCCCATTGCGCGGAGCTTGGCCCAATCACACACCTGCGCTGCTCGCAGCGATATTGGCCGAGGACATCGCCTTGTCTAACGTCGCTGCGAGACAAGAAGCGCGCCGGGGGCGCAAAGGGAGGGTGAGACGATGACAGACTGCCGTGGGGCGGCTTGACCGCGCACGATCCCCCTTCGGTCCTTGCACCGCTCCGGGTTCGCAGCTTCCGCCTTCAATGGTTTTCCGACCTGCTGACCTCCTGCGCCTTCGAGATGGAGGCGCTCATCCTGGGTTGGTACATTCTGGTCGAGACCGGCTCGGTGCGGTTGCTGTCGCTGTTCGGGGCGCTCTTGTACATCGGCACGCTGCTGTCGCCCTCCTTCGGCGTCGTTGCCGACCGGATCGGCCATCGCAACCTGCTGTGCGCCATGCGCGCTTTCTACATGGTGATGGCGGCAACGCTGATGGCAATCGCGTCTGCCGGCGCGCTGAGCCCGCTTGCAGTCTTCTGCATCGTCGGGCTGATGGGCCTGGTTCGCTCCTCCGACCTGGGCGTGCGCTGGGCGCTGGCTGCGCACATCGTACCGGCCGGGCTGCTGACGGCCGCCATGGGCATCTCCCGCACGACCTTGGACGCCGCCCGCATCATGGGGGCGCTGACAGGTGCCAGCCTGTTCGCAGGTCTCGGCATCGGCGCGGCCTACGTGGTCGTGACCAGCCTCTATGCGGTCGCCCTGTCGCTGGTCCTGGCGGCGGGCTGGTCGACAGGCACGCAAGGCCCCGCCGCGGCGCCGGCGGCCAGGGCGGGGGCGGACCCGGCCCGATCGCACCCCGCGCGATCGTCGCACTGGGGCGATCTGAAGGAAGGGCTGGCGCTGGTCTGGTCCACGCCGGCGCTCCTCGCCGCCATCCTGCTGGCGCTTCTGGTCAACCTCCTGGCGTACCCGTTCTGCATTCAGTTCCTCCCCTACGTTGCCAGGGAGGTGTACGCGGTCGACGAGAACGGGCTCGGATTGCTGGTGGCGAGCTTCGGGCTCGGGGCACTGCTGGGCTCGCTGGCGGTGAGCGCCCGTCACAGGATCGCCCCGGCCCGGACCATGATCGTGTCGGGTCTTGCCTGGTTCGCGTGCCTGCTGGTCTTTGCCCAAATGACGAGCTTCTGGAGCGGGGCTGCGGTGCTCGTCCTCACCGGCTTCGCGCAGAGCCTGTGCATGGTGACCGTGGCCGTGGTGCTGCTCGACATCGCCGGCGGCAAGTTCAGGGGCCGCATCATGGGCGTGCGCATGCTGGCGATCTACGGTCTGCCGCTGGGCGTGCTGGCGGGCGGCGCGCTCATCGATGCCATCGGCTTCCGCACCACGGGCACGCTCTATGCCCTGGCCGGTATCGCCCTGACGCTCGCCACGGCCTGGCGCTGGCGCGCCCATCTGCGGCTCGCGCATGGGCGGATTCCCTCTCCCCGCTTGCGGGGAGAGGGTTAGGGTGAGGGGCAGCCACGGACGCCGACGCCGGAGCGTGCTGCTGCCCCTCACCCCGGCCCTCTCCCCGCGCTGATGGCGTATGTGGCAAGGTTGGAGTTGCGCGGGGAGAGGGAGCCCGTGCCCAAATCAGAGGGAACCACATGGCCTACGAACCGACGATCCGCAACTTCACGCTCCTCGCGCAGCACGACCTCGGCGGCTTCGGCGGCATGGGCGAGGGCATGTCGATCCAGATCGCCAGGGATGGCCGGCGCATCCTGTGGCTGGCGCACGAGAGCGCGCCCAAGAACTTCACCGGCGTCGACGTCTCCGATCCGCGCCAGCCCAAGGTCGTCGTGCAGACCGACCTGCCGCAGCCCTACATGCGCTCCAACTCGCTGGAGACGGTGGGCGACATCATGGCGGTGGCCTATCAGGTGCAGCGGCACGGGCAGAAGCCCGCGGGCTTCGAGCTGTTCGACATCTCCGTGCCCGAGGCGCCCAAGTCCATCGCCTTCGTCGATGCCTCGGGACCGGGATCGCGCGGCGTGCACCAGCTGTGGTTCTGCGACGGGGAGACCGTGCACATGGCGGCCGGCGCACCCGACTTCACGCCCACCAACCCGCTCGACGACCAGTTCTACCGCGCCTTCGATGTGAAGAACCCCTCCAGCCCCGTGGAGGTGAGCCGCTGGTGGCTGCCCGGCACCAGGCAGGGCGACAGCGCGCCGCCGCCCGTACGCCACACCGCGCCGCGCCACGACATGGGCTTCCGCGCCCACAACACCAACGTCTACCCCGAGCGCCCCGACCGCCTCTACCTCGGCTACATCGACGGCGGCATGCTGATCCTCGACATCTCCGACCGGGCGCACCCCAAGCCCTTGTGCCGCTGGGACAACTCCCCGCCGTTCTCCGGCTTCACCCACACCGTGCTGCCGCTGTTCCAGCGCGATCTCCTGATCGTGACCGACGAGTCGGTGGTCGACGACGCCAAGGACTGGCCCAAGCTCATCTGGATCATCGACGGCCGCGACGAGACCAACCCGGTGCCGATCGCCACCTGCCCGGTCGACGGCGTGGAGGACTACGCCCGGCGCGGCGGACGCTTCGGCGCCCACAACATCCACGAGAACGTGCCCAGGCCCACCGCCTGGCACTCCGACCGCCATATCCTCGGCACCTTCTTCAACGGCGGCCTGCGCGCCTACGACATCGCCAACCCCTATCAGCCGAGCGAGGTCGGCGTGTTCGTGCCCCCGGCCCCGAAGGGCGCCCCCACCGGCGCCATCCAGCTCAACGACGTGCTCGTCGACGAGCGCCAGGTCGTCTACACCGTCGACCGCCACGCCGGCGGCCTCTACATTTTGGAGATGAGCTTCTGACCCCTGCCCGCTGACAGCGCGAGCCGATTGCTCGAGGACCCCCACCCCTAACCCCTCCCCGCACCTGCGCCGAAGGCGCACAAGCGAGCTTCGCTCGCTTTGGCCCCGCGGGGCCAGAGGGGAGGGGAAGCCGGGCGCGGCCGCGGTGGGTGCGCCTGACTACAGGACCTTGGAGACCTCCAGGAAGCCGGCGCGCTCGGCGTTGGCGGCGGCGATCGCCTCGGGCGCGCCCATCACCACCACCCGCCCTGTCTCGGCCAGCCGGGCCAGCGCCGAGCCGAGCTTGCGGAAGTCCTCCACGCGGGCCGACAGGATCTCGTTGCGCACCCGCTGCAGGCTCTGCTCCGTCTCGCCCAGCAGATAGCGGCGCAGCGAGAGGAGGCCCTTGGCATCGGGCAGGAGATAGTCGTCGACCTGGCCGATCACGCCGATGATGCTGCGCGTGACCTCCTCCTCGCTGATGTCGGCGTCCTTCAGGAAGCCCGCGGTCTCGTCGTAGACGCGCAGTGTCTCGAGCAGGTTGGGGTCGCGGTAGGAGGAGAAGGCGAACACGCCGGCCCTGCGGTCGAGCGAGCAGGAGCCGCCGTAGGCGCCGCCCTGCACGCGCACCTTGTTCCACAGCCAGGTGGTGTTGAGGTACTGCTGGACCACCGCCAGGGCGCCGCCGGGCTCGAGGCCGAGGCGGCGCAGGTCGCCGCCCTTGACCACATAGTTGACCTTGCTGGGGATCGTCAGGCCCTCCGCGCGCTCCTTGGCCGCCACCGTCCAGCGGGCAGCGCCGGCGGGCGTGCTCGGCAGCCGGGCGAGGAGCTCGCCGAGCCGCGGCTGGAAGCGCTCCCAGTTGGCCGCTTCGGTCGTCACGTTGCAGATCATCGTGCTGCGCGTGACGAGCGTCTCGCGGATACGCTCCAGGTCCGCATGGATGGCGTTCCAGCCGGTGGCGATCCTGTCGGCGAGCCGGCGCAGGAACTCGAGGTGGCTGACGCCGCCCATCTGCTCGGCGGCCCAGCCGGCCTCGCTGAGGCCCGACAGCAGTCGCAGCCCCGCGTAGCGGCTGCCCGCGAACGGAATCGACGATTCGACCTGGGACTTCTCCTCCAGCACCAGCTGATGGAAGCGCTCGCGGTTGTCGAGGCGCGCCCGGGTCAGCACCTCGTGGAGGATCGCGAGCAGCTCGTCGGTCTGCTCGGGCATCGCCTTGGTGCGCAGAAGCATCCACGCCGCCGCCGTGTCCGAGCCCTCGACCGCCGACGTCCAGGTGCGCGCCACGATGCCGCCGGTAGACCGGCCGATGCGCCGCGACAGCTGCACGAAGTCCATCTCGCCGGCGCCGGTCTCGAGCAGCGCGCGCCCGAACAGGTCGACGTAAGGGAGGAGCTCGGCCGGCAGGGTGTGCAGGTCGAGCCCGACATCGCAATAGACGATGCCGTTGGTGGGCTGATCGTGAAACAGGACACGGGTGTCGGCGCACGAGGTCACGACGCGCGGGATGCGCCGGTTCTCCCGGGGCAGATCGGCGAGCGTCAGGCTCGGGATGGTGGCGAGCGCCGCGGGCGTGTCCGGCATCTCCTGCATCCGCTTGAGCGCGCGGGTGTCCTCGACCAGCGCCTCGACCTGGGCCCGGTCCATCCGCGCGCGGGCGGCCTCCAGGCGGGCGCGCTCCTCGGCGGCCTCGTGGCTCGCCAGCTTCGTGTCGGGTGTCACGATGGTCGTGGTGCGATGCGGGTTGGCGATCAGGTATTGCGCGATCAGATCCTCGAAATAGCGCTCGCCCCGCGCCACGCGCCCCTTGATGCGCGTGAGCGGCGCCTCGAACGCCAGCGGCGCCAGCGGATCGCGGCCGTGCAGCCAGTAGGTGAGGGCATGCAGCATCAGCGAGAGGCCGCGCGGGAACCGGCCCGTGTTCCTCTCGCGCAGGTGGAACTCGAACGTGTTGAGCGAGGCCTCCACCGCCGCCCGGTCGATGCCGTCCTTGGCGAGGCGCTCCAGCGTGGACAGGATCAGGGCCTCGACCTTTTCGGCGTCGGCCACCTCGTGCCCGCGCATGCCGACACTGAAGAGGCTCTGGCGCAGCCCGTCCTCGAGGCTGCCGCTCGCCTCCTCGCCGAGGCCGGAGTCCAGGAGCGCCTTGCGCAGCGGCGAGGCGGGCGTGCCGTTCAGGATGTGGTTCAGCATGCTGAGCCCGAGCTCGCGCTCCACGTCGCCGATCTCGGCCAGCATCCAGTTGACCGACATCATCGCCTTCGCGCCCGCGTCGCTGGCCGGATAGGGCCGCACGAGCCGCCTGGGCGCCGAGAAGCGCGTCTGCAGGGCGACGGGCGCGTCGATCTCGGCGCGGTTGAACTCGCTCAGGTAGGCGTCGAGCAGGCGCAGGCGCTCGCTCGGCTCGTCGTCGCCGTAGAAGTAGATGCGCGCATTGGAGGGATGATAGTACCGCTCGTGGAAGGCCTTGAAGTCCGCGAACGTGAGATCGGGGATGTGGCGCGGATCGCCGCCGGAGTTGCGGCTGTACTCGTTGTCGGGAAACATCGACTCCATGGACAGATCGGAGAGCAGCGCGTCGGGCGAGGAGAGCACGCCCTTCATCTCGTTGAAGACGACGCCCTTGTAGGCGATGGGCGCGTCGGGCGCGTCGATCTCGAAGTGCCAGCCCTCCTGCTTCAGGACGTCGGGCGTGAGGCGCGGGTGGAACACCGCATCGAGATAGACATCGACGAGGTTGTAGAAGTCCTGCAGGTTCTGGCTCGCCGTCGGATAGACCGTCTTGTCGCTGTAGGTCATGGCGTTGAGGAAGGTGTTGAGCGAGCCCTTGGCGAGCTGGATGAACGGGTCCTTCACCGGATACTTGCGCGATCCGCACAGCACCGAGTGCTCGAGAATGTGGGGCAGGCCCGAGGAGTCGGGCGGCGGAGTGCGGAAGGCGACGCAGAACACCTTGTTCTCGTCGTCGTTGACGAGCGACAGCAGCCTGGCCCCGGTCTTGACGTGCCGGTACTCCAGCGCCCTGGAGTTGGCCTCGGCAAGCGCCCGCTCGCCAGTCAGCTCGAACCCATGCACAATGGTCATTCCCCGCTCCGTTCCCGCCGTCATCGAGTACCTACGCCGGTTTATACGCGAAATTCTGCGCGAGCCTAGGTATCGCGCTCCCTGCGCAACCGCACGTAGAGCGCCCCGCTGCCGCCGTGGCGCTGGCCGGCCGCCGTATAGCTGAGCACAACGGCGCGGAACTCGGCCCCCTCCAGCCATTGCGGGACCTTGCGGCGCAAAATGCCGCGCTCCGGGCCGCCGAGACTGCGCGAAAGGTGGTCACCGGCATCGGCCGCGCCGCCTTTGCCGGTAATGACCAGGACCATGCGATGCCCCTGCGCCTGCGAATTGCGCAGAAACGCGCGCAACCGCGCATGTGCGTCATCTCGCTGCAGGCCGTGCAGATCGAGGGTCGCGTCGATGGCGACCTTGCCAGTGGAGACCTTGCGGTAGCGAGCGGCGGTCGAACTCCGCGACCGGCGGCGCGGCGGGCGGAGCCGTGGGCGGAGACTGCGCCGACGGCCGCGCTGCCGTGAGCCTGGGCGGCGCCGCGGCCTGCCGCTTCGCCCGTGCGGGCTCCGGCTTGGCCGGCTGGCCGGCCTCTGCGGCGGGCTCCGCTGCATGGGTGGCCACCCGCGGCTTGACCTTGACCTTCGCGACGGAAAGCGTCGTGCGGCTCCACAGCTCGGCTTCGTCGGGCGTGATATGGCGGCTGGTGGTGCCGGGTTTGCCGGGTTTGCCGCCTTCGCGGCTCATGCTGCGCCTTCTCCTTACCGGGCCGCCGCCTCCTTGGGCGCCGCATTGGGCTGCAGCACGAAGAACTTGCCGGGGTGCCTGGTTGTGCTGGCAAGCTTCCCGGCCGCGTCCCCTGATCCGAAATAGACGTCGCCTCGCTCGGGCCCCCTGATGGCCGAGCCCACGTCCTGGCCGATCATGAGGCGGCTGAACGGCGACGCCCTCGGGACATGCTTCATGGTCGGCACGCTGATGTAAATCGGCATCCCCAGTGCATGGTAGGCGGTGTCGATGGCCAGGCTGCGCTGGGGCGTGAGTGGCACCCGCATGGCACCCAGCGGCGCGCCGGTCTCGTCCTTGATCTCGCGGAAGAATACATAGGAGGTGTTCTGCCACATGACCAGCTTGCCGCGCTCGGGATCCACGCGCAGCCATGCAGCAAGGGCCGACATCGACATCCGGTCGGCCGCGAACAGCGCCTTCTCCGTCAGATAGCGCCCGATCGAGCTGTAGGGATGGCCGTTCTTGCCGTCGTAGTGCACGCGCACCGTGGTGCCGTCGGTGAGCTTGACGCGGCCGGAGCCCTGGATCTGCATGAAGAAGACATCGACCGCATCGGGGAAGTAGAGCAGCTCGAGCCCCTTGCCCTTGAGGGCGCCGGCTTCGATCTGCGCGCGCGTGAAGTAGGGCTCGGTGCCCGTTGGGGTCTTGCGCACGTGCGTGAGGGCGCCCGGCTTGAGGGCGCCACGCCGGGTGTCGTCAACGACGTTCACGAGGTCGGGCGGACGCCTGTAGATGGGCACCTGATACGGGCCTTCCCGGGTGCGCGAGCCCTCCAGCACCGGCTCGTAGTAGCCCGTCAGCATGCCGGGTTGGCCCTTCTTCACCACCGCATTGGGCGTGAAGCGCTCCTCGAAGAAGGCGCGCGCCTTGTCCCCGTCGGCAATGCCGCCCGCCGCCGTGATGGCATCGCCGCACACAGCCATCAGGGGGCGCGGTGGCCGTTGCGGCCCCTTGCCGGGGCCGGGGCCACGCTCGCGCCCGCCGGCGACCACGCGCTCGCAGGACTTCACAAAGGCCTGAAACGCGGCGAGATGGTCGTCCTGCGCCCAGCCCGGCAGCTCCGCGAAGGTGACGGGCCGGTACCAGGGTGCAGCGCCCTTGGCAGGCGGGTCGGCCTTGGAGACGGCGGCGGTCTTCGGGGCGGAGGTCTTCGCTGGCGAGGTCTTCGGCGGCGAGGTCTTCGGAGCGGCAGCCTTCGCCGCCGGCTTGCGATCCGCGGGGGGCTTCGCGGCCGGTGTGGCTTTCGAAGGAGCGCTCGTCTTCGCCTTCAAGACCCGGGTCTTCCAGCCGATCTCCTCGGTCTCACCAAGTCCGGTGTCGGCCATCCCCACGGCCGCAAGCACCGCCGCCGCCCCGACCGCAAGCACAACGGCAGCCAGGCGCCGCAAAGCCACCCTACAGTCCACAGCCCGTTTCCCCCGTTGGAGCTCGCGGATGTTTCGGACGCAAGATGGGCTAATTTGCGGCCTGGGTCGCGACGAGCTTCCAATTCGGATCGCGCGAGGCAATGTCGCGCGCAAAGGTCCAGATGTCGGTGACCTCGCGGATGCGCTTTGGATCGCCGTTGATCACCACGCCGGCCCGGTCGCGGGTCGCCGAGATCAGCTCGCTCACGAACTTCACGGTGAGCTGGGCGATGCCCGCCTTCAGCTCCGCCTCCACCAGGTCGGCCGACTTGATGCCGACGAAGCTCTGGTCGATCTGCTCGCCGCGCTTCTCACGATCGGTGATGGCGTTGTTGAAGCCGTCGAAGACCTCGCCGTTCAGGAGATTCTTCAGGGTCCTGCGGTTGCCCTCGGCAAACGCCGTGACGATGATCTCATAGGCGCCCTTGGCGCCCTGGACGAAATGGTCCGGATCGAAGCTGCCGTCCGCCCGGAAGATATCGACGAGCCCCTGGCTGACCTCGCTGTTGCCGGCCGCGTAGTCGCGCACGCGCTGCTCGCCGTCGGGGGTGGCCGCCTGGGCGGAGGCGGTGCGCGCCTCGGCCTCCTCGCGCTCGCGCCGGGGCAGGGTGACCACCTTGTCCTGGCCCACCAGCTCGCCGTTGCGCTGCTGCCGGGCCTCCTGCTGCGCCTTGTAGCGCTCGAACCGGCTCTGCTCGTGCCCCGTCCGGCGCCCGAGCACACTGCGCAGCTTGAGGAAGATGACGACTGCCAGAACCAGGAAAACGATCGTAAGTACGTCGATGCCGCCGCTGCCGCCCATCACTTTAGCTTTCGTGCCAGAGCTTTCGTGTGCTCAACGTACCTGATGTAGGTTACCCCGCGGGCAAGAACCAGACCGCACGCCGGCCGTATTCGGCGCCCTGCCTCCTCGCCGCCTGGGAACCTTACGGCATTGCAAGGCACAAGCCAACCGGAATGCCCTAGATTATGGTAATCAGAGCAGGCAAGGGATCGTGATAATGCTGCGCTTGGCAGTGGGGCTTGCTTTCATCGTCGTACCCGTTCTCGACCTGGTGGTGCTCATCAGGATCGGGGAGGTCATAGGGGGGTGGGCTACGGCCGCCCTGGTCGTGACCACCGCCCTGACAGGGGCGCTCATCATCTCCCGCCAGAGCCTTTCGGTGCTGCAGAGGACCCTGGAGGCCGTCGCAGCAGGAGAGCCGCCCGTCGCCCCTGTGCTCGACGGCCTGTTCCTTATGGTCGCAGGCGCGCTGCTGCTGACGCCCGGCCTGATGACCGATGTGGCCGCCCTTGTCCTTCTGGTGCCGCCCGTTCGCCGCGGGATCGCCCACGCGGTCATGCGCTGGCTGCTGCGCCGGGCGCGGCTGCATGTGGAGATCTACGGCACCGCTGCAGATGGCACACCCGGAGCACGGCGCCGGCCACCCGGGATCGGCGAGGGGCCCGTCATCGACGGCGAGTTCGAGCGCACGGACGAGACCCCGCCGCGACCGCAGCGCAACGACCGCCGCCCGTCGCCGCCCTAGGCCTGCGCAGGCCACCGCGGGCCGGCGTTGCCGAAAGCGGCGTCATTGTGCTAGCCACCCGCGCAGGCACCGTCACGCCGAGTCGAGAAGGGGACTGCGCACGCATGTCTGAGGCAACCAAGACCGGCAACGGTGGCGGCGAGAGCTCCGCTGCAGCCACCCAACAGCAGCCCCAGATCCGGGTGATCGCCCAGTACATCAAGGACCTGTCCTTCGAGTGCCCGAACGTGCCCAAGCTGCTCGATGGGCCGGGGGAGGCGCCCAATCTGCGCGTCGAGGTGAACGTCAACGCCGATAGGGTCTCGGGCTCCACCTACGAGAGCACCATCAACTTCAGGGCCGAGGCGGCCAACAAGCAAGGCACCATCTACGATCTGGAGCTCGCCTATGCCGGCATGTTCCAGGTCGAGGGCCTGCCCGAGGCGGCGCTGGAGCCCTTCCTCCTGATCGACTGCCCGGCCTTGCTGTTTCCGTTCGCGCGCCGGCTGATCGCGGACCTGACGCGCGAGGGCGGCTTTCCGCCGCTGCTGCTCGACCCGATCAATTTCGCCAACCTGTTCGCCAAGCGCCTGCAGGAGCGCAGTGCCCAGGCGCAGGCAAAGCCGGCGGACTAGTGGCCTGAATCACCTAAAGTGACGGGTACAGGCTCTTCAGCTTGATGCGGGCGTCTGCGGCTGTAAAGCGCCAGTCGGCCTTGGCGTGGTGGGTGTTGCGCCGCTCGACCCAGGCCGCGACCTCGCGTTCGAGCGTGGCGCGGTCGGGAATGCGCCGGCTGAGGCACTGCCCGGACAGAATGGCCAGCTCCGATTCCGCCATGTCGAGCCAGCTGCCGTGCTTGGGCGTGTAGTGCCACTCGAAGCGCTCGACGAGGCGGCGCGCCTCGTGCGGCGGGAACGCCTCGTAGAGCGAGGCGGGCGCGTGCGTGTTGAGGTTGTCCTGGACCAGCACGATCTTCTGGGCGTCAGCGAAGTGGATATCGCTCAGGTCTTTCAGGACGTGGGCGAAGTCAACGGCCGTGCGCCGCTCGGTGACCTTCACATGGCGCCAGCCTTCGAGCGGGGCGAACAGCATGAACAGGTTGGCGGTGCCGTTGCGCTGGTACTCGTAATCGTAGCGCGCCGGCTGTCCGGGCTGCATCGGCACCGGCGTGCGCGTCTCGGCCACGAGCTGCTTGGAGGTCTCGTCGAGGCACACAAGCGGCCGGGCAGGATCGTGCGGGCGCGTGTAGACCTCGAGGGTGTCCTCCATCGCCGCCACGAATGCCGCGTTGGCCTTGGGCGGGATGACCCAGTATTCCTTCAGGTGCGGCTTGAGCGAGTTTTTTTTAGCGCCCGGCCGACCGTATTGAAGTGCGCGCGATCGACGATCTCGCGCTCCACCACGGCGTTCGCCAGCAGGCGGATGGTCCAGCGTGCATGGCCGGCTGGCGGCTCGGAGCAGGCGAGTGCGATCAGCTGGGCTTGGCCCTCGCCGTCGAAAATCGGCGCAATCGGTGGCGTTGAGCGCTTCTTGCGGGCCAGCACCGCGTCGAGCCCCGCCTCGACCAGCTTGACACGCACGCGCGTCACCATGCTGAGGTTGGTGTCGAGCGCCTCGCAGATCCCTCGTCCGACCAGCCCTCGCCGGCCTCTGACTGATCGGCCTTGAGGAGAATGCGCGCTTTCAGGATGGTCTTCGCTGCCGCCTTGCCCTTGGAGACCAGCGCGCTCAGCCGCTCGCGCTCCTCGGCGCTGAGCTTGACGACGTATTTCTTGTTGGCCACGATTCCGCCCCTGTCGGTTTTGAAACCCGACCGGGCAAGAATCAGTGTTCGCAGCTACGTGCAACTGATCAATTTAGGTGGTGCAGACCACTAGAACGGGTTCCAGGTCGCCTTGGGGGTGAAGCGGATGTAGCCGATGCTGGCGCCGAGCCGCAGCCCGAGTCCCGAGCGGATCGGCGCCGCGACCACGGTGCCGTTGGTCACCAGCGTGAAGCCGACCCCGCCCACCAGATACGCCGAGCCCGCCACGCCCGTGAAGCTTGTATACAGCTCCTCGGGCGCCGTGAGCTTGTAGATCAGGAACAGCGTTTTCGCCCCCTCGCCGCCGACGTCGGCGCCCACCGTCGGCCCGTGCCAGTATATTCTCTGGCCCTTGCCGTCTCCGCCGCGCTGGTAGAGCAGGCCCTTGCCATAACGCACGCCCGCAAGAAACGCGCCTCCGCCCTCAGTCCCCAGAATATAGGCGGTCGGGCGGCCGCTCTTGCGGAACGCATGCTCGATGGCACCTCCGAGATTGGCAGACACCTGGCCGAAGAAGCCGGCGCTCACGGCCTGGATTTCCTCGATGGTGAAGCCGTCCTCATCGGAGGTCGCAGGCGTCCCCGGCGGACTGGGTGGCGCCACCCCCGGCGGGAGATCGCCAGTGGTCTTGGTGGCCCAGTCGGTGGTGGCGGGCGGCTTCGCCGCCGCCTTCGGCTCCGGTGGCGCAGCCTTGGGCGCAGGCGCAGTCTTGGGTGCAGGCGCCGCCTTCTTCACCTCGTCCTTGGGCACCGACGCCGTCTTCGGCCCGGTCTTGGGCGCCGGCTCGGCCAGCATCTGGTCGAGCTTGGACAGCACATACGCGGTCTTGGTCTTGACGGTGGCCTGCAGCTCGAGGCTCGCAGCGGAAAGCTCCGCGAGGTTGCTGCAGTCCGGCTGCGACGCCGCATCGACGGTGCCAAGCGTATCGATCTTTGCAAGCAACGCGTTGGCGGCGGCATCGAGCTCGTCGACCCGGTCGTCTTGCAGGGCCTGGTAGGCCATCTCCTCGTAGCCGGCGTCGGGCCAGCGCATCTTGGCCTTGAGCAGACGCAATTTGGCGTCGAGGCGTGGCCTGTTCTCGGCGCTCAGCGTGCGCAGAGCGACACCGGCCGCGTCGACGGCCCTGGCGAAGTCCTCGCGCGCGCAGCTGGCCGCAGCCTGCGACAGCGACGCCGCCAGAAAGAGGAGCCCGACAATGCCAGCCGCCAGCCGTCCCACGATTGCGAATCCATCCTTGCCTGCCTGCATTTAAACCGAGGGGAAGGACAAAAAAAGACCGCCGGCAGAATCTCCTGGGGGCGCATGCCCTGTGGCCCTGCTGCCGCGTTGGCGGATTTGCACGAAATCCCCCGGGCGCAGGCGGGGTTCCGTCCACTCCTGGTCCATGCGACAGTGTGGACATGGGGGATTTCACCATACCCAGGCTGAAGCTCGGCTGGGCATTTCTTCTCAGCTTGGCCATCCTCGCCGTGACGGCAGCCGTTCTCTTCTGGATGGGGCGCGTCCCATTCTGCTCGTGCGGCTATGTCAAGCTCTGGCACGGCGGGCGCAGCGATGCAGAGCTCTCCCAGCACCTCGCCGACTGGTACACCTACAGCCACGTCCTGCACGGGGTGATCCTCTATTGGCTGCTCTGGGCGATCTTCCGTGGACGGCTCTCCGTCGCCGCGCGCCTGGCGATCGCCGTTCTGATCGAAGGCGCCTGGGAGGTCTGGGAGAACACCCCCTTCGTCATCAACCGCTATCGGAGCCAGACGATCTCGCTCGGCTACACGGGAGACTCGGTCATCAACTCCGTGGGCGACATGCTCGCCATGATCGTCAGGCTTTCTCCTCGCCTCGCGCCTCCCGGCCTGGGTCACCGTCGATGCTGGTGATCGTCACGAAGGCGACGCTGCTCTATATGATCCGCGACAATCTCCTGCTCAACATCGTCATGCTGCTCTACCCGCTCGACTGGATCAGAGCAGTGGCAGGCGGGAGGCTGACGCCCCTGGGAGGCCGCAGCGACAAGTGTCTCCGTGCCGCCGCCTCAGAGAACGACGAGATGGCGCGCTTCCGCCCCGCGCACGGCCCTGAGCGGCAGCCCGCGATCGAAGGTCACGAGCCGCCCGCCGTTCTTGACGGCGAGAGCCAGCAGGTAGACGTCGGTGATCTGGTTGGGCCCGAGGATGTGGCTTCGGTCGAAGAGCTGCTCGTCGGCGATCGAGATGTCATCCGGCCAGAACTCGTGGTCCGGCAGAAGCATGACACGCTTGAGTTGCTCGATGGTGGTGCTCAGCGGCTGTCGATTCGGATAACTGCTCTGAGATGAGATGCGGGCGAAGCCGTTCTGCGTGAGCGGACACGTTGCCCAACCCGTCTGCCGGTTTGACTGCCACCAGAGCAACGCCCCGGAATGGGAGCTGTGATCCTCATCCAGCAGAGCGAGGAGGCAATTCACATCCAGCAGCGCGCGCATCTTCCTCGTCGATTTCCTCTTGGATGCGTTTGACCATCTCGTTCGTCACGATGCGGCCGCGAGAACGCAGAACTGGGAGACCATCCTTGATGATGAACGGACCTTCCCGGCTTTCCGCCTGGTCGTGGGTGTTCTGGCAGAGGATGCCCTTCCGGGCGAGGTCGGATAGGACCTGGCCGGCCGTCTTGTTCTCATAATGCGCCAGCTCTTTGGCCGCCTGCAGAACGTCGTCGTCGATGTCCAGGGTGGTTCGCATGAGTCAGATGCTAACGCATCAGATGCGGTGATGCAAGACCTAAACTGACACCCCGCTCATGTTGTCTCAGGCGGGCTTGGCACTAGGGTCTGCGGGATGGACTTGTCCGTGGCAGGCAGCCAAAAAAGCATCTCCGAGCTTCGACAACATCAGGAACTGCCCCGAAACATCAAAGGCACCTATCCAAGGTGTGGGTATGTTCAAGCTCAGGTGGGCCCGCACCAACAGACCCAAGGCGACACTTGCGTCGACAGGCTCGGCAATAGGGAACGTGAGGTTTTTTCTGCCGCTTCCCGTAGGGTAGCTCAAATGCTCAGCGATGCACCCTCTCGAGGCCCAAGAACGCTGCTGCGAATTGAGCAAGCACCGCGTGGTTTCCACCCAGGCTTCGACCTTCTCGAAATTGCCTTGCTCAAGGATCTTCGCGGACAGCTCTCCCTCAAGTCGTGAAGGCACCTCCGAGCCGATTAGCCACGATCCCTCGGAGCTGATCTTCGCGTTCCAGAGACGCTCCAGGAACTGCGCGTCCTCTCCTCCGATCTTGGAAAGGATGTCGACGTAGATTGGCTTCTGCGCCGACGAGTTCTTGGACGCTGTCACCAAGAGCGCTGCCCACCAATCTGTTAGACTTGACGCTTCCGCTTCGAGTGACGCTCTTTCAAGAAAGGGGACGAGAAATTTGTTCGCGATGGGTCCCGGCTCCGCCTCTTCGATAGCAAGCCGAGCTCGCGCCTTCTTCGCGATTTCCAGCAACACATCTTCGCGCTGAAGCCGCATCTGATCTGCTCTTAGGCCTCGCTCTTCAGTGAACGGTCTGATCGCATCGGTGAGCGCATCTAGAAGCCGACCGACTGCCCGGCTCGGAATGTTGGTTTTGATTTCCATCGTCTAGCCTCTACTGCGCTCAGCATGTGATCAAAGCGGAATATTGTCGTGCTTCTTCCAGGGGTTCTCCACCGTCTTGTTGCGCAGCATGTTCAGCGCCCGGCAGATGCGGCGGCGGGTGGTGTGGGGCAGGATCACCTCGTCGATGTAGCCGCGCTCGGCGGCGATGAACGGGTTGGCGAAGCGGTCCTGGTACTCCTTGATGCGAATGGCGATCTTTGCCGGGTCTGACAGCTCCGACCGGTAGAGGATCTCGGCTGCGCCCTTGGGTCCCATGACGGCGATCTCGGCCGTGGGCCAGGCGTAGTTCACGTCGCCGCGGATGTGCTTGGAGCTCATCACGTCGTAGGCGCCGCCGTAGGCCTTGCGCGTGATCACGGTCACCTTGGGCACCGTCGCCTCCGAGAAGGCGAACAGCAGCTTGGCGCCGTGCTTGATGAGCCCGCCGTACTCCTGCGCCGTCCCCGGCAGGAACCCCGGCACGTCGACGAAGGTCAGAATCGGGATCTCGAAGCAGTCGCAGAAGCGCACGAAGCGGGCGGCTTTGCGCGAGGCATCCGAGTCCAGCACGCCGGCCAGCACCATGGGCTGGTTGGCGACAATCCCGACGGTGCGTCCTTCCATGCGGGCGAAGCCCGTCACGATGTTCTTGGCGAAGGCCTCCTGGATCTCGAAGAAGTCGGCCTCGTCGATCACCTTCCCGATCAGCTCCTTTATGTCATAGGGCTTGTTGGGGTTGTCGGGGACCAGCGTGTCGAGGGAGGCCTCCACGCGATCGGGGCTGTCCCTGGTGGGCAGCTCCGGCACGCCGGACTTGTTGTGGGAGGGCAGGAAGTCCATCAGCCGGCGCATCTGCAGGAGCGCCTCCACGTCGTTCTCGTAGGCGCGGTCGGCAATCGAGGACTTGGTGGTGTGGACGCGCGCTCCGCCCAGCTCCTCGGCGGTCACCGACTCGTTGGTCACCGTCCTCACCACGTCGGGGCCGGTGACGAACATGTAGCTCGTGTCCTTGACCATGAAGATGAAGTCGGTCATGGCCGGCGAATAAACGTCGCCGCCCGCGCACGGCCCCATGATGACCGAGATCTGCGGGACCACGCCCGAGGCCAGAACGTTTCTGAGGAACACCTCGCCGTAACCGCCGAGCGCCGCCACGCCCTCCTGGATGCGCGCGCCGCCGGCATCGAAGAGGCCGATGACGGGCGCGCGGTTCTGCAGCGCCATGTCCTGGATCTTGGTGATCTTCCCGGCGTGAGCCTCGGAGAGCGAGCCGCCGAACACCGTGAAGTCCTTGGCGAACACGTAGACCACGCGGCCGTTGATGGTGCCCCAGCCGGTCACCACGCCGTCGCCGGGGATCTTGGTCTTCTCCATGCCGAAGTCAGTGCAGCGGTGCTCGACGTACATGTCGAGCTCCTCGAACGAGCCCTCGTCCATGAGCAGGTCGATGCGCTCGCGCGCGGTGAGCTTGCCGCGCTTGTGCTGGGCGTCGATGCGCGCCTGACCGCCGCCGAGCCTCGCCTCCGCCCGCCGCCGCTCCAGCTCCTCCAGGACTTCCTTCATGGGTGCTGCCCCGTCTCGTGCGTCAGTTGCATGCCCGCGCTCGAGCGGGCATAGCACGAGTATCCCGGGCTGCGCAGCAGACCGCCGATTAGGCGCGTCGCGGTGAACCAATCCTGACCGGGCGGCCCGAACCGGCTCATGACCGGTTCAGGCGGCCAGACGCCGAAGCTCGGCGATCGCGCCGACGTACTCGTGGAAATTCGGCGGGCAGGCTCGGGTGGCCTGCTCCAGGGCCTGCTCGGCGTCGGTGCGATTTTGCTGCAGCAGGTGCCATTGGCCGACGTAGAACTGCCCCTCCCCCCGCGCATAGTCGTTGGGTGCCGCAGCCAGCGTGGCGTCCGGTGTCAGCTGGCCGAGAAACAGATCGATCACGGAAAAGGGCCATCGCTCGTTGCCCAGGGCATACGCGTCGGCCTCGAGGTCGCCGGTTGCATCCGCCCCTCGCCTCGCCTGCGCGAGGTAGCACATCAGCATGGCGTAGGGATCGTGCTCGGAGCCGAGCGACTGGCGCAGATCGGCGGCGGCATCCTCGAAGTCGCCGCGAAAGAAGCGGGCGAAGCCGCGTTCCCGGCAGCAGCCGGCGTTGGTGGGCTCCAGTGTGATGGCTCTGGTGAGGCTGGCGATCGCCAGATCATGCTCGTGCCTGCAGGTGTAGGCGACGCCCAGCTCGGCATGCGCCCAAGCAAAGCTCGGCTCGAGTGCGATTGCCCGCAAGTGATCGGCGATGGCGCGGTCGAAATCGCCCAGGACCTTCTCGGAGACGCCCCGGTTGTGGAACGCCATCGCCAGATTGGGGTCGAGCTCGATCGCGCGATCGCAGTCGAGGATTGCGCCGGCGTGGTCGCCGGCAGCCTGGTGCGCCAGGGCGCGATTGCAGAAGAACGGGGCCGGGAGCCTGGAATAGGCGCGCGCGGCCTTGTTCAGATGGACGAGCGCCGTCGCGTACTGGCCGCGCCGCAGGCAGCGGAGACCACGGAAGCAATATGCCCACGCCAGTCCCCAACCCAGCATCCAATTCCCTCCTTGCGCCCGTTCGGAGAATGGCCGCCGCGCCGGCGCCTTCTCCGAGGCAAGCCTTGTCCCCCGCCACGCGTCGTCGCACCGACGGTGGCAGTTGCTTATGGCGTGAATTATGCCGGAAAATCTGCGGACGCTCCATTGGTGAGCGCAGAGCTGCCAGCGACACGAGGAATCCGACATGGCGACGAGCGTCAAGCAGATGATGGCCGAGGCCAACGCCGCGGTGCCGCGCATCTCGCCGGCGCAGGCCAAGGAGCTGATCGCCAAGGGCGAGGCCGTGGTGGTCGACGTGCGCGACGCCACGGAGGTGAGGAGCACCGGCAAGCTCGCCGGCGCGCTCCACATCCCGCGCGGCATGCTGGAGTTCCAGGCCGATCCCGAGCTGCCCTCCCACAACAAGGCGCTCGACAAGGCGAAGACGGTGATCGTCTATTGCGCTTCCGGGGGGCGCTCGGCCTTGGCCGGCAAGACGCTCAAGGACATGGGCTACGGCCAGGTCCTGAACGGCGGCGGCTTCATGGAGCTGGCCCAGGGCGGCGTGCCAGTCGAGCGGTAGTCCGAGCCACGGCGCTCGCGTCCCATTACCGTGCTGCCCGGCGGCTACCAGTTGCAGCGCAGATGTCTGCACGGCCGGCGACTTCGGCTCCATCGCAAGACTGGAATTCACCAGCTTCGTGGCGGCTGAACTGTCATGCCGATCTGCACACGTCCGAATGGGCCCCTCACATCCGACCCCTCTTCCATTGTGTCGAGGTCTATCCAGACAAGCTGCCCGTGGGGCGGCAGGGCCTTGGGTCAACGCGAAGGTGCACACCCAACACTTGGCGTGCGCGCCCGAGGTTTGGATCAAGCGAAGGCCCAACCTGCACAAGCCCGCGGCGATCCGCGCTAGCGGCCCAGCAGCGCCAGCAGGCGGCTCGCCGCCTGCATCTCGGCCCAGCGGCGGTCGCGGCGGGCCTTGGCCTCGGCGTCCTCGCCCCATCGGCCGATCTGCCAGTCCTCGTCGACGTGCGCCGCCGCCCAGGCCTCCGCCGCCGTGAGACGGCCCCCGGCATGCGCGAGCGCCAGCAGCGCCGAGCCCGTCAGCGTCGTCATGACGTGATGCGCCGTCAACGCGAAGGCGTCGAGCCCCGCGAGCGCCCGATCGATTGCCGCGCCGGCTGCCGGCGCCTGGGTCACGGGCGCGATGCCCTGCCCCAGAACGAGGCTCGCACCGAGCGCCGTGCGCGCCCACGCCAGCACCGTGTCCCACGCCCGCTCCTGCCGGCGCACCAGCTCGGCCGGCCCTTCGGCGCGGTAGCACACGAGATCGCTGGCGGCATACTTGGCGATCTCGGCCCGCACCTCGGCCTCGCGCCCGGCGACACCGTCCAGTGCCGAGTTGACGAGGCGCGTCAGCGGCATGGTGCCGGGGTCGATGTGCTCGTCCTGGGCATCCCACTCCGCCGCGACGGCCTCCGCCAGCGGCTTGGCCGGCAGGGTGAGCTCACGCCGCGCCGGGGTGCGGATCGGCTTGCCGTCGAGCAGCACGCGAAAGGCCGGCGCGGCTCCGTCCACCGACACCGCCCGGTAGAACCGCTTCGGCCGCGTCGTCATGTGCCGGCTTCCTGATCCGGCCTCATGCCGCCTGCTCCTCCTGCATGACCCGCTCCGCGCGGGTCGGGTAGATGACGGCCTCCGCGTGCTCGTACATGAGCGCGATCTCGGCCTCGCTGCGGTAGAGCGGCGTCGTGCCCTTGAGGGCCGCCAGGTGCTCGGCCTCGATGTTGCGGCGGACCTCGGCCGTGAACGAGTTGAGCCGGTGGTAGGCCTCCGAGATGGTGCGCCCGAGCGCGGTGACGCCGTGCCCCAGCAGAACCACGAGGTTGGTGCCGGCGATGAAGTCCTTGACCGGCCCGACGTCGGCCTCGACGTCCACGTTGGCCGGCACGTAGCAGGGCGGCTTGCCCAGGATGAAAGGCATGTCCAGCGACAGCACCCCCACCTCCTTGAAGGCGCCGGAGCCGAAGAAGGCGATGGTGGCGTCGTCGTGCACGTGGATGACGGCGCCGATGTCGGGGCGCTGGCGCAGGATCTCGCGGTTGAGGTTGTGACCGACGCTGGTGGTGCGCGAGCCGTAGAGCAGCCGGCTGGTCGCAATCTCGGTGATGACGATGTTCTCCACCCCCATCTCCTCGAGCGAGATCTCGGCGTGCTTGGTGTAGGCCACGCCGTGCGGGTGGTCCGGATGGGCGGCGCGGATCGCCATGTTGCCGAGCGTGTTGTGGATGTACCCGCGGCCCGCAACGAGGCGGGCATAGCGCAGGAGCTGCTCGCCGACTCCGGAGTCGAAATGCACTGGGCTTGCCATTTTCGGGCATTCTCCTTGGCTCGAGCCTGTGACCGCAGCGCCCGGAGGCGGGGGAGAAATCGGGCGCGCGGCCGGCATTTGCGGGAGGCTTGCAGCAATGGCGGTGCGGCGCAAGCCGCGCGTTGGCTAACCCCTGCGAGCGCCGGCCCCTACGAAACCCGGGCAATTCATGGCACAATGCCGCCATGCCGCTCAAGGAACCGTCGTTCACCGTCGGCATCGAGGAGGAGTACCTTCTCGTTGACCGCGCAACCCGCGACCTGGTGTGCGCCATGCCGCAGGCGCTGTTTGCGGCCTGCGAGCGGGCGCTGCAGGGCCAGGTGGCGCCCGAGTTCCTCAAGTCCCAGATCGAGGTGGGGACGCGCGTCCACGCCACCCCACGCGCCGCTGGCGCGGAGCTCGCAGCCCTGCGCAAGGCCATTGCAGGCCTGGCCGCGGAGCACGGGCTCGCCCCCGTCGCCGCCTCCACCCACCCCTTCGCGCGCTGGGACGCGCAGCAGCCCACCGAGCGCGCGCGCTACCAGGCCATCGCCCGGGACCTCGCCGGCGTCGGCCGGCGCCTCGTGTTCGGCGGCATGCATGTGCACGCCGGCATCGACGACGACGAGTTGCGCATCGACCTCATGAACCAGGCGCGCTACTTCCTGCCGCATCTGCTGGTGCTTTCCACCTCCTCGCCGTTCGTCGAAGGCGAGGACACGGGCCTCAAGTGCTACCGGCTCGCCGCCTACAACGAGCTGCCGCGCACCGGACTGCCGGGGCGGTTCGAGAGCTGGCAGTCCTATCGCCGCACCGTCGACGTTCTGGTGCGCAACGGCGTCATCGAGGACGCCAGCAAGATCTGGTGGGACCTGCGCCCCTCCGCCCGGTTTCCGACGCTGGAGATGCGCATCACCGACGTCTGCACGCTGATCGAGGATGCGGTGTGCGTCGCCTCCCTCTACGTCTGCATCCTGCGCATGCTCTACCGCATCCGCCGCTCCAACCAGATTTGGCGCAGCTACCCGCTGTTCCTGCTGTCGGAGAACCGCTGGCGCGCGCAGCGCTACGGCGTCGGCGGCACGCTGTTCGACTTCGGCAAGGCCGAGCTGGTGCCGTTCCGCCACCTCATCGACGAGCTGCTGGGCATGGTGCGCGAGGACGCCGAGGCGCTCGGCTGCCGGCCCGAGGTGGAGCACGCCCGCACCATCGTTGCGCGCGGCACCAGCGCCGACCGCCAGGTCGCTCACTTCAACCGCCTCGTCGCCGAGGGCGCGTCGCGCGAGGAGGCGCTGCGCGGCGTGGTCGACCATCTGATCGCGGAAACGGGGTCGGACCCCTCGCGGGAATCGTAGGTTGGGTTAGGCCGAAGGCCGTGACCCAACATGGGCGAGCACGATCCGTTGTCATCGTGGCCTGTTGGGTTACGCGCTTCAAGCCCTAAGCGGGTTTGCGTCACCGCGCCAACGAAACGCATCCGCCCGACTCCCGCTATGCCCCGGAAGCTGGCGGCTGGTCACGATGTGCCGCTATCGGACGAACTGGACAGCGCTATTCCGGCAATCCTGCCAATCGCAAGGCACCGAAGAAATGCTGGGCGTCCTCGGGTCGCTTGTAGAGGTCCAGGCGCTGAGGGATGTCGCCGATGGTATATTCCGGGATGAGCCGGAGCATTTCCGCCGCAACCGCGCGGGCCCTGTCGATCTCGCCGAGCCGCGCGTACGTTGCTGCCAGAAAAAGATGCCCTCCCTGCCATCCAGGAGCCCGCGAGGCACTTTCCAGCAGCGGCGGCAAGGCTTCGGAATAGCGCTTGAGCATGAAGTACGCGAACCCGAGCCATCCCGGTGCGGTCGGAGGATAGAACGGATCGAGGCGCATGCAGGCGCGCGCCACCTCGATGGCGCGTTCGTGCTGTCCGGCGTAGACCAAGGCGGCGGCAAAACGCCAAGGGACCTGATTGGGATTGAGGGCGAGCGCGCGTTCATACGCGGCGATTGAAGCGTCGTGCTGCCCTTGAAAGTTGAGTATGTTTCCAAAACTGTTGTGACCATCCGGCAGTCTGGGATCGAGCTCAACAGCCCTGAGGGCAAGCGTTCTCATTCTTTCGAGGGTGGCGGGATTGAAAAAATCTTCATCATCCTTGAACCGATTCACGTAGGTGGGGAGATAGCTCGCAGCCAGCGCCGCGTACGCCCTTGCATGACGCGGGTCGATGCTGATCGCCTGCTCGAGCCAGCGACGGGCGTCACGCAGGTGATCGATGTCTCTATGGGCCGCGTAAAAAAAGGCCGCGTAAAAAGCGTCCACTGAGCTGACGCCCCGCAGGTAGCAGTCATAGGCCTGCAGCGACGCCGGCGGCTTGATCAGCGCCCGGTTCAGCTCCGCCTTGTCCACATGAACGGCGACCAGGACGGCGATGGTGCGCGCGATCTCGTCCTGGACGGCAAACACGTCCGTCGAGGGACGGTCGTAGCGCTCGGCCCAGCGGTGGGCGCCGCTGAGCGCGTCGATCAGCTGCGCCGTCATGCGCAGACGTTCGCCGTCGCGGCGGATGCTGCCCTCCAGCACGTAGCCTACGCCCAGCTCCTGCCCGATCCTGCGCACATCGACTGAGCGGCCCTTGTACTGGAACGAGGAGTTGCGTGCGATCACGATCAGGCTGGAGAACCGCGACAGCTCGGTGATGATGTCGTCGGTGATGCCGTCGCTGAAATACTGCTCGCCTGGATCGGCAGAGGCGTTGTCGAACGCCAACACGGCGATTGCCGGCCGGTCGTCCTGCGTTGGAGGGGATAGTGACTTGGCGTCAGCCGAGGGCGAGCTTGCCGGGCCTGTGCCAGTGACGGGTGCGGCGAGCACGTAGCCCCGTCGGGGCAGCGTCTTGATGATGCGCTGGGTGCCGTCGTCGAGGGCCAGCCGGATATCGCTGACGCAGCGGGTCAGCGATTCCTCCGTCACGGTTACGTCCGGCCACACGGCCTGAATAATTTCATCCTTGCCGGCCGGCCTGCCGGCACACTCGACAAGGTAGGCCAGCACATCGAAGCTCTTCGGGCGCAGCTCGACGACGCGGTCGCCGGCACGCAGCGAGCGCCGCGTCAAATCCAGCGTAAAGCCTTCAAACCTGAACAGCTTTTGAGCGACTGCGGCCATGTTCGCTTGCTCGTCGCTATGACTTCGCCATCCAGTGAATTTCACACAATTTCAGCTTCACTGCACGGTGCATTTCATGACACCCGGCCTCCCGCGGTGCTTTCCTGTCACGCAGACGTTGCCGAACACTGGGAGGATGCCATGCACACTGTGTCACGCCGGGCCGCCTTGGCCGGCCTCGCTTTTTTCGCTCTGTGGCCCGGACCTGCCGGCGCACAGGAGCAGACGCTCAAGATCGTATACCCGTTTGCGGCCGGCAGCTCCGCAGAGTCTGTCGTGAGGATGCTTGCCGATCATCTGCAGAAGAGCCTCGGCAGGCCCGTGATCGTCGAGAATCGACCCGGCGCCGGCGGGCGAATCGGGCTTCGCGCCGTCAAGGAAGCGGCTCCGGACGGAGCAACTTTGCTTCTTGCCCCAAACGGCTTGGTCACGGTCCATCCGCATGTCTATGCGAACCTCGGCTACGATCCCCTGGTCGACTTGCTTCCGATCACCCAAGTCTTCACGACCGATTTTGCGCTGGCCGTCAGCGGCAAATTGCCCGTCCGGTCGCTGCCCGAGCTTGTCGCCTGGCTCGAGGCGAACCCGGACCAGGCCACCTTCGGCTCGCCGGCCCTGGGCGCGGCTCCCCATTTCCTGGGGGTGGAGTTTGGTCGGCTGACAAAGCTCGATTTGCGCCTTGTCGTCTACAAGGGCACATCGGCTGGCCTTCCCGATCTGATGACGGGCCGCGTTCCGATGTACATCGGGGGGGCGGCCGAGCTCACCGAGCAGCACAAAGCTGGGAGCATCCGCATCCTGGCGACGGCGGGGGCCTCGCGTTTACGTTTCCTGCCGGATGTCCCGACCTTGCGGGAGAGCGGCTTCGACATCGAGGCACCGGTATGGTTCGCGATGTGGGCCCCCGCAGGCACGCCCCCGAATGTTGCCGAACGCTTGCGAGCGGCCATCATCTCTGCCCTGCACAATGCCGAGATCCGGACTCGGATCGGTACCCTCGGCTTCGAGGTAACGGGGACGACGGGTGAGGAACTGGCCCGGATCCAGCGCGCCGACTACGAGCGCTGGGGGCCGATCATCAAGGCATCGGGCTTCAAGGCCGACCAATAGCAAACTTGCAACTCCACGCCCGCCGAGGGCGCCGGAGCAACGACGGGCTTCAGGCCTTCAACACCACGCCAATCGGCGAATGCTCTTTTGGAGAAATGGCAATGAGACGCATCCTCTTCACCATCGCGGTCCTCGCTGTCCTTCAGGGGTTGGCCCCTCCGGCACCAGCGATCGATCTGGATGAATTGACGGTCGTCACCCTGTCCAGAGATGGGTCCTGGGGCGTGGCGACGGCAGCCTCGCAGGGTCCGGCGATTGCGGCGGCCGTTCGCGATTGTCGGGCTATGGCTGGCGGCCCGAGCGATTGCGGCGCTCAATTCGCGACAACCCGCGGCAGCTGGGTCGTGGCGAAGCTCTGCGGCGACCACAAGATCATCGTGGCCGCTGAAACGCGAGAAGCTGCGGAACAGGCCGCGCTGGCTCGGGAATTGTCCCTCAAACGCCTCGTTGCATGCACTCGGGTCCTGACGGTCAGTCCGGGCGGCGTGGTCATTCCGCGGCCGGCGGCCCTGATCGGCTCGCGACGCGAGGCGCCCTAGCGGCAGCGCACGTCAGGGGCGGCACCGCTGCGGGCCAGATGACCGATCGCCTGAGGGGCCGGATTTTGGCTGCACCTCTCTGTCGTCATCCCGGCGCCGCGAGTGCCCGAAGGGCGCGAGCGGGACCAGGCCGGGACCCATGCAGCTCTCAGCAAGCTTTTCCTCAACGTGCGAGGCGGCGCCGTCACTCATATCTGTACAAAGAGCAAGTTGCGGCCTGCATGGGTCCCGGCCTTGTCTCGCCTGCTCGCTTCGCTCGCAGGCGGCGCCGGGATGACGACGCGGGGCGCGTGGAGAACCGGCAGAAAGGCACCGAAAGCGGAAGCGAGCGCCTTGGCCAAACGTTGATGCAGCCGGGAAAATCTGCTTAGGAGGATCGCAGAGCGTGACGGAACAAGACCCTTTTCGAGCCGCAAGCACGCTTCGCGGGATAGCCTACGGTCTGCGCGCTTCGCAGGCTCTCCTGGTGGCCGCCCAGCTCAATGTCGCGGATCATCTGGCGCAAGGCCCGCTCACCGCGCCCGAGCTTGCTCATGTCACCGGGGCCAACGCGGCGGCGCTGGAGCGGGTGATGCGGGCCTTATGCGCGCTGGGCGTGTTCGCAGAGTCGCCCTCGGGCCACTTCTCGCTGAACGCCGCGGGGCAATTGCTTCGCAGCGACATGCCGGGCTCGTTTCGCTCCGGCGTCCTGCTGCTGGCGGGTGGTGTCCGGTTGCGGTGCTGGTCGGATCTGCTCGAAACGGTGAGAACCGGCGTCAGCGCCAGCGCGCGTCTGCTCGGCATGCCGCTGTTCGACTTCTACGCAGCGCATCCCGAAGAGTCCGAAATCCACGACGATGCGATGCGGGCCTTCTCCGCGGCGCACGCCGATGCACTGCTGAAGGCAATCGATTTTCCCGAAGACGGTGTCGTGGTCGACGTCGGCGGTGGAACGGGAGCGTTGCTTGCAGCGATCCTGGCCGCACACCCCCGCCTCTACGGCATCCTGTATGATCGTCCCGATGTTGTGCCGCGCGCTCGGCGCGTGCTGAGCGAGGGCCGCGTGGCCGATCGCTGTGCGGTCGTCGGGGGCAGCTTCTTCGATGGTGTACCCCGGCACGGCAGTGTGTACATCCTGAAGCAGATTGTCCACGACTGGGATGACGAGCGTGCGGGGGCAATTCTCCGCTGTTGCCGGCAAGGCATTCCGCCCGGCGCCAGGCTGCTCATCATCGAGAGGAGACTGCCGGAGCGGGCGGAGCCGGGACCGGCGGCCGAGGTGTTCCTGACCGACCTGGGGATGCTCGTCATGACCGGCGGCCGCGAGCGGACCGAAGCCGAGTTTGCAATGCTGTTGGCGAATGCGGGCTTCAAGCATCTGAGAACCTTGGCAACGTCGTGTCCTCTATACGTGTTCGAGGCACTGCCCTCCTAGCGCCTTCATCCGCAGTTCGCGGGCCGTCGAGGGCACTCAAAGCTGCGTGTCTGGAATGGGTCAGGGAACGAACCCGCTCACGCGGGAGCGCGCTGCGCGCAAGGGTGGTGCTCGGGGAGGGGGCGAGCCCCAGCTGAGATGAGGTGACGGGGTGGGCGCTCCGTCTTGAGGATAGAGGGGTTCCGAACCCCCAACCTCAAGACAGGAGCCCTCCGATGAGCGAGAAGCCCATCAGCCCGCTGCGCCAGCGCATGATCGAGGACATGACGGTGCGCAAGCTTGGGGCCGCCACCCAACGCAACTACATCCGCGCCGTCAAGACCCTTTCGGAGTTTCTCGGCCGCTCGCCGGCCACCGCGACGGCGGAGGACCTGCGCCGGTTCCAGGTGCACCAGAGCGGAGCGGGCGCCCAGCCGTCGGTCATGAACAGCACGGTGACGGCGCTGCGTTTCTTCTTCAGGGTGACGCTCGACCGGCCGGAGATGGGGCGCCACCTCACCCTCGTGCGCCAGCCGCGCAAGCTGCCCAATGTGCTGAACGAGGAGGAGGTGGTGCGCCTGCTGGAGCACGCCAGCGGCGTCAAGTACAGGGCGGCGCTGGGCGTGGCGTATGGGGCCGGCCTGCGCGTGTCGGAGGTCGCCAACCTGAAGGTCTCCGACATCGACTCCAAGCGCATGCTGATCCGCGTCGAGGAGGGCAAGGGCAGGAAGGACCGCAACGCCATGCTCTCGCCGCGGCTGCTGGAGCTGCTGCGCGACTGGTGGTGGGTGGGGCGGCCGAGCACATGGCTGTTCCCGGGCCGGGACCCGCTGCTGCCGGTCACGGCACGCCAGCTCTACCGCGTCGTAGAGGAGGCGGCCGCGGCCGCCGAGATCAAGACCCGCGTGTCGCCGCACACCCTGCGCCACAGCTTCGCGACACACCTCCTGGAGCAGGGCGTCGACATCCGCGTGATCCAGGTTCTCCTGGGCCACGCCAAGCTCGACACGACGGCGCGCTACGCCCACGTGGCGAGCAAGGTGCTGCGCGAGGTCACCAGCCCGCTCGACCGGCTGACGCCGATCGGTCCGAGGAGGGGCGAGCCGCCGAAGTAGCTGGGCGGTGGCACGGCCTGCTCTGGAGGTCGCGGACATCTTTCGCGACCACGGCGCCGCCTGGCGTCAAGCCAACCGCGGCCATGTGAGCCTCGCCCAGCTCAAGGTGATGAGCGCGATCGAGAGCTGCCGCACGACGGCGCTCGGCGGGCATGTTGCGCGCTGCGAGGACTGTGCCCATACCGTCATCGCCTACAACAGCTGCCGCAACCGGCATTGCCCCAAGTGCCAGGGGGCCGCGGCGCGCACCTGGATGGAGGAGCGGGAGAGCGAGCTCCTGCCCGTGCCCTACTTCCACATCGTCTTCACGCTGCCGGCGGCGATCGGCGACATCGCTTACCAGAACAAGGCGGCAATCTACGACCTGCTGTTCAAGGCCTCGGCCGAGACCATGCTCACAATCGCCGCCGACCCGAAGCATCTCGGCGCCCGCATCGCCATTACCTCGGTGCTGCACACCTGGGGCTCGGCCATGACCCATCATCCGCACGTGCACATGATCGTGCCGGGTGGAGGCATCTCGCCAGATGGCAAGCGCTGGATCGCGACCAGGCCCAACTTCTTCCTGCCCGTGCTGGTGCTCTCCAGGCTGTTCCGGCGCCTGATGCTGGAGAAGCTCGCCGCCGCCCACAAGGCCGGCAAGCTCACCTTCTTCGGCGCGCATTCGCATCTGGCTGATGACAAGGCCTTCGCCGCGTTCCTGGCGCCGCTCAAGAGGACGCGCTGGTTCGTCTACTCCAAGCGCCCCTTCGCGGGCCCGAAGGCGGTGCTCACCTACCTGTCGCGCTACACCCACCGCGTCGCCATCTCCAACAGCCGCCTGATCGCCGCCGATGCGCAGAGCGTCACCTTCAAAATCAAGGACTACCGCGTGGAAGGGCCGGGCCGCTACACCACCATGACGCTCGGCGCGCACGAGTTCATCCGCCGCTTCCTCATCCACGTCCTGCCCAAGGGCTTCCACCGCATCCGCCACTACGGCCTTCTCGCCGGCAGCGCTCGGCAGGAGAGCCTCGCGCAGGCTCGCGAGCTTCTGGAAGCCGCCGCGAGCACCGCCACCGATCCCGAGGACGAGGCTGCCGCCGATGACCCAACCAGGACCGCGCTCGCGACCCCATGCCCCTGCTGCGGCGGCCGCATGATCGTCATCGAGACCTTCGAGGCCGGCCGCCAGCCCAGGCATGCGCCGACCATCAGGATCGACACGTCATGATGCTTCCAGCCGCCAACCGCTGCGATGTCGGGCGCCACTGCCGCTGGCCACGAGCCGGCCGCGACGGCATTTGTCCGCAACGATACGCTTCGCGCCGGATGGAGCCTCGAACACCGGCGGATCGCAGTGGCCAACGCTGCTTGGCGCGACTATTCCACTCCATCGGCAGCCCAGCCTGCACTCTTCCGAGCTGTTCGCCTCCGTCCAGCGACCAGCCCACTACCGCGAAATCCCCATAGCACTCGCGGCGCCCTCTTCCCCCCACTACTCGCGGGTTCCTTCCCTGGAGGCTTTCGGACGCCGGCCCCGGTGCCAGCCCGACCGTCGCAATGGGCCGGCATCCGAAACCCTTCACATATTTCACCGTGCCACGTGCGGGCGTCCGGCGGCAAGGGGGCCGAAAGCAGACGAGGGTCCCTGGCCAAGCGTTGGCCCGGGAAACTTGCCTAGCATCACAGCACCGCAGACATGCCGCCGTCGACCGCCAGCTCGGCGCCGGTGATGTAGGAGGCCTCGTCGCTGGCGAGGAACAGGGCCGCCTTGGCGATCTCCTCGGGCTGCCCGAGGCGGCGCAGCGCGGTGGACTCCACCAGCGCCTTCTCGATCGCCGGGTTGCGCAGCGCCCGCTCCGTCAGCGCGGTGTGCACGAAGCCCGGGCACAGCGCGTTGACGCGGATGCCGAACGGGGCGTACTCGACGGCAAGCCCGCGTGTCAGCGCCACCACCGCGCCCTTGGTCGCCGAGTAGGCGGAAAGCTGGCGCAAGCCGCGGTGCGCCATGATCGAGGCGATGTTGACGAGCGCGCCCCGTCCCGACGCCTTGAGCAGGGTGAAGCCGTCGCGCGCGACGCGCACCACGCCGTCGAGGTTGACCTCGCGGATCTTGACCCAGTCGGCATCGGAGAGGTGGCGGAAGTCGCCGCGCACGTTGAGCCCGGCGTTGTTGACGAGCACGTCGAGGCGCCCGTGCGCCTTCTCGACCGTGCGGAACATGGCCGTCACGTCCTGGCCGCGCGCGACGTCGGCGGTGACGGCCTCGGCCGCGAGCCCCGCCTCGGTGAGCTCGTCCGCCACGGCCTTGGCGGCCTCGCCGTTCACGTCGGTCACGTAGACGTGCGCACCCTCGGCGGCGAGGAGGCGCACCGTGGCGCGGCCGATGCCCGAGCCTGCGCCCGTCACCAGCGCCACGCGGCCTTCGAGGCGTTTCATGGCGTCCCTCCTGCTCCGAAGGGTGTCAGACCCTCCGGGTCTGACACCGTGACTCCGACGGCGGTGGTGACATGGTGTCAGACCCGGAGGCTCTGACACCGTCAGGCGGGCGGCACCCACTTCTGGCGCAGTGTCACCAGCTCCTCGGCGGCGCTCGGATGCAGCGCCATGGTGGCGTCGAAGTCGGCCTTGGTCGCGCGCATTTTGAGCGCGATCGCCGCCACCTGCACCATCTCGGCCGCATCGGGCCCGAGAATGTGGCAGCCGACCACCTTGTCGCTCGCCCCGTCGACCAGGAGCTTCATGAGCATGAATTCGTCGCGCCCGGAGAGCGTGTGCTTCAGCGGCCGGAAGCGGGCCTTGTAGACTTCGAGCCTGGGATGGCGCTCGCGCGCCACGCTCTCGGGCAGGCCGACCGTGCCGATCTCGGGCGTGGAGAACACCGCGGTCGGCACCAGCTCGTGATCGACCGCCGCCGGCTTGTTGCCGAACTGGGTGTCGGCAAAGGCGTGGCCCTCGCGGATCGCCACCGGCGTCAGATTGATCCGGTTGGTCACGTCGCCCACGGCGTAGATGCCGGGTATCGAGGACTGCGACCACCGGTCGACCTCAATCTCGCCGAGCGGCCCGAGCTTCACGCCCGCCGCCTCCAGGCCGAGGCCCCTGGTGTTGGGCGCCCGCCCGGTTGCGAACATCACCGTCCCGGTCTCGACCTTGCTGCCGTCGCTCAGCGTCACGGCGTAGCGCGATCCTGCCTTGCCGATCGCCGCCACCTCGGTAATGACGCGCACGTCGATGCCGCGCTTCGTCATCTCCTCGGTCAGCCCGCCGCGCAGGTCCTCGTCGAAGCCGCGCAGGATCTTGGGCCCGCGGTAGACGAGCGTGGTCCTCACGCCCAACCCGGCAAAGATGCCGGCGAACTCCACCGCGATGTAGCCGCCGCCGACGATCAGGATCGACTCCGGCAGGCTCGGCAGGTGGAACGCCTCGTTGGAGGTGATGGCGTGCTCCACACCGGGCACGGCGGGTACCACCGGATAGCCCCCCGTGGCGATCAGGATCGTCCTCGCGCTCACCTTGCGTCCGTCGGCGGCGAGGAGGACGGTGTGGGCATCGAGCAGGGTCGCGCGCGTCTCAAACACCTGCGCCCCGGCCTTCTCGACGTTGCGGCGGTAGATGCCCTCCAGGCGCGCGATCTCGGCATCCTTGTTGGCGATGAGGGTCGGCCAATCGAAGCGGCTGGCGCCCACGCTCCAGCCGAACCCCGCGGCGTCCTCGAACTCGTCGCGGAAGCGGCTGGCATAGACGAGGAGCTTCTTCGGCACGCAGCCGCGGATGACGCACGTCCCGCCGAACCGGTACTCCTCGGCAACCCCGACCCTCGCCCCGTGCTGCGCAGCCACGCGCGCGGCCCTGACGCCCCCCGATCCGCCACCGATCACAAACAGGTCGAAGTCGTGTCGGCTCATCTCTGCAGCGGCTCATGGTTCTGGCGTCGGTCTCGCCGGTAAGGTGAACGATGCTCCCGGGACTGGCAATGCCCAAGCGGCCGCACGCGCCCTCGCCATGGTTCATCTTGCCGTGCCGTGTTGGACCCTGGGCCGCCAAAGCGCCTCGAATTGCACTTAAGGGTCGCGCCGGCACAGGGGTTCCTCGCTGCGGGTGTGGAATCGTGAAAGGCTGAAGGGAGGCGAACGTGCTTGGACAGGCTCTGCGATACGGTGTGTTGCTCGGCGCGCTGGCTGCCACGGGTGTCCATGCACAGGGGCCGGAGGCAAAGCGACCCGACGCAGGGCCGCCCGTTGCCATCGGCGGCTTCCGCCATCAGCTCCTGCCGCCCAGGATCTACATGAACGTCTGCGAGGCCGCGACCTGCACACCGGGCTCGAAGGTGAGCTACCTCTTCATCGCTGCGAGCCCGCAACCCTCCTTCGAGCAGTACCGCGCCGAGCGAACGAGGATCGAGGAGGCATTGAGGCGCCGGGTTGTGCCGGGAACGGCCGTCACATTCGACCCGCCGCAGCAGACCAGGGAAAAGCTCTTCACCATCTTCAAGGCGCGCCGCGTGGATGCCTTTGCGAACGGAAGCAAGGCATTCGTATGGAGCCAGCGGGTCTACGGCGCGCGCATGGCGGTCGAGATCATCAGCTCATCGCCGAGCGACAAGGCGGCGCAGAGCAATCTGGACGACTTCACAATGGCGCTCATGCTGATCTCGCAGGCCGAGCCCGGAGCGGCGAAAGACCGCTGACCCCGGGGGCGGCGCAGCCAGGTCGCATGTCCATGAGGCTCGGGCCGCGTCACGCGGCGGTCGCACGCGCAGGCTCGCGCGCCACCTCCGATCCCGCGGCCCGATGTGTCGGCTGGACTGATGTGTCGGCTAGACTGGAGGCTTGGCTCTTACCTTTTTCCCCCCTCCATCATTTGCCGCGACGCGTCCTGCACATCCGGCATGATGCCCCCCTGGAATTTCATCATGGCGGGAGCCATGCGCGACATGGCCTCGGGCACCACGCTCTGGAACTTCTTGCCGACCGGCGAGCGATGGAAGACCGAAAGCTGGCGCATCTCCTCGACCGTGAACTTCTCGGCGTAGAGGGTGATCGTCACATCCATGATCTCCTGCAGGTAGGCCCTGACCTTGGGAGAGCTGGGCGACAGGATGGTGCGCATCACACGCTCGAACTCGGCGGCGCCGGCCGGGTTGGTCTGGCGCATCGAGTTGATAATGCCGGCGAGCATCTCGTCGATGGCTTTTTCCGCCATGGCGATGCCGCCGGTGGCTTCGACCAGCTCGCGCGCCGCCGCCAGCCGCGCCGCGTCGGGGCGCTGCGCCTGGGACGGCAATACCCACAGACTGGCAGAGATGGCGGTCGCCACAAGCAGTGCGGCAAACCTCGTTGAACCCCTCATGACGGAAACCCTCCTTGCTGTTGGAGTCGAAATCTCCAGACCACCGTCCGGTCAGCGTGTGGCGTTGCGCTCTCCCGAGGTCAAGTCTCGAAATCGTGACGCAGGAGCGCGACTGCCGCGGGGCGCTCCCCGTTCTCGAGCTCCTCGCGCGTCACGTGTCATCCCCCACATGGCACCTGCCAGAACCGGCTCGAGGCCTTCTAGCCGGTTTGCGTGTCGGTGTCGCGCTCGAGCACCAGCACGCCGTCCGGCCCGGCGATGATCGCCGCGTCGGCGAGACCCAGGAACAATCCGTTCTCCACCACGCCGGGGATCATCTTGAGGGCCTCGTCCAGCGCCTCGGGCTCGTCGATGCGGCCGAAAGCGCAGTCGATGATGAAATTGCCGCTGTCCGTCGCGAACGGCTGCCCGTCGTCGCGCAGACGCAGCTTGACCTCCCCCCGGCAGCCTGCGTCGGAGGCGAGCACCTCGATCATGTTGCGGGTCGCGGTGATGCCGAATGGCACCGCCTCGACGGGCAACAGAACGGCGCCGAGCGTGGCCACCCGCTTCGAGTGGTCGGCGATCACCACCATGCGGTCGGAGGCGGTCGCCACGATCTTCTCGCGCAGCAGGGCGCCCCCGCGCCCCTTGATGAGGCGCAGGTCCGGGTCGATCTCGTCCGCGCCGTCGACGGTGAGGTCGAGAAACGGCCGCCGCTCGAGGTCGACGAGGGAGATGCCCACGCGCTGGGCGTGCGCGCGCGTTGCCTCCGAGGTCGGCACGCACTCGACCCTCAGACCCTCTTTGACGCGCTGGCCGAGCAGGTCGATGAAGTGCGCGGCCGTGGAGCCGGTGCCGAGCCCCAGCGACATGCCGTCCTCCACCAGGGCGACGGCGTGCTCCGCAGCCTGGCGCTTGTACTGCTCGGCGCTGGTCACGGCCGCGTTCCGGATCGCCTCTCCCCGCGCTGATGGAATGCGGGGCGAGGTCGGCGACGCGCGGGGAGAGGGAGACTCACAGGCCACCCATGAGCATGTACTTGATCTCCAGGAACTCCTCGGTGCCGTGGTGCGAGCCCTCGCGTCCGAGCCCGGACTGCTTGAAGCCGCCGAAGGGGGCCACCTCGTTGGAGATGATGCCCTCGTTGATGCCGATGATGCCGCACTCGAGCGCCTCGGCGACGCGCCAGACCCGGCCGATGTCGCGCGAGTAGAAATAGGCCGCCAGACCGAACGGGGTGTCGTTGGCCTGGGCGATCACGTCCTCCTCGGTCTTGAACTTGAAGAGGGGGGCCACCGGCCCGAACGTCTCCTCGCGCGCCACCATCATCCCAGCCGTGACATTGGTGAGGATGGTGGGCTCGAAGAAGTTGCCGCCGAGGGGATGGCGCTTGCCGCCGGTCAGGACGCTGGCGCCGTGCTTGAGGGCGTCGGCGACGTGCTCCTCGACCTTCTCGACGGCGGCCTTGTTGATCAGCGGCCCGGTCGTGACCCCCTGCTCGGTGCCGGGGCCGACCTTCATCGTCTCCACCTCCGCCGCCAGCTTCTTCGCGAACGCGTCGTAGACGCCCTCCTGCACGTAGAGGCGGTTGGCGCACACGCAGGTCTGCCCGGCGTTGCGGTACTTGGAGGCCATGGCGCCCTGCACCGCCTTGTCGAGGTCGGCATCGTCGAACACCAGGAACGGCGCGTTGCCGCCGAGCTCGAGGCCGAGCTTCTTGATGGTGGGCGCACACTGCGCCATCAGGATGCGGCCGATCTCGGTGGACCCGGTGAAGGTGAGCATGCGCACGGCCGGGTTGGAGGTGAGCTCCTTGCCGATGGCGCTGGCCTTGCCGGTGACGACGTTGAAGACGCCGGGCGGAATGCCGGCCCGGTCGGCGAGCTCGGCCAGCGCCAGCGCCGACAACGGGGTCTCGGAGGCCGGCTTGCACACCACCGTGCAGCCGACCGCCAGCGCCGGCGCCACCTTGCGGGTGATCATGGCGCACGGGAAGTTCCAGGGCGTAATCGCCGCCACCACGCCGACGGGCTGCTTGATGACAACGATGCGCGCATCGCTCTTGAAGGTGGGTATGGTCTCGCCGTTGACGCGCTTGGCCTCCTCGGCGAACCATTCGACGAAGCCGGCGGCGTAGAGGATCTCGCCCTTGGCCTCGGCCAGCGGCTTGCCCTGCTCGTTGGTGAGCAGCAACGCCAGCTCGTCGGCGTGCTCGATCATCAGCTCGAACCACCTGCGGATGCGCTTGGAGCGCTCCTTGGCGAGCAGCTTCGACCAGGCGGGGAAGGCGCGGCCCGCCGCCTCGATCGCGGAGCGCGTCTCCGCCTCGCCGAGGTCGGGCACGCGGGTGATCACGTCGCCGGTGGCCTTGTTGGTGACGGGCACCTTGGGCTCGCCGACCCACTGGCCGGCGACGTAGCACTGGTTCCTGACCAGACTGATGGTGGGCTTGTCCATGCGAAGCTCCGCTCGTGTCCTGCCGCCCCGTCGTCCCTTGCGCCTGTGTAGGCCGCCGCGGAAGCGGAGGCAAGGTTCGCGGGCACGGCCGGCAACAGGAACCCGCAGGGCTAAGCTGGCGGGGCACGGCACTCGGCGGCGGTAGGATCCGGATGGTTGTCGCCCGTTGGCCCGTTGTGCACGGCGCCGCCGAACGTCAGCTCCAGAGAGAGCTGTGGGCGAGCTTCAGGTCCCAGGTCAGGCCCGCGTAAGCTGGCTCGTGTCGCCGGCCAGATCGATGCTGGTGCCGAGATGAATGCTCTGCGACTTGCATGCCGCCGGGGTGTGGCGCAAGGGATACGACAGTGCCGTAACTGCCGCGGAAATAGGCAGCGGAGGCTTCCATTCAGACGCGGCCTCGCGATGCTAACGCCGTCAATTCGGCGCACTCGCTCTCCATTGTCCTCCGATGCCTCTCGACCTCTGCCGGCGCAACCATCGTCTTCGATCTCGACGGCACGCTCGTCGACACGGCGCCCGACCTTGCCGCTGCCGCCAACCATGTGTTCGGCCTGATCGGTCTGGCGCCGATCGACCCGGCCCGGCTGCGCCCGCTGATCGGCCACGGCTCGCGCGCCATGATCGAGGCGGGGTTGCGGCTGCACGGCGTGGCCAAGACGCCCGACGAGGTCGACGAGCTGCTCCACCTGTTCTTCCCGTACTATGCCGACAACATTGCCGTCATGAGCCGCCCGTTCGACGGCATCCCGGCGCTGCTCGAGTCGCTCTCGAGGCTGGGGGCGCGGCTCGCGGTGTGCACCAACAAGCTCGAGGCGCTGTCGCAAGTCGCTGCTGCGGCAGCTGGCGCTGGCGGATCGCTTCGCCGCGATCGCAGGGCGCGACACGTTCGACGTGTTCAAGCCGGCGCCGGGCCATCTCATCGCGTACCATCGAGATGGCGGGCGGGCGCACAGAGCGTGCGGTGATGGTGGGCGACAGCGAGGTCGACATTGCGACGGCCGCAGCGGCCGGCATCCCTTCGATCGGCGTCACCTTCGGCTATACGACGGTGCCCGTGCGCGAGCTCGCGCCCACCGCCGTCATCGACCACTACCGCGAGTTCATGCCTGCCCTGGCCAAGGTCCTGGGCGAGGGTCAGGCCTCGCTCGCCACCACGCCCGCGGAGAATCGCAAACGTCCCCGCGAGCGGTCTGACCCTCTCCTCGCTCCGACCCGCCGAGCCACGATTTCGTCGAAACAAAGTTGTTCATCGCGGCGCGCTGTTTGCTGCCGTGGGAGGGAGCGATGCTACGTCGGCTCGTCGATGCCGCAGTTGTTGCGGGCGCGGTCATGACCCTGGCGGGTGTGCTGGCCCCGCTTCTGCCTCAGGCCGACATTGCCAACCAGTTCAGGCCCTACACGCTCGCCGGCTCGGCCGGCCTTCTCGCCCTGGCGCTCCTGGCGCGCATGCCGAAGGTGGCGCGGTGGGGCGCGATCCTGACGGCCGTCAATGCCGTCCTGCTCCCCGTGCCGCTGCTGTGGTCGGCCGAGGCGGCGATGAGCCGCGCTGCGGAGCGGACCTCGGCGGCTGCTCTCCATCGCGACATCAAGATCATCACCTTCAACGTACTCTGGCGCAACGAGCAGACGGAAAGCATCGCGCGCTTCCTGTTGCAGGAAGACGCGGACATCGTGCTGTTGCAGGAGACGACCGAGCGACACGTCGCCGTGCTGCGTCCATTGCTTGCGGCCAGATACCCGCACATTCACGTGTGCCTCGGGCCCCGCTTGTGCCGTTCGGCGATGCTCGCCAAGCGCGCATGGGTATCCGTCGAGCACGTGCACCGCGGACCCGAGACGCCGGAGGTCATCTCGGCGCAGTTCGACGACGCCGAGCTCGGCACGTTCCACCTCTTCGGCGTGCATACCGCGGTGCCCTCCAGGCCCAGGCAGGCCAACCAGCTCGACTGGCTCATTGCGCGGCGCCGGTCCATCGCCGGGCCCGTGATCCTCGCGGGCGACTTCAACATGACGCCCTGGTCCTACCGGCTGCAGCGCCTGCTGGCCTCCGCCGACCTGCGCCGCCACGCGACGTTCCTCAGAAGCTGGCCGACGGGTGGACAACTGGGCCTGCCTGCGCCGGCGCTCCTGATCGATCACGTGCTCACGACGCCCGATATCCGCACCGTCTCGATCGAGACCGGGCCCTACCTCGGCTCCGATCACCTGCCGGTCGTCGCGCGGCTCCGCCTGCCGGCGGCGTGAAACCGGGGACGCGATCCCGCTCCAGGATTGCGTAGGCGGTAGTGCGCGGGCGATGCGGCCTTGCAGGGAGAGCCGGACGGCGCACCAGCCACCCGCTCTGGCTGCTTGTTGGCGCGTTCCGTGCGTCTATCATGGACGGCGCGCGCGCAAGAGCCGACCCGCGCAGCCCACAAGCTGCGCCGCAAGCTCGATGGGTGGAAGACCCGCGCGGCTCTACGACAGGGGAGGATCGCAATGACTGGCAGGCTGGCGGACAAAGTTGCGCTCATCAGCGGCGCCGGTTGCGTAGGGCCAGGGTGGGGCAATGGGCGGGCGATGGCGGTGCGCTTCGCCGAGGAAGGCGCGAAGATCTTCGCCGTAGATCGCGAGCCGCAGCGCCTCGGGGAGACCGTGGAGCGCGTGCGTGCGGCCGGCGGCGCCATCGAGACCCACCATGCGGACGTTATCGACAGCAGCGCCGTTGCAGCCATGGTGAAGGCCTGTGCGGCCCGCTTCGGCCGGATCGATGTCCTCGTCAACAATGTCGGAGGCTCGGCCGCCGGTGGCCCGGTCGAGCTGTCCGAGGAAGCGTGGGATGCGCAGGTCGACGCGAACCTGAAAAGCGTGTTCCTCGCCTGCAAGCATGTGATCCCGGTCATGGAGAGCCAGGGTGGCGGTGCCATTGTCAATATCGCCTCCGCCTCGGGCCTGCGCTGGACCGGCAACGCCCAGGTGGCCTACGCGGCCACCAAGGCCGGGGTCATCCAGCTCTCGCGCGTGGTCGCCGTGCAGTACGCCGGCAAGGGCATTCGCGTGAACACGGTGGTGCCCGGCCAGCTGCACACGCCCATGGTGGAGGTGCGCCTCGCAAAGCAGCGCGCGGGCGGCGATGTCACAGCGCTGCTCGCCCAGCGCCAGTCGCGCATCCCGCTTGCCTTCACGGGCGACGGCCGCGATACCGCCAACGCCGCCTTGTTCCTCGCCTCCGACGAGGCGCGTTTCATCACCGGAACCGAGATCGTCGTCGACGGCGGCATGACGGCCCGCTGCGACTAGAGCGGCCCGCTCCCACGACAAGCCGTTGAACCGAATCAACGTCCGGCGGACGTCACCGGGTCTGCCCCCGCTGGGCAGACCCGCGCCGGAAACGGGTGGACGCGTGGGCGTGCCGCACCTATCAAGCCGCCTCTGCTCCTTCCGGCTCATCCCATGCGCGCCACCGACTGGCTCCTGCTCGTTTTCCTCTCCGTGCTCTGGGGCTCGACCTACTTTTTCATCGCCGTGGCCCTGCCGGAGGTGCCGCCGCTGACGCTCGCCCTCCTGCGCGTCGCCATCGCGGCGCTCGCCCTGGTTCCGCTGGTCGTCGCGTTCGGCTACCGCATGCCTGCCACGCGCGGCGCCTGGTGGCCCTATATCGTGCTGGCGGTGGTCAACAACGTCATCCCCTTCACGCTCATGATCTACGGGCAGACGCGCATCGCCGGCAGCCTGGCCGCCGTGCTCAACGCCACCGCCCCCCTGTTCACCCTCGTCGTGTTCCGCCTGTTCGCGGGCGAGGCCCTCACGCGCGCCAAGCTTGCCGGTGTCACCCTCGGCATTGCCGGCGTCGCCGTCCTGGTCGGTCCGGCGGCGCTCACGTCCAACACCTCGAGCGTCGTCGGCATGCTCTGCGTCCTCGGCGCCTCGCTGTCCTATGCCGTCTCCGCGCTGTGGATGCGCCGTCTGCGCGATATCCCCCCGCTGCTGTCGTCGGGTGCCCAGCTCACGTGCGCCAGCGTGATGCTGCTGCCGATCGCCGCCGCCGCCGACCGGTTCTGGGCCCTGCCCGTGCCGGGCGTTTCGGCGATCGCGGCCGTGCTCGCATTCGCGCTCTTGTCGACCGCGCTCGCCTACATCGTGTTCTTCCGCGTCAATGCGACCGCAGGGCCCGGCAACGTCATGCTGGTGACCCTGCTGATCCCCGTCACAGCGACGGCGCTAGGCGTGCTGATCCTGGACGAGACGCTGACGCAGAACCAGATCACGGGCGCCGTCGTCATCGCTGCGGGCCTCGTGCTCATTGACGGGCGGCTCCTGGTGTGGCTGGGCCGCCGTGGCGCACGCTCAGGCGCGCGATAGCCGGCAGCGACGGCCCGTGCCGTCGTCGCAGGGCTCCGGAGCCAGGTTAACGTGGATTTGGGATTGACGGTCGGCGTCGCGGCGAGAGCCAAAGCGATTCCCGCGGAGCCATTCTGGTGATTCCCTCGTGGGCCTCTGATTGGGGAGGCTCGCGATGGACGATCTGGCTCGGACCAAGCCGCGCTTGGCGCTGTTGCTCGACCGTTTCTCCGAGGTGGAGGACGCACGGGAGCCCTGGCGGGTGGTGTATCCGCTGCGCGAGGTCCTGTTCCTGGTCGTCTGCGCCACCATCGCCAGCTGCGATGACTACGAGGCCATCGCCGACTGGGCGAGGCCCACCTCGATTTCCTGCGCCGCTTCTCCGACTTCCACCACGGCGTGCCGTGCGCGGACTGGCTGCGCGCCCATGAACCGGATCGACCCGCTCTGTTCCAGGCCGACGGGCACCCACCCCATAACGTATACGCGTATTTGTCAAATAACAAATGCGATAATTGCAGTCGTTGTGGACCCGATCAATCTCGGTTTTTCATGCGGCCAGAGACCGGGGCTTGGGCTTCCTTCTCTTGCAAAGCAGATATGAACGGTGTGTGCATTCCCCGAATGTGTGCATTCCGCAGACGGTGTGTTCCGCAAGTCCTACGACTCGGCCGCGACTCCCACGCCGACGGGGCAACTGAGCCCGGTGCCGCCGAGGCCGCAATAGCCGTGCGGGTTCTTGGCCAGGTACTGCTGGTGGTAGTCCTCGGCGAAGTAGAACGGGCCGGCGTCGAGGATCTCGGTGGTGATGGGGCCGTAGCGGTTGGCCGAGAGCACCTTCTGGTAGGCGGCCTTGGAGGCCTCGGCGGCCCGGCGCTGCGCCTCGCCCGTCACGTAGATGCCCGAGCGGTACTGGGTGCCCACGTCGTTGCCCTGGCGCATGCCCTGGGTCGGGTCGTGGCTTTCCCAGAACGTCTTCAGAAGCGCCTCGTAGCTCACCTTCCCGGGGTCGTAGACCACCAGCACCACCTCGTTGTGGCCGGTGCGGCCGGTGCACACCTCCTCGTAGGTGGGATTGGGCGTGAGCCCGGCGGCGTAGCCCGCTGCCGTGATCCAGATGCCCTCGCCCATCTCCCAGAGCTTGCGCTCCGCGCCCCAGAAGCACCCGAGCCCGAAGACCGCCGTCTCGCTGCCCTCGGGATAGGGCCCTTTGAGGGGCCGGTTGTTGATGAAATGGGTAGCGGCGGTCGGGATCGCCTGGGCGCGCCCTTTCAGGGCCGTCTCGGCCGTCGGTATCTCGAGCTTCCTGCGGGAGAAGAACATGGGGTTCACCGTGGTCATGGGGCTCATAGGGTCTCGGCCATGATATAGGCCCTCGCGCGGGGAACGCCACAGGACCGCGGTTTTCCCTGGGATTCTCAACCCGCTCCCGGACCTGTAAGCGGCAGTCGAGGCCGGGCAGCGGTGCTGCAGACGCTGCCACGGTAGGCTGCGGTGCACGCTCGGCCTCCCGTGCGCCATCCGCAAGACCAGGGAGCACGAGCATGGTGAGCAGCAGGAGGGGCTCGGCGCAGCGCCGCTTGCCCGCCGTGAGAGGTAGGAATCCGTGCACCACACCACCGACACCGATGGTGAGAAGGCCCTCCCGCGCACCGTTTGACAGGGTAGCGTGAAGACGCTGCCTTTTTTGTGACGCACCGGGTCGGCGGCCCGGCGTTCGGGGATTGGAGGGTGGAAGGCAACCCAATCACAGTTGTGCTGCGCAGCACAGGGGGCGCCGAGAAGGCCGCGGTGCGCTCCGGGGCTCGCCCCCTATTCGGCGGGCTGAGGCCTGGGAGCGGAGACGAGCACCGTCTCGTTGCCGGGCATCGGGTGGCGCGGCACCAGGAACGAGCAGGCGAGCGACACGCTGGCAATGCCGGTGCCGATCCAGAAGATGATGGCCGGGTTGATCATGCCGAGCGCGCCGAAGGCCACCGGCACCGTCACCGCCGCCACATGGTTGACGGTGAAGGCGACCGAGGTGGTCGCCGCCATGTCGGCGGGGTCGGCGATCTTCTGGAAGTAGGTACGCTGCGCCAGTGTCAGGGTGAAGAACACGCCGTCGACGACGAACAGGCCCCCCGCCACCCAGGCGCTGGCCGTGGTGGCGTAGCCTGCGAACACCACGATCAGCACGATGTTCTCGATCATGATGGTGCGGCGCTCGCCGACCTCCATGACGAGCCGGCCGAGCCGAGGCGCCAGCACCGTGTTGGCGGCCGTGGTGACGAGCATCAAGGTCGCCATGTCGGCGACGCTGTAGCCGAACTTCCACACCAGCAGGAACCCGCCGAAGGCCATGAACAGCTGGCGGCGCGCACCCGTCATGAACTGCAGCAGGTAGAACAGCCAGTAGCGCCGGCGCACGACGATGCTCTTCCTCTGCCGCACCGGCCCCTGGAAGGGCTGGAAGCAGGCCATGGCGGCGAGGCTCAGCGCCATGCAGGCGAGCCCGACGAGGAGGAACAGCTGCTGGTAGGAGCGCCACCCCGCCCACCAGGCGACGGCGAGGCCGCCGTAGGCGAGAAACTGCGCCGCGGCCCCCGCCGCCGTGATGGTGCCGATGAGCCGCGGCGCCTCGGCCTTGGGCAGCAGCTGCAGCTGCAGGGAGACGTTCATGCTCTCGAAGTAGTGGAAGCCCGTCGACATGATGAACGTCGTGACGAGCACGCCGGTCAGCGTCGCGAACTGCCCTGTCAGCGCCACTCCCAGCCCGAGGACGAACAGCGCGGCATAGGCCAGCACCTGCTCGCGCACCAGGAGCAGCCAGAAGATGGCGGTGAAGGCGAGAAGCCCCGGGATCTCGCGCACGCTCTGCGTGAGGCCGTTCTCGAGCCACTGGAAGCCGGCCTGCTCGACGGCAAAGTTGGCGAGCAGCGCCGACCAGCCCGCGTAGCCCAGATAGTTGATGAACGCCAGCGACCGCAGGAAGACGATAGGCGATCCGGCGAGTCGGGTTGACGAGAGACAGGGGATGTTGAGCACGGGCGGGAGCCTCGGGAGGTGCTTGCGCACCTGTGCCCGTACCGGCCCTCCAGGTCAACTGCCCGAGCCCGGCAAAACCACACGCCTGCCCTGCTTGACCCCTTTGCCATGGCTGCGCCAGGTGCCCTCTTCCTTCGCCCACGGTGCATTGCGGCGACCTCGTGCCCGCGGTTGGGCCGAGGGCGGCGGGGAGAAGGGAGCCCGCGCGCCACAAGCAGTACCCGAACGGAAAATCTCGCTTGACCGCTTTCGCGCCCATCACTCACCATAGGACCTCGTCGGTCGTTCCGTGTTGGGCGACCGCCCAAATAAGGTCGCGCGCAAAGAGCGTCGCCCGCCCGGGGAGGTCAGTCTTGATGTCAATCGGTTCTGCGCTCCGACTGGGAGCGTGTGCGGCGCTATTTGCCGCAATGTCGGCAGCGGCGGCCACGGCGCAGGCTCAGGAGCTGAGCCTCGGCAACATCAACCCCGCCAAACACGGCACGTCGCAGGCCTCCCAGCAGTTCATCGACAAGCTCGGCGAGCTCACCGGCGGCAAGATCAAGGTGGTGCATCATCATTCCGGCGCGCTCGGCGGCGAGCGCGAGGTCGCGCAGCAGATTCAGCTGAGCGCTGTCGACCTCGGGCCCATCACCACGGCCCCGCTGTCGACGCTGGTTCCGGAGATGTCCGTCTTCCAGCTGCCCTACATCTTCCGCGACTACGACCACGTGTTCAAAGCGCTCGACGGCAGCGACACCATCGTCAAGTACTACGAGGCCGTTCTCGACAGGAAGGCGTTCAAGCTGATCGGCTTCATCGCTGCGGGCTATCGCGGCATCTACGGCCACGGCGCCATCAATTCGATTGCCGACGTGAAGGGCAAGAAGGTGCGCGTGCAGGAAGACAAGATCCTGGTCGCCACCTTCAAGGCGCTCGGCATGATCTCCACGCCCATCGCCTTTCCGGAGGTGGCGACGGCGCTGCAGACGCGGGTGATCGATTTCGCCGAGGGCGGAGTCAACACGTTCTACCACAACAAGTTCTATGACATCGTCAAGTACGTCGCCGACGTCCGCCACACGCATCAGGCGGTGGCGCTGATCATGTCCAAGGCGGCCTGGCAGAAGCAGGACGCCGCCGGACAGAAAGCGATCATGGATGCGTGGGCCCATGCCCGGACCTTCAACCGCAAGTTCATCCTGGACGAGGACAAGTCGATCCAGGACCAGGTGCGGGCGAAGGGGGTCACCATCACCAAGCCCGATGCCACGCCGTTCCGCGAGGCCACGCTCAGCGTCTACGAGGACTTCTACCGCACGCCGGCCGGCAAGGATGCGAAGACGATCGTCGACTTCATCCTCGGCGTCAAATAGCGCATGCCCGCCGATCGCAATGGGGCGGATGGCCAGGGTCGCTCCGATCCGCTACGGGCCGCCTACGACGTTCTCGGCTACGTCGGCGGCCTGATCCTTGCGGTCATGGCCGGCGCCGTGTTCCTGCAGGTGGCGCTGCGCTATGTCGGCCGCGGCATCGACGGGCTCGACGAGGTGCCGCGCTACCTGTTCGTGTGGCTGGTGATGATCGGCGCCGCCGCCGCCATGCAGCGCGGCGAGCACACGGTGCTCGACTACTTCATCAACCGGCTGGCCCCGCGCGCCCGCGCACTGGTGCTTGTACTGACCAATGCTGTGGGCATCGGGCTTTTCGCCTATATGATCAAGCTGAGCCTGGTGCTGGTTCCCAATTCCCAGCTGCAGACGAGCGCGGGTCTCGGACTGCCCCTGGGCTGGGTCTATGCCGCCATACCGGTCGGCGCGGCTCTCCTCATCCTGCCGATGCTCCGCAACCTTTATCGCGCGCTGAAGGGCCTATGGCAGAAACCCTCCTGATCGCCTTCATCATCTTCATACTGCTCGGCATGCCGATCAGCATTGCGCTCGGCGTGGGCGCGCTCGCCGCCGCGATAGTCTATCCCGTGCTCAATCCGATCATCATCCCGACCCGCTTCGTCGGGCTCCTGTCGGACTCCTTCCTGCTGCTGTCGGCGCCCCTGTTCATTCTGGCCGGCAACATCGCCGCGCGCGGCGGCGTGGCGCGGGTCATCATCGACCTTGCCACCGCGCTCGTCGGCCGCTTCCGCGGCGGCCTCGCCTATGTGAACGTCGTCGACAGCATGTTCTTCGGCGGCATCTCCGGCTCGGCCGTCGCCGACGTCTCCGCGCTCGGCACGTTCCTGATCCCGCAGATGGTGCGCAAGGGCTACGACCTCGACTTTGCCACCGCCCTCACCGTCTCGACCGCGGTGGTGGCACCGATCATCCCTCCCTCCATCATTGCGGTGATCTATGCGTGGATGGCGGAAGAGTCGGTGGCCGCGATGTTCGCGGCCGGGGTGATACCGGGGCTGCTCGTGGGCATCGGCATGGCGGTGCCGGTGTTCGTGATCGCCCGGAAGCGCAACTATCCCAAGGAGCCGCCGCCCACCCTGCCCGAGTTCCTGGCCGTGCTGCGCAAGGCCCTGCCGGCCCTGCTGATCCCGGTCATCATCATGGGCGGCATCCTGTTCGGCCTGTTCACGCCGACGGAGGCCGCGGCGGTGGCGGTCGTCTATGCGCTCCTCGTACCGCCGATCTTCTACCGCGAGCCCGCCCTTCGGGAGCTGCCGAAGATCTTCGCGGACTCGGCGCGCCTGTCGGGCGTCATCGGCCTCATCATCGGCTTCGTCGGCGCTTTCGGCTGGGTGCTCACCTACTCCAAGTTCCCGATGCGGGTCGCGGAGGCGATCGCCGCGGTCGCGCCCGCGTGGTGGATGTTCATCCTGCTCATCATTGCGCTCTATCTCCTGCTGGGAACCTTCCTGACGCCATCCGAGATCATCCTCGTCACGGTCCCGGTGCTGCTTCCGGTGGCCCAGGAAGCGGGCGTGCATCCCATCCACTTCGGCATCGTGTGCGTGATCGCGTCAGCCGTCGGCCACATCACGCCGCCCGTAGGCCTTTGCCTGTTCGTGGGAATGGCGATCAGCGGATTGCCCATGGACAAGCTGCTGCGGCCGCTGCTGCCGTTCCTGGCGGCAATCGTCGCCGTGCTTCTGCTCGTCGCCTTCGTCCCCGAAATCGCGCTGGTGGTTCCGCGGGTCTTGGGTTTTGTACGGTAGTGTTCTGTCCCGTCCATGAGAGACACAGGCGTGAGACCGCCCTAGCGGATGGCCCGAGGGCGGCGGGGCGAGGGGGTCCCCGGGCGCAAGCACCGCCGCCCCGGGGTCAGGGGCGGGCGGTCCTGGCGAGACGGACCAGGTTGAGGAGCTCGGCGCGGTAGCCGTAGAGATCCTCGCCCCTGGCGCCGGCAGCGAGCGCGATCACCTCGTCGTAGCCGAAGCCCTTGAGATAGGGCTCGCCTCGGAGCAGCTGCCCGAACGCCGCCACCGCGGTCGAGAAGCGCACCTCCGCCGAAGCCTGATCGATGGCAGCCTTCTCGAGCGCCTGCGTGATGGGAAGCTCGATGCGGCGGCTCACGGTTTCGCTCGGCAGCTTGTAGTTGATCTTCAGGAAGCCGTACTCGCCCTTGCCGTCCCCGGGGGCGGGGGCTGCGGCCGCCGGCTGCTTGTAGCGCAGGTCCTCCACGAACCTCGGGCTGCCGACCGGGGTGATCTCGTAGATCGCGGTCACCGTGTGGCCGGAGCCGATGTCGCCGGCGTCGACCTTGTCGTTGTTGAAGTCCTCGCGCTTCAGCAGCCGCGTCTCGTAGCCGATCAGCCGGTACTCGGCCACCCTGGCCGGGTTGAGCTCGATCTGGATCTTCACGTCCTTGGCGATCGGGAACAGCGTGGAGGACACCTCGTCGACCAGCACCTTGCGCGCCTCGTTCAGCGTGTCGATGTAGGCGGCGGTGCCGTTGCCGTTCTGCGCCAGCGCCTGCATCAGCGCGTCGTTGTAGTTGCCGCGGCCGACGCCCAGCACCGACAGGTAGATGCCGGTCTCGCGCTTCCGCTCGATGTACGACTTGAGCTGGCCGACGTCGGTGATGCCGATGTTGAAATCGCCGTCGGTGGCGAGGATCACGCGGTTGACGGCGGCCTTGTCGAGGACGCCCTCCGCCATGCGGTAGGCCTCCTGGATGCCCGCGCCCCCCGCCGTCCCGCCGCTGGCGACGAGACGCTCGATCGCCTCCAGGATCTTGCGCTTCTCGGCAACCTTGGTGGGCTCCAGCGCCGCGCGCGTCGTGCCTGCGTAGGTGACGATGCCGACGGTGTCGTCGGGCCTGAGCGTGTCGACGAGCATGCGGAAGGCGTTCTTCAGCAGCGGAAGCCGGTCCTCCGGCGCCATCGAGCCCGAGGTGTCGATGAGCAGCACCAGGTTGACGCGCGGGCGCTCGGCCTTGGGCACGTCGTAGCCCTTGATGGCGATATGCACGAGCTTGTTGGCCGGGTTCCACGGCGAGGGCAGCACCGTGACCGTCGGCCGGAAGGGGGCGCTGCGGTCCTCGGGCAGCGGATAGCTGTAGGGGAAGTAGTTGATCATCTCCTCGACGCGCACGGCCTCCTTGGGCGGCAGCCGCCCGGAGTTGAGCGACCGGCGCACGAAGGCATAGGACGCGGTATCCACGTCGACGGAGAACGTGGAGACCGGCTCCACCGTCACGCTCTTGACGCGGTTCGCGTCGGCCGCCGCGAAGCGGTCGCGCCCGTCATCGGCTGCGCCGGGCAGTCCGCCGGACGGGTGACCGCGACGGCCGGCTTGGGCGTTGGCAAAGCCGCCAGCGCCAAAGAGGTCTGCGATGTCCCCCTCTTTCCGGCGAGCGACGTACTTCTGCAACTCGGGCGGGATCGCCTCTGTCTTTGAACCCTGTGCGACCTGCTTTCGCCTGGCGTGGTGGTGCCTGGACTCCGCATCCGCGCGTTTGGCGCTGGTTGGCGGCGGGGGCGCCTGAGCGGCACTGGGTGGCGGCGTGGCCACCGCGACTTTGCGTTTGGGCTCCGCGGCCGCTTCTTTCGGTGGCGGCTGTGCCTGAGCGACGTTCGGCTCCTGCTTCGTCGCGCCACCCTGCACGTCCAGAAGCATGCCCGGGACCTCGCTCTTTGGGGCGTCGGTGCGTTTGGTCGGCGGCGATGCCGGGGGCTTTTCCACCGCTGCGGGTGGCGGCGGCTGTGCCAGATCATCCTGCTGGACCTCGCGCCGACTCTCTGCCTTGGGAAGCTCAGCCACCTTTCGGGCGCCGTCACGCTCGGCGCTCTTCACTTTCGGGAGTTCCTCCTTCGCGGGAGGCGGCGGCTGGGCATGATCGGCCTTCGGCTGAGACCCGACGGGCTTCTCCAGGGCCGCCAGCTTGTCCTGGTGCTGCTCCTGCTGCGGCGGCGTGGTCCGCATCAGGTGCAGTGTGAGCGGCACGGCGAGTGCCAGCACGGCAATCGACGCGGCGATGGCCGCGGGTCGGCGGAAACGCATCCTGGCTTTCCCCTCTGAGATTGCAGATGTGCTTCTCAGACGTGGGGAAGCCGCATTTCCTTGGGGCGTGCCGGCGCCAGCGACCGCGGCGCGCTCGAACGCGGCCAGCGCGGCAGCGACCGCCGCCTCCCTGGCGCCTTCGTCCGGCGGGGGCACGGGCAGGTCCTTCAGCCGTTTCAGCTCGTCGTCGGTCATGTCTCAACCCACGGCATCGAGCCGTGCCCGCAATCGTTTCCGCGCCTCGTGCAGATGCCAGGACACGGTCTTCTCCGTGCAGCCCATGATCGCCGCGGCCTCGGCGTGGGTGAGGTCCTCCGCGTAGACCAGGATCACCGCGTCGCGCTGCTGCGGCGGCAGCCTGCGCACCTCGTCCCACAGCTCGCTGCCGTCCACTGAGGCCTCGGCCGACTGGGCCGCCCAGCCCTGGAACAGCACGACCACATCGGGCCTCTCGCCTCGGCGCAGCCGCTCCCGCGCGCGGATATGGTCGATGGCGGTGTTGTAGGCGACGCGGTAGAGCCAGGTTGCAAAGTCGGCGTCGCCCCGGAAGGAGCGCACGGCGCCCGCAAGCTTGACGCAGACGTCCTGCGCCACGTCCTGGGCTTCCTCGCGCGTGCCGATCAGCCGCCACGCCATCCGGTAGATCGACCCGTAGTGGGCCTCGATCAGGGCTGCCAGCGCGCCCGGACAGCCCTGCGCGGCCTTCTCGACCTGCCCCTGATCGACCGGCTCTTCCACCGCACCGCCCATCCAACCCACGCGTACCATGAGACGGCTCGGATCGGGCTTTCCTTGGGTCGATCACGGGAACGTGAAGTGGCGGACAGGAGGTCCGGGAGCGGCTCCTCAACTCTTGGCATTCACACAAGGTCGACAGCCGGAGAAATTGAGAAAGCGAATTTTCAAACAAAAAGATTTTTATTTGACAGTTACGCATATACTGCTATAGTGGGAGCGTTCAATGCGACCAGAGCCGCGGGAGCGGCTGCCTCTACCCAGAAGCAGACGTGCGCAATCCGCCGGTGGCGGGGAGCACGACACGGATGGTGCTGGGCCGGTCCGGGGTTCCCGCCCAGCCGGCGTCGCCGAGGTGCTGGCGCGCGATCTGGCGCACCAGGGTGAGGCCGAGGCCAGTGCCGGCATTGCGGCCGGCGACCCGGGAGAAGGGCGAGAACACCCGCTCGCGATCGCTCGCTGCAACGCCCGGGCCGTGGTCGCTGACGGTCACCACGGCCTGCGCACCGTCGCGCCCGACGTGCACCTCGATGGGCGGCGCGCCGTGGCGCTCGGCGTTCTCGATCAGGTTTCGCAACATGCGGCGCAGCAGCGCCCGGTCACCGTGCGCCACGACGGGCTCGCCCGCCACCGTGCACCGATCGTAGCGGGCACTTTCCTCGGCCGCGAGCGCCAGGAGGTCCACCTCCTCGTAGGTATCGAGACCCTTCACGGCATCGAGCCGGCTCGACAGGAGGATCTCGTCGATCAGCCCATCGAGCTCGGCGATGTCGCGCTCCAGATCGGCCTTGCGCTGGTGGAGCACCGGGGGATCGGCCGTCGCCTTCATCAGCTCGACGCCGAGACGGATGCGCGACAGCGGCGTTCTGCAGCTCGTGCGAGGCGTTGGCAAGCAGCAGCTTGTGCGAGCCCACCAGGTCCTCGATGCGCGCGGCCGAGCGGTTGAAGCTCTCCGCGAGGCGCGCCACCTCGTCCTTGCCCTCGACCTTGACGCGCGCCTTGAGATCGCCGGCACCCAGCTGATCGACGCCTGCCTGCAGTCTTTCCAGCCTGCGGGTGAGGCGGCGCACCAGGGGATAGGCGCACACCGCCACGGCGAGCGCGATGGCGCCCAGGAAGGCGATGAGCCCCAGAACCGGGTGCCACGGCCGCCCCGGCGCGCGCGCCACCAGCCAGCGCTGGTCGGGCAGCCGGATGGTCCAGGCCGGGCCCCCGCGCCCGAAGGTCCATCCGCCGGTCTCGCGGCGTGGGCCCGGCAGCTGACGCCCGACGGCGGCGATGCGGCGCAGACTGCGGTCGAACAACGCCAGATCGACCTTGAAGCGGCGATGGATGCGCTCGAGCGCCTGCTGCTGGGTTGCGTCGTCCACCTCGGCCGGGGGCAGGTGCGGGGTCACCAGCTCGCCCAGCAGCTCGGCCCCCTGCTGGCCCGGCGCGAAGCTCCAGAGCAGGCCGCCGAGCAGCACCACGAGCAGCAGGCTGGCGATGATCGTCAGGTAGAGCTGCTTGTAGAGATGGCGCATCGGCCAAACGGTCCCGTGCTCAGTCCTGCGCCTTGGCGAACACATAGCCGCTGCCGCGCACCGTGATGACCCGGCGCGGCTTTTTCGCGTCGTCCTCGATGGCCGCGCGGATGCGCGAGATGTGCACGTCGATGGAGCGGTCGAAGGCCTCGAGCGGCGCCGCCTTGACGAGGTCCATCAGCACCTCGCGCGACATCACGCGTCCCGCATGCTCCGCCAGCGCCAGCAGCAGGGCGAACTGATGCGAGGTGAGCGCGCGGGCCTCGCCGTCGAGGCGCACCTCGCGCGCGGCGCGGTCGATCTCCAGGCGGCCGAAGCGCAGCACGTCGTCGCTGCGGCCGGTGCGGCCCGCGGCGCAGGATGGCCTTGAGGCGGGCGAGCAGCTCGCGCGGCTCGAAGGGCTTGGGCAGGTAGTCGTCGGCCCCCATCTCCAGGCCCACCACCCGGTCCATGGCATCGCCGCGCGCCGTCAGCATCAGGATCGGCGTCGCCGCGTTCCCGCGGATGCGGCGGCACACGTCGAGGCCGTCCATGTCGGGCAGCATCAGGTCGAGCACGATGGCGTCGAAGGCCTCGCGGGCGTGCAGCGCGAGCCCGGCGCCGCCGTTCTCGGCGCGGGTCACGCGGAAGCCCGCCCCGCCGAGATAGTCGCGCACCATCTCGGCGAGCCGGGCATCGTCCTCGATCAGAAGGATGCGGTCGGTCACCGGGTCATTCTAACCGCGATGCCAGCGGCGCCAATGGCCCCGGCGCCACTGCAGGAGCTCGTGCGCCTTCTGGCGCTGCTCGGCGGTCAGCACCTCGGCGATGTCGCCCACGGCCTGGGCGAGGCGCACGCTCGCAGCATCGGCGAGGCCCATCTGCTCGGCGCGGAACGCCTCGATGGCGGCCCTGTCGACCTTGGGCTGCAGCAGGAGCTGCACTGCGCGCTCCCGCGCGGAGCGGGCCTTCTCGCCCATCGGCACCAGGTCCTTGACGGCGGCCTTGGCGATGGCCCGCAGCTTCTCCTGCTGCTCCGGCGAGGCGTCGAGCTCGATGGCCGCGTGCCTGATGCCGCGATCGACGCGCTCCTCGATGTCGGCCGGCGTCATCGGCCCGCGCATGAAGCCGGGGCCCCAGCCGTGGTGGCCCCAGCCCGGGGCCCACTGCCCCATCGCGCCGGTGGCCGCGGCCCCGGTGAAGGCCGCCACGATGGCCACGGCAACGAGCGCCGGCCACGTTCGACGCCTGCGTCCGCCGGCGCCTGGATTGGACTGCTCGCTCATCTCGGCTCTCCTTTGCTTGCGATCCTGTCGACCGTAATCTGGGAGGCCTCGGTTTCCCCCGCATCTCCTCAATGTAAAGTTTTGTAACCGTCGATCCGCACCCGTCATCCCGCAAGCCGACCCCGGCGAGGGCCGGCGCAGGCCGGGGGAGGCTGTCCGGGACCTCCATCAGCGAGTCGGATGGCCCGCGCCTTCCGGCAGGATCAGCGCGCCCTGCGCATGAGCGCGCGCGTCGAAGGCGATGGCCGCCGCAGCCGTCGCGGCGGCGACAACCACGATGGCACCCGCTGCGACGAGGATCAATCTCAGTGTCATGGTCCGCACGCAGAGGTGCTCCGTGGCCAGCCTCTCCAGCCGACACATGCGGATTTTACAGATCGATCCGCACCGAATTGCGGCGGGCAATGACGATGCACCGAATATGCGGCGTGGCCGGTTGGACTCCGGCCCACGATCCCGCTCAGCCCGGCTCCCTCGCCGGAACCAGGACGCCGGGGTTCATGACGCCGGCGGGATCGACGGCGCTCTTGGCGTTCTCGAGCACGGCGCCGAACAGGTCGGGGCGCTGCCGCTGGTACCAGGGCATGTGGTCGCGCCCGACGGCGTGGTGGTGGGTGATGGTGCCGCCCAGCTTGTTCAGCACGTCGGCGCAGGCGCGCTTGATGGCCCAGTACTGGTCCACCATGCCGCCCTTGCGCCCCTTGCCGTAGAAGCTGAAATAGGGCGCCGGCCCGTCGGGGTAGACGTGGGTGAAGCGGCACGAGGCGATGTGGCCGGGGCCGCACTCGCGCCCCAGAGCGTCGTTGAGGGTCTCCATCACGCGGGCGTGGAAGTCGCCGAAGCGGTCCCAGGTGATGGCCGTCTCGAAGGTGTCGAACAGCACCCCCAGGGGGGTGAGGATCTCGCGGAAGAACGGCGCGCGGATGAAGGCGTTGCGCCAGGCTCCGGAGGCCCCTTCGCGGTGCCCGCCGGCGGCCGCGAGCTGATCGATGTCGGGCAGACCGCCGTGGTCGCGCACGCATTCGAGCGCGCGCGCCATCCAGGGGACAACCTCGTGGTCGGACGATTCGAACGCCAGCACCATCACGTCGGCGCTGCCGTCGCCCGCCCCCGTCATGCGCGCCTCGATCCGGTCGAGCAGGCGCAGATTGGAGGGATAGAGCCCGGCTTGCGAGATCGCGCGCACCGCGCCCCACGCCTCCACGAAGGTGCGGAACGTCACCGACGTGCCGGCGCGGAAGCGGGGCCTGTCCTGCAGCCGCATCCAGGCCTCGGTGATGATGCCGAGCGAGCCTTCCGAGCCGACCACCAGGCGGTCGGGGCTCGGGCCCGCACCCGAGCCCGGCAGGCGGAAGCTCTCCCAGGCGCCCTGCGGCGTCACCATGCGTACCGACTGCACGAAGTCGTCGATATGGGTGTAGAGCGTGGCGAAGTGGCCGCCGGAGCGGGTCGCGATCCAGCCGCCGAGCGTGGAATACTCGAAGCTCTGCGGGAAGTGGCGCAGGGTCAGGCCGTGCGGCTTCAGCTGCGCCTCGAGATGGGGGCCCAACACGCCCGCCTGGATGCGCGCGGCGCGGCTCGCCTTGTCGATCTCCAGCACCTTGTCGAGCCGCTGCAGATTGACGGAGACGACGCCCTTGAAGGCTTCGCCCACGGCCGGCTCGACGCCGCCGACCACCGAGGAGCCGCCGCCGAACGGGATCACGGCGAAGCCGTTGGAGCCGGCCCAGTCGAGCAGGTCCGCGATGTCCTGCTCGGAGGCGGGATAGGCGACCACATCGGGCGCGCTTGGGCTGCGGCGCTCGAAGATGCGCACCGAGTCGATGAAGGACTTGCCGTAGGCATGCACCAGCCGGTCGATCGGCTCGGCGCTGCAGAAGGCGGCGAGCGAGGCCGGCACCGCCACGCGCGGCGGCCGCAGGGTGAACTCCTCGAGCCGCGGCGGGGTGTCGTCGAACTCCGCAACACCGAAGCGGGTGGCGGCCAGGGCATGCACGAGGGCGCGCTCCTGGGCCGTGGCGCCCTCGCCCTCGAAGCCCCAGCCCCAGAATTTCATGCGGCGCGGCAGATGGCTCGACATGCCCCTCCTCCCTGCGATCGTCTCGCCACCGATCCTGCACGGCGGCGCGCGGCGAGGCAATGTGGCGCCGGCGCCCGAGGGCGTTTCTGGAGGGGAGGAGAGTTGCGCCCGGATCAGGCGGACTTGGCGGCCGGCGATGCGGTCGCGGCGCGGTGCAATTGCTCCTTGAAGCCTTCGCCCGCGCTCTTCACGTAGGCGGTCTGGTCGGCCTGCAGCTTCTTGGCGGTCTCGAGGCTCGGGAAGGGGCCGTGGATGCTGACGAGGCGCGCCTCGATCTCCGTCCTGACGAAATAGCTCCCCCCGTCGTTGAAGGTATCCACGTTGGTCGAGACCGTGGTCTTGTCGGTCATAGCGGCTTCTCCTCTCGCTGCGGCACTGCTCGTTTCTGCGCTCCGACCGATGGCCCGACGCGCTCCCCGTCTTCCGCACTGCCTTCTCCGACACTGCGGCCGCCTCGTGGCGGCGCGCGCAGCCTACTGCAGTCGCGTGCCAGAGGCGAGATGCAGCGCAAATGGCCGAGACGCCGGACCGGGCGGGCCGTCTGCTTGCCACCCCTCCCAAACGCAACTATATCGGGCCGGCGCGGCGGGCAGCGACCCAGGCTCCCTTCGTCTATCGGTTAGGACGTCAGATTTTCAATCTGAAAAGACGGGTTCGACTCCCGTAGGGAGCGCCATGATATCGCTGGGTTTTTTCCAAGCGCCTACCGCCATTCCAAAACGCTGGCTGCTCACCATTCCGAAAAACCACCTTCGTTTGTTCTTTAGCCGGCCTTTCGCGCGATATGCGAACGTCGCTTTCGGGCAGCCACCTGCCGCTGCTGTTTCGATCCGCTTGACGTAAAGCCGCAGCGCCTCTGGTGTCTTGTGCATCGACGCGGCCATGCCCTCGTGTTCCGTGGCACCAGCATCGCCGAGCTCGGTCAAGCCGCCGTGGCGACAAGCGTCGAGTGTCACATGCGCGCCGAGCTTGGCCGTCTGCGTGCCTCTCGCACGCGTCGCTGGGCGTACTCGTTCGAGTATGGTCGTGCGGGCCGCGCGCTTGCCGGACGTGAGAACGATTGGCAATCCAAGACGCTTCAAGTCGTTTAGGTAAGCCTCGATCTCGGGGAAGAGCGGTCCCGTCGTCATCCTCGAGTGGCCAATAGCCCTTCTCGCCGGTCTTGGGGTGACGCACCAGCACCGCGTCCGGTCGTTGCTGGCGGGCGAGTCCGCCCACGTGAGGTCGCCCGCGCCGCACGTGCTCAGGCCGCTGGTGCCACTCGAAGCA
>CAWIXS010000041.1:0-43444 GCA_963840075.1 uncultured Alphaproteobacteria bacterium | reverse complement strand
GACATTGCTCTGGGCTCATGGCCCAACCAATGAATGATTTGCGGGCCGAGGTCAACCTTTCTGGTTGACATCATCTATATCAGCCATTACGTATGAGGTCAGCTAATTTGGTTGACCGAGTGTCATGGCCGCCCACTTCCTCCTCACCAGTGCAGCAAGGACGCTCTCCGTAGCGTCGATTGCGCGCATGAGCGATGAGGAAGCCCACGCCAAGCTCGCAATCCGCTGGTCCGACAACGGGGGCATCCCTTACTGCCCAAAGTGCGGCAGCGTCGCGCTCTACACCTACAAGACGCACGGCTCTGGAAGTGCAGGGACTGCAACAAGCAGTTCAGTGTCACGTCCGGGACAATCTTCGCCAGCCGCAAGCTGGCGGTTCGGGACTACCTTCTGGCAATCGCCATCCTCATGAACGGCGCCAAGGGCATCGGCGCTCTGCAGCTCGGTCGCGATCTCGACGTGCAGTACCGGACGGCCTTCGTGCTCTGTCGCGGAATTCCGGGAAGCGCTCGGGAGCGAGATGGAGGGCGCTACGCTCTCCGGTACGGTCGAGGTCGATGGCGCCTATGTTGGCGGACACATTCGGCCAGCGAACCTAAAGAAGGACCGCAAGGATCGCCGCCTTGCCGAGCACCAGACCGGAAAGCGCCGCGTGGTCGTTGTCGCTCGCGAGCGCAGCGGCCGAACGCTAACGACCGTGACGCGGCATGAGGCCGATGGCGTCGATTTCGTCGCCAAGGTCGTCCGGCCTGGCTCCCAGCTGCACGCCGATGAAGCGAGCCATTGGGACGCGCTGCACGCCAAGTTTCAGACGCTGCGGATCAATCACCAGATCGGCTACAGCATCGACGGCGCGTGCACGAACCAAGCCGAGAGCTTTTTATCGCGCATTCGCAGGATGATCGACGGCCAACATCACCACGTCTCTCCGCAGTACCTGTACCAGTACGCGAAAACATGCCGCGTGGCTGGAGGACCATCGGCGCCGCAGCAATGGCGCGCTGGCGTGGCGGGCGCTGGGGCTGGCGCTCAAGCATCCGGTCAGCCGGAGCAGTTTGGAAGGGATATTGGCAGAGAACGAGGAAGCCCAGCGCATAGGGTTCCCCGCGTTGCGCCCCATCTCAATGTGTGCTTCGGTCGCTACGCTCGTCGCAAATTGATTGGTCATGCACAGAAACAACTTGCGCACGCATTGCGTTCCTGATTCGTTCGTGGTAGCGTGCCAAATCAGTCGTGGCGGACCACAGCGGAGATCCCCAGCCATTAACGAGCCCCTAACTCGTGAGAAGGCAGCCGCATAGGGTCTTATGCCTGAACTAGAGACTATCACAATAAAGGGCTTTAAGAGCATCTCTTCTATAGAGAAGCTGAGCCTTTACCCAATAAATGTCTTGGTTGGTGCAAACGGGGCTGGCAAGTCAAACTTTATTGAAGTGTTTTCTTTCCTTCATGCGTTGCGCGAAGGTCGCCTACAAGAATATGTGGCGAGAGCCGGAGGGGCTGACAAACTACTTTATTTTGGTTCAAAGAACACTCAAAAGATAGAGGTCAGCGTGTCCTTTCAGGGTGGCGTGAATCAATACTCGATCACACTCACGCACCGGAGAACGACCAACTTAGATCCACATCTGAGTACGCTTATTTTTGGAACAAGGCGCGATTTCAAGAGCCGTTAGGTTACAGGCTTCAGGCAAAGAACGGAGAGGCCGGCATCAGCGAGCCAGTAAGTGGCAACGCTGTAATTACCTACGTTCGGCTGCATCTAAATCAATGGCGCTTGTATCACTTTCATGACACAAGCACTACTTCTCCAATGAAAAGGACGGCGGATCTTAACGACGATCAATTCCTCCGACCAGATGGGTCTAACCTCGCGTCCTTTCTATATCTACTGCGCCAACGACATCAATCCTCCTACGGGTTAATAAGGGGTGTCGTTCAGCGTGTGGCGCCGTTTTTTGATGATTTCATGCTGGAACCGCAAAGATTAAACCCCAACAAAATACAACTGGAATGGAGGCACAAAAATTCAGATGCGTACTTTGACGCATCGTCGCTATCAGATGGGTCTCTTCGGTTTATGGCATTGGCAACGCTGTTGCTCCAGCCGCCTATGCTAAGGCCTTCCGTTATTCTGGTGGACGAACCAGAACTCGGACTACACCCATATGCCATTGCCATGCTCGCGTCCTTGATTAAGCAGGCTTCGCATCATACGCAAGTGATTGTATCGACCCAATCGGCACTCCTGCTTGATCACTTCCAGCCCGAAGACGTATTGGTGGCCGATAGGGTCGATGCCAGCACGCGCCTCACGCGGCTAAATACGTCGAAACTCCGGAGTTTCCTGGATGTCTACAGCCTAGGCCAACTTTGGGAGAAAAACGAATTCGGCGGTCGTCCGGCGGGAGAATGACGCGGTGCCGAGGGTTCTAATACACGTAGAGGGGGAAACAGAAGAGACGTTTGTCACTGAGCTGTTAGCGCCGCGACTTTACTCAAAAGGATACCACAAAGTCGGCGCTCGGTTGGTGGGGAATGCACGTTTGCGCGACCGTCGCGGCGGCATTAGACCGTGGCCATCAGTGCGATCGGACATCGTCAAACATCTTCAGGAGGATGGTGGCTGCTTAGCAACAACAATGATTGACTATTATGGATTACCAGCAGTGGGTGATGGCGCCTGGCCGGGAAGGGGTGAGGCGGCCACAAAGCCTTTCGGAGATAAGGCGACAACAGTTCAGAACGCAATTGCGTTGGATGTTAATGCCCATATGGGTGGTTCATTCGATGAGCGCCGGTTTATCCCATTTGTCATGATGCACGAATTCGAAGGTCTTCTGTTAGCGATTGTCACTCCTTCTCGAACGCTATCGGTCAGCCAAAGCTGGCCGATAAGTTCCAGAATATTAGGGATCAATTCGGTAGCCCGGAAGAAATTAATGATTCGGTTGATACGGCCCCTTCGAAGCGAGTGCTAAAACTAGTACCTTCGTACCAGAAGCCTCTTTTGGCAACCTGGCCGCGCTAGGGATTGGAATGGACGAAAATTTGTACCGGAATTGCGCTGATTTTGATGACTTTGGTCAAAAGCTCCGAGAGTTTGGGTGAACCCAGAAGCGACGGCCTAGCGTGCCAATTCCCACAGCATGAACTGTCCCGGCCCCGGCTGGCGGGTCACGCGCCTTGCTTCTGCAGTTGCCGCAGGCACGCCCCCGCCCGCTTGGTCATCGGTCTTTAGCAGCCGGACGTTGGCCGTATCCAACCCGCGCTCCGCCATGACCCGCATGGCGATGTCCTGCGTCGTGAGCGGCTTCTTGGCGTTCCGGAGGGTGGTGAGACCGAGCGGGTCACTTGCCCCCGGAATGCATGATGCGGCGCCGGCACCGGCCGCGCCTTGATGTCCTCAAGTTCAATCGACGGGTCGAAGATGTGGATCGAGGCGTCGATGTGGTCGAGGTCGATCACCAGTTGGCGTAACTGGTCCTGCAGGTGCTCGATCTTGCCCGCGATCTCGGCGCGTTTGCGGATGAGACCATTGATTGTGTGTTGGTTGACTTCTGTCATACTACACGTGGTGAGTTGTGTGGCGTTGCGTGAAGTCCCCCCAACCCCCCGAAGGCAACTCACATGGCGACGAACGAGAAGACATCGAAGCGGGTGGCGGCCATTGCCGCCAAGGCTCTCCACGACCCGGAGAGCGTCACTCCGAAGCAGGTTCAGGCGCTTGCGGCATCGGTGCTGACACAGACTGAGGATCAGCCGAAGCCGCAGCGGAAGCCGCGGTAACGTCCTCCGCGAGCCTCTCTACTGAGAGAACGCAGCGAGCTGGTATCGTCATGATGCCGCTCGCCTGTGCGTTGGTGGGGTGTTGGAGGTCGCCCACACTCTGACACACCACCTTGATGTCCTCCCCATCCTTCAAGAGCCAACCAACAGTGGCGCATTCAATCGGTCTTGCCGGCACTAGCGCCGAGAGATGCTGCCACGCGGGTATAGGTTGGGCGCTGTCGTGCCAACGGATCAGCACCAGCGGACAATCGCCGTTCATTGGAGACCCTCGGTGAGACCATCCGTCCACTATAGACAAGATGGTCCGCGGCCGGCGGGCACAATCTCCTGATGATCGGGGCGCCGGGCTCGGGCAAGTCGATGCTGGCGGCGCGGCTGCCCTCGATCCTACCGCCGCTCTCGCCCGAGGAGATGCTGGAGGTCTCTATGGTGCACTCGCTGGCGGGCGAGCTGTTGGGCGGCAAGATCGCCACCCAGCGCCCGTTCCGAGCGCCACATCATTCGGCCAGCATGGCGGCCTTGGTTGGCGGCGGCTCCAAGCCGCGGCCCGGCGAGGTCTCGCTGGCGCATCTGGGCGTGCTGTTCCTCGACGAGCTGCCGGAGTTCCTGCCCAACGTGCTCGACGCCCTGCGCCAGCCGCTGGAGGCCGGCGAGACGGTGATCGCGCGCGCCAACCACCGCATCGCCTATCCCTCGCGCATTCAGCTGATCGCCGCCATGAACCCGTGCAAGTGCGGCGGCAGCGTCCCCGGCCAGAGCTGCCGGCGCGGCCCACGCTGCGCCGACGACTACCAGGCGCGCATCTCCGGGCCCCTGCTCGACCGCATCGATCTGCAGATCGAGGTGCCCGCCGTCTCGGCCGCCGACCTTGTGCTGCCGCCACCCACCGAAGGCAGCGCCGAGGTGCGCGCTCGCGTCACCGCCGCGCGCGACCGCCAGCGCGCCCGCTTCGCGGCGCTCGGCGCCAAGGGCGTGCGCACCAACGCCGAGTGCTCGGGCAGGCTCCTCGAGGAGGTCGCCATGCCCGAGGAGGCCGGGGTGGCGCTGCTGCGCCAGGCTTCCGAGGCGCTGGCCCTCTCCGCCCGCGGCTTCCACCGCACCCTGCGCGTGGCGCGCACGCTGGCCGATCTCGACGGCGTGGAGAAGGTGGCGCGGGTGCATGTGGCTGAGGCGCTGAGCTACCGCGGCGAGACGCTGCGCCAGCAGCGGGCGGCGTGAGATGGGAGGGCCGTGTGGCAGTCGTGCCTATCGGTTTCCGCTGGCCGGCCAATATGTGTTGAAGCGGGGTGTGAATGGCTGAGATCGAGGAGCGCGTCGTTCAGTTGGAGCGCGAGTTGAAATCGATTCCCGAGATCCTCGACCTGCAAGCTCGTCTGAACGAGTTGCGGTTCGCGGCGTTATTCGCAGAGCTCGATACGATCAAGCGGGAATTGCGCGCGCTGCCGTACACGTTTGCTGCGATGCTCGTGGAGCGGAACAAGGGCAGCTGATCGAGTTGCGCGCGAGACAGGCCTTGCGTCCTGAGCAGTAGTGCGACATTGGAGAAGCGGTGCTATGATTGAAATAATTGCTCAGTTGTTGTAGCTACTCACCCGTTCTGCGTCGGTTTGACTCAGGCATGACGCGTTGAACCGGCTTGCAGATCTCGGAGGGCGCCATCGCCAACATGTTGGTGCGCGCCTCCTCGGCGCTGGCAACCGAGGCGAGCAGGATCGCCGAGATCGTGTGCACGAGCCCCGTCATCGCCAGCGACGAGACCTCGGCGCGCGTGTGCGGAAAAAACCACTGGCAGTGGACCTTCCTCTGCGCCTCGGCCGTCTATCACACGATCCAGCCCTCGCGCGGCAAGGCTGTGCCGGTCGCCTTCCTCGGGCAGGCCAAGCCGGACGTGTGGGTGTCGGACCGCCTCGCCGCGCAGGGCAACCACGCCGCGGCGCATCAGTACTGCCTCGCCCATCTCATGCGCGACGCCCAGTATGCCATCGACGCCGGCGACCGCATCTTCCCACCCGCCTTCAAGCGCTTCCTCCAGGACGCCTGCGCCGTGGGTGCCAAGCACGTCGCGGTTGCTCGGCGCATTGGGCCTCGTGCGATGCAGCGGGCAGTCGGCGACGAGCGCCTCGAAGACGCCGGACACCTTCAGGAACTCGATGAAGAACGAGGCCTGCCCGAGCGGCGTCTGCGGCGTCTGCGGGTCCCATTCGACCTTGATCCGGCCCGCCCAGCTGTCGACGGTGACGGCCGCCGGCGGCACCTCCTGCGCAACTGGCGGTTGCCCACCCGCAGGGTGAGCCGGAACTTGGCGCTTGTCCTCGGTCATCCCCCCGACAAAGCGCACCTTCCAGCCTCACGCAACAAGGACCGAGGTAAGGCAGATTGAGGTCGCAGATGCGCACTCCCTACCCGAGCCCCCCGGTGCGCTCGACGAACGCCACCACGGCCGCCGCGCCGTCCCCCGTCTTGAGGTTGGTGAAGACGAACGGGCGGGCGCCGCGCATGCGCTTGGCGTCCGCCTCCATCACCGCCAGCGAGGCGCCGACGTGGGGGGCCAGATCCGTCTTGTTGATGACGAGGAGGTCGGAGCGGGTGATGCCGGGGCCGCCCTTGCGCGGGATCTTCTCGCCCTGGGCCACGTCGATCACGTAGATGGTGACGTCGGCTAGCTCGGGGCTGAAGGTGGCGGCGAGATTGTCGCCGCCCGATTCGATCAGGATCACGTCGAGCTCGGGGAACCTGGCACTCATCTCCGCCACCGCCGCCAGGTTGATGGAGGCGTCCTCGCGGATCGCCGTGTGCGGGCAGCCGCCGGTCTCCACGCCCAGGATGCGCTCGACCGGCAGCGCGCCAGCGCGCGTCAGGATCAGCGCGTCCTCCTTGGTGTAGATGTCGTTGGTGATGGCGCAGACCTCGTAGCGGTCGCGGAAGGACCTGCACAGCGCCTCCATCAGCGCCGTCTTGCCCGAGCCGACCGGGCCGCCGATGCCGACTCGCAGTGGACCGTGGGGGGACTTCGCCATGTGCGTTACGGGGCCGATCCCCTCGCCTCCATGCTTGCGATACCGCTTCCGGGATGTCTCGAGGGGCTCGCCCCCGTCAGCGGCCTTGTGCTGCATCCTTATACTGCGTCGCGCCGTGTCTGGGCACAAGGACGGGCGTCACTGCGGTGCCGGCGAGCCGTCAAGATTGGCTGCGCGCCACCAAGCTGGGCCGGACAGTGTCAAGCGTCCACCGGCGCGAGCGAGCCCGAAGGGGCAGCAGCGTGCCCACCAGCCTTCCCGTCATCGCTTGGGCCGTGGGGCCGACACTGGACGTCCGCCACACCCGACAACGGAGCCCGAGACGTTGCTGCGTGCCTGATGCGCGGGAGAATTTTCATCTCCTGTCGACGCGATGACGCAAAGCATGCCGCCGGCAGGCTGTCGGATCGCTTGGCACAAACCTTTCGGCCGGAGCAGCTGTTCATCGTTGTCGACAGCATCGAGCCGGGACTGAATTTCAAGACGGTGCTTTCTGAGCGCGTGCAGGGTTGCGAGGTGCTCCTCGCCGTCATCGGACCCCATAGCGCGCCCTATGATCTCCCTAGGATCTGAACAGCCGCGTATACTGCGTCTCGTGCCGCATGGAGGCGATGTCCGCCATTGCGGCGGCGCCGCCGATGTCGTCGAGGCCGGCGTCGAAAGCGCCGGCGGCAAGGGGTGGGATCAGCGGCTCCAGCCGCGCCAGCACGCGCAAGCCGTCGGTCTGCCCCAGCGGAATGAGCCGCACGCCCGCCGAGATCATGTTGGCGGCGCACGCCTGCAGGAAGGCCTGCGCCGTGGGCGCGAGCGGCAGCCCGTGGGCCGCCGCGCAGGCGCCAACGGCGACCGGGTAGGCCACCTCGGTGACCGGTGCGGCCAATTTCTCCAGTGCTGGGCTGGGCCAGACGGCCTGCGTTGCCGTCAGGAACGCCGCGCCCTGGGCCAGAGTCTCCAGGCGCCGCTCGGCCGAAGGCGCGAGTGCCGCTGCGAGCTCGACGGTCTCGGCCAGCCGGCGATCGTCGCCGCTGCCTATGGCGCGCCATGTCTCCGCAAGGAGGATGGCATCCGAGCGTCCGGCCCCGTGCCTCAGGATGTCCTCGATCCAGTCGCCCAGCGTGGCGGCATTGCGCACCTTGCCGGCCTCGACCGCCCATTCCAGCCCGTGCGAGTAGCTGTACCCGCCGACCGGATAGGCCGGCGACAGCCAGATCATCAGGCGCGCGAGGGTGGGCGGCTCCGTGCCGTCGATGCTGGGTGCCTCTCGCTTCCCGCACGCTGCTTCATTCCCGCGAAGGCGGGAATCCATGCAGCTAACTGCGCCCTCGTGGTCAGGTGGCCTGGGTCCCGGCCTTCGCCGGGATGACGGTGTGTTTTGGTCCGACGGCATCGGCTTCAGTGGCCGTGGTCGTGGCCATGGTGGTGATGGCCGTCGCCGTGGTGATGGTGACCATGGCCGTGCCCGTGCGCCGCGCCCTGGCTGTAGGCGCCGCCCTCGGGGTTGAAGGGGCGCTCCACGCTGCGCACCTCGGCGCCGAGGCCGCGGGCCATGTCGGCGATGACGTGGTCGTCGCGGATGTAGACGACGCGCTCGCCGATCTCGGTGGCGAGGTGGCGGTTGCCCAGGTGCCAGGCGATGCGGGCGAGCGCGTGCTCGTCGCGGCAGGCGATCTCCAGCAGCCGCTCAGGTGCGGCCTCGACGGCGACGATGCGGCCGTCCTCCAGGCGGAGGCCGTCGCCGGTGGCGAGGACCGGGGCCTTGGCAAGGTCGAGCAGGAATTCGAGGCCGCCCGCGCCCATCAGGGCAATGCGGCGCCGGGTGCGGTGGTCGTGGTCGAGGCGCACCACATCCGCGAGTGCGCCCGACCACGTTCCGGCCGGTAGGATCTCGGTAGCCCTCAACATTGGTGCACCCCACTCGGCCGGGCTCGGACATTCGTAGGTTGGGTTAGCGCGGTAGCGCGTAACCCAACACGTCACAGACCCCCTGCGTGTCGCCTTGCACCCACCGCCCACGAGAGCACGCGGCGCAACCCAACCATTAGCAAGCCTAGCACATTTACAGCGATAAAGCCCGCTGCAGCGCCAGACAGGCCGAACTCAAACCAAGAGTGCCACGACGTATAACGGGAGACTTCTTCCCAGTATAGCGCATCGGCTTTTGCAATTCGCTCTTCTTGCGTCCTGGCGTTCCTGATTTCTTCGGTTGTTGCCAAAAAGGGCTTGTCAGCACAGTATACTTTGCTGATATCTATGAGCCCATATGTATTTGCGTGCGGCTTCAGTTCTTCGTCCGAGCGTCGATGCGCACATTCGAGGGCCAAGTCGATGCGAATGGAATTTATCATAATTGCCTCTGCCAGTCGATGTTGTCTCAGATAATGGTCCCCGACCGAAAAAATTGCTCCAACCAACGCCGCAACAATCGACAGGCGAAATGCTATCGGCATAATGCGCCGTTTCCAAGGTGAGGAGTTGGGTGCTCCGATGAATTCAGCGATATCCTTGGCTAGGCCGGCCATCTCGTAGCGAAAGCCGTTCGTTGTGACGACTACATGGTGCCGATCAGAAAGGCTACGGAGTTCTGGTGGCAGATCGCGCTTCAAGGGAAACTCTGCACCACCCACAAGGATTGGGACTATGCCGATGCCCCGCGCGAGCGCCGCTTCGATCTCCAAACGGACCCAGTCGTCAGGTTGGTCGAGGCGGCGATTGCCAGTTGCCGGATCAATTACATCAAGCCAATTCGGCCCAATGACGACCAACATCACATTGCAGCCACGCACCTTGTCCGCCAGCACTTCCGGAAAGTATTGCCCTGCCTTGACCCGGTCAACGTCAATGAACACGTTCTCTCGACCAAAGGTGTTCTCGAGATACTGCGCAATGTTCATCGCCTGCGATGCGCTGTCATCACGACGATAATTGACGAAGACCCCAGCGGACAAGACGCCCCTCCGTTGAGCATAGGTAATGTAAGACGAAGGTGTCACGCCAACATTTGCGGCCAATATCCGCCGCAGCAACGTGCCCCGTCACAGCCTCAGAGGAAGTTAGCTTAGAACAGAAAGTACCGCTGCGCCATAGGCAGCACCTTGGCTGGCTCGCAGGTGAGGAGCTCGCCGTCGGCGCGCACCTCGTAGGTCTCGGGGTCCACCTCGATGTTGGGCGTAATGCCGTTCAAGACCATGGACGTTCTTGGAGATGCCGCCGCGCGTGTTGCGCACGGGGAGCAGCTTCTTCGCCACGCCCAGCCGCTGCCCCAGGAAGCCATCTATGGCCGCTTGGCTGACGAACGTCACGGCCGAGGAAGCAATTGCGCGGCCGTAGGCGCCGAACATCGGGCGGTAGTGCACCGGCTGCGGCGTCGGGATCGAGGCGTTGGGGTCGCCCATGGGGGCGGCGGCTATGGTGCCCCCGAGGAGCACCATGTCGGGCTTCACCCCGAAGAAGGCGGGGCTCCACAGCACGAGGTCGGCGCGCTTGCCCACCTCCAGCGAGCCCAATTCGTGCGCCACGCCGGCGGCGATGGCCGGGTTGATGGTGTACTTGGCGATATAGCGCCTGACGCGGAAGTTGTCGTTGCCGGGCGCGTCCTCCTTGAGCGAGCCGCGCTGCACCTTCATCTTGTGCGCGGTCTGCCAGGTGCGGATGATCACCTCGCCGACGCGGCCCATGGCCTGGCTGTCGGAGGAGAGCATGGAGAGCGCGCCGAGGTCGTGCAGGATGTCCTCGGCGGCGATGGTCTCGCGCCGGATGCGGCTCTCGGCGAAGGCGATGTCCTCGGGGATGTTGGCGTCGAGGTGGTGGCACACCATGAGCATGTCGAGATGCTCCTCCAGGGTGTTCACCGTGAACGGGCGCGTGGGGTTGGTGGAGGAGGGCAGCACGTTCCTCAGGCCCGCCACCTTGATGATGTCGGGCGCGTGGCCGCCGCCGGCGCCCTCGGTGTGGAAGGCGTGGATGGTGCGGCCCTTGAAGGCGGCGATGGTGTCCTCCACGAAGCCCGACTCGTTCAGCGTATCGGTGTGGATCATCACCTGCACGTCGTGATCGTCGGCCACCGAGAGCGCGCAGTCGATGGCGGCGGGCGTGGTGCCCCAGTCCTCGTGCAGCTTGAGGCAGGAGGCGCCGCCCTCGATCTGCTCGACGAGCGCCTTCGGCCGCGAAGCGTTGCCCTTGCCGGCGAAGGCGAGGTTCATGGGGAAGGCGTCGGCCGCCTCGATCATGCGCGCGAGGTGCCAGGGGCCCGGCGTGCAGGTGGTGGCCGCGGTGCCCACCGCCGGGCCGGTGCCGCCGCCGATCATCATGGTGAGGCCAGAATTGAGCGCCTCCTCGATCTGCTGCGGGCAGATGAAGTGGATGTGGCTGTCGATGCCGCCGGCGGTGAGGATCTTGCCCTCGCCGGCGATCACCTCGGTGCCGGGGCCGACGATGATCGTGACGCCGGGCTGGATGTCGGGATTGCCGGCCTTGCCGATGCCGGCGATGCGGCCGTCGCGGAGGCCCACGTCGGCCTTGTAGATGCCGGAATGGTCGATGATCAGGGCGTTGGTGATGACCGTGTCGACGGCGCCGTCGGCGCGCGCGACCTGGGACTGGCCCATGCCGTCGCGGATCACCTTGCCGCCACCGAACTTCACCTCCTCGCCGTAGACGGTGAGGTCGCTCTCTACCTCGACGATGAGGTCGGTGTCGGCGAGCCGCACCTTGTCGCCCGTGGTGGGCCCGAACATGTCGGCATAGGCTGCGCGGGAGATTCTGGAACTCATACTACGCGCTCCTTCGGATGAATAGGCGGTCCAATTGGGCCAGCATTGCTCCTGACGCCAATGCACAGACGATTGGACCGAGCAAGGACCCTACTTCGCCGACCGAACCAAGAAGCCTGAGCACAATATGCGATGATGGCGGATAAGCTGTGTATGCAAACAATCGATAAGCAAGGGAGACGGTCAACAAAAGCAGAACCGCGGCGAAAGCCTTCCATCTCCCAGAAGCGATACAAGCAAGGGTGAGCACTATGGCGGAAAAGGCGGCAATGAAAGTTGCCCAGGCGACAGATCCTTGGCCCCGCATCACAAAGAATGGGGAAAACAATCGCTGCTCCGAGAACGACGCCAAGAGCACCAAACCAATGTCGGGTAGCTGCTGCAGACCATGCTACCATGAGGGTCACTAGCGCCTGAACCGCCCAAAACAAGAGAAGGAAGGATTCGATACCCATCACAACCTCCCCATCACCTCCTGGCGGAAGCCCCAGACCTCGCGCTTGCCGGCGAACGGCACCAGCTGCACCTCGCGGGTCTGGCCGGGCTCGAAGCGCACGGCGGTGCCGGCGGCGATGTCGAGGCGGTGGCCGCGCGCCCTGGCGCGGTCGAGCTTCAGGGCCGGGTTGGTCTCGGCGAAGTGGTAGTGCGAGCCGACCTGGATCGGCCGGTCGCCGGTGTTGGCCACGGTGAGCGTGATGGCAATGCGGCCGGCATTGAGCTCGATCTCGCCGTCTACCGTGATGACCTCGCCGGGGATCATGATCGCCTCCCTCAGCCGATGGCGGCGAGCGCAATGCCGCCGGCCGCGACCAGCGCGCCTGCGCCACGCACGGCGAGCCTGCCCGCTGTGCTCCCGGCAAGCAAGGCGATGCCGATGCCCACGGCGTGCAGCGCGGCGGTTGCCAGCGCGAAGCCGGCGAAATAGGACGCGGCGGCGCCGTCGGCGGGTAGCTCGGCGCCGTGTGCGTGCCCGTGCAGGACCGCGCACGCGCCAACAAGTGCCGCACCCGCCCATACCGGAAATCGCGCCCCGGCGAGCACCAGCAGACCCAGGACGATGACCGAGGCGAGAATGCCCGGCTCGACCATCCACAATGGGAGCCCGGCCATGCCCGCCAGGCCTCCCAGCGCCATCACGCCGACGAACACCACCGGCCACGCCCAGAGCGCCCGCCCACCGTTGAGGCCGGCCCACAGGCCCGCGGCGACCATCGCCAGCATGTGGTCGATGCCGGTCCACGGATGCTTGAAGCCCGCGGCGTACGAGAACGCGTGGTCGATTCCGGTATGGGCCAGGGCTGCGGCAGGCGCCAGCGCGATGGCACCGGCGGCGGCCGCAGCAAGGACACCTCTGCGCTGGTTCATGGCTCGATCTCCTCCCGGACCTGTCGCATGGGCGCTAGCGGATCGGCCTGTGCACGGTGACGAGCTTGGTGCCGTCGGGGAACGTGGCTTCCACCTGCACGTCGTGGATCATCTCGGCGATGCCGTCCATCACCTGGGTGCGGGAGACGACCTGCGCGCCGGCTTCCATCAGGTCCGCCACGCTGCGGCCGTCGCGTGCGCCCTCGACCACGAAGTCGGTGATGAGCGCCACCGCCTCCGGATGGTTGAGCTTGACGCCGCGTTCCAGACGGCGGCGCGCTACCATGGCCGCCATGGAGATCAGCAGCTTGTCCTTCTCGCGGGAAGTAAGGTTCATTGCGTCCCTCTTACCGGTGTCGGGCCCTCCGGGTCCGCTACCGTAGCACCGTTGTCGTTGATGGTGTCAGACGCGCAGCGGTCTGACACCGCATCAGCATTGCCACACGCGGGGGAGCGGCCTGCCGCTCAAGCGGGCGATCAGCGGCTCCAAAGCATTGTGCAGCGTGCGGCCGTCGGGGGCGACGGCGCGCACCGCGAGCAGCCCGTTCCACGCGCTGGCACCCGCCGAGGCGTCCGCACCGCTCAGCAGGCCGCGCGCCTCCTCGAGGCGCTGCGGCGCGTCGGGAGCCACGTAGAGCAGGAGGCCCACGGCACGCGCGCCATCGAGGGTGGCGCCGCGATCCAGGATGGCCGCGATCGGCCCGTCCGCCCGAAACGCGTCGGCAAAGACGAGGCGGCTGTCCCGGCGCACGCGCCACGCGTCGCACCACATGCCGTCGTGCACATCCTCGCCCATGGCAGTGCGCCCGAAGATCAGCGTCTCCACGGCCAGCAGAGAAGCATCGCCGGCCAGGTCCGCCTCGGTCCGGCGGTCGAGGCGCGCCCGGTCGAAGGCAATGGTGGCCTGCGGCAGCCACAAGAGGCGCGCGCCGGGGCCGAGCTGCAGGCGGATGCGAATCTGGGTCTCATCGTCGCGCGCACGGTAGATCTTCTCAGCCGCCGCGGAGGTGACGGTGGCCTCAGCGCCAGCCGACAGGGTGACCTCGACATCGATCCGGTCGCCGCCGGTGAGCCCGCCGGCCATATTGAGGAGCACCGCCTCGGGCGGCACGCCGGCGGGCTGCCTGGGAAAGCGCGCCCGCATGGCGCCGGCCTGGCGCAGGTCGCGCAGCACCGTGGCCTCGGCCGCGCGCACAAAGCCGAGCCGCACCGAGCCCTCCGTCCGCGGCAGCCAGGACCGGGCCTGAAGCACGCGCGCAACATCTCCCTGTTGTTGGTGGGGGCCGGGGTCAGACCCCGTTACCAGCCGCATTTCACACCGTAAGGTAGCGCCGGACGTCGCTTTCGACCATCGCGGAGCCCTTGCCCGCCAGGACCACCTCGCCGCGCTCCATCACCGCGTAGGTGTCGGCCAGCGAGCGGGCGAAGTCGAAGTACTGCTCGACCAGCAGGATGGCCATCTTGCCCTGCTCCCGCAAATAGCCGATGGCGCGGCCGATGTCCTTGATGATGGAGGGCTGGATGCCTTCGGTCGGCTCGTCGAGCACGAGCAGGCTGGGCCTCGTGACGAGGGCGCGGGCGATGGCGAGCTGCTGCTGCTGGCCGCCGGACAGGTCGCCGCCGCGGCGGCCCAGCATCGACTTGAGGATCGGAAACAGCTCGAACAGCTCGCCCGGCAAGGTGCGCTCGCTGGCCGTGAGGCGGGCGAAGCCGGTCTCGAGGTTCTCGCGCACCGTGAGCAGGGGGAAGATCTCGCGCCCTTGCGGCACGTAGGCGATGCCGCGGCGCGCACGCTCGTAGGCCTTGAGGTGCGTGATGTCCTCGCCGCCGAAAAGGACCTGCCCGGAGCGCACCGGCTGGTGGCCGACGATGGCGCGCAACAGCGAGCTCTTGCCGACGCCGTTGCGGCCGAGCACGCACGTGATCTTGCCCGGCTCGGCAGCGACCGAGACGCCGCGCAGCGCCTGCGCCGCGCCGTAGAAAAGATCGATGCTCTCAACTTTTAGCATCTCAACCTCTCTCCCTCTCCCCATGCCGAAGAGGCATGGGGAAAGGGACTCGCTCAGCGCCCCAGATATACCTCGATCACGCGCTCGTTGGCGCTCACCTCGTCGATGGAGCCTTCCGCCAGGACCGAGCCTTCGTGCAGCACCGTCACCTTCACGCCCAGCATGCGCACGAACTCCATGTCGTGCTCGACGACGATGACGGTGTGGCTCCTGGCGATGTCCTTCAGGAGCTCGGCCGTGGTCCTGGTCTCGGCATCCGTCATGCCGGCGACCGGCTCGTCGACCAGGAGGAGCTTGGGGTCCTGCGCGATCAGCATGCCGACCTCGAGCCACTGCTTCTGGCCGTGCGAGAGCGCGCCGGCGAGGCGCCGGCGGTGCTGCGCGAGCCCGATGGTGTCGAGAATCGAGCCGATGCGCTCGGCATCGCCGTTCGGACGCCAGAACAGGTTCCTGCGCACCCTGCGGTCGCCCTCGAGCGCCAGCAGGACGTTGTCCTCCACGGTATGGTTGTCGAACACCGTCGGCTTCTGGAACTTGCGGCCGATGCCGAGCTCGGCGATGGCGGCCTCATCCTTGGTCGTGAGGTCGACCGTGCCGTTGTCGAACAGCACCTCGCCTGCGTCGGGCCTGGTCTTGCCGGTGACGACATCCATCATGGTGGTCTTGCCGGCGCCGTTGGGGCCGATGATGGCGCGCATCTCCCCGTGCGAGATGTCGAGCGCGAGGTTGTCGAGCGCGCGGAAGCCGTCGAAGCTCACCGTCACGCCATTCAGATAGAGCAGGCTCTGCGTGATCTGGCGCGGCTTGGCGATGGCGGGGTTGGCGGGCATGGCTCGGCTCATTCCGCCGGTTGGGCGACCCGCCCCTCTCGGCCTTGCGAGGAGGCGTTGGGAGCGGCGGACGGCTCGGGCGCGGCGGGGGAGCCAGCGCCGGCATCAGGGATCGGCTCGTCTCGACGGCTGGGCAGCAGGCCCAGCACGCCGCGCGGCAGGAAGATCGTAACCAGGATGAAGATCGCGCCGAGCACGAACAGCCAGTAGAGCGCGAGCGTGATCCCCGCGAAGGGGGTGCGGAGGAGAACGACGAGAATGACGCCCATGAGGGCTCCGAAAAACCACGGGCGCTCCAGAATGAGCCAGGCGAGGCCAGCCAGTGCAATGAGCAATGCCGGCCAGTAGGTCGGCAGCGCCGGCCAATCGGCAGGTAGAAAATTCTCCAGCAGGAGCCATCCGGCAAGGGCAACGACAGCACCCAAGGCAGTGCCATAGAGAGCCTCGCGCCACCGGATTGCCACCGCGCCAAGCACCACGGCCGCAGCCGCGCCGATCAGCCAATACTCGACGACGGTGCCACCGGTGAAGATCGTCTTGGCGTAGTTCACCAGCACCCCTCCGAGCGCGGCGCCGACCAGGGTGCCGCGGCCGCCGACGGCCACCCAGATGACGACCTCGATGGAGTTGGCCGGGTGGAATTCGCTCGGGTTGATGATGCCGACCTGGGGCACATAGAGGGCGCCGGCGACGCCCGCCATGCAGGCCGACAGCGTGAAGACGTAGGTCTTGTAGCTCTCCACGCGGTAGCCGAGGAAGCGCGTGCGGCTCTCCTCGTCGCGGATTGCGATCAGCACCTTGCCGGCCTTGGAGCGCACCACCGCCTGGGCGATGAGATAGCCCAGCATCAGCGCGACGGCCGAGAGCGCGAACAGCACCGCGCGCGTCTCCGGCTCGCGCACATTGAAGCCCAGGAGGTCGTAGAAATCGGTGAGCCCGTTGTTGCCGCCGAAGCCGAAGTCGTTGCGGAAAAAGCCCAGCATCAGGGCGAAGGTGAGCGCCTGGGTGATGATCGACAGGTAGACGCCGGTGACGCGGCTGCGGAAGGCGAACCAGCCGAACACGAACGCCAGCACGCCCGGCACCAGGACGACCATCAAGGCGGCGTACGGGAGGTGGTTGAAGCCGTACCAGTACCAGGGCAGCTCCTTCCAGTTCAGGAACATCATGAAGTCGGGCAGGATCGGGTGGGCGTAGCCGCCGCGCGTGCCGATCTGGCGCATCAGGTACATGCCCATGGCGTAGCCGCCGAGCGCGAAGAACGCACCGTGGCCGAGCGAGAGGATGCCGCAGTAGCCCCACACCAGATCGAGCGACAAGGCGAGAAGCGCGTAGCACAGGTACTTGCCCCACAGCGCCACCGTCGCTGTCGTCACGTGAAAGGGCGAGGACGGCGGCACGTACACGTTGAGGATCGGCACGAGGATGGCCGCAACGGCCAGGATGGCCACGAACAGCCACCCGCGCCAGTCGGGTGCTTCGAGGAAGCGGCGCAGGATCATGCTTCCACCGCCCGGCCCTTGAGCGCGAACAGTCCGCGCGGGCGCTTCTGGATGAACAGGATCACGAGCACGAGCAGGGCGATCTTGCCGAGCACCGCGCCGGCAAAGGGCTCCAGAAACTTGTTGGCGACGCCGAGTGTCAGGGCCCCGACCAGCGTGCCCCACAGGTTGCCGACGCCGCCGAACACCACCACCAGGAAGCTGTCGATGATGTAGCTCTGGCCGAGGTTGGGCGAGACGTTGTCGATCTGGGACAGTGCCACGCCGGCGAGGCCGGCGATGCCGGAGCCGAGGCCGAAGGTGAGCGCATCGATGCGGCCGGTGTCGATGGCCATCGAGCTCGCCATGCTGCGGTTCTGCGTCACCGCGCGCATGTGCAATCCGAGCGTGGTGTAGCGCAGCACCGCCAGCAGCGCGGCAAACACGATGCCGGCAAAGATGATGATCGCCAGCCGGTTCAAGGTGATGGCGAGCCCGCCGAGCTCGATCACGCCGGACATGAAGCTCGGCGTACCCACCTCGCGGTTGCTCGGGCCGAAGACCGTGCGCACGGCCTGCTGCAGGATGAGGCTGATGCCCCAGGTGGCGAGCAAGGTCTCGAGCGGGCGACCGTAGAGGAACCGGATCACGCCGCGCTCGATGGCGATGCCGACGAAGCCCGCGACCAGAAAGGCCAGGGGAATCGCGATCGCCAGCGAATAGTCGAAGATCCCGGGCGCGCTGGTGCGGATCACCTCCTGCACCACGAAGGTGGTGTAGGCGCCCAGCATCACCATCTCGCCGTGCGCCATGTTGATGACGCCCATGACGCCGAAGGTGATGGCGAGGCCGATGGCGGCGAGCAGCAGCACCGATCCGAGCGAGATGCCGTACCAGAGATTCTGGACCTGGCGCCATCGCTCGAGCTGGCTGTCGATTGCCGCGATCGCCTCGGTCACGGCGCGGCGGATGTTGGGCGGCAAATCCGCGGGCAGGCTCCCCAGGAGGGCGCGCGCCTCCTGGTCGCCGCGCTCGCGAATGGTGGCGATCGCAAGGCGCTTGTCGGCCTCGCTGGGCGTGCTCTGCATGATAACGACGGCGGCGCGCGCCTCCAGGAAGGCCTTCTTCACGCGCGCGTCGGTTTCCTTGGCCAGCGCCGCGTCGAGCGCCGGTAGAGCACTGGCGTCGCGCGATTTGAACACGGCCTGCGCCGCCTCGAGGCGTTTCGCCGGGTCCGGTGCCAGCAGGGTCAGAGCGCCCATGGCCGCCTCGATAGAGCGGCGCAGGCGGTTGTTGAGCCGGACCGGCTTGAGGCCCGCTGGCGCCTCTCGCGCGACCGCCTTGCCGGTGGCCGCGTCGATGAGAGCCCCCGACGGCTCACGCAGGTAGACCTTCTTGTCCTCGGGGTTGAACAGCAGGCGGCCGTCCTCGATCGCCCCGATGACCTTGGCGGCGAGAGGATGGCCGCTGCCGGCGACCCCGGTGATGGCGGCGTCGGTGGCGCTGAAAGAATCGGCGGCGAAGCCCTCGAGGGCCTGCTCGTAGGTCTGGGTTTGCGCCGTGGCGGCAACTGCGCACAGCGCGAGCAGGCCGAGGCCCGCGAGCAGCGCCGCCACGCCTGCGCGAAGGTTCGCCATCCCACCCAGTCCCCGATGTCCGCACCGAACGAAGCGGCGGAGCGTGCCGCCGCTTCGCAGTTGTCGCAAGAGGAGGCTAGGTCAGCTGCCGCACTTGCTGGTCTTGGTGTTGTAGTTTCCGCACTTGAGCTTGACCCAGTCGGCGATCAGGTCCTTGGAGCCGTCGAGCTGCTTGGACCACGCGTCGCCGGGAACCAGCCCCGGCGTCTTCCAGACCACGTCGAACTGGCCGTCCGCGCGCACCTCGCCGATCAGCACCGGCTTGGTGATGTGGTGGTTAGCCAGCATCTCGGAGGTCCCGCCGGTCAGGTTCGGCACCTTGATGCCGACGATGGCGTCGATCACCTTGTTGGGATCGGTGGTGCCGGCCTTCTTGACCGCCTCGACCCACATGGCGAAGCCGATCACGTGCGCTTCCATGGGGTCGTTGGTGACGCGCTTGTCGTTCTTGATGAACGTCTTCCAGCGGGCGATGAAGGCCTTGTTGATGGGGGTGTCGACCGACTGGAAGTAGTTCCAAGCCGCCAAGTGGCCGAGCAGGGGCTTGGTGTCGATGCCGGCCAGCTCTTCCTCGCCGACCGAGAAGGCGACGGAGGGAATGTCCTTGGCCTTGATGCCCTGGTTGGCGAGCTCCTTGTAGAAGGGCACGTTGGCGTCGCCGTTGATGGTCGAGACGATGGCCGTCTTCTTGCCCTGCGAGCCGAAGCGCTTGATGTCGGCGACGATCGTCTGCCAGTCGGAATGCCCGAACGGCGTGTAGTTGATCATGATGTCCTCGGCCTTGACGCCCTTCGCCTTCAGGTAGGCCTCGAGGATCTTGTTGGTGGTGCGCGGATAGACGTAGTCGGTGCCGGCGAGCACCCAGCGCACGACCTTCTCCTCCTTCTCGAGGTAGTCGACGGCGGGGATCGCCTGCTGGTTGGGAGCGGCGCCGGTGTAGAACACGTTGCGCTCGCTCTCCTCGCCCTCGTACTGGACCGGATAGAACAGCACCGAGTTCAGCTCCTTGAACACCGGCAGCACCGATTTCCTGGACACCGACGTCCAGCAGCCGAACACCGCGGCTACCTTGTTCTTGGAGATCAGCTCGCGCGCCTTCTCGGCGAACAGCGGCCAGTTCGAGGCCGGATCGACCACCACCGGCTCGAGCTTCTTGCCGAGCAGGCCTCCCTTCTTGTTCTGGTCCTCGATCAGCATCAGCATCACGTCCTTCAAGGTCGTCTCGCTGATGGCCATGGTGCCGGACAGGGAGTGCAGAATGCCGACCTTGATTGTTTCTTGGGCTCGGGCCTGCCCCGCCAGCGGGACGGCCGCCAGCAGCAACAGCGCGGCTGCCGCCGCAGGTCTGAGGAACATGCGAGTCATGAGCTGAACACACCTCTGTTTTGAAGAATCGCGGGTGCACGACGCCCCCAGAGGCGCCAAAAGCAATCGGCGTGCCACCGCGGAACGCTGGTTAACGCTTTGTCGGCAAAGGTCGTTCGCCATCGGCGCAGCGATCCGGCCACGGATGCACAACAAAGCATTGCCCAATATTTGGGCCCTATGCTCGTTGCCTAAGCTTTGGGCAATATGCCTTGTGCAGAATGCAGACAATGATTGCGCAAGCTCAGGGGCGCCATTGAAGGAAGTTGGCGATGAGCTTCAGCCCCAGGGTCTGGCTTTTCTCCGGGTGGAACTGGGTGCCGGCGATGTTGTCCCTGCCGACCATGGCCGTGACCGGTCCGCCGTAGTCGGCCTCCGCAACCAGGGACGCCCGGTCCGGCGTCGACAGGTGGAAGGAGTGCACGAAATAAGCGTGCAGCCCGTCCGGCCCGGTCCTGATCCCCGCCAGCAGGGGGTGATCGTTGACGACGCTCAGCGTGTTCCAGCCCATGTGCGGGATCTTGAGCGCCGGATCCCCGGGCTCGATCGCCTTCACGTCGCCTCTGATCCAGCCGAGGCCGGGCGTGACGCCGAACTCGAGCCCGCGCTCGGCCATCAGCTGCGCGCCGACGCAGATGCCGAGAAACGGCCGCCCCCTGCGGCGCACGCTCTCCTCCAGGGCCTCGCGCATGCCGGGCACGGCATCCAGGCCTGCCTTGCAGTCGGCGAAGGCGCCGACGCCGGGCAGAACGATGCGGTCAGCGGCGAGCACATCGGCGGGATCGGCCGTCACGGCGATGCTGGCCCCGGTCCCGCCCTCGCGCGCCGCCCGCTCGAACGCCTTGGCGGCCGAGTGCAGATTGCCGGAGCCGTAGTCGATGATAGCGACGCGCTGCATGGTCGTGTGGTCGAGTTTACGCAGGTCGCCGCCTCGGTAGCACGCCCGGCGCGCTGAACCAACCTCGAGGGCTAGTCTTTGCCGGCCAGCCGCTGCTCGATCAGTCCGACCATCTTCATCTCGAAGCCGGCGAGGGCGCGCATCAACTCGCTCTTGATCGTCAGGTCCAGCTCATCCTTGAGGCCGCCGATGCCCAGGTCGATGCTGCGAAGGTGACTGTCGACCGCGACGAACCGTCGATCCATCGCAGCGAGGTGCGTGTCGATCGAGCCGAAGCGCTTGTCGATCGCCGCAAAGCGATCGCTTGTTGCGTTGAAGCGAGCGGTGTTGCGGTCTTCCATCTTGGTCAAGACATCGACGGTCTTGGCGGCGAGCATCTGGACGTTGGACAAGTCCTGACGGATGGCCTTGGTCTCAGCCAAGGTCTCCCGGCAGACCTTGGCGAGCAATGAGATGTCTACGTTCTCAGCCATATCCAACCCTACCTCAGATATTGCGTTATTGCACGACCCCTGCCCGGTAAATTGCTCAGCCCCTGGGCCCCTCGCCGTCGAGGAGCCCCAGCAGCTCGCTCTTGATCATCAGCTCCAGGTCGTCCTTCAGCTCCTTGACGCGCTGATCGAGGACCATGAGCTGGGTGTCCACATGCATCTCGAGACTTCGGCCCTGAGTGATCGAGTCCAGCAGCAGCGCGCGATGATCCCGCAGCTCTTTGCGGATCAGCTCCAGCGTCTCGAGGAGCATGGCGTTGTCGACGGTGTCGGACATGTGCACTTTTCGCAGAAATGCGTGGTGCACGCAACCTCGCACGTCGGAGGAACCTCGATTTCATCCGCCGGAGTGCCGGAAGGCCACAGCGCCTCCCCTCGCTTTGCACTCAGCCACCGACGATGCCGAACTCGGAGAAGGGGATGAACGCCACGGCGTCGCCCGGCTGCACCCCCGCCACGTCCTCCGGGATGTCGATCAGGCCGTCGGCGGCGCGCAGGCCCGAGATCAGGCCCGAGCCGTCGCGCGCGAACTTGTCGACCCCGAGCCCGTGCGGCGTCTCCTTCAGGATGCCGCGCCAGAACTCGCGCCGGCCCGTCTTGCGGCTGGGGAAGGCGAACAGCGCCGGCAGCCGCCAGCGCCGGGGCTCGGGCCAGTCCGCGCCGCCCATGCGCCGCAGCAGCGGCCACACGTAGAGCAGGAAGCAGACGAACACCGCGACCGGGTTGCCCGGCAGACCCAGCACCACACAGTCGCCGATCTGGCCGAACGACATCGGCCGTCCGGGCTTGATGGCGAGCTGCCACAGGTGGCGCTTGCCCAGCGCATCGAGCGCGGCGACGACGTGGTCCTCCTCCCCGAGGCTGGCGCCGCCCGACAGGATGACGGCGTCGAAGCCCCGCGCCGCCTCGGCCAGCCGCTGTGCAATCGCGCCGGGATCGTCGGGCAGCACGCCGAGATCGGTCGGCAGGGCGCCGGCGCTGGCGATGAGCGCCGTCAGCATCGGCGCGTTGGCGTCGTAGACCAGGCCCTCCGAGAAAGGAGTGCCGGGGCGCACCACCTCGTCGCCGGTCGAGACGATTGCCACCCTGAGACGGGCGAAGCAGAGCACCTCGGCCATGCCGATCGAGGCCAGCTGGGCGAGCTCCTGCGGACGCAGCACCGCGCCGGTGCGCAGCAGGGTGTCACCGGCCTGCACGTCCTCGCCCGCGCGTCTGACATTGGCCCCGCGCTTCAGGCCGGGCGGGATCGAAACGACGATCTGGCCGGCGACCGTCCTGGCCTCGACATCCTCCTGCATGACCACGGTGTCGTGTCCGGCCGGCATCGCCGCACCCGTGAAGATGCGCGCCGCAGTTCGCGGCGATGGCGCGCTGGCGAGCAGGCGGCCCGCGGCGGCCCGCCCCTCCACCCTCAGCTCCACGCCGGTGGCGGCGTCGTAGTCGGTCGCGGCCAACGAGTAGCCGTCGACGGCGGCGTTGGTGTGCGCCGGCACCGGCCGCGGCGCGACCGCCGCCTCGGCCAGGATGCGCCCCGCGGCCTCGGCCAGCGGCACCGTCTCCCTGCCTACCACCGGCGCGACCCGCTGCTTCAGGATCGTCAGCGCCTCGGCATGGCGCAGACGCTGCCCGTCGTGGGCGAAGCAGTCGTCGAGGAGCTTGTTGGTCATGGGCGCGTTGCGGTGGTGGACCCGGCGAGATGCTGCGGGCAACGCAGAAGTACTACAGCAATCTCGTCCGCGGCGGGAGGTTCCAATCGAATGGGAGGGCGCGGGCTTGGCAATGAATGGCGGGTGGTCGCCGATGCGGCCTAGGCCGGGACCGTCGCCGCGGACGGCAGGGCCGGCGCGGCCCCTATGCGGAGGCGCTGCTCGCAACGCCAGTGCCTCGGCGGTTTACGCGCTGAGAAGCGGGGCCCAGTGTGGTATTGCTTATCGAATGACCAAGTCGACTCGCGCCTCCATCGATACATCGAGCGCCGCATTCCGCGCCCGCGCTGAACGGCGGCGGGCAACATGGACCATTACGCGGTATCGCGATCTCGATGAGATGAAGGCGGCCGAATACGCCTTCTGGGCGCGGCAACCCACGCACGTAGTCATGACGGCTGTGTCGGAGTTGTCTGCTGAAGGCTATGCGATGAAGGGAGTTGGCAACAGGAGTAGTCGGGGCGCTCGTCGTTCATTCGTCCGCATGAAATGCAATGCGAACGGAGCAGAGCTGCCCGCGGGGCAGGATGGGTAGCGCCCACACCTTCGCCGGGATGAGGGTGCGACACGCTCCGTCCCCCACGCGAGGCAGCCTACCCCCACACCTCCCGCGCCACATCTACCACCAGCCGCAGCTTGGCCCACTGCTCCTCCTCGGTGAGGATGTTGCCCTCCTCGGTGGAGGCGAAGCCGCACTGCGGCGAGAGGCAGAGCTGCTCCAGCGGCGCGTACCTGGCCGCCTCGTCGAGGCGGCGCTTGATGTCGTCCTTCTTCTCCAGTGTGCCGCTCTTGGAGGTGACGAGGCCCACCACCACGCGCTTCTTGCCCTTGGGCAGGAAGCGCAGCGGCTCCAGGCCGCCGGCGCGCTCGGTGTCCCACTCCATGAAGTAGCCGTCGTAGTCGATGCCGCCCAGAAGCTGCTCGGCCACCGGCTCGTAGCCGCCCTCCGCGATCCAGGAGGAGCGGAAGTTGCCGCGGCAGACGTGGGTGGTCATGACCATGTCGGCGGGCTTCGACCGCAAGGCGGCGTTGATGGTCCTGGCGTAGAGGGCGGGCAGCTTCGCCACGTCCTCGCCGCGCGCCTTGGCCTTCTCCAGCTGCTCCTTGGAGCACAGGTAGGCCCACACCGTGTCGTCGAGCTGCAGATAGCGGCAGCCGGCGTCGTAGAAGGCGCGGATGGCCTTGCCGTAGAGCGTGCCGAGGTCGTCGAAGAAGGCCCCCAGCTCCGGGTAGGCCTCGGCGCTGATGGCCTTGCGCCCGTTGAGGAAGTGGATCACCGACGGCGACGGGATCGTCATCTTCGGCGTGACCTTGGTGTTGGCCTTGAGGAACTTGAAGTGCTCCAGGAAGGGGTGGTCGGCCGGGAAGTCGAGCTTGCCCGTGACGCGCAGCGCTTTGGCCGTGGTGACCGTGCCCTTGAACTGGATGCCCTGCTCGGCCTTGTAGATCTCGGCGCCCTGCAAGCCGTCGACGAAGTCGAAGTGCCACCAGGAGCGGCGGAGCTCGCCGTCGGTGGCGAGCTTCAGCCCCACCTCCTCCTGCTTCCTGGCGATCCTCCTGATCTCCTCGTCCTCCACCGCCTGCAGTTGCGCCGGCGTGATCTCGCCCTTCTCGCGCCTGGCGCGGGCCTCCTTGAGCGCAGGCGGGCGCAGCAGACTGCCGACCTCGTCGGCGCGGTAGGGGGCGGTGGTGTCCGGCATGGGCATCCTCCTCGCGGGCTCGTTTTGGCAGCAACTCTAGATCGGGGCCACCGCACTGGCTACGGGGCACCATTGCAGCGCGAGCGGGAAGCGTTGAGCAGGCAATGCAGGGATCCCCCCGGCGATGGCAACTGCAACATGTCAGCCCGCCCTGGGAGGCCCAGTTTCTTCGGGACGCGCGGGGAGCTGTTCAGGTACCGGGAGCGCCGCGATCGCGGCGTACGGCCTTCCCTGGGCCGGGAAACGCCACTGTGGAGCCGATGCCGGGGAGAGCCTGTGGCCTCCCCGTCGAGCGGCGCTCGTTGCAGGTCGCAGTCAGCCGCGGGTGAAGCCTGCCACCACCTCGGGCGGCATGGGCCCCGACTTGAGGCGGCTGGCGTCGTTGGGGTCGCGCACGGTCCACAGCCGGGTCTCGAAGCCTTCGAGCGCCAGCGTGGCGCCACCGTCCTTGGTTACCTTGTGGTGAACGAAGAAGCTCGAGCGGCGGAACTCGGTGACCTCAGTCTCGATCTCGAGGTCCTCGCCGTAGTGCGACGCGACCTTGAAGACGGCGCGCACCTCCAGGAGCGCCAGGCCGGCGCCGCCGTACCTCTCCAGCATCCTGATCTTGGTCATGCCGGTCGCCTTCTCGAACAGGAGGATGGTCGAGGCGTCGAGCCACTCGAAATAGCGCGGGTAGAAAACGATGCCGGCGGGGTCGCAGTCGCCCCACTGCACGCGGACGAGCCTTCTGGTGGTGAGCATTTGCTCCTCCTCGTGGCAGTAAGGCAGTAAGGCAGTAAGGCAGCAAGGCAACAAGGCAGCAAGGCAGCAAGGCAGCAAGGCAGCAAGGCAGCAAGGCAGCAAGGCAGTAGGGAGTGGGCTCGCTGGGTCGGCCCTACTGCCCTCTCCCCCGATGCCCTCTGCTTGACGCGCTCCATGCCCGCCGCCTCGAACGACGGCGTGGTCTCCGGCGCCGTCAGAAGCGCGATCAGCGCCTCGTCGCCTCCGGTAATTTGCTCACAGTCGACCCGCTGCCATTTGCAAGACTTCCGTCTGTCCGGCGCAACACCTCGGACGACGGGCGGATGGCATCAGGCCGAGAATATGCAGGATGACCTGTAACGGTTGCGTCATTGCGGCGCCGGCGCGCGGGCAGGGCCGATTTTTTCACACCGACGACGCAGCCGAGACGTGCGTGCATTGCAGGTGTGCCCTCAGCCGGCGGAGTTATCCACATGGTTGGACGGTGCTCCACGCTGCGGCCATCAGCTTCTGACACATCGTGCGCTCTCGGGCGGTGGTGCGGGCTCCGCCCCCGGCCTCGTGCAGCTGCGGCTGCCGGCCGGGCCCGCGCTTTTTCTGACGCAGCGGTCGTCAGCGGCTTCATGCGGAGGCTTCAATGGGCGATTTGTACGGCGTATTGGCCCTGCGCCGGGACGCGAGCGAGGAGCAGGTCAAGGCTGCCTACCGTGCACTGGCGCGTCGGCTGCATCCCGACGTCAACGTCGTCGACGCGACGTTGGCGCTGCGCCTGCGGGAGGTCAACCGCGCCTACGAGACACTGGGCAATGCCGAGACCCGGGCGGCATACGATCGCGATCTCGCACGGCAACGGCTCGCTGCCGGGCGGCGCTACGCGATCCTCGGGGCAAACGCGGTTGCGACCTTCGCGCTGACCATGACGGCGGTCTCGTTTGCGGTGCGCTGGCATCAGGAGGCTGCGGCGCCCCCGCCCAAGATCGCGTTCTGGCCCGGCCCGGCAAAGGAAGCCTCGCCCGAGCCGTCGAAAGGCGACAACGGGCAGAGCTGGACGACCTACCGCGACTCGAGCTTCGGTTTCGCGCTGCGCTATCCCGCCGGCGTGTTCGTGCTCGACGGCGGGCAGAGCACCAGGACGGTCCAGACCTTCGTGTCGCGCGACGGCCGCGCGGTGCTGCGCATCCTCGCCGACAAGGCGCCCCGCGGCATGACGCTGCGCGCCTTCCGCCGCTCGCTCCTGAAGAAGCCCTATGCCGGTGCCTCGTTCGATTCCATGCCGCAGCGCGCCCACTGGTTTGCGCTGGCGGGAACGCGCGGGCAGAATGCGTTCTTCGAGCGTGTCACCTTCTCCTGCGACCGCAAGGCGATGCACGGCTGGCAGATGGTCTACCCGTCGAGCGAGCGTGCGACCTACGACAAGCTCGCCAAGCAGGTGCTGCGCAACGCTCCGCACGGCAACGGTCCCGACCCCGCCTGCAAGGAGGCGCGGCCCAAGACGCAGGCGCACCGCAGGCGCCAGTGACGGGCAAGCCGATGCTCAGGCTGCCGCCTCCGCCGCCGCAAAGAACCCGATCAGCGCATCGAGCGTGGCATCCGGCTGCTCGGCCAGCAGCATGTGGCCGCAGTCGGCGACGGTGACGGCTTGGTTGTCGGCGATGACGCGGGCCAGCTCGGCGCCGTTCCTGGGCGGCGTCATGATGTCGTTGGCGGCGAGGACGACGAGCGCCGGACAGCGCACGCGCCCGGCGGCGTCGGGCCCCGTCGTCCACGCCGCGCAGGCCGATAGATCAGTGAAAAGGACATCTGGCGCATTGCGGGCGAACAGGGCCAGCGTGCCGCCCGTCATCCACAGACCGGGCACGGGATTGCCGCCCATCCTGGCCGCGAAGCCGTGCGACCACGCCGTCATCATCAGGTAGGCGCGCTCGGGCGCCTCGCGCGCAGCCGCGAGCAGGTCCGCATTGACCGGGATCGCCGCGGCTGTGCCGAGGAGGGCGATGCGCGTCACGCGCTGCGGCAATGCCGCCGCCGCCTCCAGTGCGATCGCTCCGCCCAGGGAGTGGCCGACGAGTGCTGCCCGCTGGATGCCGCCCGCATCCATCACCCGGCCGAGCCACTGCGCCAGCTCCGGCACGCTGCCGATGAGAGGCCTCTCCGAGCGTCCGTGCCCCGGCAGGTCGACGGCCAAAACGGCATAGCCGTGCCAGGCAAACCAGCGCGCCTGCAGCTGCCAGACGGTGTGGTCCATGCCGGCCCCGTGCACGAACAGCACGGCAGGCTGTGCCTGGTCGAGCGGCCGCCCACCCGTTGCGGCGTACACCCTGCGACCGTCGACTTTCAGCTCCATCGGTTCAGCCCGCAAGGTGAGTGGTGAGATGGTGAGATGGTGAGTTTCCGCTGGTGGATGTGACACGGGTGGGGGATGCACGCGAGCGACCTCGGGGTTGCGTCCAGCTCCCACCCGGCGTCCAGGCTCGGCGCCCCACTCACCATCTCACCACTCACCATCTCACCCCTTTTGCGAGGCGGCGAGCGCCTGGGAGAGATCGTCGGTCAGGTCCGCAACGTCCTCGAGCCCGATGGAGAGGCGCACCAGCTCCTCGCCGACGCCGGCCTTGAGCGAGATCCTCCGCGCTCATCTGCTGGTGCGTGGTGCTCGCCGGGTGGATCACGAGGCTCTTGGCGTCGCCGACGTTGGCGAGGTGCGAGAACAGCCGCAGGCGCTCGATCAGCCTGGCGCCGGCCACCCGGCCGCCCTTGATGCCGAAGCTCATGATCGCCCCGGCGCCCTTCGGCATCTGTCGCTTCGCGAGGGCATGATCGGCATGGCTCTCCAGCCCCGGATGCGACACCCAGGCGACGGCGGGGTGCTGCTCCAGGAACTGCGCCACGGCAAGAGCATTGGCGACATGGCGCGCCATGCGCACCGGCAGGGTCTCGATGCCCTGGACGAGGTAGAACGCGTTGGCCGGGCTCATGCAGGCGCCGAAGTCGCGCAGGCCCTCCGCCCGCGCCCGCATGGTGAACGCCGCCGGCCCGAACTCCTCGGCGAAGGCGATGCCGTGGTAGCCGGCGTAGGGCTCGGTCATGGTGGGGAACTTGCCCGACGCCGCCCAGTCGAAGCGGCCGCTGTCGACGACGATGCCGCCGATGGCGATGCCGTGGCCGCCGAGGAACTTGGTGGCCGAGTGCATGACGATGTCGGCGCCCCACTCGAACGGCCGGCACAGGTAGGGCGTGGTGAAGGTGGAGTTGAGCATCAGGGGCAGGCCGTGCCGATGGGCGATGTCGGCCACGGCGCGGATGTCGAGCACCTCGAGGCCGGGGTTGCCGAGCGTCTCGGCGAAGACGAGCCGCGTCTTGTCGGTGATGGCCTCTTCGAAGCTCTCGGGCTTGCGCGGGTCGGCCAGCGAGGTGGTGATCCCGAAGCGCGGCAGCGTGTGGGTGAACATGTTGTGCGAGCCGCCGTAGATGCGGGCCGACGCCACGATGTGCCCGCCCGCCCCCATCAGGGTGGCGATGGCGAGATGCAGCGCCGCCTGGCCGCTGGCGGTGGCCACCGCGCCGACCCCGCCCTCCAGCGCCGAGATGCGCTCCTCCAGCACCGCCACCGTGGGATTGGAGATGCGCGAGTAGATGTGGCCGGCGCGCTCCAGGTTGAAGAGCGCGGCAGCATGCTCGGTGTCGTCGAACACGTAGGAGGTGGTCTGGTAGATCGGCACGGCACGCGCGCCGGTTGCAGGATCCGGCCGCTGCCCGGCATGCAGGGACAGGGTGTCGAAGCGTGGCGATTTCGGTGTGGTCATGACGGGTTGGTAGCGGATCTCGCCGGTCGGGTCGAGCAGAAGGGAGGAGGTGGTGAGTGGTGAGATGGTGAGATTTTTTGGACGGAGCATGCCACGTGCCCGGCTGCCAGCAGAAGTTGTGGACCCCTCCCCATAACCACTTGTGCTTCCCCAATCTCACCATCTCACCACTCACCACTCACCATCTCACGAACATCGGCCGGAACCGTACGGCTCCGCTTCCGTCTGTGTTGGGAATAGCCCGGCAATGGGCTAATGGTTGGGAGCCGCGAACGAACGAGCCATGCTCTATCGGCGCCTTCTCGGTGCGTGGAAACCGAAGTCATTGCCCTTCAAGGGAGTTCGCCATGCAGCAAGTCCTCAATCAAGTCTCTCAGATCGCCCAGCAGCTCGCAGGCGTCATCTGGCAGGTCCTGCAATTCATCTGGAACTGGTCCTTCGGCCAGATCGTCAGGATGTTCCAGATGAACTTCAACAATCTGCCGCTGTGGAAGCAGATTCTCTACGTGCTCGTCATCGCCGCGATGGCCTACTTCCTCTACAAGGTCGCAAAAGACCTGCTGAAAGCCGTGCAGTCGATGCTCGGTGCCATCGTCGGGTTCATCTCAGCGCTCATCGCCATGCTGCCGCAGATCGTCTTTGCCGGGCTCATCGCCTTCGGCGGCGCCTGGATCATCTCCAACCTGAACCCGTCGTGGATGCCCAGCGCGTTGCAATGATGTTGGGCTCGATCCCCCGGCAATCGTGAGATCGTGAAGTCGTGAAGTCGATTTCACGACTTAGCGATTTCACGACTTCACGTCATTCATCTACGCGACCTCGAACACCTCGATCTGCACCTTGTCCGGAAGGCGCGCGGCGCTGCAGACGAAGACGCTGGCGTTGAGCCATGCGTAGGGGCCGGCGGGCGCCTCGAACACCGGGACGGCGCGGCAATAGACGAGGGCCGGGTCGACGCTCTCGCCGCGCGTCAGGCGCGCCATGACGTCCGGCGACGCCCGGCGCAGGCCGCTGTTGGTGACGGCGATCTCGACGCCGTCGTGCGTGCGGATCGAGTAGCGCGCCACCAGCTCGGCCACGCCGTCGCTGCGCACGTACTGCCAATCCGCGCCGCCGGGCACGATCTCTCCCGCGAGCCGCGGGCCCTTCACCGTGCCACCCACAATAGGGACGATGCGCCGGCGACCGTGCGGGGTGGGTCCCAGGTCGCGCAGCGGTCCCACGAGAGCCTCGATGGCGCAGACGTGGCGCAGCTCGAGCGTCATTGGTCGCCTCACGGTTTCCCGAGGTTTCAGGTATCAGGTGCCAGGTTTCAGGGATTGAGGTCGCCCGATCGGCGCATGTCCCCTGCAACCTGATCCCTGAAACCTGACACCTGAGCTCAATACGTCCTCGCAGCTGTCGCCGCGGCCTCGCCGCGCGCCTCGCGCACCAGGTTGGCGGCTGCCGCCGCCAGCAGGCGCACGTCGTTGAGGAGGGTGCAGATCTGGAAGCCCTCGGCGAAGCGCTTGGCTGCGGTTTTCGCTCCGTCGGTGTGCACCCCGGCGATCAGGCCGCGCGCGCGCGTCTCCTTCAGGATGACGCCCATGGCCTCGAGCACGCCCTCGTCGCTTGGGTCGAGCGTCGGCGTCTTGCCCATGCTGAGCGACAGGTCGGAGGGGCCGATGTAGACCCCGTTCAGGCCCGGCACGGAGAGGATCTCGGGCAGGTTCGCCACCGCCTGGCGCGTCTCGATCATCGCGAGCAGCAGCACCTCCTCGTTGGCATGCTGCCAGTAGTCGGCGCCGCCGTATTGCGCCGCGCGGAACGGTCCGAAGCTGCGCTCGCCCAGCGGCGGATAGCGGCCCGCCCGCACCAGGGCCTCCGCCTCCGCCCTGGTGTTGATCATGGGGCAGATGATGCCGTAGGCGCCGGCGTCCAGCACCCGCATGATGTAGGCCGGGTCGTTCCAGGGCACGCGCACCATCGGCGTCGCGTCGCTGCCCGCGCTGATGGCCTGCAGCATCGGCACCACGTCGTTCAGGTCGAGCGAGCCGTGCTGCATGTCGAGGGTGACGTAGTCCCAGCCCTGGGCGGCATAGATCTCCGTTGCGAAAGCGCTGGGGATGGCGGCCCACCCGCCGACGCAGCGCACCCCGTCGGCGATCTTTTTCTTCAGCGCGTTCGCTCGCATGCAGTCTCTCCTTGCAAGGCCGGGGCTCCTGAACGGCACCGGCCCGATAATGCCCCGAAGGGGCTATTTCAAAGGCGCACAAGCCAATCGCGACGAGTTGTCATCCTGGCTCGCGTGGATGACGAGCGCGCGGTTGAGCACGTCGGCAAGCGTCAGGCGTGCCGCCACGATCTCCTTCCTGGCCACCCCGTCGGCGTCGACCTCGAGATCCGGCAGATCCCCCAGGTGGCTCGAGAAGGTCGTTCCGCTCTTGGGGCCGGCTCCCGACAGCCACAGGCGGCTGCCGGCGGCCAGGCCCGGAACCATGTGGCCGTCCTTGATGGCGGGCCCGCACGCGGGGTTCTCGTGGACATGGAAGGCGTAGAGGCCCGGCGCCAGGCCGCGCAGGTTCGGCCTGATGAGGAGGCCCACCTCCCTGCGGCCAGCGACCATGATCTCGCTGTTTGCGATCGTGAGCGTGCCGAGGGGCTCGCCTTCGCCGCTGGTCCACGTCCGCGTCACGGGGATCTCGATACGGAACGGATTGCGCGGCCAGGTCAGGAACTCGTCGAACATCTTGGCCCTGCGCGTCGCGTTCGGCCAGCGGCGCCAGCCGCCGTTGTGCGTGCGGGCGAGCAGCTCCTCGAAGCTCTTGCGCAGCGCGGCCAGCACCGAAGGCTCAGGCTGGCGCGCCGAGGGTGGGGCGGCCTGCGCATGCCGATGCTGCGCCACGGCATGCGGCGTGAGCACCAGCCAGACGGAGGCGCCGGAGACGACGGTGGCAAGCCAAATGCGGTGGGGTCTCGTCAGCCGCATTGCAGTCACCCTCCATATGCGTTGCCGTTCTCCCTGCCGTGCCCCACTCTACGACGTCAGCGCCTTTTCAGCACCTCCTGGTTGAAGACGTGGCTCACCGGCAGCCGGCCGTCGAAGTGGTCGAGCACGTTCTGTGCCACCGTGGTGGCCATGCGCACCATGCCCTCGGCCGTGGTCGCCGCCGAATGCGGCGTGAGGATCAGCCGGTCGCAGGCGAGCAGCGGATCGTCGGGCCTGGGCGGCTCGGAGACCTGCACGTCGAGGCCGGCGCCCATGATGCGGCGGGTGTTCAGTGCTTCCAGCAGGGCCGCCTCGTCGACGATGCCGCCGCGCGCGCAGTTGACGAGGTAGGCGGTGGGCTTCATCAGGGCCAGCTCGGGCGCGCCGATCAGGTTGCGCGTGTCGGCCTGCAGCGGGCAGTGCACCGTGACGAAGTCCGCGCGCGGCAGGGCCGTGCGGAAGTCGGCGACAGGCTCGCAGCCCATGGCCTCGATCTGGGCCGGCGTGTAGGCCGGGTCCACCCCGAGGCACGTCATGCCGAGCGCGCCCAGCGCCTTCGCCAGGCGGCTGCCGATGCGCCCGAGCCCGATGATGAGGACGCTGCGGCCGGCGATGTCCTGGGCGTCGAGCTTCATGCGGATGTCGTAGTCGCCGCCGCGCACGGCGCTGTCGAACTCGGGGAGCCGCTTGGCGAGGGAAAGCATCAAGGCCAGCGTGTGCTCCACCACCGAGGGGGCATTGGCGAGGCCGACGGTGGCCACGACGACGCCGCGCTCGGTCGCCGCATCGATGTCGATCTTGTCGACGCCGACGCCGTGGCGGGAGATGATCTTGAGGTCGGGGGCGTGCTCCATCATGGTGCGCGGGATTCTGGACTGACGCACGACGATCGCCTCGGCGCCGGGAAGAAAGTTGGCCCACGTGGCGGGATCGGGGGACTCGGGCACGATGATCTCCAGATCATCGCGTGCGGTGAGGATCTTCATACCCTCGGGATGAAGCGGATTGATGCAGATTACCTTGTGGCGCATGGTGGTGAGATATGGTGGTGAGATGGTGAGTGGTGAGTTTGGCGACGGAGCGAGCGGGGAGTTGCGGTTTTCATTCTCGAAGGTGGAGACCCGGCGGTGCCGCGCGCGCCGACCCTAATCTGACCATCTCACCACTCACCATCTCATCCTCCCTCAGTGGATCTCGTCCTGCTTCTGCAGCGCCTCGCGCAGCTTGGCCATGTTGAAGCCCGGCGCGCGCGCCATCTCCAGGATCACGGCCTCCTTGCGGGTCAGCAGGTCGCAAGCGGCGGGGATCTTCCCGGCCAGGCCGGCGGGGATGGTCACGGCGCCGTGCCGGTCGGCGTGGACGATGTCGCCCGAGCGCACCAGCATGCCCGCCACCCGCACCTCCTTGCCGAAGTTGTCCAGGTGCACATGCGCGTGGCTCGGCACGATGGAGCCCGCCAGCGCCTGGAAGCCCGGCGCCCACTGGTCGATGTCGCGGATCGAGCCGTCGGTGACGACGCCGAGGGAGCCCAGCCCCTTGTGCACGGCGCTCATCACCTCGCCCCAGAAGGCGCCGAAGCCGATGTCGATGCCGTCGAGGTCCTGGATCACCACGATGCCGGGCTGGGGCTCGGAGGCGATGTATTCGTAGTAGGCGATGCGCTGCTCGCGCGCCTTGGCGGGGTCGAGCTCGTGCGCGTGGGTGGAGCGGCTGGTGGCGGTCTTGGCGTAGCCCACCATCGGCGGCAGGTCGGGGAAGGGGCACACCAGCGGCCTGACCGTGAAGCCGGTGAGCCGGCGCGCCGGGTCGAGGATCTCCAGGGCATTGCAGATGGTGGGGGTGTCGTAAATCTTGAGCTGCTCGAGCAGCGCGGCATCGATCATCACGGTCTCCTTCGCTCTCCCTCTCCCCGCGGGGGGCGGAAATTTCACGCGGCGCCGGCCGTCTGGATGCGCCGCACGTCGAGGCCGACCGCGCGGGCGGCGGCGGCGATGGAGGCCCAGGTGTCGTCGGGCAACGGCACGCCCTCTTCCCGGCGCTGCTGACGCATGCGCCGCTCCCATGGCTCTTGGAGGCCTTCCCGGAAGCTCCCTCTGGTTGCGGGCAGCTTAGGGCACCGTGCCCGCCAAGTCATGCCCCGGCGTGATGCCGCGTGCGCGCAGCCGGTCTGTCGCACGCGCAGGAGAGCGGCGCCCGCTCGCGAGACTGGCGTTCGACGGCGGGGGAAGGCATCATGTCGGGGAAACGGCGTCAGACCCCTCGCCTCCGAGGGTGAAGTGAAACGCCAGCTCGAGTGCGAGGGGGCTGACCCCGCTGCCGAGGTCCCAGCAGATGAGCGAGCCGAAGCGGAAGACGGTGCGGCGCAAGGGCGCGGGCGGGCGCGCGGTGCACGACGTTGGTGGCCTCGCCCTCGGGCCCATCGACCGCGCGGAGCACGACCTCGCGCTCTGGGAGAAGCGCACCGACGCCATGCTGATCCTGCTCCGCGACAACAAGCGCCGCGTGCTCTCCGTCGATTCGCACCGCCGCATGATCGAGAGCTACGGCCAGCAGGCCTACGACCGCACCACCTACTACGAGAAATGGATCCAGTCGATCCGCAACCTGCTGGTCGAGCAGGAGGTGCTGACGCGCAAGGAGATCGACGCGCGCATGGCGGAGGTGCGGGCGCGGGTCACGAAGGCCGGCCGCAAGGCGTCGAAGGAGAAGATTCCGTGGTGAGAAGAGAGCGACGATAGCGAGTGAGCGAGTAGCGCGTAGCGCGTAGCGCGTAGAAGAGATGGCGTCGGTCGTTTCGTTTCGCTATTAGCTATTCGCTCGATGGAGCCCCCGATGCATGATGCGCCACACTCGAGCCGGTTCGCCCCGGGGGATGCCGTGCGTGTCGCCGACCGCGCCGTCCTGGGCCACTGCCGCACGCCCTGGTATCTGCGCGGCAAGCGCGGCGTGGTGGCGACAATCCACGGCGCCTTCCGCAATCCCGAGGCGCTCGCCTATCACAAGCCCGGCCTGCCGGTGCTGCCGCTCTACAAGGTGCGCTTCAAGCAGAGCGAGCTGTGGAAGCGCTACCCGGGGCCCGCCGGCGACGAGCTGGAGGTGGATATCTACGAGCACTGGCTCGAGCCAAACAGGGGAGTAGGGAGTGGGGAGTAGCCCAGCGCAGTTTGTAGCTGCCCACTCCCCACTCCCTACTCCCACTCGCCATTCTTTCATCAGGGAGAGAGCGAACCCAATGCACGACGACCACGGCCACGGCCACCCGCACCCCCCGTTCCAGAAGGACCACGACGCCGGGCCGATGAGCGCCCACGAGGTGCTGGAGGAGGCGGTGCGCTCGCTCCTGATCGAGAAGGGCGTGCTGACGCCGGAGGAGATCGCGGCCCAGGTCGACGTCATGGACAGCCGCACGCCGGCGCTGGGCGGCAAGGTGGTGGCGCGCGCCTGGACCGACCGCGCCTTCAAGAAGCGGCTCATCGCCGATACGCGCGCGGCGCTCGCCGAGCTGGGCATCGACATCGGCACGCTGGCCGAGTTCCGCGTGGTGGAGAACACGCCGGAGGTTCACAACATCATCGTCTGCACGCTGTGCTCCTGCTATCCCAAGATGCTGCTCGGCGTCCCGCCGGCCTGGTACAAGAGCCTCGCCTACCGCTCGCGCACCGTCGTCGACCCGCGCGGCGTGCTCGCCGAGTTCGGCGTCGAGATCCCCGCCGAGGTGACCGTGCGGGTGCACGATTCCACCGCCGACCTGCGCTACGTGGTGCTGCCGATGCGCCCCAAGGCCACCCGGGGCTGGAGCGAGGAGAAGCTCGCCTCCATCGTCACCCGCGACTGCATGATCGGCACCGCCCTTCCCAAAGTGTAGCCATTACCCGTCATCCCGGACGGAGCGATGCGAGCAGAAGGCGAGCGGCGCTCCGAGCCGGGACCTCGTGCGGTGGGGCTCGAACTCGTTCGACGAGGTCCCAGATAGCCTCTACGCCGCTTCGGCGCGGCGGTGTGGCGGGCCGATCTGCCAGAGCCGGTCGAGGCGCTGCAGAAGGTCGGCCTCGCGCTCCTTGATCTGGGCGGCGAGCCACTCCGGCTGCCCGCGCACCCAGTCGTTGATCGGCAGCATCGGTGCGCCGGCCGTCTTGAACAGGACGTCCTGCTTGCGCGCGAGGTCGAGGTTGCCGGCCTTGTCGTTCTGCGCCTTGGTCATCAACACGAGGTTGCCGAGCGACTCGGTGCAGCGGCCGCGCTCCGCCGGGTCCGGGAACCACTCGCGCCAGCGGCTGTTGGCGCCGGGCTTGCGCGGCAGCAGGTGCTCCACGGTGAGGTCCTCGAGCCCCTGGCTCTGGCGCCTGCCGGCGATCTGGTCGTTGAGCCGCAGCAGCACGAGCTTGGCCATCGGCGCGCTGCGGGCGTGCAAGTCGCGCAGATTGTAGTGGATGGCGCTCTGCTCCTCCCGCGTGAGACGCAGGACGCTCGCCGGGCCTTTGAGGTCCTGACCCTGGTGGATGGCCTGGACCACGCTGGCGAGGCGCCCCACGCGCCGCTTCGTGCCGATGCCCAGAATGCGCAGGCCGTAGGCGAGACGGTCGAGCGCCGCCAGGAACCACGCCAGCTCCGCGGGTTCGCCGCCGCGCTGCAGCCACCACAGCATGGCCGGAGGAACCCAGTCGCTGCCCTTGAGCCAGCCGAGGTACTGGAGCGAGGCGGCGATGGCATCCGAATGCGCCGAGCCCGCGTGCCTGGCGGCGCGGATGTCGTCGAGAACCGCCGCTGCGGGGCGCAGCGAGCGCGCGATGAAGACCTCGGCGCCGCCGTGCTCCTCGGCGATGCTCTTGATGCCCGAGATGATGTGGCCGGAATTGCGGCGGTAGATGGTCCGGATGTGGCTGAACAGGCTGTCGAAGTCCTCCCGCAGCCGGGCCTGGGCCTCGTCCCATGCGGCCGTCGCCTCGCGCAGCATGGCAGCCGGGACGGTGCCGAGCAGGGTGGCTTTCAAGATGTCGTTGCGGGCGAGCGGCCGCCCGGTCGCGTTCAGCACCGTGAACATGCGGTGGGCCCGATCGATGCCGGTCGCCGCCACCAGGACGATGTGGCACTTGTCGAGCACGAAGTCGGCGAGCTGGCGCCGCTGCGCGGGCTCGTACTCGACGAGCGTCTCGCGCAGGTGATTGCGCACCTCCCGGACGCGCTGCGCCGCCGGCGACGGGCTGCGACCGGCGGGGTCGATCCGGGTGGCGCCACGGCTGCGCACGTGGGCGCGGAAGAATGCCTCGTCGGGCTCGCGCAAGGTGAGGCGGTTGCGGGTTCCCGCTCCTCCTCCTGCCGCCGCCGATCGCTGCCAGCAGCCGCTCGTTGGCGGGCTCGCCGCTGTCCTCATCGAGATCGCGCAGAACACAGAACAGGATGGTCAGCGTGGTGAGGCGCTGCAGGCCGTCCACCACCTCGTGGACGCGGCCGGTGCGTGCCGCCTTCCAGGCGGCCAATCGTCCCGCCGGAGGGTCGGACTCGATGAACAGCATCGGCCCGAGGAAATAGTCGCCGCCCTGATCGGACCAGCCCTCCGCCTCCATGGCCTCGGAGACGTCCTCCAGGAGCTGGCCGGCCTCGTCGGGCGTCCAGGCAAACGAGCGCTGATAGGCAGGAACCTGAATGAAGCTGGGGTCGGCAAACAGCTGCGCGAGCGACATGGCCTGGGCCATGAACGGCGATGGCATGTGCGGACGCTCTTTGTTTCTCAATGCGAAAACACGGATTGGCGCCCCCGGGCACGCCCGGGGCCATTGAGAGCATGAATGCTCTGTGACATGCAACCATCGACGGGGGAGCCTGGGTACAACACCTTGTGCTCTGTCTCATTCGCCCCTCATGATATTGATTGCGCGGGAAGAATGGTTGCAAACCGGCGATGGCTGCCCTCTACCACCTTGCGCGCCCGCTGCTGTTCGCGCTCGAGCCCGAGCGGGCCCATGCGCTCACCCTGGCAGCGCTGGAGGCCGGCCTCTACCCGCGGCAGCAGGCGCCGGACGATGCCCGCCTTGGCCTGACCGTGTGGGGCCTCGATTTTCCCAACCCGTTGGGGGTTGCCGCCGGCTTCGACAAGGACGCCCGGGTGCCCGACAGTCTGCTCCGCATGGGCTTCGGCCATACGGAGGTGGGCACCGTGACGCCGCGCACGCAGCCGGGCAACCCGCGCCCGCGCGTGTTCCGCCTGGCTCGCGATCGTGCACTGATCAACCGGCTCGGCTTCAACAACGCCGGGCATGCGGCCGCCCTTGCCAGGCTGCAGCGGAGGGTGCAATCGGGGGGCGTCGGGATCGTCGGAGTCAATGTCGGCGCCAACCGCGATGCTGTGGACCGGGTGGCGGACTACGTTGCCGGCGTGCGCGCCTTCTGGGACGTGGCGAGCTACTTCACCGTCAACGTCTCATCGCCCAACACGCCCGGTCTGCGCGATCTGCAGGCGCCGGCGGCTCTCGACGATCTGCTTGCCCGGGTGATGGATGCGCGGGCGGCCTTGACGGCGGCGGGCAAGCCCAGGCGGCCGGTGGTCGTGAAGCTTGCGCCCGACATCGCCGAGCAGGACCTGGAGCCGATCGTCCAGGTTCTGGCAGCGCGTGGCGCCGACGGCATCGCGGTGTCCAACACGACGCTGGCCCGCGATGGCCTCACCGAGCTGGAGCTGGCCAAGGAGGCCGGGGGGCTGTCGGGGCGCCCCTTGCTGCACCGCTCGACCGTGCTGCTGGCGCGCGTCCATATCGCGACCGGCGGGCGCATCCCGCTCATCGGCATCGGCGGCATCGATTCCGGCGCCGCGGCCATTGCCAAGCTCGAGGCCGGCGCCAGCCTGCTGCAGCTCTACACCGGCCTCGTCTACGAGGGCCCCGGCCTGCTGGCGCAGCTCAAGCGGGAGCTGGTCGCCTACGTCGAGCGCGAGCGGCTGGCCCGCCTCGGGGCGGCCATCGGCCGCCACGCCGGGGAGTGGGCTGCCAAGCCGCTTTGAGGCCGCTGCGCTTTGCAAAGATGCATTGATCGAGCGGGATCGCGCTGCAACGTTGCCGCCTCCAGGCGGGCGACGTTCCTATGCAGCGGCGCACGCCCCCACAAGGCCTCGCCAGGGCGCCTGCGGAGGCCACCCAGTGGCCTCGCGCCTTGCCCAAGTCCTTAGGTGCCCCCGGAGCGGGGCCGCAGCCAGCGGTCAAATTTCGAGGTTTTTCCGAGGCGTATGCAATGCAGACATGGTGGGCATATGCAAGATGTTCGGAGCGGGCCGCCCGACCGAACGGTGCGGCAGGCGCGCGGCCGCCCTTGTCGCGGTTTTGCAGGCTGCGCCCAGGGCTTGCCCGGACCGGGCGTCAGCCGAACGTGCGCACGTCCACGAAATGCCCCGCGATCGCCGCCGCGGCCGCCATCGCCGGCGAGACGAGGTGGGTGCGTCCGAAGCGCCCTTGGCGGCCCTCGAAGTTGCGGTTGGAGGTCGAAGCGCAGCGCTCGCGCGGCTTGAGCTGGTCGGGGTTCATGCCGAGGCACATGGAGCAGCCGGCCTCGCGCCAGTCGAAGCCCGCCTCTTTCAGGACTTGGTCGAGGCCCTCGGCCTCCGCCTGCTCCTTCACGAGGCCCGAGCCTGGGACGATCATCGCATAAACGTTGGGATTTACCTTCTTGCCCCTGGCGATCCGCGCCGCCTCGCGCAGGTCCTCGATGCGCCCGTTGGTGCAGGAGCCGATGAACACGCGGTCGAGCGCGATGTCGGTCATTTTGGTGCCGGGGGAAAGCCCCATGTAGGCGAGCGCGCGGAGCATGGAGGCGCGCTTGCCCTCGTCGGCCACCTTCTCAGGGTCGGGCACCAGGCCCTCGATCGACACCACGTCCTCGGGCGAGGTGCCCCAGGTGACCACCGGTGGCAGCCGCGCGGCGTCGAGCTTCACCTCGCGCTCGAACCCGGCCCCCTCATCGCTGCGCAACGTCTCCCAGTAGCGCCGCGCCAGGTCCCAGGCGGTGCCCCTGGGCGCCTTGGGGCGGTCCTTCAGGTAGGCGAACGTGGTCTCGTCCGGTGCCACCATGCCGGCGCGCGCACCCCCCTCGATCGACATGTTGCACACCGTCATGCGCCCTTCCATGGAGAGCGCGCGAATGGTCTCGCCGGCATACTCGATGACATGCCCGGTGCCGCCCGCGGTGCCGATCTCGCCGATGATGGAGAGAATGATGTCCTTGGCCGTCACGCCGTCCGGCAGCGTGCCGTCGACGGTAACGCGCATATTCCTCGCCTTCCTCTGCGTCAGCGTCTGGGTGGCGAGCACGTGCTCCACCTCGCTGGTGCCGATGCCCATCGCCAGCGCGCCGAAGGCACCGTGGGTGGAGGTATGGCTGTCGCCGCACACGATGGTGGTGCCGGGCAGCGTGAAGCCCTGCTCCGGGCCGATCACGTGCACGATGCCCTGCCTGACATCGGTCTCGTCGTAGTACTCGATGCCGAAGTCCTTGGCGTTCCGGGCCAGCGTCTCGACCTGCAGGCGGCTCTCCGGATCGGCGATGCCGGCGCGCCGGTCGGAGGTCGGCAGGTTGTGGTCCACGACCGCGAGCGTTCTGGCGGGGGAGCGCACCTGGCGTCGCGCGAGCCTCAGTCCCTCGAAGGCCTGCGGGCTCGTCACCTCGTGCACCAGGTGCCGGTCGATGTAGAGAATGCAGGTGCCGTCGGGCTGCCTGTTGACGACATGGTCGTCGAAGATCTTGTCGTAGAGCGACTTGGGTGCAGTGTTGGCCATGCGCGTTTCCCCTTTGAAGCGCGATGTTTAGCGCGCCCTGTCGGCCGCCGCAAACCGGCCCGTGCAGGCCCCCGCGGCGCCTGAGGCGGCTGTGGCGGATGTGCTACGAGGGCAGATGCGCGCTGCGCACGGGCGGCCGGCGCATCAGGTCGTCGATGCGCACCCGCTCGCGCTTGAAGTCGGCGAGGTCCTTGCCCGTAAGCTGGTGATCGTTGGGAACCGGGATGGTCGTGGGATCGACATGGGTGTAGCCATCGTCGGAGCGGTTCTTGACCAGCACCTCGAAGTGCAGGTGCGGCGCCGTGGACAGCCCGGACGAGCCGACGTAGCCGATGATCTGGCCCTGGCGCACGCGCATGCCCGTGGTCAGGCCGGCCGCGAATCCCTGCATGTGCGCATAGCCGGTCTTGTACCCGTTGGCGTGACGAATCCGCACGAAGTTGCCGGTCTCCCCCTTGAGACCCACGAACTCGACGACGCCGTTGCCCGCGGCCAGGATCGGAGTGCCCGCGGCAGAGGCCCAATCCACGCCGTTGTGCATGCGCTTGATGGGCAGGATCGGATGCTTGCGCATCCCGAATTTCGAGGTGAGGCGCACGTCCTGGCCGCGCACCGGCCGGCGCATGAGGAACTTGCGCGCCGTGCTGCCGTCCGCATCGTAGAAGTCGACGGCGCCGTCGGGGACGCGGAAGCGGTAGAACTTGTGGGTCGCGCTGCCGGCCGTGATGAAGGTCGCCAGCAGCTCTCCGAGCTCGCCGTCGATGCCCCGGTCCTCGCCCTTCATGTCCTCGCCCTTCATGTCGAAGAACAGCTCCACGCTGTCTCCGGCGCGCACGCGCTGGCGGAAATCCGTGCCGTAGGCGTGGATGCGCATGACCTGCATGATGAGATCGTGCGATATCCCCTGCTTCGCTGCGGCATAGTAGAAGCTGGCGTAGAGGCTGTTGTCCTGGAGCTTGTCGCTGTCGGAGAGCACGGCCGGGGTGGTGGCACCGTCAGTCTCCTCCGTCTCGAACACCGTCTTTTGCAAGGCGGTCGTCTGCGGCGCCAGCTCGTCGTCGATGCGCTGCGCACGCCCGGCCAGGAGGTCGCCGCCGGCGGCGCCCGTGTCCTTCTCGGCCGCCTGCGCGCGCATCACCATGGCAAGGACCTCCGGCGCATGCAGCTCCTGGCCGTCCTCGTTGGGGAGGATGCCGTTGAGCTCCTTGGTCGACGCATTGGGGTCTTGCTGGTCCTCTGCCCGATCGCCCCCCCCGAGCGGTCCCTGGTCGGCATAGAACCTGACCGGGTCGAAGGCTGGAACCGACTGCGCCTGCTTTTTCGAGACGGGGCCAAGGCGCGCGGCGAGCCGTACATAATACTTGTAGAGCGTGTACTCGCGTTTGCCCCGGTGCTGCTTGATGCGGTCGGGATGGTGGGTCCTCACCGCAACCGCGCCGCTCGGGATCACCATCTTGTCGGTTTTCGGCAGCGCCCAGCGCAGTCCCTCGGAGCGCGAGGTTGGCAGCGGCAACGCCAGCGGCGCCTGGCGCAGGCGCTGTCCCAGGCTGGCGAGCGCGCCGCCCTCGGTTCCCTCGGGGTCCATGGAGCCCGCAACGGCCACCAGGATGGCAAGGACGCCCACGGCGGCAGCCAGGCAGGTGCTGAACAGCCAGCGGAAACGGCCGATGCGCCGGCTGTCGGCGTGGTCGCTCACATAGATCTCGGACAGCGGCCGCCCCGATCGGCCAATGTAGGCATGGGGCCGACTGCGCACGGAAGCCGATTCGAAGCGGGGCCGCACGCGGCCCAGCGGAGCGTGGCGCCTGGTGTCCATTCCCCCTGTCAAATCCCCCCGGACTGCTCGTGAGACGGGCCAGAAGATGGGCCAAAGCCCCCTCGGTGGCGCCTTGCTCACGGTGCAAGGCTTGTCGCAGGGTGATCCTGCCAGCTTGACCCCCGAGACTGCGCGACTACATCTCTTCTGTGTCGCAATGCAGGCCGATTTACGGCACGTCTGCGTCACATCTCGGCACGGTCAAGCAAAGAACAGTAGAAATCCTTCACGGAAGGGGTTGACACCGCGGGCCATTGATATTACTTATCAACTCTCGCGCGCCACTGTAGCTGG
>CAWIXS010000040.1:0-96758 GCA_963840075.1 uncultured Alphaproteobacteria bacterium | reverse complement strand
GCCAGAAGAACAACGTGGACGCGGGTGCGCGCGGGTCCGACAAGCGCGCCCGCGCAGGACGCCATCGGCGCGCCGGCGACGACGCCAAGACCGAGAAACTGGCCGCCGTCCTGCTGCTGATCAGCGGGCAATGAGTGGCAGGTGCCCGAGCCGATCCGCACAGCGGGCACGGCAGACCAGAATCTGGCATCCGTAGTCTGGCACCATGACGTGCCCTACGCGCGGTTCGCGCCCACAACGACCCGCGGTTGCTGACGCCGCTGAACCCAACGTCCACGATGCCCGGTTCGGTCGCAGGACATCGGCGAGATCGCGCGCGTGCGGCGCAGCGTGAAGAAGCGAGCCGCGGCCAGCGCAGGGGCCGCCGATGCCCGGCAGCAAAGCGAGTCGCTGGAAGAAGCACATGGACGGGAGCGTGTCGCTGCGATGAAGCTCTATTGCATCGTCACCACCGTGGATTTCGAGCGCCGCTACCTGCATGCGGAGGGGCGCCACGTGGAGTTCAGCCCGGAAAAGACCAGCGCCGTCGTCCTCCCGCTGAAGCCGGCGATGCGCATGCTGCGGCAGGCCCGGCGACGGCTGGCCACGCACGCACACATCGAGGCTGTGTCGTGAGCACCGGCCGAAAAATCCAGCTGCGCGGCTTCCGTCTCGACAAGGACGGCAAGCGCGTCATCCGCGACCAGCGCCGGCTCGACCGTCGGCGCAGCTGAACCAGCGGCCGGGCGGCAGCAAGCGCATCCGCTACGGGAAGGGGAAGAAGCCATGACCTGCCCCACCCGCGAATACTACCGCTTCGCGGTCTCGCTACGGCGCCGGTCCCGGCAGATGCACGCTGGCCAGCACGACGAAACCAACGCGCTGGCGATGCGCCTCGCGGCCTCGCACATCGCATTCCTGGTGTCCCAATGGGCGATCGCGGTGCGCGCCGGCGAGATCGCGGTGGCGCAGCTGCAGGCCGAGCGGGCGCGCAACAAATCGGAGGCGGCATGATGGACGCTAGACCCGCAGTGTCGCCGGTGCGGCTACATCGATCCGCTGGAGGCCGCCATGTCGCGCCACCGAGCCGAGGCCGCACGCATCCTGCGCGGTGTCGCTGCGCTGTTCTCGGAGCCCGGCACGGTGGACGCAAGGGGCGTGGGCGCGCAGGGCGGACGGCATGTTCCTGACCCGCGCGCTGGACGACAGGGCCACGTGCTGGTGCCTTCTTGGCGCCGTGCGCAAGGTGCGCGGCCCCGGCATGTCGCCGGCCGAGGATCTGGCGCACAAGGCGCTGCGGCGCGTGGTGTGGCCGGACGGCCGTGTCGAGCGGACGCTCGCCGAATGGAACGATGCGCCGGGTCGGGCCGTCGACGAGGTGAGGAGCGTCGTCATCCAGGCGGCCGAGCTGCTGGAGGCGCGGCTGCGATGAAGGTCCACCTGAAAGAGCCCAAAGCGGATTGCCCCTGCTGCGAAGGCACGGGCGAGCCAGGCACGGGTGGGTCGCAGCCGTGGGGCGCGCCGATCTTCGTCACGTGTGGGTGCCGGGAGGCCGTGACTTGGCTGCGGCGATCCCATCGGTCCCGGTTGCGAGAAGAACGCCGTGTACACCTGCGACGAGACCGATGGTGAGCTGGTGCGGCACATGCTTCGACGCAACGCCGTGCGGCAAGGGTGAACACGGAGAAAGCTGCCCCACGATGATGGTGGCGGGATAAAGGAGGATGAATTGGCCAAGAAGCGCAAGTCTGCACAGCTGGACATCGAGGATGCACTTGCCGTGCCGGGCGGCCGGCGCCGTCCAGGTCACACAACGGCAGATGGCGGCCTATCAGTGGTTCCGGCGTCACCGCGGCGTCGCCAAGCATATCAAGGGCGAGCTCGGCAGCATGCTCGCGCATGTGCTCGGCGACGAAACCCGCCTGGAGCAACACGAAGGCATAGGGGATGACGAGCAGCGCGAGTTCTCGCGCGTCCACAATGACATCCGCATGGGACGCATCAAGGACGCGCTCTGGTGCCTGGAGCGCGTCCTTGACGATGTCGCACCGTCGTGGAGGGAGCTCGCGTGACGGCGGCATCCATCACCTGGCTCACCCCAGCGGACGTGCGCGCCGCGTGCCCCCCCCCGACGGTGAGCATCCGCCGCGTGCGCGCACTCATGGCGTCCAGCGGACTGGCGAACCGCAACGGCAAGCGCCTGTATCTGATGGCGGATCGATTGCAGCAGTTCATTGAGGAGTCGTTCGCATGTCCCTCAGACTCGTCTACCGGAAAACTCGCGCCAAAGGTGCGCGCAAAACCCGCGCCGGCACGTACTACATCCAGGGCACGGACCACACCGGACGCCGGGTCAACGATAGCGTCATGACTGGCGACAGGAGTTTGGCGAAGCGCGAGTTTGCAAGGCGAGTAGCCAAGAGCCTGGAGGCGCGCACCCACGGCGCCAAGGCGGTGATGAATTTCGCCGACGCCTACGAGCTGTACAGGACAAGAGCCGGGGTGAACAGCAATACGCCGTACCTGGATGAAATGCTGCCGCTGATCGGCGCCAGGAAGCTGTGCGAGCTCACCCAGGCCGATCTGGACGCGCTGGCGGAGACGATGCGGCCGGGGTGCTCGCCGGCGACGCTGAAGCGGCACGTCTACACTCCGTTTTGCGCCGCCTACAATGCATGCGTCGACAACGAGCCGTCGCTGGCCGATCCGCGCCGGTGGAAGACGCCGAAGGTGCCGCTGCGGTTGAGCGATGCGCCCGATGACGCCTATATCGCCAAGCTGATCGCCGCGGTGCGGCACCATGACAGTGTCCGCTCGACCCCGGCGAGCGGACGGACCCGTGCACTGAAGCGGACCGGCGCGATGTGCCAAAAGGCGACATTCCCGGGCAATGTGGAAGGGTGAGATTCCTCGCACGCGGCGGCCGAGACCATCCTCAGCCAAGAAGCGAGCGGTACAGCTCCAGGTATCGATCGGCCATGAGGTCGACCGTGAAGCGCGCGGACACCGCCGCCCGGCATGCGGCGCGATCGATCTCGCCGATACGGCCAATCGCCTCTACGGCCTCATCCACGCTGTCGACCAGGAACCCCGTCACGCCATGGTCGATCAGCTCTGGCATCGATCCGCGGTTGGAGGCGATGACCGGCGTGCCGCTGGCGAGCGCCTCCACCACCGATAGGCCGAACGGCTCGTCGAAGTTGATGAGGTGGAGCAGCGCGCACGCGGAGCCCAGGGCCTCGGCGCGGGCCGCCCCGCCCACCGGGCCGCGATAGACCACGCGGCCGTCGTCGAGCGCGGGCGCGACGTGCTCGTTGTGATAGTCCCGATCCTGGATGATGCCGGCTATGACGAGCCGCCGGCCCGACCTTCGTGCCGCTGCAATCGCCTCGGCCGCCCCCTTGTCGGGATGGATGCGGCCGAAGAACAGCAGGTCGTCGCTGCCGTGCGCGTCGAAAACGAAGTCCTCCAACCGGATGCCGTGGTGGATCGTCGCCGCATAGCGCAGGTCCGGGCGGCGGTCGGCGTCGCTGATCGCGACATAGTGGACACGATCCTGGTACGCCTTGAAGGCGGGCAGGATACGCTCCGAGGAGAAGCCGTGGATGGTCGTCACGACAGGCGTCTCCACCAGCCGCGAGAAAGCGAGCGGCACGAAGTCGGCCTGGTTGTGAATGAGGTCGAACTCGCCCGCGCGCTCGAACACATGGGCGACGTGCAGCATCTCCCACACTTTGGCGTCGATGCTCGGGTCCTCGGAATAGGGCGCCGGGCAGACGCCGCTCAGCTTGCCCGCCGTCAGGCTGTCCCTGGTGGCGAACAGGGTGACGTCGACGCCGCGCGCCACCAGCGCCTCGGTCAACAGGCTCGTCACCAGCTCCCAGGGACCATAATGGCGCGGCGGGGTGCGCCACGAGATCGGCGCGAGCATGGCGATACGCAAGCGATTGTCCTTCCTAAGCAGATTCTCGTCGTTGGCCCAACGCAAGCATGCGGGCGAAGACCATTCTGCCACAGAACCTGACGGTCGCAGGCCGGAGGAAGTGTGCCAGGTCCGGACTCCCGCCGTGCGACAGGCAACGTGTCCGGGTTGCCATCCCGACACAGCAGATGGCGCGTGACCCGTGTTAGATTCCTGATGAGCCGGACCCACCATGATTAGCTACTAAGGATGTAGGTTTCACGGTCGATGAGTGTGAGTCTTTTCGGGTGCCAGGCGTCTATAGGCCGGGAGCAGACAGTATGGTCTCCTTGGAGGATATCTGCAGAACGGCCTTCGGTGCAGCAGTGCTGCTTGGTTTTCCAGTTTTCCTCGCGGCGGCATACTACTTGGCGCTAGCAACGGCTGAGTTTCGACTAGAAATGAAGCGGCGTCCGCATTTGATCAGTCCCTTATCGCTTTTGATGGGTCCCTTATCGCTTTCTTCACGTTTCTCCGAAACGGGAGGTAGATATCGCAAACGGGCTTTGCTTTTGATGCTGTGCTTCCTGTTATTGGTCGCGATAGCATTTTTTATTGCGCTTTCTTGTGGAGCGCATCAGTGGAACTGAGAAAGGCGTCTCTCATGGCCGCTGTCGCACAGCTTGTTGATGTCGGCGGGGGCCTTCGAGGTGAGAGCTTCACGTTCAGCCAAGCTCGGGTTGATGGGCCGACATCATCCCGTCGCCGCGGCCGGAAGTTCTTTGCCGGGTCTCACCGTGCAATGGGCGGCCATCTGGCAGGAAAGCATCGAAAGTGGACGCAAGGGACGCGGCCAAGCATTGGGCCGGCTAGTCTAGCGAACTCTGCTTAGCTTTCGTCAATCGGACGTCAACCGGACGTAAGGATCACGCCCTCATTCCCCCGCAGCAGAAGGGCGCCGCGTGCGGGCGGCGCCGGGTCGGCGAGGGTGGACAGGAGCGGCCGGGCGCCGCTCGCCCAGTCGGGCAATCGCAGGCGTTGTGTCCGTGTGCCCAGATTGAGCGCCACGATCAGGCGCTCCGCGCCGTGCAGGCGCTCATAGGCGAGGATGTCGCCCTCCGCATCCAGCAGCGCGATGCTGCCGATCGACAGCGCCGGATAGGTTCGCCGTAGCGCCAGCAGTTGGCGATAAAGCGTCAGGATCGACTGGGGCTCCTCCGCCATCCGCGCGACGTTGCGCGTCGGCCAGTCGGCATTGAGCGGCAGCCACGGCCTGGCCGTGGTGAAGCCGGCGTTCTCGCTCCCGTCCCAGGGCATCGGCGTCCGCACCGGATCGCGGCCCAGGCCGAGCCCGGGCTCGCGCAGCTCGCGCGGGTCCTGAGCCTGGTCGGCGGGAATGGCCACGTCGCTCAAGCCCAGCTCGTCGCCGTAGTAGAGGGTCGGCGTGCCGCGCAGAGTCAGCAGCAGCATCGCCGCGACGCGGGCCTGTGCCGGCCCACGCTTGGTGGCGATGCGCGGCCGGTCGTGATTGCCGAGCACCCAGCTCGGCCAACCACCCGGCGGAAGCGCCGCCTCATAGTCTGCGATCAGCTTGGCAAGGGAGCGCGCCTCCCACGGCGCGTCGATGAGCTGGAAATTGAACGGCAGGTGCACCCCGGCCCGTGTCCGGCCGTAGTAGTGCATCAGCCGATCGACCGGCAGGTAGATCTCGCCGATCAGCACGCGATCGGCCCGTCCGTTGCCACCATAGCTGTCGGCGATGGCGCGCATGTCGGCGGCGATCTCGTGCACCTCGGGCTGGTCGGTGGAATGCAGCTGGCGCACGCGGTGCATCTCGCCCATCGCCGGCCGATAGTCGGGATTGGGCGGATTGTCCGGGAAATCTGCCGCCTTGACCAGGTGCCACAGCACGTCGATGCGGAAGCCGTCCACGCCGCGGTCGAGCCAGAAGCGCATCACGTCGTAGATCGCCGCCTGCACGGCCGGATTGCGCCAGTTGAGGTCCGCCTGCTCCTTCAGGAAGGCGTGATAGTAATATTGGCCCGTGGGCTCGTCCCACTCCCAGGCCGAGCCGCCGAAATCGCTGATCCAGTTGTTGGGTGGCCCGCCGTCGGGAGCGGGGTCGCGCCAGATGTACCAGTCCCGTTTCGGATTGTCGCGCGAGGCGCGGCTCTCGGCGAACCAGGGATGTTGGTCGGACGTGTGATTGGGCACGAGATCGAGCAGCACCTTGAGCCCGCGTGCATGGGCTTGCACGAGCAGCGCGTCGAGATCGGCGAGCGTGCCGAAGCGTGCATCGACACCGCAGTAGTCGGCAACGTCGTAGCCGAAATCGGCCATCGGCGAGGGGTAGATGGGCGAGATCCAGATGGCGTCGACGGGCAGGCTCGCCAGATAGTCGAGCCGCCGCTCGATCCCCTTCAAGTCGCCGACGCCGTCGCCGTTCGTGTCTTGGAAGGAGCGCGGGTAAATCTGGTAGATCACGCCCGTCTGCCACCAGAGCGCGTTCAAGGGAACGGCCTCGGGCGCAATGCGGCACGCGAGATCGGCCTCAGCCACGCTCGAGCCTCTTCAACACGCATGGGGCGAATGCATTAGGCTGCACCTTCACTGACCAGAAGACAAGGAAAGTCGGTCTGCCCAGGAACGAGGACCGATTTAGGTATCTATTTCGCGCCAAAGAGCGGCATAGTGCCCGGTGACATTCCCGCATCCTCCCAGCTCGCATCCGCCCAGGCGGCTTGGCCGTCGGTGTCACCGTTGAACCCTTCACCTCAGGTGACACCTTATGGCGATCGAACGCGCGCGCGCGCAGGCCGTGGAGAAGCCCTGGGGTGTTGCTGATCTCCAGCCTTGGAGCAGGACGGACAACGACGCCGGCCGCTCGATCGGTGAGATCTGGTACGAGCGATTCGGCAGTGGGCCTTCGGAGCCGTCGCTCCTGCTCAAGTTGCTGCTCACGAGCCAACCGCTTTCCATCCAGGTGCATCCGGACGATGTGTTCGCGCAGTCGATCGGCTTGGCATGCGGCAAGACCGAGGCGTGGTACATCCTGAGTGCCGCTCCCGGAGCCAGAATAGCCCTCGGCTTGAAGGAGCGGCTCGCTCCCCGGCAATTGCGCGAGGCCGTCAACGACGGCTCGATCGCGGGCCTGGTCGCATGGCGGACGGTGCTGCCGGGCGATGTGGTCTTTGTTCCCGCCGGTACCATCCACGCGATCGGTGCGGGTCTTGTGATTGCGGAGATCCAGCAGCGCAGCGATGCCACGTTCCGCATGTTCGATTTCGGCCGCGAGCGTGACCTTCATATTGCAAATGCCGTTGCGGTGGCAGACGGCGGGCCCGCCGACGCTGGCGTGAAAACGAAACGGCTCACGGACGAACGGACGCTTCTGGTGTCCAACCCGCACTTCGTGCTCGAACGCATCGAGCTGGCGCCGGGCTCCGCGGTCCGCCTCGAGGCGGAGCGCGAGACCTGGTTGCTCGTTGTCAGCGGCAGCGCCCGCGCCGGGACTCTCGACGTCGCCACAGGGGACGCCGTTTTTGCGCAGTCGGACAGCGTCGACATACATGCCGGGCCCGAGGGCATGGCGAGCCTCGTGGCGTACACGGGTGTCGGCGGTCCGGTTCCACACCTGCTGCAGGGCCCGGCACAGCCGAGCGTCGCCGATGCGGCACCGCTGCAGGGCAGGCAGGTGCCAACGCCCCTCCTTCACACAAAGGCGGACCCAGAGCATGGGCCCGCGGGAGCAACGCCATGAAGCCACTCCAGCGCGTTGCGCTCATCGGCAATCATCTTCCGCGCCGCTGCGGTATCGCCACCTTCACCCATGACCTGCATCGGGCGATCTCGACAGCCCGGCCGGATCTGGAGACCTGCGTCGTTGCCATGAACGATCCCGGCGCCACCTATGACTATCCGGCGGCGGTGCGGTTCCAGGTCCGCGATGAGGCGATCGACGGCTATGCTCAAGCCGCCGATCTCCTGAACGCAGCGCCGTTCGACGTTGTTTGCCTTCAGCATGAGTATGGGATTTTCGGCGGTGAGGCAGGCGGACACATCATGGAGCTTCTGCGACGGCTCACCATGCCGGTCGTCACGACCCTGCATACGGTGCTCCCGACACCGACGCCGGCACAGCGCGACGTCATGGGAAGGATCATTGCCAAGTCGACCAAGATCGTGGTCATGGCAGAGAAAGGCCGCGAGCTTCTCCGGTCCGTGCACGATGTGTCACCGCACAAGATTGAGGTGATCCCGCATGGAATCCCCGACTTTCCATTTCTCGAGGCCCATCACGCCAAGGCCAAGCTCGGGTTCAGCGGGAAGACCGTCATTCTCACGTTCGGCCTGTTGTCGCCCAGCAAAGGCATCGAGACCGTGATCGACGCCATGCCGGCAATCATCAGGTCCTGCCCGAACGCCGTCTATGTCATTCTCGGTGCGACCCATCCCAACCTGGTTCGTACTCAAGGTGAGGCCTACAGGGACAGCTTGACGGCGCGGGCGCGGGAGCTCGGCATCGAGGAGCATGTCGTCTTCTTCAACCAGTTCGTCGATCAAGCCACGCTGCTGTCCTTCATCTCGATGTGCGACGTTTACGCGACGCCGTATCTCAACGAGGCCCAGATGACTTCGGGCACGCTGGCCTACAGCTTTGGCCTGGGAAAGGCCGTCGTCTCGACACCCTACTGGCACGCCAGGGAGCTGCTGGATGACGGCCGAGGCATTCTGGTTCCTTTTGGCGATTCAAAAGCCATTGGCGTCGAGATCGCTGGGTTGCTGACCAACGATGTCCGCCGGCACGCGATGCGCAAACGCGCGTACGCGGCCAGCCGACCCATGACATGGGCGCAAACGGCCAAGCGCTATCTGGCGGCATTCGATTTGGCGCGCGAGACGAGCCGGATCAACAAGCGGGCCCGCGCTGGGCTCGGAAAAGTGTGGGACAACGGCAATACCCTTCCGCACGTGCAGACCGGACATTTCCTGTCGATGTGCGACAGCACGGGATTGCTTCAGCACGCCGTTCACTCCGTACCCGACCGTGCGCATGGCTACTGCGTCGACGACAATGCCCGTGCCCTGCTGTTGTCGAGCACCCTCGCGAGCTTTGGCGAAGCCCGATTGCCGGAGCCGCTGACTGCGCGCTTTGCGGCCTTCATTCAGCACGCATGGAACGCAGACACGCGCCGGTTCCGCAACTTCATGAGCTATGATCGGCGGTGGCTCGAGCCACGCGGCTCGGAGGACAGTCACGGGCGGACGCTGTGGGCGTTGGGCGACTGCGCCCGCGGCGATACCGATCCGTCGCGCCGCAGGTGGGCAGCGGCCCTGTTCAAGACGGCCCTGCCCGCCGTCGAGCCCTTTCAATCTCCCCGCGCTTGGGCATTCACGCTGCTCGGGCTGGACGCGTATTGCGCGTTGGTGGTGGGAGATCTGACGGCCGGCCGCATGCGTGAAGTGCTGGCCGAGAGACTGGTGGACGCATTCCGGGCGACCGAGACACAAGACTGGTGCTGGTTTGAGGATGTGCTCGCCTACGACAACGCACGCCTTTCGCAGGCGCTGCTTGTCACAGGCGCAGCGCTCGAGAAGCCGCTGATGGTCAAGACCGGCCTGGCATCCCTGCGCTGGCTCATGACGTTGCAGACCACGCCGGAAGGCTGTTTCAGACCCGTCGGCACGGAGAGCTTCGGCGCCAAGAGAACACCCCCACAACCCTTCGACCAGCAGCCCGTCGAGGCAGCCGCAGCGATCTCGGCCTGCCTCGCGGCATGGCGCGTGAACGACAATGCCGAATGGACGGCAGGAGCGATGCGGGCGTTCGATTGGTTTCTGGGCGGCAACGACCTTCAGACATCTCTGGTCGATCAGAGCAGCGGAGGTTGCCTGGACGGACTGCATCCAGATCGCCCCAATGAGAACAGGGGTGCGGAGTCGGCGGTATCCTACCTTCTGGGTCTGGTCGAGATGCGTCACTTCGCACGCGCCAATGCGACGGCGTCCTCCGAGCTCGCGCAGAAGCTGCCTCTCAGCGCCTGAGCCCGCGCCCAATGCGTAACCAATGATCTAGGGGATCGCTTTGTCTCAACCCATGTTCCTGAATCGACAGACCTTGTATCTGCGGCCGGATCCCGCCAGGGTGGTGGTGCGACCTTTCAAGCCGACGCCCGAGCCCAGGGATCTCAAGCCCACCGACAAGGCTCGCGCCAACCACATTGTCGGTCGAGTCTTGGGCCTCGACCCCAATGCCGCCGAGCAGCAGCTGGCCGACGTGCTGGAAAACTTCGAAGGTCGGCATAGGAACCTGCTCAAGATCTTCGAGATGCGTGCCGTCGAGATGGAGGTGGCACTGGAGCCGCATGCCGTTCTGACAAGAGCACAACGCTGTCTTGTCGGTGCGTATTTCATGCACGAATACTCCTTCGAAGCGTCCGCCTTGTTCAACCCGAGCATCGTGCGGCACCCCGACCAGTCCGGCGCAGCCGCGGGCGCATGCCGCTTCATACTGAGCCTCCGGGCTGTCGGCGAAGGACACATCTCCTCGTTGACCTTCAGGTCCGGATCAATCGCCGCGGATGGCGCCGTGACCGTCGACCCAACGGCGCGCCTTGCGGCCGTACCAAAGATCACGCGCCGGATGGCAAGGCCCGATGGCGAGGATGTCGAGGTGAGCTTCAACCCGGACGAGGACCTGAGCGAGCGGGTCATCTTCCCGATCACCGACGCGCAGGCCAACGGCATTGAGGATGCCCGGTTCGTCGAATTCGAGGACGAAGGGCGAAAGACGTTCTTCGCCACCTACACGGCCTACAGCGGCAGAGCGATCCGGTCCGAGCTGCTCGAAACCACCGACTTCCGATCATTTCGCATGATTCCTCTCAGCGGTACAGCTACGCGGAACAAGGGCATGGGTCTGTTCCCTCGCAAGATTGACGGCCGCTACGCAATGATCGGGAGGCAGGACAACGAGAATCTTCACTTGATCTATTCCGACGACCTTTACACTTGGGACGGCGGACATGCGTTCGTGCAGCCGGCGTATCCCTGGGAGTTCGTTCAGATCGGGAATTGCGGCTCGCCCATCGAGCTGGACGAAGGCTGGCTGCTGCTGACGCATGGCGTCGGGCCGGTGCGGAAATATTCCATCGGCGCGCTCCTTCTCGACAAGCGGGACCCTTCCAAGATTCTGGGCCGCTCGCGCGAGCCGCTCGTGCGACCCGAGCCCACCGAGCGGGAAGGCTACGTTCCCAACGTCGTCTACACCTGCGGTGCGCTGCGCCATGGTGACCGGATTGTCCTGCCGTATGCGGTCTCGGACACCTTCTCCAATTTCGCGACCATAAGGATTGCGGCGTTGCTCGAGGCTCTTGCCGACTGACTGCGGCAGCTAGGGCTTCACAGCGGCCTTCACCATCCCGTGCCCCTTCATGGCGTCGGTGATCTCCTCCAGGATGGCGGGGTCGTCGATGGTGGCGGGCATGCGCCAGGGCTCGCCGTCGGCGATCTGGCGCATGGTGCCGCGCAGGATCTTGCCCGAGCGGGTCTTGGGCAGGCGCTTCACCGTCATCACCGTCTTGAAGGCGGCCACCGGGCCGATCGCCTCGCGCACCAGCTTCACGACCTCGCCCTCGATCTCCGCCGCCGGCCGGTTCACCCCGGCGTTGAGCACGATGAAGCCCGCGGGGATCTGGCCCTTCAAGGCGTCGGCGACGCCGACCACGGCGCATTCCGCCACGTCCTTGTGGCGCGCCACCACCTCCTCCATCTGGCCCGTCGAAAGGCGGTGCCCGGCGACGTTGATGACATCGTCGGTGCGCGCCATGACGAAGGCGTAGCCGTCGGCGTCGATGTGGCCGGCATCCTTGGTGGTGTAGTAGCCGGGGAACTCGGCAAGGTAGCTGTCGCGGAAGCCCTGGTCGTTCTCCCACAGCGTCGGCAGGCACGAGGGCGGCAGCGGCAACTTGACGGCGAGCGTGCCGGTCTCGCCCTGGGCCACGGGGTGGCCGTCGCTGCCCAGCACCTGCAGGTCGTAGCCGGGCATCGGCACCGTGGGAGAGCCGTGCTTCACGGGCAGCGCGCCGAGCCCCACCGGGTTGCCGCAGATCGGCCAGCCGGTCTCGGTCTGCCACCAGTGGTCGTAGACGGGCACCTTGAGGTTCATCTCGGCCCATTTGATGGTCTCGGGGTCGGCGCGCTCGCCGGCCAGGAACAGGGTGCGGAAGCGGGAGAGATCGTAGCGCGCAATGTGCTCGCCCGCCGGGTCCTCCTTCTTGATGGCGCGGAAGGCCGTCGGGGCCGTGAACATGGCGGCGATGCCGTGCTCGGAGATCACGCGCCAGAAGGCGCCGGGGTCGGGGGTGCCGACGGGCTTGCCCTCGTAGAGGATGGTGGTGCAGCCGTGCAGCAGCGGCGCGTAGCAGATGTAGGAGTGGCCGACCACCCAGCCCACGTCGGAGGCCGCCCAGTAGGCCTCGCCGGGGTCGATGCCGTAGTGGTTCTTCATGGTCCAGGCGAGCGCCACCATGTGCCCGCCGTTGTCGCGCACCACGCCCTTGGGCTGGCCCGTGGTGCCCGAGGTGTAGAGGATGTAGAGCGGGTCGGTGGCCTGGAGCGCCACGCAGCCGGCCTTGCGCCCGCGCCGCCTGGCGTCCGCCACCGCGCCGGCCCAGTCCTGGTCGCGACCGGCGACCATGGTGGCATCCGCCGTCGGCCGTTGCAGCATGAGCACGCGCGCGGGCTTGTGGCGGGCGAGGTCGATGGCGGCGTCGAGCAGCGGCTTGTAGGCGACGACGCGGCCGGGCTCGATGCCGCACGAGGCGGACAGGATGGCAACCGGCTTGGCGTCGTCGATGCGGGTGGCGAGCTCCGGCGCGGCGAAGCCGCCGAACACGACGGAGTGGATCGCGCCGATGCGCGCACAGGCGAGCATTGCGATCACCGCCTCCGGCACCATCGGCATGTAGAGGATGACGCGGTCGCCCTTCTTGACGCCCAGGTCCTGCAGCACGGCGCCGAGCGTTGCCACCTCCTCGGTGAGCTCCGCGTAGGTGAAGGCGCGCTGGGTGCCGGTGACCGGGCTGTCGTAGATCAGCGCCTTCTGCTGGGCGCGGCCGCGCGCAAGGTGCCGGTCGAGGCAGTTCCACGCGGTGTTGCACTCCGCCCCCGGGAACCAGCGGCCGTACTGGCCGGCGTAGGGGTCGAACACCTTCTCCCAGGGCCGGTACCAGTCGATGGCGCGGGCGGCCTCGGCCCAGAACGCCTCGGGATCGTGTTTCCAGGCGGCATACACCTCGGGATAGCGGCTCGACATGGCGGTCTCCCAATCCTCGCTGGCGGGCACTGTCCCGGCCTCTGCATGAAATTCTGCCGGCTGCCGGCACGAATGCAAGGCTGCTTTCGCCTAGGGCCGGTCGCCAGCGGCGATCCAGCGCCCGCCGGGGATCGGAGGCCGCATCCCTGTGCTCTTGCGGTAGAGATAGACCCAGGCGGCGAGCGTTGCGCCGGAGGCGAGCTGCACCTCGCGCTCGACGCGCTCGTAGTCTGCCGGGCTACCGCCCTTCCCCGGACGGATGCCTTCGTAGGCGTCGAGCCATTCGAGCGCCGCAGCTGGTCTGTTGAGCGCGTACACCTCGCCGTGAGCGATCTCACCCGCATCGGCGCTCTCGACGAGGCCGGGATAGCGCCCGAGGCTGTAGAGCCGGCCCTGGATCGAGGCCTCGCCGAGGAGGCGCGCCTCGCGTTGCAGCCGCGCCCCCATCGGGTGGCCCGCGCGCGACAGCAGCGTTCCGTAGACGAAGACGTGGGGGTTCATGACGGCCATGCCGAGGTGATCCGGCCGATTGCTGCGTGGCGTCCCGCGCTTCAGGGTCGGGCTTGATACCATGCCTGGGAAGCACGCAAGAAGGCTCATCGGGGATTTGCAGGGAGACATGCAACCGTGCCGTGGAGCGTGCCTCGACGGGACGGCCGCAGGTTTGCCGCGCGCTCGACTACAAAGTGCCGTTTCCCGCGCCTAGGATGGCCGCAGGCTGCGATCGTCCGCGGCCCGGTCCCCTGGGAGCCTCCGCGACGACCCGCGAAATCTGGCCTCCGGGTGCAGCAAGCTGGAGGTGCCGACGTTGCCGTTGCAATGCCAGAAGGTCGCTGCGTTGCCTGCCCAACGCGTCCTCGGAAATTCCGGCAGACCCGGAAAAAACAAGCGCCACTCCCACGGCGGCGAATGGGAGTGGCGCTTTGCGGCGCCGGGAGAACGCCCGGGTTGGAAGCGCCGCGTGCCCAGACGGGGCAGCCGGTCAGCGTCGCGAAGCGCCCGTTGGGGGAGGGGACGGGCGCCCGCGGCTGACCTGACCGGCAAAGTGCCGCCGGCCCGTCCAGCCTGAGAGGGAGCATGCCGCAATCGGATGAACTCACCGTAAACGTGCGCAGCCCAAAAGAAGCCACCATTGATAGCAAACATCTGACAGCTGATGGGTGGAGGAGCGTTCGAGGTCATATGTCAGGACACATGTCTGCTGCACCGCAACAAAGCCCGCTTGACTTGGAAAAACAGCAGCTTAAATACGGGCCCCGGGGTTTACGCCGGCAAGACAACAAGGCGCCCGTGAAAAGCCGCCAAGGTTCTGGGGAGAGCATGGAGAAATCTGATCAGGCCCGCACGGCCAAGAGGGCCGGGGGGAAGGTGGCCGCGTCAGCGGCGAGCAGCGGGCGGGGTGCCGCCGTGCAGAAGGGCAGGCTCGTGACGCGCCGGGCAAAGCAGAGGACGCCGGGGCTGATCGTCCTGCCCGAGGGCTACCGTCCCACCGAGAACGAGCCGTTCATGAACGAGCGGCACAAGGTCTACTTCCGCCACAAATTGTTGTCCTGGAAGGAGGAGATCGTCCGGCAGAACCGTGAGACGTTGCACCTCCTGCACGAGGATTCGGCCCAGCACGCCGATTTTGCCGACCGCGCAACCTCGGAGACCGACCGGGCCCTGGAGCTGAGGGCCAGGGACCGCCAGCGCAAGCTCATCGCCAAGATCGATGCGGCTCTCGCCCGTATCGAGGACGGCAGCTACGGCTTCTGCGAGGAGACGGGCGAGCCGATCGGGCTCAGGCGCCTCGACGCCCGGCCGATTGCAACGCTCTCGCTCGAGGCCCAGGAGCGCCACGAGCGCCGCGAGAAGGTGTTCCGCGAGGATTGATCGACCCCGTCGAAGATTGCTCGAACCTGTCGTCGTCGGGGGCCTTTGAGGGGGCGCCCGGCCCGTCATGAGCCGTTAACCATCCGGCATCGGAAGGCCTCGGCAGGGTGACGCTGGTTTGCTACAGTTGCGTCATCCTGACAGTTGCGTTTGAAGCGTCGTTCGGACGGGCTCACGCTTTTCCTCGGCACACAGAATGCTTATGGAAGACCTCGCGGCCATCCCTGTGCGGACTGCGGCGCCGTGGGGCACGCCGAGATTCGGCGCCGCGCGAATGCGGGAATCTGGCCGCCGCGCCGTCCGCGCGTCTCCCATGCACCCCCGCCGGGTTCAAGCTGCAGGTTGTTCTGCCTGATCCGTGCACGGGTCTGTCAGCCCTGGCGGCAATGGCCCTGCCGGTGCGACGCATGCCGAACGGACACAGCTCAGCCAACGAATGGTCTGGTGCCTTGTTGCCGGGATCGTGCAACGATATTTTGCGAGGGCGGGATGTTGCGGTGAGAGCGCTGCAATAAGGGGGATACAGTGAAAGCAACATTCTTCTGCTTGGCTCTCGCTAGCCTGCTGATAGCGCCTCTGAACGCCGATGCCCAGGACGTGAAGCTGAGAGCGACCATCCAGGTGCCGATCACCGAGCGCTTCTGGGGCGTGGCCCTTGGACATTTCAAGGAGGAGATCGAGAAGCGGACCAACAAGACCATCTCCATCGAGGTCTTCGACAAGGGAAGACGCTATATCGACGATGAGGCTGTTGACGCGGTCGCGTCCGGGGCCATCGAGATGGGGGTGGCCGGGCTCTACCAGATGGCCAAGAAAATCCCGGCCATCGACATCATGGAGCAGCCCTTCCTGTTCAATTTCGATGCCCTCATCCGCGCGGTGGTCAGCCCTGACAGCGAAATAAGAGGGATCATCGACAAGACAATATTGGAGAAGGTGGGAGTTCGAGTCCTGTGGTGGCAATCGCTCGGCAATCAGATCATCGTATCGAGGGGCCGCAACCTGACGGAGCCTGTTCAGATCAAGGGGCAGCGCATTCGGACTTTCGGCGAGACGACGGGCAAGCTTGCGCGGCAATGCGGTGGAGTTCCCGTCATCCTGTCGGCCTTCAAGATGCATGACGCCCTTCGAGACAATCAGCTCGACATGGTCATGTGCTCGATCCCGGCCGTGCCCAATCGCGAGCTTTGGAAGGTCGCTGACAGCATAACGCGCACATGGCATGCGCCGGTTGAGTACGTGGCATTTATCAACGAGAAGGCTTGGCAGTCCCTTTCCTCGAAACAGCAGGCCCTCTTCGTGGAGGTGGCACGGAAAGTGGAGCGGGAGGTTCGCGATCGATCGGTCCAAATCGAGGCCGAGTACTACAAATTCGCGCTTGCGAAGGGCATGAAGGTCTATGACCTCACCCCTGACCAGATCGCCGATTGGCGGGCTTGCAGCGCCGCAGTCCTCGACGCCTACATGAGCGACCATCCCGAGTTGGCTAACGCGCTCCTGGACGCATACGGAAGGCTGCGCACGGAGCCCTGCTGTTCTACAGCGCCAGATTGGCGCTCCTTCAGCCGGCGCTGAGCCGAGCCCATTTTTTGGCCGATGCGGTCGAATCCCCTCCTCGGCGTCACCCTCTGTCCCCCTGTGTGCCCACAGAGAAGAATGTGGGCAAGGGTCCACTGTTGCGTTGCAGCGCGTGCGTCACGAGCGACTGGTCTTGACTGTCCGCAGTGCGGCGCTGGCGCGAATGGCGCCCCTTTCTGGACACGATGAAATCGGACAATCTGTAGTTGCGCCTTGGCGACGTTCAACCATCACGAGCCCCGGACAGCGGGAGGGGAAAATGCGCGCGCGACTGCTTCTTCGTTGTACCCTGGTCGGGGCCGCCATCGCCGGCTCCCTGGCGTGCGGACCGCGAACCGCCCTCGCTGACGTGAAGGAGATCACCATTGCGCAGCAGTTCGGTGTCGCTTACTTGCCCTTGATCGTCATGCGCAACCAGAAGTTGATCGAGCGGCATGCCGAGAAGATGGGCATTGCCGGTCTCAAGGTGACCTGGAGTACCTTCGGCAGCGGCGCGGACATGAACATCGCGCTCATTTCCGGAACGCTGGACTTTGCCTCAGGCGGTGTGGCGCCGGTTCTGCAGATCTGGGACCGCACCAGAGGCAATCTTGCCGTCAAGGGTGTGGCGTCGCTGGGGTCGCTTCCGCTCTACCTCAACACGGTCAACCCGAAAGTCCGGACCGTCAAGGACTTTACCAGCGCCGACAGGATCGCGTTGCCTGCCGTGAAGGTGTCGATCCAGGCGCTGCTGCTGCAGATGGCCGCCGCCCAGACCTTTGGGGAGGGCAAGCAGGACACTCTCGACAGCCTTACCGTAAGTATCACCCACCCTCAGGCGTTCGCGGCGCTCCTCTCCGGAACAGAGATCACAGCACACTTCGCAGCTGCGCCGTTTCAAAACGAGGAGCTCAAAAACCCGCGGGTGCGCCGAGTGTTGAGCTCCTACGACGTGCTCGGCGGTCCGGCAACCCTCAATTCGCTCTACACCACCAGCAGGTTCAGAGCCGACAATCCCAAGGTGTTCGCCGCCGTGTTGGCTTCCCTGCGTGAGGCGATGGTGCTCATCAACCGCGACAAGGCCTGGGCAGCCGAGATCTACAGCGCGGAAGAGAAGTCGAAGTTCGATCCCCGATTCGTACGGTCAATCATAGGCAATCCAGAGGTCGAATTCACCGTAGTGCCGCAGGGCTTCATGAAATTCGCCGATTTCATGTTCAGGATCAAGAGGATCAAAGAGATGCCTTCGAGCTGGAAAGATGTCTTCTTCCCAGAGGTGCACGCAGAGGCCGGCTCGTGACCGGCTTCAGTAGGGCACATCGCCGGCGACGGTCGTGCGATGCATGTGCCGGCGCACCGTGGAATCGTAGTCCGCCACCGCGTAGTGCATGGCGCAGCGATTGTCCCAGAACACCATATCGTGGATCTGCCACCTGTGCCGGTACGTGAACTCGGGGCGGGTCGAGTGGCGAAACAGAAAGTCCAGGATCGGGCGGCTCTCTTCCTCGGGCATGCCGACGATCCCCTTGGTGAAGCCCGAATTCACATAGAGCGCCTTGCGTCCGGTTACCGGATGTGTGCGCACCATCGGATGCTCGACCGGCGGCGTCTTCGCGCGCTGCTCGGGGGTAAGCGGCGGGCGATCCGGGAGCTTGGAGAAGTACGTATCATAGGCATGGCTGTAGTCGTGCACCGCCTTCAATCCGTCGATGAATGCCTTCATGGCGTCCGATAGCGTGTCGTATGCCGTGTACATGTTGGCCCACATGGTATCGCCGCCGACAGCGGGCATCTCCCGACACAGGAGCAGCGAGCCGAGCGACGGCTTTTCCTTGTACGATAGATCGGAATGCCAGAATTGACCGGCATGGATTGCGCCCTTCAGCTTGCCCCCTTCCTTGATGTTGGAGACAACAAAGATTTCCGGATGGCCGGGCAGCGAGAAATCCGCGAGTAGGTGGCTCTCCAGCGGACCGAAGCGCCTGCTGAAGGCGATGTGCTGCTCGGGTGTGATGTCGGCATTGCGGATGAGGAGCACACAATGCTCGGCGAGGGCGTGAGCGAGCCGGTCGATGGTCTCGGCATCGAGTGGTCCTGTGAAGTCGAGGGAGGTGACCTCCGCACCGAGCGCCGACGATAGATGCGCTACGCTGATGCCCATCGATTTCCCTGGTGGCTGCATGTCCGTGCCGCGCCCCTTGCCTCGCCCTCCGCCGACCGCAGCACCCACGTCACGCGGGCAGCCCGGCGAGGTGCAGGCAATCCGCGAAGTTGCTCCACGCCCGCTCCGGCCAGTAGTTCAAGCGCACCCGCAACCTGGAGATTGTCAGGTCCGGCTCGACGGCGAGCGCCAGATGGACTGCTTCCGCAGCCCTGCCGCGCTCCCCGAGCCCGGCGAGGCTCGCTGCCAGGATGCGCAGGGTGCGCGTGGAGCGAGGGTTGCGCGCCAGCGCCCTGCGGGCCAGGGCCGCGGCCTCCTTGAACTCTCCCACCTGCAGGTGCGCCTGCGCCCCCGCCGAGGTCATCGACCAGGCGCGCGGGTCGGCAGGGCTGATGCGCTCGGCGCGACGCACCATCTTCAGCGCGGCGTCCGAGCCCGACAGCAGGGCCTCGTTCCAGGCCGACGCGGTAAGGGCCTTGGCCGAGTACGGGTTCAGCTGCAGCGACATGCTGTGCAGCTCCCGGGCGCGCAGCGGGTCGCGCCCCAGGACGCGGATCGCGTAGGCGGCCATCCACAGCACGTTGGCATCGTCGTGGGCGAGCTCGGTGCAGCGTGCAGCAAGCCGATGACCCTCGTCCGCTTCGGCGTCGGAGTCGTGCGCCCAGCCCTGCACGCGCCGCTCCGCATAGCAGTAGGCCTTCAGAGCCATGGCCGGGGCGTGGCCGGGATCGATGGCGAGCGCCTGATTGAGATGCTGGATGGCGGCGGTGTAGCTCGCCTCGGAAAACTCGTACTCCAGATCTTGTGCGCGCAGGACACAGTGGCAGGCGCACAGGCTCGTCGCCGGCGTGGCCTTCACGCGCTTGATCTCGGCGTGCTGCAGCTTCGGCTCGATCGCCCCGATCACGCCCTCCGTGATGCGGTCCTGCAGATCGAGCACGTCGGCGAGCTCGCCGTCGAAGCGGCCGGCCCAGATGTGCGCGCCGGACGTGGCATCCACCAGCTGCGCCACGAACCGCAGGCGATCGCCCGCGCGCCGCACGCTGCCTTCCAGGACGTAGAGCACGCCGAGCTCGCGCCCGACCAAGCGCGCATTGACACTTCTGCCGGAGGATGCGAGCGAGGCATTGCGCTCGATCACGAACAGCCAGTTGCAGCGCGAGAGCGCTGCGGTGATGTCCTCCGCCAGACCGTTGGCAAAATAGCCTTCCTCCGGATCCCTGGTGATGCTGGCAAAGGGGAGGACGGCGATGGAAGGCTTGTGCTGCTGCAAAGGCGGTGCAGATATCGGCTCCGAGGGGATGCTCCCCGCAGCACCGGCGGGCTTCTGCTCCTCCTCCAGGACCTCCCCGACGAAACGGACGCCTTTACGCGCCAGCGTCTTGATGAGACGCTGCGCCTCGCCCGTGTCGCCGACGGCGCCGCGTGCCGCATTGATGCAGCTTCTCAGCGCTGATTCCGAGACGATGCGTCCGCCCCACACGGAAGCGAGCAAATCGTCGCGGCTGACCACGCGCCCGCGGTTTTGCACGAGGTGGACGATCAGATCGAACACCCTGGGCTCGACGGCTATCGAATCGGCGCAACGACGCAGCTCCCGTCGCTCGGTATCGAGTGCAAAGTCTTCGAACCTGTAGAGCATAGCATGCCACGCCCACGGAACGGATGCCCTCATACATGGCAGACACCTATAGCACACCTTGGGCGGAGGAATTGAGGGGATGACAAAGAAAAAACATAACCCCCCCATGAACAAACGAAGCCTTCCCAAAAGCGGGCGCGCTGAGGTTCTGCCAACATCGGCGAAACCCTGCTAGTTTGGGCAGATTCAATCGGTCTGATGACGCAGGAGGTGACATGCACACCATGCATTTCGTCGATTTCGTCGATCGTCGCGCCCTGAGGAAGGGTGCACTGGCTGCTGCGCTGGTTTGCGTCGCAGCCTACGCTTTGGCTGCCGCCGGCGCGGTGGACGCCGCAGGCTATCCGGAACGGCCGGTAACGATCATCGTGCCGTCGACGCCCGGCGGGACGCTGGACCGCGCGTCCCGGATGCTCGCGCCGAAGCTCGAGGCACGCCTGGGCCAGGCCTTCGTGGTCGAGACCCGTCCGGGCGCCGGGGGGATGATCGGAGCCGCGGCGGTCGCCAAGGCCACGCCCGACGGGTACACTTTGCTGATGAGCTCGAGCGCGGCGCATGTACTCGTCAAGCTGCTGAACAAGAAGACCCCGTACAATCCGACCACGGATTTCGTGCCCCTGGCGCTGGTTGCGCATGCGCCATGGGTCCTGGTCACCAATCCGTCGTTTCCCGCCACCTCGGTGCAGGAGCTCATCAAGCTGGCCAAGGAGAAGCCGGGCACGCTCTCGTATGGCTCCGGCGGGCCCGGGAACCCCGGGCACATCTATGCTGAGATGCTGAAGAAGATGACCGGCACGGACATGGTGCACGTTCCCTACAAGGGGGTCACGGCCGCGCTCAACGACATTGTCGGAGGTCACGTGCCGCTGATGTTCTCCGACATCCTGCCGGCGTACCCGCTGATCAACGAGGGCAAGCTGCGCGCGCTTGCGGTCTCCTCGGCCAAGCGGGTGCCTCTGCTCCCCAACATTCCATCGGTGGCGGAAGCAGGCGTGCCCGGCTTCGATGCGGCCGGCTGGGTGCTGATGGCCGCTCCCGCCAATACCCCCCCTGAAATCGTGGCCAAGTTGCACGCCGAGCTGAAAGCCATCCTGGAGTCGACGGAGATGAAGGAGTGGCTCGGCAAGAACGGCATGAGTCCGCCCGGGTCCCAGTCGCCCGAGGAGCTGCAGAGGTTCGTCCAGGCCGAGCTGGTCCGTTGGGGAGGGATCCTGGAGCAGACCGGCATCGTCCGGCCGCAGTAGGCGCCGCGCCGAGGCGGGAGTAGCGTTTTGCAAGCCTTGTGGAGACAGTGCACGTGAAGATGTCAACGTTCGTCCCGGTTTCGGCGACCGCCTACGAGCAGGCAATGGGACGGTGGAGCCGCCTGCTGGCGCCTTCATTCATCGATTTTGTCGGTGTGCGCAGCGCCGAGGCCATCCTCGACATCGGCTGTGGCACCGGCAGCATCACGTTCGCCGTCGCCGAGCGTGTTCCCGGCACCACGGTCGTCGGCATCGATGCGCTGGCGACCTCGCTCGACTTTGCCAGGTCGGTCAATCCGGATCCGGGGCGCGTCTCCTTCGAGCTGGCCGATGCATGCGCCCTGCCTTTCGAGGCGAACCGCTTCGACCGCACCCTGTCGGCGCTCGTTCTCAACTTCATCCCCGACAGCGCGAAGGCCGTGCGCGAGATGGTGCGGGTGACGAAGCCGGGCGGCACGGTGGCCGCCGCGCTGTGGGACATGCGCGGCGGCCTCCTGCATCTGCGCATGCTGTTCGACGTTGCCGCCGCCATCGACGAGCAGGCCGTAATCTGGCGCAACAAGTTCCTGGCGGCGCCGGGCGTGCGGCCCGGCGCACTGGCCGAGCTGTGGTGTGGCGCGGGGATGGCGGACGTGGAGGAGACCACCCTCACCGTCCGCATCGAGTTCCAGGCCTTCGCCGATCTGTGGGAGCCCGCGGTGGCAGCGCCCGTGCTCGGCAGCTACCTGCGCGCCATCAGCGACGCGCAGAGGCAGCTGGTCCGTGAGAAGGTCGAGGCGGCCTATCTGTGCGGCGATCCGGACGGCCCGCGCTCCTTCGCGGCCACGGCGTGGGCGGTGAAAGGCAAAGTGCCGGCGCATATCTCCTGAGGGCTCGTCGCGGGCTCGCCGGCCGCTGGCCCGCCCGCCAACGCGCTCAGCTCTCCTCCTTGCCGACATGCGGGCCCGCTGTCGCATCGTGCGGGCTCGTCGCGGCGTGCGGGCTCGTCGCGGCGGTGTGCGCCGGGGGCTCGCGATCGGCGCCGTTCGGCCGCTTCTGCAGCACGTCCGACACGTAGGCCTTGATGGCCTCGAGATCGCGCATGTTGACGTTGAGCTGGTTGAACGGGATCTCGATGCCGGCCGCGCGCAGCGCCTTGAAGATGGCGACGCGCACGTCGGACTGAACGCCATAGGCCTTGTCGATGTCGGCGAGCGAGATGCGCAGATTGAACAAGAGCGCGCTGTCGCCAAAGCTCTCGAGCGCCGCGCTCGGCGGCGGCGTGCCCAGCACCAGGGGATGGTCCTCGGCGCATTTCTTCAGGATCGCGATCACCTGCTCGGGATCGCAATCGTAGGCGACGCCGATCTTCACGCTGACGGCGCCGAGCCAGTCGCGGTGCGTCCAGTTGATCACGCGCCCGGTGATCAGCTCCGAGTTCGGAACGATCACGCTGGCACGGTCGAAGGTCTCGATCTCGGTGGCGCGTACGCTGATGCGGCGCACGTAGCCCTGCTGGTCGCCGATGATGATGCGGTCGCCCACCTTGATCGGCCGCTCGACCAGGAGGATCAGCCCGGACACGAAATTGTTGACGATCGACTGCAGGCCGAAGCCGATGCCGATGCACGAGCGCGCCGGCGACGAGGGCGAGCGAGGTGATGTCGAAGCCGGCATAGGACACTGCAAGGAGCGCGGCGAGCGCGGTGCAGGCGTAGCCCACCACCGTCTCGATGGAGTTGGCGATGCCGGCGTCCATGCGCGCATTCAGCATCCGCTCGCGCAGCCAGCGCTGGAACAGCCTGGTGACGAACAGGAGCGCGATGAAGAGCACTATGCCGGCCAGGATGCGCACCAGCGAGAACCGGAACTGGCCGATCTCCACGCCGAACAGCAGGCCCTTGAGCCAGTCGCGGATGTCGGCGCCCGAGAACCCCCATTGCAGCATGAGGACGGGCAGGAGGCCGACGGCGAGGGCGAAGGTGAGCGCCAGCTCCGTCAGCCGGGCCAGCTGATGGCGGCGCGGAGCGTCGAGGCCGAAGCGCCGCTCGAGCAGCTCGCCGACGGGCAGGCCGCGCTGCGGCGGCTCGCGGGTGAAGGCGCGGATCGCGAGGTAGCCCAGCCACCCGACCAGCGCGACGATGCCGGAGAGCACGAGCTGCTGGGCGGCAAAGCGCGCCAGCGCGACATAGCCGAGGAGGGCCGCCGCGACGATGCCGACGGCGCCCGCCCAGAGCGGCAGCTTCAGCCAGGGCGGGGCATGGCGCGAGACGGGCGCCGTTGCCCCCTGCGGCGTGAACGGCGTCAGCAGCAGGCCGGCGAGGAGGGCGGCGATGGCAATGCTGGCGAGGAACGACTGCAGCACGATGAGCGACAGGCGCAGGCTGAAGGCGCGGGCGACCTCCGTCAGGATGCCGTCGAGGGCATAGACCGCGGTGATGGCGCCGAGCAGGCGCGCCACGCGGCGCACGGGGACGTCGCCGAGCGCGCCCAGCCGCCATTGCGGCTCGCGCGGCGCCAGCACCGCCGAGACGAGGGCGGTCACCGCCGCCAGTATGAATATGCCCTTGAGAATGCTCGGTGCCGACCGGCCCCACGGGTTGTCGCTCGGGATGAGAGCGAGCGCGTCGAGCCCGACGTAGAGCAGGAGAGCGGCGGCAACCGCCGGCAGCGCGCGCAGCGGCGCCACCCAGGAGGCGGAGACGGCGCGCTCGAAGAACGTCGGCAGCGGCGGCTCCGTCCTGAGCCGGCGCCGGTTCGTCCACCACGACAGCAGGATCCTCAAGGCCGCGTAGGCCAGCAGCGCCGAGCCGACGAGCAGGGCGAGCGCGTTGGGCTTGTCCAGCGCCCTTTCCCACCACAGCGCGGACCACCCCTTGAGGTGGTGCACGGCGCTCGCCGTGTCCGGCGCGATCTGGCGCCAGACGCCCGGCAGCACCGGGCTCGGCTGGCGCTCCATCAGGTTCCTGGTGAACAGGGAATGGCGCATCACCGTGATGCGCTCGATCAACTGGCGCGCGCGCACCCAGGTCAGCTCGCTCGTTTTGATGGCGCCGTTGAAGGTGGCGTCGAGGCCTGCGAGCCTGCTGCGCTCGGCTGCCATCTCCGGCGCCTCCGCCGGGCCGTCCTTACCCGGGGCGGGACCGAGCTTCTCGATCTGCGTTCGAACGGCGGCAAGCTCCGGACGCAGCGTCTCTGCGGTTTGTGTGGTGGTGTCGAGCACCTCCTCCACCTTCCCGCGCAAGCCGGCCAAGTCCTCCTCGGACTCGGAGATGCGCTGCAGGGCTTTCTCCACCTCGGTCAGCACCGCGGCCCAGCGGCCGACCGTGGTTGCGACCTCGGGGGGCAGAGCGGCCTGCGCCGGCGGCTGCACCGGGCCCGTCTTTGGCCCGCTCGATGCGGGGGCGGGCGGCGTCTTCGGGGCCTGCGCGGCCGCGGGCGCGATGCCGGGAACCAGCGCCAGCAGCAGCGCGAGGAGGGCAAGCGCAAGCCCCATCCTGCGCCCTCTGCGCGCCTGCGCGGGGAGGGAGTCCGCCCACCGCGAGCTCCACCCGGGCATCAATTGAATGCAGGACGTTCTGCAACGCCGAAAGCTCATTCGTTGACGGCTTGCCCGAAACCGTGCTTGCGCGAGAACACGGGCGGCGTCGGCTCCTGGCGCATGTCGTGAACGTCGAGGAGATCCTGCCGCGGCGCGGCGATGCCGGTCTCGATCACCACATCGACCGGTCCTCCGGTCATGATGAGATGCTCCACATCGTCGCGCCGGATGAGCACGAGCCTGCGCACCCGGTCGACCTTCGTCTCCTCCATCACGCCGAGCCGCGGCTCCGGCTTCGACGGAAACAGCCAAGCGAGGCTGAAGCTGGTGTCGCCGGTCGTGAGCGCCCGATAGGTCCACAGGCCCGCAACCATCGCAGCCGCAAGAAGGAGGGCCAGGAACAGCCCCCAGATCAGCAACTCCATTGCAGACACCCCCTAGAAACCGCTGGGAACCCTACCCTCGCCGCCCCTCGGGGTGGGCCTTCTCTCGGGGTCCGCAGGCAGCATCGCCCGCTTGCGTTGCCCAGAAACTGGTCGCCTCTTTCATCCCATCTTAACCCTATTGACGCCTCTCTTGAAGCGCGAACACGCCATCGGCAGCCATCCGCTGCAGGGTTCAGTGGCAGCGCGGCAACGTCGGCAACAGCGTCTGATGTGTACATGCGTCTAAATTTGGGCCTCCTGCTGCAAGGGCTGCAGACCGCGTTGACGCAGAATCAGCTAAGATTCGGCGCGATGGCCAGAATCAAGGCATTGGTCGAGACTCCGAGGCTTGCTCCGGCGGCCCGCGCGGCAGGAGTAAGCACGGTCTCCGTGATCTTCGCCCTGGTGCTGCTGACGGCTGCCGGGCTCGGCGCCGCGGCGTTCCGCACCGACGGCATCGTGGAGCCCCTCGGTCTGGGGCTGCTGGCTCTCCTGGCCGCGGGCGGGGTCTTTCTCCTGTTCGGCCTCTGGTCGGGCTTCCTGCGCCTGAGCGAGCGCGTTGCCGAGGCCGACATCGTGAAATCCGTCACGGACGGTCTCGATTGCGGGCTGCAGATCGTCGACCGCACGGGTGGCGTCATCTACCGCAACCAGGCGCTGCAGCGCCTCACGGGCACCCGTACGGGCCGCCAGGCTACGCTGGAGGAGCTGTTCGCCGGCGAGCCACAGTCGGCGGAAGCCTTCTACCGGCTCAGCCGCGCCGCCGAGCGCGGGGAGACGCGCGAGGAGGAGTTCTATGTGCGCTCAACCGCGCTCGATGCCGCCGCCGGCAGCTGGCTGCACGTGTCGGTGCATCCCTTTCCGGCGCCGTCGGGGCGCCGGCGAGAGGTGCGCCTGACGCTGTGGCAGGTGCGCGATGTCACGCGCGAGCGCACGCGCGAGATCGAGACCGTGAGCGGGCTCAGGGCAACGCTCGCCTTCTACGACGACCTCCCGCAGGGTCTGCTGGCCGTTGCCGCGGACGGCCGCATCGCCCACGTCAACGCCACACTGGCGCATTGGCTGGCGCTGCGCCCGGAGGCCAGCCGGGCCCTCATGCTCGCCGACATCGTCTCGCCGGAGGGGGCGGATCTCATCCGCGCTGCGGCCCGTGCCGGGCGCATCACCCGCTTCGACCTCGACCTCCTGCGCGAGGACGGCCGGGCGGTGCCGGTGCATCTCGTGTGCCGCGGGCACGGGCTGCGTGGCGTGCTGTCGATCCTGGTGCTCGACCGGGGCGAGGCCCAGCAGGACAGGGTGCGGGGCCTCGGCGAGGCGCAGGCCGACCGGGTCATGCAGGCGGCCCCGTTCGGCATCGCCATCGTCGCCGCCGACGGCCGCATCGGCAACGCGAATGCCGCCTTCATGCGCATGTTCCTGGCCGAGGAAGGCGTTCCCGAGAGCGTCTCCGACCTGGTGCCTGCCGCCGACGAGCGCGCGGTCGCCGAGCTCGGCAAGGCCCTGCAGCGCGCCTACTCGGGCCGCTCGGTCGCCACCTCGGTGGAGGTCTTCATCGGCGCCCGGCGCGAGTTTGCCCGCCGCATCTACGTGACCCCCCTGGGCATGGGGGCGCGGTCGCGCGAAGGGGCCATCCTCTATGCCATCGACGCCACCGAGCAGAAGGCGCTGGAGCTGAAATTCGCCCACAGCCACAAGATGGAGGCGGTGGGGCAGCTGGCCGGCGGCGTGGCGCACGACTTCAACAACGTGCTCACTGCCATCATCGGCTTCTCCGATCTGCTGTTGCAGACGCACCGCCCGACCGACGCCGCCTATCGCGACATCATGAACATCAAGGGCAGCGCCAACCGGGCCGCGGGCCTGGTGCGCCAGCTCCTCGCCTACTCGCGGCGCCAGACCCTGCAGGCCGAGGTGCTGGAGCTGGGCGAGCTGCTCACCGATCTCTCCGCACTTCTCAACAAGGCGCTGGGCGAGAAGATCGCGCTCAAGATCCTGCCCGGCCGCGACCTTTGGCACGTCAAGGCCGACAAGACGCAGTTCGAGCACGTCATCATCAATCTGGCGGTCAACGCCAAGGATGCCATGCCGGGTGGCGGCAGCCTCACCATTCGCACGCGCAACGTGAGCGAGCGCGAGAGCCTGAAGCTCGCAAACCACGGGGTGGCCGCCGGCGAGTATCTGCTGGTCGAGGTGGAGGACACCGGTGTCGGCATCCCGCCCGACGTCATTGCCCGCATTTTCGAGCCGTTCTTCACCACCAAGGAGGTGGGCAAGGGCACCGGCCTCGGCCTCTCCACGGTCTACGGCATCGTCAAGCAGACGGGCGGCTACATCTTCGCCGACAGCGAGATCGGCAAGGGCACCACCTTCCGCATCTACCTGCCGCGCCACATCGTGGAGAGCGAGGAGGAGATCCCCCAGCGCGCCAGGAAGGCCGAGGTCAACCGCGACCTCACGGGCGCTGGCCGGGTTCTGCTCGTGGAGGACGAGGACGTGGTGCGCAATTTCGCCGCCCGCGCCCTCTCGCGCCAGGGCTACGAGGTGCTGGAGGCAGGCACCGGCCTGGAGGCGCTCGAGATCATGCGGCGCGAGCAGCGCCGCGTGGACCTCGTCGTCAGCGACGTGATCATGCCGGAGATGGACGGGCCGACGCTCTTGAAGGAGCTGCGCAAGACCAAGCCCGACCTCAAGTTCATCTTCGTCTCGGGCTACCCCGACGACGCCTTCCGCAAGAGCCTCGACGACGGCCAGGACTATGCCTTCCTGCCCAAGCCCTTCACCCTCCCCCAGCTCGCCGCCAAGGTGAAGGAGCAGCTGGGACGGTGATCTCCTCCCTCTCGGCGCGCGACTCCCTCTCCCCGCGCAACGCCGGCCTCGCCCCGCACTCCATCAGCCGGGGAGAGGGATGGGGTGAGGGGCAGCGGCACACTCCGGAGTGGCGCATCAGGGTCATCGTAGATGCTGTCATGACCGATCGAGGTTCGCTTCAGCTCACCATCCCCGATCGCGACTGGACCTTCCCCCTGCGGCTTGAGTACGACCTGACGGATTGCTCGCGTATGATCTCGGCGACGCTCCGAACGGACCGCGCGGCCGCCTCGCGCAGCGCATCGAGCTCTTCCTTGGGCAGATAGACTTGGGTCTTCTCCATATGTGTCATATTGGTGAGCCTGGAGCCTGGTGACACACGTCAATTTCATCCCGCCCGAGCCGGGCCCGACAGAAAATTCGCCGCCGCCTGCATGGCCAGGATGTAGCCGTGGGGGCCGGCGCCGCAGATGACGCACCTGGCGACGTGCGAGATGATCGAATTGCGGTGCAATTCGTCCCGGGCGTGGATGTTGGAGATGTGCACCTCCACGATGGAGCCGTCGAAGGCCTTGAGCGCATCCACGAGGGCAATCGAGGTGAAGGAGAGCGCCGCCGGGTTGATGATGATGGCGTCGGCCGTTTCGCGTGCCGCCTGCACCAGGTCGACCAGCGCACCCTCGTGGTTGGACTGGTGGAAGGCGAGCGATGCGCCGAGCGTGCCGGCATAGTCCCGGCAGCTCGCCTCGATCTCGGCCAGAGTCGTCTTCCCGTAGATGTGCGGCTCGCGCACGCCCAGCAGATTGAGGTTGGGCCCATTCAGCACCATCAGGCGGACGGCCATCGCTTTTTGCTCCGATACGGGGTCCAGGGTCAGGGGATCACGGCGACCATATGCCGGCTCGCCGTCCACGGCCACCGCGGATAGGCCGTGGGTCGGAGGGGCGGAACTATCTGCCGGGTCTCCTGCCCTTTGGCGCCGGCTTGGGGAGGGAGGCAAAGTACGCCGCCAGCGCCTCGAGCTGGCGCTCGTTGAGGGAGTTGGCGACCGACACCATCACCGGGTTGGTGCGCGCCCCGCTCTGGTAGAACTTCACAGTGGCGATGAGCACGTCGGCCTGCCAGCCGATGATCGAGGGGATGCCGTTGTCGACGCCGTCGATGCGGTGGCAACCCGTGCACTCCTGCGCCAGATGCCGGCCGTAGGCCTGGAGCTTGCCGTCCTGGGCCCCGGCGTTGCCGGCTTTGCACAGGCACAGGGCGAGCAACGCAACGCCGGCGAGCCCGGCGGACGGGCCCAGGGCGGCCGAATCCCGAGGCGGCCCTTGCGTCTTGGTGTGCATGCCCTCGCTCCGTCCCCGGCAACCCCGGCTGCGCGATCGCCAAAGGCTTTCCGTTGCCCGGCCAAATTCCCTATAATTGAACGATAGACGATCCCCCTGCAGGCGCCAGGGCACAGCCGATGCAAGACTGCTTACGCAAGAACGCAGCCGTTGCACGGCACCCTGCCTGTCAACTTTACGCTAACGTCAACTTTGGATAAATTTAACATGTTGAATTAACGTGATGTCGGGGCGCGATTCGCCCGCGCAAGGAGAGGGTGGCTATGCCCGAGCTGGTGCTTATCGTCCTCTGCATCATTGCGGCGTTCGTCCTGGCCATGTACCGGGCGCCGCTGTGGACGTGGGCCGCGGGCGCGGCTGCGGCGCTGCTCCTCTGGCAGTCCGGCATCCTGCGCGGCCAGCTCGGCGCGCTGCCGCCTTGGTCCATTGTCCTGGTGACCTGGGTCCTGGTTGCCATCCTGGCTGCCCTGAGCGCTCCGTCCATCAGGCGCACGGTCCTGATCCGGCCCCTCTACCGCAAGATCAAGGGTGTGCTGCCCAGGGTTTCAGCAACGGAGCAGGAGGCGCTGAACGCCGGCACCATCGGCTTCGATGCCGAGCTGTTCTCCGGCCTGCCAGACTGGGAGAAGCTGCGTTCCGTCCCGCCCGCCACCCTGACCGAGGAGGAGAAGGCCTTTCTGGACGGGCCCACCAACGAGCTGTGCCGCATGGTCAAGGATTGGACCATCCGGCACAACGAGAAGGAGATTTCCGAGGAGATCTGGGATTTCGTCAAGAAGCAGGGGTTCCTCGGCATGCTCATCTCCAAGGAGCACGGCGGGCTCGGCTTCTCGCCCCAGGCGCAATCCCTCATTCTGGGGCGCATCGCCTCGCGCTCGCCCGACGTCTGCACCATCGTCATGGTGCCCAACTCGCTGGGCCCCGGCGAGCTGATCGAGAAATACGGCACGCCCGAGCAGAAGCAGCACTACCTGCCGCGCCTGGCCCAGGGCCTGGAGGTCCCCTGCTTCTCCCTCACCGGGCCCACCTCCGGCTCCGATGCGGCGACCATGCGCGATGTCGGCTACGTGACGCGCGCGCTGCACGATGGCCAGGAGGTCGTGGGCATCCGTCTCTCGTGGGAGAAGCGCTACATCACGCTCGGGCCCAATGCCACCCTCGTCGGCCTGGCGTTCCGGGTGTTCGACCCCGACAACATCCTCGGCCGCGGCGAGGACCGCGGGATCACCGTCGCCCTGGTTCCCGCCAGCCACCCCGGCGTCGAGATCGGCCGCCGCCATCTGCCCTCCGGCGCCGCGTTCCCCAACGGGCCCAACTGGGGCAAGGACGTGTTCATCCCGATCGACTGGGTGATCGGCGGCGAGAGGATGGTCGGCCAGGGCTGGCGCATGCTGATGGAATGCCTCGCCGCGGGACGCGCCATCTCGCTGCCCTCCTCGGCCGCGGCCGGCGCCAAGGCGCTCCTGCGCAACACCAGTGCGTACGCGCGCATCCGCAAGCAGTTCGACCTGCCCATCGGCAAGATGGAGGGGCTCGAGGAGCCGCTCGCCCGCATGGTGGAGAACGCCTATGTCAACGAGGCGGCGCGCGCCGTCACGGCGTCCATGGTGAGCCGTGGCGAGAGGCCCTCCGTCATCTCCGCCATCATGAAGTACCAGACCACCGAGCGCATGCGCCGCTCGCTCAACGACGCCATGGACCTGCACGGCGGCAAGGGCGTGTGCGACGGGCCTTCCAACTATCTGCAGACCGCCTACCAGATGATGCCGGTGGCGATCACGGTGGAAGGCGCCAACATTCTCACCCGCTCGCTCATCACGTTCGCGCAGGGTGCGCTCCGCTCCCACCCCTACCTCTACAAGGAGATCCAGGCCTGCCAGGATCCCGACGAGGAGCAGGGGGTCGAGGCCTTCGAGAAGGCGTTCACCGACCACGTCTCCTTCGCGACCTCGAACGTGTTCGGCGCCTTCTTCCACAACGTCACCTTCGGATTCTTCGGCGGCGTGCCGGAGAAGGCCTATGGAACGGCGCAATGGTACCGGCAGCTGTCGCGCTCCTCGCGCAACTTCGCCCTCGTCGCCGATCTCGCAGTGGCCGTGCTCGGCGGCGGCCTCAAGACCCGGCAGAAGATCACCGGGCGGCTCGCCGATGCGCTCTCCGAGCTCTATCTGGCCTCCTGCGTGCTCAAGCGCTGGGAGGACGACGGCAAGCCGGCGAGCGATCGCGAGATCGTGGCGCTGTGCGCCCGCAACGGCCTCTACCGCTTCCAGGAGGCGATGCGCGGCGCCATCGACAACTTCCCCTCCCTGCCGGTGCGCTGGCTGATGCGCGCGGCTGTGTTCCCGTTGGGTGCCCACTACAAGCCTGCCCCCGACTGGCTCGGCCACAAGTGCGTGGAGCTGGTGTTGACACCGGGCGAGGTGCGCGACCGGCTCACGCGCTTCGTTTACGTGTCCCAGGATGCCGACGATCCCACCGGCCTGCTGGAGGTCACACTCGCCAAGGCGGTGGCCGCCGAGGCGGCGGAAAAGAAGCTCGACCGCGCGGTGCGGGCTGGCCAGGTTCGGCGCGTGCACGGCACCGATTGGATCGCGGATGCCACCAAGATCGGCATCGTCTCCGACGAGGAGGCGCGGCTCCTGCGCGAGGTCGAGACTCTCACCGCCCGCGTCATCGCCGTCGACCACTTCGACCCGGCCGAGGTGCGCCCCAACTACATGACCCCTGGCCACAATGCCCGCGCCGTGCAAACGGCCGCGGCGGAATGAGGTTCCCGCATGGTTGATGTGAACACCCTCAGGGACTGGCGCTACGCGGTCGACATGCAGGGCATCGCCTGGGCGGTGTTCGACCGGGAAGGCGAGAGCCAGAACTCCTTCAGCCGGCGTGCGCTCGAGGAGCTGGGCGCCATCGTCGAGAGCGTCGAGCAGGGTGTGCGCGAGCAGACGGTCCGCGGCCTCGTCTTCATCTCCGGCAAGGAGAAGGGCTTCATCGTCGGCGCCGACGTGCGCGAGTTCGAGCAGCTCACCGACGAGCGCCAGGTCAGCGAGAGCGTGAGCCTCGTCAACGCCTATCTCGACCGCATCGAGCGGCTGCCCCTCCCGGTCGTCTGCTGCATCCACGGCTTCTGCCTCGGCGGCGGGCTCGAGCTGGCGCTCGCCTGCCACTGGCGCATCGCCACCCGAGACGAGGGCACGCGCCTCGGCTTCCCCGAGGTGAAGCTCGGCATCTTTCCCGGTTTCAACGGCACCGCGCGCTCGATCCGCCAGGTGGGCGCGCTCGCTGCGATGCCCCTGATGCTCACGGGCTCCATGATCCGCGCCACTGTCGCACGCGGCATGGGGCTCGTCGACGAGCTGGTGGCGAGCCCGCTCTACCTGCCGTGGGCGGCGCGCAAGGCGATCGAGAGAAAGCGCAAGTCCAAGCCCGCCCCGCTCTGGAAGGATCTGGTCCGGCAGTGGCCGGCGCGCGCGCTGCTCGTCAAGAAGATGCGCGCGGAGACCGCCAGGAAGGTGAGCGAGGACCACTATCCCGCCCCGTTCCGGCTGATCGACCTGTTCGAGGCTTACGGCGGCAACCTCAACGGCATGAAGGCCGCCGAGACGCGCGCGTTCGCACCGCTGATGATGAGCGACACCTCGCGCAACCTGCGCCGCGTCTTCAAGCTGATGGAGATGCTGAAGGCCCAGGCGCCGAAGGACTCGTCCTTCAAGCCGCTGCGCGTGCACGTGATCGGCGCCGGCGTGATGGGCGCCGACATCGCCGGCTGGTGCGTCGCCTCCGGCATGGAGGTGTCGCTGCAGGACGTGAACCCCGAGCAGATCACCAAAGGCATCGCCGCGCAGAAGAAGCTGTTCGCCCGCAAGTTCAGGACCAAGCCGCTGCGCGACGCCGCCGCCGTGCGCCTGATCGCCGATCCCACGGGGGCCAACATCTCCCGTGCCGACGTAGTGATCGAGGCGATTCTGGAGCGCCTCGAGACCAAGCAGATCCTGTTCAAGTCGATCGAAGGCAAGCTGAAGCCGGGCGCCGTGCTCGCCACCAACACCTCCTCCCTCATGATCGAGGAGATCGCCGGGCCGCTCGCCGACCCCGGGCGCCTGATCGGCCTCCACTTCTTCAATCCCGTCGCCCAGCTGCCCCTGGTCGAGGTCATCAGGGGCACGGATACGCGCGAGGAGGAGGTGCAGAAGGGCTGCGTCTTCGTCACCGCCATCGACAAGTTCCCGCTGGTGGCCAAGAGCAGCCCCGGCTTCGTCGTCAACCGCGTGCTCGGCCCCTACATGATGGCGGCGCTCATGCGCGTCGAGCAGGGCGAGCCCATAGAGAAGATCGACGAGGCGGCGCGCGCCTTCGGCATGCCCATGGGCCCCGTGGAGCTTGCCGACACCGTCGGCCTCGACGTGTGCGCCAGCGTCGGCAACATCCTGAAGCTGGCGCCGCCCGGCGGCAGCCGCCTCGACCAGATGGTGGCGGCGGGCAAGCTCGGCAAGAAGACCGGCGAGGGCTTCTACGTCTGGAAGAACGGCAAGCCGCTCAAGAAGAAGCCCGAGAAGCCGTGGGACAGGGGCGAGCTGGAGCGGCTCGGCCGCGAGCTGGTCGACCCCTTGATCCGCGAGGCCGAGCGCGTGCGCGATGAGCGCATCGTGGAAAGCGCCGACCTCATCGACGCCGGTCTGATCTTCGGTACCGGCTTCGCCCCGTTCCGCGGCGGCCCGCTGCACTTTGCGGCGAGCGAGCAGAGGTCGAACGTGGAGGTGCTGCGCCGGCCTGCGGTGGCGTAGGGGTCAGACCCTGCGGGTCTGACCCCATTGCACCCGTCATCCCGCAAGCCGAGGCGCAGCCGGATGACGGGTAGGTTGGAGCAAAGGGTCAGACCCGCAGGGTCTGACCCCCTCGAGGGAGCCCCCATGAACCAGACCCTGCGGCGCGTTGCGGTCGTCGGCGGCGTGCGCATCCCGTTCTGCCGCTCCAACACGCTCTACGCCGACAAGTCGAACCTGGAGATGCTGACCGCCGTGCTCGACGGCCTCACCGACAAGTACAAGCTCGCCGGCGTGCACATCGACGAGGCGGTGGGCGGCGCCGTCGTCTCGCACTCCAAGGACTGGAACCTCGCCCGCGAGGCGGTTCTGGGCTCCAAGCTGGCGCCCACCACACCCGGCATCACCATGCAGCAGGCGTGCGGCACCAGCCTGCAGGCGGCCATGGGGCTGGCCGCCAAGATCGCCACCGGCCAGATCGAGAGTGGCATCGCCATGGGCTCCGACACCACCTCGGACGCGCCCATCGTCTTCAAGGAGAAGCTCGCCCACCGCCTGATCGAGGCCCAGAACGCGCGCTCGATGGGAGGCCGGCTCAAGGCCTTCAAGGGCTTTTCGCCCGGCGAGCTGGCGCCGCAGCCCCCCTCCGTCAGCGAGCCGCGCACAGGCCTCTCCATGGGCCAGCACGCCGAGCTGATGGCGCAGGAATGGGGGATCGGCCGGGCCGAGCAGGACGAGCTCGCCTTCGAGAGCCACAAGAAGGCCGCGGAGGCTTACCGCTCGGGCTACATGGACGACATCGTGGTGCCGTTCGCCGGCGTGTTCCGCGACAACAACATGCGCGAGGACATCAGCCTGGAGCGGATGGCCGCCTTGAAGACCGCGTTCGACGAGTCCGAGCGCGGCACGCTGACCGCCGCCAACTCCACGCCGCTCACCGATGGCGCCGCCTGTGTGCTGCTGGCGTCGGAGGAGTGGGCCGCGAGGCGCGGCCTCCCCGTGCAGGCCTATCTCGTCGACGCGCAGACCTCGGCCCTCGACTTCGTCGCCGGCGAGGGCCTCCTGATGGCGCCCACCATCGCGGTGTCGCGCCTGCTGGAGCGGACCGGCCTCACGCTGCAGGACTTCGACTTCTACGAGATCCACGAGGCGTTCGCCGCCCAGGTGCTGGCAACCCTCAATGCCTGGGAGGACCCGGTCTACTGCAAGACCCATCTCGGCCGCGACACACCGCTGGGCTCCATCGACCGCAGCCGGCTCAACGTGCATGGCTCCAGCCTCGCCTTCGGCCATCCTTTCGCGGCGACAGGCGCGCGCATCCTCGGCAACCTCGCGAAGCTGCTCTCGGGGCACGGCGGGCGTGGCCTCATCTCGATCTGCACGGCAGGTGGAATGGGCGTGGCCGCGATCCTGGAGGGCCGCAAGGCCGCCCAGATGCAGCTGGCCGCGTAGTTGGAGCCAGGCACGCCCGGGCTCCCCTCCCCCTTGCGGGGAGGGGCCGGGGGTGGGGGAACGCCGCCCTGCGATTTGGGATGGCGCGTGGCGGCGCTACTGGCGCGAGCTGTAGAGGGTGAACTCGCCCTTCTCGACCCGCGGGCCGAGGCCTTGGATCAGCGTCACCACTGCGTTCTCGCCGAAGGCCGCAACCAGGTCGGTCAGGGCCGCGTAGATCGCGGCATAGGCCAACAGCTCGGGGGCGATGCCGCTCTCCGCGCCTTCCTCCCAGGCCTGCAAGATGAAATTGAGCGCCTTCAGGCTCTCGTCGCTGCGTTCGGCCAGCGCCAGCATGCCGGTCCTCCCCTTTTCCCTCGGCGCCTGCCCACCCCCGGGCGCGCCCCCAGGAAAGCCCCTAGCACGCAAGCCGATGTCAGATATCCGCTGCAGCGGTTAAGGATTAATCCCGGTGCCGCTCGCGGCGTGGCCCCAGTGCACCAGACGGGGTTTCAGGGGCGGCGCAACGGCTACTGCTTCTCTGAAACCTGAAACCTGAGACCGAGACCTTCATGGGGCCGTTTTGGCCAGCGTCTCGGCGATCTCCGCGCCCTCGGTGAGAAAGCGGGCGATTGCGGTCCGGGCGGAGGGGGAGCAGACGCTGTAGGTGCGGCTGTAGCTGCGGTAGCCGTTGTTGAAGCTGCGCGTAAGCCGCGCCCGGCGCAGCGCGGTGGACCCCTCGTTGTCCATCAGCTCCTTCATCTGGTCGCGCCACTTTTGCCCGTCATTGGCGCCGCACAGCTCGCGCAGGTAGTGCACGGCCCCTAGAATCTCGCTCAGGCGCAGCAGCTTCTCGTCGTAGGGCCTGGTGTCACCGGGCGCGCCTTGCGCCAGGCTGGCGCCGGCCGCCAGCGCCAGCATCAAGGATGCGGTCAGCGCGACCGTGCCTGCATCCATGGCTCTGCGCAGGGTCATGCGCATGGCCCGGCCCTCCTTGCTCGCCCGGCTTCGGCCAATCGTCGCGATGCATTGTAGGCTTGCAGCGGCGGCGGAATTCGGGCCAAGCGGCGGCCCGCGGCCAGCCTCACGGCGCCCCCCGCAGCATCTCCCAGGCACGGCGCACGAATTCGGGAGCCGCCTCGGTCATGGGCAGCGTGTCGATGGCGTCGAGCGGGACGAAGCGGGCTGCCCCGGCGTCGCTCCCCGGCACGGGCTCGCCGCCGACCCAGCGGCCATACCACACCACCAGGAGGTAGTGGGCGAGAAGCTCGCCCGTCGCATCGTGGCGCATGACCTCGTGAATATCCACCAGTCCGCCGAGCTCGGCCTCCACCCCCGTCTCCTCGCGCACCTCGCGCAGTGCCGCACGGCGGGCAGGCTCGCCGGGCTCGATGTGCCCGCCCGGCAGGCTCCAGAGGCCCCTCAGGTGGCCTTTGGCGCGCTCGATCAGAAGCACCTCCGGGCCCCGGAAGATGGCGGCGCTGGTGCCGCAACGCGGCCATTCGGTGCTGCCTCGTTTCGGCATCTCTCTCGTCCCTGCTGCCGGTGCCTGCGCACGGGACGGCGGCACAGCGCATCGGTGGCACGCCGGAATAGCCCGCCGGCGCCGCAGGATCGAGAGCATTCTTTGGATGCCGGAGGGAGCGAGGCCCGCTCCTCCTGCGGCCGTCAGGCCTCGATGCCGAGGGCGCTCGACAGCTCGCCGAGCGTCGCCTTCTCCGCCGCGCTGATCTGGACGCCGCCGAACCCCATGAAGGTGCCCTCGTTCGCGGCCTCGGCGGCGCCTTCGGCGATGTGGTGCAGCCAGGTCTTGAAGCCCGGCGCGTCGCCGGGTGCCTTCGCATCGATGAGGGCGGCTACGTCGTGCAGCGCCGCAATCGACTTGGCCTTGACGTCGTTGGCCTTGGCGCCGGCCAGCGTCGCCTTGAGGCGCTCGCGCGCCGCCTGGCGTCCCTCGCTGGTCTCGAACTCTGCCGCCACCGCCCGCACCAGGTCGTTGGACTGCGGGTCGGACTTGGCGGCGATCAGGCTGCGCCCGGTCGCCATGCTCTCCTTGAGCACGCCCAGGAGCCCGCTCGGGTCGGCCGCGGTCACCGCCATGCCCGAGAGCATTACGCTCTCCAGGATCTGCTGCCACTCTTGCGGCGTGAAGCTGGTCTTGGTGGCCATCGTCGCGGTTCTCCAGGAGGCTAGTGAGGGGGCTAGTGCTTGATGAGCTCGGGCGGCACCTTGCCGCCGTGCTCGGAAAGCTTGCGCATGACCTGTTTGTGCAGCCACACGTTCATCGCGGCCGAGTCCTTGGTGTCGCCCGTGTAGCTGAGCTCCTGGGCGAGCTTCCTGCGCGCCCCCGGGCTGCTGTCCAGCTTGAGCAGCTTCATGAGGTCGACGATCGACTTGCGCCAGTCGAGCTTCTGCTTGGCTTCGGCGGCGAGCTTGTCGAGAAGAGCGGCAATATCGACTTGGCCGGCGGCGGGCGCGTAGGGAGGCGCCGCGGCCGGCTTGTCGACGGGAGGCTGCGCCGCGCGGGGCGGTGTGGCAGCCGCGGCGGTGTCGATCGTACCCCGGAGATCGCCAAGCGGCTGCTTGGCCGGCGGGGGCGCCGCCCGCCCGCCCAGGATAGAGGACATGATGCTTCCCAGGATTGACATCGCGTGCTCCTTGAGCCGGATTCGCGGTCCTCCCGCCGGGGCGTGGATGGACCCGCGTCGTTCCGGGATGGCTGCGCGCAGGAACACCCCGGTCTGTCGAGGTTTTCGCTCTCGCCCGCATTGTCACCGGCGCCGGGCACGGCACAAATCGGGAAAACCCCTATGCGGAGTTGCGTGCAACCCCTGAAACGCACGTTGCTAAGGGGATGGTCAAAGCTGCGAGCGGGGAGCGGCCGTGCCTTGCCGCTGGTCGAATGGAGCGAGCGCTGGCCGCAGCAACCCCCTTCCCCTTGTGGGGCTCAGATGTCGGTGGTTCCCCCACCCCTAGCCCTCCCCGCAAGGGGAGGGGAATCCGGGCGCGCCTGTGGCTACCCGGCCCGGCTCAGCCGGCCTGCGCCACCGTGGGCGTGTCGCCGGCGACGGTGGTGCGGCGCACGTCGCGCGGCTGGGTGTCGTCGAAGCGGCGGCCGCGGTGCAGGGTCTGGCGGTTGTCCCACATGACGAGATCGTGCGGCCGCCACTTGTGCACGTAGACGAACTGTTTCTGCGTGGCGTGCTCGGCGAGGTCTCTCAAGAGCAGGCGCGCCGCGGGCGTCGGCACGCCGAGGATGGTCCCGGCGTGCGAGGAGAGATAGAGCGACTTGCGCCCGGTGACGGGGTGCGTGCGCACCAGCCGCTGGCGCACCGGCCTGAACGCCTCCTTCTCCTCGTCGGTAAAGTCGACGAAGCCCAGCGAGCCGCGCGAGTACATGAGGGAGTGCTCGCACACATAGTCCTCGATCTCGCGCTTCACCTCCTCGTCGAGCGCATCGTAGGCAGCGCGCATGTCGGCGAACTCGGTGTCGGCGCCTTTGGGCGTCGGCCCGCGCGCGGAGAGCAGCGAGTACTTGGCCGGCACCGCCCGGAACGAGCTGTCCGAGTGCCACAGCATGTTGCCGAGGTTGAAGGCGCGCTGGCGGCTGTCGCGCGTGTGCGGCTTGCCATGCATGTCGAGGTTGGACACGTCGTTCATGCCGAGCGGCAGGCGCCGGTTCTTCAGCTTGGTGATGTTGCCGCCGCGCGGGTCCTCGATCGCCCCGAAGTTGAAGCTGAACGCCATCTGCTGCTCGTCGGTGAGCCGTTGGTCGTGGAAGACGAGCACGGCATATCTGTCCATGCCGGCCTCGAGGGCGGCCACCTCCTCCGGTGCTATGGGCCGGGTGATGTCGATGCCGGAGACCTCACCCACGAACACTGTACCGATCTGGCGGATGCTGATGGACATGGCGGCGTTTCCTCTTGCTCTGGGCAGCCTTTTTCTTCCCCAGCGGCATTTGTAGCGCGGAACGCGGCCTCGATCTCATGCAACCTTGCGAACGCGCGGTAAGCGCCTTACGCGTATCCTCCTCTCCTGGGCGCGGGCGTGCGCCTCGTCGTAGGCGAACTGGGTGCGCATGAAGCGATCGGCCTTCGGACCGAAGGCCTTCTCGATGCGGATGGCCATTTCCCAGGTCAGGACGGCGCTCTCGTTGAGGAGCGAGGAGAGCGTGGGGCGCGCGACGCCGAGCGCCTTGGCGGCATCGGTCACCGTCAGGCCGAGCGCCTCGATCACGTCCTCGCGGATGATGGCGCCCGGATGCGACGGGCTCTTCTGCCCTGCTGGCATTTGTAACGCAGAACGCGGCGACCCAACCTACGCCAATGCCGCGCGGAAGCGCGTGCGGGTGGTGGCCGGGTTGAGGTCGCGCTTGAAGGTCGGCGGGTCGGTGGGCTTGACGCGCAGGAGCACGAAAGCGGTGCCGTTGCCCTCGCGGATCAGGCGCGCGCCGTTGCGCCAGGTCCGCGGCCTTCTCGATGGTCAGCGTGCGCTGGATGCCGGAGCCGGCGGCGATCTTCTCCAGGTCGACGCCGAGGCTGGTGTGGCTCTTCTGGTAGCCGGTCTCGCCGTAGTGGCCGTTGTCGACGCACACGATGGCGAGATTGGCCGGGTTCAGGACGCCGATGGTGGCGAGCGAGCCGACGTTCATGAGCAGCTCGCCGTCGCCGGTGACCACCAGCACGCGCTTGTCGGGGCGCGCGAGCGCGAGGCCGAGGCCGATCATGGCCGCGCCGCCCATGGCACCCGCCATGGAGTAGGTGTGCGCCCCGTCGCTGGTGACGGCCGCCACGTCGCGCGAGGTGCCGGCGAGGCCGGCGACGAACAGGAAGTCCTCGTGCTTGCCGATCAGCGCCGGCACCGCCTCGATGCGGTCGAGCACGAAGCCCGCCGCGATCGCATCGGCCACTGCTTTGCTTGATGCTGCCATTGCGGTTCCCTCAGAACTTCTTCGCGCCGATCAGCTTCTGCGTGAGCAGCACCGCCACCGCATTGCCGGCCTGGAACACCATGGTGATGGCAGCCTGGACCGTCTTCAGCACATCCTGTGGCGACTCGGCGCGCAGGCAGATCACGCCCATGGCCTCCAGCACCGCCTGGGTCGCCTGGCCCATGGGGTACTGCCACGGATTGCCCTCGCCGAAGTCGCCGCGCATGCTGACGAGCGTCAGGAACGGGAAGCCGCCGCCCTTGATGAGCGAGAGCATGTTGATGCAGTTGCCGGTGCCGCTGCTCTGCATCAGCAGCACGCCGCGCGCTCCGCCGAGGTCGGCGCCGGCGAGCAGCGCCACGCCCTCCTCCTCGGTGGTGAGCGCCACCGAGTGCGCCCCCGGGTCGGCCAGCGAGCGGTCGATCAGGATGCGATGGCCGGCGTCCGGCACGTAGGCGAACTGGGTGACGTTGTGCTGGCGCAGGAGGTCGTAGACCTGGTCCGGCCAGCCAACGGCGGCGCTCTTGTCCTCCGCTACGGCAGTCATCTGTCTCCCCGTCTTCCCGGCCAGCTCGGCCCTTGTGGTCGTAGTTGGGTCAAGCGAAGCGCAGAACCAACGCACAGTGCTGAGTCTCGCTGCCGCTCGACCCAACCTACGAGATCCCGTTGATCGCGCGCCACACCTTCATCGGCGCGCCTGGTCCTGACCGGCGACTTGGTGGGGATCGGCCCGTGCCCGGCGGCGATCCAGTTCTTGCCGGTGAGGACGAGCAGCACGCCCGGCGCCGCCCGCGCCTTGCGCTCGGGCTGCGGTTGCCAGTCAGGTTGGACCGCTTGGCAAGTCTAATGACGACGCGCGCGCTGTCGAGCGCAGGCGCTGCAACGCGAGGGCTCACTCTGAGCGCAGCCGGAGTACGAGCGACAGGTTGTTGGCCGGCATCTCCTCGATTGCAGGTTGGGAGAAACCGTGCGCGGCGGCCAGCGCCGCAACGGCCTCGAGGTCGCGCAAGCCCCACGCCGGGTCCTGCGCGCGCAGGCTCAAATCGAAGGCCTCGTTGCTGGGCGCCGTGTGGCGGCCGTCGCGCTTGTAGGGCCCGTAGAGATAGAGCACGCCGCCCGGCGGCAGCAGACCCGCCGCGCCGCGCGTCAGGCCTTCCGCGGCGGCCCAGGGCGCGATGTGGATCATGTTGATGCACAGGATGGCATCGGCGGCGTCGATCGGCCAGGTCTGCGCCGAGGCGTCGAGGTCGAGCGCCGGGCGGATGTTGGGCAGGGAGGAGAGGGCGCGCCAGGTCTCGATGCTGGCGCGGTGGCTCGGGTCGGGATCGCTCGGCTGGAAGGCGAGATCGGGGAAGGCGCGGGCGAAGTGGATGACATGCTCGCCCGAGCCGCTCGCCACCTCGAGGACGAGCCCGCGCTGGGGCAGATGGTGCTTCAGGACGCCAACGATCGGCTCGCGATTGCGCAGCGTTGCGGGGGCGTAGAGGCGCGCGTCCGGGCCTGTTGGGGGCGTCATGGGGCGCCGACGATGCCGCGGCTCTGCAGCGCGGCGATATCCCGGGAGGAGAGCCCGAGCTCGCCCAGGATCTCGGCGTTGTGCTCGCCGAGGCGCGGGGCGCCGAAGCGCAAGCCGGCGGGCGTCTCGGAGAAGCGCGCCGCGGCGCGCGTCTGGCGGATGCGGCCGACCACGGCGTGCTCGCTTTCCATGAGCATCTTGCCCGCGAGCACCTGCGGATGGGCGATCACCTGGTCCCGCGTCAGCACCGGCGCGCACGGCACGCCTTCGGCCTCCAGCCGCTCCAGCCATGCCTCAGTGGTGCGCGACCTCAAAACGTCCTGGGTCATCTGCAGGCGGGCATCGATGTTCTGGTCGCGCAGCGCGGGCGTCTTGAAGCGCTCGTCCTCGAGCCACTCCGGGCGGTCGAGCGCGCGGGCGAGCGCGGCCCATTCCTTGTTGGTCATGACCGCGACCGTCATGAACCCGTTCGCGGTCTCGTAGATCAGGTCGATGAAGCTCGCTGCGGTCCGCACCTCCACCTGCTGGCCCAAGAAGGTCTGCGCGCCCATGTCGGAGGCCCACAGGAAGGCGAGCACGGCATCCAGCATGGAGAGCCGCACGTGCTGGCCCTTGCCCGATTTGAGCCGCCCCACCAGCGCGGAGGTGATGGCCTGCGCCGCGGTGACCGCCGTCAGCTTGTCGGGCAGCACAGTGCGGATGAGGCGCGGGCGCGCTGCATCGGAGCCGCCCTGCACGCTGGTGAGGCCCGACAAGGCCTGGATGATGGGGTCGTAGGTCGGTTTGGCGGCGTAGGGGCCGCTCTCGCCGAAGCCGCTGATCGAGACGTAGACGATGGCGGGCGCCACCGCGCGGATGGCGGCCTCGTCGATGCCGAGCCGCGCCATCACGCCTGGCCGGAAGTTCTGCACCAGCACGTCGGCGGTGGCGGCCAGCCGCTTCAGGAGATCGCGCCCCTCGTCCTTCTTGAGATCGAGGGTGACGGAGCGCTTGTTGCGGTTGAGGTTGAGGAACTGCGCGGAGAAGCCCCGATGCCGGTTGCTGAGCGAGCGGGTGTGGTCGCCCTGCGTCGGCTCCTCCACCTTGATCACGTCGGCGCCCTGGTCGGCGAGGATCATGGTCGCCCACGGCCCCGACAGCATGGAGGTGAGATCGACGACGCGGATGCCGGCCAGCGGACCCATGCTCTGCTCCTCGCTTCCCCAGCGCATGGCGACAACGTCCGATTTGTGGCCGGCGTTGGCAAGCCCCCCGGCGTGGGGGGCAGACCGTCGGAAAGGGGTCAGACCGTCGAAAGGGTCAGACCCCTCGACGTTGGAGGCGAGGGGTCTGACCCCTATGCTCGCCCCCTACGCACGATGATAGGGATGGCCGCTGAGGATGGTGGCGGCGCGGTAGAGCTGCTCGGCCAGCACGATGCGCGCGAGGCTGTGCGGCAGCGTGATGGCGCCGAGGGAGAGCTGCAGATGGGCGGCGGCGCGCACCGCGTCGCTCAGTCCGTCGGGGCCGCCGATCAGGATGGCGGCGGCCTTGGCGCCGCCGTCCCTGGTCTTGGCGAGGACGCGGGCGAAGGCCTCGCTGGTGAGCGCCTTGCCGCGCTCGTCGAGCGCGATCAGGAATTCTGCCTCGCGCGCGAGCCTCAACAGTGCGGTGCCTTCCTCCTCGCGGCGCCTGGCGGCATCGTCCGCGCGGCTCTCGCCCGGCTCGTGCCAGGCGACGGGCGCAAGCCCCAGCCGCTTGGCGAGCGGCGCGAAGCGGTCGCGATACTTCTCGAGGAGGGCGCGCTCCGGCCCTTCCTTCAGACGGCCGACGGCGCAGACGATCAGGCGCATGGCATGCGTGACGGTGTCATCGCGGCACTTGTTGCCGCGATCCAGCGCAAAGCGATCGCCAGGGCGAGCGGCCGTGTGGATGCCGGGAACAAGTCCCGGCATGACAAGCTGTCCACCTCATGCTCCGCGAACGGCAAGCCGCTGCGCTCGCGGCTGGCTAGTGGGCGATGGCCTCGCTCGGGCGCTCGGCCGACCACATCTTCTCGAGGTTGTAGAACTCGCGCACCTCGGGGCGGAACACGTGCACGATGATGTCGCCGATGTCGATCAGCACCCAGTCGCACTGCGGCTGGCCTTCGATGCGCGCCTTGCCGAAGCCTTCCTCCTTGAGCCTGCGCTGCACCTGCTCGGCGACGGCTCCGACGTGCCGGTCAGACCGGCCCGAGGCGATCACCATGTAGTCGCCGATCGACGATTTGTCCTTGATGTCGATCGTCACCACGTTCTCGGCTTTGGCGTCATCAAGCCAGGCGAGGACATGGGCAAGCAGGTCTTCCGAGCCATGCCGGGACACGAGCTCGGCCGGAGGCGTGCTCTTACGAGCACCCTCGAGTGCGCGGGGCATCTTGTGCTGGGTATCCTTCTGTCATCAAACCCTGTGCGGGCAAACCCTTTGCGGGCGGGGCGCCCGAGGCCGCTCTGCTCGAGCGAAATACTGCCAAGGACGCAGTTGGCGAACCCGACGTATACGAGATTCGCTACCGCTTGTAAGATAGCCCTTGGGCCTCGGTTTTTTCAAGACCCGCGGTCTTGGCCTGCGGTCTGGCAAGAATTGCTCCAGCGGGCGGTCAATTCGCCGGTCCCTCGCCGCCGTCCGCCCCGGTGCCATTTCCGGCCTTGGTCTTCCGCCAGGGCAGATCGTCGCGCGGCGGTTGAGGCCTGGCCCCCAATTGCCTGGCAGCCGCCTTCGCCCTGTTGCGGATCTCGGTCGAGGAGGTCTGCGAGAGCGGGCCCGTCAGGAATGTCCACGCGGGCGGCGGCAGCAGCGGCAGGTTGGCCGCATCGGCTTCGGGCTTGCGCGCCCTCTGGAACGCCCGGGCGGCCTTCGAGGCCAGGGCCTTGAGGCGCCAGCCGGGCCGGTCCACCACGACGATCGGCAGCATGGTGAAGATCTCGCGCCACCGCTCCCAGCGGTCGAAGGTCGCCAGATTGTCGGCGCCCATGATCCACACGAAGCGCACGAGGGGGCTGCGCGCCTTCAGGAAGGCCAGCGTCGACACCGTATAGGGCGAGGGCAGATCGGCCTCGAAGTCGGTGACAATGATGTGCGGGTTCATGGCAACGGTGCGGGCCAGCTGCACGCGCTCCGCCAGCGGTGGGGTGGCGATGCGCTTCTTGAGCGGGTTGCCCGGCGAGACGATCCACCACACCTTGTCGAGGGCGAGCCGCTTCAAGGCCACCTCGCTGATCAGCCGGTGCGCGGCATGCGGGGGGTTGAACGAGCCTCCGAGCAGGCCGATGGTCAGGCCCGGCGTCGTGTAGGGCGGATGGGCCTTGAAACGGCCCGGATGCAACGGGGTGGACTGTCGGAAAGGTGGCATGGCTCGCTTTGTTTGTCGCGGACGCGACAAGTGTAGCTTGGCGCTGCGCCGCACCCAAGCGATTTGCTGACCACGCGGGCCGTCCGTGGCATGGCGGTCTCAGGACCTGACGGCAGGGAGGTGTTGCATGCTGTTCCCCGGCTTCGCTCTCGAAAAGGTCTCGGTCTCGGACGGACCGATCAGGCTGCGCCGCGGCGGCTCCGGTCCGCCTTTGCTGTTGCTGCACGGCAACCCGCAGACTCACGCCATGTGGCACGCGGTGGCGCCCGACCTCGCCCGGAGCTTTACCGTGGTCTGCCCGGACCTGCGCGGCTACGGCGGCTCGCTGAAGCCGCCCGCCACGCCCGATCACGCGCCCTACGCCAAGACGGTGATGGCGCGCGACATGGTCGAGCTGATGCAGCGGTTGGGGCACCAGCGCTTCCTCGTTGCCAGCCACGACCGGGGCGCACGCGTGGCGCACCGGCTGGCGCTCGACTTCCCCGATCGGGTCGAGCGGCTGGCCGTGCTCGACATCGTGCCGACCATCGAGCACTTCGAGCGCACCGACATGGCGTTCGCGCTCGGCTACTACCACTGGTTCTGGTTCGCCCAGCCGCACCCCTTCCCCGAGGTGGTGATCAACGCGGCGCCCGAGGCCTGGTTCAAGGCCCACACCACGCGTGAGCCAAAGGGTGACGGCTTCTTCCACGCCGAGGCGCTGGCGGACTATCTCGCTCATGTGCGCACTCCCGACATGATCCGCGGCATGTGCGAGGACTACCGCGCCGCTGCCACCATCGATCTGGAGCACGACCGCGCCTCGCGCGCCGCCGGCGTCAAGGTCCAGTGCCCCTTGCTGGTGCTGTGGGCGGCGAAGGGCAAGATCGGCAAGTGGTACGACCCGCTGGCGGTGTGGCGCCGGTATTGCGCGGCCGAGGTGACGGGCGGGCCCGTGGACAGCGGCCACTACCTGGCCGAGGAGGCGCCGGGGGCGGTGTCGGACAAGCTCGGCGCGTTTTTCTCGGGGCGGTGAGCGAGACCCAGTGCCGCTCAGAGCCGTCCGTGCGTTCCCGCCCTGCTTTACCTCGGCGCTGCCGCCGCCTAGTGTCCTGCGGGGCTCGGGAGGGCCGCGCCAGGCATCGTTGGAGAGACAAGGGACATGCAGCTTTCAAAGGACATCGCCGCAGTCGTGACCGGCGGGGCCTCGGGCCTGGGGGCGGCGACGGCGCGGGCGCTCGCCGGCAAGGGCGTCAGGGTGGCGCTGCTCGATCTCAACGCCGGCCTCGGCGAGCCTCTGGCCAATGAGCTGGGCGGCGTGTTCGTCAAGGCCGATGTCACCGACGAGGCGAGCGTCGATGCTGCGCTCGCGGCGGCGCGCAAGGCGCACGGGCAGGAGCGCATCCTCGTCAACTGCGCCGGCATCGGCATCGCCAAGCGCATCACCCGGCGCGTCAAGGAGACCGGCGCGTTCGAGCCGCACGACCTCGCCACCTTCACCAAGGTGATCCACGTCAACCTGATCGGCACCTTCCTGATGCTGGCGAAGTCGGCCGCCGGCATGCAGACGACCGAGCCCGTCACCGCCGACGGCGAGCGCGGGGTGATGATCTGCACCTCCTCGGTGGCGGCGCAGGACGGCCAGATCGGCCAGGTCGCCTACTCGGCCTCCAAGGGCGGCGTCTACTCCATGACGCTCCCCGTTGCGCGCGACCTCGCCCAGAGCGGCATCCGCGTGTGCACCATCCTGCCGGGCCTGTTCCTGACGCCGATGTTCGACAGCCTCTCCGAGGACGCGCGCAAGTCGCTGGCGGCCTCGGTGCCCTTCCCGGCGCGCCTCGGCAACCCCACGGAGTACGCGCAGCTCGCTGTGCACATCTGCGAGAACCCGATGCTCAACGGCGAGTGCATCCGCCTCGACGGCGCGCTCAGGATGGCGCCGCGGTAACGGTGTCAGACTCGGTCTGACACCCTGACTCGCGCTGATAGGCAGTTGGCAGTTGGCAGTGGCAGTAGGCGGCCACTTGCTCGACGCCTACTGCCAACTGCCATGGTGTCGAATCCGCAGGGTCTGACCCCTATCGTCCGAGCAGGCGGCCGAGCCAGCTTCGGGCGGGCCGCGATCGGTCCGCGACTTTGCCCGAGGCGTCGTAGACGAGGAGCTCGCCCCGGTCCCGGTGCGCCAGCTTGCGCCCGACGGCCTCCGCCGCCTTGCGCGAGGGATAGTGCCCGAACTCGCGGCCGCCGTCGGCGCGCACGATCCAATCCTCGGGCCCGCCGTGAACGACGTGAATGTCTCGCTGTGCCACGATGACCGCCCTGCCGGTGCTCACCGCGCCGCCTGCGGGTTTCGCCCCTGCAGGCGGGTCCGCGATGTGTCGCCCATCGCCGCCAGACGCAAGCGGCTGCACCGCGGCCTTGCGGGGCCTGCGGGATCGCGCCTTGCGGGCCATCGCTCGGCCCTCACGCGGCCCGGTCGGCGACGCCCTTGACGCCCTCGTGCCTGGCGCAGTGGGCGCAGCAGTAGGTCTTGCCCTTGGCCTCGATGCCATGGCCAACGACCCGGCAGTCGCAATGGGCGCAGTGCGGCGCCATGGCGTGGATCGCGCATTCGAAGCTGTCGAAGGTCATGGTGCGGCTGCCCTGGGTGATGCGCAGGGCCTTGTCGTAGTCGTTGCCGCAGACGTCGCAGGTTGCCATCGGAGCGCTCCTCGCAATGGGGTTCCCCGTTCAACGGCCGATCGCCGGCAAGGTTCCCCGGGCGGTGTCGAACCCTTCGGGTCTGACACCGTTTTTCCACCCGCGCTGGAGCCATGGTGTCAGACCCTCCAGGTCTGAAACGAAACTAACCTATCCGGCAGGGGATGGCATGGGTTTCAGCTCGGCGGCGAAGCCGAGGCGTTTGAGACGGCGGAGGAGGCGTTGGGCCTGCTCTTGGCGGGTGCTCTGGTGGCGCACGCCGCGGAGCTCCTCATAGTACGTGCCGTCCTTGAGCATATGATAGATGGAGGGGGTCCCAGGTCCGACTGACACACGGGCTCGAACGCACCAAGAAACCGAACGACCTCTGCACCGGCCGGGGTTAGACTACATCCGTTTGGTCATCCAGGGTCGGCGCAGCCGGTGAACGGCTGAAACGAAACTAACCTATCCAGCAGGGGACGGCATGGGTTTCAGCTCGGCGGCGAAGCCGAGGCGTTTGAGACGGCGGAGGAGGCGTTGGGCCTGCTCTTGGCGGGTGCTCTGGTGGCGCACGCCGCGGAGCTGCTCATAGTACGTGCCGTCCTTGAGCATATGATAGATGGTTCGCAGCATCTCGGCGGCGACGGCGCAAATGGCGCGACCTGCCCCGCGCCGGGCCTTGATCCTCGCGAACAGGGTGGCGAACCTCGAGCCGCCCTTGCGCACGGCGGCCCAGGCGCACTGCACCATCGTGGTCTTGAGCCAGGTGCCTCCCTTGCGCAGGCGGCTCGACCGGCGCTTGCCCGCGCTCTCGTCGTTACGCGGCACCAGGCAGGCCCAGGACATGAACTGGCCCTGGCTGGGAAAGCGGCTCATGTCGATGCCGGTCTCGCCCAGCACCGCCCGCGCGCTGCGCTCGCCCATGCCCGGGATCGTCACGATGAGCCCGGCGGCTTCCCGAAAGGGATCGAGGCGGACCTCCGCCCGCCGCTCGATCACCGCGATCGACCGGTCGAGGGCGTCGATCTGATCGAGATGAATGCGCAACAGCACGCGGTGGACCTCTGTCAGGCGGCCGTCGAGCGCCCGCACCAGTGTCTCGGGTGCGGCCTTGATGCGGGGGTGCGCAAGCTCGGCCAGCCGCTTGGGGTCGCTCTCGCCGGCGATCATCGCCTCCAGCATCGCCCGACCGCTCTGGCCCAGCACGTCGGAGATCACGCTGTCGAGCTTGATGTTGGCCTCCTCCAGCGTTTTCTGGATGCGCTGGATGTGCGAGCTGCGCTCGCGCACCAGCTGCTTCCTCGTGCGCATCAGGCTCCTCGGCTCGGCCACCTCCGGCGGCGGCACAAAGCTGCCACGGATCAACCCGTGCGCCAGCAGATCGGCGAGCCAGACCGCATCGGACACATCGCGCTTGCGGCCCGGAACCGCCTTGACATGCTGGGCATTGGCCAGCACCAGCTCGAAGCTGCCAGCCGTCGACAGGATGTGCCACACCGGCTTCCAGTAGACCCCCGTCGCCTCCATCGCCACCGCCGTGACGCCGTGCTCAGACAGCCACTCCGCGAGCGCGATCAGCCCCGCCGTCGTCGTCTCGAAGGTGCCCACCTGCATCCGCACCTTGCCGTGCTCGACGATGCGGACCGCAGCCACCACCGTCTTCTTGTGCACATCCAGGCCGGCGCAACGCGCATGCAAAACGTCCATCGATCTGGCTCCTGCTTGCCATCACACACGGCCGGCGCAGGACCCCCGACGAGATGAAGTCTGAAACGCATGCTCGGGGACTTGCGTCCCGGCATAATCAAGGGTGCTCCAGGGGGTCCCAGGTCCGACTGACACACGGGCTCGAACGCACCAAGAAACCGAACGACCTCTGCACCGGCCGGGGTTAGACTACATCCGTTTCGTCATCCAGGGTCGGCGCAGCCGGTGAACGGCTGACACCTACCCGTGGGCGGTGATGCGGTCGTTCATCCACTGGGCCGTGCGGACCACGCCTCCGAACGCAAAGAGATGCACGCCAACCACGTTGCTGGCGCTGCCGGCGCGGGCGTGGCGGGCGAGCGCGATCACCTGCTCGGAGGGGTCCACATGGGTGAAAAGGCGCACCGCGCGCATGCCTTGCGCCTGCAGCGCCCTGAGCGAGGCGGACACGCCGCAGCGCTGGGCGAAGCGCAACAGGGCCACCGGGCTGGTGGGGCCGGCGAGGCCCACATAGACCGGGATGCCGGGCGCGCGGCGGGCGAGCTCGGTGCAGTACTCCACGATGCGGTTGGGAGCGAAGGAGAACTGCGTCACAACGGACGCCGCGAGGCTATGCCGCCCGGCCAGCTCGAGCTTCTGCTCCAGCGCCGCGTTGAGCGTCTCCGTGGCGATATTGGGATGGCCCTCGGGATAGCCTGCAATGGCCACCTGGGTCAGCCCCGAGCCCGCGAACAGGTCCTCGGCCAGCAGCGCCGCCGCATCGTGGTATGGCCCCGAGGGCTGCGGGAGATCACCGCCGATCAGCAGGACCTTCCTGACGCCGGCGAGCTTCACCGCCCTGTCGAGGAAAGCCTGCACCTCCTTGCGCGAAACGACGCGGCGCGCGGCGATGTGCGGCACCGGGTCCAGGTTCGCCTCGCGCAGCGCCATCAGGGTCTTGACGGCGTGGCCGAGATCGCGATTGGGCAGGTGGTTGACGTACACCGGCGTGTCGGCCGGCAGCAGCCCGGCGATGCGCCGCGCGTCGTCGGGCGTATGGGCGCCAACCTCCAGCGAGCCGCACGCCACCAGCTCGGCCGCCGCGCGGGCGATGTCGGGCGGCGTCGCGTCAGAAGCGGTTTGCGGCTCGGCGTCGGCGGAGGGGACAGTCATGGGGCTCTAGTCTCGCTTCCTGGAGATGACGTAGGACTCGTCGAGGAACCACAATTGCCCGTGCGCCTGCAGGACCTCGCGGGTGGCATCGAGATACTTGCGCGTGCCCACCACCTCGGCAAGGCGCTCGTCGTCGATCTGTGCCACATAGACGGCGGCGTTCCAGGCCGCGAACAGCGTCGAGGTGCCGATCGAATCGGCGATCTCGGAGGGCAGCGTGTGCATGTCGTAGCGGAACACCGCGCGCTGGTCGGCGTACGCATTGAAATTGTAGTGGCGCGCGTCCTTGCCGAACTCGGCCCGCACCGCGCGCAGGATGTCGTGGCGGGTGGTCTGGAACGGGTCCTCGTCGGGCCAGATCTTGCGCACGATCTCGAGCCCCGGATCGCGCCCACACGAGTGGATGCCGAGGAGACGCCCTCCCGGCCTGAGCGCGCGACTGAGGGGCGCGACCACCTTGGAGGCCTTGAAATCGTCGGGCACGCGCGCCCGGTAGGGCTGCGAGGCGATGACGAGGTCGTAGTCGGCGCGCGCGCGGCCCTGCGCCGGGATCACCTCGTCGAGCAGGAAGCGGAAATCGTCGCGGTAGATCACCAGCGCCACCGGGCGCTCGTACACGGGGTTGCCGGTCTTGGAGCTGTGCCGCGCCTGCCAGACCTTGGCGAGCACCGGCTCCAGCGCGGTGATCTGCTCGGAGAACTCGGCCGCCGTCGAGCCTGAGAGCGCCACCTCCTGCCACAGCAGCGAGGTGGCGGCGGAGAGCGCCTTGGGGGTGAGCCACGGCGCCTCGGTGTAGTACATGTTGGTGACCACGAGCACGGTCGCCGGGTGCTCGTGGAAGCGGTCCGCCATCTTGTCGAGCGAGAGGCGCACGTCCTCCAGACTGATCTCCTTGCCGACGATGTAGAACGGCAGGGTGGGGTAGCGGCGATGCATCTCGCGCATCACGCGGGTCAGCACGGTGCCGTCGCCCATGCCCGCGTCGAACACCCTGACCGCCGGCGGGCTCGGGTGCAGGTGTGCCAGCTCCAGGGCGACCCGGTTGGCGACGGTCTGCTTCTCGCCGCAGGTATTGACGAACAGGAGATACTTCTGGCGGTTGTCGAAGAAGCGGAAGTTGCGCGAGGGGGCATCCCTCGCCGGCAGGCGCTGGTGCAGGCTCGAGGGCGCCGGTGCAACCCGTACCAGGGGGATCAGCTCCGGCGGCGAGGTGGGCGCGACGACGCCCTGGGTGGTCAGGAAGTCGCTCACCCGTTCCAGGGTCTCGGGCGTGATGCGGGCGCCGTCGCGCAGCCGGCTCACGAACTTGCCGTCGTTGACGGCGCGTCGGCCGAACGTGGATTCGGCCATGTTGGCGCGGCGGCAGAACTCGGAAATGCTGTCCAAGAGCCCGACGGCTTCCTGCATGCTCCTGCTCCTCCCCTGGGCCGCGACCGGTTGCAGACGCGGTCTCAGTCCCTCCCGCCGAAAACGCTAGAGATCGCGGATGTGGGAAAGCAACCACAAACACCTGAGCTATGGATATGGGATACGTCCCACTTGAGCGCAGGATAGATCGGTACGGAAAGGGTTGCAGGCGCGGCTTGCGTGTCGCGCCGCAGGCAGGATGATCGAGGCGCACGGGGGGAGCCGGTGCAACTCTCGGCAGCTTCGGCGGGAGCCCTGCAAGGGGCCAGATTTGGCGCCGGAGGCCGGGAGGCTGGGAGGCCCCTTGGGGTAGCGGGAACGCGATGATCGCAGCGTACGGCGATCCTGGGGCCGGGAAACGGTACTCTGGAGCCGGGCGCCGGGCCAGCCTGCCGTCATCACACCGCCGGCGGCTCCGGCTCGGCGGTTGCATGTCTCCGACACCGCGAGCAGCCAGCCTGGAAACCCCGGCTCAACCAAGGAGAGGTAGGGGCATTCAGGCGTTGGCTGTGCGGCGCCGGTCGCGGCCCGCGGCGCGTCGAGGGCCATCGGGCGATTTGCGCCGGTTGCCGCGGGGCAGCGGGCGACCGCGCGTCCCGTGCGCCTTCTGGCGCGCCTTCTGCGGTTGCCCCTGCCGCGGGGTCGCAGCTGGTGCTGCCGATGGCCGCTCCAGAACCAGCATGCTGGCGATGACGCAAGCAGCTGCCAGCACCAGGCATGCCATGCAGGCAACGAGCAAGGCGGCTGAGAGATCCATCTTGAACGGTGTGGCTCCGCGGGTTCTCCCCCCGCGTGCCACCAGATGGGCCCCGCCGGAGCCCATGTGATCCCTCGTTCAGGGGAGACTTGCCGCCCCGCCAGCGCCTCAGCGCCTCAGAAGTCCACCCTCACGCCGCGACTGGTGGTGAAGACGATCCTGCTCGACCGCGCGTCGATCTGGATCACGCCTCTGTCGGTGAGGGTGATGCGAATCTGGTCGTTGCCGATGTCCAGAAACGTGGTGCCCCATCGGCTCGGACCCTGATAGGCGGTCGAGGAGATCGGATAGCTCGTGCTCGGCGGACGCTGCCAGGGCCGATCGTAGAAGGGGTCGGCTTTGGTCTTGCCGGAGCTCCACACGATTCTCTCGTCCCAGCCCCGGCGCAGGCCCCACCAGCCGTTGGAGTCGAGGGTTATCTGGATCGCCGTGTCGCCGTTGCCTGTCCAGAGATAGAATTCTCCCTGGCTCCTTATGATGCTCCAGCTCCCCGCAGTGAAAACGATGTTGGGCGTGCCGAACGCAGGGCCCCGGTCCGGACCGCTGCTCGGGCCCCGCTCCGGACCCCTGTTCGGATCGCTGTTTGGACCCCCGTCCCGCCCTGGCCCTGGCCCCTGCCTCGGTCCCGACGAGTCCAAGTTGCTGTGTCCTTGCGGGCTCGTCACCGGCACCACGCCGCCGAGCAGGGCTTCGGCGTGCGTTGCCGGGTTCGCGTTGCCCGCCGTCGCCCTGTCCAGCTGGCCGGCCTCGACGGGACCGACGAGGCCGGCAGCGAGAGCGCCGGCTATCAGAGCAGTTCGGATCAGTGTGCAAAGTCGAGCGTAGCGCACGATGCCTCCTCCCCGAAGGCGCCGCCACGATGGCAGGTCAGCGCCCTCGCACCTGTCCCGAGGAAGGCGCCGGCCTCGGCGCCTTCGGCTTCACGCAACAGTCGGTAAATGGAAAAAATGACGTGGTCGAGTCCGATGTCGCCCGCCGGCGCCCTTGCGCGCAAAGGCATTTCTCCGAGCTTCGGCGACGGCGACAGCGTGGGTGACCGGACCCGCAGAGGGAGCTTCGCCGGTCACCAGCGCCACACGCCGCGCCGCTGCGGGGCCGCGTGGAAGAAAAAGGGAGCGCAACACACCACCGCGATTCGAAAGCCAAACAGCATGCCACGGCCCCCGTAATGCCACCTGCGCGGCGGGCAATTGTGAGGTCGCTCGACCTTCCGCCGCACCGGTGTGCAGATTGATGCTGTGCTCGCCGGAGCACGGCAAGGCCCAGGCCTCCAATCCGATTGGAGCCCCCTCTCGCCCGCGCGATCAGGCACCCGACCCGGTACCACTGTAGGAGATGAATTCCAGGAGCGACCCGTCGGGATCGCGGAAGTAGACGCTCGTTCCGGCGTCGCGCGCACCGTTGCGCCCGACCGGGCCCAGCTCGACCGCCACGCCGCGCTTGCGCAGGTGGTCCACAGCCTCTGCGATCGGGCCGGGCCACTCGAAGCAGAGATCGCTGTTGCCGGGCTCGACGGGCACGCGTGCAACGGGTCTCGCATCCACACCCGGCCCGTGGCAGTTGAGCTGCGTCACGCCGAAGCGGTAGGCCCAGCCGTTCCCGCGCGGGATCACCTCCGCGCCCAGCACGTTGCGGTAGAACGCGTTGGAGCGCTCCCAGTCGGACACATGGATGACGCAATGATCGAGCTTCACCTCGGGCATTTCGTGCCTCCTCAGGCAGACCCCTAGCCTCGCCATCGAAGCTTCAACTGAATCGTTGCGGCCAGGGGTCTGACCCGGGTCTGACCCCTGCTACCGACGGAAGCGAGGCCGCACCGCGTTCAGGCATGGAAGTTGCCTCAGTCGACCTGGGCGAACGGCGATGCCGGGAGTATCGCGGCGGGCAGATTGCAGGGGAGCGCGCCGTCTTGTCAAAGCGCGCGCCCTGGAGACAGCCCACGAATCGCCTGCAAGCGCTGGGAAAGCTGAGCTGCAATAGGCAAACAAGACCTCGGAGAAGATCATGTCCATGCACCGCAGCCTCGCGACCGGCCTGTGGCTGATGGCCGCCGCCGGTGCCTACGCGGTGGCCGCCCCGTGGGCAGATGATGCCCGCAGCGGCAAGATCGCCCCCTGGGTGCTCGTCGTCCTGTTCTGGGGCGTGGCGCTGGTATCGGTCGCGATCCACCACCTGTCGCACTACCTCTCCGACCAGCTGTCGCGGGGAACCGACGCGCTCAAGCGCTATTGGATGGAGCACAGGCCCGCCGTCAGTCCTGCGCAGGCCGTGGCGGCCGTCGTGGACCACTCGGCCACCCTGGCCGCCAGGCTGATCGCGCTCATCGGCGTGCGCTGACGAGCGGCGCGATGCGGTCGATGCGGTTGGTCCAGATGCCGCCGCTGTAGCCGCGCGGGAGCCTGTGGAAGATCGCGGCATCGTCGATGCCGCGCGAGTATCCGCCGCCATCCCACGGCCCGGAGACGAGGACCTCCGCGCCGGCCGAATGCATGCGCGCGAGGAAGCGGTCGAGCCAGCCCCACAGCCATCGACGATGCCGGCGCCGGCATCGAAGGCAGCCTGCATGGACGCGAGTGTGTTCTCCAGGTAGCCGTGCTCGGCGGGATGGATGCGCTGCGCCGTGCAGGTGTCGCCCTTGAAGCTCTCGGTGTGGAAGGTCTGATGCAGCCCGCGATGGGCGAGCAGCGTCGGCTTGCCGGTGCGCGGCGTGCCGATCAGGTTGGTGTTGTTGAGACAGGCGAACGCTGCGATCGCCACCCGCTCACGCCATCGCGGCCTTCAGGTTCTCGTCGACCTTGTCGAGGAAGCCGGTGGTGGAGAGCCACTTCTGCTGGTCGCCGACCAGGAGCGCCAAATCCTTGGTCATGTAGCCGGCTTCGACCGTGTCGACGCAGACCTTCTCCAGGGTGGCGGCGAACTTGGCCAAGGCCTCGTTGTTGTCGAGCTTGGCCCGGTGCGCGAGGCCGCGCGTCCAGGCAAAGATCGAGGCGATGGAGTTGGTGGAGGTCTCCTTGCCCTGCTGGTGCTGGCGGTAGTGGCGCGTCACCGTGCCGTGCGCCGCCTCCGCCTCCACGGTGCGGCCGTCCGGGCTCATCAGCACGCTGGTCATCAGGCCGAGCGAGCCGTACCCTTGCGCAACGGTGTCCGACTGCACGTCGCCGTCGTAGTTCTTGCAGGCCCAGATGTAGCCGCCCGACCACTTCAGCGACGAGGCCACCATGTCGTCGATCAGGCGGTGCTCGTAGGTGAGCTTTTTCTTGTCGTACTCGGCCTTGAAGTCGGCATCGAACACCTCCTGGAAGATATCCTTGAAGCGGCCGTCGTAGACCTTGAGGATGGTATTCTTGGTGGAGAGATAGACCGGGTAGTTGCGCGCGAGCCCGTAGTTGAAGGTGGCGCGGGCGAAGTCCCGGATCGAGTTGTCGAGATTGTACATCGCCAGCGCGACGCCGGCCGACGGCGCCTTGAACACCTCGCGCTCGATCGTCTTGCCGTCCTCGCCCACGAACTTCAGCGTGATGGTGCCCTTGCCCGGGAACCTGAAGTCGGTGGCGCGGTACTGGTCGGCGTAGGCGTGGCGGCCGATGATGATGGGCTGGGTCCAGCCCGGCACCAGGCGCGGCACGTTCTTGCAGATGATGGGCTCGCGGAAGATCACGCCACCCAGGATGTTGCGGATGGTGCCGTTGGGGCTCCGCCACATCTCCTTGAGGTTGAACTCCTTCACGCGCGCCTCGTCGGGCGTGATGGTGGCGCACTTGACGGCGCAGCCGTGCTTCCTGGTGGCGTTGGCGGCGTCGATGGTGATCTGGTCGTTGGTCTTGTCGCGGCTCTCCATCCCGAGGTCGTAGTATTCCAGATTGATATCGAGATAGGGGTGGATCAGCTTGTCCTTGATGAGCTGCCAGATGATGCGTGTCATCTCATCGCCGTCCATCTCCACGACGGTGCCGGCGACCTTGATTTTCTGCATGGGGGTTTGTCCGCTTCTTGGCCCGTCTCGACTGCGGTCGGCTATAGCACCCCCCTGCATGCACCGCCAAGGCCACTCTGGTCGCATGCTTGGGGGACACTTGACAGTGCGCGGGGCAATGGGAGAGCGCGCTCGACAGGCGTCCGCCCCTCTCAAAGAGGAGGCGCCTGTGGCGCGCTTTGTCGCTCATGTGCAGCTCTGCCGATCAGCGGCATCGGCCATTTGCGAGCCACGACGTTGTCTGATAAAAGATCGGCAGGAAAGCTGAGACGACGGACGGTGCAGGAGCTTCTCCAACGATGGAGCTTGCTACAATACCCTGGTCGCTTGGCTCGTTCGCATATGCGCTAGTCAAGGACCTTCTAAGCTGGTTCTGGCGACGTCGGCGTCGTCTTACCCCTGCCGAAGTCGTACAGTTGCGAGCCAAGTGGAAAGGCGAGTTTGAACAGAAGACATGGGAGCGGCAACAGAAAGGGCTTGGGCGGGACGTCATCATCCGCGATGTAAGACGCGTCGACAGCTATCCCCAGGTGAATGACAAGGAGAGCGGTATCTCGCCTTGGTTCAGGGTCGGCCTAGTCGACACGTATCACAGGGGGATTCTTGCCTTGCTCAGATGGGGGACGCTCGCCAGGACCGCGACAAACGAATTGAGATACACGAGCCACAAGGATGGCGAGCGAGGCGATATGAAAGTTTGCCTGGTTGGCTATATTCCGTACGAGAACATTGAGCACGTCGATTGGGATGGCGATGAATATTACTATCAGCCTGTCATATATTGCCATTTCGACGCAAGGGCGGGGGAGCCATACGAAGAGCTTGCGTTCTGTGAAAAGAGGATGCTGGACGATCACGAGTACTACACGAAGATTGCCGCTCTCGACGAGGTTCACAAAGCGAGCGCGAGGGTTGGCGTCGAGTACTTCTCTTAGCGATCCTCGTCAGGGACTCCTGTCTTGGGCATCCTGAGCCGTATGCCGTAGAGTAGCGGCCGGAGTTGCTGGAAAGTTGGCCGATGCCGGCTCGGCATGAGCGCCCCCCTCACCACGGCGTCATGCCCGCGGAGGCGGGCACCCAGGTCACCTTTCATCGCGGGCACGGGGAGTTGTATGCAGCTGCACTCGGGCGCCGCTTCACCCTCGGGCGCAGCCTAAATGCAAGGTGTACTGGGTTCCCGCCTCCGCGGGAATGACGCCAGTGGACAGGGCAACCGCCATTCCGCGGCGCCATCCCGCGTCAAGCTGGTCATTCAGGCCCTACCTTGAAGTACAAGTGGCGAAGCCAAGTCTATCGGGCGTGAGGACCGCTGAAGAGTGAAATCCGATCGGATCACTGTCGAGCACGGAGAGCCGCTGATCGCCGGCACCAGGCTGGCCGTCGGGAGGATCGTGCATGCCTGCCACGAGAGGACCCTCAAGGTCGCCCTGGCGGAGCTCGGGCTGCCGGGGCTCGACAGCACCACGATCGAGCCGGTCCTCACCTACTGCGCCGAGCAGCGCTGCAAGGCCGACGACGCCACCTGCCCGGGCTGTCGCATGCGCACAAAGAGGCTGGGGCTCAGGACCTTCGACGACTTCGTCACCCACCACGCCGAGATCACCTTCGAAGGTTCCGCCCTGCGCCTGCCCGGCAGGGGCCAGGAACGGCTCCATGCCCCGAGCCTCGACCGTCTCGCCAGGACCTGGGCCGGCGAGGAGTACTGGTTCTGGGCGCGGCGCGTCCTGCGCAAGCTGCGCCACGGCATCCGCCGCGCCGGCCAGAGCGGGGCGCCGCCCGCCCCCGGCAGCAGCACGCCCGTCTTCATCCTGGTGCGCCCGCAGCTCGCCGACAACATCGGCATGGCCGCGCGCGCCATGGCCAACTTCGGTCTGGAGCACATGCGTCTCGTCGCCCCGCGCGACGGCTGGCCCAACGAGAAGGCGCGCATCGCCGCGTCCGGCGCCAATTTCATCATCGACGGCGCCGAGGCCTTCCCCGCCTTCGAGCCCGCGTTCGCCGACCTCAACTGGGTGTGCGCCACGACTGCGCGCCAGCGCGACCTGGCGAAGCCCGTGCTGACGCCGGAGCAGGTGGTGGCCGAGATGCGCCGCCGTCTGGGCGAAGGTCAGCGCTGCGGCGTCCTGTTCGGCCCGGAGCGCAATGGGCTGGAGACCGGGGAGATCGCCAACGCCGACGCGGCTGTCATGGTGCCGGTCAACCCGAGCTTCGCCTCGCTCAATCTGGCGCAGGCAGCGCTGCTCCTGAGCTACGAGTGGATGAAGCAGTCGGGCGGCGGCACGCTCGGGCGCGTGACCACCTACGAGGCCCCGCTGCAGGCGGGGCTGCAGACGCGCGGCTCGCCGCCGGCGAGCCGCGCGGACCTCACGGCATTCTTCGAGCACGTCGAGGCGGAGCTCGACGCCGGCGGCTTTTTCACGGCCCCGGAGAAGCGGCCGAGCGTGATCCGGAACCTGCGCTCGATGTTCGTGCGGATGGGCGCCACCGAGCAGGAAATCCGCACCTTGCGGGGAATCGTCAAGGCGCTCGTCCATCCCAAGGGCTCGCGGCGTCGACCGCCTTAGTTATGCCGCCTTTTCCTCCGAGCGATGCCCACTTCGAGAGCAAGCCGCCAGCAAGGCGGACAGTACCGGGCATGGCCGTTCCTGGAGGCCGGCTCGGAGGAAGGGGGCTGGAACAATGTTCAAGACGGGGATGGGTGCCAAGCTCGGCGTGGGCTTGCTGTTTACCGCAGCCGTCGCGTTGCTGTCCGTGGAGTCCACACTGGCGCAGGGCAAGGAGGGCAAGGGCTCGGAGCTGAGCGACCGCAGGCTCAAGATTGTCATGAATTTCGCCTGGGAGCTGGTGCCGGAGAAGTACACGCCGCGCAGCGGCAAGACGATCGTGGTCGACAAGAAGAAACCCGCCACTGCGATGGTGCCGCCCGATGTGGCGCGCGAGGTGATCAAGGTGGGCTATCGTTCCGGCCACGCCCAGCGGTGCGACCTGCTGGAGGAGCAGAAGGCCAATTTCGAAACCATGATGCGCCGGGAGCAGGCAGCCAAGAAGTGGAGCGACCAGCAGCTGCTTTACATCCAGAAGCTGCATCAGGTCACGATCATGCTCATCGCCGGCTCGGCCGTCATCGTGGAGAAAGAAGGCGAGCAGATCATTGCTCAGAAAGAGGCCAAGACCAACATCAAGGGGCCATGCACGGAGGAGCAGCGAAAGAGTGTCAGGGAGGCAATCAAGACATATATCGATGCAGGCGGGACGGAGGCGCCCAAGACGGCGCAGCCGGGCAAGAAGAAGTAGGCCCGCCGGCCGATCTCCGCCTGCCGGCACCGCGCCAACAGCCAATGCCGGCGCTCCCGGATGGGGTGCAACGGCAAGGACTTGGCGGCCGCAGCGGCCCTTCCGTCCCGACCGCGAGGACGGCATCTGAGAACGGCACCTGACGACGGCATTGACGGCCGCACATCATCCAGTATAAGCCGTGCGCGCGGGCCCGCTTGGGGCCCGCGAACGTTCGCACACCCGTGGCCTCCCTGACCGGATGCGCCTGTCGGTCGCCAGTCCTGGCTCAGGCCATGGCTCGCGGCAGAGGAGGGGGTGCTTCCATGACCGCCGATCGCGCAATTTTCCGCGACTTTTGGGAGTGCCACAATGACGAAGCGCATCCGCGCCAAGTACAAGATCGATCGCCGCATCGGGCAGAAGCTGTGGGGCAGGGCCAAGAGCCCGCTGAACAAGCGCGAGTCGCGCCCCGGCCAGCACGGCGAGCGGCGCACCACCAAGCTTTCCGACTACGGCCAGCAGCTGCGCGCCAAGCAGAAGCTGAAGGGCTACTACGGCAACATCCTGGAGCGCCAGTTCCGCCGCATCTACGAGGAGGCGCGCCGCTTCAAGGGCTCGACCTCCGAGCATCTGATCGGCCTGCTGGAGCGCCGGCTCGATGCCGTCGTGTACCGCGCCAAGTTCGTGCCGACGGTGTTCTCGGCGCGCCAGTTCGTGAGCCACGGCCACGTCAAGGTGAACGGCCGGCGCGTCAACATCTCCAGCTACCGCTGCAAGGTCGGCGACCTGATCGAGGTCGGCGAGAAGGGCAAGCAGATGGCGCTGCTGCTGGAGGCCATCAAGAGCCCGGAGCGCGACGTGCCGGATTACATCGAGGCTGACCACAACAAGATGACCGCCAAGCTCGTGCGCGTCCCCGGCCTCAGCGAGGTCCCTTTCCCGGTGCAGATGGAGCCGAACCTGGTGGTGGAGTTCTACAGCCGGTAGCCGGCGCGCCACCCTCCTGCGCCTCCACCGTCCTCAATGCGAGCGCCCGCCTGCCGGCGGCGCTCGTATGCGCTCAACCCTGGCGGGCCTCGACGCCGGCGAGGCGGGCCGCAAGGGTGGTGTGCCGCCCAGCGGCGGGCCCGAGCGCGTTGGCCCAGCCGAAGGCGGCGAGCGTCAGCAGCACCGAGGCCGCGAAGCAATAGACCCCCGGCAGGATCAAGACGCCGGAGCGGTCCGACGCGCCGAGATAGAACACCATGAGCGCCAGGACCGTGATCTCGGTGATCGAATAGCCCCCGAGCCATTCGATCACCCGGACCGATTTCACCCGCGCCGCGTACGGGAGCATGCGGGCTGCGAGGAGGACCAGCAGGTAGAGGAGCTTCGTGCCGGGCAGCAGGATTGCCAGCGAGAAGAGCACCAGGCAGGCGAAGCGCTCCCCTTGCCCGTACAGCGCCCGAAGGAGCGAGACCGCCGAGTGCTGATCGGTCCCGGCCCAACTGCCGGGCAGGCGGATCGCCGGCAGCATCACGCCGAGGGCGAAGAGCGCGGCGGCGAGCAGGACCAGGAGCGTGAAGGCCGCCCCCCGCATTGACGAGGAGTAGGCCAGCTTCGTTGCGGGCAGGCGCATCCGCGCCGCTGCCACATCGCTGCGCAACCACGCATAAGCGAGCAGCATGAGCAGCACAGCGCCGGTGAAGCCGTAGATGCCACCCGCGTTCCCGGCCTCGTACGCACCCTGGCTCTGGATGAGGGCGATGGTGAGGGCGAGCGCGACGAGGTCCCAAAGCGACCACCTGCCGAGCCACTCCAGGGCGCGCAGCGGGCGCGCCAGCCGGTCGATGTCCCGCAGCGGCAGGAGCACGAGCAGCAGCAGGTAGAGCAGCCTGATGACGGGCAGGAAGATGGCGAAGACGAGCACGGCGATGCCGAGGAGAAGCTGGCTCGAGCGCATCAGGACATTCACCGCAGCGATCAGGGAGTGCTCGTAGGTGTAGAGCATGAACTTGGTGAGCCTGACGAACGGCAGGCTGACCCCGAGGGCGATGCAGAGGCTCGCCGTCACGACCGCGAAGGCCAACAGAAAGCGACGACCACCGAGAATCATGGCTGCCACGCGGGCCCTGGCTGGATCGATACCGCGGCGGGATAGCCGAGCGAGCTGATGCACCGGCAGCGGCGCCGTCGCGGTGCTCTCCCCAGGCCGCCGCTTGCCCATCCTAGGCGCGCAAGCGGCGGGAATATGTCGGGCAACCCCGTTTGCCGGGCAGCGCTTCATGAACGAAAGCTGTCATTGGCGTTCAGACTGGTTTCAGACCGCAGCAGCTAGAGATCGTGCCTTGTCCCGCTAGACGTACTGCCCGACTTGATAGTCCGCACAATTTTCAGAGCGCCCATCATGATTACGAGCACGGAAGTCTTGCTTGTCGGCACCGGGAGGCGCGCCGCACCCAGCCGCTCCATCGGCCGTCTCTTGCGGTCGATCCGGGAACGGATATCGGTGTGGGCGACGACCGGTGCCGATTATTTTGCCGCCGCCGGCGCCTACCAGGACCTGTCGCGGATGTCGGACCAGGAGCTGCAGCGCCGCGGGCTCAGCCGAGCGACGCTTGCTCGCGATGTCTGCAGGGCCTTCGACAGCTCGCAGCGGGCTCCCGGGGGCGGCCCGGGGACGGCATGAGCCGCTCGTGCCGTCTGCACGACTGAAACAGCGCTGCTCCGGATCACCGTCCGCCGCCTGCCGCGCTGCAGCAACAGGAGATGGACATGCTCAAAGCCACAGCCAAGGTGACCGCAGCTACGGCATTTCTGGCCCTGACGGCCCTGGGTGCCTTCGCACTTCCGGGCGGGGCTGCGCGTCTGCCCGGCGCGAGCCTCGGTGAGCCCACAGGGGTCGAGCAGGCTCAGTACTGGCGCCGGGGCCGCTGCTTCCGCCAATGCATCGCCGGAAGGAGGTTCCGCTCCTGCCAGAGAGATGCGCAGGGCAACAAGGAAAACTGCTGCTCGGAGCGCTGCCGTCCGCGGTGGTAGGCCGTCCGGCTTCCTCGCGCCTACTCCGCGTCGGAGACGCAGCGGCCAGCCGGCTCTCGAGTTGGGTTGGACGCTGCGTCTGCGCGTGTGCACCTAATGACAGGCAACTCCTGACAGGCAACTGTGGATATTTGCCGTGTGCAGAGGAGTAGATTGAGAGCATGCTCCGGGCATCCGGACAAGAAGCAAAAAAATCAGCCCAGCATGAACCTGTTCGGCGGCGGGAGCGACAAAGGTGAAGAGGATTGCGGGCCGAGCATGGCCCGCGAGAGCCTCGGTGAGGACAATTCTGCAGGAGTTAATACCATGACATGGAACCGTCGCTTTCGTTTCGTTGCAATCGCGTCCGCTGCGCTGATGCTCTCGGCCCCGGTTGCCAGCGCCCAGACTGCCACCTCGTTCGGCTTCAACATCATGGAGATCGACAGGCCCAACGGATCCCCCTGGTTCGGTTTGCAGTCCTACACCTTCCAGTCCCCGGACGGTGACCCCACCAAGAGCATCAGCGTGTCCGCGCTCTCCCTCACGTCGTCGGGGCAGCCGGTGACGCTCTCCGAGGGTGTCGACAGCGCCGGGTCGATCGGCGTGCTCGCCAACGGCGACGACGAGCAGAAGACCTATCTCTCGGAGGCGCTGCATATCCGGTTGGGCCAGCAGGCGAGCAGGGTGGAGGTGACGCTCAAGGACCTGCGCGCGCTGGACCGCCAAATGCTCTGGACGGTGTCGGGCAAGGATGCCAAGGGCAGGACCGTCGTCATCACGGGCAACATCCAGGGCAAGGGTGTCGCCAACGATGAGACCGAGGTCTTCGTCATCGATCAGGCTGCGCTGACGGCGACGCTGGGTCAGCCCGCGGGCGGCTTCACCGGTCCGGTGGCGATCGAGGAGGTCACGCTGAGCTCGTTGCACGAGTACGCCACCCTGCCGCAGTTCGGCAACATCCGCTTCGACCAGTCCTTCCTGCTGGTGGGTGTCCAGGCCTACGTCGGCGACGAGGAAGGCGAGGACGACGATGACGACGACGACGGGCCCAATACCAACACCACGACCAACGCCGACTCGGACGACGACGACGACGACGAACGGCACTCTCTAGGCGATCGCGTGAATGTCGCCATGAAACGTGAGCAGCAAAGGGGCGGCTCCCCCGAGGGGCCGCCCTCGCTGTTTGCCATCGGACCGCACGCGGCTCAGGATGGTCCGTGGAAGCGCGCGAGCAGCATCTGGGTATCCCCCCAGACACGCTGCTCGAGGGAAGCGAACCCCGGCGGCAGAGCGATGGGGGAGCGCCTGCTCTCCTCGATGACGGCGATGGCTCCCGGGCCGAGCCAGCCGCCCGCTGCAGCGGAGGCGAGCGCGCGCTCCGCCAGGCCCTTCTCGTAGGGCGGGTCGAGAAAGACGAGGCCGAAGCCGCCGCGGTTGCCGGCCGGCCCGAGCAGAGTGGCATCGCGGCGGAACACCTTGGTGATGCCGCCGAGCCCGAGCGCCTCGATGTTGCCCCGGATGAGACCGCGTGCCGCGGCATTCTCCTCGACGAACAGACAGAAGGCGGCTCCGCGCGAGAGCGCCTCGAGGCCCAGCGCGCCGGTGCCCGCAAACAGATCGAGCACGCGCGCGCCCGAGAGCGAGAGGCCGGCGATCCCGTGCTCCAGAATGTTGAAGACCGATTCGCGCACGCGGTCGGAGGTGGGACGCGTGCGGTCGTCGTCCGGGGCAACGAGAGGGCGCCCGCGGAAGCGGCCGGCGATGATCCTCATGCCTCGCGGTCCTCTCGGTCCTTGTGCGGGGCGGCGGGCTTGCCGGAGCGGCGGCGACGCGCGGCGTCGGCGCCATCCGGGTCGGCGAGGCCCAGCTCGGTGGCCTTGCGGAGTCCGAGCTGATCGATGAGCACGCCGCGCTTCACGGGCTCGACGCCGCCGGGCTCCAGATCGAGCAGCTGGAAGGGACCGAACGAGATGCGGATCAGGCGGTTCACGGTCAGGCCGAGGTGCTCCAGGATCTTGCGCACCTCGCGGTTCTTGCCTTCGCGCAGGCCGACCGTGAGCCAGACGTTGCTGCCCTGGGGTCTGTCGAGGGTGGCCTCGATGGGGCCGTAGCGCACGCCGGCGAGCTCGATGCCATCCTTCAGGCGGTCGAGATCGGCCTGCGTGACGCCGCCGTGCGCGCGCACCCGGTAGCGCCGCATCCAGCCGGTGGCCGGAAGCTCCAGATGGCGGGCGAGGGCCCCGTCGTTGGTGAGCAAGAGGAGCCCCTCGGTGTTGAAGTCGAGCCGGCCCACGGAGACGACGCGCGGGAGGAGCTCGCGCAGCGCCTCGAAGACGGTGGGGCGGCCTTGCGGGTCGGCATGCGTGGTGACGCGCCCCTTGGGCTTGTGGTAGCGCCACAGGCGCGGAGGCTCTGCGGCGGGGAGCGGGTTGCCGTCGACCAGGATGCGGTCCTCGGGCGCCACATCGCGGGCGGGGCTCGCCAGCACTTCGCCGTTGACGCTGACGCGGCCCTGGGCGATCCAGCGCTCGGCCTCGCGGCGCGAGCACAGCCCGGCGCGCGCCAGCGCCTTGGCGATGCGCACGGGCTCGCCGGCTGCTGCCGCCGCCGGGGTGTGACGTTGACCTCGCGTGGGTTTTCTCATGGACTGTGCCGCCTCTGGAGCCGCCTATATGCTACCGCCGCGCCATAGTTTCCAGCCGTCACGATTGCACCCGTCATCCCGGAAGCCGAGCCGCAGGCGAGGCTATCCGGGACCTCGGGCAACGAGTTCGAGCCTCACGAGGTGCCGGCTCGGAGCGCTGCTCGCCTTTGGCTTGCATCGCTCCGTCCGGGATGACGGGTGTGACATGACGAGGGCAGCCGCACACCGCAATCCCATGCTCGCGGCCATCGCCGAGGCTGAGGCGGCGGCGCTGCGCGGGGAGGTGCCCGTGGGGGCCGTGATCGTCGGCGGCGACGGCGTGGTGCTGGCGCAGGCCGGCAACCGCATGCGCGAGCTCAACGATCCCACTGCGCACGCCGAGATGCTGGCCATCCGTGCGGCCTGCGCGGCGCTCCAGTCCGAGCGGCTGACGGGCGCGGACCTCTACGTGACGTTGGAGCCGTGCCCGATGTGTGCGGCGGCGATCTCGTTTGCCCGCATCCGCCGGCTCTACTTCGGCGCCGGCGACCCCAAGGGCGGCGGGGTCGAGCACGGGCCGCGCATCTTCAGCCAGCCCTCGTGCCACCACGCGCCTGAGGTCTACGGCGGGATTGCTGAGGCACGGTGCGCGGAGTTGCTGCGGGCGTTCTTTGCGCGCCGCCGTTGAGGGTCCGCTTCTCGACCTTCGCGCTCTCCTTGCGCAGGGCCGGGGCATGCTGGATGGGCACGATGTCGTAGCGCTCGTAGAGCTCGCCCAGCATGTCCCAGTCCTTGACCACGGTGCGGTAGATCCAGCGGTAGCTGCGCTGCGCCCTGGCCACCGCGAACGCGCGCTCGCGGCCGATGAACTCGGAGGTTGCCGCGGTCTCCAGCCAGTTCACCACCAGATGCAGGTAGGTGGCGTCGTAGCCGCGCGCCCCGTCGGGAGGCTCGGTGGGGGCATCGGGGTAGCGCCGCACCAGCTCGTCCATGAACGGGGCCACCATGTCGCGGTCGGGCGTGCCGAGGTGCCACAGGTACCAGTGCATCTGCTCGTGCAGATAGGTGGAGAGCAGCGCATCCTCGCTGTCGGCGAAGCGATTGGACAGCGTGAGGACCGGCTGGGCGAACGTGTCGCCGCCCGGCACGATGCGCACGAAGGTGGTGTACTCGTAGCGCGCGAGATCGTGCCGGCGCCTGAGGGCAGCGAGCAGGTCGCGCACCCGCTCGCCCTCGCGCCGCGCGTGCTCGAGGTCGAGGTCGATGCGGAAGTCGTCGGGATCGGAACGTGCCACCGGGAAGGCTCCCCTCTTGCCAGTCAGCGCATGGCTGCTCTCGCGGACGTTCGGGAGCATGCGTAACGGCGCCGGGAAGCGATAGTGTGGCGCCCAATGTGTCTGTGGATAGGTCCAAGCAGGCTTCAATTGCTGGCATCAAGGCGTTGAGCCAGCTTACGTTTCAGCTCGTCCTTGCAGCTTGCCGCCGCGGCGAGGATCTCGTCGATCCTGAAGAAATCGAAGGCGCCGAACCGGCCGACGTTGGGCCGAATCAGGATATCGGGCGCGGTCGACTTGAGCTTCTCGCGGGTGATCGAGTGGAACATCAGCTGCGCGGCCCCGGTCATCGCCTCGAGCGGATTGGGCACCTTGGTGCCGGGCCGGCGCTGCGGATCGCCTGTTACGTCGACCGCGATGGTCACGCGGGCGCGGTGCATGACCACGTCGAACGGGATCGGATTGACGTAGCCGCCGTCGATCAGGACGCGGCCGTCGATGACCACGGGGCGCGCCCAGGCCGGCAGCGCGCAGCTGGCGGCGAGCGCCGGGATCAGCGGCCCGCGGTCCAGCACCACCTGCTTGATGGCGTAGAGGTCGGCAGCAACCGCGACAAAGGGGAGCCGCAGGGCGGCGAAGTCGCAGTGCAGGATGTCCGGCAGGATCATCTCGAACAGCGTGACGTTGTCGATCACGCTGGGCGAGCGCAGGCTCCACAGCGAGCCGAGGCCGCCGGGCAGCTTGCCGGCGAAGCGGCGCGCGAAGCGGGCTCGGCTCGCGAGCTGGCTCTTGAAGTCCGCGCGCATCTCCGCCGCCGACAGTCCCGCCGCATAGAGCGCACCGCAGATGGAGCCCATGGAGGTGCCCGCCATGGCCACGGGTTGGAGGCCGAGTTCGTCCAGCGCCTCCAGGACGACGATGTGAGCAAGCCCGCGCGCCGAGCCGCCGCCCAGTGCCAGGGCGATGCCGTCCGCGCCGCGCGGCGCGGCAGTGCCGGCCGCCTCGGCGGTCATGCCTGGTGTCTCCGCGTGAGGCGGCGCCCCAGGCCGGCAAGCCGCTTCTTGCGCGGAGCCGGGGCGGGCGTTTCCGCAGGCTGGGTTTCGGCGGGCTGGCTCGCAAGGACGCGCTCGAGCCGGCGCCGGAGCTGCTCCTTGGCCGGCTGGGCTGCCGCCAGGACCTCCTTGAAGCGGTGGAACTCCAGCACATTGAAGTTGTCGACATCGACGTCGATGTAGACATCGGGCCGGCTGGCCTTGAGCTTCTCGCGCACGATGGAGCGCTGCAGGATCTGCGTGGCCGAGACCAGCGCGGCGAGGATGGTGGGCTGCGGCCGTTTCCCCGACCGGCCGGAGCCCGTGACATCGATGGCGACGGTGAGGTCGGCCTCCCCGTCCACCACGTCGAAGGGCAGCGGGTTGACGAGGCCGCCGTCCATCAGCAGGCGGTGATCGCGCGTGACGGGGGTGAAGAGCGCAGGCAGCGCGATGCTCGCGGCAACCGCACGGCGCAGATCACCGGACTCGATGATCACCGGCTCCTGGGCGTAGAAGTCGGTGGCCACCACCTTGAAGGGGATGGCGAGATGGGCGAAGTCCCGCGCCACCTTGGATGGGAGCACCTGGTCCAGCAGGACCTCCGGGCTCAGCAGGGACGATCGTACCGGAAGGATGTTGAGGAGCCTCAGCACCGGCTCGGAGCGGGCGGCAATGAGCGAGCGGGCGAAGCCGAAGCGCCGGCTCAGCACCTCCTCGGTATGTGCCCTGATGAACCGGGCGGAGAGGCCCGAGGCATAGGCGGCGCCGAACAGGGCACCGATCGAGGTGCCGGCGATGACCTTGGGCTTGAGCCCCAGCTCATCGAGCACCTCCAGCATGAGAATGTGCGCAAGCCCGCGCGCTCCGCCGCCGCCGAGCGCCAAGGCGATGCTCGGGCGCGTCGCTGGTGGCGCGGCCTTGTGGGCGTGCAGAGATTTGCCGGCGGGCGTCATGGGGTCGTGGGCGTGCCGCAACGTTCCCCTGCCCAACGCGCCAAAGGCGCGTCTTCGACGCGACGCGGGGAGGGGACAGGGGTGGGGGTGAAAGGCGAGGCTGGCGTATGGTGGGGACCCCCACCCGGCGCGTCGCAGCGAAGGCACGCCTTCGCTGCGACCCGCCACCCTCCCCGCAAGGGGGAGGGTACGCACGCTTCGAGCAGGGTGACAAACATCAGATTGCACCCTTGTGGGTGTCGATGAAGGAGACCAGCGCGGCCAGCGTGTCCTTGGGGTTCTCCTCGGCGAGGAAATGCCCCGAGGCGATCGCCGCGTCGCTCACGTCCGTGCACCAGGCGCGCCAGATGTCGACCGGGCCGCCCGCGAGGTAATGGCTGGCGTAGAGCACCAGCGTCGGACAGCCGATGCGGCGGCCGGCGGCCATATCGGCGTCGTCGAGGGTGCGGTCGATGGTGGCACCGGCGCGGTAGTCCTCGCACACCGCATGCACCCGCGCCGGGTCCTGCAACAGCGTGCGGTAGTGCTTGAGCGCCTCCGGCGCGAACGGCGAGAGGTCGCGCGGGCTGGCCCAGCTCTTGAGGGTGTGCTCCAGATAGTAGACGGGGTCCCTGCCGATCAGCGTCTCGGGCAGCGGATTGGGCTGTGCCAGGAACGGCCAGTGGTAGGCCCTGAGCGCCCAATCGGCGTTGGCGCGGCGCCACACCTCGCCGGTGGGGATGATGTCGAGCACGGCAAGCGCCGCGATCGCCTCCGGATGGTCGAGGGCGAGGCGGTAGGCGACGCGCGCGCCGCGGTCGTGGCCGGCCACCGCGAAGCGCTCGTGACCCAGCGCGCGCATGACGGCGAGGCAGTCCTGGGCCATGGCGCGCTTGGAGTAGATGGTGTGCTCGGCATCGCCGGGCGGCGCGGAGCTGGCGCCGTAGCCGCGCAGATCGGCGATCACCAGGGTGGCGTGCCGGGCCAGCTCCGGGGCGATCTTGTGCCACATCGCGTGGGTCTGCGGATAGCCGTGCAGCAGCAGAAGCGGCGGGCCGGAACCGCCGGCGCGCAGGTGGATCTCCACCTCGGCGGCCGTCTGGACGCGCCGTTCGGCGAAGCCGGGGAACAGGTCGGGCAAAGGGCTCATGGCTCGGTCTCCTTGCGCCGCAGCGCCCGCCAGCCGATGTCGGAGCGGCAGAAGCCGCCGGGCCACTCGACCTTGGCGACGGCCGCATAGGCGCGCTGCTGCGCCTCGGCGATGGTCCTCCCGCGTGCGGCGATGTTGAGGACCCGCCCGCCGTTCGCCAGGAGACGCGGGCCGTCCTGGAGCGTCCCTGCGTGGAACACCTCGACGCCCTCGACGGCCCGCGCCGCATCGAGCCCGCGGATCTCGCTGCCCTTGGCGTAGTCGCCGGGATAGCCGTTGGCGGCCATCACCACGGCGAGCGCGGCATCGTCGTGCCAGCGCAGGTCGAACGTCTTGAGTACGCCGTCAGCGGCGGCGAGCAGCGCCGGCAACAGGTCGGACTTGAGGCGCAGCATCAGGACCTGGCATTCCGGATCGCCGAAGCGCACGTTGTACTCGATGAGCTTGGGACCGGCGTTGGTGATCATGAGGCCGACGTAGAGCGCGCCCTTGAACGGCGCGCCGCGCGCGGCCATGCCTCTGACGGTCGGCCAGACGATCTCGTCCATGGTGCGGCGCGCGATCTCGGGCGTCACCACCGGGGCCGGCGAGTAGGCGCCCATGCCGCCGGTGTTGGGCCCCTGCTCGCCGTCGAAGGCGCGCTTGTGGTCCTGGGCCGAGGCGAGCGGGAGGGCATGCGTGCCGTCGACGAGGGCAAAGAAGCTCGCCTCCTCGCCCACCAGGCACTCCTCGATCACGATCTCCGCCCCGGCCGCTCCGAAGGCGCCGGAGAAGCAGTCCTCGACGGCGGCGGCTGCAACCTTGCGCGTCTCGGCGACCGCGACGCCCTTGCCGGCGGCCAGGCCGTCGGCCTTGACGACGATGGGGAGCGGCTGGCGCTCGAGCCAGGCGAGCGCGGCGGCTTTGTCAGCGAAGCGGGCGTAGCGCGCCGTCGGTATGCCAAGCTCGGCGCAGAAGTCCTTGGCGAAGCCCTTGGAGCCTTCCAGGCGGGCGGCGGCCCTGGAGGGGCCGAAAACCTTGATGCCGGCGGCCTCGAGGGCGTCGGTGAGGCCGGCGACCAGCGGCGCTTCCGGGCCGATCACGACGAGCCCGATGGCGTTCTCACGGCAGAAGCGCACCACCGCGGCGTGGTCCGCGGCATCGAGCGGCACGCAGGCTGCCACCTCGGCGATGCCGGCGTTGCCCGGCGCGCAATAAAGCCTGGCCAGCAGCGGGCTGGCTGACAAGGCCCAGGCCAGCGCGTGCTCGCGACCGCCGGACCCGATGAGAAGCACGTTCATGTCGAGCCCCCGCCAAAAACCCTGGAAAAGGCCGCAACACTTGGCCGTTGTGTGGCGCGCCCTCATGTATCATTGAATGGGAGTCGAACAAAGCAGGGGTGATCGTGGCCGAGGCCGCTGACAGCACAGTCCGTCAGGGCAGCAACCTGCCGGAGCTCTCGGTGTCGGAGCTCAGCGCCGCCATCAAGGGGACGCTGGAGCGCGCCTATGGCTATGTGCGCCTGCGGGGCGAGATCTCGGGCTTCCGGGGCAGGCACGCCTCGGGCCATTGCTATTTCACGCTGAAGGACGACAAGGCCAGGATCGAGGCCGTCATCTGGCGCTCGACCGTGCTGGGGCTCAGGATCAAGCCGGCCGAGGGCCTGGAGGTGATCGCCACCGGCCGGGTGACGACCTATCCCGGCAGCTCGCGCTACCAGATCGTCATCGATGCCCTGGAGCCCGCCGGGGTCGGCGCCCTGATGGCGCTGCTCGAGGAGCGCAAGCGCAAGCTCGGGGAGGAGGGCCTCTTCGACGCGGCGAGGAAGCGCAAGCTGCCGTTCCTGCCGCGGGTGATCGGCATCGTCACCTCGCCGACGGGGGCCGTCATCCGCGACATGCTGGCGGGCTTCGCCGAGCGGTTCCCGGCCCGCGTGCTGCTGTGGCCGGTGCGGGTGCAAGGCGAGACCTGCGCCGCCGAGGTTGCCGCTGCCATCAAGGGGTTCAATGCGCTGCCGGTGGGCGGCCCGGTCCCGAGGCCCGATGTGCTGATCGTCGCGCGCGGCGGTGGCAGCCTGGAGGACCTGTGGGGGTTCAACGAGGAGGCCGTGGTGCGGGCGGCCGCCTCGAGCAAGATACCGCTGATCTCCGCCGTCGGGCACGAGACCGACTGGACGCTTCTCGACCTCGCCGCCGACGCCCGCGCGCCGACGCCGACCAAGGCGGCGGAATGGGCCGTGCCCAAGTATGCCGAGCTGATCGAGCAGAGCGGCAAGCTCGCGCTGCGGCTGCAGACGGCGGCGCACCGCCTGCTCGACGCCACGCGCGCGCACCTGCGTGCGGCGGTGCGCGGCCTGCCGCGCCGGCAGGACCTGCTGGCCCTGCCGCGGCAGCGCTACGACGCCGTGGAGCGGCGGCTGGGGCGCGCGCTCCTCGAGAACACGCGGGCGCATGAGCGGCGGCTGGTCCGCGTCGCGTCACGCTTGACGCCGCAACTCCTGCAAGCGCGCCTGGGGCGCGCGCGCGACCGCCTCGAGGCCCTGGGGCGGCATGCCGCCGCCTCGCTCGCCCGCAGCACGGGGCCGCGGCGGGTGCGGCTGGAGCGCCTTGCGGGGCGCTTGACCCCGCAACTCGTCGCTGCACCGGTGAGCCGCTCGCTGGAGCGTGTCGGCCTTCTGCGCGCGCGCCTGCAAAAGGGCGTGCTCTACGTCGTGGGGCACCAGCGGCGGCATCTCGACGCCTGTGGCAAGCTGCTGGCCTCGCTCAGCTACCAGGGCGTGTTGAAGCGCGGCTTTGCCCTGGTGCGCGACGCCCAAGGATTGAGCGTGCGCTCGGCGCGCCAGGTGGCGCCGGGCCAGAGCCTTGACATCGAGCTCGCAGATGGTCACGTCGGGGTCGAGGCCGCCGGGGGCGGCACGCCGGAGGGGGGGACGCCGCAGCCGGCTCGGCGCGGCGAGCCGGCGCGCAGCAGGGTCAAGGCCGGCTCACGGGACGACCAGGGCTCCCTGTTTTGATGACCGCGCCGCCCACCTCCGATCCGGACACGATGCCGCTGCCCGCGCCGATCCGTTTGCGTTATCGTCGCCGCGTTGCGGGCGGGCAGCAGCACTCCTTCTCAGCGCGCCGAGGGCAACGAGGCATGAATCGGTTTGAACGGCTGTTCGGCCTCAGGGGCGAGGCGAGGCTGCGCTACTACGATGGCGAGTTCCAGGTCCTATCGCCCGGCGATTTCGTGCGCTGCGCCGTCACCGGCGAGCCGATCGCCCTCACCGATCTGCGCTATTGGAACGTGGAGCTGCAGGAGGCCTACGCCAGCGCGGAGATCTCGTTTCAGCGCCATCGTGCGCGTGCGGGCCGGACGACACGGAGGTAGGCCGGCTGCGCCCGACCGGGAGCGCACCCGCATTGTTCAACGTCATCGACGCAACCTCATAGACACATGGCATTCCTCGAGCAAAGCGCAGAATCCACAATCCCGATCTCAGCCTGAAGTTCGCCGATCTCGACCCGCGCCAGCGCTACAAGCTGCTCGCTGGCCTGGTGGTGCCGCGCCCGATCGCGCTGGTCACGACGCTGGGGCCGGAGGGCGTCGTCAATGCTGCGCCCTTCTCCTTCTTCAACGCGTTCTCCGAGGACCCTGCGGTCATCGCGCTCGGCGTGCAGCACAGGCCGGACGGGACGCCCAAGGACACCGCGCGCAACATCCAGACGAGCGGCGAGGTTCGTGGTCAACCTGGTCGACGAGGCGATCGCAGAGGCCATGAACGCCACGGCCATCGATTTCCCGCCGACTTCGCGGCTCTGCGCCCGGTCGGGAGGCTCAGCGGCAGCGGCTATGCGCGCCAGCGCGACACGTTCGAGCTGCGTCGCATCACCTACGCCGAGTGGCGCGCAAGGCGCGCAAACGTCCAGCCCTGAGGCCTCGCGCCGGGCGCGGTGGTGTGGCCGCCGAAGGCCGCTCTGCCCGAGCGGTTCCTCGCTCGAGCAGGTTGTCGCTCCCCGCAGGCCCGGCTCAGCTCGCGGCTACGATGGCCTCGAAGGTCGAATGGGGAATGCGGAAGAACCCGCGTCCGCCGGCAAACGTCTGGTAGTGCTGCGAGGCTCCCTCCGGGAGGCGTACGAACCAGCCGTAGTTGTCGAGGTTGTCCGGACGCTCGTCGATCCTCGCGATATCGGCATTCGGGAAGGAGCGCACGTGGATGAGAACATCGTCGTGCTTCTTCTTGCTCTGGCTGCTGAGCGCAATGACGTGGGCTTGCTCGCTGAGGGCGATCTCCGAATGGGCGCGCGGACGCTGGTCCGCACTGTCCACCCCCTACCCGAGCGCTCGCATCCGAGCTTGACCTGGGTCAGACTGGACATGCGTCCGCTGCCTGCCTGGCAAACGGCGCCGCCGCCCGGAGGGCCGAATGAAGGCTGTGGTCCCGCCGCGCTCCGGCCGCGCACGGAGCCTGCGAAGCATGCCCTTGATCGGGAGCAATGTGGGTCGGGCGCGGCCCGTGCGACGGCAGCCGGGCGAGACACATGGAGGCGAATGATGAGGCGAATGATGAGGACGCTCGTGGTCTACTATTCGCTCTCGGGGACGACCCGCACCCTCGCGGAGGCGCTCGCCGCCGAGCTCGGCGCGGAGATCGATGAGATCCGCTGCACACGCTACCGTTCCGGCTTCTGGGGCTTCATCAGAGCGGCGTACGACAGTCTGGCAAATCGGCTGCCCCCCATTGAGGCCGCGCAGCGCGCGCCGGATGCCTATGATCTGGTGCTGGTCGGCGCGCCGATGTGGGCGGGGCGCGCCGCCACGCCGGCTCGGGGCTATCTGCGCCGGGAGGCCGGCGCGATCCGAAACGTCGCCTTCTTTCTGACCCTGGGCGGCGCGCCGGCAGAGAGGGCGCTCCGCGAGATGGAGGCGCTGGCGGGACGCAAGCCGCTTGCGACCCTGGCCGTGCGGGACAAGGACGTGACGGCCGGTGCCTTCGGGGCGGCGCTCACGGCGTTTGCCGCGGCGTTGAAGCTGCCCGAGGCGACCTGACGCCAGGATAGCTGCGGTGCCTGCGTCCAGCCCGTCGCGGTGCGTCGCCCACGCGCGGGTCTATGGCGTGCGTGCGCCGCGCGGAGGCTGTCGGTCTCCAGGCGTGCCGGTTGACCTGGGTCAAGGACGGCGGCTGCGAAAGGCCGCAGTCTTTTCGCAAAAGCTGCAATGCTGCGCGCAATCGTTGCAAGGTCGCGCCGTCCGGGAGAGCTCACAAGAGGGTGCGTCGCATGGAGCAGATCGCCGCCGTTCCCGCCGAGCTGCCGGCAGCGCCCGGCATCGTGGTCGCGCAGGTCCCTTTCGACGCGCCCTGGGCTTGGCTGGCCGCGGGCTGGCGCGACATGTGGAGCGCGCCCGGCATCAGCCTGCTCTACGGCGCGGGGTTCACGCTGCTGTTGGCGGTGCTGGCGCTGGGGCTGCTGGCGGGGGGCCTCGCCTCGCTCACCCTGGCGCTCGCCGGCGGGTTCTTGCTGATCGGGCCGGCCGCGGCGGTGGGCCTCTACGAGGTGAGCCGGCGCCTGGAGGACGGGCAGCGGCTCAGCCTCGGCGAGGTGCTGACGCGCGGGTTCAGGGCGGCGGGGCAGCTCGGCTTCTTCGGCGTCATCCTGGCCTTCGTGTACTTCGTGTGGGTGCAGCTGGCCCTCCTCTTGTTCATGCTGTTCTTCGGCGGCCAGCCGCTGCCGCCGGCGAGCGCGTTCGCGGCCGCCCTGCTGCTCACCAACCACGGCCTCGGGCTCCTGGTGACCGGGACCATCGTGGGCGGCCTGCTGGCGGCGCTGGTGTTCGCCATCTCGGTGATCTCCGTGCCGTTGCTCATGACGCGGCGCGTCGATGCGGTGACGGCCGTGCTCGCGAGCCTGCGGGCGGTATGGGTCAATCCCAGGCCGATGGCGCTGTGGGCCGGCCTGATCGCCAGCTTCATGGTGCTCGGCCTCGCCACCCTGTTCGTCGGGCTGGTGATCGCCTTTCCGCTGATCGGCCACGCCACCTGGCACGCCTTCCGCGACGTGGTGCCGAATGTGGTGTCAGACCCTCTGGGTCAGACACGTCAGACACCGTGACGCGCCCCGGCTGTTAACCTGGAGAGGACCACACGGTGTTGGAGGAACGGTGTCAGACCCGGAGGGTCTGCCACCGGCAGCCGCATCTTGCTATCCTGTGCCCATGCGCGAGCTCAAGGATGCGGGCAAGACCGATGACGGCGAGGGGATCGACCTGCACGTGCGCCGCATGCACCGGCGCGATATCAACCGGGTGTGGCAGTTCCTCAAGATGGTGTTTCGCGACGTGAACCGGGAGACGGTGGAGTTCCAGCGTCCGCGCCACAAGCAAAGGTTCGTCGAGACCTACGAGAACGAGGGCGTCGAGCAGCTGCTGTTCGAGATCAAGCGCACCGGCAAGGCCGAGCTGGTCGGCTACGCCGAGTACGCCTACGAGATCGCCGGAACCGACAGCTGGATGAACCATCGCTACTTCGAGAAGCGCGGCATGCGCCCGCTGTTCGTCGAGGAGATTGCGGTGCATCCGGGCTATCACGGGCTCGGGATCGGCTCGTTCATGTTCGAGCAGATCGAGCACGCGGCGCGCCTGCGCGGGTGCACCCACATCGTGCTGGAGGTGGCCGAGAACAACGAGGAGGCGTTGCGCTTCTACCGCAAGCGCAACTTCCACAAGCTCGACGCGGCGATCTTCCTCTCGCGCAAGCTCGAGACGCCCGCCGACCTGCTCGGCCCGCGCCGCCTGAAGCGGGGTGGCGAGCCAAAGTGAGAGTGAGGCTCCAACCCGTCAACCCGGACGGAGGGCTGCATGACGGGTGGGGCCTACTCGTCGTCCTGGAGGGCGCGCCAGGAGGCGCCGTCGAGGTCCTCGAACTGGCCGGACTTGAGGGACCAGAGGAAGGCGGCGAGGCCGAGGAGGCCCAGCAGCAGCGCGCAGGGGATCAGCCAGGCGAGGGCGGTCATCGGACGAGCTCCAGGCGCCTGGTCTTGAGGCGCACCGCGTTGGCCGTGACGGCGATGGAGGACGCCGACATGGCGATGGCGGCGATCAGCGGGGTGACGTACCCGACCACGGCGAGGGGGACGAACACGCAGTTGTAGCCGAGCGCGATGGCGAAGTTCTGCTGCGCCATGCGGCGCGCTGCGCGGGCCACGGCGAGCGTCTCCAGCACCGGCGCCAGGCGGTCGCCCTGGACCACGGCGTCGGCCGCGGTCTGCGAGATGTCGGCCGCGGTCGCCGGCGAGATCGAGGCGTGCGCCGCGGCCAGCGCGGGGGCGTCGTTGAGGCCGTCGCCGATCATGAGCACCTTGCGGCCCGCCGCCTTCAGCGCCTCCAGGCGGGCGATCTTGTCGGCGGGGAGCTGGCCCGCCTTCCAGTGCGCGATGAAGGCCCCCGCTGCGGCGGCCTCCACGGCGGCGGCGCGGTCGCCGGAGAGCAGCTCCGTTGCCAGTCCGGCGTGCTGCAGGCGCAACACGACGGCGGCGGCGTCGGGCCGCAGGCGGTCCTCGAAGTGGAAGCCGACAGTGGTGCCGTCGCTGCCGCGGTACCAGACCGGCGCCGGCTCGTCATCGGTTGCGGCCATGCCGCACCAGGCCGCCGAGCCGAGGCGCTCGGCACCGGCAGGTCGCTGATCGGCGCCGACGCGCTCCAGGCCGTAGCCCGGCACCTCGCGGATGTTGTCCGCCGCTTGCACGCTGAGGCCGGCGGCCGTCGCGGCGCGCACCACCGCGCGCGCGTAGGGATGCCGGCTGGCGGCGGCCAGCGCCGCGGCCCGGCCCAGCGTCGCGCGGCTCACGGCGTCGGGCTCGGCCAGCCCCGGCTCGCCCAGGGTGAGGGTGCCGGTCTTGTCGAGCACCACGGTGTCGACCTCGGCGAGGCGCTCGAGTCCGTCGGCCGCCTTGACCAGCACGCCCTTGCCGAACAGGCGGCTGGTGGCTGCAACCTGCACCGCGGGCACGGCCAGCGCCAGCGCGCACGGGCAGGTGATGATCAGCACCGCGATGGCGGCGGTCAGCGCCGTCTCCCAGCCGTGGCCGGTGGCGAGCCAGCCGAGGAACGTGGTGAGGCCGAGGATATGCACCGCCGGCGCGTACGTCTGCGCGGCGCGGTCGGCGAGGCGCACGTAGCGGCCGCGCGCCTGCTCGGCGGCCGACATCAGGCGCGCGATCTCGTTGAGGAGCGTGCTCTGGTCCGTGGCCGTGGCCTCGGTGAGCATCGGGCCCGACAGGTTGACGGTGCCGGCGTAGATGAGCTCGCCGGGCGTCACGGCGCGCGGCAGGGTCTCGCCGGTGATGAGGCTCTCGTCGACCTCGCCGCGGCCCTCGACGATGCGGCCGTCGGCGGCGAAGCGCTCCCCCGCCGCGGTCAGCACGCGCATGCCGGGCTCCAGGCGGCGCGCGGAGACGCGCGCGGTGCTGCCGTCGGGGGCGACGACGCTGGCAAAGGCGCCGCGCAGGCCGAGGAGGTTGGCGGCGGCGCCGGCGGCGCGCGCGCGCATGCGCTGGTCGAGGGTGCGGCCGACCAGGAGGAAGAAGAGGAGGGTGACGGCGGCGTCGAAGTAGACCTGCTCGCTGCCGCGCACGGTCTGATAGAGGCTCATGGCCGTGGCCAGCAGCACGCCCAGCGAGATCGGCACGTCCATGTTGAGGCGGCGCGCGGCGAGCGCCTGGGCGGCGGAGCGGAAGAAGGGCTGGCCGGCGTAGGCCACGGCGGGAAGCGCGATCAGCGCCGAGAGCCAGTGGAACAGGGTCTGGACCGACTGCGTCATGTCGCCCGCGGCGCCCGACCAGACCGAGACCGAGAGCAGCATGATGTTGGCGGCGGCGAACCCGGCGACGCCGAGCCGCTTCAGGAGATCCCTGTCGGCCGCCTCGGCCGGGGCGTCGGTGCTCTCGCCGGCGAGCTCGGCGGCCTTGAAGCCGGCACGGCCGAGCGCATCGACGAGATCGGCGGCGCTGACGCCCGTGGGCCTGTGCATGGCCGTCACCCGCCGCGCGGAGAGGTTGGCGCGTGCGCTGGCGACCCCGGGGACAGCCGCGAGCGCCGCCTCGACTTTGCGCATGCACCCCCCGCAGTGCATGTTCTCCACCGCCAGGGTGGTGTTGACGGCGGGGGCCGGCGCGCTGTGGCTGTCTGCGGCGCGGCCGAGCGCCTCGGCCGCCTCGGCGCCCGCAGGCTGTGTCACGGCGTGAGCCATAGGCGTTTCCTCTTGCGGTAGACGGGCTCCCCGGCGCCCGCGCCGGTGTGCGCCTCCAGCGTGACGAGCCAGCTTCCCGGGCCCGGCGGCGCGGTCTGCGCGCGGTAGCGCCCGGGGGCGACCTCGCTGAGGGCGAGGCGGAGGTCGGCGCGGTTGGTGGCCGGGCGGCCGAGCACCGCCTCGACCTTCAGGCCGCAGACCGGCTGGCCAGCGCTGTCGGTGAGCACCAGCGCCACGGTGCCGTCTCGCGTCACCTCGAGCTTGTCGGTCCAGCCGAGCCTGGCCTGGCGCTCGTCGGCGGCGATGCGCTCGTTGTAGGCAAGGCCCTTGCGGTAGGGCTCGTTGGCGACGAGGCCGGAGTTGGTGGCGACCGCCCAGTAGATCAGCACGCCGTTCATGACGAAGATCGCCGCGAAGAAGCCGAGGAAGGCGCCGAGCACGTGGCGGCCGTGCACGCGGGTGTCAGACCCTCCGGGTCTGACACCATGGAACGACCGGCGTCGGAGCCACATTGGCAAGACCGTGGTGCTCATGGCCGTTTCCCGGATGAGGCTGGAGCCACGGTGTCAGACCCGGAGGGTCTGACACCGCCCGCTGGCCGTTGGAAGTGCGTCGTGCGCGCCGTCTCGTCGCCTGATGCGGCATCGTGCACGACGAGGGAGAACGGCGTGCTGGCGCCCTCGAGCCTGCGTGAGGGCCGCCGCCGGCACGGTGACGAGCACGCGCACCTCGCGCAGATCGTCCGTGGTGACCCGGATGGCGGCGTCGGCACTCATGCCGACGATGGCGAGACGTGCATCGGGCAGGCCGCTGACCCGCAGGGTGAAGGCGCGCGGCTCGTGCAGCTTGTTGAGGATCTTCACGGTGTAGCCGTTGCGGATACCGCCGTCGGAGAGGAGCACGAAGGGCGGGTTGCGGTCGGCGAGCACGTTGATCTGCAGCGTCGAGCGGTTGAGCAGCGCCGCCAGCATGATGGCGCCGACCAGGGCGATCAGCCCGGCGTAGAGCAGCGTGCGCGGGCGGATGAGGCGCAGCGGCGCCGTCTTGCCCTGGGTCGCCGCCTCCTGCTTGGCGATGGTGTCGTAGCTGATGAGGCCGCGCGGCCGGCCGACCTTGTCCATGATGTCGTTGCAGGCGTCGATGCACAGCGCGCATTGGATGCATTCGAGCTGGGAGCCGTCGCGGATGTCGATGCCCGCCGGGCACACCGCCACGCAGGCGGCGCAGTCGACGCAGTCGCCGCGTCCCTCCCAGGACTGCCCCTTCTTGTGGGCCCCGCGCGGCTCGCCGCGGTGGGCGCGGTAGCCGACGAGCAGCGTCTCACTGTCCACCATGGCGCCCTGGATGCGCGGCCAGGGGCACATGTAGGTGCACACCTGCTCGCGGGCGATGCCGCCGAGCCCATAGGTGGTGAGCGCGAAGAGCCCGAGGAACAGGTAGGCGATGGGCGGGGCGGTGCCCGTCACCAGCTCGCCGGCGAGCGTCGGGGCATCGCGGAAGTAGAAGACGAGCGCGCCGCCGGTCGCCAGGCCGATGGCGAGCCAGGTGAGGTGCGTCATGCCCTTCTTGAAGAGCTTGACGGGTCCCCACGGCCGCCGGTCCAGCGCGATGCGGGCGTTGCGGTCGCCCTGCCAGAAGCGCTCGACCACGATCATGAGGTCGGTCCACACCGTCTGCGGGCAGGCGTAGCCGCACCAGACCCGGCCGGCCAGCGCCGTGATCAGGAACAGGGCGAGGGCCGCCAGCACGAGGAGGCCGGTGACGTAGTAGAACTCCTGCGGCCAGATCTCGAGGAAGAAGAAAAAGAAGCGGTTGTGGGCGATGTCGAGGAGCACGGCCTGGTCGGGCAGGTCGGGCCCACGGTTCCAGCGCAGCCAGGGCAGCGCGTAGTAGAGCCCGAGCGTCGCCGCCATGACGAGCCACTTCACGGTGCGGAAGGCGCCGTGCGCGAGCTTGGGATAGACCTTCTCGCGCCCGGCATAGAGCGACCGGCTCTCCTTGCGGTTGACCGGCCGCACGTCGAGCCGCTCGACGCCGGATGCTGGGACGATGTTGGTGTCCATGTGGGTCATCGCGTTACGCGTGAAGTCGTGAATTCGTGAAGTCGTTCGGGAAAGCTCGATTTCACGATTTGGCGATTTCACGACTTCACGAATCTTCCCTATTTGCCCCCGCCGAGGCTGTGCACGTAGACCGTGAGCGCTTTCAGCGTGACCGGATCGAGGCGGCCGACCCAGGCCGGCATGACGCCGCCGCGCCCCGTCCTGATGCTCTCCACGATCGCCGGCTTGGTGCCGCCGTAAAGCCAGATCGCGTCGGTCAGGTTGGGCGAGCCGAACTCCTTCAGGCCCTTGCCGTCGGCGCCGTGGCAGGCGGCGCACTGCTCGGCGTAGAGCTTCTGCCCCCTGACCACGGCGTTCTTGTCGATCGACTGCCCCGTGAGGGACAGCACGTACTCGGCGGCGTCGTCGATCTGGGCGTCGCTCAAGAGCTTCTCGAGTCCATAGCGTGGCATCTGCGAGAGCCGCGTGTCCTTCGGGTCGGAGCGGACGCCGACACCGATGGTCTTGTGGATCTCCTCGAGGCTGCCGCCCCACAGCCAGTCGTCGTCGTTGAGGTTGGGGTAGCCGGTGAACCCCTGGGCGCCGCGGCCGTGGCAGGGCGCGCAGTTGGCCTGGAATGCGGTGTTGCCGCCCGCCATGGCGAAGCGCAGGAGGTCGGCATCGTCCTTGATGCGGTCGAGCGGCGTGGTGGCGAGCTTGTCTCGGTGCTTGCCCTGCGCCGCGAGCCCGGCCTTGACCTCGTCGGTCACGACGGTGCGCTGGCTGTAGCCGAGGAGGCCCTTGGTGTAGCCGGTGAGCGTCGGGAACGCCGGGTAGACCACCCAGTAGGCGATGGCCCAGAGAATCGTGGCGTAGAAGGTGAGGACCCACCAGCGCGGCAGCGGCCGGTTGAGCTCCTTGATGCCGTCCCACTCGTGCCCGGTGGTCGCGACGCCCGTTACATCATCGATGTCACGCTTGTGCTCGGTCATTGGCGCCCCCTCGAAAAAAACTCACGCTGCGAAGTGAGCGACGCGCCGGCCGCCGCGTCCCCTCCCCCGTTGTGGGGGTGGGACTGAGTGGGGGGATTGCAGAGCCCCCGAGGGAGGGAGTCCCCCCACCCCTGACCCCTCCCCGCACCTGCGCCGAAGGCGCACAGGCGAGCTTCTCTCGCTTTGGCCCCTGCGGGGCCAGAGGGGAGGGAAATCCGGTCGTGGTCGCGTCAAGGTCGAGCGCGCGCCGCTGCGCCCACTCGAAGCGCGGCCCGTTCCTGGGCCAGAAGGCATAGGCCACGACGGCGATGAACATTGCGAGGAACATCAGGAGCGATGTCACCTGGCTGAACGATGCGACGGTGTCGTAGGTGATATTGAACACAGGGGTGCCACTCCTCAGCGCAGGTTCGGCCCGGAGGCGTCGAAGGTGGCGAAGTCGACCAGTGTGCCCAGCACCTGCAGGTAGGCGATGAGGGCATCGAGCTCGGTCGGCTCCGCGCCGGGCCGGCCGTCGAACTTGGCGACCCTGGTCTTGGGGTAGCGCTTCTGCAGCTCGCGCCCGATGCGGCTGTCGGGCGTGACCTGGGCAACCACATCCTGCCTGGCCTTGGCGATCATCTCCTCGGTGTAGGGCACGCCGACCAGCTTGAGAGTCTCGAGCCGCCTGGCGAGATCGCGCGTGTCGAGCCTGGTCCTCGCGAGCCAGGGGTAGCCCGGCATGATGCTCTCCGGCACCAGCGCGCGCGGGTCGATCAGGTGCTCGGCCTGCCACTGGTCGGAGTACTTGCCGCCGACGCGGGCCAGATCCGGGCCGGTGCGCTTGGAGCCCCACTGGAACGGATGGTCGTACATGCTCTCCGCCGCCAGGCTGTAGTGGCCGTAGCGCTCCACCTCGTCGCGCAGGGTGCGCACCATCTGGCTGTGGCAGCCGTAGCAACCCTCGCGGATGTAGATGTCGCGGCCGGCCTGCTCCAAGGGCGTGTAGGCGCGCATGCCCTTGACCTTCTCGATGGTGCTCTCGACCCAGAACAAGGGCGCGATCTGCACGATGCCGCCGATGGAGACCACCACCAGGATGGCGATCAGGAGGAGGATCGAGTTCCTCTCCAAGGTTGCGTGTTTCATGGGTGAGCCCCCTATTCCGCCGGCGCGGGACGCAGCGCGGGCGCCGCGGCGATGCGGGGCTGCTCGGCGGCGTCGACCAGCTCGTCGCCGCGCACCGTGCGCCAGATGTTGTAGGCCATGATGAGCCCGCCGATGACGAACAGGAGGCCGCCGACCGCGCGGATCACGTAGTAGGGCTTCATCGCCTCCACGGTCTCGATGAACGAGTACTGCAGGAAGCCCAGCTTGTCGTAGGCGCGCCACATCAGGCCCTGGGTGATGCCCGACACCCACATGGCCGTGATGTAGAGCAGGATGCCCAGCGTGGCGGTCCAGAAGTGCCACTCGACAAGGCGGATGGAGTAGAGGCCGCGCCGGTTCCACAGCCACGGCACCAGGCAGTAGATGGCGCCGAAGGAGACCATGGCGACCCAGCCGAGCGCGCCGGAGTGCACGTGGCCGATGGTCCAGTCGGTGTAGTGGGAAAGCGCGTTCACCGACTTGATGCTCATCACCGGCCCCTCGAAGGTCGACATGCCGTAGAAGGCCACCGACACCACGAGCAGGCGCACGACCGGATCGGTGCGCAGCTTGTCCCAGGCGCCGGAGAGGGTCATGAGGCCGTTGATCATGCCGCCCCAGGACGGCATCCACAGCATGATCGAGAAGGTCATGCCGAGCGTCTGCGCCCAGTCGGGCAGCGCGGTGTAGTGCAGGTGGTGCGGGCCCGCCCAGATGTAGAGGAAGATGAGGGACCAGAAGTGCACGATGGAGAGGCGGTAGGAGTAGACCGGCCGCTCGACGCGCTTCGGGATGAAGTAGTACATGATGCCGAGGAAGCCGGCGGTCAGGAAGAAGCCCACCGCGTTGTGGCCGTACCACCACTGCGTCATGGCATCCTGCACGCCCGAGTAGACGATGTAGCTGCGCGCGCCGGTGAAGCTGACGGGGATGGTGGCGTTGTTGACGAGGTGCAGAAGCGCGATGGTGAGGATCATCGCCAGGTAGAACCAGTTGGCGACGTAGATGTGCGGCTCCTTGCGCTTGATGAGCGTGCCGAGGAACACGAGCAGGTAGACCACCCAGACGATGGTCAGCCACAGGTCGGCGTACCATTCGGGCTCGGCGTACTCCTTGCCCTGCGTGATGCCCAGCAGGTAGCCGGTGCCGGCGATGACGATGAAGAGCTGGTAGCCCCAGATCACGAACCAGGGCGCCCAGCGCCCCGCGAGGCGCGTGCGGCAGGTGCGCTGCACGACATAGAACGAGGTGGCGAGCAGCACGTTGCCGCCGAAGGCGAAGATCACGGCCGAGGTGTGCAGCGGGCGCAGCCGGCCGAAGCTGGTCCAGGGGAGGTCGAAATTGAGAGCGGGGAAGGCGAGCTGCCAGGCGAGCACATCGCCCACCACGAAGCCGGCGATGCCCCAGAATACCGCGGCGATGGCGGCGACCTTGATCGGGCCGTCCATGTAGGGGCTGTCGGCCTCCAGGACCGCGGTCTTGCGGAACGAGAGGTTGAGCACGGCCATTGCCGCGAGCGCCCCTGCGGCCATGAAAATGAGGCCATGGAAGGCCATGGCCGAGTCGCTCGAGGTCAGGGCTACGAACAGGCCCAGGGCGGCAATGCCCGCGGCCCCGAACAGCATCATGGCATCCGCAAAGGGCGTGTTGTCTTCCGCGACGCGCGTTGTCATCGGCCCCCCGGACCTACCAAGTCGCGCCTTGCCGATATGCGGCGCGCGATGCCCGATGTGTCGGCTGGACGCCGCGCGTATGCCTTGACGCAGGTCAAGAATGGGTGCGGCATTGTTTATGGCGGGGCTTCCGTCTGCACACCGCCCGTCATCCCGGTCGAAGCGATGCGAGCCAACGGCAGGCCGCGCTCGAACCGGGACCCGGTGAGGCTCGAACTCGCTGCGGGAGGTCCCGGATAGCCTCGCCTGCGGCTCGGCTTCCGGGATGACGGGTGGATGGTATCAGACCCTCCGGGTCTGACACCCTTGTCCAACGCCACCGGTTGCGAGATGGTGTCAGCCCGGCCTGCGCCGGGACAGAAGGTCTACACCATGGACGAACGAGCATGACGCGGATGAAGGGCGCCGACCTGATTGCCGAGTATCTGGTCAGGAGCAGGATTCCCTATGTCTTCGGGATCTGCGGGCACGGCAACGTCGGCATGCTCGACGCGCTCTATCAGGTGCGCGACCGCATCCGGATGGTGTCGCCGCGGCACGAGCAGGTGGCGGCGCACATGGCGGATGCCTATTTCCGGGTGCGCCACGAGCCGGTGGCCACGCTGACCTCGTGCGGGCCCGGCTCGTGCAACATCGTCATGCCCCTGCAGGTGGCGCTGTCGGACAGCTCGGCCTTGCTGGCGATTACCGCCAACGTGCCGACCCAGCAGTTCAACCGCAGCCCGTTCCAGGAGATCAACAAGCACTTCCAGGCCGACTTCCCCAACATCATCCGGCCGGTAGTGAAACGCAGCTTCCAGGCCACCCGCGTCGACATGCTGCCGCTGGCGTTGAGGCAGGCGATGACGGCCATGCTGTCGGGGCGGCCTGGCCCCGTGAACCTGGACGTGCCGTTCAACGTGTTCCAGGAGGAGGCCGACGTAGAGGTGCCGCCGCCGGCCCCCGCGCACGGCACCCAGCGCAGCGGCGCCTCGCCCGAGCAGGTGGGCGCGGCCCTCGACCTGATCCTGAAGGCCGAGCGTCCCGTGCTCTTCATCGGCCACGGCGTGACGCTGTCGGAGGCGGGCAAGGAGCTCACCGAGTTCGCGCAGCGGCTCAGCATTCCGGTCATCTCCTCGCCCAACGGCATGGGGTGCCTCGACATGCGCGATGCGCTTTCGCTCGGCTTCATAGGCCGCAACGGGGCTTATCCCGCCAACGAGGCCGGCCGCCGCGCCGATCTGGTGATCGCCATCGGCGCGCGCTTCGACGACCGCTCGGCGTCCTCGTGGCTGCCCGGCTACTCCTGGAACTTCCCGCACGCGAAGCTGATCCACATCAACGTCGACTCCGACGAGCTCGGCCGCAACTATCCGCCGGACCTCCCCATCCTGGCCGATGCGCGCACCGTGCTGCGCCAGCTGCTGGCCGAGGTGGAGCGGCGGGCGCCGAAGCGCGACGGCGCGCTCGGCCCCTGGCATGCCGACATCGGGCGCTGGCAGGCCGAGTGGGAGGCCTTCACGCGACCCAATTTCGACATCCACGCCTCGCCGATCCGCCCCGAGCGCGTCGTCGCCGACTGCCAGGCGGTGCTGCCCGACGATGCCATCCTCGCCTGCGACGTGGGCGTCAACCACAACTGGTACATGCAGTTCTGGAAGGCGCGCCGCCCGCAGACCATGCTCAACTCGTGGGGCTTCTCGGGCATGGGCTTCGGCGCCGCCGGCGTGCTCGGCGCCAAGCTCGCCGCCCCGGACCGCCCCTGCGTCGCCATCGCCGGCGACGGCTCCTTCTCCATGGTGCCGCACGTGCTGTGCACGGCGGTGGAGTACGACATCCCCGTGGTGTGGGTAATCTGGAACAACTTCGGCTGGGTCTCGATCCGCGACATCCAACTGGGCATGTTCGGCGGACGCGAGCTCGGCACCATGTTCCATTCGGGCGGCAACAGGACGCCCTACAACCCCGACTTCGCCGGCTGGGCCAAGGCCAGTGGCGTCGATGCGCTGACCATCACGCGGTCGGAGGACTTCAAGGGCGCGCTGGAGCACGCGATCAAGGCGAACACGCCGTTCCTCATCGATGTGCACGTGGACGCGGAGGTGCGCCCGCCGGCCACCGGCAGCTGGCAGCTGCCGCCGACGCCGCACAAGGAGCCGGTGTTCGGCCAGCGCTGGCTGCCGGGCGATCCGGCGCCGGGGCGGTAGACGGACCGCAGCGAGGAGGGACCCCAGATATGAGCAAGGCGCCAGCAAAGCCGCTCGTCCGCAACATCGCGGAGGTGCCGTGGAAGCAGTATCCGGACCACTTCGGCGGCGCGCTGTCCAAGCCGCTGGTGGACCCGGAGGGCGCCGGCTCGCGGCATGTCGACTACCGCATCTCCATGTACCAGCCGATGGCCTGCGTGAAGCTGCACAAGCACAAGGTGCAGGAGCAGGTCTATCACGTGATCGAGGGCGAGGGCCTGATGCAGATCGGCGAGGAGCGTCGGGTGGTGCGCAAGCACGATGTCATCTATCTGCCGCCGGGCGTGGAGCATTCGATCGAGAACTCCGGCCTCATCGATCTGGTGTTCCTGGTCGTCACGACCCCGGTGACCGACGACGGCCCGCAGTCGTGACGCCGGGCCACTCTGCCGCCAGCACCACCGTTGTTGTGGTGGGCAGCGGAGCCGCCGGGCTCAGTGCCGCGCTGGCCGCAGCCGAGGCCGGCGGCAGCGGCGGGATGCCGGCGCGCCGCAATGGTCTCCCGCCCGCCTGAACCAGAGCGCACCTCGATGCCCTCGGCGGCCGGGCAGTCGCCTGCCGGGCGGGAATGGTGACGTGACTGCCGGGGAGATGGCGATATGATGCGCCGCCGCGCTGTCGCCGATCCTCGGCGGTGCGGAAGGGGAGGGGCGGGCTCATGAAGCCTGTGGCGTTCGACTATGCAAGGCCAACGAGCGTGCGCGAGGCCTGCGCGCTGCTGGCTGCCGACGGCGACGCCCGCATCCTGGCCGGCGGCCAGACCCTGATCCCGATGCTCGCCATGCGGCTCGCGCGGCCGTCGCGTCTCGTCGACATCGCGCGCATTCCCGAGCTCGGCGGCATCGCGGACGCGGGGAGCCATCTCGCGATCGGCGCTGCAACCCGGCAGGCGGTGGCCGAGCGCGACCCGCTGGTGGCGCGCAAGGCGCCGCTGCTGGCGAAGGCCCTGCCCTGGGTCGGGCACGCGCCGACGCGCAACCGCGGCACCATCGGCGGATCGATCGCCAACGGCGACCCGGCGGCGGAGATCGCCCTGGTGGCCGTGACGCTGGAGGCGACGCTCATGGTCGCGACCGCCGAGGACAGCAGCGAGCTGGCGGCCGGGACTTCTATCTCGGGCCGATGATCACGGCGCTGCCCGAAGGCGGCATTCTCACCTCGGTGCGTTTTCCGGTCTGGGCCGAGGGCCGCATCGGCACCGGCTTCCACGAGGTGTCGGCGCGCAAGAGCGACTTCGCCCTGGTGGCGGCCGCGGCGCAGGTTGCCCTGGATGCCGAGGGCCGCTGCAGCGCCTTGGCGGTCGGCGTCGGCGGAGCCGGTGATACCCCGGTGCGCCTGGATGCCGTCAGCGAGGCCCTGCTCGGTTCGCGCCTGGAGGAGGGAGCCGTGCGCGAGGCCGTGGAGGCCGCCACGGCCGACCTGGAGGCGGCCGACGACCTGCACGCCTCTGCCGCCTATCGGCGCCGGGTGGCGGCGGTGCTGGCACGGCGCGCCATCGTGGATGCCCGCGACGAGGCGGCGGGAGGACGGCATGCGCGTTGAGCTCGAGGTCAATGGCCGCACGGTCGCGGTGGAGGTCGAGCCGCGGCGCACCCTGCTCGACTGCCTGCGCGAGGACGTGGGCCTCGACGGCACCCACGCCGGCTGCGAGCACGGCGTCTGTGGCGCCTGCACCATCCTCATCGACGGCGAGCCGGTGCGCTCCTGCCTGATGCTGGCGGTGCAGGCCGACGGCCACGCCATCATCACCATCGAGGGCGTGAGCCCCGGCCCCGGCGAGCTCAGCGTGCTGCAGGACGCCTTCTGCGAGACGCACGGGTTGCAGTGCGGCTACTGCACGCCCGGCATGGTCCTGGCCGGCCAGGCGCTGCTGGCGCGCACGCTGTCGCCCTCGCGCGCGGAGATCGTCGACGCCATCTCCGCCAACATCTGCCGCTGCACCGGCTACGGCCAGATCGTCGAGGCGATCGCGCTGGCCGCCGAGCGCCTGCGGGCGGCCAACCGCAGCGACGGCGGGGTTTAAGCATGGCCGCACCTCATTCCTTCCGCTACGTCTCGAAGAAGCGCCGTGTGCGCGAGGATCGCCGCTTCGTCAGCGGCCAGGCCACGTACGTCAGCGACGTGACGCCGCCCGGCACCCTGCATGTCGCGCTCCTGACCTCGCCTTACGCCTGCGCCCGCATCGCCGCCGTCGATGCGGCGGAGGCGCTGGCGATGCCGGGCGTGCATCTGGTGGTCGGGGGTGCGGAGCTGGCGGCCGCCGCCGATCCGCTGCTGATCGGCGTCGATGCGCCGCTGGTCAAGCGCTACCCCCTGGCGGTGGAGCGCGCGCGCTACGCCGGCGAGTGGGTGGCGGCCGTGGTGGCGGAGAGCCGCGCCTTGGCCGAGGATGCGCGCGAGAAGATCCGCATCGCCTACGAGCCGCTGCCGTTCCTGCTCGACGGCGAGGCCGCCTATGAGGCCGGCAGCACGCCCGTGCATCCCGACCACGGCTCCAACGTGCTGCTCGACCAGCGGTTCGTGTGGGGCGATGTGGATGGTGCCTTCGCCGCGGCGCCGCACAAGCTCGGCTATCGCGTGAAGTGGGGCCGCAGCGCCACCGTACCGATCGAGACCTTCGGCGTGGTGGCGAGCTGGGACCCGTGGCGCCAGATGCTCGACGTGTGGGCCTCCATCCAGATGCCCAAGTTCGCCGACCAGATCGCCCGCGCGCTGCGCATGCCGCTCAACGAGGTGTGCCTGCACCAGGACGTGGATGTCGGCGGCAGCTACGGCGTCAAGCGCGGCATCAAGCATGCCGTGCTGGCGGGCTATCTATCGCGGCGCCTGGCGCGCCCGGTCAAGCTGATCGAGGACCGGCTGGAGAACATGCGCGGCGGTGATATGCACGGGCCCGAGCGCACCTTCGACGTGGAGCTGGCCTTCGACGGCACCGGCGTCGTGCACGCCATGCGCATGCGCGCGCTCGACAATGTGGGCGCCTACGCGGGCCGCTCGCCGCTGCAGCTCGGCAAGCCGGTGGGCTCCATCGTCGGGCCCTATCGCATCGGCGCGGTCGCCTACCATGCGATTGCGGTGACCAGCAACAAGACGCCGCAGGAGGCGGTGCGCGGCTTCGGCCAGGCGCCCACCAACTATGCCATCGAGACCGGCATCGACCGCGTCGCCGAGGCGCTCGGCCTCGACCGGCTGGAGGTGCGGCGGCGCAACTTCATCCGCGCCGAGGAGTTCCCCTATCTGATCCCCAGCGGCACCGCCTACGACAGCGGCGACTACCACACCGTGGTCGCCAAGACGCTCGACCGCGTGGGCTGGGAGGGCCTGGTGGCCGAGCGCGAGCGGCTGCGAGCCTCGGGCCTGCTGGCCGGCATCGGCGTGGCGAGCTGCCTGGAGCCCAGCGGGGGCAACGCCTCGTTCGAGCCGCTGCTCAACCCCAAGAACGCGACCACGACGTGGATGGAATCCTGCCGCATCATGGTCGATGCGCTGGGCGCGGTGACGGTCACCATCCACACCACCTCCTCCGGCCAGGGCCACGAGACGCTGGCCGCCACCGTGGCCGGCGAGGCGCTGCAGATCGACCCGGACCGCATCAGGGTGGTGCGGCCGACATCGCTCGAGAGCCTGCCGACCAACAGCCCCGTGGGCAGCCGCATGGCGATCATGCTGGGCGGCGCCGTTCACGGCGCGGCCGGCCACGTGCGCGACAAGCTGATCGCCATCGCCGCGCACCGGCTGGAGACGCCCGCCGAGCGCCCTGCGTTATCGCGACGGCGGCGTCGAGCATCCCGCCTCCGGCCGGGCGATCGAGTGGATGGACCTCGTGACCATCGCGCACCGCTATTTCCATCTGCTGCCGCCCGGCATGGCCCCGGGCCTTGCCGCCGATCACACCCTCCAGGTGCCGACGGGGGGCGACATGCCGACGCCCGACGGCCGCGTGCAGATGTACCCCTGCTTCTCCTTCGAGCTCCACGTGGTGCTGGTGTCGATCGATCCGGAGATCGGCAAGCCGCAGCTCCGCCGCTGGGTCGCCGGCCACGACTGCGGCACGGTCATCAACCCGGACATCGTGCGCGGCATGACGCTGGGCGGCATCGCCCACGGCATCGGCGCGGCGCTGCTGGAGGAGTTCGCCTTCGACGGCGAGGGCCAGCTCGTGACCCAGAGCTTCATGGATTATCTGCTGCCCTCCGCGCACGAGGTGCCGGAGGTGGAGATCGTGCACCACGTCACGCCCTCGCCCCACACCGCGCTCGGCCAGAAGGGCTCGGGCGAGTCCGGTTACCTCGGCGCGCCCGCGGCCGTCTCGAGTGCGATCAACGACGCCGTGCGCCCGCTGGGGCTGCGCTTCGAGGCGCTGCCCATGCGCATCTCCGCCATCGGCGACGTTATCGCCGAGGCGTTGGCCAGCCGGCGCTGAGGGAGGTTGCAGCTTGATCATCGACAGCCATGCCCACCTCGTTCCACCCTCGCTCATCGACGCCATCCGCAGCGAGGCCGGCCGCTTTCCATCCGTGCGGGCGAGCGAGGAGCACGGCTCGCTGGCGTTCTCGTTCGCCGGCGCCAAGCCGACGCGGCCCGTCTCCAAGCCGCTCGGCGACATCGCCGGCCGGGTCGCGTGGATGGTGCAGAACGGCATCGACCGGCAGGTGGTCGGCGGCTGGATCGACATGTTCGGCTATGAGCTGCCCGTCGCCGAAGGCGCGGCCTGGGCCCAGCTCATCAACGCGCATCTGGCCGCCTCCGCCAAGGCCGAGCCGCGCTTCGTGCCGCTTGCGACCGTGCCGTTGCAGGACGGGGCCGCCGCAGCCGAAGCTCTGCGCGCGGCGCTATCGGCCGGCTTCCCCGGGGTCATGATCGGCACGCTCCCCCGCGGCGTCGGCAGCGTGCTCGATGCACCCGACCTCACCCCCTTCTGGGAGGCCGCCGACGCGACCGGCGCTGTGGTGCACATCCACCCTTCGTTCGATGCCGGCGACGCCCGCGTCAACGACTACGGCCTCGCCAACGCGGTGGGGCGCATCACCGACGCGCTGATCGCCGTCAGCCGCCTCATCTCGGCCGGCCATGTCACCCGCTACGCCGGGGCCAGGATCGTGGTGCCGATGGGGGCGGCGGGCCTGCCGTTCCTGCTCGGCCGTCTCGCCCGCAACCACGCCATCACGCCGGGCCTGGGCGATCCCACCGAGGCACTGCGCCACATCTACACCGACACCATCCTGCACGATGCGCGCGTGCTGCGCTTCGTCGTCGACACGATGGGCGCCGACCGCATCATGCTGGGCTCCGACATGCCCTTCCCGATCGGCGACGCCGAGCCCGCCGGCATCGTGCAAGCCGCGGGCCTCTCGGCGGCGGAGGCGGCGAGCATCACGGGCGGCCTCGCCCGCACCCTGTTCCGCCTGTGATGCAGCGAGGGGAGGTAGCCCATGAAGCTCGACATCGGCGGCAAGGAGGCGATCGCGGCCCCGCTGGAGCGGGTGTGGACGAGCCTCAACGATCCGCAGTTCCTCACGCGCTGCATCCCCGGCTGCAAGTCGATGCGCGAGCTGGCACCGGACAAATATGCGGTGCTTCTGGAGCTCAAGGTGGCCTCGGTCGGCGGCGCGTTCGAGGGTGAGATCGCACTCTCCGACAAGGCCGCGCCGGAGCAGTGCCGCATCGCCATCTCGGGCAGCGGCACGCTGGGCCACGGCTCGGGCGAGGCCCGCTTCACGCTGCAGCCGGCGGAGGGCGGCACGCTGCTCGCCTACGAAGGCGCGGGCGAGATCGGCGGGCTCGTTGCCGGCGTCGGCCAGCGCATCCTGCGCGGGGTCTCCAAGCACCTGATCGGCCGGTTCTTCAAGTCGGTGCGCACCGAGCTGGAGTGGATGTCAGACCCTCAAGGTCTGACACCGTGACACCACCCGTCATCCCGGAAGCCGAGCCCCATAGGGGCGAGGCTATCCGGGACCTCGTGAAGCGAGACGGAGCCTGCCTGGCGCGGTCCCGGATCGGAGCGCTGCTCGCCTTCGGCGCGCATCGCTGCGTCCGGGATGACGGGTGGCATGACACCTTTGGACACCTTCATGTCGCGGCGAAACTGCGGTAAGGCAAAAGGCTCCGGTGCAACTTTGAGAGGGCCGGGCAAACGGGGAGGACATGACATGACCCGACTGAACTGCACGCGCTGGCTCGCTGCGGCGCTGGCATGCGTGCTCGGCGCCTCGCTCTGGGCGCCCGCGGCATCGGCCCAGAGCCGCGACAGGATCACCATCGTCGTGTTCGGTCCGCCGTCGCTCGGCGCATTCCTGCCGCCCATCATCAAGGCGCAGAAGCTCGATGCCGCCAACAACCTCGACATCACCTTCGAGGAGCGCCCGCCGGACGCCTACGTCGCCCAGTTCAACTCCGGCGAGTTCAAGGTCGGCGGCAGCGCATCGTTGATGACCGTCGGGCTCGCCGACGTGCGCGGCGTCAAGGTGAGCTACCTCTTCAACCTGTTCGACTTCTGGGGCGCGGTCGTCACCAACAAGGCCGACGTGAAGACGCTGAAAGACCTGGAGGGGCGCCAGCTCGCCGCCGCGCGCGCGACCACCAACTACATCATGTTCGAGTGGCTGGCGAAGCGCCAGGGCGTCGACGTGAGCAAGATCAAGGTCGTCAACACGGCAACGCCGGGCCTCATCAGCTTTGCGCTCGCCGACCGGGCCGATGCCGTGCAGCTCTGGGAGCCGGCCTACACCGTCCTGCTCTCGCGCAAGCCCAGCATCGTCACGCTCGATGACGGCGCCAAGGCCACGTGGAAGGCCTTCACCGGCGGCGGCTCGCGCATTCCCTACCTCGGGGTTGCCGCGCACCACGACTGGATCGCCCAGAACAAGGCCCTCATCCCGCGCCTCTACAAGGCCTACGAGCAGGCGGCCAAGTGGCTCGCAGCCAACCCCGACGCCGCCGCCAAGCTGATCTCGCCGAAGTCGACGCCGGCCGATCAGGAGGCGCTCGGCAAGTCGATCCGCGCCAACGACCGGCTGGGGCTCAGCCTGGCCTCCGCCGACGAGGTGCGCAAGGAGATCGAGGCGGTGTACCGGGCGGGCATCGAGTTCGAAGTTCCTGCCGAAGGCGCCCTCCGAGGCCTCCATCTACGGCGGGCCGGTCAAATGACAGGCGGGCTGCCGCACAAGCGGGTGCTGCAGTTCATCGTCGGGACGGGAGGCGTGGCGATCGTCTGGCAGATCGCCTCGCTGTTCTTTCCCGACTACCTGTTCCCGTCGATCCCGCAGATCGTGGGGCGCTTCGTCGAGATCGCCACCACCACATCGACGCAGGTCGACGTGCTGACCACGGCGGCGCGCATCCTGGCGGGCCTGGTCGGCGCCTTCGTGTGCGGCGTCGTGCTGGCGCTGGTGCTCGACAAGTCGCGCAGCGCGGAGGCCTATCTGACGCCGGTGCTGGTGCTGCTGCAGGGAATCCCGGCGCTGTCGTGGGTGGTGATCGCCGTCATCTGGTTCCACGGCACCGAGTTCCGCATCTTCTTCATCATGCTGGTGACGACGCTGCCGGCCTTCACCTTCCAGATCCTCGATGCGGTGCGCTCCATGTCGAAGGACCTGTTCGAGATGACGATCGCCTTCCGTCCGAGCCGCTGGACCCTGTTCCGGGTGCTGGTGCTCCCCACGGTGGTGCCCGGCATCCTGACGGCCTGGAAGGTGAACATCGGCAATGCCTCGCGCGTGGTGGTGGTGGCGGAGCTGGTCGGCGCCACCGGCGGGGTCGGCTACGAGCTGTTGCGCCAGCAGCAGCTGTTCGACATGGCCGGCGCCATCGCCTGGACGCTGCAGCTGGTCGCCTTCGTCCTGGTGTTCCAGGGCCTCGTCACCGCCATCGAGGCGTGGGCGCTGCGCTGGCGGCCCAGGTCCGAGCGGGCGATCTGACGATGCCGGCGGCGCCCGATCCCGTTGTCGTCACCTTCGATGTCGTGACCAAGACGTTCGAGCGCCCCGACGGCTCCGGCCGGTTCATCGCCGTGGACCGGCTGTCGTTCCAGGTGGGGCGCGGCGAGATCGTGGCCGTGCTCGGCAAGACCGGCTGCGGCAAGTCGACCATCTTCAACCTGATCGCCGGGCTCGCCGAGCCGACCTCGGGGCGCATCATGGTGGAGGGCCAGAACCCGTTCGGCGACTTCGCGGCGCTGCGCGGCAAGATCGGCATCGTGTTCCAGGGCGACCGGCTGATGCCCTGGCGCACGGCCATCGACAACGTGCTGCTGGGCTTCGAGATCCTGGGCGTGGAGCGGGGGCGTGCGCGGGCGATCGCGCAGGAGTGGCTCGCGCGGCTGGGGCTTGCGGGCCACGAGAACGACTACCCGCACGCGCTCTCCGGCGGCATGCGCCAGCGCGTCTCCATCGCCCGCGCGCTGGCCGTCGATCCCGCGCTGATCCTGTGCGACGAGCCGTTCTCGGCGCTCGACGAGATGACGGCGCGGCGCCTGCGCTCGGAGTTCCTGCGGCTGGTGCGCGACAGCGCCAAGACCGCGCTGTTCGTCACCCATTCGATCGACGAGGCGCTGGAGGTCGGCGACCGCATCATGGTGCTCAGGCGTCCGGCCCAGATCGCCTTCGAAGCCAAGGCCGGCGGGGAGATTGCCCCCGACCACAAGGCCGAGCTGCGCGCCGAGATCCTGAAGTTCCTCGCCGGCAACGATCAGCCCGAGGCGGCGGCCGACTGATCGCCTCGAGGCGACCCGGCCGGGCGTTGTGAACATCCAGATCGATGGGT
>CAWIXS010000039.1:0-72458 GCA_963840075.1 uncultured Alphaproteobacteria bacterium | reverse complement strand
GACGGACGAGACTGCCTTGCATCACGCGCGCCGGCCTGCTGCCGACGCGTCCAACTCGAGCATTTCTAACGGGGTAAGGAGACCTCGCATGCGGCAGAAGGGAACGGTGAAGTTCTTCAATCAGTCGAAGGGCTTCGGCTTCATCACGCCGGACGACGGAGGGAAGGACGTTTGTGCATATCACGGCCGTCGAGCGCTCCAACGTCGGCCCGCTGTCCGAGAATATGCGCGTGTCCTTCGAGACCGAGCCGGACAAGCGCGGCAAGGGGCCCAAGGCGGTGAACCTGCAGAGCGCCGATTGAGCTGCGCGCCTGCCTCTCCGCGGCGCTTTCCATCGCGTGCCGGTCGACGCGTCACCGGCAAGCCACGGCTCTGCAAGATTTGGACGATTGCGCACCGCAACGCGGGGGCGCGCCGGTTGCAACGTTGCCGATCTCGGGCAATCTCCCGCCGCATCGTCCATTGGCTTCAGGGGAGTTCCCGTGATGAAGACGACATCCGTGCGCTTGGTCCTGGCTGCAGGTGCGTTCGTGGCGGCTGGCGCGTTTGTGCTGGCTGCAGGTGCGTTCACGTCGACTGGCGCGATGGCCCAGGCGCAGTGTGTCAACAAGGCCGGCAAAGGCACCGGCGGCACCGACAACTCCGCCAAGTTCCAGGCGTGGGAGGCCGTCCTGCAAGGCACCGACCTGGGCTCGTGGGGCACCTGGATGGTGTCCAGCCAGAAGGTCGGCGTGGCTCCCGGCTACAAGGTGAGCAATCTGAAGTCCAGGTGCTCCGCTGGCGGGTTCCTGGGCCGGAATGCGTCGTTGGCGCCAGGCTCTGCAAGGAGTGACGCCGGTTCCATACGGGCAATCGCGCAGACGGCAGCGGACGGCAAGCGGCCCTGGACCTCGTTGCGGGCCGGTGTTGCGCCAGTGCCGGGGGAGATCGGCGTGCAACGAGCCGTGGTGACGCTTTTTTCAGAGCTTGGTCGCTCTCCTGCGGTTGACTGAGGAGTGTCATTCATGGCGAATGGGCCGAGTCGAAATCCGGAGTGACGGTCATCATGAGGTACAAGGGTATTTTGGCGGTCTGCGGTGCGCTCGCGCTGCTCGCGTTCAGCGGCTCCCCCATGATGGGCGAGTTGTCCACGGCGGTCGCCGACGGTGGCAAGTCGGCACGCGCGAAGTCGGCCAGGGTCGCCCGCTCCAAGGCCAAGCGCGGGGTGCGGGTGCGCGGTTTCTTCGCGCGCGGCGGCTACTACTCCTACGTCGACCCCGATGTCATCAACACCTATGGGGGGACGGGCACGCTGTATCGTAGCACGAGCAGCTTCCGCGACCCGTTGGCCGAGCGCCAGAGCCAGGGCGGTCCCTTCGACAGCGGCTTTTTCTTCGACTTCGGGATCGGTCCGCGCTGGAACGACTCGCCCTATCCCCGGTGACGGTTTGGCGGGTTGACTGGGTTGCGTCGAGAAGGGGGAAACGTTCGAATGCGCAGGCGTTTCACAGTGTTCGCGGGCGTTGCCGTCGGTGTCGCCCTGTTCGCCGCCACCGAGGCCCATGCCCGGTGCACGAGGCTCGCCTTCTCGGTGAACGATTACGGCAAGGAGGGCCCCACCAAGGATGCCCTCAGCCTGCTCGACAAGTACATCGCCGACTGGACCAGGTCGAAGGGCATCAAGTCCTACACCGTCGGCAAGAAGGACGTGAGCTGCGAGCTGTTCCTCGACTTCATCGCCTTCGACGAGCACACCTGCAAAGCGAGCGCGCTGGTGTGCTGGCCCGACGATAAGGGTCCTGCCAAGACGAAGACGCCGGCGCCTGCAGCTGCCGCGAGCAAGTAACCGGCGCTGACGCCAAGCGTAGGTTCGGTCGAGGCGAAGCCGCAGACCCAACACCGCTGCGCGGGCGCAATGTTGGGTCTGCGCTCCGCTCGACCCAACCTACACCTTGAAGATCCGCGCGTAGCGGGTCTTGATCTCGTCGGCCGTCCGTTCCACGCCCGCCGGGTCGTCCTGCATCAGCTTGATGTCGGAGAGCTTGCGCCGGCCGGCCTTGGCCTGCACCAGGGCGTGCGCGGAGTGCTGGGCGGCGAAGTCGACCAGCAGCTGCTGCGCCTCGGCGCCGTGCAGCCAGCTGTAGAACAGGCGCGCGGCGTTGGGGTTGGGGGCCGAGCGGAACACGGCCGAAGGCCCGCTGACGAGCGGCGTCCCCTCGGCCGGATAGACCACCTCCACGGGCTCCCCCCGCTCCTTCAGCTGGATCAGGTTGTAGTCGTTGCCGTCCGCCATCACCGCGCGCTCGCCCGCCGCCAGCTTCTTGGGCGGATCGGTCGAGGACTGCACCTGCATGATCCTCTGCCCGGCGAGCTTCTCGAGGTACTCCCAGCCCAGCTCGCGCACGATCTGGAAGGTCGCTGTCATGATCGTGCCGCTGTAGGCGGGATGCGCCTTGACCATCTTGCCCGCCCACTTGGGGTCGAGGAGATCGGCAAAGCTCTTCGGCGCCTCCTCGGCCTTCACGAGGCGCGTGTTGTAGCCGAGCGAGGAGAGCCAGATGCGCGTGGTGATGTGCGTGCCGTCGGGGTCGCGGTAGCGGGCGGGAAAATGCTTCGCGGCCTCTTCCGGCAGATAGGGCGCGAGCCAGCCGTTGCGCTTCCAGACGATGAAATGCGCGGCATCGGCGCTGTTGACCACATCGACCGCGGAGATGTTGCTGCCGCGCTCCTGCTCGATGCGCTGATAGAGGCGCTCCGAGCCCGAGCGCTCGACGCGCACCGCGACGCCGGGGTAGCTGGCCTGGAAGGCCCTGGCGAACCGCTCGGCCACGGGAATATCCATGGCAGTGTAGAAGGCGAGCCGGCCCTCCTTGCGCGCTGCCTCGACGAGCGCCGGCGTGATGGCCTCCGCTGCGGGCGCCTGGGCCAGAACGCGGGTGGCGAACGCCGCCGGAGCGGCGAGCGCCGCCGCCGAGCCCTTGAGCAGCCGGCGCCTCGAGATGGGTAGCTTCGGCATTGGTCCTCCCCTGCAGAGATGGCCGCGCTTCTGCGCGCGCGATGGTTCGCCGTCAGTCTATCGTCTGGCCGCCGCCGCCGCGAGCCCCTTGCGCGCCTCGCGCGGCGTCCCGCTCTCGCGCGGTGCCGCCCGCTCCAGGTCACCAACCCTTAAGGACGACGACCGATCGCGAGAGCTTCCAAGCCCGCGCGTTGCTCCCTGCCGCTCCGGGCCGTCATACAATTCGCCCGTTGGCCGGCCCGCGCGGGTGGCGCTTGCAGCACCCGCAGCGAGCCGGGCAATCGGCGCCTTCCGGCGCCGCGCTCTTTGACATCGTGAATAGACCCCCGCCGCGGTCGGCCTGCCCCGGGCCGGCCTGCGAGCCCGCCTCCTGCTGCCTCGGCCCCGCAGCAGGTGCAGGTCCGGGCACGCCTGGGCTGACTCATCGGGTGTGGTCAGCGCAGCCGGAGGCCAACTATCCTGTGCGTACATTCAGCTTGAGGACCGGAGCGACGCCATGAAGATGAAGCTGCACCACGTGAACTTCTGCACCACCGATGTGCCGGCACTCGATGAGTTCTACCGGTCCATCCTCGGCCTCGAGGCGATGCCATCGATGGGCGCGACGCGCATCCTCGATCAGAAGGGCTACCCCGGCGCCGTCGCCTTCCTGAGCGACGGGGAGACGCAGCTGCATCTCGCCGAGAAGGACCTCGGCGTCACCTTCCGCACCGGCCAGGCGATCAACCCGGTGGAGCGCGGCCACATCGCCTTCCGCACCGACGACATCGAGGCCTTCAAGCAGCGCCTGAAAGAGAAGGGCATCCTCTTCTGCGACTACGGCGCCTGGGCCATGAAAGGGTGGGAGCAGATTTTCTTCTACGACCCCGACGGCAACATCGTCGAGGTGCACCAGGTGCGCGAGGCGTAGCCGTAGGGTGCAATCGTGCATAGCACGATTGCACCGAGCCGACCCCGCGGCACTCGGCATCCATTGGGGAGAGGGCGCATTGGTGCAATTGCGCTCGCAATCAGTCGGACTTGATCGCCAGCACGACGTTGGCCGTGACCGCGAGCCGGAGGTGCGGCAGCTCGCCGGGTTGCCGGGGATCGATCAGGTTCTGATCGTTGCCCAGGGTCGTGACGAAGTGAACGGCCTGCGCCGGGACCCGGGGACCGAGGACGGTCTGCGGGGGTTGGGTGCCGAGGTCGACGACAGCGCCTGAAGGCGGCGAGCACGAACGCATTGACGACGAGCCCGCCCTTCATGTCGGCGACCCCGGGTCCGTAGGCGCGGGCGCCCTCGATGTGGAACGGGCGGCGGCCGGCCTCGCCCTTGGCGAACACGGTGTCGCGGTGGCCCATGAGCACGATCGGGCGCTCGTTGGGCCGCGCGTCGTCGAGCCGCACGTGGATGGCCTCGCCGTAGGTCTCATTGGGCTCGGTGGCGGTCACCAGGCCGTTCTCCTGGAAGAACGCGACGAGGCGCCGCCCCACGGCGTCGACGCCGGCCTTGTCGTAGCTGCCGCTGTCGATGTTCACGAGCTCGGCCAGGAGGGCCAGCATGGCCTCCTTCTGCGTGCCGAGCCACTCGGCGATCTGTGCTTCCTGCGCGGCCAGTCCGGACATGCCTCTCCCCTTGCTGTGCGAGCCCGCGGCTGCGGCTCGGCCAGACGACGCAAAGCCTGTACCGTCGCCGCATCTGCCGGATAGAAGCACTCCAGCGCCGGCCCGGCGAGGGGGCAGCCCCTTCGCGACGGGGTCGGACCCCCCGCTTCCAGCGTCGCAGTGGAGCTCCAGCCCCTGCGCGAGGGGTCTGACCCGGGTCTGATCCCGCTCCAATTAACCCCGCTCCCGGCCCCGTTCCCGACTTGTCCGGGGCGCTCACATTGGCTAAAGAGGCGGCAGAATCGCGTGCGGGTTCCAGTCCTCGCGTGCATCGTCCAGTCGACAGGTGAGAAAATGAAGAAGACCGAGGACTTCCACCCCCATTACCACATGATCAAGGTGGTGATGACGGACGGCACCACGTTCGAGACCTTCTCCACCTACGGCTCGGAGGGCGACACCCTCACGCTGGATGTCGACCCCAAGACGCATCCGGCCTGGACCGGCGCCGGCGCCCATCTGGTCGACCGCGGCGGCCGCCTCTCGCGCTTCAAGAAGAAGTTCGAAGGCATGTTCTGAGGCGATCTTAGGGCGGAGCCCGTAATCCGCCGTGCGTCCTTACCATGATGACGTTGGCGGCGGATTACGGCTGCGCCCAATCCGCCCTACGCCTTTGCGGTCGCTCGCCACATCGCCGGAAGCACCCCCCAAAAAAATACGCCGGCGCGTGAACCTCGGAGCGCGTCGCTGCGACCCACGAGCAGGCTCCCCGAGCGGGCCCCGAAGCGGATCGTCCGGTGCCCTCTCCCCCCTCCCCAGAAGGCCCGGACGATCTGCGTTGCGCTGACGAGTATCGCGTGAGACCGATGCCCCTGTAGCTCAGTCGGGCGAGCCCTGATTGTGGGTCAGGTGGTCCGTGGCTCGAGGCCACGCGGCGGCACCAGCGCCCCCCGGCCGTCTTTGCCGGGCCACATCGATCGGCTATAAGCCCACCACTTCAATGGCTCCAGCACCAGCGATATCTCCGGCGCCACCCATGGCCAAATCGAACAAGAATTCCGCCAGGAACGAGCGTCCCGTGGCGCGGCTGCCCAAGGGCTTTCTCGATACCCCGCCGGAGGACATCCGCGCGACGAGCCGCATGCTGGCCACCATCCGCGAGGTCTACGAGCGCTACGGCTTCGAGCCGCTGGAGACGCCGGCCGTCGAGTACACCGACGCGCTCGGCAAGTTCCTGCCCGACCAGGACCGGCCCAACGAGGGCGTGTTCTCCTTTCAGGACGAGGACGAGCAGTGGCTGTCGCTGCGCTATGACCTGACCGCGCCGCTGGCGCGCTACGTGGCGGAGAGCTTCGAGCGCCTGCCCAAGCCCTTCCGCCGCTACGCCGTCGGGCCCGGTATGGCGCAACGAGAAGCCGGGGCCCGGCCGCTTCCGCCAGTTCACCCAGTTCGACGCCGACACGGTAGGCACGGAGAACATCGCCGCGGATGCCGAGATCTGCATGCTCGCCGCCGACACCCTGGAGGCCCTGGGCGTCAAGCGCGGCGACTATGTGATCAAGGTGAATAGCCGCAAGATCCTGGACGGCGTTTTGGAGGCAATCGGCCTTGACCCGCGAGCGACGACGACGCAGGAAGACGGCTCACCGTTCTGCGCGCGATCGACAAGCTTGATCGCCTTGGGGACGAGGGCGTCCGGCTCCTCCTGGGCAAAGGCCGAAAGGACGAATCTGGCGATTTCACCAAAGGTGCCGGCCTTTCAGATGATCGCGTGCAGAAGCTGCTGCGATTTGTGCAGCGGGACCTTCGTACACACTGGCCTACGGTCAATCAGGCGCTAACTGATGCTGAGCACGTGGAAGATTGCGGAGATGACCAGCGCTACTTGAGCAACGCAGACTGTTGACTGGCTTGGTCAAAGCACTCTGAAGCGAGCAAGAGAGGCAGTGAGGGTGTCGCTGAACTCAAGGAGCATGAGCAGCTTTGGCAACGCAGCCGGATACGGTTCAAGGCGCATCCGGATAGATCCTCAGTCGTTCGTGGGCTCGAGTACTACACGGGCCCCGTGTTCGAGGCCGAGATCACCTTCCCCGTGGTGAACGAGGACGGCCAGACCGTGCGTTTCGGCTCGGTGGGCGGCGGCGGGCGGTACGATGGGCTGGTCGAGCGGTTCCTCGGCACCAAGGTGCCGGCCACCGGCTTCTCCATCGGCGTATCGCGCTTGGCAGCAGCGCTGGCCGCGATCAACAAGGACAAACCCGCGGCCAGCGAGGGCCCCGTGGTCGTGCTCGTCATGGAGAAGGACCGCCTCGCCGACTACCAGAAGATGGCGCAAACCCTGCGCGCCGCCGGCATCCGCGCCGAGATGTACCTCGGCACCTCAGGCATGAAGGCGCAGATGAAGTACGCCGACAGGCGCGGCGCACCCTGCGTCGTCATCCAGGGCGGCGACGAGCGCGCCAAAGGCGAGGTGCAGATCAAGGACCTGATCGAGGGCGCCAGGGCCGCGGCCACCATCAAGGACAGCAAGGAATGGCGCGAAGGCCGCCCGGCACAGGTCTCCGTCAAGGAGGAGGAGCTCATCGCCAAGGTGCGCGAGGTCCTCGCCCGCCACAGGGGCTAGGCGATGGCTCCCTCTCACCGCGCTACACCGACCCCTCCACGCGCTCCAACAGCGCGCGGAAGGTGAGGCCATGCCCACGGTCGCCACCACCGCCGACATCGAGGCCCTGGATGCCCAGGCGCGGGGCCTGATGGCCACCTTCACGCGCGCCGGCTACGAGCGCATCGAGCCGGCCGTGATCCAGCCAGCCGGGCTCTTCCTCGACGTGATCGGCGAGGACCTGCGCGCGCGCACCTATGTGTTCACCGATCCGGACGGCGCCGAGCTGTGCCTGCGTCCCGATCTCACGGTGCCGACCTGCCGCCTGCATCTTGAGCGTCATCCCGCCGGCAACGTGCCCGCGCGTTACTGCTACAGCGCGCCGGCCTTCCGCTATCAGCCCGCGGGCGCCGACCGCGCGCATCCGCGCGAGTTCCGCCAGGCTGGCATCGAATCCTTCGCGGCGCCCGACCGCGAGGCCGACGACGCTGCCGTCCTCGCGCTCACCGTGGAGGCGCTGCGCCAAGCGGGCCTCGGCCGCATCGGGATCAGGATCGGCGACCTCGGCCTGTTTGCCGCGCTCATCCAGGCGCTTCCCATGCCCGAGCGCTGGCGCGCGCGGCTGAAGCACCAGTTCTGGCGCCCGGAGGCGTTCCGTGCGGAGCTTCAGCGTCTGACCTCGGGAGCGGCCCTGGCGAGGGGCGTGCCGCACGAGCTCATCGGCAGGCTCGATCCCGCCGATCCCGCCGGCGCAGAGGCCGCCGTGCTCGAGCACCTGGACAAGGCGGGCTGCGAGCTGATCGGCACGCGCAAGGCGGCCGAGATCGCTGCCCGCCTCATCGATGCGGCCGCGGACCTGCGCGAGCAGCCGCTGCGGGCGGAGACGGCGGCGCTGATCGAAAGCTACGTGGCGGTCAGGGCCCCGGCGCGCGAGACACCGGCGCAGCTCGCGCGGCTGGCGCGCGCGCAGGGCGTCGACCTGTCGGCCGGGCTCGACGCCTTCCAGCGGCGTCTCGCTCGCGTCGAGGCGGCGGAAATCGGCATCGCCGACGCCGAGTTCTCCGCCGAGTTCGGCCGCAACCTCGAGTACTACACGGGCTTCGTGTTCGAGATCGTCGCGCCGGGGCTGGGCCCCCGCAGCCCCGTGGCCGGCGGCGGGCGGTACGACGGCCTGCTTGGCGAGGTCGGAGCCCCCGGCCCGGTGCCCGCGGTCGGCGCCATGATCCACACCGAGCGGCTGCTCGCTGCCCTGCGGGAGGCGGGCCCATGAACGGCAAGCTCGTCCTCGCGCTGCCCTCCAAAGGCCGGCTGATGGAGCTGTGCACCGCCGCGCTCGCCGGGGCCGGGCTCACGATCGTGCGTACGGGGCCGGCGCGCGGCTACAAGGGCGAGCTGGAGGGCTGGCCCGGCGTCGAGGTCAACTTCGTCTCGTCGTCCGAGATCGCCCAGCTCCTCAAGACCGGCGCGGCGCATATGGGCGTGACGGGCGAGGACCTGATCCGCGAGGCCATGGCGGATGCCGACGAGCGCGTGCGCTTCCTTGACGGCCTCGGCTTCGGCCGCGCCGATGTCGTCGTCGCCGTCCCGGCCTGCTGGCTCGACGTGCGGCGCATGGCCGACCTGGAGGAGATGTCCCTCCTCTTCCGCAGGGTGCACGGGCGGCGCGTGCGCGTCGCCACCAAGTACGTGAACCTGACGCGCCGCTTCTTCGCGCAGGCGGGCGTCACCGGCTACCGCATCGTCGAGAGCCTGGGCGCGACCGAAGGGGCTCCCGCCGCGGGCCTCGCCGAGCTGATCGTCGACATTACCACCACCGGCGCGACACTGCGCGCCAATGGCCTCGAGGTGCTCGACGACGGCGTGATCCTGAGGTCGCAGGCCAATCTGGTGGCCTCGCGGCAGGCACCGTGGACGGCCGAGCTGGCGGCCATCGAAGCACAGATCGCCGCCTGCTTCCGCCGCTAGGCCAGACCGGGTCGTCCACCAGATCACCGGTGGCGCGCGCCAGCGGCGCACTGGCATCGACCCCGGAAAGCCCGGCGCTGACGCGATAGACATCCTGCGCCATGTCCGCGCGTGCTGCGTCGGCGGAGGGTGCAATTTCGCGCAGCCGGAAGTCGACATAGGCGCCCGATCGAAACTCCGATGCGCCGGAGCGAAGGAGCTGCGCATACGCATCGGCGGATCGCTGCGTCGAGCTCACCCCCCGCACGAGGAACCGGAGTGCGGGCAACAGAAACGTCCAGCCGAAGCGCTCCACCGCAGAGCGGTCGCGCGCAAGGCCGGTTCCCGGCATCAGGCCGGGGTCGATGCCTCTCGTTGCTGCGGAAAAAATGGGGATGCCGGGCGTGGCCGACAATTCGCATTGAACGAGCGACTTCGCCGATGCGCCGCGCAGCGCTGAACCCCCGCAAATCCCCCTCCCCCGCTGCGTTCCGACGCGACCGTGGATGCCATCGTCGTAGGCGCAGGCTGGGTGCGCGGCCGTCAACCCAAGGTCCGCACCTCGCCAGGGCGCAGCGCGGCGAACCGCTCCGGCGGGACGCCACGGGCGGCCAGAGCGGCGGCCAAGTCGATGGCCGGCTGCTCGGCGGCCTCGTTGGTGAGGCGGAACGTGCCCCAGTGATGCCCGAGGGCCTGCGCCGCGCCGCACAGCGCGAGCGCCTGCACCGCATCGTCCGGGTTCATGTGCACGTTGGCCATGAACCAGCGCGGCTCGTAGGCGCCGATCGGCAGGAGTGAGAGCGCCAGGCCCGGATGCCGCTCGCGCACGCGCCGGAAGGTGGCGCCGTCGCCGAAGCCGCTGTCGCCGACGCAGTAGAGCTTCCGCGCCCCCGCCTCGATCACGAAGCTCCCCCACAGCGCGTGGCTGCGATCGCCGGCGCCGCGGGCCGACCAGTGCTGGCTCTCCTCGACATGCACGGCAATGCCGCCGCCGAGGTCCATGCTGGCGCCCCAGTCCATGGCCTGCGCCTCGAGCCCCGGCACCGCCGTCTTGAGGATCGTGTCGTTGCCGAGCGGCGTGACGATGCGGGGGCGGAAGCGCTGCCACAGCCTGGCGATGGTGGCCACGTCGATATGGTCGTAGTGATTGTGCGTGAGGAGCACGCAGTCGATTGCGGGCAGGTGGTCGAAGGCAATGCCCGGCGCATTGACGCGTTTCGGCCCCAGAAAGGAGAACGGGCTCACGCGCTCGCTCCACACGGGGTCGATGAGGATGCTCTGCCCACGCACCTGGACGAGGAAGCTCGCGTGCCCGATGTAGGCGATGCGCACGCTGTCGCCCTCGACCCTGTGGGGCGGGCGATCGGGCGGAAACGGGCTCGGGAAGCTCGCGGGCCAGGCGGCGCGGCGGTCGGAGAGCTGCCAGCGCAGGAAGTCGATCCCGCCCTTGGGCTCGATGCCGCCGGGGTTGAAGAAGCGGGTCCCGTCGAAGTGGTCCGAGGCGGGGCCCCGGTAGTAGGCGTTGCCGCGGGTGGACGCGAGAAGGGCCCATGCGCCCGCCGCCAGGGCGCCGGCAGCGGCGAACGCATGCAGCACGCGGCGGCGGCTCGGCATTCGCATCCCCTCGGTTGCGCGCGGCTGGCGTTGCCCGCGCTTTCCCCATGACCTAGAGTCGGCCCAAGCAGGAACGGCAGGAGGATACGATGAAGCTTACGCCCGGCCAGCTCAAGGAGTTCGACGAACTCGGCTATCTCGTCATGCCCGGCTGCTTCTCCGAGGAGGAGATTGCCGTCCTGCGCTCCGAGGCCGAGGCCATCTACGCGACCGACCGCAAGGAGGTGTGGCGCGAGACCTCCGGCGCGCCGCGCACCGCCTTTGCCGCCCACACCTACAACGAGGCGTTCGGCCTGCTCGGCCGCCACCCGCGCCTGATCGAGCCGCTGGAGCAGCTGTTCGGTGAGCCGGTCTACATGCACCAGTTCAAGATCAACGCCAAGGCGCCCTTCGACGGCGAGGTGTGGCAGTGGCACCAGGACTACGGCACCTGGAAGCGCGACGACGGCATGCCCGAGGCGCGCGCCATGAACATCTCGGTGTTCCTGGACGAGGTGATGCCCATCAACGGCCCCCTGATGTTCATCCCCAGGAGCCACCGGCGCGGCACGCTGGCCGCCGGCCACGACAAGGCCACCACCAGCTATCCGCTGTGGACGCTCGACAAGGAGACGGTGACGAAGCTGGTGGACGAGGGCGGCATCGTCGCGCCCACCGGCAAGCCCGGCACCGTGCTGATGTTCCACGGCAACCTGGCGCACGCCTCTCCGCCCAACATCACGCCCTATCCACGCAAGATCGTCTATCTCACGCTGTGCGCGGTCTCCAACCACATCACCCAGTTCAACCGCCCCGAGTGGATCGCCCACCGCGACTTCGCGCCGATCGTCCCGTGCGCCGACGACGCGCTCCTGCAGTACGCGCGCGAGCATCGGCAGGCGGCGTAGCGCGGGGAGGGAATCCCTAGGGCCGCCGGAAGATCTGGTCGCCGCCGAGCGTGCCGTAGACGTAGGGCTGCCGGGCGCGCTGCCACGGCTGCCGCCCGGTGTCGGCCCCCCACCCAGAGGCTTGGCGGCAGGCCACAATCAGTCGGCGGTGGAGCCGGCAATGACCGTGAGCCGCCTGATCTGAGGCACGTAGATCGTAAACAGGAACACGCCCCACCACTCCATTCCGGCGGCGAAGAACCTCGACGCTTCCGGCAGACGCGGGCTGCTCCAATCCATAATGCGGTGCTCGAGATTTGGGGGGAGAATGAAGCTTGTGATTTCCCCGCGCAACGCCAACCTTGCCATAGTCCCAACAGTGCGGGGAGAGGGAGCTTCGCAGACGATTTATTTCGCCAAGACCTCGTCCTATCTCTATGCTTGCAAGGGGCGGTTTTCGGAGGTCCGACATGAGGTTTGCGCGCATCACCGCCAAGGCCAATCGGATGGGCGGCCTACCGTGCATCCGCGGTCTGCGCATCCCGGTGGCGACCGTGGTGGCCATGGTGGCCGACGGCATGACGGAGGCCGAGGTCCTGGCCGCCTATCCCGACCTGGAGCGCGAGGACATCCATGAGGCGCTCCAGTACGCGGCCGAGGCGGTGCGCGAGCGCGAGCTGCCGCTGACGGTGCCGTGAGGTTTCTTGTCGATGCGGCCTCTATCGCCGCTGGTCGCGGAGGGCCTGCGGCAGAACGGCCACGACGCTGTCCACGTGCGCGACTTTGGCCTGCAAACAGCCGACGACGACGTAATATTCGCTCTGGCCACGAAGGAAGGCCGGGTTCTCATTTCGGCCGACACCGACTTTGGCGCGCTGCTCGCGCTGAGTGGCCAAACTCAGCCTTCGGTTCTTCTTCTGCGCAGAGGAGCCGACCGCAGGCCAGACCGCCAGCTTGCACTGGTGTTGGCCAACCTTGCGGCGGTCGCGGATGCGCTGCTGTGCGGAAGCATTGTCGTGATCGAGCGGAGCCGCATCCGAGTGCGCGCGCTTCCGATCGATCGCAAGCCCTGATCGGCTACGGTCGCAGGAAGAGTTGCTCATCGCCGAGCATAGCGAACGGTAAGCGCAGGGCGGATATCACGAGATCGGCGGGCGGCCGCAGCCGTCGCCGTCGGCGGGCGGGCCGTGGTCGGCGTCGCGGCAGGGGTCGCGGCGCTTGGGCGGGGGCTGCTTGGGAGGCGGCTGCTTGGGCGCGGTGGTCTGGGCGTGAGCAGCGGCGGCGGCCACCGCGGCGAGGCCGGCGCCGATGCCAAGGGTGGAGATGAGGGCGCGGCGGGTGACGGCGCGTCGGGAGGCGATGTCGGCGTCGGAAAGGCTGCGGCGTGCGTGCTTCATAGAAGTTCTCCCTTGTTGCTGCCCCTCACCCCCGCCCTCTCCCCGCAAGCGGGGAGAGGGAGTCCGGTCGAGTTCCGTCCAACCGTGGCGACCCGCCCGCCCGTTCATCCGGCGGCGGCGACGGCGCGGCGGGCCATGACGCCGACGAGATGCGCGCGGTACGCCGGGTCGGCATGGAGGTCGTTGTTCATGTCCTTGGTGTCGGTGGCGATGCCCGCAAGCGCTGCGGCTGACCAGCCCTTCGCCAACGCCGCCTCCATGGCGGGCTGGCGGAAGACGCCGGAGGCGCCGGCTCCGGTCACGGCGACGCGCGCTGCCCCGCCCGTCTGCGCCACGGCAACGCCGACCAGCGCATAGCGCGAGGCCGGGTTCGGGAACTTCGAATAGGCGAACTTCGCAGGCACGGGGAACGAGATGCGGGTGATGATCTCGCCGTCCTGCAGCGCGGTGGCGAACAGCCCCTTGAAGAAGTCGTCGGCCTTGATCTCGCGCTTGTTGGTGCCGATGCTGGCGCCGAGCGCCAGGAGCGCGGCGGGATAGTCCGCCGACGGGTCGTTGTTGGCGACCGAGCCGCCGATGGTGCCGCGGTTGCGCACATGCGGGTCGCCGATGCCCCCCGCCACCGCGGCAAGGCCGGGAATTGCCGAGCGCACCACGCTCGAATCGGCCACCTCGGCGTGCGTGGCCATGGCGCCGATGACAAGGGTGTTGCCCTTCTTGTCGATGCCCTTGAGTTCGGCCACGCGCGAGAGGTCGACGATCGCCTTGGGCGACGCCAGGCGGAGCTTCATGGTCGGCAGCAGCGTGTGGCCGCCGGCGAGCAGCTTCGCCTCGCTGTTGGAGGCGAGCAGCTTGGCGGCTTCGGCCACGGTCTGGGCGCGCAGATATTCGAAGGCGTACATGGGCTCTCTCCCTTATTCCGCGGCCAGCTTGGCGGGCGATTTCTGCGCCGCGCGCCAGACCGCCTGCGGGGTCGCGGGCATGGCGATGTCCTCGTGCCCCAAGGCGTCGGTGATGGCGTTGATGACGGCCGCCGGCGCCGCAATCGCGCCCGCCTCGCCGCAGCCCTTGATGCCGAGCGGGTTGGAGGGACAGGGCGTGCTCACCATGGCGATCTGGATCGGCGGCAGGTCGTGCGCGTGCGGCATGGCGTAGTCCATGAAGCTCGCGGTGACGAGCTGGCCGTTCGCATCGTAGCGGGCGCCCTCCAGCAGCGCCTGGCCGATGCCCTGGGCGACGCCGCCGTGCACCTGGCCCTCGACGATCATCGGGTTCACCAGATTGCCGAAGTCGTCCACCGCGGTCCAGCGGTCGATGCGCGTCACCCCCGTCTCCGGGTCCACCTCCACCTCGCAGATGTGCACGCCCGACGGGAAGGTGAAGTTGGTGGGGTCGTGGAAGGCACCCTCCTTGAGGCCCGGCTCCAGCTGCGCGCCCGTGAACTTGTGGGCGATGTAGGCCTGCAGCGCGACCTCGGGGAAGGTCAGCGTCTTGTTGGTGGCCGTCGAGGAGAAGATGCCGTCGTTGAAGTCGACCGTGTCCTCCGCCACCTCCAGCACGAAGCCCGCCACCTTCTTGGCCTTCACGATCACCTTGTCGATGGCCTTGTAGATGGCGGTCATGCCGACCGCGCCCGAGCGCGAGCCGTAGGTGCCCATGCCGAACTGCACCTTGTCGGTGTCGCCGTGCACCACGGTGACCTGGTCGATGGGAATGCCGAGGCGCTCGGAGACGAGCTGCGCGAAGGTGGTCTCGTGCCCCTGTCCGTGGCTGTGCGAGCCGGTCAGCACCTCCACCGAGCCGGTCGGATTGACGCGTACCTCCGCCGATTCCCACAGGCCCACGCCGGCGCCGAGCGAGCCCACGGCCTGGCTCGGCGCGATGCCGCAGGCCTCGATGTAGGCCGAGAAGCCGGCGCCCCGCTTGAGGCCCTTCTGCTCGCTCGCGGCCTTGCGGGCGGCGAGCCCGCGGTAGTCGGCAAGCTCCAGCGCCTTGTCGAGGCAGGCTGCGTAGTCGCCGGCGTCGTAGGCCATGATGACCGGCGTCTGGTGCGGGAACGACTGGATGAAGTTCTGCCGGCGGAGCTCGGCCGGATCGCGGCCGGTCTGGCGCGCGGCGACCTCCACCAGCCGTTCGACCACGAAGGTGGCCTCCGGCCGGCCGGCGCCGCGGTAGGCATCGACCGGCGCGGTGTTGGTGTAGACGCCGTCGACCTCGCAGTAGATGGCGGGGATGTCGTACTGGCCGGAGAGCAGCGGGGCGTAGAGGTAGGTCGGCACCGAGGAGGCGAAGGTGGAGAGATAGGCGCCCAGGTTGGCCTTGGTCTTGACCCGCATCGCCAGAATCCTGCCGTCGCCGTCGAGCGCCAGCTCGGCTGTCGTGACATGGTCGCGGCCATGCGCGTCGGCGAGGAAGGACTCGGAGCGCTCCGCGGTCCACTTGATGGGCCGGCCGACCTTCTTGGCGGCCCAGATGCAGGCCGTCTCCTCCGCGTAGAGGAAGATCTTGGAGCCGAAGCCGCCGCCCACATCGGGGGCGATCACGCGCAGCTTGTGCTCGGGCGCGATGCCGATGAAGGCGGAGAGCGCAAGGCGGATGACGTGCGGGTTCTGGCTGGTGGTGTAGAGCGTGAAGCTGTCCTGCCCCGAGTTGTAGTCGGCGATCGCCGCGCGCGGCTCGATGGCGTTGGGGATGAGGCGGTTGTTGACGAGGTCGATCCTGGTCACGTGCCGGGCGCCGGCGAACGCTGCCTCCGTGGCGGCCTGGTCGCCCAGGTGCCACTGGTACACCGTGTTGTCGGGCGCATCGGCCTGCACCTGCGGCTTGCCCGGGCTCTGGGCGGTGGCGACATCGGCCGCCGCGGGCAGCGTCTCGTAGTCGACGACCACGGCCTCGGCGGCGTCCTTGGCCTGCGCCAGCGTCTCGGCGACAACGAGCGCGACGTGGTCGCCGACATAGCGCACCTTGCCGAGCGCCAGCACCGGGTGGGTGCCCGCCTTCATCGGCGATCCGTCCTTGGAGGTGATCATCCAGCCGCAGAACAGCGCGCCCACCTTGTCCCTGGCAATGTCCTCGCCGGTGAAGACGGCGAGGCAACCGGGCTTCTTCAGGGCTGCGGCGGTGTCGACCTTCTTGATGTTGGCGTGGGCGTGCGGGGAGCGCACGAAGTAGGCGTAGGTCTGGCCCGGACGATTGATATCGTCGGTGTACTGGCCCTTGCCGGTGATGAACCTCTGGTCTTCCTTGCGCCGGACTGGCGCCCCGATGCCGGTTGCGCTCATGCGTTGCCTCCTCGGGCGATCGAATGACTTTGTGTAGTGGCCGGTACAGTGGCCGGTGTAGCCGCCTTCTCATGCCCGGCGGCGGGCCCGCTCCTCAGAGCTATTCGGCGGCTTGCTTGATGCCGCCCATGGCCGAGGCGCCGGCGCGCACGGCGGCGACGATGTTGTGATACCCGGTGCAGCGGCAGAGGTTGCCTTCCAGCTCGTGGCGGACGGTGGCCTCGTCGAGCTGGCTGCCCTTGCGGTTCACGATGTCCACCGCAGCCATGATCATGCCGGGCGTACAGAAGCCGCACTGCAACCCGTGGTGCTCGCGGAAGGCCTCCTGCATGGGATGCAGCTTGTCGCCCTGCGCCAGGCCCTCGATGGTGGCGACGCTGGCCATCTCGCAGGAGGCCGCCAGCACCGTGCAGGATTTCACCGCGCGCCCGTCGAGATGCACGACGCAGGCGCCGCACTGGCTGGTGTCGCAACCCACGTGCGTGCCGGTGAGGCGCAGGTGCTCGCGCAGGTAGTGGACGAGCAGCGTGCGCGGGTCCACGTTGGCGCTGACGGTCTTGCCGTTCACCGTCATCTCTACCGTGATGGTCCGATCGGCGTTCGGTGCCGCAGCGCCCTGCGCCGGGCCTGCCGCTGGCTGGCTCTTGCGAAAGAACATGCGTTTGCCTCCTCGTTGCCTTCTGGGCCGCACCACGATGCAGCGCCGGCTTGGAATTATTCTGGTGTGATTACGCCACAGTCGCGCGCTCTGCGCAATCGCACATACGGGTCCGCGCCGATGGACGTGGAACTCGCGGGGGTGACGGGCTAATAACGGCCGCGACCAAAAGCTTCAGCGGGTGTGGCGGGATCGGTGCTCCGTGCCAGGATAGCGTCACAGGGCCGTCATACGGGCCCGTCACCCATGCCCGCGCAGGCTCGAGCCAATGGAAGGAGCGGGATATCGTGCGCATCGCAGCAATCGCTTCCATACTCATCGCGGCCCTGGTCGTTAACGTCGACACCGCGGCCGCCCAGAACAACTACAACAACTGGCGCCTCGAGGACGTGTGGCTCGACAAGTAGGGCTGCGGTGACGCCCTCTCCCCACAAGCGGCCACAAGCGGGGAGAGGGCGACCTCAGACTTGCATCAAAGTTGGGCGAGAACCCGCCCGCACGAGGGCGGTTGGCAGCCCCGATGGCGCGCCGGCCTCGACCTGATCCATTGCTCTTCGGGCAGGGCCCCGCCATCAGGCCCTTCTTGTCCAGTCGCACTAGAGATGCGCGGTGAAGCCAGCGCAGGCCGCCTGGAGGGTGGGACGAAGCGGGTGATCCGTGCTAGGATGGCGGCCACGAGCATCGAATGCCCCGTAGAAGGGCAATGATCCAATGGGAGGAAATCATGGCGGCGCGCATCGCAGCGATTGCCTTTGCGCTTGTCACTGTACTGCTGATTGATCTGGGGAGCGCCCAGGCCCAGAAGCAGGGTGGCACGCTCAGGGTCTACCACCGCGACAACCCGCCGACGGCCTCTGTGCACGAAGAGTCCACGATCTCGGTGATCCTGCCGTTCATGGCCGTGTTCAACAATCTCGTGCTGTTCGACCAGAACAAGCCCTACAACGGCGCCGATACGATCGTGCCGGACCTCGCCACCAGCTGGTCGTGGGATGCCAGCAACACCAAGCTGACGTTCAAGCTCAGGGAAGGCGTGAAGTGGCACGACGGCAAGCCGTTCACGGCCAAGGACGTGCAATGCACTTGGCACGCCTTGCTCGGCAAGGGCGACCAGGAGGGCCTCAACCGCAACCCGCGCAAGGTCTGGTACACGAACCTGAAAGAGGTCACCACCGACGGTGACCACGAGGCCACGTTCCATCTCGCGAGCCCGCAGCCGTCGCTCCTGATGCTGCTGGCCTCGGGCTACTCGCCGGTCTATCCGTGCCATGTCTCGCCCAAGACCATGCGCACGCGGCCGGTCGGCACGGGCCCGTTCAAGTTCGTCGAGTTCCAGCGCAACGTGGCGATCAAGCTCGCGCGCAACCCCGACTACTTCAAGAAGGGGCGGCCGTTCCTCGACGCCATCGAGATGCGCATCATCGAAAGCCGCGCAACGCGCGTGCTGGCGTTCATATCGGGCGAGTTCGACATGACGTTCGACCGCGATATCACGGCCGCGGTGCTGAAAGACGTGCGTTCCCAGGCCCCCAAGGCCGTGTGCGAGGTCGCTCCCAACAACGTCAGTGCCAATCTGATCGTGAACCCGGGCAAGCCGCCGCTCGACAACCTCAAGATCCGCCAGGCCATGGCGCTCGCGCTTGATCGCAAGTCCTTCATCGACATCCTGGAGAGGGGCGACGGCCGCATCGGCGCCGCCATGCTTCCCGCGCCGGAGGGGCTATGGGCAATGCCGCCCGAGGAGCTGGCCAAGCTGCCGGGCTACGGTGCGGATCTCGCCGCCAACGTCGCCGAGGCGCAGAAGATCATGGCGTCGCAGGGCTACGGGCCGGAGAAGACGCTGAAAGTGAAGGTGTCGACCAGGAACATCGCCATCTATCGCGATCCGGCGGTGATCCTGATCGACCAGCTCAAGAAGATCTACATCGACGGTGAGCTGGAGGCGATCGACACCTCGGTGTGGTACGGCAAGGTGCTGCGCCGGGACTACTCCATCGGCCTCAACCTGACGGGAGTGGCCGTGGACGACCCGGACGCCAATCTGATCGAGAACTACACCTGCGCGTCGGAGCGCAACTACACCAAGTACTGCAACCCAGAGGTCGACAAGCTGATCTTCGCGCAGTCGAAGGAAACCGATCTCGCCAAGCGCAAGGCGCTGGTGTGGGAGGTGGAGCGCAAGCTGGCGGTCGACGTGGCCCGGCCCATTATCCTCCACAACGTGCGGGGTACGTGCTGGCATCCCTACGTCAAGGGCCTCGTGCAGCACCGGAACAGCACCTACAACAACTGGCGCCTGGAAGACGTGTGGCTCGACAAGTAGAGCGAAGGGGTCAGACCCTGCGCCCGGGCGAAGGCCGGGGCTGATCCCCGCTGACCCCGTCACACCCCCTCCCCCAGGTACACCCGCACGACGTTGGGGTCGGCGAGGGCCTCCTCGGGGGTGCCGGCGGCGATCACGCGACCGGCGTTGAGCACCACCACGTGGCCGCACAGCGAGCGGATCGCGTGCATCACGTGCTCGACCATGACGACGGTGAGACCCTGCTCGTTGAGCGAGCGCACCAGCTCGATGCCGGCCTCCAGCTCGGTCGGGTTGAGGCCGGCGAGCCACTCGTCGAGGAGGAGGAGGTCGGGCGCGCAGGCGAGCGCGCGGGCGAGCTCGATGCGCTTGTGGTCGAAGTAGGTGAGCGCGTCGGCGTGGGCGGCCGGGTCGGCGGCGAAGCCGACGCGGTCGAGCAGCCGCTCCGCCTCGGCGCGCGCGGAGGCCACATCGAGGCGGCGCCGGCCGTACATGGCGGCAACCGCGACGTTGTCGAGCGCATCGAGCGCATCGGGGATGCGGGCGAGCTGGAAGGTGCCTGCGATGCCGGCGCGGCAGACCTGCTCGGGCGTGGCGCCGGTGATCGGCCGGCCGCCGAGGCGCACCTCGCCGCCCATGGGCGGCAGCCGGCCGGACACCACGTTGAGGAGGGTGGTCTTGCCCGAGCCGTTCGGGCCGACGAGGCCCAGCACCTCGCCGCGCTGCACAGCGAACGAGACGCCGTCGACGGCGGCGAGCCCGCCGAAATGGCGGCTGAGGCCCTTGACCTCGAGCAGCGGTCTGCCGGTCGGGCTCACGCCGAGGGCTTTCGCTCGGGCGGGTCGGGCGCCCGCGGCACGGCGTGGTGCGCGGCGGCGCCGTTGGCGGAGGCATGCGCCCGGGGCGGCGACGGCGCCCGGCTTGCCCCTTCGCCGCGCAGGCGGCGGGCCAGCCCGTCGAGCAGGTCGGCGAGCCTGCGGGTCTCGATCGCCGCCCGGCCGGACCGCAAGAGGCCGATCAGCCCGTTGGGGATGAAGAACACGACGCCCAGCAGGATGGCGCCGAGGAGCACGCTGAAGAACCTCGAATGATTGATGAGGAGGTATTCCTTGAGGAGCAGCAGCGGCACTGCGCCCAGCATAGGCCCCCAGGCCGAGGTGGCACCGCCCAGGAGCGCGGCAATCACGGTGATGAACGAGATCTCCGGATTGAACGCGTATTCGGCCGTCACCTGGTAGCTGCGCGAGTTGACGATGGCGCCGGCGAGCGTCATGACCACCGAGCTCACCACGAAGGTGCCGATCTTCAGCGCCACCGTGTCGATGCCGATCTGGCGCGCTACGGTCTCGTCGGCGCCGAGCGTCTTGAGCGCCATCCCCATGCGGGTGCGGTCGCGCACGAGCCAGAGGCCGATGACGACCGCGCACAGCACGAGCAGCTGGTAGTAGACGTGCGTCTCCGTAAAGGGGAGGTCCGGATACCACCCGCTGCTGTTGGCGACGTTGTAGTCCCACCATTTGACCGCGGCGCTGACCAGCGAGGCGAGCCCGAAGGTGAAGATCACGAAGTACATGCCGGAGAGGCGCAGCGTGGCGAGGCCGACCACCGCCGACACCACGACCGAGAGCCCCACCGCCGCCAGCAGCGCCACGGGATAGGAGAAGTCCTTGGCGAGCACGGCCACGCAATAGGCGCCGAGCCCGTAGAAGGCGGACGCGGCGAGCGAGACGTAGCGTGTGGGGCCGGAGAAGAACGCCCAGGCGGTCGCCAGCGCCACGTAGAGGAGGATGTTGATCCCCTGCAGCAGCCAGTAGACGTTGACGACCCAGGGCAGCGCGAGCAGCGCGAGGAAGACCGCCACGGGCACCGCCTCCTTGGGGATGCGCAGGCCGCCGCCCATCCCGGCGACCCTGGCGCCACCGCCGAACAGGCCCTGCGGGCGCCACAAGAGGACGATCGAGAAGATCGCGAACGTGAAGATGGTGCCGAGCGTCGACTGGCCGAGCTGGGCGGCCAGCGTTTGTGCCATTCCGAGAATGAGCGCGGCAACGAACCCCCCGGCCACGTTGCCGATGCCGCCCATGACGATGACGATGAGCGCGTCGAGCGTATAGGGAGCGCCTACGTCGGGGGTCACGCCGATGAAGGTCGAAAGGAGGATGCCCGCAATCGCCGCCAGCGCTCCGCCGGTGGCGAACGCCAGCGCGCTGTAGCGGGCCACGTCGATGCCCACGAGCGGTGCCGTGTGCGAGCTGACCGCAATGGCACGCATGGCGCGGCCCGCCGTAGAGTAGCGCAGGAAGGCGAACACGGTCGCCGACAGAGCGAGGGCGGCGACGATGACGAGGAGGCGGTTGCCCTGGATCGGCAGCTCGACACCGAAAGCCTTGGGGAGGTCGCTGAGGAAGCTGTAAGGCTTCGGGTCGTTGGTCCAAGCCACCAGCGCGATGCCCTGCAGGAGGAACAGGAGGCCGAAGGTCGAGAGGATGGAATCGACCTCGCGCCTGCCCGCATCCGGCGCACGCGAGAGAAGCGGATGCAGGACGAAGCGGAACAGAAGCCAGCTCAACGCGAACGCCAAAGGCGCCCCCACGAGCGCGGTCACCGGCGGCGGAAGACTGAACCAGGGGTTCACGAAGGCGAAGAACGCGGCGTAGCCCGCCAGCATCATGAACTCGCCGTAGGCGAGGTTGAGGACGCGGGCCACCCCGTATTGCAAGTTGAGGCCGATCGCGATCAGCGCGAGGATGCCACCGGTCCTGAGACTGCCGAGAATGAAATCGAGAACGAGATCGAGCAGCATGCGTGCGCCCTGCGTCTACCCCGAGCCTGCCCTCGTGCAGGCGTCAAAATGGGACCCGCAGCGCCGCTCTCGCCAGATCCTGCAAGAAACGGGCCCGCGCCGGAAAGCGCGGACCCGGACAGTCGGAAGCCGTCTCACTTGATGATGGGCTTCTTGGCGCCCGCGCGGCCCGCCGGAGCGACGGCGTAGAACTCGCCGCCTTGCCACTGGCCGACGAGCCAGGCCTGCTTGTCGCGGTTGCCCTCGAGCTTCAGCTCGCCGGCGATGGTCTTGAAGGTGCCGGTCTGCAGCTCCTTCAAGATCTTGGCGCGGTCGATCTCACCGACGCGCTCGATCGCCTGCTCCAGCGCCTCGAGACCGGCGTAGGTGGCCGCACTTGCCCAGCGGTCGGGCTCGGCGCCCTTGTTCGCCGGCAGCGCCTTGTGGCGCGCGAAGTACTCCTTCATGCCGGGCCCGTTCGGGTCCCAGCCGCCGAGACCGAAGATGCCGTCGATCTTGTCGCCGAACTTCGCCTTGTAGGGCGGGAAGGCGCTGCCGACCCCGAGGAACCTGATCTTCGGGGTGAAGCCGTTGGCGATCGACTGCTCGGTGAGCATGAAGGTGTCGGGCGGATAGGACAGCGCGATCAGGGTATCGGGACCCGCCGCCTTCGCCGCCTTGATCTCGGTGGTGAGGTCCTTGGGCGGGCTCGGATAGGCCGTCTCGTAGGCGATCTTGAAGCCCGCCGCCGCCAGCTGCGGCTTCAGGCTGGAGCCGTACTCGGCTCCGAACGGCGCCTGGACGACGAAGATGGCCACCTTGTCGTTGATCTTGCCGGCCTTCTTCGCCTCGGCCATCAGATCGACGAGCGCCTTGGTCTGGTCCGCCGGCTTGGCGAGGAACCACAGCGCGGTCGGGAATTTCGTGGCCAGCTCCTCGACCTTGTTGCTGCCCGCGGTGCCCATGATCTGGGGATAGCCGTACTTGGCGAAGGTCGGGGCGGCCATCAGGTTCGCCCCGGTGCTCCAGGGGGTGAGGACGAGGTCGACCTTGTCGACGGCCATCAGCTTCTCGACGAAGCGCACCATGTCCTCGTTCTTGGAGGCATCGTCGATCTCGGTCACCTCGATCGGGATGCGCTTGCCGAACTTCTTGAGCATGATGCCGCCGCGCTTGTTCACGTCGTCGACCCACAGGCGGTAGTTGGGCACCGTGGTGAGCCCCGCGCCGGGGCCCTGGAAGCCCGACAGCGAGATGGCGTAGCCGATCTTGATCGACTTCGGCGCCTGTTGGGCATCGGCGATGCCGCCGAAGCCAATCGCCGCGGCCAGCGCCGCGGCTGCACAAGCCAGTCTGAGAATTCCTCGCATCGTGCCCTCCCTAGAGCTTGGTCGCAAAAGATCGAATGGGCTTTTCTCCAACCTATTGGTTTGCCCGCCCACCGGTCAACGGGTGACGTTCTGTCTCGCCCGCGTTCTGCCGGGGGCCGGGCAGCGGCAGGCCGCCGTCACTGGCGCCAGAGGTTGGCGGTCCAGTCGTCCCCGGCGGGTGGCGGAGGCTCCAGGTCGGTGCGGGGTGCATCCTTGGACTTGGCGAGCGCCTCGGCGGAAAGCTGGCCCAGAGGCCAGGTGATCGAGCGATTTGCCAGGGGGTGGCCGCGTACCGCCAGACGCCGGCGCTCCACCTCCTCGCGCACGGCCGTGTCGTAGTCCTCGAGCGTCTTCGCCCCGGCCCTGGCCTTGAGATGCACGACCTTGTAGCCGCGCTCTTGCAGCTCGGTGAGCAGGGCCGGGAGGGCCTTCGCCGTCGAGGCGTGGATGTCGTGCAGGAGGATGATGCCCCTGCCTCTGGCCGCCAGATCCTTCATGACGCGCTCGTTGACGACGGCCACGTCCTTGGTCTCGAAATCCCGGCTGTCGATGTCGATCGCGAATGCCGCGATCTGCCTGCCGCGCACGTAGGCGAGCGAGGCCGGCGTATCCCTGAGATAGGGAAAGCGGAAGAAGGGGGCGACCGGCATGCCGAGCGTCTGCTGTATGGCGCTGAGCCCCAGCTCGATCTGCGCCTCGGCCTCCTCGGGCGACAGGGCCTGCAGGTTAACGTGCGACCAGGTGTGGTTCGCCACCGTGTGGCCGGCGCGCGCCACCTCCTTGACCAGCCCCGGGTCGGCCAGCGCCATCCGGCCCAGCATGAAGAAGGTGGCCTTGGTGCACTGCGCGGCCAGCGCCTCGAGGATGGGGCGGGTGACGTGGCGCGAGGGACCGTCGTCGAACGTCAGCACCACCTCGCCCGGCTTGAGCAGGCCGGCACCCTTGTATTTGCCGCCGAACGACGGGCCCGGAGCGGTGTCGATGGTGATCGTGCGCGCCACGCCGAGCTTGCCGGCGCCGGGCGCGCAGGCCCCCTGCCCCACGGCCGGCTGCAACAAGGCCGCCGACAGGCACAAGAGGAATGCAACGGCACGAACGGCGCGCATGTCAGGCGTTCCCCCTACGGCGGCGCGGCGGGCGTCGTTCTGACGCTTCCGCGGACGAGCCGCCCCACACAACGGTCTACTCTCGACCCCGCTCCCGGCCGAGCCAGCGACCTTGTGTGTTACAACGGCCTGGGGGAAAAAACTGTGGCCGCCAAGCATCAGCGCCGCGGTCGGAGGCGACAGTCCGCGACCAGCCGCCGCGGCCGTGTCCGCGTCGGGCGCCTTGGCGGCGCAACGCGGCCGGGAGACGGCGGGGGGTTGCGTAGCATCTCGGGACGTAGTCGGCGCGTGGGCCGCTCGGAGACTGCAAGGCGAGGCTGCGCGACGCGCGCGCAAACTCACGGGAGGAGGCCGGCATGGCTGCCAAGAAGCTCATCACTCTCGTCGCACCGACCGGCAACCAGAAGGACGTGCCGGGCTCACACGTCCGGTGACGCCGGACGAAATCGCCGAGGAATTGTTCCGGTGCTACAAGGCGGGCACCGCCATCGTTCTCATCTACGCACGCGACCCGAAGACCAGGCTCGCGAGCGGAGACGTGAGGATTTTCGGCGAGAGCATTCGCAAGATCAAGGCCGTGTAGTGCTGGCCGTGTAGGGCTGCACTCCTGGTAGCAAGCAGAGGAAAACACCATGGCCAGCGATCTCACGGGAAAAATCGCCATTGTGACGGGGGCGGCCGGCGGCATTGGCCGCGTCCTGGTAAAGGCGTTCGTAGAACGCGGCGTGCGGATTGCGGCGTGCGATCTCGACGCCGCCGCGCTCGGCGCCATGGAGCGCGACTATGGCCGAGATCGCGTGGTGGGCTTTACCCTCGACATATCCGATCCAACTGCCTGCGCGGCCAGCGTGCAGGAGATCGCCAACCGCTTCGGCGGATTGCACATCCTCCTCAACAATGCCGCCGTTGGAATGAGCGAGGTTCGGCCGGACCATTTTACCCGGCCCGTGCAGATCGAGGACATCGACGCGAGGACCTGGCAGCGATTCATCGCGGTCAATCTCAGTGGCGCGTTCTTCCTCGCAAAATCGGCGGTGCCGATTTTCCGCAATCGGGGCTGGGGACGCATCATCAATGTCACGACGAGCTTCTTTACCATGATCAATCCCGGCTTCTCCCCCTATGGCCCGGCCAAAGCCGGGCTGGAAGCCTGGTCGGCCAGTCTTGCCGGCGAGCTCAAGGGTACCGGGACAACAGTGAATGTCGTGGTGCCCGGCGGCCCCGCGGACACGCCGATGGTGCCCCTGGAAAGCGGTATCGATCGCAGCAAGCTGATCCCGCCGGAGCGCATGGCGCCACCGATCCTCTGGCTCTGCTCGGACGAGGCCAGCGACGTGACCGGTCGGCGCTACGTCGCGGTAGAGTGGGATGGCTCCGTTGCGCCAGCCGTCGCCGGGAAGGCGTCCAATCCCGCAGCCTGGCCAGGCCTTGCGCAAGGCGTCGTGTGGCCGGGCGATAAGAGGCCAAGTCTCGCAGCGGAAGACCCAACGAAAGATTCGCCCAGCTCCTGATCGGTGGCGCGTGCAACCCTCGTGCGGCATGACTGACGCCTTTTTTCGAGGGTCTCGCATTGCTTGGAGCCCACGCGCCCTTGCGTGTCCCCGGTCCCGCCTGGGCGGGCGCAGGACCGCCGCCTCTGGAGTGCCCTCTGCGCGGCCCCGGGAGGCCCTACAGCGGCGCTGGCGGCTCGGCCGGGGGAGAGGAGCCTCGCCGCACACCGGCCCTCCTGGCGCACGCCAGGCGCCCTGGCGCCGATGCGCCCGCGGGGCCATGACAACCGGCAAGACGTACAACCGGCAACACTGGCGAAGAGGGCTCGAGATGCAGGTGCGACCGATCGAGGCGCGGGACGAGGCGGCGTGGCGGCGCCTGTTCGCGGGCTACATCGCCTTCTACGAGGCGAGCGTGCCGGACCAGGTGATCGATGCAACCTGGGCGCGGCTGATGGCCGGTGGCGAAGGCGTGCTCTACGCCTGGGTGGCTGTGGAGGAGACCGACGTGCCCGTCGGGCTCGCCCATGTGCTGTTCCACCGCTCGACCTGGTCGGCCACCTGGTACTGCTATCTGGAGGACCTGTTCGTCGACCCGGCGCAGCGCAGCCGGGGCGCAGGCCGGGCGCTGATCGAGGCCGTCTATCGCGCCGCCGACGCGCGCGGCTGCACCCGCACCTACTGGGTCACCCAGGAGACCAACACGGCGGCGTGGGCGCTCTACGACCGCATCGCGACCAAGGCGCCGTTCGTGCAGTATCGGCGGTGATCCGCAGGGCGCACCGCCCTGGGGCGGATCAGGGCAAAGCCCGCAATCCGACCGATCGACCGGCGGATTACGCTGCGCCAATCCGCCCTACCGCCTATTGCGCCCTACGCCTACGCCGCAACGCTGCCGGGGCCGGCCACCGCCTCGGCCTTCACGAGGCGCGGCCCGCCGAACAGGGTGCCCTTGCCCAGGAGCACCCCGAAGCCCATCACCCGGGCGAGCAGCCAGTCGTCCTCGATGTTGCCGATGATGAGGGCGAGGCCGAACTCCGACAGGTAGCGGCAGATGTCGGAGGCCGGCACGCACCCGCCCGGCGCCTGCAGCCCGTCGAGGAACACCTTGGCGTCGAGCTTCACGAACTCGAAGCCGATCGCCTTGAGGCGGCCGAAGTCCATCTCGAGGTCGGTCACGTCCTCGAGCGCGAAGCCGAAGCCGCCGACAGCCATGGCGCTGAGCGCCTCGGCATGCGCCGGCGTGAAGGTGCGCGCGTCGCTTTGCGCGAAGGAGAGCACGAGCCGCATGCGGCCGTCGTCGGCGGTCTGCTGGGCGGCCAGGTCGAGGAACCCATCGTCGGTGATGGAGTCGCCCGCCATGGTGGAGAGCACCGAGCCCTGGCGCCCGCGCTCGCCGAGCTTGCGCGCGACGCGGGCGGCGCGCAGCATGCGGGCCGCGTCGATGTGCGCGAGCAGGTCGGAGGACTGCGCGACGCGCATGTAGTCGGTCTGCTCCAGGGCCCCGCCGTCGGCGGTGAGCAGCCGCATGCTCACCTCGTAGTGGCGCGGGCGGCCCTCGGCGAGGGCATGGATCGGCTCGATCAGCACCTCGAAGCGCTCGGCCACGATCGCCTCGGCGATGCGCGCGAGCTGGCCGTTGAGGGGCGGCGGTCCGCCCTCGGCCAGCGCCGACGTCGTCGGCCACCAGTTCGGCACATTTCCCCGCGCGGGGAGGGGAGGCGGCAGCGCCGCCTCGCCTGGGCCGGCCTGGGCTCCGCGCATGGCGCGCGAGGCGGTGTCGAGCGCCGCCACCGAGCTGCCGATCAGGGCATCGGGCTCGGCGGACAAGGCCTGCACCGGCGTTTCGTCGCCCTGCCCGTCGCGGCCGGGGCCGTTGAGCTCGTCGGCGAGCTTCTTGATGAGGTCCTGGATCACCTCGACGTTGATCTCGGACGGGGCGAGGCGGGCCTCCAGGTCCTGCGCGGCGGGTGCGGGCAGGCCGGCCTTCGCCGGCTCCGGCTGCTCGCCGGGCTCGAAGTAGGGCAGGCGCGACGGCCGGTACTTGAAGGCCTGGGTCGTCTCGGGCTCCTCGCTCGAGGGCATCGGCAGCGGCTCGGGCCAGGCGCCGGGCTGCGCGCGCGGCTGGGGCATATCGTCGGGCGGGGGCAGGTGCTCGACCTCGCCGGTCTGGCGGGCGAGCGCCGTGTCGAAGGCCGCCGCCCCGCTCTGCCAATGCAGGTCGACATCGCCCGCCCCTGTCTCGCTGTCCTGGGCCTCGCGCCCGTGCATCAGGCGGCGGGCCGCGAGGTGCACGAGCAGGAGCGTGCAGTAGGCGCCGAGCGCGGCGAGGATCGCGGAGGAGAGGTCGAAGCCGAAGCGGGCGATCAGCCAGGCGCCCGACGCCAGCGACAGGAGCGTCGCCGACAGGATGACGAAGGCATCGCCGAGGCGCACATAGAAGGGCTCGGGCGTGGCAAGCTGTCGTGTCATCGCGTACCTACCAGATGAATCGAGAACGAATCGCTCTCGTGAGCATCCCCGGTTGAATGCCCGGCGGGCAACCGGGCCGGCACCGCTATCACCAGCTTTCCGAATGTCAGTTGTAGCCCTACCTTGCGCTGCAACGGCCGGTTGCGCGTGTGGCGTGCAATGGGGCGCTGGTGTTGTGACGCCGGCGCACGGCGACCCTGGAATGCTCGGCTCGGTGCAATACGGGCTAATGCTCCGTCACCGACGCTTCATCGCATTTGTCATGCTGGGGTCTGTCCCGGGCTTGCCCCGGCATCCAGCTCACAGCGAGCTCCGGAGCAAGGGGATAGGTGGATTCCGGCGACACCGGCCTTTGCCGGTGCAGGCAAGCGCCGGAATGACGCCTGTATGGCCCCCCGGGAGAGGGCGCATCGGCGCAATGCGGCTGTCGCCGCATTGCCACCCTTCCTCACGCCACCGCCTTGATGACCTTGGCGATGCGGTCGCGGATCTCGGCGATGTCGGACTCGGTGGCGATCAGCGGCGGGGCCACCACCAGGGTGTCCATCGCCATGCGCACGTAGATGTCGAGGTCGTGGTACATCTTCTCGGTGGCCTCGAAGCCCCTGAGGCCCGGCTTGCCGGGGATCGGCTCGAGGTCGATGCCGCAGAGCAGGCCGACGGTGCGGATGTCCACCACGTTGGGCTCGCCCTTGAGGCTCATCATGGCGTCGGCGAGCACCGGCTCCAGCTTCTGGGCGCGCTCGAACAGGCCCTCGTCCTTGTAGAGATCGAGCGTGGCGATGCCGGCGGCGGCCGCCAGCGGATGGCCCGAGTAGGTGTAGCCGTGGAACAGCTCCACCATGTGCTCCGGACCCGTCATGAAGGCGTCGTAGATCCTCTTGGACGCCATCACGCCCGCCATCGGCACGGCGGCGTTGGTGACGCCCTTGGCGAAGGTGATGAGGTCGGGCACGACGCCGTAGCGCTCGGAGGCGAACGCCACGCCGAGCCGGCCGAAGCCCGTGATCACCTCGTCGAGGATCAGCAGGATGCCGTGCTGGGCCGTGATGGCGCGCAGCTTCTCGAGGTAGCCCTTGGGCGGCGGGATGATGCCGGTCGAGCCTGCCACCGGCTCGACGATGACGGCGGCAATCGTGGAGGCATCGTGCAGATTGATGAGGCGGGTGAGCTCGTCGGCGAGGTGCGCGCCCCACTCCGGCTCGCCCTTGGTGAAGGCCTGCTCGGCGCGGTTATAGGTGGCCTGCAGATGATCGACGCCGGAGAGCATGTTGCCGAACTGCTTGCGGTTGGCGCCGATGCCGCCCACCGAGATGCCGCCGAAGCCGATGCCGTGGTAGCCGCGCTCGCGGCCGATGAAACGGGTGCGTGCGCCCTCGCCCTTGGCCTTGTGATAGGCGAGCGCCATTTTCAGCGCGGTATCCACAGCCTCGGAGCCGGAGTTGGCGAAGAAGGCGTAGTCGAGGTCGCCGGGGGCCAGCAGGGCTAGGCGCGAGGCCAGCTCGAACACCTTGGGGTGGCTGTACGAGAAGGCGGGGGAGTAGTCGAGCTTGGCGGCCGTCTCCTGGATGGCCTTGACGATCGGCTCGCGGCAGTGCCCGGCGTTGACGCAGAAGAGGCCCGAGGTGGCATCGATCACCTCGCTGCCGTCGGGCTTGAAGAGGACGAGGTCCTTGGCGCCGGCGAACAGGCGCGGGCGCTTCTTGAACGCGCGGTTGGGCGTGAACGGCACCCAGTAGGACTCGAGCTCGTTGGGTTTCATGTCGAGCGGCGCCATGGCGGCCTCCGGAGGTAAGGTGGTGTGGTTTTCAGAGGCTTCTAGCAGGGCGAGCGGCGGCGTCCAAGGGCGGTAAGCTGGCGCAGGGGCGTAGGGCGCAATGCGGCGTAGCAGCATTGCGCCGATGCGCGCTCTCCTCAGCCGGCGGCGTGTGTGGCGAAGTCGGCTCGGCGCAATCGCGCTGACGCACGATTGCGCCCTACGTTTCCGGCGGCCTTTTCCGCGCAACGCCGAGCGGCTATGACTGAGCCCGTTTCAGGCGGGCGGAGCATTGGGCATGGCCGATATTTTTCTGAGCTACAAGCGCGAGGACCGCGAGAAAGTGCGGCCCCTGGCCGAGGCCCTGGAGGGGAAGGGCTGGTCGGTGTGGTGGGACACCCGCATTGGGGTGGGGGAGACCTGGGACAAGGTGATCGAGACGGAGCTGGCGGCGGCCAAGTGCGTCGTCGCGGTCTGGAGCAGGATGTCGATCGACTCCGATTGGGTGCGGGCGGAGGCCCACGAGGGACGAGAACGCAAGTGCCTGGTTCCCGTAACGATTGAGGGTGTGACCCCGCCATCGATCTTCAAGATGATGCAGGCGACGGACCTGACTCACTGGAGTGGCAAAGCCGGTGATCCCCAGTTTGTACATCTCTGCGATGGAATTGAGCGGTTAATACCACCAATACGGCCATGGGCTCCGCGCGTCGTCGAAAGCGAACGACCGAGATACGACGCGGTCATCGAGACCGGACCCAGCAATAGCGCGGAGGCCGGAACCGGGATCTTGCGGGAGATCGGGCTAGACATCCTGCGCGGGATGTGGCGAGCAAAGGTGGCCACTGCTGTCTTCGTTGTGCTTGCGATTTTGGCTGGCCTTATTGGGTACGACAGCCTCGTTGCTGCCAAGAGACAGGATTGGAAATCGATCCAAGATAAGGCTCGGCGATAGACGCCTTGAAAAAGGCTCGGGGCCACCCCCTAGGCCGGCGGCGATGTACAACCGCCCGCCCCACTGCCGCCACATCCCCGCCGGGTAGGCGGCCCGATTCCGGCACATCGCCACCCGAATCGGACTCGCATCTCGCATGGAGTAGGGACGTTTAGGGCTTGTTAGCCGAATCGGCCGGAGAAGCGATAGAGAGGCAAATCGCGTTCCGGTGACGATGTGGCTGCGTCGAGGAGGAAATCCCCCATGTTGATGAGCGTCATCGAGGGCGCCCTGTCGGCCCCCGCCTACCCCGACCTTGCCGGCAAGCGCGTGCTCCTCACCGGGGTCAGGCGCGGCTGCGGCGTAGACATCGCGCGTGCCTTCGCCGACCACCGGGCGCGCCTCGCCGTGCAGTTCGCGGAGACGGGCCCGGCCATGGACGCGGTGGCCGAGGTGGTCGCTCCCGCGGCCCTGGAGGTCCTGGCCTACGGGCCGGTAGGCGGCGGCGGGGACGGCGCGGCTGAGCTTGCGAAATCCGCCGTGCAGGCCTTCGGCGGCCTCGACGTGGTCATCAACATGGTGCCGCTGGAGACGGCCCACCTCGACCCTGCGGCTACGCCGGCGGATGTCGACCGGCTGATCGCCGCCCAGCTGGAGCTGCCGCTGCTGATCTCCAAGATCGCCGCCAACCGCATGAGCGTGACTTGGACCCGGGGGCTCGTCCTCAACGTCGCCACGCTCTCGGGACGCCCCGGCGGCGTCAGGCAGGCGTTCGCCACGCTCGCCAAGTCGAGCCTCGTCGATATGACCCGGGCGCAGGCGGAGGAATGGGCCGGGCGCGGCATCCGCTTCAATGCCATCGCGCCCGCAGACCCTGCCGGCCGAGCCGGGCCCGAGCCTCTCCGGCGAAGCCGATGTGGCCTCGCTCGCCCTCTACCTCGCCTCCGAGCACGGCAAGGGCCTGTCGGGCTGCGTCTTCGAGGCGGCGTAAGCGATTGCGCCGATGGCGAATGGTGAGTGGCGAATCGCATTTTCCGCCGTTGGCCATTGCCCATTCGCCAAATTACGCCGGGGCGGCCTCCGGCTCGCGGCGGTCCCGACCTGCGCCGGGCTCGTTGAGCACCATCAGCAGGGGCGTGAGGCCCTCGGCGTCGATGAGGCGGAAGATCTCGATATCCTTGCGTGCCGTATCGCTCCAGCCGGCGAACTCCAGAGCGCGCTCGGCCTTGGAGAACAGGCCGTGATTGCGGATCGGCCTTTCGCTGACCCCTTCATGCTCGGGCTTCAGCCCTTTCTCCTCGCGCCACCTCTTGCGGATCTCGCTCAGGTCGGTGTTGCTCGTCTCGCTCTCCTCGTCCTTCAGCCGCTCCAGCTCGCTTCTCTGTCGGAGCCAACGGCGCGCGGGGGTGGGCCACACCACCAGCTGCAGGTCGCTCAGCATGCCGGCCAGCTGATTCATGGCGAGTGCGCGTCTGGCTTCCTCCTCCTTCTTCTTGTCCTCCCCATCGTCGCTCGCGGCGCTGTAGAGGTTGGGTATCACGAGGTAGGAGGCCTTGTTGTGATGGATGAAGTGCCGCCGCACCCAGTCCCGGGAGGTGCCCGCGCGCGCCGTGGTGATCTCGATGGCATCGCCGATCTGGTGCCTGAGGGCGCCTGAAAGGCGGCGGGGCGGCGGCTCGTGCGGCGGCGGATTGAGAATGCCGAGCGCCAGGAGTCCCAAATCGACGCCGATGGTCGCGAGCAGCGCGATCAAGTCGCGCCCGGTGATGGGCTCGCCGCCCTCCGTGCGGGCGGCGGTGATGTTGCCGCCGGAGAGCACATAGGTCACGAGGCTCGTGGAATAGGTGCCGATGTTGCGCCACAGGTTCTTGACCGCGTTGGCCACGCCGGCCGGGCCCTCGTTGAACACGGCCTCGCGCAACTTGAGCTCGGCGGGCTGCTCGGCCTGTACGGCCGCGGCCTTCAGGCGGTCCGCGAGCGTGGGGTCGAAGCATGAGAAACCGGGGGTGCTCGGCGCGCTGGCAACCGCCTTGGCGATCGCCTGCATCTCGGCCGCCGTCGACTTGCCGAGCTGGTTGGAGCGCGCGGCGATGTTGCGTGCCCGGCCGCGGATCTCCGACGCCTTGGCCTCGAACGCCCTCTGGCGCTCCTCGACCGTCGCGCCGCTCAGGTCCGCCGCGATCTTGCGCAGCTCCTCCACATCGGCCGCGACCGGATCGAGCCATGCGCGCGTCATGCCTTCACGCAGGGTGGTGACGGAATCGCGCACGGCGCGGCGCGCATTGTAGAGCGGCCCCTTGCCGGCGCCGGACGGCACCCCGCAGCTGCCGCCGCTGGTCTCCTCGCGCGCCATCTGGCTCTCCGACCAGGAGACCACGCTGTCGAGCTGGGCGCGTACGGCGTCGATGCGGGCGGCGATCACGGCGCTGGCGTCGCGCGCGTCCTCCTGCAGGCCTGCGAGGCCGGTGCGGGTCGCCTCCTCGCCCGAGATCAGGCTCCACCAGAAGCCGTAGCCGAAGCCGATCGACCAGATCGCCAGGAGCAGGTAGAGCGGGAAGGTGATGAGCCGGTCGCGCAGGCGCCGGTGGGCGCCGAAGCTCTCGCGCAGCATCAGCCACATCAGGAAGGTGAGCGCGGCAACCACCACGATCACCAGCACGTCGTTGGAGACCGACATGCCGCCCGGGAGGTTCTGCCCCTGGCTGGCCGGGGTCGTGGACACGCCGATGATGAAGTCGCGCATGCCGTGCCAAGTGGCGAAACCGGAGATGGCGAGCAGCATCAGGGATGCCACGCCGATCAGCGTGTTGCGGCCGAGGATGTACTCCACCGCCCTGTTTGCCCGGTCGGCGCCACGGCTGCCCCCGCCGTCCTCCGTCGCCGCAGTGGTGTCGGCCATGACGCTACTCCCCCTTGATGCCCCGCCCAAGGCGATAGCCGAAATCGGCGCTCCTGTCGTGGCGCAGCCGCAGCTTGGGGCAACGCGGCGGCGAGGGTGTGGCACCGGCGCTCGATCGGTCCCGCAGGAACAGAAGGGGAAGATCGGGTGCCGGAGCGTCTCCGGCGCCGGGATGCTTGGACGGCTGGTCTCGGGAAACCGGTGCTCCCTGTGCCCTGCGGCACAGCGCTGACTGGGCGGAGAGCGGATGATGCCCGTCCAGTCTCTCGTGCACGGCCGGATCGGTGCGTGTGCGGGAGCTGGCAGCGGGGTGGTGCGGGCTTGGGGTGCGGCGCCGCAAGGCGCTGCCCCCAAGACCCATCGTCGGGCCCTCGGCGTCAGGCCCTCGGCGTCAGGCCCTCCGCGTCAAGTCCTCGACAGGGCGGCCTCGGCCAGGCGCGCGAGGCCGCGCTCGTCCGTGATGACGATCCGTGCCCCGTCGATCGTGATGAGGCGGGCCTTCCTCAACTGGCTCAGCTGCCGGCTGACATTCGCCCGCGCCAGGCCGAGGTAGTTTCCGAGCTCCTCCTGCGATGCGGCCAGCTGCAGGTGAATGCCGTCCTTGCGCCGCCGTCCGAGGTGTCGTGCCAGCCCGAGCAGGCCCCTGGCGACGCGCGCCCGCATCACGAGCGTCCTGTTCTCGATGAGCAGCGCGCCGACCCGCACCTTCTCGCACAGCGAGCGGGCGATCTCGACCAGGCACTGCGGATGTGCGGCGAGAGCCGGCATCAGGTCCCGCGTACGGATCGCGAACACCTCCGATGCCTCGAGCGCGACGGCGTTGAGCGCGCGCGCCTTCCCGTCGTAGGCGGAAATCTCGCCGAAGGTCTCGCCGAGGGCCACGAAGTGGAGCACCATCTCCCTGGCCTGCATGGTGATGATGGTGAGCTTGATGCCCCCGCCGACGAGAAGCAGGAGGCGGTCGCTTAAATCGCCGCGCCGGTAGACCACCTCGCCCTTGGCATATTTCTTGATCTGGCCCCTGTGCAGCAGGCCGTCGAGAACGGCATCGGGGAGCCGCCCGAGGACGGCATGCCGCTTGAGCAGAGGGCGGATACGCGCCTTGTTCTGCAAGATCTGCAAGAATGGGCCTGTGGCGTTCTGCAATGCATAGTCGACCACCTGGAGCACGATGAGGCTCGGAAATCCCGGCGTTCGCAGTCCCCCAGGTGACAGAGGACGGAAGAATTACTGCAGTATACACGTTTTCTCGAAGGCCGGCAAAGCGGGTGGCGCTGCGGCAGCTCGAAACCACGCGTCTACTGCCAACGACGCGGCATTCCCGGACGGGGGCTCGGCTCGGCGGCAGACCGCTCCAGAAGCGCGCGCAGGCGTTCGAGCCTGGCCCGATCCGCGCCCCCTTGGCCTCGGCGATCGGGAGCGAGCGCAGGGCGAGGTCGAGATAGCTCGGCAGCAGCGCCGGCGCCTTCTCGCCGAGCGCCGCGAGGTGGCGCTCCACGGTTCCCGCGTCGGCTCTGGCGATCGGGCCTGCGAGGCTCCCAACCGGGCCGTTGACCTCGATCGCGGCCAGCGTGCCTTGCATGAGCGGCAGGAGCGCGCGGAAGGCCTTCTCGCGGCCGACGCCGAAGGCCGACCACGGGCCGAGCGCGTCGTCGAGCAGCGCCACCAGGAAGGAGACTCCCGGGCATCGTCGTAGGCCTTGGCACTGGCGATGCCCGCCGCCAGCCGCGCCGCCGAGGCCTGCGAGCGGCTCGCCGCGCCGACGACGCGATGGCCGGCACGCGCGAGGCTCCAGGCCAGCGGCGTGGCGAGCTGGCGGGCGGATGAAGCCGATGCGCAGGCTCGAAGCAGGGACTCATGGCTGCACAACCTCGCATGCGGGGTGTGTCCCGGTACGCCTCGAAGGGTGGCCTCTGCATGATCCTGCGAGGTCGCGGTTCTAGGAGATCTCGGGCGAGGCCAGGGCGCTCGCCGGAGCCCGACCGCAAGGGCTCGCGGCTTGCTCGCCGCGCAGCGTCGCGAGTGGAATGTCGATGTCGCAGCGAACGCCCTCGACCGCAAAGGCGAGGTCGACCGCGCCGTCCAGCTCATGGGGAATGAGACCGCGGATGATGTCCGTTCCGTAGCCGGACCTCTGCGCCGGGTGGACCGCGGGACCGCCGGCCTCCCGCCATTCGATGCGAACGCAGGCATCACCGCTCCTGCCCGTCGCGGCGTGCCAATGGACGCCGACGCGGCCGGCATCGGTTGCAAGGGCGCCGTGCTTGGCGGCGTTGGTCGTCAACTCGTGCAGCACCATCGACAGGGCCTGGGCGCTCTCCGGGCTCAGCATCATCTCGGGGCCGTCGAGATCGGTGTTGCGCGCGGTCATGTAGGGCGCAAGCTCGCGCCGCACCAGCTCCCGGATCGAGACGCCCTTCCACTGGCGGCAACTCAAGAGCTCGTGGGTCGCGGCCATGGATTGAATGCGTCCGGCGAGGGCCGCCACGAAATCCGCCCCCGAGCGGCTCGTGTCCTGCGTTCGGGAGGCAACGGCGTTGACGGTGGCAAGGACGTTCTTCACGCGATGGTCGAGCTCCGCAATCAGCATGCGCTGGTGCTCCTCCGCCCGCTTGCGCCCGGTGACATCGATGCCGATGCCGACGATGCGCGACGGCCGGCCGGCGTCGTAGGAGACGAGGTTGCGCGTCTCGATCCATCTGACCTCGCCGTCGCTGACACGGACGACGCGAAACTGCGTCACGACCTCGCATTGCTGCCTCGTGCAGGCCCGGGCGAACTGCGCATCGAGCGCCGCCAGATCCTCCGCGAGCACGCACGCGCGGGCCTCGGCCTGCGACAGCTCGGTGGCTCCCTCCGGCAGGCCGTAGAGCGCGGCGCAGCCCGGCGACATCTGCAGGACCCCCGTGATGCAGTCGAGAGTGTAGCTGCCGACGCGCGCGACCTTGCTCGCCAGCGTAAGCAGGGTATCGCGCTCCGCCAGTGCCGCCTGGGCCCGCTTCCGCTCGGTGAGATCGACCTGCATGTTGACGACGCCGATCACCGTGCCCCGGTCGTCGCGCAGGGGCGCGGGGCAGGGCATGATCGGAACCTGCGTGCCGTCGGGCCGCTCGAGCAGCGCCTCCCGGCCCCGGACGGTCCGGCCTTCGCTCAGTGCGATCTGGGTGGGGCGCTGGTCGAGCGGCATCGAGGTCCCGTCGGGGTAGTGCAGCCGCCAAAGGTCGGCCCACTTTTCCTTTCCCAGCTCGGGGCGCATCCCCCACAGCTCGACAGCCGCCGGGTTGCAGTAGGTGATGCGCCCGGACTTGTCGGTCGTGTAGATGGCCGCTGGAAGAGACCCGAGCAGGCGCCGGAAGGCCTCCTCCTGGGTGCGCAAGCGCTGGTAGCTGTCGCCGAGCAGGGCCTCGCTGGAGCGCCGCTCGGCGAACAGCGCAGCGACGACCAGCGTGCAGATCGCGGCCGCCAGCAGGGCGGACTGTGCGGCGAGCAGGCGATGGGAGAGGGGGACGGCCGGGTCCCCCAGCCGGCCGATGCCGGACGCGAGTGTCGCAACCATGACGAGGGCCAGGATGAGGACGGCCGCCGCAGCGAACGCCGGCGGGCAGCGGGCGGCGGGCCACACGAGCAGGGGCAGGAGCACGGCGAGCGGCAGGATGGTGAACCAGTGATCCGTCATCCAGACGAAGCCGAGGAGGCTTGCGACAGCCAGCACGGCGAGGATGCCCACACCCTCCACCGCCTGCGACAGCTCCGGGCGATCGCGCCAGGAGCGAACCAGCCCGATCATCAGCGGGGCCACCGCAATGACGCCGGAGGCGTCGGCAGCCAGCCAGTGCAGCCAGGTGGCGAGGGCCGTCGCCTCGGACGGCTTGAAGAGCGCAAACCCCGCGGCGCCCCCGACCGCCGAGACGGCCGTTGCAATGCCGGTGGCCAGAAAGAAGCGCAGCACCCGATTGGGGTTGTCCAGGCTGAAATCCGGGCCGTGATGGCGCTCGATCAGCCAGGCGATCAGCACCGCCTCGCCGGCGTTGCTCGCCGCGAAGACGAGGGCTGCCGGAAAGTTGCGATCTCCCCCGGTCAGGTTGGCAAGGATCGTCGCGGCCACCACGCCGACGGCCACGGGGATGCGCGCGGCGGATCCCAGTGCGACCATGGCTCCCGCGGCGAGGCCGGCCGCAGGCCGGAACGCGGCGACGCCATCCGGCGTGGTCAGCAAGGCGAGGCTCAGCCGCGCTGCCAGGAGATAGGCGACGCCGAACGCCGCAGCAAGGCCGGTCGCGGCGACCCAGGACGCCCAGGGATGACTGTAGGCCGGCGTGCAACCCGACGCCTGCGTCCGCGAACTCTCCAGCACCTGGCCACCCTGTTGTACACCACCGAGCCGAACGGCTCAGACGCACCTCGCCGCCAGTCGCAAGATCCCTCCCGCACCGGGAGGGCCCAAAATGTGGTTGGGTGCGGAACCTATACTAGGCCTCGCGCGGGGGTGTGCGCCGATCGCAAAGGTCGGTTAACCTTCGCGCCCCGCCCCATTATCAGGTGCAGCGCGGGCAAAGCTGGATCACGAGCAAGGGGCCAGACTCCCTGCTTTGGCCGCCCCTTCTAGAGCCGATGCGGCCTGCTCAGCAGGAAGGCGAGGTGGGCCTTCACCGTCGGCCATTCGGCGGCGATGATGCTGTAGACGCAGGTGTCGCGCAGCGTGCCGTTGGCGGCGATCTGATGGCTGCGCAGGATGCCGTCGAGCTTGGCGCCCAGCCGCTCGATGCCGCGCCGGCTCTGGTGGTTGAAGAAGTGGGTGCGCAGCTCCACGGCGATCGAGCCCAGGGTCTCGAAGGCGTGCGTCAGGAGCAGCAGCTTGCAGTGCGTGTTGACGCCGGTGCGCTGCGCGGCCTTGCGGTACCAGGTCGAGCCGACCTCCACACGCTTGTTGACGGCGTCGAGGTTCATGTAGGTGGTCATCCCCACAGCCTTGCCGGACGCGTTGTCGAGCACGGCGAAGGGCAGCATCGAGCCGGCCGCCTGCAGGCCGAGGCGCCGGCCGATCTCGGCGGCCATGCCCTCGGGTGCCGGGATCGACGTGTACCACAGCTGCCACAGCTCGCCGTCTTGCACGGCCGCGACGAGGTCGTCGCAGTGGCGCTGCGCCAGCGGCTCGAGCGTGACGCGCGCGCTGCGCAGGGTGACGGGTTCGAGCCATGTCATGGGCGCTAGATCCTCGCGGCGGGTCCTGGCGGACCACGCGGATATCATAGCCGGTCGGCTTTCGCGACACCGCTTTTGGGTGCCCGGGTCTCGGGTGCCCGAGTCTTGAGTGCCCTAGTCTTGGGTGCCCGGGGTGCCAGCGCGCCGAAAGCGATGGCGGCGATCACCAGCGCCGCGCCGGCGAGCCTCGGCAATCCGATCGACTCGCCGAGATAGAGTGCCGAGACGGCAAGCGCCGCCACCGGGACAGCAGCCGTGGCAAGTCCCGCGAGCCAGGTCTCGACATGGGGCAGCCCGCGGTACCACAGCCACAGGCACACCACGCTGGAGGCGAGCGCGTACCAGGTGCCGAGCGCCCAGCTCCCGGCGGCGACCGCGGTCGGGTCGAATGCGGGCAGCTGTGGCAAGGCCAGCGGCATCGACAACGCGAGCCCGACCAGATTGGCCCCGAGCGCCAGCCGCAGCGGCCGGTAGTGCGGGGCAAGCCGCTTGCCCAGCACGACGAAGCTCGCCTCGCCCAGCACGGCGCCGCCGACGAGCAGATTGCCGATGAGCGTCGACGGGCCGGGGGCCGCCCCCGAGATCTGCACCAGGCCGACTCCCACGATCGCCAGGAGGATGGCAAGCCCTTGCAGACGCGAGGGCTTCTCCCCGGCGAGCATGACCGCGAGGAGCGCGGCCACAGCCGGCAGGGTGGCGGTGATGATGCCGGCGTCGGCCGCCGCGGTGCGTTTCACGCCCTCGAGCATCAGGATCGTGAACCCCACCATGCCCAGGAGGGCCATCAGCGTGAGGTCGCGCCACTGCGCCGCGGTCATGGCGGATAGCCTCGGACCGGGCTCGTGCGGAGCCAGCAGGGCGAGAGCGAGGCTCGCCACCGCAAACCGGAACAGGACGAACACGTAGATGGGGAGCTCGGCAGCAATCGCTTTGGCGAAGGCCACATTGGCTCCGGTGAGCGTCATGGCCGCGATCAGAGACAGGATGGAGGTGAGGCGCAGGGGCAGCGGCATGGCCCCGTGATGCGCCCTCAGATGCCCGCTCGCAAGCGTCGTGGCGGGCTCCACGAAAATCCGGGGAGCGCGGATTGCGCGAATCGCCACGGTCCCATACTCGCGCTTATCCAACGATGCGCAACTTGGGGGCCGCGATGCCCGAGCTTCCGTCCGCGTGGCCCGACGTTGCCGTTCCGGTCGTGGCTCTATTGCTCTATGCGGCGCTCTGGTATGCGACGCGCGCTCTGCCGGGCCTCGCCAGGGCGCTGGCCCGCGGTGCCCCTCTTCTTGTCGTCGCGGGCCTCGCGGGGCTCTGGCTCCATCTGCCGACACACGCCAGCCCTGCGGCGGTGTCCGGGAGCGCGAAGGGTGCGGCCGCACCGGAGCGTGCCGACGTGCTGCCGGGCCAGAAGGGACCGGCGACCGCACCTCCGCCAGCCTCGGCCGAATCCAAAGCCGCGAGGCGGAACGGGGAGGTGGCGCCGACGACGTTCGCCGCCGCCGGGGCGAAGGGCGATTGGCACGTGGTGCCGGTGTTCTACGGCACGGACCGCGTGCGCAAGGACGGGCCCGGGCGCGCGACCTACGGCGCGGAGCGGGCGCGGCAGCTCGGGCTCGGACGGGCGCTGGTGACGGTCCCGGCGGCGCACCGGGTGCCCACCATCGAGCGGCCGTTCGCGCTGCGCGTGCCCTACTTCCAGTACGTGCTCTACGAGCGGCAGGAGGACCCCAAGAGGCACTTCACCATCAAGGAGCTGAAACCGCTCTCGCGCGAGGAGTTCCTGGCGCTGACACGCGAGCGCATCGCGGCGAGCCGGGCCTTCAAGGACCAGGCGCTGGTGTTCGTGCACGGCTTCAACACCGCCTTTGAGCACGCGCTCTACCGCACCGCGCAGCTCGCCTACGACCTCGAGTTCGACGGCGCGGCCTTCCTCTACAGCTGGCCGTCGGGCGAAGGCGTGACCGGCTACAGCCGCGACCGGGAGAGCGCCACCCAGGCCGAGCCCTATCTCAAGGAGTTCCTCGACCTCGTCGTCAGGAAGAGCGGCGCCAAGAGCGTCAGCGTCATCGCCCACAGCATGGGCAACCTGCCGCTGCTCGAGGTCCTGCGCGAGCTGGGGCCGGCCTTGCCGGAGGGTGTGCGCCTCGACCAGGTGATCCTGGCCGCACCCGATGTCGACCGCGACGTGTTCGCCAACCTGGCGTCCGTCATCAGGCCCTACGGCCGCGGCATCACGCTCTACTGCTCGGCCAACGACCGGGCCATGAGCGCCGCGCGCCGCTTCGCCGGCGGCGTGCCGCGGGCGGGCGACGTGCCGGCCGAGGGGCCCGTCATCATCGCCGGCATCGACACCATCGACGTCACCGGGACCAGCACCGATCTGCTGGCGCTCAACCATTCCACCTACGCGGAGAAGAGCGCGCTCCTCAACGACATCGGCCTCCTGCTGCGGACCGGCCTGCGCCCGCCCGAGAAGCGCGCACCGATCCTCAAGAAGGTAAGGACCGCCAAAGGCGAGTTCTGGCGCTACCCGTGAACCGTCGTGGACCGTAGGGCGCAACAAGCCGAAGGCGCATTGCGCCGGTGTTTGCGACGGGCGTATCGGCGCAATGCGGCTGTCGCCTTATTGCGCCCTACGACAGCGGATAGGCCGCCTCGGTGGCGTAGGGCCCGCCGCCGGAGCCGGGGCGGGCGGAGAGGAGCACGAAGCGGGTGACCAGGAACGGCTCGAGCCGCAGACCGCCGGTCTCGGCGAGGAAGCGGGCCACCGCGCTGTGGCGGGCGCCGCGCATGCGCGCCAGCGTCACGTGCGGCCTGAAATCGCGCGGGTCGGGCTCCAGCCCGGCGGCACGCGCCGCGCGCTCGTTGGCCTTATAGAGCCCGTCGAGCTCGGGCCCCGCCTCCACGCCGGCCCAGAGCACGCGCGGCTCGCGGCCGCCGAAGGCACCGCAGTCCGCAATGGTGGCCATGAAGGGGGGGATGCTCACGTCGGCCAGCAGGTCGGCGAGGTCGTCGGCGGTGCGCCCGTCGATGTCGCCGGCGAAGCGCAGCGTGATGTGCATGTCCTCCGGCTGCACCCACCTGGCCCCGCCGATCGGCGCGCGCAGCAGGGAGAGGCGCATGCGCATGGCCTCGGGTATCTCGATGGCAGTGAACAGGCGCGGCATGGTTCAGGCCCCGGTCTGCGCAGAGTCTCGTCCTTGGCCCGACGCAAGCATATGAGCAAGGCCGGTTTACCCTGGAAGCCGACTTGTGGCGACCGGCGCTTGTGTGCCAGCTTCAGACATGTGTGCGCGGCGGTGATTGGTTTGACGACGACAAGTCTAGTCGCGCGTCAAACACCATCCGGGGGCGCGTAGCCAGCAGCGTTCATCCGGCACGTCATCGCCGCGATGAAGCCCGGTTACCGTCTCCCAGCCGCCCTTTTCCAAGGCGGCACCTAGCGCCGCTTCTGATGCAGCATCACGCGCTCCCTCACAGGGAAAGATGGCGACCGGGCCAATCCAGCGGGCGCGAAAATCACTCGCCTGACGTTCGATCCTAAAGACAGCTCCTCGATGACGAATTTCACTGGGGTCCGTCGAACTATTGAAGCCCTTGCCCGTGGTAAGTGGCAAAATAAGGCGGCCACCATCATGAAGCCGATCAAGCCAGGTATCTGCCGGGCGCGTCGCTCCCGCGTTCACGTAGATCACATCCGCGGGTTCAAAGTTGGCTGTTGAGCCATCACCGCGAATGACGACAACGTTGCTGTATGACTTCTAGATTTTTCGATGCAAGGGCAGCCAGCCCGCTATCGCACTCGATCGCGGTTACCTTGCCGGTTCCACCCGTCAGATGAGCAAGAATGGCAGTGTAGTAACCGACGCCTGCACCAACATGAACTACGTGCTCACCCTGTCGAGGCGCGGCTTGTGCCATGAGCCACGCATGTAAAGAGGGTTGACCATTGTTGATCTTCCTCTCTGGGATGATACCGATGAGGTCATCCGTGTAGAGGTAGATGGGATCGGCAGTCGGGGTGGCAACATATCCTCGATACCATCGAAGTACTTGCCATGGCCCCTCACCAAGAAAGTCTTCGCGGTGCACCGCGGAGAAAGCTGCTTCAACAAACGCATCATCGACGCTGACTGTGGCCATCACTTGTTTGGCATAAGCTCGGCGAATGATCGCCAACTCGGCTTCACGATCCATCACAGATCCCTTAGGGTCGTCACATTAGGCTGGTCGCTCGATGATGCCTGCGCCATGGAAGGTCTGAAAGAGGATTTCGTCGGCTCCGGGTCAGACTTCGCCGTGCAATGAGCGGGCACGTGGCAGCAAAGCATCGAAAGCGGACGCCACGGGGGCTGGCAAAACATTGGCCCGGACACGAAACTCCGCTCAGCCCCGCGAGCCGGCGGCTTGGCGCGCCCGCGCGCGGGCGATCAGCTCCTCGACGAGGGGCAGCATGCGCCGGGTGATCTCGGCGACACCCTCCCGGTTGGGATGCAGGCCGTCGCCCAGATTGAGCTTGCGGTCGAGGGCCACGCCGTCGAGAAAAAAGGGATAGAGCAGCACGCCGTGCTTGCCGGCAAGCTCGCCGTAGATGGCATCGAAGGCGCGCGCATAGTCGTCGCCGAAATTGCGCGGCGCGAGCATCCCGGCCAGGAGGATTTCGGCCCCTCCCGACTTCAATTTGGCGATGATGGTGTCCAGGTTGGCCTTGGCGCGTCCGGGGTCGAGCCCGCGCAGGGCATCGTTGGCGCCGAGCTCGACGATCACGGCATCGGTCCGCTCCGGCACGGCCCAGGCCAGGCGCTCGAGCGCGCCCGCTGTGGTATCGCCGGAAACCCCGGCGTTGATCACCACTATCGCGTGGCCGCGCGCCTTCAAGGCGCGCTCCAGTTGCGCCGGAAACGCGTCGGCGGTCTTGATCTGGAAGCCCGCGACCAGGCTGTCGCCGAAGACGACGATGCGCAGGGGCTGGGTCTTGGTCTGCGTCTGGGCCGGCGCGGCGCCGGCGAACGCCGCGACCAAACCAACCACCAATGCGGCAAGCAGCCGATTGCGCAGGACAACTCGCGCTACCATGTTTGCGAGCATTGGGTCAGGTGGCAGTGTCTGCATGCATGCCTCTCCGATCGCCGGCACCCGTCGTCTCGCCCGTCGTCTCGCCGTCGTCTGGCCCGTCATTTCGCCCATCATTTCGCCCATCATTTCGACTGTGCAGCGGAAACTTGCAACTCTCGGGGCAGACCCGGGCCTGAGCCTGTGGGGGAGAAGTGGTCGAGCCTGTCATCGCTCTGAAGGACGTGTCGCTCACGCTGGGCACGCGCGCCGGCCCGGTGGACATCCTCAAGAGTGTCGAACTCGCCGTTGCGCCGGGTGAGTCGGTGGCCGTGGTGGGCCCCAGCGGGTCCGGCAAGACCTCCCTTCTCATGGTGATCGCCGGCCTGGAGCGGGCCAGCCGCGGGCGCGTCGCGGTTGCGGGCCACGAGCTCGATGGCCTCGATGAGGATGCGCTCGCCCTGGTGCGCGGCGCCAACATCGGCATCGTGTTCCAGTCCTTTCATCTGGTGCCCACCATGACGGCCTTGGAGAACGTTGCGCTGCCCCTGGAGCTCGCCGGCAAGCCCGACGCCTTCGGCACCGCGCGGGCGCTGCTCGAGGAGGTCGGCCTGTCGCATCGCGTCGACCATTTCCCGGCGCAGATGTCGGGCGGCGAGCAGCAGCGCGTTGCCGTTGCAAGGGCGCTGAGCCCGCGCCCGCAGATCGTGCTGGCGGACGAGCCGACCGGCAACCTCGACGGCAAGACCGGCGAGCACGTTGCCGATCTCCTGTTCGAGCTGCATCGCCGGCGCTCTGCCACGCTCGTCCTCGTCACGCACGAGACCGCGCTCGCCCGCCGCTGCGGCCGCATCGTGCGCATGGCCGACGGCGCCATCGAGCGCGAGCCGGTCGCGGCATGACGGCCGCCGCCCTCGACCGCGGGGCGTCCCTCCCGAGGGCGAGCGCGCTGCCGCTCATCCTCCGCCTTGCCGTGCGCGAGCAGCGCAACGGGCTCAGGGGCTTTTATGTGTTCATCGCCTGCGTGGCCATCGGCGTGGCGGCGATCACCGGCGTCGGCGCACTCGGCGATGCGCTGCGGGCGAGCTTCGAGCGCCAGGGCGTGCTGCTGCTCGGCGGCGACGTGACGCTCGCGCGCCCGCACCAGCCCGCCGACGATGCCGAGCGCGCCTGGCTCGCCAGGCAGGGCGCCATGAGCGAGACCGCGACGCTCAGGGCCATGGCGCGCCGCACCGACGGCGCGGACCAGACCGTGGTCGAGCTCAAGGGTGTCGATGCAGCCTATCCGCTGGTCGGCGCCGTGACGCTCGCAGGCGGCGTCTCGCTCGATGCCGCGATGCGCAGCGAGCCCGGCGCGGCGGTCGATCCGATCCTGCTCGAGCGCCTCGGCCTGAAGGTCGGCGACAGCCTCACCCTCGGCAGCATCAGCGTGCCGATCCGCGCCGTCATCGTCACCGAGCCCGACAAGATCAGCGAGCGCTTCAACGCGGGTCCGCGCGTGCTCGTCTCGCTCGAGACCCTGCGCCGCTCCGGCCTCGCCGAGCCCGGCAGCCTCGTGCGCTGGCGCTATGCCCTGCGGCTCGCCGACGGCGCCGGCAAGTCGGACGCCGGGCTGCTTGCGTTCCGCGACACCGTCAAAGAGGCGCTGCCCGAGGGCGGCTTCACGTTGCGCGACCGGCGCGATCCCTCGCCGCAGGTCACGCGCACGCTGGAGCGCCTGCGCCAGTTCCTGACGCTGGTCGGCCTCACGGCGCTGCTCGTCGGCGGCGTCGGCATCGCCAATGCGGTTGCCACCTACATCGAGCGGCGCCGCAGGGTGATCGCCACCTTCAAGAGCCTTGGCGCCACCTCCGGCGTGATCTTCGGCGTGCACCTGTTGCAGGTGCTGCTGTTCTCGGCGCTCGGCGTCGCCATCGGCATCGCCCTCGGCCTCCTGGTGCCGCTGGCGCTCGCCGGGGCGCTGGGCAGCGCGCTGCCGATCGGCGCCGACCTCACCCTCACCCTGCGCAGCCCGGCCACGGCGGCAGCCTACGGCTTCCTGGTGGTGCTCCTGTTCACGCTGTGGCCGCTGGGGCGCGCCGGCCAGGTCGGGGCGGCCGTGCTGTTTCGGGACGAGGTGACATCCGAGAAGCGCCGCCTGCCCGGCGTGCCGATCCTGGTTTCCACGCTGGCGGCGGCAGCGGCACTGGCGGCGCTGGCCATCCTGACCGCCGAGGCGCGCATGCTGGCGCTCTACTACTGCCTCGCCGTGGTGGGGGTGTTCGCGGTCTTCTGGGGGCTCGGATCGGGCCTCACCTGGCTCGCACGGCGTGTCCCGCGCCCGCGGCGGCCCGAGCTTGCGCTCGCCGTGCGCAGTCTGGGGGCGCCGGGCGGCCTCACCCGCTCCGTGGTGCTTTCGCTCGGCACCGGCCTGTCGCTGCTCGTCACGCTCGCCCTCGTCGACCACTCGATCGTGACGGACCTCACCGGGCGCATGCCTGAGCAGAGCCCCAACTATTTCGTGCTGGACCTCAAGCGCAGCGAGAGCGAGGCGTTCCAGGCCCTCGTCCAGCGCGATTTCCCGACCGCCAGGGTGCAGACTGCGCCCATGCTGCGCGGCCGCATTGTGAAGCTCGGTGACCGCCCCGTGGAGCAGGTCAAGGCGCCGCCGGAGGCGGCATGGGTGCTCACGGGCGACCGGGGCCTCAGCTACTCCGCGACGGTGCCCGAGGGCTCCACGGTGGTAGCGGGTGAATGGTGGCCCGCCGACTCGGCCGGCGAGCCGCTGGTCTCCTTCGAGGCCGACATCGCCAGGGGCCTCCGGCTCAAGATCGGCGACACCGTCACCGTCAACGTGCTCGGCCGCAACGTCACCGCTCGCATCGCCAACCTGCGCAACGTGAACTGGGAGAGCCTCACCCTCAACTTCGTCATGGTGTTCTCACCCAATACCCTCGCCGGCGCGCCGCACAACCTGTTGGCAACCATAACCCTGCCCAAGGACGCCAGCCTGGCGGCGGAGGCCAGGCTCGCGCGCGAGATGGGAAAGATGTTTCCCTCCACCACGGCGATCCGCGTCAAGGACGCCATCGAGGCTTTCAACGCCGTGTTCCAGCGGGTGATGACCGCGGTGCGGGCTGCCGGCAGCGTGACCCTTCTGGCGGGGACGCTGGTGCTGGCGGGCGCCCTGGCGACGGCCCAGCGCCGGCGAATCAAGCAGGCTGTCATCCTCAAGACGCTGGGCGCCACGCGCCGGCGCATTCTTGCCTCCCATCTCCTGGAGTACGCGATCCTGGCGCTCCTGACCTCGGCCGTCGCGCTCTTGGTCGGCAGCGTGGCGGCCGCCATCACGGTTTCCCGCATCATGGACTTCGGCTTTGCCTTCTCTGCCGCGACCGCGCTGCAAGCCCTTCTTCTGGCTGCGGTTTTGGTGGCGGTCCTGGGCGGCTGGGGCACTTGGCGGGTGCTCCGGGTCCGGCCGGTGCCCTACCTGCGGTCGGATTGACCAGTCGCGGGCAGTCAGAATAGGGCAGCCACCACTTGTGCTGCCGCAATGTCATGCTTACGTCTTGCACCGACGCTTGATAGCCGGCCGGCAACGCCAGGCCGGTCTTGCCAGAGCGGGGCACGGTCGCCATAATTGCGGCGAAGCGCTTGCTTCGCCGCGGTCGAAGGGAAGGATCATATGGCTCAGATCGACAACAGGTATGCGCAGGTCGGCGCCGGCGCGCGCACCGATGTCGCAGTAGACGAAGGTCTGCGCGCGTACATGCTGCGCGTCTACAACTACATGGCGGCCGGCATCGCGCTGACGGGCGTGGTTGCCTATGTCGTCTTCACATACTCGGTGACCAACGACCCGCAGCTTGCGATCGCCGGTGCGCGGCCGCTGCATCGCGGGATGTATCTCACCCAGTTCGGCCACACGGTGTTCGTATCGCCGCTGAAGTGGGTCTTGATGTTCGCGCCGCTGGCGTTCGTGTTCTTCCTGTCCTGGCGCATCTACAAAATGAGCGTGGGCGCGGCCCAGCTCGCGTTCTGGATGTTCGCCGCTCTCATGGGCGCGTCGCTGTCGATCATCTTCCTGGCCTACACGGCACAGTCCATCTTCCAGATCTTCTTCATCACGGCCGCGTCGTTCGCCGCGCTCAGCCTGTGGGGCTACACGACGAAGAGGGACCTCTCTGGTTGGGGCTCGTTCCTGATCATGGGTGTGGTCGGCATCATCCTGGCCGAGCATCGTCAACCTGTTCTGGCCCTCGGGCGCGCTGCGGTTCGCGATCTCGGTGATCGGCGTTCTGATCTTCGCCGGCCTCACCGCCTACGACACCCAGCAGATCAAGGACAACTACTACGCCGTGATGGGCGACGCTGCTGCGATGACCAAGGGCGCCATCATGGGTGCGCTCAACCTCTACCTCGACTTCATCAACATGTTCGTCTACATGCTGCAGCTGTTCGGCAGCCGCGAGTAGACTTCGACGAGATTGCCAGTGCGAGGGCCCCGCGTCGCCGGGGCCCTTTGCTTTGCAGGCCACCCTCGGGCAAGCTGCAAGACGACCTTGCACTTGTCCTTGACGGGGGAATGCCCAATGAGCGAGGCCAGCTTGCGCGCGGCCACGGCCGGCGACATCGGGGCCATCACCGCCATCTACCGGCTGGCGGTGCTCACGGGAACGGCAAGCTTCGAGATCGAGCCCCCGGACGAGGCGGAGATGCGGCGCCGCTTCGAGGCGGTCACCGCGGCGGGCTATCCCTATTTCGTTGCCGAGCTCGGCGGGCGGGTCGTGGGCTACGCCTACGCCAGCGCCTACCGCACGCGGCCCGCCTACCGCTTCACGGTGGAGGATTCCGTCTACATCGCGCCCGAGGCCCAGGGTAAGGGCGTCGGTAGGCTGCTGCTGAAGGCGCTGATCGATGCCTCGACGGCCGGCGGGTACCGTCTCATGATCGCCGTCATCGGGGACTCGCGCAACTACGCCTCGATCACGCTGCACCGCAGCGCCGGCTTCACCTTCTGCGGCACCGTCCACTCGGTGGGCTACAAGTTCGGCCGCTGGCTCGACAGCGTGATCATGCAACTCCCCCTCGGCGCGGGCGACACGTCCGCCCCGCGCGAGATTGGCCTGTAGGCCGTAGGGCAAATTAGCCGGAGGCGTAATCCGCCGTTTCACCGTTGCACCGGCGGATTACGGCTATCGCGCCTAGACGGCGGCCAGCCTGATGTCGCGATCGAGCGCGGCGAGCACCCGCTTCAGGTCGTGGCCGCGTTTCATGATGAGCCCGGTGGCGGTCACCACGCTGTAGGCGCCCTGGCGGCGCGCGAGCCGCGGGCATTTCTCGATGCGGTAGAGCGGCACCTCGCTGGTGCGCCGGAACACCGAGAACACCGCCTTGTCGCGCCCGAAGTCGAGGGCGTAATCGCGCCACTCGCCGGCCGACACCTTGCGGCCGTAGACGCGCAGGATCTCGGCGATCTCCCGCCGGTCGAAATAGATTGTCGCATCAACCGGGCTGGAAGCGGGGCCAGCCGCGCTTGCAACGCCCGCGTGCAAGCGCGGGCGGAACGCTATGGGTTCAACGTCGCTCAATGGCGCCTCCCGTTTGTCAGGGCTGTCACATGATCCTCACTTTGTCCGGGAATTGCAAGGCACAGAAGGGGCGCGCAGAAGGGGTCAGACCCCTCGCCTCCAGCCCGGCCGCCGCCGTGCAGCGCGCCAGCCGCAAACCGCGCCGCGCTTGGCTAAGGGCGGCGCAGGCACTATCACGGTCCCGGACCAGAGGAGGTTCGCGCGCCAGCCCGTGCTGGGGCCAGGGCTACCGCATGGGGAGCACCCCCTCCCGCGCGAGGAGCGAGACGACATGGATATGACCGGCGAGGAGCGCATCGCCTTGAGCCGCGAGGCGGTGTGGGCGGCGCTCAACGACGTCGACGTGCTGCAGCAGTGCATCCCGGGCTGCCAATCGCTCGAGCGGCAATCCGAAACGGACATGGCCGCCAAGGTCAAGCTGCAGATCGGGCCGGTGAGTGCCACCTTCTCCGGCAAGGTCAAGCTCTCCGAACTCGACCCGCCCAACGGCTACCGCATTGCCGGCGAGGGCAACGGTGGCGCGGCGGGGTACGCCAAGGGCCATGCGGTGGTGCGTCTCCTCGAGGACGGCCCGGGCACGCTGCTGCAGTACGAGGCCAAGGCCGATGTCGGCGGCAAGCTCGCGCAGCTCGGCGGGCGCCTGATCGACGCCACGGCGCGCAAGCTCGCGGGCGAGTTCTTCCGCAACTTCTCCACCGTGGTGGCACCGGCCGCCGCCGAGCCCGCAGCCGAAGCCGGCGCGGTTCCGGCCGAGCCCGAGAAGAAGGCAGGCCTGCTGAAGCGGTGGTTCGGCAAGAAGGGGGACGCTCCGGGAGGAAGCGAGCCATCGACGTGAGCCACGCGAGGAGCCGCCGGCGCACGGTCGGCGACGCACCCGAGCCGGGTCGTCAATCGCCCTGAAAGGGCCCCGAGGGAGCCGGACGACGCCATCATGCCATCGCAGCCGTTCTCGCCGCCGTTCTGGGCAACGCCGCGCAACGTCGTGCTCCTCGTGGCCGGGTATCTCCTGGCGCACCTGGGCGTGCGCCTGTGGATGGGGCCGACGCTGGGGTTCGACGATGCCGAGCAGGCGCTGTTCGCGCAGCACTGGCTGCCGGGCTACCGGCTGCGCGGGCCGCCCCTGTTCACCTGGGCGCTGCTGGCCGTAAGCCCGGTAGCCGGCTTCGGCGTGTTGGCTGTCAGTCTGCTGCGCTACGCGCTTCTGGCGATGGTGCTCGGCTTCTCCTGGCTCACCGCGCGCCGGCTGATCCGCGATCCCGCGCTGGCGGCGCTGGCGGCCTTCAGCTTCACCGCGATCTACGTGTTCGGCTACTACAGCCATCACGATCTCACGCATACCACGGTGCTCTCGGCGTTCCTCGCGGCGAGCTGGTACGTGCTCGTGCGCCTGTGCGAGGCGCCGCGCCTCGGCTGGTACCTGGCGCTGGGCCTCTGCTTCGGGCTCGGGACGCTCGGCAAGTGGAACTTCGCCATCTTCGCCGTCGCCCTGCCGCTCGCCTGCCTCGCCCACCCCGGCTATCGCGCCCTCGTCCTGAGCTGGAGGATCGTGCCGGCGGCGCTGGTCGCGGCAGCCATCGCGCTGCCGCCGGCGCTTTGGATCCTCTCCATGGGAGCGGCGCCTGGAGACGGCATCGGCGAGGTCCTCGGCCAGCAGAGCGGCTCGCTTCTGGCCCTCGCCAAGGGGACGGTAAGCCTCGCCCTGGCGATCCTGGCCTATCCACTGCCGTTCCTGGCGATCTTCCTCGTCGTCCTCGGCGCTGCCGCCTGGGCCGGCCTGCGGCGCGCGGAGCCTCTGGCGCCGGTCCTGCAGCCCGTCCCCGACATCCGGCTGATCGGGATGGTGATGGCGATTGCGCTGGGCCTGCACTGGCTGCTTGTCCCGATTGCGGGGGCGACGCAGTTCCCCGAGCGCCTGATGCAGCCGGCGCTGCTGGTCCTGCCGATCTGGCTCTTCATGCTGGTGGAGCGCAGCGGCAAGCCGTACGCGCGCGCGGCCGGCCACTATGCGCTGGCCCTCGCCGTGGTGGCTGGCGCGGCGCTTATCGTGCGCGTCGGCGTGCATGCGGCGGGCGGCGACTACTGCCGCCGCGTGTGCCGCGATCTGCTGCCGGCCGCCGACCTCGCCGCGGGGCTGCGCACTGCGGGCTTCCAAGGCAAGGGCACCATCGTCGTGCGCGACATGCACCTCGGCGGCAACCTCCGCGTTGCGTTTCCCGAGGCGCGGATGATCGATATCGGCTATCCCCCGAGGGTCTGGCCCAAGCCTTCGGGGACGGGGCAATGCCTGGCGATCTGGACGGAGTACGGCGGCCCCGTCGAGGAAACGCGGAAACGGGTGTATGCCTATCTCGGCGAGGAGCTGGGCGTGGCCGCGGACGCCCCGAAGCGGGAGGCGGAGGTGACAGCCACCCTGCTTCGGGCCAAGACACGCTCCTATCGTCTCTACTATGGCCTCTATGACGGCCCGCAGGGGGAATGCCGATGAGTCAGCACGCCGCCGCCATCGTCTCGCGCACCGGCTCCCCAGAAGCAGGCGCGCGCGGGCGCGACGTGAGCGTCGTGGTGCCGGCCAAGGACGAGGAGCAGTCCTTGCCGCTGATCGTCGCGCGCATTCTCGAGGCGTGCGCCGCCAACGGCATCGCGCTCAGCGACATCGTGCTGGTCGACGACGGCAGCAGCGACGGCACCTGGGCGGTGATGTCGCGGCTGGCGGCCGACAACGCCGTCGTGCAGGCGATCCGGCTGCGGCGCAACTTCGGCAAGGCGCCCGCGCTGATGATCGGCATCGGCGCCTGCAGCGGCGACATCGTGATCACGATGGATGCCGACCTGCAGGACGACCCCGACGAGATCCCCCGCTTCCTGGAGACGCTGGACGCCGGCTACGACTTGGTCTCGGGCTGGAAGAAGGACCGCCACGACCCGTTGTCCAAGACGCTGCCGTCGCGCCTCTTCAACCGCGTCACCGCGCGCATCAGCGGCGTGCGGCTGCACGACTTCAACTGCGGCTTCAAGGCCTACCGGCGCGAGATCTTCGACTCCGTCGAGCTCTACGGCGAGCTGCACCGCTACGTGCCGGTGCTGGCGAGCGCGCTGGGCTACAAGGTGGCAGAGATCCCGGTGCGCCATCATGCGCGCCGCTTCGGCAAGTCGAAATACGGGGTGGCGCGCTTCACGCGCGGCCTCCTCGACCTGCTGACGGTGGTGATGATCACCCGCTTCGCGTACCGGCCGGGGCATCTGTTCGGCGGCATCGGCCTCCTGTTCTCCCTGGGCGGGGGCGCGGCGCTCGCCTATCTGACGGCGCTGAAGCTCCTCACGGGCGCCAGCATCGGCAGCCGGCCGCTCCTGCTGTTCGGTGTCATGGCGGTGATCGTCGGCATGCAGCTCGTCCTGTTCGGGATGCTGGCCGAGCTGATCATCAGCCGCACGCAGCGGCCGGTGGAGGCGCGCAACCTGGTGGCGCAGCACCTCGGCCGCCCGCGCCCATGAGTGCGGGGTCAGACCCCTCGCCTCTGCGCGGGCATCTTGAACGAAGGGGTAGGCGCGAGGGGGCTGGCCCCGTCCGCGTCCTCTTGCCGGTATGCCTCGCGCTCGGCGTCACCGCGGTCTGCCTCTGGTTCCTCCTGACGCCGCAGATCGTGGCCTCGCTCGCGCGCCTCCTCGCCGAGGCGAGCCCGCTGCCGCTGCTGGCCGCCTTCGCGCTCGTTGCGCTGGTGCAGTGGCTGCGCGCGTGGCGCTTCGCGGTGATGATGACGGGGCGGCTCGCCCTGCCGGGTGCGGCGCTCGTCCGCATCGCCTTCCAGCTCAACTTCTGGAACTTCGTGCTGCCCCTGCGGCTGGGCGAGCTCAGCTACCCCGTGCTCATGAAGCGGCGCCTGGGCTACGGCCTGCTGCATGCGGCGGGCGTGCTCCTCATCGCGCGCCTCTTCGACCTCGCCACGGTCGCCGCCATCTTCCTGGGTGCCGCCGCCACCCTCGACCTGTGGCCGGGCCCCGGGCGCGCCGTGCTCGCCCTCGCTGCGCTGGGCTCGGGGCTCGCGCCTGTCGGCCTCGCCGTCGCCGGTCTGGCGCTGCGGCGGCACATGGCGCGTCTGCCGCGTATCGGCGATGCCGCGGCGCGGCTTACCGCCGGCTTGGAGGCCATCGGCGGCCATGCCGCGGGGCTAACCGCGGTGGGCCTCAGCCTCGCGCTGTGGCTGGTGTTCGGCCTCTCCGCCATCCTGGTCGCCCAGGCCGTGGTGGCGACGGTCTCGCCCGCCGCCGCCATGCTGGGCGGGGCCGCCGGCAACGTGGCGTTTGCACTCCCCGTCAACGGCATCGCCGGCATCGGCCCGTCCCAGGCCGCCTGGGTGGCGGCGACGACCCGCGCCGGCGTCCCCTGGGACGACGCCGTGATCAGCGCGCTGGCGCTGCACGCCGTCGTCCTCACCAACGCCCTCTTTTTTGGGGCTCTGGCGACGGTCAGGAGCCCCGCCCCGCGGGCCATGCAGAAATAGCAGCGCCCGCCCCGATGCATGGCCCAAGCAGGATCTCCCAGCCAGATCGAACACTTAAGCCGCAGTACCGCGCGTCCGCTCTCAGCGCTTTGCTGTCGGACGCGCGCCCATTGCACGGTGAATCATGACCCTCAACCGACGAATGACAAGGGAAGGACGCTAGTAGGTTCGTATGTTCGCGGGTATCTTCAACCTCGGGCAATGGCAGTGCGGACGTTGACCAGAAATGCCCCCACAACGCAGCAATTTTCCGTCAAAGGTGAAGAAGATGTGGGCAGTCCTGGGCTTCCTCCTTGCTGCGGCGATTGGGTTGTTGGTGGTGCTCGTCGCGGGCCGGCGCGCTTCGGCTCCGCACGGTAGCTATCCCTGGCTCCTCTATGACACCGCGAAGATGCACTTGGGAATCATGGGCGGTCTTGCCAGCTTCGCCTTCTTTGGAATAACGCTGGTCGTTACCCTGGCGCGGGACCGATCGGGCGTCGCCGAGAGTTCCCTCGACACCGTTGTCGTACTGCTCCTGGTAGCTTTCCTGTTCGCGATCGGTAGCGTCTTCCTGATTTCCTACGTGCCGCACGTCGACACGAGTGGCGAGTTAGTGCCCCGTGTCCATTTCAGCCTTGCCTCGACCATTGAATACCGCACGGTCTTTCTATCCTGGTTCGCGCTGCTGCCGCTCTTACAGGCAAATGGACTCGGTCGCCTCTCTTACGTTCTCTACTTTTGTCTGCCCGCATCTCTACTGCTCGGATCCGTGATCGTCGCAATGGCTGCGGATGGCCTAGGTCTTCTGCGGGTCCGAGAAACGTATCTTTCGGCAGCCGTGGCCGCGGGGCTCGTAATGACGTACGCTGCTATTGTCGCATTTGCGCTGCCGGACGCTCGATCGCCGCGCTCCCCGCAGTACATTGCGCTCGTCATCTTCTGCGTCAATGCATTGGGCTTCGGGTTCGCGGCGCTTACGCCGTTGTCACTGCGATATACCGGCGTCAAGCTATTCTTCGAGCAACACGGCAGGCGGATTGTCATTGCCGACATGCAGCTGACAATGCTGTCTCTCACCTTCCTCTGGCTTGCTGTCGTTGGGGCCATCTGAATTTGGGTTCGGTTTGTCAGTTTGCACATTCAGGACCGCTGTTGGCACACTTGCTCCGGTCTGCGTCTGTCAGGTTCCGGCGCATTGCGGACTTTGCCATGGTTGCGTTGGGCCCGCGAAGACAATCTGCTTAGGTTCTGACTCGTTCATTTGATACCCGTGCGCCCTCACGCCCCCACCTCCCGCCCCAGATGCTCCACCGCCGCCTGCACGCCGCCCGCCCCATGCGGGACGCCGAGCGCAATCAGCCCCATCTCCACCGCGCCCAGCGTGCCGAGCACCATCGGTGCGTTGACATGCCCCATGTGGGCGATGCGGAAGGCCTTGCCTTCCAACGCGCCGATGCCGACGCCCAGCACCACGCCGCACTTGTCGCGGCAGTAGTCGCGCAGCGGCTCTGGATCGCGCCCCTGCATGAGGACGCAGGTCACGGAGCTCGCGCGCTCGGCCTCCTTGGCGATGTTGAAGGCCAGCACCTGCCCCTCGGCCCATCTCGCCACCGCCGCGCGCGTCGCCTCGGCCAGCAGCGCGTGGCGGCGCGCCGCGGCCTCGAGCCCCTCGGCGAGCAGCAGGTCCAGGGCCTTGCGCAGGCCGAACAGCAGATGCTCCGGCGGCGTGCCGCAGTACTTCTGGTAGTGCACCTCGCCCTCGCGGAAGGTCCAGTCCCAGTAGAGCGTGCGCAGGCCCGCCGTCTCGTGCACCTTGCGCGCCCGCGCGCCTGCCGCGACGAAGGCGAGGCCGGGCGGGGTCATCAGCCCCTTCTGCGAGCCGGACATCGCCACGTCGACGCCCCAGGCATCCATCTCGAACGGCATGCAGCCGAGCGAGGCCACCGCATCCACCATCAGCAGCGCGGGATGCCGGGCGGCATCCATCGCCTTGCGGATGGCGGGGATGTCGTTGACCACGCCCGAGGCGGTATCGATCTGCACCGCCAGGACCGCCTTGATGGCGTGCGCCCCATCACGCCTCATGTCGCGCTTCAGCCGCTCCTCCAGCGCCGCCGGGTCGACGGCCCGGCGCCAGTCGCCCGGCAGGACCTCCAGCTCGACGCCCAGCATCCGCGCCATCTCGCCCCAGCCGACGGCGAAGCGGCCGCTCTCCAGCGCCAGCACCACGTCGCCGCGCGTCAGCACGTTGCTGACCGCCGCCTCCCAGCCGCCGTGGCCGTTGGCGGCGTAGATGTAGATGTTCCCCTTCGTGCGGAAGACCTTTTTCAGGTCCGCCATGCAGCTGTCGGTGATGCCGACCATCTCGCCGGCGTAGATGTCCATGGCGGGGCGATGCATCGCCGCCAGCACCTCGTCGGGCATGTTGGTCGGGCCCGGGATGCTCAGGACCTGTCTGCCGTTGCTGACCGTCATGGATGTCCTCTCTCGGCTGCGGCGATCTTGGCCGGCCCGCAATCGAACCACTTGTCTGGCGCATTGCACAGATCGCAGACGACGCAGGCATCGCAACGCGGCTTGCGCGCCTGGCAGACATAGCGGCCGTGCAGGATGAGCCAGTGATGGGCGCGGCGCATGTACTGCTGCGGAATAACCTCGACGAGGCCCTGCTCGACCTCGTGCGGCGTCTTGCCGGCGGCGAGCCCGAGCCGGTGCGCCATCCGGAACACATGGGTGTCGACGGCGAGCGTCGGCTCGCCGAAGGCGATATTGAGCACGACATTGGCGGTCTTGCGGCCGACGCCCGGCAGCGCCTCCAGCGCGTCGCGCTCGCGCGGCACCCGGCCCCCGTGCTCGGCGAGCAGCTGCTCGGAGAGCGCGATCACGTTCTTGGCCTTGTTGCGGAAGAGACCGATGGTCTTGATGTGCTCCTGCACCGCCGCTTCGCCCAGCGCCACCATCTTGCGCGGGGTGTCTGCCGCCTTGAACAGCCCCCGCGTCGCCTTGTTGACCCCCTCGTCCGTCGCCTGGGCGGACAGCACGACGGCGACCAGCAGGGTGTAGGGATCGGAGTGCTCCAGCTCGCCCTTGGGCTCGGGATTGGCAGCCGCGAGGCGGCGGAAGATCGCCTCGACGCGCTCGGGCGACGGCCGTGCCTGCTTGCGCCTCGGGCGAGGGGCCTTCGGCGGGCTGCGTCGAACGGTTCTGGGCATGAGGCTTCGCGCGGGACGCTGGGGTTGCTAGGATGGCCGACATGAACGGAAAAGCCGACCAAACGCAAGCCGAGCCGGAGGCCTTCCGCGCGCTCCTGACACCGCACCGGTCGCTCGGTCCCACCGGCTTCCTGATCCTGATGGCGGCGCTGGGCGCAGCCAGCTTCATCACCGGCATCGTCTTCCTTCTGATGGGGGCCTGGCCGGTGTTCGGTTTCTTCGGCCTCGATGTGCTCATCGTCTACATCGCCTTCCGGTTGAACTACCGCTCCGGACGGCTCTACGAGACGGTGGAGCTGACGCCGGCGCGCTTCACACTGACGCGCGTGCATCCCTCCGGCCGGCAGGAGCGGTTCGACTGCAACCCCTACTGGGCACGCGTCAGCCTGCGCGAGTGGCGCGACGGGCGCACGGCGCTGAGCGTCGTCTCGCAGGGCCGGGAGCTGGCGTTTGCCCGCTTTCTCACCGACGGCGAGCGGCGCGATCTTGCCGAAGTCCTGAAGGACGCATTCCTGGCAGCCCGCGGCGGCGTCAGGATCTAGGTTTTCGGGCTGTTCGCAGAAATCCGGGGGAGCGGGTGAACGAGAACTCTCGAAAATGCCGGGAACGTGCGGACCAGCCAGCCCGACATCCTGCCGGCGATCCGCCGGCTCTACGACGCGGCCACGGACGCCGACAAGTGGCCGGCCTTCCTGGAGGAGCTGGCGCGCGCTTTCGCGGCCGATGGCGGGCACATCGTGCGTACGCAGCCGCACGAGGAGGCGCTGAGCTTCTCCGTGCTCTACGGCTACGACGAGTTCGTCCAGAGCCGCTACGCTGCCGTCGACGGGAGCCGGAGCGCCGCGCTCGCGCGCTTCGAGCAGCACTTTTCCGAGCTGATGCACACCGATCCCCGCGTCCAGCTGGTCAGGCGGTTTCCCAGCCGCCCGTTCTCCTGCCGCCTCGCCTTCGGCGATGCCGAGCTGCACGGCTCCAGAATGTACCGGGACATCCTGGCTGCCTGCCGGCGTCGAGTACTCCTTGGTGGTGAGCATTCCCGAGGACGACGGCACGCTCATCATGTACGGCCTGTTTCGCGGCCGGCAGTCGACCTGGTTCAAGGAGCACGAGGTCGAGGCGTTCGGCGCGCTGATCCCGCACGTCAAGCAGGCCGTGGCGCTGAGCGAGCACCTGGCGCGTGTCGACCTCATCAATCGCATCGCCTTCGAGGCGCTCGACGGCATCTGCATGGGCATCCTGCTGGTCGACGACGACGCCCGCCTCGTGCACGCCAATGCCACGGCGCGGCGCATCATTGACATGGGCGACGGCCTGTCGCTTCACAACGGCGCCCTGGCGCTCCAGGCCAGGGACGAGAATGCCGCGCTTCGCCGCGCCATCTGGGAGGCCATCGCCGAGGCCAGGGCGGGCCGCATCGCGCCGGGGCAGGCCCTGGCCATTACCCGCCTGTCGCCTGCGGAGCCGTTCCCGGCCCTGGTGGCGACCCTGTGGGGCAATCACCTGCGCTATGGCCTGGGGCGCCTCGACCGGCCGCTGGCGGTCGTGTTCGTGACCATCCCGGAGGAACCGCAGGAGGCGCCCGCCGAGCTGCTGCGCCGCCTGTTCGGCCTGACCCTCGCCGAGGCCCGGCTGTGCGAGCGGCTGGTGCTGGGGCGGACCGTGGAGGAGGCGGCGAAGGAGCTCGGGATCGTCACCGACACGGCGCGCGTGCACCTGAAGCGCATCTTCGAGAAGACCGGCGTCGGCCGCCAGGCCGAGCTCATCGCCAAGATCCTGGCCACCCCGGTCTGGCTGCGCAAGCGGCAGCGCAATCCTCACGCGCTGCCCGCCTTGTAGGCGCCTACCCCATTTGGGGTATGCGATGCACTGCAAGCGGTTGCATAAGGAGGGGTTGGAGTACCGTTGCGCTTTCGGCTCATCCCGAAGCGAGCGGCAAAGGTGCAGGTGCCGCGCGTAATGCGCGACGGTGCTCCACGCCAGCTGCTCGCTGGCGCCGTGCCGTGGCTGTTTGCCCGGGCCGTTCCTGGCCCTCGCTCGCCCGGCGCCCTTGATTTTCCCCGCCGTCCTGGACAATGTGCCGCGCGAATGCAGCGATTGGAGCCGGGGCGGTATGACAACCACGCGCGGATTGCTCGGCGTGCTGAGCCGGACGGACAGCCCGCGCGGGGAGACGCTCAGGGCCGAGCTCGCCCGCACCAAGCCCGCCGCGCGCCGCAGCGGCCTCAAGCCGAAGCTGGTGCTCGCCAGCGCCTCCCCGCGGCGGCTCACGCTGCTGGCCCAGGTCGGCATCGAGCCGGACGCGCTGAGGCCCTCCAGCATCGACGAGACCCCGAAGAAGGGCGAGATGCCGCGTGCCCTGGCAACCCGGCTGGCGCGGTCGAAGGCGCTCGAGGCGCGCGATGCCATCGCCAACGACAAGGACATCGCCGACGCCCATGTGCTGGCCGCCGATACCGTCGTGGCAGTCGGGCGGCGCGTCCTGGTGAAGCCCCGCTTCGTGGAGGAGGCGGTGGCCGCCCTGCGCCTCCTGTCGGGGCGCTCGCATCGCGTGCTGACCGCGATCTGTCTCGTGATGCCCGACGACCGCGTGCGGCTCAGGATGGTCGACACGCGCGTCCGCTTCAAGCGCCTGACGCACGAGGAGATCGAGGCCTACATCGCCTCGCGCGAATGGCGCGGGAAGGCCGGCGGCTATGCCGTGCAGGGCCTGGCCGGCTGCTTCGTGCAGAAGGTCAACGGCTCCTACACCAACGTCGTCGGACTGCCGCTCACCGAGGTCGTCAACATGCTGGCCGGCGAGGGCTTCCCGATCCATTTCAACTGGCTCAAGCTGGGGCAGGCAGACCCCGAGTAGGATGGACCCCGAGGCCTCCGGCAACGCCCGCGGCAAATGCCCGATCTGCGGTCGGCCGAGCGCGCCCGACTACCGCCCGTTCTGCTCGCGCCGGTGCGCCGATGTCGACCTCGCCCGCTGGCTCGGCGGCGCCTACGCCATCCCGGACCAAGGCAAGAGCGACGAGCCCGCCGGCGATGGCGAGGACGGGGAGGACGGGGCGGGATCGGACCCCTCGCCTCCGAGGTCGAGGTGATATGGAGACGTCCGCGCGAGGGGTCTGACCCCGTCCCGCGCCTACATAACCGCTGCCGAGCACCTACATAAATCCACGCGGTGCAAAGCTCCGCCGGCATTGCGTACCCTCCGGGAGGCAGAGTGGCGCCCGCCGCGACGGGGTCGAGCCCCTGCGCGCTGGACCGCAGCGTTTCCCAATCGGCGCCGGGAGGCGGGGGTCTCGCCCCGTTCTCCGGGCACCGCAACAATGGAGGTCACCGATGTCCGACAAACCGTTTTCCAGAGGTCGCGAGCCCGATCCGTTCCGCGGGTTCAGAACCCAGCTCGACAGCCTGTTCGAGGACTGGTTCGGCCGCAACATAGGCGGCACGCTGGCGCCGCGCATCAACGTGAGCGAGACCGGCAAGGACATGACGGTGACCGTCGAGCTGCCCGGGGTCGAGGAGAAGGACATCGAGGTCTCGCTGTCCGGCAACCAGCTGACCGTCAAGGGCGAGAAGAAATCCGAGCAGGAGGAGAAGAAGGACGAGGAGGAGCGCGTCTTTCATCGCGTCGAGCGGTCCTACGGCGCGTTCCAGCGCACCACGACCGTGCCCTTCGAGGTCGAGCCCGACAAGGTGTCGGCCGCGTTCAAGGACGGCGTGCTGACGGTGAGCCTCCCCAAGCCCGACGCCGCCACCGTGGAGCCGAAGGCCAGCCGCATCGAGGTGAAGCGGACGGCGTAGCTGCCCACACCCGTCATCCCGGAAGCCGAGCCGCAGGCGAGGCTACCCGGGACCTGCCACAACGAGTTCGGACCCTCCCGAGGTCCCGGATCGGAGCCCTGCCCGCCTTCGGCGTCCATCGCTCCGTCCGGGATGACGGGTGCATCCCATTTCGCTGTTGCGTACCCGGGGAGTTGACCACAATCCTGTTGCTGCAACAAGGAGGGAGGGAGGGACCCATGAAGCTCATCACCTTCAAGCGCGACGGCCGCACCAGCTACGGCGCGCTCGTGCACGCCGGGATCGTCGATCTGGGCGTTCGCCTCGGACGCGACGCGCCGACCCTGCAGGACCTGATCGCCAACGAGGTCCTCGACCGGGCGCGCGACATCGTCGCGCAGGAGAAGCCCGATTTCACGCGCGACACCGTCAAGGTCGAGCGGCCGATTCCGGCGCCGGGCAAGATTCTCTGCGTCGGGATCAACTATCTCGACCGCAATGCCGAGTACAAGGACGGCAGCGAGCAGCCGAAATACCCCAGCGTGTTCGTGCGCTTTCCGGCCTCGTTCGTGGCGCATGGGGCGCCGCTCGTGCGCCCGCCTGAGACCAGGCAGTTCGACTACGAGGGCGAGATCGCGCTGGTGATCGGCAAGCGCGGGCGGCGCATTGCCCGCGAGCAGGCGATGGCCCACGTGTTCGGCTATACCATTGCCAACGAAGGCACCGTGCGCGAATGGACGCGGCACGGCAAGTTCAACGTCACCCAGGGCAAGAACTTCGACAGCTCGGGCTCGCTCGGCCCCTGGATCGTCACCGCCGATGCGATGCCGGCGGGACCGCTGCGGCTCAAGACCCGCGTCAACGGCGAGGAGCGTCAGAACGACACCACCGACCGGCTCTTGTTCCCCTTCGACCTCCTGATCAGCTACCTCTCGACCTTCGCCGCGCTCGAGCCGGGCGACGTGATCCTCACGGGCACGCCCAACGGCGCCGGTGCCCGCTTCGATCCGCCGAAATGGCTGGTCCCCGGCGACGTGGTGGCCGTCGAGGTGGAGGGCATCGGCGTGCTGTCGAACCCGGTGGCGGACGAGGAGAGAGCCGCGCCCTGACGCCGGCGCGGCCCTCCCCGGTCGCGTCGCATGCGGCGATCCACCCTGCCCAATTCACACGATGGGCGCGACGCGCGCGGCCCGCTGTTTGCTACGGAAGGAGCACAAGTGCCCGCTTCCGGCCTCGTCAGGTGTCCGATAATATCCCGCCCATACTCACGCCGGGGCTAATGCTGCCGACACAGATGTGTCGGCGCGACGATTGAACATTTACGATTGGAGGACCCATGCTCACCATGGTTCTTGGACGTTTTGCCGGACTTCTTGCGGGCAGCCTGATCGCCGCCGGCGTCGTTCTCTCGATGGTCCCCGCCGCATCGGCGGCCCCGCTGAGCGGCGATGCGATCCGCGGCCCGACGGGTCTCACGAGCTCTGCCATCGAGCAGATCCTGTACAGACGGGGCGGCTACTGCGACGTGTTGCGGCGCGCGTGCCTCTACAAGGGCTCGCTGGGCGAAAGGGGGCTCGGCAACTGCAGCAGATACCGCGCGGAATGCCGAGGATATTCGGGGTATCGGGATCGGCGGTACTACAGAAGCGAGAGGACATACCGGGACTACAGGGACTACAGGGACTACCGGGATTACCGGCCGAACCGGCGGTATCGGTACTACGACTGAGCGACGGCGTCAGACCCGGAGGGTCTGACGCCTTCACACCGAGGGGCCGCCCGCGAGCCCGAAGCGCCGCTTGATGCGCCGGAACAGCTGATCGCGCACGCCCCGGTAGGCGTGGAGGACCTGCTCGCGGCTCACGTGCCCGATCATCATGGTGGCGTCGAAGGTGGGCCAGTACTCCACATCCACCGCCATGGTGCGCGTCAGCTCCAGCGCCTGATGGTGCGCCTCCGGCGACAGGGTGACGATCAGGTCGAAGGAGGTGTCGTGCAGCTCCTCGAGCGTGCCGGGCTTGTGGCCGGCGATGTCGATGCCGATCTCGTCCATGACAACGATCGCGAACCGATCGGGCCCGCCCGCCTTCACGCCGGCCGACTCCACATAGATGCGCCGACCCGCCAGATGGCGCAGGATCGCCGCCGCCATGGGCGAGCGCACGGAGTTCATGGTGCAGACGAAAAGCACCGCGCCCGGCAGGTCCCGGCCCCCCACGCGCGGCACCTCTCATCCTTTCCAGTGCAGGGCGCAGATGAGTGTGAACAGGCGCCGCGCCGTGTCGCCGTCGACGCTGATCTTGCCCTTGAGCCGCTCCAGCAATATGCGGCTGCCCTCGTCGTGCAGCGCCTTGCGGCCCATGTCGATCGACTGGATGCGCGAGGGCGGCGCAGTGCGGATCGCCTCGTAGTAGCTCTCGCAGACGATGAAGTAGTCCTTGATGAGGCGCCGCAGCGGCGTGAGCGAGAGCACGATCGTGAAGGTATCGTCGGTTCCGTCCTGGGCCACGGCGAACACCAGGCGGTCCTCGACCAGGCCGAGGCTGAGCACGTAGGGGCCGCCGTCGCGGCCCTCCAGCTCGAACTTGTTGCTCTCCAGGATGTCGTAGATCGCCACCTCGCGCTCGTGCTCGGTGTTGCCGCTGGCACGGCCGATGGAGGCCTCGTCGAGGGTGATGGCGACGAGGCGGGCCTTGGAGCTGGGATCGACGGGGGGGTCGAACATGGCGCGGCCGCCTCAGGTCTCCGCGCCGTGCGGGCCAGTGCTCGGGCCAGTGCTCGGGCCCGAGCGCACCGTGACAGACCGGCGGTGCGCCTCGAGGCCCTCCGCGCGCGCCAGCGTTGCCGCCGCCGGCGCCAGCCGGGCCAGCGCCGCCGCGTCGAGCCTCAGGATGGAGGTGCGCTTCATGAAGTCGGTGACGCCGAGGCCCGAGGAGAAGCGGGCGCTGCGCGCTGTCGGCAGCACGTGGTTGGAGCCCGCCACATAGTCGCCGATGACCTCCGGCGTGTGGGGGCCGAGGAAGATCGCCCCCGCATTGCGGATGCGCGCCGCCAGCCGGTCCGGGTCCACCGTGACGATCTCGAGATGCTCGGCGGCGATGCGGTCTGCCAGGGCGGGTGCCTCATCGAGCGTGCCGAGGACGATGACGGCGCCGAACGCCTCCCAGCTGGCTGCGGCGATGTTGCCGCGCGGCAGCTCGCGCAGCTGGCGCGCCACCGCCGCCGTGACGGCCTCGGCAAAGCCGGCGTCGTCGGTCATGACGATGGCCTGTGCCGCGGCGTCGTGCTCGGCCTGGGCCAGCAGGTCGGCGGCGATCCACTCCGGGTCGTTGTCCTTGTCGGCGATCACCAGCACCTCGGAGGGGCCGGCGATGGAATCGATGCCCACCGTCCCGAATACCTGCCGCTTCGCCGCCGCCACGTAGGCGTTGCCGGGGCCCACGATCTTGGCGACCGGCGCGATGGTCGCGGTGCCGTAGGCGAGGGCGGCGATCGCCTGGGCGCCGCCGATGCGGTAGATCTCCGACACGCCCGCCAGATGCGCGGCGGCCAGCACCAGCGGATTGATGCGGCCGTCCGGCGAGGGCACGGCCATCACCACGCGCGGGACGCCCGCCACCTTGGCGGGCACGGCGTTCATGAGGACGGAGCTGGGGTAGCTCGCCAGCCCGCCGGGCACGTAGAGGCCGACCGATTCCACCGCCGTCCAGCGCCAGCCGAGCTCGACGCCCAGCGCGTCGGTGTAGCGCTCGTCGCTGGGCCGCTGGCGCATTTGGTGGCTCTCGATGCGGCTCTTTGCGAGCTCCAGCGCCGCCAGCGCCTGCGGGTCGCAGGCGGCGACGGCGGCGACGATGTCGGCTGCGCGGACGGTGAGGCCGGCCTCGGCGGGGTTGAAGCCGTCGAAGCGGCGGGTATAGGCGGCGAGCGCCTCATCGCCGTCGCGGCGCACGGCGGCGACGATCTCGCGCACCGCGGCGTCGACATCGGGTGCCGTCTCGCGCTTGGCGGCCAGGAACGCCGCAAAGGCGCGCTCAAAGCCGGGGTCGCTGGTCTTCAGATGGACAGGCATCGATGCTCCGCACTTGCTCTGCTGCTCTGCCGTCAGGATCCCCGGGCCTTGGACGGGTCGTCCGGATGCGTGGGCCTCGACCTCGCCTCCCACACCGGTCCGAGGTCGCGCAGCTCCGTCTCGATGCACTCCACGTGCAGCCTGATGGCGCCACCGTCGGCAAACTGCAGGGTGACGTGGCCCTCCGGAGCCTCGCCGGGCTCGAAGGAGACCGCCAGGAGGGAGACCACCGCCCCCTTGTTGCCGAGGTCGAGGCCGTGCACCTGGGCGCCCAGGACGCGCTCGAAGCGCAGCGCGGTCTGGCGCCGGGCGTAGTGCTTCTCCCTGGCAGCGTCGCTGCTCAGGGCCTCGACCCAGTCGAAGCGGTTGGCCACGGCCGCAAACCGCTTCTCGCGCGGGCGGTAGACCATGTCGCCGACCTTCAGCACCGCATCCTGCAAATGCGCCGAGATGACCGCGAGGTCCTCCGCATCGAGGGCAATGAGCTTCAAGTCGGGCATGGGTACGCGTGTCCTGGGTGGTGCAGACCCTCCGGGTCTGACACCATGGCAGCCACCTTCCCTTGGAGCAAAGGCGTCAGACCCGGAGGTCTGACACCAATCCTAGCCGCTGACAATCCGCTCGATGGAGGCGCCGCAGCCGGCGAGCTTCTGCTCCAGCCGCTCGAAGCCGCGATCGAGATGGTAAACGCGGTTGATGGTGGTCTGGCCGTCTGCCATCAGCCCGGCGATGACGAGCGAGACGGAGGCCCTGAGGTCGGTCGCCATCACCTGCGCTCCGCGCAGGGCCTTGACGCCGCGCACGGTGGCCGTGTCGCCCTGCAGTTGGATGTCGGCCCCGAGCCGGGCCAGCTCCTGCACGTGCATGAAGCGGTTCTCGAAGATGGTCTCGCGGATCACGCTGGTGCCCTCGGCCTTGGTCATCAGCGCCATCAGCTGCGCCTGCAGGTCGGTCGGGAAGCCCGGGTAGGGTTGCGTCTCCACCGTGATCGGCTGCAGCGACCCGCCGTTGCGGGCCACGCGCACGCCGCTCTCCGTCTCGGTGACGGCGACGCCGGCCTGCTCCAGCGCGTCGAAGGCGGTCTCGAGCAGGCTCTTGCGGGCGCCCTTGAGCTCCACCTCGCCGCCGGCCGCAGCTACGGCGAAGGCGTAGGTGCCGGTCTCGATGCGGTCGGGCAGGACGGTGTGCACCGCGCCTTCGAGGCGGTCGGTGCCCTGGATGCGCATGGTCGCGGTGCCCACGCCCTCGATCCTGGCGCCCATCTTGGCGAGGCACTCCGCGACATCGCCGATCTCGGGCTCGCGCGCGGCATTCTCGATCACGGTCTCGCCCCTGGCGAGCGTGGCCGCCATGAGCACGGTATGCGTGGCGCCGACGGAGACCTTGGGGAAGGTCACGCGCGCGCCCCTGAGGCCGCGCGGGGCCCTGGCCACCACATAGCCGCCGTCGATGTCGATCTCGGCGCCGAGCGCCTTGAGGCCCGTGAGGTGCAGGTCGATTGGACGAGTGCCGATGGCGCAGCCGCCGGGCATGGAGACGCGCGCCTCGCCGCAGCGCGCGACCAGCGGGCCCAGCACCCAGAAGCTCGCGCGCATGCAGCTCACCAGCTCGTAGGGGGCCGTGGTGTCGACGATGTCGCGCGCGGTGAGATGGAACGTCTCGCCCAGATGCGGCGAGGGGTTGCCGCGCTTGCCGTCGATGGTGAGATCGACGCCGTGGTTGCGCAGGATGCGCCCCAGGAGGGCGACATCGGCAAGGCTCGGCACGTTTTTCAGGGTCAGCCGGTCGGGCGTGAGGAGGCTTGCGATCATCAGCGGCAGTGCCGCATTCTTTGCTCCGGAGATGGAGATCGTGCCGTTGAGAGGCTTGCCGCCGACGACGCTGATACGATCCATGGAAGGCCCCGTCCGTTGTTGCTCCGGTTCAGCTCAAGGCAGGCTTCAGGCGGGCCCTCCCTCCGGCTCCCCCGCACCCTCGGGCGCGCCCGGCGGCGTCGGCTCGCTCCGCCGCCGAGCCCGCGGCCGCTTTGCGCCGGGCGCGACGCCGGGCCTGCTGCTTGCGCTTGCCGAGGTTCGCCCGCAGCTCGGCAGCCAACCGCGCCTGGCGCCGTTGCGCCGACACCCTCTCACCACCGGTCATGCGCGGTCGCGCCGTTGGGTCTACTGGCATTTGCCGGACAGCTTACGTGTGTCGCCCCGAGCGTGCAAGATTTGCCCGGAGCTGTGGTTGCTTCCACACCGGAGCCGCTGGGCGGCGGACTGTTGCGCGCACCGGAGCGATGGTCTAGACCCTAGCCAGCGCCCGGACTTGCGGCCTTCAGCGACGTCAGAAGGCGCGAATGGGGCAACCCTTGCTGCCGTAGCTCAGTGGTAGAGCACTCCCTTGGTAAGGGAGAGGTCGTGTGTTCAATCCACACCGGCAGCACCAGTTTTCCTAAGCAAAATCAGCGGTTAGTCGGTGGCGCACTCCCTTGTGTGCCACCCCTAAAACGGGAACGGGACGCGAATCTGTGCCAAGAATTGGCACAGATTTGACACACCAGTTGCCCGCTTGTTCTCATGGTCCGGTAACTAATCTGATAGATCGGCCGCCAGCGCCTGAGCCCCACGGGTGGCAGGACCGCTGGCCGATCTCGGGCCTACCGCACGGCCGGCCTCTTCGCCGGAAACTGACCGGCCCTTCTACGCGCGCGAGGAAATGGCCGTTCTCAGAGAAATAAGACACGGAGACACCGGTCTCACAGGCGCCGAGCAGGGGCGTGCTGACGAGCACCGGCCGAAGCCGAGTAGTGCTTCCGAGGGTGGACCTGACGGGAGCCGTCAAATCAAATCCATGCCGTCATGGTCCTTGCCGATCTCCACGCTGCCAGAGATCCGCGAGCGTATCGACGGCGCAAAACGCATCCTCAATCGCTCGCGGCTAGTTGCGCAAGGTAAGGGCGGTAGCTTCGCGGCCCTTTTGGGTCCTCACCACCTTCATCGCAAGCCGCTGGCCCTCGTCCAAACCGCCCAGCCCGGCACGCTCGACCACGGAGATGTGCACGAACACATCCTTTCCTCCATCGTCGCATACCGCGAAGCCAAACCCCTTCTCGGGATTGAACCACTTAACGGTGCCTTCGATCTCGACGGCGGTCGCCGGATCGGGGAGCCCGCGGCGGTCGGAAGACGGGCGCGGTGAGGGCCGCGCGGGCGGGCGCGACGCCCCACCGGCACTCGCCTCGACCGAAAGAACCGCCGTGACCTGACGGCCCTTCTGCCCCTGTCCGACCTGCACGCTCAGCTTGGTTTCCGGATCGACTGCTTCGTGTCCGGCCGCTTGCAGCACGGCAACGTGCAGAAATGCGTCGCCGGAACCGTCAGCCAGCTCAACGAACCCGAAGCCCTTGTCGGGAGCGAACCACTTGACGACGGCATCGGTGGCCGGGCCGCTGGGGGCGGGATTCTCCCGCGGCGCTCGTTGGAATGACCGCTGCGGCCGCTCCTCGCGCGCTGGAGATGGCGCGTAAAAGTCATCGTCAAAGCCGCGGCGTCTCGGCCCCCGATCTCGACCCTTTCCCATGTAGTAACCTGTTCGCTTGCCTAACGGTCGCTAAAGCTGTGTCTCGCTCACTGCGAGGATCTATGCTTGGGAAGCTCGGAGCGCAAGATCGTCGGTCCCTGGGCGCAGCTCTGCATTCGTTAGCGCAGATCGACGGAAGTGCGGTCCGCTATGGCACGCTCCCGCAAAGTAGCCGGCAAGCGCCGCGACCGCCGCGCGCGATCGATTCGGGTGGGGCGTGCATGGGTTCACGAACGGACAGACTCGGGCCGCAAGATCGAGCCTGATCGCCATTGCGTTAGGCCTTCTGTGCGTCGAGGAGAGCAAGGGGGCGGCTCGAGGAGGCGGACACATGAATGGGCCAATCGATCTGATCAGAGCTGGGCGATGCTTTCCTCGACACCAGACCGAATCACGGCTAGGCGCTGATCGTCACTGTCTGAGCTGGCAATACCCTTGGAATCGACCCTCTATCAGCCGGTCAAGCGCTTCCTCGAGGACCTCGGCTTCGAGGTTAAAGGTGAGGTATGCGGCTGCGACCTGGTCGCGCTCGACGGCAAGGAGCCCGCCGCCGTCGTGATCGGGGAGCTGAAACTCAGCTTCACCCTCGATCTCGTCCTGCAGGCCGTGGATCGCACCGCTGCGTGCGACGAGGTCTGGCTTGCGGTGCGTGCCTCGCGACGCGGTCGCGGCCGCGAGCACGATCCGCGCGTGCGCAAGCTCTGCCGCCTGCTCGGCCTCGGCCTGCTCTGCGTGTCGGCCAGAGGCAAGGTGGATGTGCTGGTCGGGTCGGTGCCGTGGCGTCCACGGCGCGACGCCAAGCGGCGGTTCCGCATCGTCGAGGAGCACCGGCGGCGACACGGCGATCCCGCCATCGGCGGCAGCACGCGCCAGCCGATCATGACGGCCTATCGGCAGCGGGCGCTGGCCTGCGCGGCGGCGCTGTCGCGCGCGCCGGCGCGGCCGCGCGATCTCAAGAATGACGCGCCCGATGCAGCGAAGATCCTGCTGCGCAACGTCTATGGCTGGTTCGTCAGAGTGGAGCGCGGCCTCTACGCGCTCTCCGACTCGGGCAGAGCGGCGTTGGCGCTTTGGAAGGCCCACCTTCCTGCCGCGACCGCCGAGGAGCTGACGGTTGCAGCCGCATCATAGCCCACACTGTCGCTCGCTGAGCTCCCACAGGCGCCGCGCCGCCTGCATGTCCTGGGCTTCCCGGCTCGGCTGCCTTTGCTGCCGGTCGAAGAAGTATTTGCCGCTCACGTTGGCAACGTCTCCCGACGTCGCGAGCCACACCAGCGTGTCGGCGCCGACATCGGGCGCGCGCGCCATGAGGTTTAGGGCAGTCATGCCGATGTCGTTGAGCAACCCATTGCCACGATTGAATCCCGTGGCCACCAGCCCGGGATGGTAGCAGTTGGCTGTGATGCCCGTGCCTTGGAGACGGCGGGCGAGCTCGGCGGTGAACAGGATGTTGGCGAGCTTGGTCTCGCCGTAGCGTCCGAAGCTGCGATAGCTGCGCTCGGCATTGATATCGTCGAAGGGGACACGGGCACCCTGATGCGCGCCGGAGGCCGTGGTGATGATGCGAGCGGGCACGCTCGCCTTCAGGCGATCGAGCAGCAACGTGGTCAGCAGGAAAGGCGCCAGGTGGTTGACCGCCCAGGTCAGCTCGATGCCGTCCTGGCTCAGCTGCCGCGTGCCGTACATGGCGCCGGCGTTGTTGACCAGCACATCGAGCCTTGGACCGCGCGCCAGCACCCCGGCGGCCAGCTTGCGCACGGCGGCCTGCGATGACAGGTCGGCGACGAAGGTCGTGTCCGTTACCGCCTTGGCTGCCGCACCGATCGCCGCCGCCGCCACGCGCGTTCTCGTCTCGTTGCGGCCGACGATGGCCACGTTGGCGCAGAGCGCGGCCAGAGCCTGCGCGGCCGCCAGGCCGATGCCGCTGGTGGCGCCTGTGATCAGGATGTGCTTGCCCTGCACCAGGTTTCCCAAGCAATGCGCTGGCGCTATGCGGCCTTCCACTTGATGGAGCAGCCGACCGAGGGGAACTGTTCCGCGTAGAATACCGCCGGGTGCAGAGCCCACAAATCCTCAAATCGCTCCGCGTCCCTCCCGGTTAAGATCGACCGGCAGCCTGGACTTCCCAACGGCGCAGCCGAACACGAATTGCTCGACAGCGTCGGTCGGAGCGATGTGCACCATAGCCATAGTATCAACCAGCCAGCTCGGACCATTCAATGACCAGGCGCATCCAGCGCGCGGAGGCGCGTGGAACGCGGGATTGGGCGTATTACTGATGTCCTACTCGGGAAACCGTGAGCGCGCTTCCGACCTGCTCGGCTTGCGCAATGCCGTAGTTGTCACCACGTTCAGGCTGTATGTGCAGACAAGCGAGGACGGGCCCGTGGGCCACGCACAGCAGGCAGCTGCAGAAAGACACGAAGACTTGCCGGAGATCCCCGTCTTCGATGTCGGCCCTGCCTTTGCGACCGAAACAGCGCATCTCGCCGGCCGTGAACGCGCCTACGCGATGCTCGATGCCGCGACCGCCGGCGTTCCCATGTTCGGGCTGCGACTGGCCGACGCCATTTCCCGCCGCTGGCTCAGCGCGCAGCATTCCCCCTATCTGCCGGAGCTCGATCAACTCGCAAACCTCAGCACGCGCCCAGGCGCGTATTTTCTCAATGTCCACTACGAATGGGGATGCACGACCGCCGCGAAGCCGGGCATGGAGGGTACCAGCGCACGGCTCCTGCGTGCGCTCGACTGGAACGTGAACGGTCTTGGCCGGCACATCGTTGCGGCGCGGATCGCGAGCGCCTTTGGCCCCTGGGTCTCTCTGACCTGGCCAGGCTTTACCGGCGTCCTGCAGGCGATGGCGCCCGCGCGGTTCGCGGCCGCGATCAATCAACCGACCATAAGGAAGGGAGCGGGCATCCGTGCCATCGACTGGCTCTTGAGCAAGCCGGACGTCTGGCGCTCGCACCACGTGCAGCCGATCCATCTGCTGCGGCGTGTATTCGAAGAGGCGCCCGACTTCGCTGCGGCTCGTCGCCTGCTGGAGGCGACGCCGATCTGCACCCCTGCGATCTACACCCTCGCCGGTGTGCGGGCGAGCGAGGCCTGCATTATTGAGCGCCGCGAGACGGCAGCGCGGGTTCTGCTCAAGTCGGCCTGCACGGCGAACGAGTGGCAGACGCTGGAGTGGTACCCAGGGCACCACAGCGCGTTCGAGAACGCGAGGCGCCTAGCTGCAATGCAGATTGCGCCGGGCTCACTCGAGCTGACCTGGCTCCATTGGCCAATTCTCAACAAGGAGACGCGACTCGCTCTCGCGGCTGACGCCGCGCAGGGTCGCCTGATCGCGCAAGGCTACGAGGCAAAGGGTCCAGCGACGCGACCTCTCGCCATCCTCTCACGCTGATCGGCCGTCCTGGTCCTTCGGCCCCGTGTAGCCGCCAGCGCTTCGACCAGCCAAATGGCTACGCAGCCGGCGGCACCAT
>CAWIXS010000038.1:0-80269 GCA_963840075.1 uncultured Alphaproteobacteria bacterium | reverse complement strand
GGTCCGACGTTGATGTCACCTATGAGCGGCACGGAGGTCTCTCCATCTCTGTTCAAGCATCTGTCTGTTGGCGGCGGCCCCACTCGAGCACTTCTTTGAGGTCTGCCCTGGACTACCGGGATCTTGCTCCTCTTGGGGTCCGGGATGAGCGTGGACAGGGGGACCCAGGCCGCGAGCTTGGTGCCGCGGTCGTAGACATGGAAGTGCGCCGGGACGTGGTCGGGATACATGCATACGCGTACGTTCTTGGTTTGACTCCGGCCGGGGCAGTATCTCGGGCATTCCGGGGCTCCGGCCGTGTGTACTGAGTACACAAGTTGTCTTGGTTGTGCATCCAGTACACAAAGAGTTCGTTAAAGTCCAGGCCACTTTCAAGGGGTTCCGTTAGAAAAATGAATTCTCCGACGGGGCCCCTTGATGCTACGAGTTCAGCGAAGACGAGGCCGACGCGGACGCAGGGTGCCGACATATGTCAGCCGGCCCGCTTGCGGATAACCGAGTTCGAGGCCGGCTGGGCCGCCATCGCTCGGGATGGAGAGCGGCTGGGCTATGTGCCGGCCGAGGCGCTGTTGAAGATGCAGTGACCGCTGGGCAGGCGAGCCCGGTGTGGACGGCGACAGATCGACTGTCAGGCCACGAGTTCCAACTCTGCCGAGGGCGCTTTGGCCCGACCGGACAGACCGCCGCGTTTTGAACTCCGCAAGCGTCTCCCTGCTGACGGGCACCCAACTGGACGGCACTCCGGCGCGGACGTTCCATTGCCGAGTGAACCCCGCCAGAACATTGAACCGCCCCGGGTTTGTCGACCCTGACCTCTGCAGTGCGATTGGAAGCCTTCTCTGAAAAATTGGCGTCGCAAAGCCATCAGCAATTCTGTGCGCGAACGCGCCGCCGGGGTCGAGGGCGAGGTTGGCGTCGTCGAGCGCGGCGTTGATCTGGTCCATCTCGGCGCGCAGCCGGTCGGCGGTAGCGTTGCTTCGGTAGCTTACCAGCTCGCCAAGCTCGGCTCCCGTCTCGGTCCACGTCTCCAGGAAGGTCGCTACCTCCCGCCCCCATGCCGCGCCACGGGGTCTCGGGTGTTCCGAAGGACGATTGGCTCGCCCCCTGCGCGGCGGCCGAAGTCGGCAAGAGTGAGCCCCGTCGTCAATTCCTTCAGGCGGGGCGTGGCGGCGAACGTGGTCATCCGCCCGCGCCCTTCGTCGGGTCGCGTGCCCCACACCACGTCAAGGAAGCCGATGGCACCGCCGCCAAGGGCCGTTAGCAGGTCCCGCATGGGGGCGTACGGGGAGGGCACATGGCGGGTTCTGCGCTGGTTGCCGAGGCTGACGGCTACGGCGCTCCCGGGGCACACGAGGTCGCGCCGCGCCGCCTCGCAGACGAGGGCCTCGACCACGCGCTCGTGGGCCGCCTGATCGGCCGGGCGACGGCGCCGCCACCGAGCGCCGGTTTCACGCTCCCAATCAGCGAGCCGCTGGCGTACGAGCGCCACGGCACCGTGAGCAGCGCGCGTCCGCGCCCGCCGCTCCGGCACAAAGAAGTGGTCTTGCTCAGGTCGGGTTGGGAACGTCACAGCCCGCATTCTTCAGACACACCCGGAAGCGGAATACTCCCAATGGCGCGAGCCGCTGTGCTGAGCAGGGTCTCGCCGTAGCTCTGGCCGACTGTAGCGGCTGCGTGGCCTTGGATCGCATTGACCACGCTCTCCGCAACCCCGGCGTCCCTGGCAAGAGTGCGGAACAGGTGACGCCAAGCGTGGTTGGGGTCCTTTCTATGACGGCGGCCCACCTCGATCCCGAGCGTGTGGACCCACCGCGCAACGTGCTTCGCGACGATCTTCGGCGGGGGCCTCTTGCCGCCCCTCCGCCGCTTTGCGTTTCGTAGAACAAAGGCCCGCGCCCGCTCCGCTTCGCGAACTCGACGAAGCCCGCCGCAATGACGTGTGGGTGCAGTGGTACTTTGCGCTCCGAAGCCGCGTTCTTTAGCGCGCCCGCTTCCGGCCTGAAGTGCATGTATGGGATGCCGTCCTCGGACTGGATATCCTCCCCCCGAAGCTGGTAAACCTCCGACACGCGAGCGCCTGACTGGGCACAAAGGAGCGGTACCCACCGGCGGACGGGGTCGCTCGCTTCAGCGGCGGCCTTCAGGATGGTCGCTGCCTCGCCCCGCTCGAAGCCGAGCATCGTCTCGCCCGCCCGCTTCCTGTGCCGCACGAATACCCCAGCGGCGGGGTTTGCTGGTAGCAAGTCGTTGTCAACGCCCGATCGAAACGCTGCCCGCAAGGCCGCGAGCTTGCTGTCATTGATCGTCTTTGTGGTGTTGCCCAGCTCGACGAGATGCTGCTTCCAGCTCACGATGTCGGAACGTTGGACAGACAGGGCGTCGTCCCGCCCGATGTACTCCACAAACCGGGCCATATAGGACCACCAGAGATCGAGCGTGGATCGCGCCGGTCTGCTTTCCTTGGCCCAGCCGTCGAGCAGGAAGGTCAGCTTTACACATCCCGACGCGGGGTCGGCGCGGTCCCTTCTCCACACGGGGAAACGCTTTGCCATCTCGTCGGGACCGTAGTCCCCGTCGGCGCGCCGCTTTAGGGTCTCGGCGCCCTGCACAAGTGCCGCCGCGATTTTGCTCGACGAGTTTCGTCCGCGACGGCTGATCAACGATGAGGCCCCGCGCGGCAAGGAAGGTATCGACGTTGAAGTGCCGACCCAGGAGCCGTGCTCCTTGTTTTGGGTCGTAGGGCTCCCGCTCGATGCCGTCGCTGTCGGGATCAAAGTGGGCGAGCCCCTCGCCCAACAGGTCCTGGTAGATGGCCCACGCTTCCGCCTCGCCTGGCTCAGCTTCATTGGTGGCCACCAGGTCGCGATACCAGACGCCAGCGAGGGCGTGGATGTCCCTGTGGGAGAGCGAGACCGCGCCAGTTCTGGCAGCCGCCCAGCGTTGCTCAAGCTGCGTTTGAACAGACGCATGGCGTAGGCGGGCCTCCGTAGCGTCCTTCGTCCGCAACGACACCTTGAAAATCGGGACGAGCCTGACGGTGCCGTGCTCCCCGGCTACATCGACCGTGACCTGCTGACCCGAAAGCGCGTCCTTCAGATCAGCGGGCAGACGGCGGCGGTAGTAGAGGACGGCCGTTGCCGGGTTGCGCCAGGGACGGGACATGGTGATGATCACGTGTGTACCTCTCCTGTGTACCTGCAGGAGAGGCAGAAAGCCCCGCAACGCCGCAAGTTCTTGACGCTACAGCACCTTCAATGCGGCTGGTGCCCAGGAGAGGACTTGGGACGCAAGGGCCGCCAAGCAGCAGCGCAGCACGCGCGGCGGTGCTCTCGATGAGCAGCCGCAGAAATCCTGCCTGGAGTGTGCACAGCGTGTGCACAGGCTAGTTTGGAGCTGATGCCAGATGCGCGTAAATTATTGATTTGCTTGGTGAGCCCGGTTGGGATCGAACCAACGACCACCTGATTAAAAGTCAGATGCTCTACCGCTGAGCTACGGGCCCTTTGGGAAGCGTTTTCAGGGACTTATGTCGTCCGTTCACGCTTCAGTTTTACATCTTCTCCCGAAAGTTCCGACATGCGCGGTCCAGTTGGTGCTTTGTTCCGAACTCGGGAGACACTCCTTAGCGCGGTGGCGCGATCAAGGCAATGCGCGTAGCTTCGCGGAGGGGGAGAGGCCCGTCGCGATCATGGCGCGCACTCCACACTGGCGAGAAAGCCTTGCAGGAGGGGCCTTCTTTTTCACGCGCTTGATAAGGTTCGGGCTCGCAGCGTCGATGAGCACGGCGGCGTCGCCGGAGCGGAATCGAAGGAAGGACGCCGTTGTGGTTGGCCAAAGCCTCGGAACATGTCGTCAAAGCCGTGGCCCCGGGCGGGATCGTTGTACCGGCTGCAACCGGGATCGAGCACCAGGGGCAGCGCCTCGCGATGCGAGGCGAGCGCGGCGAAGCGCGCGCTGGAGCGCACGCTCTCCAGCACGCCGATGCTCGCCCGCATTCGGCCGCGATCGCGCAGCTGTCGATCGATAGCTTCTGCACCTCGAAGCGCGGGGCGGTGTTCAGCGCGGTGAGGGCCTTTTCCAGGGCATCCAGCCCAGATCAATGGCCGCAAGGTAGCGGGGCTCGAACAGCCGAAGCACCGCAGTGCGGGACGGAGTGCCGTTGGAATTGTACCGAAAGGGTGGACGGGAGCTGTCGCGTGCTGGAAGAGCGTCGTGACGTTGTCGCGATCTTCTCCGACGAGGAGCAGGGGACGAAGCACGGCTCGAGGTGCTGCGACGGGCGAGCTTGCGAATCTGAATAGGATGCTTACCTAACAGGTGCGCGTCATGCGGGGCGCTTGCCCCGCCATTCCCGAAAGGGCTGGCGCCCACCCTCACTCACCACACAGCCACGCTGCAGTTTCGTTGCAATGACGGCGATGCGGTTCTTTGGAGAGCCCGGGCGCGCGTCATGGAAAAGGGCACAGGATGAATCCGAACTTGAGACGAAGGAACGGCCCGCAACGGCCGCAGGCGGCGCGTCGGGCGCAAAACGGTGCGGGTAATGCGAGGCTGCACTACGAGAGATACCTGGCGCGCGCGCGCGACGCGCAGCTCTCCGGGGACGCGGTCGAGATGGAGAACTGCTACCAGCACGCCGAGCACTACTTCAGGATTATGAAAGGCGGAGGCGATGAGCGCAGAGATTAGTCACAAGAACTCGATTCTCATTGGCATTCGGCCGAACGGCGCCATGACGGCAGATTGGGCGCACGTGCCGAAGCAGGCTGAGGTCCAGCAGGAATTGATGCCGTACGCAACGGGCATGTAACATTCGGGCTCCCCGCTCCTTCATGTGGGTAGCCTGAGGTCGAGCTTGCCAGCAATGAGGTAGGTGATGGCCTTCAGCGTGCGGGTGGAGCGGTAGCCTCGCGCTTTGGCGTTGGCGGCCTGGACGAGGTTGTTGATGCCCCCGATGAGGCCGTTGGCGATGTGGCTGTCGAACCAGGCGAGGATGCCGTCGCGGTGCTTCATGACGGTGCGCGCGGCGTCCTCGATGGGTTCGAGGCGCGATCGGATGGCCCAGCTGTACCAGCGGTGGAGATAGATGGCGCCCCAGTCCCAGCTCGGCTGCTTGTAGATCTTCCGTGATGCGGGCCACGCGTGCGTGCAGGAACGCCTGGTGCTGGAAGAAGTCGAGGTGCCGCCACGTCTGCTTCGTCGTGTCGTGCACCGGGCAGTCGCCCTTGCCGCAGTTGGGACAAGGAAAGCGTCCGCCCCTGGCGAAGTCGATCTCGATGTCGAGGCGGCGGGCCTCGGCGCCGGAGGCTGGTTGGTTGAGTCAGGCTGCGAGTGCATATCTTCATTTCGACCACATCGCGCGTCACCTTCGCAAGCGGCAACGATGTCGTCCGGGCCCGGCCGCACGCCGATTGGCGCCCCGCCCGCTTCCCTCGGGGGCACAGCACAGGCCCGCAAGACTCGAAAATCGGATCATCGCGCCCGGGCAGCCAACATGAAGCCGCATCCTTTTGCTTCATCGGCGCACGAGGGAGCCCATGCCCGGCCCGCACACCTACATTCTCGGCCTGAATACCTACGACCACGACGTGGCCGCCTGCCTGCTGCGCGATGGCGAGATCGCCCTCGCAATCGCGAAGGAGCGCATCACGCGCGAGAAGCATGCCAGCGGCTTCTTTCAGGAGGTCGTCGACTATTGCCTGAACGCGGAAGGCATCACGCTCGACGACGTGGCTCTCGTGGTCCGCAACTGCTACATCCTGCCCGTTGCCGAGATGGAGCAGCGCCTGCTCACCCAGGAGGCGCCGTTCTTCCTGAACGAGAGCGAGCGCAGGCAGGCCGCAGAGCACCCCCTGTTCCTGGCGAGCTCGGACAAGGTGGTGACGGTCTCGCATCATCTCGCCCACGCCTACAGCGCGTTCGCCGCATGCCCTTTCGAGGAGGGCGTGGTGATGGTGGTGGACGGCGTGGGAAGCTACAGCGCGGACATCGCGGAGCCCTATCCGCCGGGAGCCGGCGTGGCGCCGCTCGCCCGGGAGTCGGAGAGCTACTATCGGTTCGAAGGGTCGCGCATCGAGACCTTGAAGAAGGTGTGGCTCGAGCCGACCCGCGGGTTCCTCAGCGACGAGTTCTACAACATGCCCGGTCTCGGCGCGCTCTACAGCCGGGCCGCCACCTACGTGTTCGGCGACTGGAACAAGTGCGGCGAGCTGATGGGCCTCGCACCCTACGGACGCGCGGAGCAGATGGAGCCGCTCATGGGGCTCGACGGCGCAGAGCTCCGTGTCCCCGCGTGGAGCGCCGCGCACCGACAGCCGTGGCTGTCGGAGGGCGAGAGCGGTGAGAGATGGGAGGACAGCCCGTCGATGCCGCACTGGAAGGACCTGGCCCGGCAGGTCCAGGACGACACGGAGCGGGTGCTCCTGGCGCGCGCGGCCTGGCTGCGCGAGACCACGGGCGCGCGGAACCTGTGCATCGCCGGCGGCGTGGGCCTCAACTGCGTGGCCAACGGGCGCATCGCGCGCGAGGCGGGCTTCGACAACGTGTGGATCCAGCCCGCGGCGGGCGACGACGGCATCGCCATCGGGTGCGCCTACTACGGCCACCTCGCGATCCAGGGGCGGCCGCGCTCGTTCGCGATGACCCACGCCTTTCTGGGCGCGGCCTACAGCGAGGAGGGCATCGCGGCGGCGACGGACCGGCGCCGCGTGCGCCTGGCGACGCGACGCACGCCCAGCCGCGACATCTGCGCCGATACGGCGCGGGCGCTGGCGGATGGCCATGTGGTCGGATGGTTCCAGGGCCGCTCCGAGTTCGGCCCGCGGGCGCTCGGAAACCGCAGCATTCTTGCCGATCCACGCAAGGCCGAGATGAAGGCCGTTCTGAACAGCCGCGTCAAGCACAGGCAGGCGTTCCGGCCGTTCGCGCCGATCGTCCTCGCCGAGCGTGCCGGCGAGATCTTCGAGGGCGACGAACCGTCACCCTACATGCTGCTCGCCAAGCGCGTGCGCGCGGAATGGAAGGACCGGATTCCCGCCGTTGTTCACGTCGACGGCACGGCGCGCGTGCAGACGGTGGAGGCGGCGTCCAACGCGGTCCTCTATCGCCTGCTGAAGGAGTTCGATGCCATCACGGGCGTGCCCGTGCTCGTCAATACGTCGTTCAACGTGAAAGGCGAGCCCATCGTCGAGACGCCGCAGGACGCCATGGCCTGCTTTCTGGAGACCGGCATCGACTATCTGGTCCTGCACGATATCCTGATCGGCAAATCTCCTCTCCACAAGGTCCTGACCCCGCTCATCAAGGTCTATTCCGACGTGGCCGCGCTCGTGCGCACCGCCATGAGAGCCTGACGCCGGCGCGAGGGCCGGATGCGGCGAGGCGAAACGAGCGCCTCGGCAGCGAGGCCCTATGGGTGCAGCACCGCCATGATGCGGTCGTAGTAGCGCTTCACCAGCTCGATGTTGCCGGGAAACTGGAGGGGCCGCGCGGTCTTCAGGGCCTCGTTCAGCTGGTCCAGGGTCTGCTTCTTCTCGGTCTCCGGCATCGACTTGTCGCCGTTCACCTCCTCGATCTGCCGCTTGATCTGGACCGGAGGCTCGGCGAAGGCCTTGGTGTCCGGGTCCAGCCCGTCGAGAACCAGCAGAATGTTGGCCTCGACGGTGTCGAGGTCGTCGAGGCTGGCGAAGCCGTGCGCCTTGGCGATCGACTCGAGCTCCGCCTCCTTGGCCTGGGCCATCTGCTTCTGCGCGGCTATGAACCCTTCCACCTGCTTGTCCGTGAGCTGGACCTGCTTGGTGACCATCTGCGCGGCAGTCGGGTGCAAAGCGCCCCACGCGCCAATGCAGGCCAGGGCCAGTGCGGCAGCGGCCGCCAGGCGAAACATCTCACGCATGGCATGGGTCCTCGTTGGGTGCGTCCAGGAAGGGGTCAGCGGATTATGCCAAGGTGATGGCTGGACAATGGCGTGGCGATAGACGCCAGCCGCCCCCGGCGAAGCCATAGGTCGTGCCCGGTGCGCAGTACGCAAGCCCCGTCCGGGAGGGTGTGGAGTGAGCAGTGGTTACCCAAATCTCTCCAAGGGAGTGCGTCAAGGGAGTGCGTCCCGAAGGGCAGGCCGGGCTCCGCGCGCCGCGTTACGACGGTGGAGCTGAGCCAAACGCCTCGGGTCCCCCCGCCGGGCCCGCGGGCGGCCCATTGGCCACAGAACGCGTCTCCAGGGCGCTGGGAGGCCCTTCCAGGGGCCTCCGGGCTGCAGCGGGTAGGGAGGCGCCCGCGGCGCGTCGGCAAGCCTGCGCGGCGCCTGGAGGCGATTTCGGCGGGGTCGAATCTCGGCGGGCGAGGCTGCATGGTTGAGGCTGCAACGCCCGCAGACCGTCGCGCCCGGTTGCCGCGGGGTCAACGCACCAGCGCACCGCCCGCCTTGCGCCAGGCATCGAGGCCGCCGTGGATGTGGCAGGCCGAGGCGATGCCGGCGTCCTGGGCGGCCTGCACCGCCATCGCCGAGCGCTCGCCGAAGGCGCAGTAGAACACGAGGCGCCTGCCCGTCGCGCCCGCGAGCTCGTTGAGCATCCCGCCCTTGCGGATGTTGGCCAACAGGTCCGGATAGGGTGCATGCAACGAGCCGGGGATCACCCCGTGCTTCTCGCGCTCGGCGCGCTCGCGCAGGTCGACCAGCGCCGCGTCCGCCCTGCCGACGAGGCCCCTGGCCTGCGCTGGAGTGACCGCCCAGCCTTTGCGCGCGATCTCGTCCTGGGCGAGCCCCACGCGCAGGTTGGCCGGCACCGCCACGTCCATCAGCTTGGGGTTGGGCAGCTTCAGGGCGCCCATCAGCTCGACGTACTCGTCGGCCGACCTCACCTGCAGGCGCGGGTTGGAGCGCTTCTCCTCGCCGATGGTGGAGACGGTGTCGCCCTTGTAGTCGTGCGCCGGATAAACCAGCGTCTCCTCGGGCAGCTTCAGGAGCTTGCCGAAGAGCGACTCGTACTGGGCGCGCGCGCTGCCGTTCTGGAAGTCGGTGCGCCCGGTGCCGCGGATCAGCAGCGTGTCGCCGGTGAACACGCGGTCGCCCAGCAGGAAGGAGTAGGAATCGTCCGTATGACCTGGAGTATAGAGAACATCCAGGGCCAGCCCCTCGATGGTGAGCTTGTCGCCTTCCGTCACGCGCATGGAGACCACGTCGACCTTCGCCTGCTCGCCCATCACGGTGATGCAGTGGGTGCGGTCGCGCAGCGCGCCGAGCCCGGTGATGTGGTCGGCGTGGATGTGGGTGTCCACGGCCTTGACGAGCTTGAGGTCGAGCTCCTTCACGAGCTGCAGGTAGCGCTCGACCCGCTCCAGGACCGGATCGATGATCAGCGCCTCGCCGCCCTTGCGGCTGGCCAGCAGATAGCTGTAGGTGCTGGATGTCTGGTCGAAAAGCTGGCGGAAGATCATGGTGGCCTCCACGGAACCTTGCGCATTGTTGTTCTATCACGCTGCGGTTCGTTAGTCAGGATTTCCGGTCTTCCCGCGGCAGGGAGCAAAGGGCTCCGCGAAAACGACAGGAGATTGGCCATCCCGTCGCTCACAGGATAGCTTTTCCCGCCCGCCACCCGTCGAACTGGAAAAAGCCAATGCTGACGCTCTACTTTGCGCCCGGCTCCAGCTCCATGTCGCCGCACATCGCGCTGCACGAGATCGGAGCGCCCTTCGAGGCGAAAGCTCTGTCGTTGGCGAAAAAGGAGAACCGTGACCCGGCGTATCTGGCGCTCAATCCCGAGGGAAAGGTCCCGACGCTGGTGATCGATGGCCGGCCGCTCACCGAGGTCGCGGGCATCCTCTACTATCTCGCCAGGCGGTTCCCCGCTGCGGGGCTGCTGCCCGCCGGCGACATCGAGGCCGAGGCGCAGGTGATCTCCTGGGTGTCCTTCATCGCCGCAACGGTGCATCCCGCGCGCGGCCGCGGCATCGATCGTGCCCGCAGCGTGTTCGCCCTGGCCGACCGGCGTCTCGGCGACGGCCCGTGGGCGGTCGGGGGCTACTCGATTGCGGACATCCACCTGTTCCGCCTGTACTGGCGCTTCTTCCACTCGGTGCATCCGGCAGCGGGCGAGCTCCCCAATCTGGACGCCCACTACCGGCGCATGATGGCCCGGCCCGCGGTGCAGAAGACCTGCGCGATCGAGGCAGCGATCGGCTACGAGCTGCCGGCGTAGGGTGCAATCGTGCGTCAACGCGATTGCACCGAGCCGACCTCGCAAGGTTCTCGCCGGCGGCCGGGGACAGGGTGCATCGGTGCAATGCGGTTGACGCCGCATTGGCACCCTACGTTCAATCTATTTCCCAGGCTGGGGCACGATGCGGATGTAGGGCTTGGGCGCCTTCCAGCCGTTCGGATACTGCTTCTTGGCGTCCTCGTCGGAGACCGAGCCGGCGATGATCACGTCGTCGCCGTCCTTCCAGTTCACCGGCGTCGCCACCTTGTGCTTGGCGGTGAGCTGGAGCGAGTCGATCACCCGCAGCACCTCGTCGAAGTTGCGCCCCGTGGTCATCGGATAGACCAGCACCAGCTTGATCTTCTTGTCCGGCCCGATGACGAACACGTTGCGCACGGTCTGATTGTCGGCGGCGGTGCGTCCCTCGCTCGAGGCGCCGCTCTCGGCCGGCAGCATGCCGTAGAGCTTGGAGACCGCCAGCGTGGGATCGCCGATCATCGGGTAGTTCGGCGCGTAGCCCTGCGTCTCCTTGATGTCGCTCGCCCACTTGGCATGGCTCTCGGCGGGGTCGACGGAGATGCCGATGATCTTGACGCCGCGCTTGTCGAACTCCGGCTTGATCCTGGCCATGTAGCCGAGCTCGGTGGTGCACACCGGCGTGAAGTCCTTGGGATGCGAGAACAGCACGGCCCAGGAGCTGCCGATCCAGTCGTGGAACCTGACGCGGCCCTCGGTGGTGTCGGCCTCGAAGTCCGGGGCGGTGTCGCCAATCCTCAATGTCATGCTTGCGATCCTCCTGCAGAGCGCTCCATCCGTCCAACCGTGCGCCAGCATCGACCCTATGCGGGCCGCGATGGTCGCCCGTGGCATTACACCCGCCATCCCGCGTTATCAACACGAGCGGGCTCGCTCGCCGGCCAGCATCCGGCGCGCCGCAGCGGAGCGGCGTGCCATTCTTGAGCCCGACTTCCGGCCCTGTTAAGGCTGGTGTCGCCTCGGAGATCCCAGCTCATGGCTGCCATCCATCCCGTCATCCTGTCCGGCGGCTCCGGCACGCGCCTGTGGCCGCTGTCGCGCGCCATGTACCCCAAGCAGTTCATCCGCTTCTCCGAGGACCAGCCCGAGACGTTTCTCGCCGCGGCCCTGAAGCGGCTGGACGCGGGGGCGGGCTTCGCGCCGCCCGTCGTGGTCTGCAACAACGACCACAGGTTCCTCGTCAAGGACGAGACCGAGCGCGCCGGTGTGCGGCCGAGGGCCATCGTGCTGGAGCCGGTGGCGCGCAATACGGCTCCTGCGGTTGCCATCGCCGCGCTCCTCGTCGAGCGCGAGGACCCCGACGGCGTTCTCGCGGTGATGCCGTCGGATCACGTCATCGCCGACGAGCAGCGCTTCGTTGCAGCCGTGCGGCTGGCCGCCGAGATCGCCGCCTCGGGCAAGCTCGTTCTGTTCGGCATCGCCCCGAGCGCGCCCAACACCGGGTATGGCTGGATCAGGCGCGGCGCGCCGCTGGCGGGCTTCGACGGCGCGTTCGCCGTGGCCGCCTTCGCCGAGAAGCCCGATCGGGAGACCGCGGAGGCGTACCTCGCATCCGGCGCCTACGACTGGAACAGCGGCATCTTCGTCCTCGGAGCGCGCGCGTTCCTGGCCGAGCTGGAGCGCTTCGAGCCCGCCGTGCTCGCCGCGGCCAGGAGAGCGCTCGGCGGCGCGCAAGACGATCTGGGCTTCCTGCGCCTCGAGGCGCAGGCCTTCGCCGCCGCACCCGGCATCTCCATCGACTACGCCGTCATGGAGCGGACCGGTCTCGCCGCCGTGGTGCCGATCGACGTGGGCTGGAGCGACGTGGGCTCGTTCGCGTCGCTGTGGGAGCTCGGCGCCCGCGACGCCGACGGCAACACGGTGCGGGGCGACGCTCTGCTCGAGGCGACGCGCAACTGCTATATCTTCTCGGAGAAGTCGCTGGTCGCCACCATGGGCGTCAGCGACCTCGTCATCGTCGACACGCCCGATGCGCTGCTGGTCGCCGACCGCGCCAGGGCGCAGGACGTGGGCACGCTGGTCGCGAGACTCAAGGCGACGGGCCGCAAGGAGCACGAGAGCCAGGTTCGCAACCATCGCCCGTGGGGCTATTTCGAGACGCTCAACGTCGGGCCGCGCTTCCAGGTGAAGCTTCTGCACGTGAAACCGGGGGGCAAGCTCTCCCTGCAGATGCACCATCACCGCTCGGAGCACTGGGTGATCGTGCATGGCACCGCCAAGGTGACGGTGGGCGGCGAGGAGCGGCTGATCTACGAGAACCAATCCGTCTACATCGTCGCGACCCAGTGGCACCGGCTGGAGAACCCGGGCAAGACCCCGCTCGAGCTGATCGAGGTGCAGATCGGCAGCTACCTCGGCGAGGACGACATCGTGCGCGCCGACGACGTCTACAAGCGCGCTCCGGAGGAGACGAGGTAGCGGCCCGGTCCGCGCATCAATGCCTGGTCTCGCCCGACGGAGGTTGATCCCCCGCGCTGTCGTCCCGGGGCGGCCTGACGGCCCCCGGGCCGGCGGCGTGTGCCGCGGGCTCGGAGAGCCTGCGCTGGTAGCGCAGCAAGCTGTACGGCAGGGCGGTGAGATAGATCAGCGTCACCACGGTGAGCGTCCCGTAGGGGTAGGTCAGCAGCAGGGCCACGACCGCCGCGGCGGCGACGAAGACCGGCAGCACGTAGTCGCCGGAGATGCGCTCGCCCAGGAGCTTGCCCGAGAAGGTGGGAATGGTGGAGACCAGAAGAAAGGCCATGGCCAGCGTGTAGACCGCGATGATCCAGGGCCACGCGCGCACATCGACCAGGCCGAGGCCGTCGAGGTAGAGCGGCAGCAGCACCACGATCGCCCCGGCCGGCGCCGGCATGCCCGTGAAGTAGTTGGCCTGCCACTTGGGCTTCTCCACGTCGATCAGCGAGTTGAAGCGCGCCAGGCGCAGGCCCATGGCGAGCGCGAACACCAGCGCCACGATCCAGCCGGCGCCGCGCGGCAGGCCGCCGAGCCCCCAGACGTACACGAGCACGGCGGGAGCGACGCCGAAGTTCACAAAGTCGGCGAGGCTGTCGAGCTCGGCGCCGAACTTGGACTGGGCCTTGAGCAGGCGCGCGAGACGGCCGTCGACGCCGTCGAGCAGGGCGGCGATGACGATGAGCGCGATCGCTACGTCGAGGCGCGATTCGATCGCCATGCGCAGGGCCGTCAGCCCCGCGCACAGGCTGAGCACCGTGAAGAAGTTGGGCACCACCATGCGCAGGGGGATCTTGTTGCGGGAAAACAGCAGGCGGCCGCGGCGGCGGCGCTCCTCGGTCTCGAGTCTGGGCAGCAGGGGGTCCATTGCCAGGTTCGCCTTTGTCCTATGCGCGCCGGCCGTCGCTATTGGCGGCGCGCCTCCCGTTCCAACTCGCCCGACTTGAGGTCGGCCATGACCGTCTCGCCGCCGATCGCGCGCTGGCCGACCGCGACCAGCGCGCCGTGCTCGGGCGGCAGATAGAGGTCGACGCGCGAGCCGAAGCGGATGAGCCCGAACCGCTCGCCGATGCCGACATCGTCACCCTCGTGTGCGAAGGTCACGATGCGGCGCGCGATGAGGCCGGCGATCTGGACCACGCCGATCTCGGCGCCGCTGTCCGTTGCGATCACCAGGGCGCGGCGCTCGTTCTCGTCGCTCGCCTTGTCGAGCGCGGCGTTGAGAAACCGTCCCGACACGTACACCGACCGCGCAATCCGCCCCGCCACCGGGGCGCGGTTGATGTGCACGTCGAAAACCGAGAGAAACGTTGAGATCCTGATGCGCGCGCCGTCGCCGAGGCCGAGCTCGGCCGGCGGGCGCACGCGCTCGATGGCGGAGATGACCCCGTCGGCCGGGGCCACGATCAGCCCCTCGCGCAGCGGCGTCACCCGCGGCGGGTCGCGGAAGAAGTAGGCGACCCAGGCGGTCAGCAGCGCCATGAGCCACGCCAGCGGCGGAAACAGCCAGAACAGCAGCAGGGTGATGCCGGCGCCGATCGCGAGGAACTTGTAGCCGTCGCTGTGCACCGGCACGATGCCGTCGGCGATCGTTTCAATGAGGCCGTGACGCTCGGACACTGGTCCTCCTGACCGAGGTGCGCTGCGATGCTCAGCCACGATGCTCAGCTACGACGCTCAGCTAATGCTCTGGCCCTGGGCGCCGGGCTACTCGACCGGCAGCGCAACGAAGCGCTGGTCGCCTTTGGCATCCGCGAGCCGCAAGAGCACGCTGCGGCGATCGTCGCGCACGCCCTCGACGGCCTTGGCGACATCCTGGAGCGAGCCGACGGGCTGGCGCGCAACCTCGACGACGACATCTCCGACCGTGATTCTCCGCGCGGCGGCCGGGCCTTTCGGGTCGACCTCCACGACGACGACACCCTTAAGGTCGCGGCCCAGTCGGTGTTTGGTGCGAAGCTCCTCGGTGAGAGGCGCCAGCACCAGGCCGGTGAGCGAGCGCTCGATGGGCGCGATGCTGCCGCTCTTGTCCTTGCCTTTGCTCCTGCTCCTGGGCGGAACGCGCACGCCGGTCTTGGGCGGGGACTTCGCGTCCTCCACCAGCCTGCCGATCGTGACGCGGAGCGTCCGGCGCTCGCCGTTGCGGGATACCTCCAGCTCCACTTCCCTGCCGATCTGGGCCTGGGAGACGAGACGCGGCAGTCCGCGCATCGTGGTCACGTCCTTGCCGTCGAACTTGACGATCACGTCGCCCTGCTGGACGCCCGCTTTCGCCGCGGGCCCGTCCGGATCGACGCTGGCCACACGGGCGCCCGTGCCCGCCTTCACGCCGTAGGTCCCGGCGAGGTCCTCGCTCACCGACTGCACGTTGACGCCGAGCCAGCCGCGGCGTGTCTCGCCGTAAAAGCGCAGCTGCTCGAGCACGACGGTGGCAGAGTCCGACGGCACCGCGAAGCCGATCCCGACCGAAAGCCCGGTGGGGGAGATGATGGCGGTGTTCACCCCGATCACCTCGCCGTCCATGTTGAACAAGGGGCCGCCGGAGTTGCCCTTGTTGATGGCCGCGTCGGTCTGCAGGAAGTCGTCGTAGGGCCCGGTGTTGATGTCGCGCTGCTTGGCCGAGATGATGCCCACCGAGACGCTGCCGCCGAGCCCGAAGGGGTTGCCGATGGCGATCACCCAGTCGCCGACCTTCAGCTTGCTCGACGAGCCGAAGCTCACCTGGGCCAGCGGCTTCTTGGGCGTCACCTTCAGAAGCGCGAGGTCGGACTTGGTATCGCGGCCCAGGACCTTGTCTACGATGAGCTTGGTGCCGTCGTTGAAATTGATGGCGATCTCGTCGGCGCCGTCGATCACGTGGTTGTTGGTGACGATGAGACCTTCCCTGCCGTCGATCACAAAGCCCGAGCCCTGCGCCGTGACCTTGCGGTCGGGCGCCTGCTTGCCCTTGCGCTCGAAGAAGTCGTCGAAGAACTCCTCGAACGGCGCGTTCTTCGGGACCTTGGGGAGACGCTCGCCCTCCATGCCCTTCAACGTCTGCTTGGTCGTGATGTTGACCACGGCATCGATGAGCCGCTCCGCCAACGGGGCCACGCTCGGCGGCCCCAGGCGGGTGGTCTGCGCGAGGGCCGGAGCCAGCAACACCGCCGCTGCGGCCAGGCACAGTCCGAGGCAAAGCACCGGCGCCAGGGCTCCGCCCCTGCGAGGGCTCGGGCCAACCGGTGCCCGCGTCTCGGCACGGGCGTGGACCTCGGATCGCTCCGGCCTGCTCACGGACCTGATCAGGGGCCTCCTCATGGCCAAGTCTCCCATTCGCTTACCTCGTCCGCCTCAGCCCCGTGCCAGCCAGACGACAATCACCCCCATGGCCATCGCGGCGGCCCCCGCCGTGCGCAGCACGGATTCGGGCAATTGCGCCGCGACCACGAGCATCCTGAGGCCCAATTGCGGCGCGGCTGCCCACAGCAGGCCCTCGAACACCAGCACGAGTCCAGCGCCGACCAGCAGGTCCGTCATTTCTTCTGCGGGCTGCCGGGCGAGTTGCCGCCGGGGTTGTTGAAGTACTTGAAGAACTCGCTGTCCGGCGACAGCAGCATCCGCGTCTCGGTGGACTTGTCGCCGGCCTTCATGCCGGTCTCGTAGGCCTGCATGGAGCGGTAGAAGGCGAAGAAGTCCGGGTCCTTGCTGTACGCCTCGGCGAAGATGCGGTTGCGCTCGCCGTCGCCCTCGCCGCGGACGCGCTCGCCCTCGCGCGTCGCATCCGCTTTGATGATGGTGACCTGGCGGTCGGCCTCGGCCTTGATCTTGTTGGAAAGGGCGGCGCCCTCCGCGCGGATCTCCTTGGCCTGCTTCTCGCGGTCGGCACGCATGCGGTCGTACACGCTCTTCTGGTTCTGCTCCGGCAGATCGGCGCGCTTGATGCGCACGTCGACAATCTCGAGCCCGAGCTTCTTGCTCTCGTCGTTGACCTGCTTGGCGATGTCCTTCATCAGCAGGTCGCGCTTGTCCTTGACGATCTCCTGGAACTTTGCCGAGCCCAGCACACCGCGCACCGCGGCCTCCATCGTGGGTTCCAGGCGCGTCTGCAGGCCGGCCTCGTTCCTGACCGCCTGATAGTAGAGCTTCGGGTTGGTGATGCGATAGCGCGCGAACGCATCGATCATCAGGCGCTTCTGATCCTGGGCCGTCACCTCGAGGGTCGGCAGGTCGTAGTCCAGAATGCGCTTGTCGAAGTACTCGACAGTCTGCGCCAGAGGGACCTTGAAATACAACCCAGGGCCGGATGTTCCGTTGGGCTCGTTGATCACACGCTCAGGGTTGCTGAAGGTGAGCACGACGGCCTGCTCGTTCACGTGCACGATGAACATCGACAGATAGGCGGCGGTCGCTGCGAGGGCGAGCAAGGACCGCGAGCGACTGCGGCGAGGATCTTGCCCATCAGTTCGCCCCCTCTTTGCGCTTCTGCAGCTGCTCGAGCGGCAGGTACGGCACTACGCTCTGGCCGCTCTTGCTGTCGAGAATGATCTTGTCGGCGCCGCCGAGCACCCGTTCCATGGTCTCCAGATAGAGCCGCTTGCGGGTCACCTCGGGCGCCTTCTTGTATTCCTCGAACACCTTCAGGAAACGCGCGGTCTGGCCCGTTGCCTCGGCAATCGCCTGCTGCTGATAGCCCTTGGCGGTGAGCAGTATCCGCTCCGCTTCACCCTTGGCCTCGTTCACCACCTTGTTGGCGTAGCCAGTCGCTTCGTTCTGGTACTTCTCCTTGTCGGCTTGCGCCGCCTGGACGTCGCGGAACGCGTCGATGACGAGCGCGGGCGGGTCGGTCTTCTTGATGCTCACGGCCTGAATCGCGACGCCGGCCCCGTAGTAGTCCAACACCTCCTGCAGAAGCTTCTTGACCCCCGCCTCGGTCTTGCCGCGCGCCTCGGTGATGAGCGGTGCGAGCTCGGACTCGCCCACAACCTCCCGCATCACGCTTTCCGCCACCTCCTTCACGGTGTCCTTTGGGTTCTGGATATTGAACAGGTATTCCTTGGCGTCCCTGATCTGCCAGCTCACCGCGAACCCGACAACGACGATGTTCTCGTCTCCGGTGAGCATCAGGCTCTCGGACGGCAAATCGCGGCGGGCGCGTCCGGCGGGCGTGGATTCGAAGCCGACCTCGGTGACGTTCACGGTCCTTACTTTCGCCACGCGCACCTCCTCGATCGGAGGTGGCAGCCGGAAGTGCAGGCCGGAGTCCACCTGGCGGTCGAACTTGCCGAAGCGCAGGACCACGGCGTTCTCGTCGGCGGCTACCACGAAGAAGAAGGCAAACCAGGCCGCAACCACCGCGCCGGCCAGCATCAGCAGGAAGATCACCAGACCCGGCGGGCCCCCACCCCCCGGGATGACCTGCTTGAGCCGGTCCTGGCTGCGCTTCAGGAGCTCCTCGAGGTCGGGCTGCTGATGCGGCCCGCCCGACGGGCCCTGCCCCCAGGGGCCACCACCCCCACCCCCTCTGCGACCACCACCACTCTGGTTGTTCCAAGGCATCGATTACTCGCCTTTCAGGTTTCCCTCGGTTGCGGCCTCATGGTGCCAATCGGGGTGCCCATCGGGCCCGCCCTGCCCCGCGGCGCCTGCCAAATCCCGGCATGTTCGGAGGAATTCCCGCACTCCGGGGGGTTATAGGCGACGCCACGGGCGGGCGCAAATTCGGTCCGCTGCCGGGATATATGGCAATCATTGATAAAAAAGGCTAGCCTACATCGCAACTTGGGTGAGCGGCGTATTGCGGAGCCGTCGGCGAACGCGGCGGTCGCCCGCTTCTCTTGCATCTGCACGGCCATCTGCACGGCAGTAAAACGCGCTGCGACGACGCGCGATTGCCACACGGCGGGCAAGGCGGGACCCGAGCCTTCGGGGCCCGCAACAATGCAAGGCAGCAGTCGGACGGCGCGGCCGACGTGGGGCAGCTACTTCTTCCGGAACTTGTCGAGCTCGACGACATTGGCGTCGTTCGCCGGCTCCTCGGGCTTGGACTTCACGAGCTTGGGGCGTGCCCCCTGCCAGCGCGCTGGACCGGCGGCCGGGCCGGTCGCCTCGTCGGCTGAGGCCTCCGCCGGCGCCCCTGGCGCATCGTTCTGCAAAGGCGCGGGCTTGCGGGGGCCGCGCACCTTCTCGTGCCTGCCCGCCTCGTGCGGCTCGGCCTGGTCGTCCTGATCGGTGCCCTGCGACGCTCCCAGGCGCCGTCCGACCTCGGGCATGTCGGCACCTTCCGGCTCCAGCTCGATCAGGTCCTCGTTCCCCATCAGGTCCGAGCCCTCGAAGTGAATGATGAAGCGGACGCTGGGGTCGAAGAATTTGCGGATGGCTTTCAGCGGCACCGTGAGGCGCTCGGGCACATTGCCGAAGCTCAAGGTGACCTCGAGGCGCTCGTCGTTCACGGCAAGGCGCGAGTATTGGTGCTGGAGGACGATGGTCATCTCCTCGGGATACCTCTCCCTGAGGCGCTTGGAGACGACCACGCCGGGCGCCCGCGTATCGAAGGCGATGAAGAAATGATGATCGCCCGGCAGGCCGGACGAGGCGACGCGGAGCAGAACCGAGCGCACGATCCCGCGCAGGGCGTCCTGGGTCAGGGCCGCGTAGTCGATCTGCTGTTTGTCAGTCATCGTCCCGTGACTTGTCCCGTGAGCAGCACGCAACACGAACTCGCGGTATGCAAGTCGCTGCAATCTTAAAGTGGAGGGCTTCTGTTGCCCGGTGCCCTCCGAACCGCGCCTGACGTGGCTAAACGCCAGGGCTTCAAGTTCAGGCCTTTCGCGCCGCGTTACGCAGCGAGAGCAGCCTCAGCATAGTTGTCGTTGGCAACTATTCTGATTGACCCGATAACGGCGGTATCATGCCGAGCGAAAGCGCACCCTTTACACCCTCGTCGATCCTAGTTCGCCCCCACCTCAGGGGTCAGGTTGGGTCTAACCCCTGGGGTGGAGGCGCCGGGTACTGCCCCCGGGTCCGATAGGCTTATTACGATGTCCATTTATCGCCATAGCCGGACGAATCCGGCACCTCCAATATAAGCAGGATCGAGGTTGAGACAAACCCAGGCTTCACGGCAGCGCCCGCGCCCGCGGCAAATGGTGCGCCGCAGTGGGGCCAGCCCCTTGAGGTTATTGGGAAAACGTCCGTCTCTGGCCGGCGCCGGCGGCGCCTCGGTATGGTCGGCGTTCCCCGTCCGGTTGCAGGAGAGGCAGGACGCGTGAGTGGTGCCCCAAGCCCCGATCCTCCCCGCGGGCGCCTCCTGCGCGGCGCGCCGGCCTACCGGAGCGGATCGCCGTGGGGGGCCGTCGCGGGCCTGCTGGCGACCGTCGCGATCCTGGGCGCGAGCCTTCTCGCAGGGGTGTTGCTGGCGCGTTTCCTCGGAGTCGTCAGCACGGGTGAGCTGGAGGAGATGCCGGTGCGTCTGCGACTGCTGGGGCTCGGGCAGCTCCTCATGGTTGGCCTGACGCTGCTCGCCAGCTCGCTGTTCGGCGGGCGCCCCCGCGAGGTGCTCGCCCTGCGGGCGGCCCCCGGAGGCTGGCGCACCTACGCAGGTGCGCTGCTGGCTCTGGTGGCGCTCCAGGTCCTGCTGTCCAGCGTTCAGCGCGGCGCGGGGCACGACGTGGGGACGGACCTGCGGCAGTTCGTGGACCTTGTCCGGGGGCCGGATTGGCCCCTCGTTGCAGCGGTGGTGGCTGTTGGCGCGCCTCTGTCGGAGGAGCTGGTGCTTCGCGGCTTCCTGCTCTCCGCACTGGCGCGAACGAGGCTCGGCTTCTGGGGGGCCGCCCTCCTGGCCAACCTGCTCTGGACCGCCCTGCACTGGGGCTATTCCCCGGTGGGCCTCGTCGAGGTCTTCGTCATCGGGCTGTTCTTCTCGTGGCTCCTGTGGCGCACGGGCAGCCTGCGCGTCCCCATTCTCTGCCACGCCATCTTCAACGGGCTGGTCCTTCTGCTGCTGCGGCTCGTCGATCTCCCGGCCCCCGCCTGAGCCGCCGCCGCGTCTGCATGGCGCTGCGCAACTTCGTGGACTGCGCGGGTCGACGCCTTGGCAGGGCGCAGACTCAAGAGCTACGGTGGCGCCATGCAGCAATACCTCGACCTCATACGGCGCATTCGCACCCAGGGCGTGCGCAAGAGCGACCGCACCGGCACCGGCACGCTCAGCGTATTCGGGCACCAGATGCGCCTCGATCTCGCCGCCGGCTTTCCCTTGGTCACCACCAAGCGGGTCCATCTGAAGTCGGTGATCCACGAGTTGCTCTGGTTCCTCCAGGGCGACACCAACACCAAGTACCTCAATGTCAACGGTGTCACGATCTGGGACGAGTGGGCCGACGAGAACGGCGAGCTGGGGCCCATCTACGGGGCGCAGTGGCGCTCCTGGGCGACCCCGGACGGACGGACGATCGACCAGCTGCAGGAGGTGGTCGAGACCCTCAAGACCAACCCCGACAGTCGCCGCATGGTCGTCACGGCCTGGAACCCCGCCGATCTCCCCGACATGGCGCTGGCGCCGTGCCACTGCCTCTTTCAATTCTACGTGGCCGAGGGGAGGCTGTCGTGCCAGCTCTACCAGCGCTCGGCCGACGCGTTTCTGGGTGTCCCGTTCAACATTGCGACCTACGCGCTGCTGACCATGATGATGGCCCAGGTGACGGATCTCGAGCCGGGCGAGTTCGTCCATACCCTCGGCGACGCCCACCTCTATCTCAACCACCTGGAGCAGGCCGACCTGCAGCTGGCGCGCACGCCTCGGCCTCTGCCGCGCATGCGCCTCAATGCGGAGGTGCGGAGCCTCTTCCGCTTCGGGTCCGAGGACTTCGAGCTCACGGGCTACGATCCGCACCCGCACATCAAGGCCGAGGTCGCCATTTAGGTTTCAGGTGTCAGGGAGCCCCCAGGCCGCGCGCCCGATCCCCGAGACCTGACACCTGGAACCTGGCCTCACCGTTGCGCCGCACGCGGCGCGCCGTTATAAGCCCGCAACGAATGGCAAGAGGCTGCCGCCGAGGCAGGCCGTCGGACGCCAGCTTCCAGGAGACGAGACGAGATGGCTCAGGTCAGCGAGATCAAGGCTTTCGTGCGAGCCAGCGCCGGCACCGGCGGCGCCCGCGCCACGCGCCGCGAGGCCAAGGTGCCGGCCGTCATCTACGGCGACGGCCGGGCGCCGGAGAACGTGGCGGTCGTCTCCAACGAGCTGGTCAACATCATCAACCGCGGCCGGTTCCTGTCGTCGCTCATCGAGCTCGACATCGACGGCACCAAGGTGCGGGTAATCCCGCGCGAGGTGCAGCTCGACCCCGTCCACGACCACCCGGTGCATGTCGACTTCCAGCGCGTGAGCCCGGGCGCGCGCATCCGCGTCAATGTCCCCGTGCGCTTCGTCAACGATGCGGCCTCGCCGGGCTTGAAGCGTGGCGGCGTTCTGAACATCGTTCGCCACGAGATCGAGGTCACCTGCGCGGCCGAGGCGATCCCCGACCACCTCGAGTTCAGCCTCGCGGGGCTGGACATCGGCCGATCCATCCACATCTCGGCCATCACGCTGCCCGAAGGTGTGCAGCCGACGATCCAGAACCGCGACTTCACGGTCGCCACCATCGCCGGCCACAGGGCCGACGAGGAGGCGGCGGCGGGCGTCGAGGCGGCTGCCGCGGGCGAAGGTGCGCCGCCGGCCGCTGGCGAGGCCGCCGAGGGTGCGGCTGCCGCGGGCGATGCCAAGGCCGCCGCCGGGGCGAAAGCGCCGGCCGCCAAGGCACCCGCCGGCAAGGAGGGCGCCAAGCCCGCCGCCAAGACCGCCGCCAAGGCTCCGGAGAAGGGAAAGAAGTAAGAGCCGCCCGGTCTTTTGCGGCTCGGCACCTGTGCCTGGTGGATGTCGCCCATGAAGCTTCTCGTCGGACTCGGCAATCCGGGCCAAGGCTACGCGCGCCACCGCCACAACGTCGGCTTCATGGCGCTGGAGCGCATCGCCGAGCGCCACGGGCTGGGCCCGTGGCGCAAGCGCTACCACGGCCTGGTCGCGGAGGGGCTGATCGGCGGGCGACGCGTCATGCTGCTGATGCCGCAGACCTACATGAACGACAGCGGCCAGGCGGTGGGCGAGGCGCAGCGCTACCTCAAGATCGACGAGGGCGACATCTACGTCCTCCACGACGAGATCGACCTGGCCCCCGGCAAGCTCAAGGTGAAGGTGGGCGGCGGCAATGCCGGCCACAACGGCCTGCGCTCGATCACGGCGCATGTGGGCAACGACTACGCGCGCGTGCGCATCGGCGTCGGCCATCCCGGGTCCAAGGACGCGGTGGTGCACTACGTCCTGCACGACTTCCCCAGGGCCGACCAGGAGTGGCTGGAGCCAACGCTCGACGCCATCGCCGTGGCGGCGGGGCGGCTCGCGGCCGGCGACGACGCCCGCTTCCTGACCGACGTGGCGCGCCGCCTGCAACCCGCTCAGTCCGGCGGCTCGAAGAAGGGTGAGAGGAGCGCCGGCCGGACCGATGACGGCAGCGGCGGCAGGGGCGGGAAGAACCCCTCTGCGGCCGTGGCCACGGCCGAGCCAGCTGCGCCAGCGACCGAGGCACGGCCGCTCGCTGCAGCTGCGCCCGCGCCGCCACCGAGCCCCGGTCCCGCTGCCCCGGTTCAGCGCGGCGGGTCGCTCGGCGAGAACCTGAAGCGCTGGCTGCGCGGGCGCGGCAGCTAGGGCTCTGTCTCCGGCACTTCGTGGATCGCGCCACGCCAGTCGAGGGCGCATGGGCACCGGTGTACGCATCGCCACCCCCAGCAACGTCATCCCGGCGCCGCCTGCGCGCTTCGCTCGCAGTCGGCGCGATCATCTCCGCCACAGGGCTTCATGCTCGCTCGCCGGTCGAGTGCGGTCGTAATTCGGCAGCAGCTCGTCCACGGCATCGGTGAGCTCCTCCAGCACGACCGGCGGCTGGCGCTGCGCGGCGAGCATGGCCTCGGCCTGCGCTTCGAGGGAAAGAACAGGATGCCGCGCGCGTCGTCGTGGGCACCGAGCGCCGCACCCAGCAGCTCGCGCAGGGCGAGCGCGCGCTCGTCGGGATCGGCGGCGTCGAAGCGGTTGAACGTAGGGACGAGCGCCGCGTCGCCGCGAAGCTCGACCGGGTGATCGATGCCGAACCATGTCCGCGGCGCGGCGAGACTGGCAATGCGCAGCCCGGCGACGGCGTCGATGCCCACGGGCGTTACCTCCTCGCGAGGCGCTCACCTCAGTTGCGCCCAGCCCTGCCTCCGCGCCGTGTCGCCGATGTGGCGGCCGCTGCCGCACGCGATGGCCCCGCACTGCACTCTTCCGAGGGCGGAAGCAAGTGTCTGCCGCGTGCGGGCCGTTGCAAGGCGGCGTGGATCGGCGCACCGTCGAAATCGTGCGCGGTTTCTCAACCCGGGGGATTTGCAATGCGCGTCCGCAACGCCAAAGACTTGCTCGCCGGCTGCCTGTTCCTGGCGTTCGGCGCCGCGTTCCTCACATTGGCGCAGGACTACGAGCTGGGCTCTGCGCGCCGCATGGGGTCCGGCTATTTCCCGGTCGCTCTGTCGCTCGTGCTGATGGTCATCGGGGCCGCCACGGTCGTGCGCAGCCTGATCGTGCCGGGCCTCCCCGTCCGCGACATCGCCGGCAAGGCGCTCATTCTGGTCACGGCGGGGGTCGTGCTGTTCGGCCTGCTGGTGCAGCGCGCCGGGCTCGGGCCGGCCGCCGCAGCGCTGGTCCTCGCCGCCGCTCCTGCCAGCCGCAACTCGCGGCCGCTGGCTGCCGTCCTCCTCGCCGTGGCGCTCGGCGCCTTCTGCGTGCTGGTGTTCGTCGTGGGGCTGGGGCTGCAGTTCCCGGTGCTCGGCTCCTGGCTCGGAGGCTAGGCGGGCATGGATATCCTCGCCAATCTGGCCACCGGGCTTGCGACCGCATTGTCGCCGGAGAACGTGCTCTACTGCTTTCTCGGCGTGCTGCTCGGCACCCTCGTCGGCGTGCTGCCCGGGCTCGGGCCGGTGGCGACCATCGCCATGCTGCTGCCGGCGACGTTCTCGCTGCCGGCGGAATCGGCGCTGATCATGCTGGCCGGCATCTACTACGGCGCCCAGTACGGCGGCTCGACCACGGCCATCCTCATCAATCTGCCGGGCGAATCCTCCTCCGTCGTCACCGCGCTCGACGGCTATCGCATGGCCCAGCAGGGGCGCGCCGGAGCGGCGCTCGCGACCGCCGCCATCGCGTCTTTCGTCGCCGGCACAGCCGCCACCTTCGTGATCGCCTTCCTGGCGCCGCCGCTTGCCGGTGTCGCTCTGAAGTTTCAGGCGGCGGAGTACTTCTCGCTGATGCTGCTGGGGCTCGTCGCCTCGATCGTGCTGGCGCAGGGCTCCCTCCTCAAGGCGCTGGGCATGGTCGTGCTCGGCCTGCTCCTGAGCCTCATCGGCAGCGACGTGACATCGGGCACCGCGCGCTTCGCCTTCGACATTCCGGAGCTGCGCGACGGCATCAATTTCGTGGTGGTCGCCATGGGCGTGTTCGGGGTCGCGGAGATCGTGCGCAATCTCGAGAGCGAGCGCGCGCGCGCGGTCGTGTCGACCCGGATCAGCAGGCTCATGCCCACGCGCGAGGATATCGGACGCATCATCGCCCCGATCCTGCGCGGCACGGGGCTCGGCTCGGTGCTCGGCATTCTGCCGGGCGGTGGCGCGCTGCTCGCGTCGTTCGCCGCCTACGCCCTGGAGAAGAAGGTGTCGCCACGCGCTGCGGACTTCGGCAAGGGCGCCATCGAAGGCGTGGCCGCGCCGGAGGCGGCCAACAACGCCGGTGCGCAGACCTCCTTCATTCCGATGCTGACGCTGGGCATTCCCTCCAATCCGGTGATGGCGCTGATGATCGGCGCCTTGATCCTGCAGGGCATCCGGCCCGGTCCCAATGTGATGCTGGAGCAGCCGAGCCTGTTCTGGGGCGTGATCGTATCGATGTGGATCGGCAACCTGTTCCTGCTGGTGTTGAACCTGCCCCTGATCGGCCTGTGGGTGCGGGTGCTCGCGGTGCCCTACCACCTGCTCTATCCGGCCATCCTGGTGTTCGCCTCGGTGGGCGTGCTGAGCCTCTCCAATGCCACCTTCGATGTGCACCTGATGGCGCTGTTCGGCGTCATCGGCTACGTGCTCGTGAAGCTCGACTGCGAGCCGGCGCCGCTGCTGCTCGGCTACATCCTGGGGCCGCTGATGGAGGAGTATCTGCGCCGCGCCATGACGCTGTCGCGCGGCGACCCGATGATCTTCCTGCAGCGCCCGATCAGCGCGGTCATGCTGGGCGTGGCGCTGCTGGCTGTCGTGGCAACGGTGCTGCCGGCGGTGAACCGGACGCGCGCCAAGGCGTTCGCGGAGTAGGTGCTGGCATTCAAGATTCAGCGAGATGCCGGCCACAGCGTTGCCTCCCCCTTGCGAGGAGGGACGGTGTGGGGGGACTGCAGAACATCAGAATGCGGAGTCCACCCACCTCTGACCCCTCCCCGCGTCATGTCGAAGACATGCCTTCGGCATGATGGGGAGGGGAATCCGGTCGTGCTTGCGGCGAACGGCGTCAGGCCACGGCGCGGCGGAAATTGTCGGCCGCCTTGCTCCAGTTCACCACGTTCCACCAGGCGTCGACGTAGTCGCCGCGGCGATACTGGTGCCGCAGGTAGTAGGCGTGCTCCCACACGTCGATGCCGATCACGGGCCGCGCGCCGTTGGGGTCCATGTGCGGCGTGTCCTGGTAGGGCGTGTTGAAGACCGTGAGCCGCTTGTCCTTGACGGCGAGCCAGGCCCAGCCCGAGCCGAAGCGCGTGATGCTGGCCTGCTTGAACGCCGCCTTGAACTGGTCGAGGCCGCCGAAGGTGGCGTCGATGGCATCCTTGAGGTCGCCCACCGGCGTCCTGGGCCCGCCGGGGGCCATCAGGTCCCAGAAGAAGGTGTGGTTCCAGTGCCCGCCCATGTTGTTGCGCACCGCGGTGCGAATGCCCTCCGGCACCGCCTGCAGGTTGGAGACGACCTCCTCGGGCGATTTGGCGGCAATGTCGGGATTGCGCGCGGCGAGGGTGTTGAGGTTGCCGATGAAGGCGTTGTGATGGTTGCGGTGGTGGAAGTTCATGGTCGCCGTGTCGATGTGCGGCTCCAGCGCCTCGTAGGCGTAGCCGAGCGGAGGCAGGCTGAAGGGCTGGGCCTGGGCCAAGGCGACCCGGCCGAGCACGGTCGAGCTGCCAGCGAAGGCGGCCGCGCCACCCAGCATTCTCAGGGCTTGTCTGCGGTTCATGATGTCCTCCGTGCGGTTCCCTCGTGGCGGGACGGGCCCGCTAGGGATGACATGAGCTCTCCGCTCACCCCTCCGCTTCGAGCGGCAGACGGCGGCGATGATGCAGTCCTTTACGCGAGGCAGCCCGGGAGCGGATGCAAAGCCGCGCCCGAACGCCTATCAAATGAGCGTGAGGCCCCGACGCACGGGCCGCCCCGCAATGCAAGAGCCGATGGAGCAACCGTCCCCGCCGATGTCCCCAACCGACGAGCTGGAGATTGCCGCGCTCGGCGCGCAGGGCGACGGCATCGCCGAGACCGAGGCGGGCCGGGTCTTTGTCGCCTTCGCCCTGCCCGGCGAGCGGGTCGAGGCGGGTGCGACGGGTGTGCCCCGCCTGCTGTCGCAACCGAGCGCCGATCGCCAGGCGCCGGTCTGCCGCCACTTCGGCGTGTGCGGGGGGTGTGTCGCCCAGCACATGGGGGAGAGGCTCTATGCCGAGTGGAAGCGCGGCATCGTCGTCGCCGCGCTGCGCCAGCGCGGTCTCGATCCGGACATTGCCCCGCTCCACCGCATACCGGCGGCGACGCGCCGCCGCGCCGTCCTGACGGCGCGCCGGGAGGGTGAGCGCATCGTGCTCGGCTACCACCGGCGCAAGAGCCTCGACCTTGTCGATATCGCGGAGTGCCCGGTGCTGCTCCCGGAGATCGCCGCACAATTTCCCGCCTTGCGGGCGATTGCGGCGGCGCTCCCCGCACCCGAGGTGCGCCTGACTGTGCTGGCGACGCCCGCGGGCCTCGATGTCGCCGCCGCTGCCGGACGGGGCCGCCTCGGGCCGGCCGCCGCGGCCGCGATCGCCGGCATCGCCGCGCATCACCGCCTGGCGCGCGTCGCCGTCGATGGGGAGACCGTCATCGAGCGCGCGGCGCCGGTGCTCCAGACCGCCGGCGGGCCGGATATCGCCGTTCCCCCGGGCGCCTTCGTGCAGGCGGTGGAGCAGGCGGAGCGGGTGATGGCCGGCCGCGTTGTGGGCGCCGTCGCCACCGCCAAGCGGGTCGCCGACCTCTTCTGCGGGGTCGGCACGTTCACACTCGACCTCGCGCGCCGCGCCCGCGTGCTCGCGCTCGACCGCGACCCCGCCGCGATTGCGGCACTCGCCGCCAGCGCACGCCGCGTCCAGGGCCTCAGGCCGATCGAGGCGCGGGTGCGCGATCTGTTTCACGCGCCTCTGTCGGCGAAGGAGCTGGAGGGCTTCGACGCCGTGGTCTTCGATCCGCCGCGGGCGGGTGCCCGAAGCCAGGCGCAGCAACTCGCCCGCTCCCGGGTGCCGACCGTCGTCGCGGTCTCCTGCGATCCGGGCACGCTGGCACGCGACGCGCGCCTCCTCCTCGACGGCGGCTATGCCATCGAGGGCGTGGCCCCGATCGACCAGTTCCTATTCTCGGCGCACGTAGAGGTGCTCGCCGTATTCCGGCGGGCGACCCTGCCTTCCACGGGCCGGCGCTGAAGATTGCGTGCTGCTACCCTCGTCTTGTCGCTGCCGATCGGGAAGGCCGCTGCCGCAGGCCGCGCTCCCCGACCGGTCAGGTGATCTCCGCCTGATAGTACTTGTCGGCGAACTGGCCTTTCCCGACGCGCCACTCCACCGCGCGGCCGTCGAGCGCAAACACGAGGCGGTCGAGCACCAGCAGGGGCGCACCGGCATCCAGGCTCAGGGCCTCGGCAACCTCGGGCGTTGCGGCGCCGATCGAGACCCGCTCCTCGCCCTTGCCGAGGAGGATGCCGAATTGCTGCGCCAGGACGACGATGCGCTGCGAGAAGTCCTTCTGCTCGTCGAGGCCCGGGAAGAGTGCCGCCGGCAGGACCACCGCCTCCATCATGAACGGCGCGCCCTTGTGCAGGCGCAGGCGCTGAATGCGCCACACCCGGTCATCGGGGTTGAGCCGCAGGCGGGCGCATTCCGCCGGGTTCGCGGTGCCTTGCGAGACCTGCAGGACATTGGTGTCGGAGGTCACGCGCTCGCCGTCCACAGTGCGGATGTTGCTGTAGCGGACGGCCAGCTCGTCGGACGCTTGGTCGTTGACGAAGGTGCCACGCCCCTGGCGGCGGGTGAGCAGGCGCTCGCTCTCCATCATGTCGAGCGCCTTGCGCATCGTGCCGGAGCTCACCCCGAACTCGCGGGCAAGGTCGCCCTCGTTGGGGATGGCCGTGTTGGGCTTCCATTCGCCCATCGCGATGCGCGCTGCCAGCGCATCGCGTACCTGCAGGTACAGGGGTCGAGTGGAAAATCGGGTCGCGCCTATCATTCGGTTGCTGAGCATGGGGTCTCTCTCTCGTATAGCTGACATCTGACATGTGACAGACTATTCCCGCCATAACCTGTCTTTATACGCGTATACTTTAGTATTTCTTGGGTCTTCATACCTGTTACGCCCAAGATTCCTTGTATAGTGTAATGCACTCTATGGATTTGTTCGACATATGCGTCAGACGTTACTCACAGAATAGTACGCGGCAGTACGAGACGGATGTTTGGGCTGGGCAGGGTGTAATTGCATCCCGAATCCCCGCAGGCACACAGCTGCCACGGCCCGCTCCGGCTCCGATGTCTGAGAACCATCCGCAGTCGACTGGGATGACCGAGTTGATGCGGAGAAGTTCAGAAGAACCCGCAGCCAAAGTGATCCGCCGACCTGCACAACCCGCTCGATTATCGCAGTGAGAGAAAAGATGGCAAAGCTCAATAAATACAACACTCCGCGAACAGCTTCGCAGCTATTTCGCCATCATATCGCCAATGTTCTTTGACCGAGCGATCGGGACGCTCGTGCCCATCCCGGCTCGACAGGGACTAGCGGAGGTCTTTGACCTCCGGACGACGAGCTACGCACGACTCTGCTGCGAGCAGGTGGATTTTGCAACGAAGTTGCTGCGGTATTGACCCCGGGGCGTCCGGCGTGGGGCACGGCCGCACAAGATGGAGGGCGACACGTGGGCAACCAGATCGATCTCGAGGGGCGTGGTGCGGTGGTCACCGGGGGCGCCCAGGGCTTCGGCAAGGCCATTGCCGAGCGGTTCCTCGCTTCCGGCGCCCGAGTGGCGATCTGGGATCGCGATCTTGCGCTTGCCGAGCAGACGGCAAAGGCGCTGGGGCCGGCGGCCACCGCCATCGCCTGCGACGTTGCCGACGCTGCCGAGGTGGCGAGCGCCCGCGACGCGACCGTGAGCCGACTGGAACGCATCGATATCCTGGTCAACAACGCCGGCATCGCCGGAGCCAACGCCGCGACCTGGGAGACCGAGGTCGAGGAATGGCGCAAGGTGATGCGCATCAACCTCGACGGGCCATTCATCTGCTCGCGCGCAGTGGTGCCGCTGATGATCGCGCAGGGCTACGGGCGCATCGTCAACATCGCCTCGATCGCGGGCAAGGAGGGCAACCCCAACGCTGCCCACTATTCCGCTTCCAAGGCGGGTGTGATCGCGCTCACCAAGTCGCTGGGCAAGGAGCTGGCCAGCCACGACATTGCCGTAAATGCCGTCACCCCGGCTGCTGCCAGGACGGCGATCTTCGAGCAGCTCACGCAGGCGCACATCGACTTCATGCTGTCGAAGATTCCGCGCAACCGCTTCGTGACGGTGGAGGAGGTGGCGGCGCTGGTGGCCTGGCTGGCGTCCGCGGAGAACTCCTTCACCACCGGCGCCGTGTTCGACATCTCGGGCGGGCGCGCGACCTACTGACGGCGCCGGATCGTGACGGGGGTGCCGCTCGTCCGCCGGCTCAGCGGCGCACCGTGACCACCAGGCCGGGGTCGAAGCCGCCGCCCTCGCCGATCCCGACGTAGCCGCGCGGATTGGCGACCACGCGGCAGCCGTTGAGGCGATAGCCTGCAGGGGCGTGCGTGTGACCGTGCACCCAGAGCGTGGCTTGGCCCACCAGGTCGTCGAGGTTGCTGGCAAACGCCGGGGTCAGCGGGTCGTCCCGGTAGTGCGGCTCGACGCTGCGGCGGGAAGGCGCGTGGTGCGTGACGACCACCTTGGTGCGCGGGGCCTCCCGCGCGAGGCGCTCGCCGAGCCAGGCGCGCGAGGCGAGATGCTCCTCGAGGCAATGCTGCGGCAGCCACGGGCCGGCGCCGTTGGCGATCAGCCGATGGTCATTGAGGCGCTGCGCGGCCCAGCGCATGGCCCGCGCCTGCCCGCGGATGCCGGCATAGGCATAGTCCGTCCAAAGCGTGCAGCCCAGAACCTCGACCCCGCCGAGCGCGACGCTGTCGCGCTCGAGCAGGTGAACGTTGCGCAAGCCGGCGGCGGCGATGCGGCCCTCCTCCAGCTCCGCGTGGCGGTCGCGGCCATAGAATTCATGGTTGCCGGCCACGTAGAGCACCGGCCTGGCGTTCAGCCCCTCGCCGGCGATGAAGCGCAGCCCCTCGCCGATCCCCTGGCAGACATCGCCGGCAATGACGACGGCATCGTGGGCAGGCCGCGGGTCCGGCAGCGCGAGCGGCCGGCGCCGGTTCACGTCGACATGCAAGTCGGAGAGGATCCAAAGCTTCATGGTGGGTTGGTGAGTGGTGAGTGGCGCTCCGTGCTCGGGTCAAGGGCGGGAGGATGAACGCAAGAGCCATGACAAAGCAAAAGCTCTGTCATGTCGGGGCTCGCCTGCACCGGCGCAGGCCGGTGTCCCCGGCATTCAGCCAACGCCGGGCTGGCTGCTCCGCGAACAGTGTCCGCCCGTGCCCCGGATGCTACCCAAACCTCACCATCTCACCACTCACCATCTCACCCAGAGCCGCATCTCACCCGGAGCCGCGCTTGTTCTCGAGATGCTCGATGCAGTGGGCGCGGATGTCCTTCAGCTCCTTGAGCGTGCTGTCGAGGTCGGCGCGCTTGGACTGCAGCTCCTCGATCGCCTGCTCCGTCCGGTCGAGCAGCATCTGCGTCTGGGCGATCTGCGCCGGGTCGGCGTCGTAGAGCTTCAGGTATTCCGCGATCACCTCCAGGCTGAAGCCCAGGTTCTTGCCGCGCAGGATCAGCTTCAGGCGCGCCCGGTCGCGCCGCGAGTAGGCGCGTTGAGCGCCGCGCCGTGCGGGCGCGATGAGCCCCTTGGCCTCGTAGAAGCGGATGGTGCGGGTGGTGACCTCGAGCTCGCTCGCCAGCTCGCCGATGGCGTAGAGCCAGTCCTCGGAAGGTGCAGCGGGGGCGGGGCCGAGCCGCCGCCGTTGGGAGGTGGAGCTCATCTACGTTTGCGCCGTGCTTCCTCTTCGGCCTTCAGCTCCTCCTTCGAGAGCTTGCCGATCATGGTCTTTGGCAACTCGGCGCGAAACTCGATCTCGGCCGGCATCTCGATCTTGGAAAGCTTCGCCTCGAGGTGCTTCCTGATATCGTCGGCCGTCGCCCTCGTTCCGCTCCTGAGCTTGACGAACGCCTTCGGCGCCTCCCCGCGATAGTCGTCCCTGACACCGATCACCGTCACCTCCTCGACCGCGGGGTGCTCATAGATCGCCTCCTCGACACGCCGCGGGTAGACGTTGTAGCCCGAGCAGATGATGAGGTCCTTGATGCGGTCGACGATGGTGATGAAGCCGTCCTCGTCCATGTCGCCGACATCGCCCGTGCGCAGGAAATCCCCGGCGAATTGGTCGGCGGTCTCCTCGGGCCGCTTCCAATAGCCCTTCATCACCTGCGGGCCCTTGACGCAGATTTCGCCCCGCTCGCCCGCCGGCACCTCCCGGGCGGGGTCGGCCAGGTCGCGCAGCGAGACGATGGTGCCGGGCAGCGGCAGGCCGATGGAGCCCTCCTTTGTGGGCCCCTCGACGGGGTTGCAGGTGACGACCGGGCTCGCCTCCGACAGGCCGTAGCCCTCGACCAGCTTGCAGCCGGTGAGCTTCTCGAAGCGCCGCTTCACGTCGATCGGCAGCGGAGCGCCGCCCGACACACAGTACTTGAGCGAGGAGAGATCGTAGCTCGCGAGCTTGGGATGACTGAGCAAGGCGTTGAACATGGCCGGCACGCCGGGCAGCACCGTGGGGCGCGCCTTGTCGATGAGCTTCAGCGCATCGCCCACGACGAAGCGCGGCATGATCACGAGCTCGGCACCCTCCTGCAGCGCGAAGTTCACGACCGTCGTCATGGCGAACACGTGGAAGAACGGCAGCGCCGCCAGGACGCGCTCTTTCCCGCTCTCGAGATTGGTCGCCCATGCCACGGACTGCTGGCAATTGACGGTGATGTTGGCGTGGGTGAGCATCGCCCCCTTGGGGGTGCCGGTCGTGCCGCCGGTGTATTGCAGGACCGCTACGTCGCTCTCCGGATCGATCGGGACGGGCCGCAGCGTCCCGGCGGCAGCCAGCACGTCGGCGTCGCGCACGACGCTGCGCTTCACCGCGGTCTTCTCCGGGTGGGCCAGCTCCTTGCCCTTGAAAAGCTTGAACAGCACGGACTTGGTGCCGGGCAGCAGGGCGGCAAACGACGCCACGACGGCCCTGGCGACAGTGCCGGCGCGCAGGAGCGCCTCGACCTTGCCGAACAGCGCCTTGAGGTCGAGGGTCACCATCAGCTCGGTGTCGCTGTCCCGCGCCTGGAGGGTCAGCTCCTCGACGGTGCAGAGCGGGTTGTAGTTGACGACTGTGCCGCCCGCCTTGAGCGTGGCGAAATAGTAAACGATGAATGTCGGACAGTTGGGCATGAGCAGGCCGACCTTGGTGCCCTTCTTCACGCCCAGGGCCTGCAGGCCTGCGGCGGTGCGCTCGACGAGGTCGCCGATCTCGCGGTAGGTCAGCGTCTTGCCGTGGAAGCTGGTGCAGGCGTTGCCGGCCCAGCGGGCCGCCGATGCGTCGAGGAGGTGATGGACCGGAGCCGCCCTGAACGACTGGTGCCAGTCGATCGTGCGTGGATACGCTGCGAGCCATCGAAAGGGCGGTGCCTCGCGCTCCGCGGGGCCCGCCGGGGCGTCCGCAGCTGAGGTCATCGTGGCGTCCTCCGGGTGCACGCGAGCACCCCTCGGGGAGGGTGCACCTGATGCATTGTCCTGAAGTCTGACGGGGTTTTACACTTGCTTTAGCCATTGAGCACGCTTTTTGGCGAGCTGACCAGATCGGCCGGTTTCGGTCTTGCGGCGATCCGCGCCGCGAGGCAATTTGTGTTCTCTGATGAGACATTGCCTCGGCTGGACTAATCCGATTTTTGTGTATATGTGGACAACTTGAACGAACATCCGGGCGTGTCCGGATGGAGAGCATCGTGAGCCGAATAAGGTCCCGACATGCCTGGTTCCTAGGCACTGTGGGAGAGAGAGATGGACGAAGTAGCGACCAAGATCATCGACATCCTAAAGAAGCACATGAAGGAGCCGCGGGATGATATCGGGCTCGGCACGGCACTGACCGACCTGAAGATCGAGTCTCTCGACCTCGCCATGATCGTGTTCGACATCGAGGACAGCTTCGGGATCGAGATTCCCTACAACGCCAACGAGGAAGCCGCCGACTTCAAGACGGTGGGATCGGTGGTGGACCGCGTGCGCAGCCTGATAGAAGAAGGGACGGCGGCCGCCCCCGCCAAGGCGTAGGGTACACGGGGGCACTGCGTCACTGCGCTGCTAGGGAAGGCAAAAGGTCTAAATGACGCAATCCGGCCGATCGCGCCGTGTGGTCGTTACGGGCATGGGGGCCGTGACGCCCATCGGCAATACTGTGCCCGACTTCTGGGCCGGCTGCCGGCGTGCGCAGGTCGGCGTGGGGGAGCTCAGCGGCTTCCCGGTCGATGATCTCAAAATCCTGATCGCGGCCCAGGTCAAGGATTTCGACCCCAAGGTCCGGCTGACGAATTTCACGCGCGACAAGGCCGTCCAGTACGCCGACCGATATTCCCTGTTCGCCGCCGCGGCAGCCGATGAAGCCGTGACCATGTCGCGGCTCGAGCGGCCCTTCAAGGACCCCTATCGGGCGGCGTGCATCATCGGCTCGGGAGGCGCAGGCCTGGTGGCGGTGGAGGACGCCTACCGCGACCTCTTCATCAAGAAGAAGAAGGCCACCAACCCGATGACGCTGATCCGCATCATCGGCTCCTCGGCGACAGCGCACGTCGGCATCGAGCTCGGGATCAAGGGCCCGGTGTTTGCCACCTGCAGCGCCTGCTCCACGGCTGCCCACGCCATCGGTATCGGCCGCGACTATATCCGCCACGGCCTGGTGGACGTGGCCATCGTCGGCGCGGCCGAGGCCGCCATCACCTACGGCACCATGCGGGCATGGCAGGCCATGCACGTGCTCTCACCGCAGGGCATCTTCCCGTTCGCCAAGAAGCGCAACGGCACCGTTCTGGGCGAGGGCGCCGGCATCCTGGTGATCGAGTCACTGGAGCACGCCAAGGCGCGCGGCGCGCCCATCCTGGCCGAGTTCGTGGGCTTCGGCATGACCGCCGACAGCAAGGACATGGTCAACCCCGACATCGAAGGTCCCAAGGAGGCGATGCGGCTCGCCCTGGAGGATGCCAGGCTCGCGCCCTCCGACATCCAGTATCTCAACGCCCACGGCACGGCGACGACGATCAACGACATCAACGAGACCGACGCCATCAAGATGGTGTTCGGCGACCACGCCAAGAAGCTCGCCATCTCCTCAACCAAGTCGATGCACGGCCACCCGCTGGGCGCGGGCGGCGGCATCGAGGCCGTCGCCTGTATCAAGGCGATCGGCGAGGGCTGGGTGCCGCCCACGGCGGGGCTGGACGAGCCCGACCCCAAGTGCGACCTCGACTACGTCCCCAACGTCGGGCGCGAGCAGCGGGTCGCCTACGCCATGTCGAACTCGTTCGCCTTCGGCGGCCTCAACGCCGTCCTGGTGTTCGGCCCACCGCCCGGCTGACAAGCGCCGACGCATTCCCCTCCCCTCTGGCCCCCCAGGGGCCAAAGCGAGCGAAGCTCGCTTGTGCGCCTTCGGCGCAGCCGGGGAGGGGTTGGGGGTGGGGGACTCCCGACCTCGAATGTCTTGCAACCCACCTTGTCCCTCGACGATGACCGAGCATCAATCCTCCCTCGCTACGTGAACAGCTCGGGCAGGCGCTCCTGGAGCGACGCCGCGAGGTCGTCGATGGCGCTGGTGGCGCGCGGCGTCACCTGCCCGAGTGCCTCGAGAAACGTCTCGGGCCGCAGCTCGGCGAAGCTGAGCGGGCGATACCAGCCACGGCGCGCCATGAGCTTGCGGAACTCCGCCTCACCCTCCTCCATCGCGCCGCGGTCGCAGCTGAGGCCCACGGTGGGAAGGCGCGCCCCGACGGCGTCGGTGATCATGGACGAGGAGTTCGGCCGTCACCAGCACCGCCTGCACTGCGCCCAGGATTTGCCCCAGCGTGCCGGGCCCGGCGACGCGGTAGTCGATGAACCGCTCGATTGGGCCGTCCGCCTCGGCCGCCAGGGCCGCCAGCGCGTTTGTGATCTCCGGTCCGGAGCGGCGCGAGGTGGTCACGAGCCAGCGGATGCCGCAGCTGCGGTGGGACTCGCGCAGGAAGCCCACGAGCCGCTCCCAATCCTCCGCGGCGTAGCGCACCGAGCCGGAGTTGCCGCCGATGAGCACGCCGGCGAGCCGCGGCGGGCTCGCCGGGCCGAGCGGATGCGGCCCGCGCGGCGCTGCCACCTCGAAGGGCGAGGGCGGCAGGGCCAGCAGATGGTTGGGCAGCGCGGCGCGCTTCTCCAGCCAGGCGATGACGAGGCGCACGTGCGCCGGCTCGAGGCGGCGGATGCGGCCGCAGAATATGTTGGGCGCGGCGAGCAGCTTGGCGGCGGCGGCATTGGCCGCAAGCGTCTCTCCGCCCGCTGAGACGACGACATCGGCGGCCGGCAGGTCGCTCGCGCCGAGGCCATAGCCCAGTCCGAGAACGAGTGCGGGCGATGTGCCGCGATTGAGGAGGTGGTAGAGCGCGCGCGTGGGCAGCCAGCGGCGCCGGTGCAGCGTCAGGCGCTGCGTCTCCACCGGACGCAGCCTGGCCACGGCGGCGAGCACGCCTTCGGCCAGATGGTAGTGGCCGGGCTTGCCGTCCGAGAGGAGCAGCGCCGCGAGCGGACGCTTCTGCAACCCAGGTTGTTGCACGTAAACTGCCTGTTGGACCGCCGGGCCCGGTGTGCGCCGCTCCCGGCCAGCTTGGTGGGCCCGGTGTGCGCCGCTCCCGGCCAGCTTGGTGGGCCCGGCAGGACTCGAACCTGCAACCAGACGGTTATGAGCCGCCGGCTCTAACCATTGAGCTACGGGCCCGATTCCCAACGGGTCGCCTCTAGTACACCAGTTTACCGCGCCTTGGAAATGGCCGGGCATCCCGGGACCGGCCGAGGCATCTTTCGGACATGAAGCCGTTGTTCGATCGCGCGTCCGCTACGGCAAGGTGCGGCTCATTGGGGTGCACGATGAACAATTGCATGTCGAGGGTTTTCGTCCTGGGGGCGCTGGCAGGCACGCTCGCCTGGCTGCCTTTGCTCGAAGCGCGGCCGGCGACGGCGGCGGACGCCGACAAGACGGAAAGGACCGTGACCGTCTCGGCGACGGGCTCGGTGACGGCGGAGCCCGATATCGCCTACATCTCCGCCGGCGTCGTCACCGAATCGGGCTCCGCCAGGGATGCGATTGCGCGCAACAGCACCGTCATGGCCAGGCTGATCGACGGTCTGAAGGGAGCCGGCTTCCCCGCCGGTGACCTGCAGACGACGCAGCTCAACGTCGCGCCGCGCTACACCCAGGCCAAGGAGGGGCGCCCTGCAGCCATCGACGGTTATCGGGTGTCGAATCTGGTGCGCCTGACCGTGCGCGACGTGAAGCGGCTCGGCGAGATCGCGGATTTGGCGATCTCGCTCGGCGCCAACCAGATCAACCAGATCTCCTTTGGCGTTGCGGACGCCGAGAAGCTGGCCGACGAGGCACGGCGCAACGCGATCGAGAACGCGCGCCGGCGCGGCGAGCTCTACGCCAAGGCGGCGGGCGCCCAGCTCGGCCCCGTGCTGCGTATCTCCGAGGGCGGGCTCGATGTGGCGGTGCCGACAATGGCCGTGAGGCACAAGGCCGCTCCGCCGATCGAAGCGGGAACGCGGCGCCTCGTGGTCGAGGTCAGCGTGGTCTATGCGCTGCGCTGAGGCCGTGATAGGTGTCAGACCCTCCGCCCCTGCGAACGCTGGGGCTGACACCACGGCTCCAACGGCAGTTGCGAAAGGGTGTCAGACCCTCGGGGTCTGACACCGGGCTGACACCGATCATGAAACGCATCGGCTTCACCTCCGGCTCGTTCGACCCCGTCACCAACGGGCACATGGACGTGATCGCGCGCGCGGCACGCATGGTCGATGAGCTGGTCGTCGGCATCGGCCTGCATCCCGGCAAGGCGCCGCTGTTCTCCCCCGCGGAGAAGATCGAGATGCTCGAGGCGGAGACCGCTCCCATCGCCGAGCGGACAGGCTGCAGGATCGAGATCGTAACGTTCGACAACCTGACAGTCGATGCCGCCAGAGCGGCCGGGGCGTCGCTGATCTTTCGCGGCCTGCGCGACGGCACCGATTTCGACTACGAGATGCAGATGGCGGGCATGAACGGCACCATGGCTCCCGGCGTCGACACGGTGTTCCTGCCGGCGAGCCACGGCGTACGCCACATCACGGGCACCCTCGTGCGACAAATCGCGCTGATGGGCGGTGATGTCTCCCAGTTCGTCTCCCCCGCCGTCGCCAAGCGCCTGGCCGCGAAGGCCAAGGGGTGAGATGGTGAGTGGTGAGGTGGTGAGATTTGGGGCGGTGGTGACAGGAAGCTTCACCTTCACAAGCAGGCGAGAAATCAGATCGTCCTTCTTTGTGCTTCAATCGAAACCGCTGGGATGTGATTGGTGCAGCGTAGGTCTCCTGCAACGCCGCTACTCGCTGCCTTCGCTTTGACGAACGGGACCGGAGCCGCCACACCTTCACAAGCGCCGACGGAAAACTCACCATCTCACCATTCGCCACTCACCATCCCACCAAGTTGGAGCCTTCAGTGAACCGCATCGCGATCTGTCTCGTGTTGGCCACCTTTGCGTTCGCCGCCGCGGCCGGCGCGCAGACGCCCGATCCGGAGAGCACGCTGGTGATCGAGCTGAAGACCGGCAAAGTCCTGATCAAGCTGCGTCCCGATCTCGCGCCCAAGCACGTCGAGCGCGCCAAGGTGCTGGCCAAGCAGGGCTTCTACAACGGCCTCAAGTTCCACCGCGTGCTCGACGGCTTCATGGCCCAGACCGGCGATCCCAGGGGCGACGGCACCGGCGGCTCGAGCCTCCCGGACCTGCCCGCCGAGTTCAAAGCCAGCGTTCCCTTCAAGCGCGGCAGCATTGGCGCGGCACGCAGCAGCAGCCCCAACAGCGCCAACAGTCAGTTCTTCATCTGCTACGACGGCTGCGGCCATCTCACCGGCCAGTACACCCTGTGGGGCGAGGTGATCCAGGGCATGGAGCATGTCGACAAGATCGCGCGCGGCCAGCCCCCGCGCGAGCCCGACGTGATGTGGAAGGTGTACCTGCTCGCGGATCAGGCGAAATAGAAACTCGTGAAATCGCCAAGTCGTGAAATCGTGAAATCGGAAAATCACGCACGACTTCACGATCTCACGACTTCACGATCTCAAACGGAGCCCCCAATGGTCACCACCCCAGAGAACACCCTCATAATGGAGACGACCCAAGGCAAGGTCGTCATTGCGCTGAGGCCCGACCTCGCGCCCAAGCACGTCGAGCGCATCAAGACCCTGGCGCGCGAGGGCTTCTACGACGGCATCGTGTTCCACCGTGTCATCGACGGCTTCATGGCCCAGAGTGGCTGCCCCGACGGCATCGGCACCGGCGGCTCGAAGTACCCGAACCTGCCGGCCGAGTTCAACGCCGAGCCGCACGTGCGTGGTACCTGCTCGATGGCGCGTGCGCAGAGCCCCAACAGCGCCAACAGCCAGTTCTTCATTTGCTTCGCCGATGCCGGCTTCCTCGACAAGCAGTACACGGTGTGGGGCAAGGTGATCGAGGGCATGGACAACGTCGACAAGGTCAAACGGGGTGAGCCGGTGGTGAACCCCGACAAGATCGTCTCCCTCAAGGTCGCCGCCGACGCGTGACGCTTGGGGTCAGTTCCTGCAGGTCTGACCCCATCTCCACAACCGGCGTGGGAGCCATGGAGCCGGACCAAGTCGGACCCGCAGGGTCCGACCGTCTTCACGCACCGCCGGCGCCGTGGTAGGTCTCGACAGACAGCTTGTGCCGGGTCCGCGTCCTCGTGTCCTCGAAGTAGGCCGCGCCTACTGGAGACGGAAGTTGAGGCCCAGCCGCACCGTGTGCAGGTCGGTGCTGAAGTCGGTCGTGACCTTTTCATTGCTCGGGGTGCCGTTGGCGAGCGCAGGTCGCCCCCGACATGCAGATCGCCGAGATTGAGATCCTGGTCTCGGACATTCGCAGGATGCCGGCCGAGATCCCGCAGAACGCCTTCAGCCGGCTCCCTGTCGCCGGTCCCGCGCGCCTACGCGTCGGCCTCGGCGGGGTCGCGCTCCTCGCGCCTCTGGATCTCGACGCCCTGCTGGAGGCGGATCTCGTTCATCTCCCTGAGCGCGATGAAGCGGCGCGGATCGATGGCGAGTTGCGCCTCCGAGACGAACAAGCGCCGGAGCTCGTTGAGCCGGGCGAGGCGCTCGAGCCGGTGCTCGTCCGATTTCAGTCGCTCGAACTTCGCCACGACAGTGTAGGCGGCGACCAGGCGGCTCAGGATACGCTGGCGGAAGCCCTGGTAGGCGCCGGGATTGTCCACGCCCTTCTTGTCGGGGTCTTGGTTGGGGAAGAACATGCGGCCGTAGTCGATGAGGGCGCTCAGGCGATGGCGCAGCGCCCGCAGCCGGTCTCTCGACTCTGCGCCGAGGCTGGGGGCTGTGGCGCTCTCGAAGACCGCCTCGCACTCCGCCAGCACGTTCACGCAGTCGTGCGTCCAGCCGAGAATGTCGCTGTCGCGCTGCATGCGCACCTGCTCGAACAGGAGCTGGCTCTGCTCCTTGGCGAGGGCCTGCGACAGCTGCTGCTGGGCGCGCGCGGTGCGCACCGACACGATCAGCGCGATGAGCGCCAGGAACGCTGCCGCAAGCTGCCCCACCGCCGCCGCGGTGTTGATCATCGTCCCTTGGTCCACGGGTGTCTCCCTCCGTAAGAGGGGCGAGTAGGCAATACGCAGTCGGCGAAATGTGGGCAGCAAGGCTACATGGCCTTGGGGCCGCGCGAGATGGCGGCGATGCCGGTGCGCGAGACCTCGACCAGGCCCAGCTCCGTCATGATGGAGATGAACTGCTCGATCTTGCTGGTGCGGCCGGTCAGCTCGAACACGAAGTGGTCGGTGGAGGCGTCGATCACGTTGGCGCGGAAGATGCCGGCGAGCCGCAGCGCCTCGATGCGCTTCTCGCCCCGGCCCTCCACCTTGACCAGCACCAGCTCGCGCTCCAGGGGCCGGCCCAGCACGGTGAGGTCGATGACGCGGTGCACGTTGACCAGTCGTTCCAGCTGGCTCTTGATCTGGGTCAGGATCATCGGCGTGCCGGTCGTGACGATGGTGAAGCGCGAGAGGTGCTTCTCGTGCTCCGTCTCCGACACGGTGAGGCTCTCGATATTGTATCCGCGGCCGGAGAACAGGCCGGCGATGCGAGCGAGCACGCCGGGCTCGTTGTCCACCACCACCGAGAAGGTGTGGGTCTCGGGCGTCTCCTTGCGCTCCTCGAGGAAGTAGGCGGAACCGGGCTGGTTGGGCATGGGCGGGTCTCACGAGATTTCTTGTTTGGCGGCTGCAGACATCATGCTATTTTTTGTATGATTGAGTTGTGTGAAGGTGCAACCATGGCGCAGCTAATCGTCCCTGAGCTCGACGGGGCTGTCAAAGAACGTCTGGAGGCTCGCGCCAGCCGCAATGGCTGCAGCCTGGAGGCATACTCTCGCCGTATCGGCAGACCGCTTCAGACAACCGATATGCAAATCGCCGGCATAGCCATCTGCCGCAATATTCCGCTTGCCACCCGTGATGTCGACCACTCTGCGGATATTCGCGTCAAGCTGGTCAATCCCTGAGGTGCTGTCGATTGACCCCAGGCTTCGCGAGTCTCCTCGCATCGGGCTATCCGCGACCCATTGCACTTGCATGATACGTCTCCGGAGGCGAGATGCGCACTGCGCGTAGGCTCCCTTCGGCTGCTCCCGGAGGGAGCGCGCCGCAGGCTACACCAGCACCTTGCCTTCCTTGCCGATGGCCTTGTCGATCTCCTCTTCGGTGACCTCCTCGCCGAGCAGCATCTCGTTGTGCGCCTTGCCCGAGGGGATCATGGGGAAGCAGTTGGCGAGCGCGGCGACGCGGCAGTCGAAGATCACGGGACGGTCGGCCGGCGCCTCCAGCATGGCGCGGATCTTGTCGTCCAGCTCGGCGGGCTTCTCGGCCCTGAGGCCGATGCCGCCGTAGGCTTCGGCGAGCTTGACGAAGTCGGGCAGCGCCGCGGTGTAGCTCTCCGAGATGCGGTTGCCGTGCAGGAGCTGCTGCCACTGGCGCACCATGCCCATGTACTGGTTGTTGACGATGAACACCTTCACCGGCAGACGGTACTGCACCGCGGTCGACATCTCCTGGATGTTCATCAGGATCGATGCGTCGCCGGCGATGTCGATCACCAGCGACTTGGGGTGCGCCATCTGCGCGCCGATCGCCGCCGGAAAGCCGTAGCCCATGGTACCGAGCCCGCCCGAGGTCATCAGACGGTTGGGCTCCTCGAAGCCGAAGAACTGGGCCGTCCACATCTGATGCTGGCCGACCTCGGTGGTGACGTAGACGTTGCGGTCCTTGGTCAGCGCGTAGAGCCGCTGGATCGCATGCTGCGGCATGATGTAGTCGATGGCGTTCTTGTAGCTCAGGCATTTCCTGGCGCGCCATTTCTCGATCAGCGCCCACCAGGTCTTGAGGGCGGTCTTGTCGACGGTGGCCGCCTTCATGCGCCAGGTGCGGATCAGCTCCTCCAGCACGTAGGCCACGTCGCCGATGATGGGGATGTCGACGCGCACGTTCTTGTTGATGGAGGAGGGGTCGATGTCGATGTGCACCTTCTTGGCGCGCGGCGCGAACGCATCGATGCGGCCGGTGATGCGGTCGTCGAAGCGCGCGCCGATGCACACCATCACGTCGCAGTCGTGCATGGCGAGGTTGGCCTCGTACGTGCCGTGCATGCCAAGCATGCCGAGCCACTCCTTGCCCGAGGCCGGGAACGCGCCGAGCCCCATCAGCGTCGAGGTGATGGGAAAGCCGGTGAGGCGCACGAGCTCGCGCAGCAGCTTGGCGGCCTTGGGGCCCGAGTTGACAACGCCCCCTCCGGTGTAGAGCACCGGCTTGCGCGCGCGTGCGATCAGCTCGACGGCGTCGGCGATGGCCTTGGGGTCGCCCTTGACGCGCGGTTGGTAGGTCTTGTGCCGCACGTCCTTGGGGCCCGTATAGATGCCGGTGGCGAACTGCACGTCCTTGGGGATGTCGACCACCACCGGTCCGGGCCTGCCGGTGCGGGCGACGTAGAATGCCTCATGCAGGATGCGCGCGAGGTCGTCGACGTGCTTCACCAACCAGTTGTGCTTGGTGCACGGGCGCGTGATGCCGACCGTATCGCACTCCTGGAACGCGTCGTTGCCGATCAGGTGCGTGGGCACCTGGCCGGTGATGCACACGAGCGGCACGGAATCCATGAGCGCATCGGTGAGCCCGGTGACCGCGTTGGTGGCACCGGGGCCGGAGGTGACGAGCACGGCGCCGACCTTTCCGGTCGAACGCGCATAGCCCTCCGCCGCGTGCACGGCGCCGCCCTCCTGCCGCACCAGGACGTGCTGCACCTTGTCCTGCTGGAACAGCTCATCGTAGATCGGCAGCACCGCCCCGCCGGGATAGCCGAAGACGTGCTCCACGCCCTGGTCGGCAAGCGCGCGGATGACCATCTCGGCACCGGTCATCTTCAGGGTCATGGGCGAAGCTCCCCTCTTGTACGCAGATTTCGGGCAGGACGCGCCCCGGCAGGTCAGGCCGTGCGGCGCCAGCTGCTGCTCATATCCGCATGCAGATTGGTGGGTCAACACTCAGAAATCAATAAACGATAAGTCTATGCCATCGATACTTTTCATATCTTTCTTTTCTATCACTTTCCACGCAATCATATTGCGTCGCAGCCATGTGAGCTGCCGTTTGGCGTACTTGCGGGTGTCCGCCTTGGCGATCCGCACGGCTCCGCCGAGGGCGAGCGTCCCTGCGAGGTGGGCGGCGAGCGGCGCAACGCCCAGCGCCCGCATGATCGGCAGCTCGGTGGAGAAGCCGTGGGCGAGGAGGCTGTGCACCTCATCGAGCGCCCCGGCCGCCAGCATGGCATCGAAGCGGGCCTCGATGGCGGCGACCTGCGCCTGGCGCTCGGGCATGACCAGGAGGCGGACGGTCTCGGCTTCCGCCAGCACCGGCTGTCCGGGCTCGCGCTGCCACTCTCCGAGCGATCTGCCGGTGCTTTCCAGCACCTCCAGGGCGCGCACGATGCGCTGCTTGTCCGTCGGCGTCAGGCGCCCGGCCATCTCGGGGTCGCGCTCTGCGAGCAGGGCATGCAACTCGGCGGCCGGGCGGCGGATCGCCTCGGCCCGCCAGAAGGCGCGCACCTCGGGGTCGGCGGCGGGGACCGGGGAGAGCCCCTCCAGCAGCGCCTTGAAGTAGAGGCCCGTCCCGCCGACGACAATGGGCACGCGGCCCTGCGCCCGGGCCTCCGCGATGGCCAGCGCGGCATCGGCGGCATAGCGCCCCGCCGAATAGGCCTCCGCCCCGCTGACGCAGCCGTAGAGCGCATGCGGCACGCGTGCCTCATCCTGGGGCGTCGGCCGCGCGGTGAGGATGGCGAGCTCGCGGTAGACCTGCATGCTGTCGGCGTTGACGACGGTGCCGCCGAGCCGCTCCGCCAGCGCCAGCGCCAACCCCGACTTGCCGCTGGCGGTGGGCCCGGCGATCAGGATGGGGCGTGGTGGGGTCATGGGCATGGAGTTAATGCATTTTCCCGCTGGATCCTTTGCCGCCGCCCTAGCTAGGAGGGATCGCCGGCCCCCGGGCGCGCATTCAGTACAGCAGATATGGCGCACGCCGGGCCCTGAACTGCGCGACCTCGGCCTGCCAGGCGGCGATGATGGCGGCGCCGTCGCTGCCGGCGGCGAGCATCCGGCGCAGGCGTTTGGTCCCCGCGATGGCGTTGAACATGGTGAGGTTGCCGATGAGCTGCGCCTTGCCTTTGCGCCGGGCCTCGGCCGCCAGCGCGGCAAGCACGTGGATGCCGGCCTCCAGCGGCTCGAAGCGCGCGACATCGGTGACGACGATGCGCACCCCGCCGATGGCCTTGCCCTCGAAGCGCGGATGCGTGGCGACCCGCGGGATGGAGCGCGGGGTGAAATCGGCGCGCTCGAACCTGACGCCGGCGAGCTCCAGTGCCTCGAGGCGCTGCAGCATGCGCCCGCCGTCGAGCCAGGGCGCACCGAGGAGGGAGAATGGCGTACGGCGTCCCCCGGCCCTCGTTGACCAGCGCCTCGCCCACCACGCCCATGCCGGGGTAGACGAGCGCCGCCTCGAAGGTGGGGATGTTCGGGCTGGTGGCGACCCAGGGGCGCTGCAGCTCGGGCCAGCGCATGCCCCGCCGCCAGCCGCGCATGGCGACGACCTCGAGGTCGAGGCCATCGAGGCCGGCAAGCCACCGCTCGCCCTTGATCATGCGCGCCAGCTCGCCCACCGTCAGGCCGTGCACGATGGGGATCGGGTAGCGGCCGACGAAGGAGGCGAGCGCCGGCTCCAGCACGAACCCCGAGACGTAGTCGCCGCCGAGCGGGTTGGGCCGGTCGAGGACGACGAAGGGGATGCGCGCCTCCGCCGCGGCCTGCATGGCGAGCCCCATGGTCGAGATGTAGGTGTAGAAGCGCACGCCGATGTCCTGGATGTCGAACACCAGCACGTCGACATTGCGCAGCATCTGCCGCCGTCGGCTTCTTGGCGGCGCCGTAGAGGCTGAAGACCGGCACCCCCGTCCGGGCATCGACGGAATCGCCCACCGTGGCTCCGGCCTCGGCCTCGCCGCGGAAGCCGTGCTCCGGCGCGAGGATGGCGATGAGCTTCACGTTGGCGGCCTTGGCCAGCAGGTCCGCCAGATGCTCGTTGCCGACGCGGCCGGTCTGATTGGTGACGAGGCCGACGCGCTTGCCGGCGAGCATGGCGAATCCCGACTGGACCAGCACCTCGGCACCCGTCGTGACTGGCCCGGACTGCGACGAGGACTGCCCCGGGGAGACGTCTGCCATGGCGAGTACGCCGATGATCGCAAGAGCCTTGGTTGCGGCCGTCCACCCATTCTGCATCGATGACCTCTCCGGCCAATAGCTCAGCCGGCCGCGGCAAGTCCTTTGCATTGAGCATGGAGGGGCAGCATAACGTCGAGATCGCCTTTTTGGGGTCCCGGATGGGACGTTTCTTTCTTTTTGGAGGTACGGCACATGCTCGGGAGAATTCTGGTCCCTATCGCACTGGCCGCCGTGATGCTGGCGGGCCCTCCGGTTGTCGCCCAGTCGAAAAAGGCAGGATCGGGGTGCGTGCAGGCCTGCACGAAGTGCCCCGACCAGGACGACTGCGTCAGCAGGTGCCAGCGCTGCTGGTCGCGCTGCTCCGGCAAGGGGCACAGCGTCGGCTACGGCTTCTACTGCAGCAGGGGATGCCGGAGCCGGACGGCGCAGTGCTGGCGCTGACATGGGTCACCGGAGCCGGGGTCAGACCCGCAGGGTCTGACCCATCGTCGCCTCACCCCGCAAGCCCGAGCAGCTTCGCCGGGTTCTTGCGCATCATGGTGTCGATGTCGGCATCCGAGATGCCCTCCTTCTTCATCGCCGCCGATCGCGGCCTCGAGGCCGTCCGGATGCACCATGTTGCCGCTCTGGCCGAGATCGGAGGAGATCAGCACGCTGCCGGCGCCCAGCTCCTTCACCGCCTGGGCCACGTGCTTGGCGTTGATCTGCGTCCAGTGCACGAGGAACGGCAGCGGCGCATTGGGGCCGGCCTGGAACTGCAGGAAGCACATCTCGATCATCGCGCCCATGCCGGTGACCTGCTTGGCCTGCGCCATGCTGAGGCCGGGCACGTTGGTGAGCGCGTGGTTGACGAGGATGCTCTTGACGCCCAGCTCGCGCGCCCGCTTCACGACGGCGAGGATCTCCTCGGGATGGATGTGGCCGGTGCCCAGCACCAGGTTCTCGCGCGCGATGATCTTCAGGATCGCCTCCATCTGCGGCGATACCTGCCCGCCCGGCGCCACCGTGAGGCCCACCGCGTCGGGCTTGCCGAAGGTCTTCACGTGCTTGTCGGACTCGAAGGTCGGCAGCCACACGACCTTGCCGCGGCCGCCGAACGTGCGGTGCATCCACTCGACCGCATCGGGGTTGATGCCGCCCACCGCCTTGTTCAGAACGACGCCGCCGAACACCTCGATGCCCGGCACCACCTTGGTGACGAGCGCGGCGCGGCTCGCCGTCTCGGCCACGTGGTTCTTGAGCACGATGCCGCGCATGCCGCGCGCCTTGGCGATCTGGGCCACGTCGATGTCGTCGAGGTTGCGGCCGAATACGTCGGGATGCGAGTGCACGTGCATGTCGGTGACGCCGGCGGCGGGGCTGACCTTGGGCGGCGGCGGCGGGAAGGCCGCCTGGGCGAGCGCCTGGCTGCCGGGGACGAGGGCCACTGCGGCCAATGCGGCGGCGAGCAGGCTGCATCTCGCGCTCGCTCTCGTCGTGCTTGCTTTTCTCGTGCTTGCCTTTGTCATGCTTGCCTTTGTCATGGGCTTCCTCCGTTGACTGCCAGCATTCGAGCACGCGTTCCTGGTGTGAATGTGTCAGTTTTCGGCGGCACGCGGAAGCCGTGCCCCGGGCGGCGTGCTCCGCGAGCGGGATTAGGATTACCACGCCCTGAACCCGTCTATTTCTGGGACGGCGTCGTTGGCGGCGGATGGCGTAGCGGCGCCAGTGCGCCTATTCCGCCGCGGCCAGCGCCTCCACCTCGAGGCGCTCGGCGATGCGGATGGCGTCGCGCAGCACCTCGATGCCGGCCTGGGGCAGCGGGGCGCGCTCGGAGAGGTGCCGCCGGAAGGCGCGCGCGCGCGGCCGGCCGTGGTAGAGGCCGAGGACATGGCGGGCGATGTTGTTGAGGCGCCCGCTTGCCGCCAAGTGCCTCTCGGCGTAGGGAACGAGCGCCTCGAGCACCGCGCGGCGCGACGGCGGCGCGCCGGGCGCGCCGTAGAGGCGCCGATCCACCTCCACCAGCAGGTAGGGGTTCTGATAGGCGGCCCGCCCCAGCGCCACGCCATCGACCTGCCCGAGGTGGCCCTCTGTCTCGTCCAAGGAGACGATCCCGCCGTTGAGGACGATCTCCAACTCGGGGTGTGCCGCCTTGAGGCGGTAGACGCGGCCGTAGTCGAGCGGCGGGATCTCGCGGTTCGCCTTGGGCGACAGGCCCGCGAGCCACGCCTTGCGGGCGTGCACGATGAACGTGCGGCAGCCCGCAGCCGCGACCGTCGAGACGAACCGCGCGAGATCGGCCTCGCTGTCCTGCTCGTCGATGCCGATGCGGCATTTCACGGTGACGGGCACGGTGACCCTGGCGCGCATGGCGGCGACGCTGTCCGCCACCAGCCCCGGCTCCGCCATCAGGCAGGCGCCGAAGCGCCCCTCCTGCACCCGGTCCGAGGGGCAGCCGACGTTGAGGTTGATCTCGTCGTAGCCCCAGTCGGCGCCGACGGCGGCGGCCTCGGCGAGCCTGGCGGGGTTGCTGCCGCCCAGCTGCAGCGCCACGGGATGCTCCTCGGGGCTGAAGGCGATGAGCCGGTCGCGATCGCCGTGGAGGATGGCCTCCGCCGCCACCATCTCGGTGTAGAGCAGCGCCCGCGCGCTCAGGAGACGGTGGAAGAACCGGCAGTGCCGGTCCGTCCAGTCCATCATCGGGGCGACGCAGAACTTGTGCGCGACTTCTTCCATGATCGTCCGGCTGGCAAGCGAGCTCATTCCCCATGATGGCCCCTCCTCCGGCACCGCATTGCTGCCGTCAAGGGACGAAGCAAATGAGACAGATATAGAAGATGTGACAGATATTGCAATTACGGCAGATGAGACCCATATTGACCCGTGTTCTCCAGCCAGAAGAGCGCTGCCATGGCTGAATTCGGAACCCGATGGCCCGATCCAAAGACGGCAGCGGCTGCGCGAGCCATCGCCACCGAGCTCCCCGCCGGGCAACTCAGGCTCCATGGGGTCCGCACTCCCCTTCCCGAGCCGATCACGGCCATGCTGCGCGAGATCCTCGCCTCCTATGCCGCGGGCAACCCTGTGTCTCTCATCTCTCGGGAAGGAGAGATGACCCCAAATGAAGCGGCCGACTTCCTCAACGTCTCCCGCGGCACCGTCGCCAAGCTCATGGACGACGGCACCCTGCCCTTCCGACTGGTCGGCAGCCATCGGCGCATTCCGAACGCGGCGGTCATCGCCTACGACCTCAAGCAGCGAGCGCACTCCGACGCTGCTCTCAACGGGCTGACACGCCTCAGCCAAGAGACGGGCCTTTACGAGATGGCCCCCCACATGCCCGAGCGTAGACGTTCGAAGTGAACCTTCCCGTATGTCGCGCCCCGTCGCATTCACCGACGCGAACGTCGTCTACGCCGCGGCGGTGCGTGACCTCCTCGTCGAGCTTGCCGTCGCCAAAGCGATCAACCTCCGCTGGTCCGTGGCGGTTCACGATGAGTGGACTGCCGCCCTTGCCAGAAGCCGGCCGGACCTCGATTCGCTGCGCATTCATCGCACACGTGAGCTCCTCATCAAGGCCTTCCAGATGCCATGGTTGCGGACTATGAGCCCATCATCCCTGCCCTGGAGCTTCCGGACGCCAACGATCGCCATATCCTGGAGGCCGCCATCAAAGGTGGTTGCCAGCAGATCCTCACCTGCAATCTGGCGCATTTCCCGGCTGAAGCGCTCGCTCCGCATCAGCTGGTCGGCATGCACCCCGATGCCTTCCTGTCCACTGCCAGCACTGCCGATCCAGCTCCTGTTGTCGCGGCTGCTGCGCGCATCCGGCTCGTCAACCCGTCCATGGCACCGTCCGATTATCTCTTGGGCCTCGCCCACGGCGCACTGCCGTTGACGGCCGAGGCGCTTCGCTCGTTCGAGGATCAACTGTAGGAGCGAAGGGGTTCGCCGTGCGAACTCTGGACGGTCGCGGAGAGAGAGACCCTGCCACGCGCGCGGAGGTGACCGTGTGACGTGGTTCACGAGCCTGCGGTCACGCCGCGAGAGGTGGCGCCGCTTCAACGGCCGCGCCCCCAGCCCCGGCCTCGGCCAACGCGGCGGCGCGATGCAGCACGCGCGACGGCCCATCAACGCGCTGCAGCATGCCGATCGCCTGCAGGCGTTCAACGCAGGCCCAGGTCGCGCGGTCGATCACCTCCACCGCCGGCGCGCCCTCCGCCATCGCCGCCGCCAGCCGCTCGGCCTCCGCCGCCAGGGCGTCGCGCTCCAGGTCCAGCACCGCCAGCATGGAGACGCCGCCGTCGCCGCGCTGGCGCGCCTCCACCAGCAGCGCGCGCTCGCCGTGGCGGCGCTGCAGCTCCGCGGCGATGGCCTCGTCGGCAGGGACGATGCGGGCCGTCTCGGCCGCCTGCAGGGCCGCCTTCATGCGCTCGATCATGGCGCCGCGGCCGGACGGCATGGTGAGCTTGTCGAGATCGCCGCGGCCGTCGAGCACGCCGTCGGCCAGCGCCTGCTTGGCGCCCAGCAGATGCATGATGCCGTGCTCGATCGACTCCTCGCACACCAGATTCACGACCGACACCGAGCGCGTCTGGTTCTTGCGCCAGGCGCGGGCGATGCGCTGCTCGAGCTTGGCCGGGTTCCACGGCAGGTCGACGTTCACCACCGCGCTCGCCACCTGCAGGTTGAGGCCGACGCTGCCCGAGTCGGTCGACAGGAACAGGCGGCAGGCCGGGTCCTCCTTGAAGCGCGTTATCTCGGCGCGCCGGCGCTGCTGCGGCACCGACCCGGTATGCCAGGCCACCTCGATCCCCATCTCACCTGCCCGCTCGCGCACCAGCTGCAGCATGCGCTCCCACTCGGAGAACACGATCACCTTGCGGCCCGGCTCCTCCAGGAGGTCGGAGAGCACGCGCTCCAGCTCCTCGAGCTTCGGGCTGATGCGGCAGGTCGGGTCGAGGATCGCCGGCGTGTCGCAGATCATGCGCATGCAGGCGAGATAGACCATCAGCCGCTCGAACTCCTCCGGACGCAGCGGCCGCTTCTGCGCCAGGCAGATCAGACGCGCCGCCATCTTGCTGTATTCGTCGTAGCGGAGGCGCTGCTCGGCGGCCATGCCCACGAAGTAGTTCTTCACGGTGCGGCCGGGCAGCTCGGTCTCCACGTCCGCCTTGCGCCGCCGCAGCATCACCGGCGCCACGCGGCGGCGCAGCTCGGCGAGGTTCTGGTAGTCGACGGGCCGGCCGCGCTCGTCGAGCTGATAGAAGTCGCGGTTGAAGCGGAACAGCGGCCCGATGAGCTCCGGGTCGAGGTACTGGACGATGGAGTAGAGCTCGTCGATGCGGTTCTCGACTGGCGTGCCGGTCAGAACGAACGCATATGGCGCGCGCAGCTGCTTGACGCGCCGCGCCGTCTTGGTGTGCCAGTTCTTGATGCGCTGCGCTTCATCGAGGACGACCACGTCGGGGGCCAGCGTGGCGTTGATATCGTCGGCGTCGGAGAGCACCTGCTCGTAGTTGACGATGTTGAAGAAGGCCGGCTCGCGATAGGCGGCGAGACGGTGCGGGCGCGGGCCGAAGATGGGTCTGGCGGTGCGGTCGGTGAAGCGGGCGATCTGCTCCTCCCATTCGGCCTTGAGCGAGGCCGGGCACACTACCAGCACGCGGGCTATGCCCTTGCGCCGGGCCAGCAGCTCGCAGGCGGCGATCGCCTGCACGGTCTTGCCGAGGCCCATCTCGTCGGCCAGCAGCGCGCGCCCGCCGAAGGCCAGGTGCAGCATGCCGTCGCGCTGGTAGGGCAGCAGCGGCGACTTCACGAGGTCGAAGCTCGCCTTTCCGCTTTCGACCTCGGCGAGGAACGCGGCGCGCGCCGCCTCGCGCGAGACGCGGCGCCGTTCGCGCTCCAGCCACGGCCCGAAATGCCGCGAGATCCGCAGACGCCGCCGCACCAGCGCCGGGGCCTTTGCCCACGCGGCGACGAGCGCGGCGATTTTCTCGGGGTCCTGGTCGAGGGTGCCATCGGGCGCAAGGTAGGGCCCGAGCCACTCGCGCACGGTCCGTAGGCCGCTGCCACTGGTCGGCCAGGCGAGCGCCGGGCGCGGTGTCTCCCGCCGGTCGAGAAAAATCTCCACGCGCGGGCTTCCCATAGCAGTGCCGTCGCGGAACGCCTTCGGGCCGCGCCGGCACAGGGCGTCGAGTGTGCCTTCGATGTGCTTGCAGGTGCCGAGCCCGTTCACGCGGTGGTCGATGCAGCCGCAGGAGTTGGCGGGCTGAGCGAGGCTGCGGATTTCCACCTCGTAGGCGCTCCCGGCGTCGGAGCGCACGCGGAACGTGCCGAACATCGGCTGCCCGGTCTCGAGCGCCTCGACGACGGTGATCTCCGTCCGCCCGCGCCAGCGGCGCAGCTCGATCTCCTCCACGTCGGAGGTGCGCCAGCCCTGCGGCGCCGGCGGCCGGTCGAGCACGGCGCCGGCGTACCGTGGGTTTGGCTTGCGCGCGGCCTTGCGCTTGACCGATTCCTGTGCGGGCTGTTTCGGCCCGGCTGTCGCGTGCGAATCTCGGTGCATGCGGGGACGGTAGGTTGCGCCGGAGAGGCGCGTCAACGAGCTAGGACCGATCCGCGTGACGTCTCCACAAGCGAAGACGCGACTCGCTGCGCGAGGTCCCGGACAGCCTCGCCTGCGGCTCGGCTTCCGGGATGACGGGTGCCAGCTACAGCGCGGCGAAGTCGATGGGCCTGGTGCGGTCGAGGGTGCGGGTGACCGGCGGGAGCGGATACTTGAGGCCGGTGGCGCAGTTGAAGAGGACGGCGCGCTCTTCCTTGCCGACGCGACCGTCGGCAAGGCTCTGCTTCAAGGCCGCGTAGGTGGCGGCCCCCTCGGGGCACATCAGGAAGCCCTCGGTGCGCGCGACCTCGTCGAGGGCGGACGAGATCGCCTCGTCCTCGACCGCGATGGCGAAGCCGCCGCTCTCGCGCACGGCGCGCAGGATCAGGAAATCGCCGACCGCGGCGGGCACGCGGATGCCGCTCGCGATGGTCGCCGCGTTCTCCCAGCGCGGGGCGTGCTCCACGCCCGCCTCGAAGGCGCGCACCATCGGGGCGCAGCCAGCGGCCTGCACCGCCACCATGCGCGGACGCCTGGGGCCGATGAAGCCGATCGCCTCGAGCTCGGCAAACGCCTTCCACATGCCGATGAGGCCGGTGCCGCCGCCGGTGGGATAGAAGATCACGTCGGGCACGTCCCAGCCGAGCTGCTCGGCGAGCTCCAGCCCCATCGTCTTCTTGCCCTCGATGCGATAGGGCTCCTTCAGCGTGGAGGTGTCGAACCAGCCGGCGCTGGCCTTGCCCTCGCCGACGATCCTGCCGCAATCGTCGATCAGGCCGTTGACGCGGTAGACGGTGGCCCCCTGCAGCTCGATCTCGCTGACGTTGACCTCGGGCGTGTCGTCCGGACAGAAGACGGTGGTCCTGATGCCGGCGCGGCTGGCGTAGGCCGCGAGCGCCGCGCCAGCGTTGCCGTTGGTCGGCATCGCCATGTGCCGGATGCCGAGCGCCTTGGCCATGGAGACGGCCAGCGCCAGCCCGCGCGCCTTGAACGAGCCGGTCGGCAGCCGTCCCTCGTCCTTCACCAGGATCTCGCCGCAGCCGAGCTCGGCCGCGATCCTGGGCAGGCGCACGAGCGGGGTCAGCGCCTCGCCCAGGCTCACTACGTCCTCGGCCTTGCGCACCGGTAGGAGCTCGCGATAGCGCCAGAGGTCGGGCGGCCGCGCGGCGAGAGCGGCTTTGGTGAGGGCGTTGCGGACGCCGGCGAGGTCGTAGCGCACCAGCAGCGGCTTGCCGGCGCGCGACAGGTTGTGGACCGCATCCGCCGCGTAATGCTCCCCCGTCGCGGAGCACTCCAGGTGCGTCACGAAGGTCGGCCGCTCCTGCGCCAGGTTGTCGTCGTGCTGCATGGGAATCAGGGCGCCGCGCTGGAGCGCTGCGGCGCCCTCGCGGGCAAGGAGTGTCGGCGGGGCGGAAAGCGGCGAGGCGCGTTACGCCGTCATTTTGTCGGGAGCGTGCTTGATGCCTTTGGCATCGAGGAGCTGCTGCAGCTCGCCGGCCTGGAACATCTCACGCACGATGTCGCAGCCGCCCACGAACTCGCCCTTGACATAGAGCTGGGGGATCGTCGGCCACTGGCTGAACGTCTTGATGCCGTCGCGGATGCCCAGGTCGTCGAGCACGTTGATGTCCTTGTAGTCCACCCCCAGGTGCCCCAGGATCTGCGCCACCTGGGCGGAGAAGCCGCATTGGGGGAAATTCTTGCTCCCCTTCATGAACAGCACGACATCGTTGCTGGCGACGGCCTTGCGGATCCAGTCGTGGACGGCTTGCTCGCTCATGAATGCTGTCCTCTCGGGGTTGGCAGCGGCTCAGGGCAGTCCTGTGCAGTCCTGGCGCACCTCTGTGCAGAATGTGGGCAGGGGCTGCGCAAAGTCAATCTTTGGGCGCCGCTGTGGTCAGCGCGAGGGCGTGCAAGGCTCCGCCCATGCGGCCCTGCAGGGCGTCGTAGACCATCTTGTGCTGCTGCACGCGGGTCTTGCCGGCGAACTCCCGGGCGATGACATGGGCGGCGAAGTGGTCGCCGTCGCCCACCAGGTCGGTGATGGTGACCTGGGCGTCGGGGAGGGCGGTTTTGATCAGCCGCTCGATTTCCTGGGCATCCATGGCCATGGAGACGATCGCCTCTTGTTGTTGTCAGCGATCCACCAATTCCAGGCGGCGCTCGATTCGATCAAGGCGGTTCTTGATGCGATCGATCTCGCGGTTCTGTTGGACGTGGACGAGGTGCAAACCTGCGGTGCGATCCTCCATGGAGCCTATCCGCAGGTTGAAATAGCGGAACTCCGCCAGCAGGCCGTCGACCTTGCCGTCGACGCGCCGCAGATGCTCCAGCACGAGGTCCTGAGGTTCGTCAGCCACGTCCCAGCTCCCACCCTGACCCTTGCGCAGGCTACCACAGGAGCGGGCCGGCAAGTCAAGAACATTAGCAGAACATTGCTTCGCAGCCGGTCACCGCCGACGGCCCCGCCGGATGTGGCTCGCGAGCTGGGCCTTGGTCAGCTCCTCCTCGGGCTCGGGCAGCCCCATGTCGGCGACCACGTTGCCGCTGCTCTCGGTTGCTGCAATGTCCTCCGGTTCGCGTTTCCTTGCCATTGTCTGTAGTCCTCCTCGGCCCTTCTCACCGCTGAACCACGAGATCGATGTCGGCCTTCGGCAGGCGCCTGCGGCTTGCGCACGCGCCGTCCGTCCGGCGGGAAGGCCCGCAGGGTGCGACGGGTACGCGGGCGCCCCATTGGCAACCCGGGGGCCGGTTGACCTCCGGCCCCGGGAGGCTCGCGCGAGCCTCCCTGAGAAGCCCCTTGCAGGGCTCCCTGGGACCTCGGGGTCCCCTGGGCCGCCTTGCGGCGCCCGCGTTACGGCGATTTCTGTCCCGGTCCGCTCTTCGGCTTGCCGCTCGGCGTGGTGTCGGACCCTGCGGGTCTGACACCGTGGCTCCACGGCCGCCATGCAGCCATTTGGCGGCCGACGGTTTCCCGCCATTGCTGGCGCTTCCCCGTCAGCGGGCTTTCCGGGCCTCCCGGATCTCGAGCCTCCGTTCAGGCCTGCCTTCCGGGCGCCGGCCGCCTGCACGTGAGAAGGACGGATCGATCCACGTCCCGTCGCAACAGGCGGCGCCGCATTGTCGCATCCGCCGGGCCGGGCGGGACAAGTCGCCCCCCTCTTTGGGCGGATATTCTGAGATTAACCCTACTGCCTTGCAACGCGCGGACGGCGCAGGAATCGTAGGGTGCAATAGGCCGTTAGGCCGTATTGCACCGATCACCTGGCAGGCTGCGGCACGGTGCTTTCGGTGCAATGCGGCTTCGCCTTATTGCACCCTACGGACTGCCCTGCTCGATGATCTCGAGCACGTCGTCGAGGTCGAATCCACGCTCCACCATGCGCTCGTCGAAGGCGTGGTGGGAGAAGCTGTAGGCCCCGGCCGACGCCAGCCTCCGGATGGCGGCCATCAGGCTCCCGGGGTGAGGCGGCTTCGCCATTGGCACCTGCAGCTATAAGATTTATAGGTTGGCGCCGCTTAGGAACCAATAAAGCCGCTGAGATGGTGGTTCTCAGCGGCCTGCAAAGCAGCCAGACTTCCGCATCAGAGACTGCGCACGGGCTACTTCTTCTTGCCGCCGCGATCGGTGTCGCCATGGCCGGGATTGGGAACCCTCTCCCTGACGACGGCCTGGGCGGGAACCCAGTGCACAGAACGCGAGGGGGATGCTATCAATGGGGGCATGCCCAAGCAGCCGGCCGTCTACATCCTAGCGAGCAAGCGCAACGGGACGCTCTACACCGGCGTAACGAGCGACCTTCCCAACCGCACCACGCTTCACAAGCAGGATCTGATCGAGGGGTTCACCAAGCGCTACGGGGTGCACCGGCTCGTCTATTACGAGATGCACCACACGATGCCCGCGGCCATCCTGCGCGAGAAGCGCGTCAAGAAGTGGTATCGCGCCTGGAAGATCCGGCTGATCGAGAGCATGAACCCGGAATGGAAGGACCTGTTCGACGAATTCTGGGGCGCAATCCACGAAGGCCCCGCGGATCTGGCCCGCCGCCACATCGGCCGTGACCGCGTCGAGATGTGACCTGGGCTCCCGCCTGCGCGGGAGCGCGGCACGGGGTGAGGCTGCGTGCGCTCGATTGGCGTCATTCCCGCGAAGGCGGCGAACGACCTTGTGGTGAACCTGGGCGCTCTCAACAGGCGTCATTCCCGCGCAGGCGGGAACCCAGTGCACCTCAAGACGAGCGCAAGCTCGCAGTGAGGCACCGCGCTGAGAGCGCGCTGCGCAGGCAACGCCGGATACCCTTGTTGTGAGGTGACCTGGGTCCCCGCCTTCGCGGGGATGACGGTGTGGGGAGGGCGGCGTCAGCAGGCCTCGTTGCATGCGCGGGGGGGGCAGCTTGCGGACGAGGCTGAAGGCGTTTGCCCATGATGAGGTCGGGGAGATGGCCGATGGCGATGAGTTCGCCGTGCCCGGCGTCGCGCTCGATCCTCACGGCGGCGGCCGTATCAGGCGTAGGGTGCAATAGGCCGATAGGCCGTATTGCACCGATGCACCCGGCAGGCGTGCGGCACGGTGTTCTTGCAGTCCTCCTGGGTTCGATAGATACCATAAGTGTGCGTCGAGGTGTTGTCGTATGCGTTGGATTGCTCTTGTCTTGATTGGGATGGTCTCCACGCTGTCTGTTGGGGCGCAAGCACCGGGGGACGAGGACCAGCGGCTGGTATGCCCGGTAATCAGCGCGGAGCTGGCGAAGAGCATTGCCGCGCAGATCAAGGGTGAGGGCAGGTGCAGCGCGTTCTGCCGGGGCTGCGGTTGCAAAGGCGGGCCGGGCTATCGCGCCGCAGATGGAAAATGCGTCGGCTATGCCAACCTGATCCGTGAGTGCGGGCCGCCGCCCCACAAGCTCTGCCGGCGCGAGTGCGCTCCCATAGTCGCCGGGTGCCTCGGTCGCGCGGCCGGCCGCGCCTGGTTGCGGAGCTTCGCAGCGGGGCTGGGGCTGGAGGTTACGTTTCTGCCGGCGGAGGTGGCGGAAGGTGAAACGCCAGCTCAGTAATGACCGCAATCCTCTCCGCTGGCGTCATTCCCGCGCAGGCGGGAACCCAGTACACCTCGCATCGTGGTTGCGCTCGCGGCGAGGCGCCGCGTGGAGAGCGCGCTATGCATGCAATGCCGGATGCCCTTGTTGTGAAGTGACCTGGGTCCCGGCCTTCGCCGGGATGACGGTGTGGGGAGCGGCGTCAGCAGGCCTCGTTGCATGCGCGGGGGGGGCAGCTTGCGGACGAGGCTGAAGGCGTTTGTCCATGATGAGGTCGGGGAGAGGGTCGATGGCGACCAGCTCGCCGTAGTCGGCGTCGCGCGCGATCCTGGCGCCGTTGCATTGCCCAGACGCGACAGCGCCACCGACCTCGCAACCCACTCCAACGTCATTCCCGCGCAGGCGGGAACCCAGTACACCTCGCAGCGCGGGTGCGCTCGTGGTGAGGCACCGTGCGGCGAGCGCGCTCAGCATGCAATGCCGAATGCCCTTGTTGTGGGGTGACCTGCGTCCCGGCCTTCGCCGGGATGCCGTTGCGGGGAGGGAGGCGTCAGCAAGCCTCGTTGCAGGCGCGGAGGGGCAGCTTGCGGACGAGGCTGAAGGCGTTTGCCCATGATGAGGTCGGGGAGAGGGTCGATGGCGATGAGTACGCCGTGCTCGGTGTCGCGGTAGATTCCGGAGCCGACGGTCGTATCAGGCGTAGGGTGCAATAGGCCGTTAGGCCGTATTGCACAGATGCACCTGGGAGCTTGCGGCACGCATTTCGGTGCAATGCGGCTTCGTCTTATTGCACCCTACGAGATCCGCGGTCGGTCCCGAATCAGGTTAGTCCTATCGAAAGGGGAGGGCGCGATGATACTCGAAAGGGATGATGCTTGGCGAAAAACTCTCGGCGAAGCTGGCGAATCCGCCGTATGTCGGGAGCTAGTAAAGCGAGGCTGGAGGGTGGAGAGGCAGCCAGGTAACTTTCGCAATGTGGACATTGTGGCGATCAAGAGCGGGGAGATAATTAACGTCCAGGTCAAGACGTATAGCATTTATAAATGGGTTTTGGGTGGTGGAGTGAATGCGGCGATTTGCAGGGGGGCGCCGCTCTTCAATAGGGTGGCTAGGCACCCAAGATGCGATTTCGTCATACTTCTGTCGCCAGCAACATTAAACGTCGGAAATGAATGGCGCTTCTTCGTTATGCCCGTCGCGGACGCCGAGGCGGCCTTCCGTGTGAACATAGATGGTTATTTCAATCGACCTAAGAAGGATGGCTCGGCGCGCCGCCCCTATGGAGTAGTCTCGGATTTCGTTGGGCCTGGCGAGCTGACTAACAATATCCCCGATCATAGAGAGGACTACCTGCGTTTCGAAGATGCTTTCCAGGTGCTGGAGCACCAGCGCTAAGCGCTGCTGAATAGATCACTGAGGTGGTCACACGCCACTCATATACTCCGGCAGCCACCCCTCGTGCGCCGACCGCAGGTCGGCGAGGGGCAGCGGCGCCTCGTCCTTGAGGGTGAGGGCATCCCCGCCGATGCGGGCGACGACGCGGGCGGGTAACGCCAGCAGCCGCGACCGCTCGATCACCTCCTCCGCCAGCTCCGGGGGGACCTCCAGGACGTACCGGCCCTGGTCCTCGCCGTACCATGCCGCATGCGGGGGGAGCTTGCCTTCGTAGGGGTAGAGCTGGACGCCGAGGCTGCCCGCTAAGGCCATCTCGGCGATGGCGACCAGGAGGCCGCCGTCCGAGACGTCGTGCACGGCGCCGACCTTGGCTTCGCGGATCAGGGCGCGCACTAAATTCCCGGCTTTGATCTCGTCCGCCAAATCCACCGGAGGAGGGGCACCCTCGTTCTTACCCGTCGCGTGCAGCTGGTAGAGGGACTGTCCCAAGTGCCCGGCCTCGCGGCCGATCTGGACGAGGAGGTTGCCCTCCGCCTGCAATCCAATATTCGCCGTGCGCCTCAGAATCCGGCACCAGCCCGACGCCGCCGATGGCGGGCGTGGGCGGGATGGCCACGCCGTTGGTCTCGTTGTAGAGCGAGACGTTGCCGGAGACGACGGGGAACCTGAGCACGCTGCAGGCCTCGGCCATGCCTTGCACGGCGCCGACGAATTGGCCCATCACCTCGGGGCGCTCGGGGTTGCCGAAGTTCAGGTTGTCGGTGATGGCGAGCGGGTCGGCACCCACAGCGCATAGGTTGCGCCAGGCCTCGGCCACGGCCTGCTTGGTGCCCATGACGGGGTCGGCCAGCACGTATCGTGGTGTCACATCACACGTGGCGGCGATGCCCTTGTTGGTGCCGTGCACGCGCACCACCGCCGCGTCGCCGCCGGGGCGGGCGACGGTGTCGGCCATCACCATGTGGTCGTACTGCTCCCAGATCCAGCGGCGCGAGCTCGAGTGCGGGCCGCCCATCATCGCCTTCAAGGTGCCCAGCATGCAGTTGGGCGCCGGCACCCACTCCGGCAGGATCACCTTGGGCGGGATGACAGGCTCCCAGGGGCGCTCGTAGCGCGGCGCCGAGTTGGCGAGCGTCGCCACCGGCAGGTCGGCCTCCACGGCGCCCTTGTGCCTGACGATCATGCGCCCCGTGTCCGTGGTGTGGCCGATCACCGCGAAGTCGAGGCCCCACTTGCGGAACACGGCCTCCGCCTGCGCCTCGCGCCCCGGCTTCAGCACCATCAGCATGCGCTCCTGGCTCTCGGAGAGCATCATCTCGTAGGCCGTCATGCCGGTCTCGCGCTGGGGCACGTGGTCGAGGTCGAGCTCGATGCCGACGCCGCCCTTGTCGGCCATCTCCGAGGTGGAGGAGGTGAGCCCGGCGGCGCCCATGTCCTGGATGGCGACGATGGCGTCCGACGCCATCAGCTCCAGGCACGCCTCGATCAGGAGCTTCTCGGTGAAGGGGTCGCCGACCTGGACCGTGGGGCGCCGCTCGGCCGAGCTCTCGTCGAACTCGGCCGAGGCCATGGTGGCGCCGTGGATGCCGTCGCGCCCGGTCTTGGAGCCGACGTAGACCACCGGCAGGCCAACGCCCTTGGCGGCCGAATAGAAGATTCGGTCGGCCTTGGCGAGGCCGATGCACATGGCATTGACCAGGATGTTGCCGTTGTAGGCGGGATCGAAGTTGGTCTCGCCGCCGACGGTGGGGACGCCCGTGCAGTTGCCGTAGCCGCCGATGCCGGCCACCACGCCCGCCACCAGGTGGCGCGTCCTGGGATGGGCCGGGTCGCCGAAGCGGAGCGCGTTGAGGTTGGCGATCGGGCGCGCCCCCATGGTGAACACGTCGCGCATGATGCCGCCGACGCCGGTGGCGGCGCCCTGGTAGGGCTCGATGAACGAGGGGTGGTTGTGGCTCTCCATCTTGAACACCACCGCATCGCCGTCGCCGATGTCGACCACGCCGGCGTTCTCGCCGGGCCCCTGGATCACCTGCGGGCCCTTGGTGGGCAGCTTGGCGAGCCACACGCGCGAGGATTTGTAGGAGCAGTGCTCGCTCCACATGACCGAGAAGATGCCGAGCTCGGTGATGGAGGGCTCGCGTCCCAGGATCTGGAGGAGGCGCTGGTACTCCTCGGGCGTCAGGCCGTGCTCGGCGACGATCTCCGGGGTGATCTGGGGGGGCTTGGGCTCGTTCATCTCGGGCGGCGGGCGATTCTGCTTCGGGCTGCGCCGCTTATATAGCGGCCCCCGGCGCCGGAGTCGCGGCTTCCGGCGGCCCCGCGTGGATCGCTCCACCGGGGTTGACCCGACGCGTCACCGCTTCACCTCCCAGGTGGTCTTGATCTCGCCGGTGGCCGGGTCCTTGCTGTCCTTGAGGGCGATGCCCATGGCGGCGAGCTCGTCGCGGAGGCGATCGCCCTCCTTGAAGTCCCTGGCCTTGCGGGCGGCGTTGCGGGCGGCGATCAGCGCCTCCACCCTCGCCTCGTCGATGTGGAGAGTCGCCGGCCGCCACGCCTTCCACGCGGCCGCGTCGAGCTGCAGGAGGCCCAGCAGCCGGGCCGAGGCCTTGAGGCACGCTGCGGCGCCGCGGGCACCCTTGGCGGCCTCCGAGCGCAGCGCGTGCAGGGCGGCGATGGCCTGCGGGGTGTTGATGTCGTCTTCCAGGGCGTCCAGCACGTCGGCGCAGAACGGCGCGCCGTCGGCGGCGTCGGCGGTCAGCTCGTACCAGTGGTCGAGCGTGCGGCGCGCGTCGGCGATGGCCTTGTCCGACCACGGCAGCGGCTGGCGATAGTGGGTGGAGACGAGCGCGAGGCGCAGCGCCTCGCCCGGCCAGCGCTCCAGGAGGGCGTGGATGGTGGTGAAGTTGCCGAGCGACTTACTCATCTTCTCTCCCTCGGGCGCGGTCAGGAAGCCGTTGTGCAGCCAGAAGCTCGCCATCGCCGGCGTGCCGTGCGCGCAGCGCGACTGGGCGATCTCGTTCTCGTGATGCGGGAACACGAGGTCGATGCCGCCGCCGTGGATGTCGAACATCTCGCCCAGCAGCGCCCCCGACATGGCCGAGCACTCGATGTGCCAGCCCGGCCGTCCCGGCGTCGCAATGCCCATCGGCGAAGGCCAGGCCGGCTCGCCGGGCTTCGACGGCTTCCACAGCACGAAGTCCATGGGGCCCTTCTTGTAGGGCGCCACCTCCACCCGCGCGCCCGCCTCCATCTCCTCCAGCGAGCGGTTGGCGAGCCGTCCGTAGTCGGGCATGGAGGAGACGTCGAACAGCACGTGGTGGTCGGCGACATAGGCATGGCCGCGCTGAACGAGCGTCTCGATCAGGCGCACCATGTCGAGCTTGTTGTCGCTGCGGCGGATGTACTCGGTGGCGCGCGGCTCCGCGGTCGGCTCGAGGCAGCCGAGCGCCGCCACGTCCTCCTGGTACTGCTTTGTCGTGCGCTCCGTCAGCTCGCGGATGTCGACCCCGGCCTCGGCCGCGCGGGCATTGATCTTGTCGTCGACATCGGTGATGTTGCGCACGTAGGTGACGTGGTCGGCGCCGTAGACGTGGCGCAGCAGGCGGAACAGCACGTCGAAGACGACCGCCATGCGGCCGTTGCCGATGTGCACATGATCGTAGACCGTCGGCCCGCAGGCATACATGCGCACATTGCCGGCGTCGATCGGCTGGAACGGCTCCTTGCGGCGCGTCAGCGTGTTGTAGAGCGTGAGCGTCACGTTTCAGGCTCCCTCGCCGCTGGCGGGGGGCGTTTCTCTGTCTCGGAAGGGCAAAGAAGCGGCCGCGCGCCAGCCCATGGCTAGCTCGTTGCAAGAGTCCCGCAAACGCTACAGATGCGTTGATCTCTGGCCAGCATGGGGGCTTATCGAGACTTTCCCCAGGCGCGTCAAGCACGCCCCCGGCGCACGGCGCGGCTTCGCGTTGACCCCCTGCCGCAACAATCCCATAATTGCACCGGAAAAGTGCGCGGGAATCGGCCATTCGGCAACCGCCCGTCGGCCGGGCACTTTCACGGGGTAGAGAGGGACCTGCATTGCGCACCCGGACGCTTGCCATCGTTGCGCTCTGCCTCACGGCCGGCGTCGTGGCCTCGCTCGGCGATGCGTCGGCGCAGTGGTGGCCCTGGGCCAAGGACAAAGACCCGCCCGTCCCGCGCGAGCCGATGCGCCAGCCGCCATCCGGCCAGCCGCCGCCGAACCAGCCACCGCCGGGCCAGCTGCCGCCGCTGCAACCCGGCAAGCAGCCGCCCGGGCGCCAGCCGCCTCCCGGTCAATTCGAGAAGCTGCCGCCCCCCAACACGCAAGGGCCGTCCGCGTTCGGTCCGCGCGGTCCGAACAGCATCTGTCAGCAGCTCGAGCAGCGGCTGGTGGCCGAGACTCACGGCACCGGACGCGGGCGCGAGCTGCTGCCCAAGATCGAGGCCGACATGCGCGATCTGGAGCGCACACACCGCACCGCCAGCATCCGGCTGGAGCGCGCCGGATGCTGGGACCAGTTCCTCTTCGTCAAGTCCTTGCGGCAGACCAGCGCCTGCATCCAGCTCAACGACGAGGTGGAGGGCGCACGCCACCGGCTGGCCGATCTCGAGCGCCAGCGCAAGCAGATCATGGGCACCGGCGACCGCTCGATGCAGGACGAGATCATCCGCGAGCTGGCACGCAACGGCTGCGGCGCACAGTACGAGCGCGAGGCCAACAAGCGCGACACGGCGAGCAATCCGTTCGCCATGCTGTTCGGCGGCGAGGAGTCCGACCGGCGCGGACCGGCGAACCAGTTCGGCAACCTGCCGTTCGCCACCTACCGCACCTTGTGCGTACGGCTCTGCGACGGCTACTACTTCCCGGTCAGCTTCTCGACGCTGCCCAACCACTTCGAGCGCGACGCCCAGGTGTGCCAGTCGCAATGCGCGGCGCCGGCCGAGCTCTACTTTCACCAGAACCCCGGCGGGTCGGTCGAGCAGATGCAGTCGTTCGGCGGCAATCTGCCCTACACGTCGCTCAAGACGGCGTTCCGCTACCGCAAGGAGTTCGTGAACGGCTGCTCGTGCAAGCAGGCGGAGTTCAACCAGGAGCTCTTGGAGAAGACTCCGGAGAAGAAGAAGGCCGAGGTCCCTGCCCCGAAGGAGCCGCCGCCCGCGTCCGGTGTGCGCATCGGCGCCAAGAAATAGCCCGAGGACCCGGCCGGCTGCGGGAGCCGTGCGGGCGAGTGACGCGCATGACCGCTTCCTGCGAACCGGCCTGGAAAGCTCTGGACATCCGGCGGCTCGGTCTCGACGATCATTCCAACGTGCGCCACCTGCACGCCCGGTCGATGCGCTCCCAGTCAGGGGATGCCCTGAGCGACGCCGAGATCGCCGCGTTCCTCGCCTTCGTCGGCTCGCCCGCCTACAGCGACTGCCTCCTCGCCGAGGAGGTCTACGGGGGCTTCATCGCAGGCCAGCTGGTCGGCACCGCCGCCTTGCAGGTCAACGGCGACGACGGCGAGACCGCGCGCATCACCTCCGTGTTCGTGCACCCCCTGTTCGTGCGGCTCGGTTTCGGCGGCCGCCTCCTGGCCGAGGTGGAGGCGAGGGCCGTGCGCTCCGGGTTCGACCAGCTCGGCACCAGCACCACCATCAACGCCGTGCCCTTCTTCGAGCGCCACGGCTACCAGGAGGCCTCGCGCGGCGTGAAGGCGTTCGGGCCGGACTGCTGGCTGCCGGTCGCCTTCCTGCGCAAGCGCGTGGCGCGCCCCGAGCGTCAGGCGGAGGGGGCTGCAGGGCAAAGGCCCGCCTAAAGCTTCGGCGGGCCCTCCAGGCATCCCATCGCCAGGCTGCTTCCGCCCGGAACCATCGTGCCGTCCTTCGAGGGCCGCCAGATCACGATGATGGTGCTCTCCTGGGCGCTCGCCAGGCGCAGCGGGAGGGACTTCGAGACGCTGCTCAAGGAGCGGCTGCTCGCGCCGCTCGGCATGAACGACAGCTATGTTGCCAAGCGCCCGCAGCACGTTTCGCATTGCCGGTGGGCACCTCGGCGACGGCGCGCCCACCGGGCCATCGGATTTCAAGGTCTGACTCGGCCGGCTGGCCCGGCGCGATCGCCGGACAGATGCAGCCTCCGGCCTTGCTTGGCCACACGGAGCAACGCGCTCACCCTGCACGGCGGATGGCCCAGAAGGTCGCCAAGATCGGCCGCTTCACGATGGGCGTGGGCGATTTCTGTCCGCTTCTGTTCGGCGCGCTGCTGCGTCCGAAGCGCAAGGCGGACGGCAGCTACACCTTCACCTGGTTCCAGGGCGGCGCCGCGGTGGAGGCCGAGCGCATCGCGACACCGTTTGCCCCGGTCGGAGGCGAGTGCCTGGCGCTCGGGTTCGACCAGCTCGGCACCGGCACCACCATCAACGCCGTCGCCTTGCTTCGAGCGCCACGGCTACCAGGAAGCCTCGCGCGGTGTGAAGGCGTTCGGCTCCGACTGGTGGCTTCCCGTCGCCTTCCTGCCCAAGCGCCTACCCTATGCGGACAGTCCTCGGGCGGGTTGCGCGGATACGCCGGGCTCATGAGGGAGTCCGACGCCTATATTCCCGGTCGGCGCCGACCGAGGATGCCGATCGCCGTCAGTGCGGCTGCCGCGACAAGGATCGCTGCGAGCGTGATGTTCGGCACATAGTAGGTCGTATAGACCTCCCAGCCAAGCAAACGCAGGAGCTCGGACACCTCGGTATAGATGCCCACCAAGTGACCGCCGAGGGTCCCGGTGATGCCGAGCAGGCCGCTGCCCAGGATTGCCAGCCCGGCCATGATCCATCGCATGGGACCCTGCCAGACGGCCTCGCCCCGGATCCAGCGGGTCGCCAGCAGGAGGGCCCAATACGCAAGCGTCCATGTGGCCACCAGCATATGGTTGCGGCCCAGCGGCGTCGACGAGATGGCCTCCCACGGCCACACCAGAAGTCCGACCACATAGGCAACAATGCCGGTGAGCAGCCCAACCGCCATCAGTGGAACGAGGGCCCGGTCGACGGCCTGGGCAAGCGGACCGGCAGAGACGGCGCGCACCAGGATCGCCAGTGTTGCCGTCATCAAGAGAGCGATCGGAAAGTGGACAAGGACCGAGTGATAGGCAGCCATGTCAGACCCCCTTGCGAGCGAACAAACCGTTGAGAGCGAAACCGAAGCCGACTATCAGCAGCACCCCAGCGACCAGCGTGAGGAACCACTGCCACTTTATGGCCTCCGTGAATTCTCCCTCGATGCCGTAATGAGCGAGCTGGATTTCGCTGTGGCGGAATTTGACCGGAACGCCCTGCTTGATCTTGTCGGCCCCGGCATGTTTGGCGCTGTTGAGGTGCGGCCAGCTCACTTGCCCTGGATAGAACAGGACCGCGTTGAGCCATGGCTGCTCCCATTGCGGCGCGTCGCCTTCGAAGCGAGCGGCCATCAGCTCCGCGCCGCGTCCGAGGCCCAGGGTCACTGGCAGCGAGACGTAGTGCCAGCGGCTGCCGAGCGCATCGCGGTGGACAGCGAAGGCAAGATTGTAGACTCGCCCGTCGACCAGGATCTTGTCGTCGGCCGGGTTGCCGGTATCCATCGCCCGGGTCAGGGTGACGTCCCAATAGCCGTCGCGCCAGCGAGCCTTGCCCACGACCTTGATGTCGCCGTGCGACCCGTCAGGCGACCGCAGCAGCCGGCGCGGAATGGTGTCGCCGTCCTTCCACGCATGGCTGGCATCGAAGGGTGCCGCCGTGCTCTCGCTGATGAAGTAGACGTCGTCGAAGCCGAGCTTGCGTTGGATGAGGTCGGTCCAATCGATGGAGCGGCGACCGGTCTTCGCGGGGTCGAGCATGAAGCGGGGCTGGCGCTTCTCGGGGTCCCAGTTGTCGCCGAAGGGACCGCGTCCGGCGTCGCTGCCGCGCAACTCGAACACGTGCTGGTCGTCCGAGGCGTCGATTGGGCTCGACCTGTGCGCCCGCCAATGCCAAAGGTCCAGGAAGTAGCCGGCCTTGCGCAGGGCCGCGAGCTGCGCCTCCGGCACGACCGAAGCCCAGTCGTCGATATTGCTTCGCGTTGCCGGCAGGTACTTGCCCACCTCGGTCTGTTTGCGCTTCTGACCCAGATACGGGTGGGCCTTGACCTCATCGGGTTTGGCCTCGTTGGTGAAGAAGCGCATGCGGTCGCCGACCGCGACGTAGCCGCCGTATCTTGCGAACTCCGGGACGCTGCCATCGTCCACCAGCATGGTGACGCGGTCCTCGTAGATGCCTTGCGGCTGAGGCCCTGCCACGCTGGCGCCGTAGCGCACCCATTTGCCGCCGTCGAACTTCAGCATGTCGTGATAGATCGACGGCTGCTTTGCCGGCCACCGATACCGAAAGAACATGTCGCGCCCGTTGTAGGCGGCTTTCACCTGCAACGGCATCGTCAGCTCTTTCGGGATGTAGATGTTGCGCGCGATGTCGTTGCTGACGACCCCCGTGCCGTGGGTCAGCCACGACAGGCCGAGCGCGCCAAGGAAGATGGCGACGGCGAGATAGAGCAGTACCTTCTTCATGACAGTCCTCCCCCTTGCCGTTTCGCCGCCGTTGCGCAATCGGGGCCGGCTTGGACATGCGTACACCCTTCGGCGAGCCGGGGATATTGATCTTCATCAATCGGAGGGCTTGCAGGTCACCGTGTCACATGCCGGTCGGCAATGATCGAACGCAGCGCTATTGTCCTGATTGGCACGCGATGAAGCTGGCGGCTGCTTGCTTGCAGGGACGGCAGCATTTCGAGCCGCAACCGTCGCGGGTCATGCCACAGTGCTGCAGCGCAACTATCGGGGGCCTACCTCCGTCCCAGAACGCCCGCCACGCGCTCCTGGGGCGGCAGGGCTTACGCCGCCCCGATGGCGGGGCGGGCCGGCACCATCAGCACCGCCTCGCCTTCCAGCACCGACTTGCCGTCGACCCCGCAGGTGCAGTCGAAGCGGACGCGGCGCTTGGCGGGGTAGAGCTCCACCACCCGGACCTTGGCCACCACCCGGTCGCCGACCCTGACGGGGGCGCGGAAGTTCAGCGTCTGGGACACGTAGATGGCGCCGGGCCCCGGCAGCTCCGAGCCAAATACGGCCGAGATGTAGCTCGCCGTCAGCATGCCGTGCGCGATCGGCTCCTTGAACATGGTCTTGGCGGCGAACTCCCGATCGAGGTGAACGGGGTTCTTGTCGCCCGTGATCTCCGAGAACGTGAGGATATCGGCCGCGGTCACTGTCCTGGCGAGGCTCGCCTCCATGCCCGGTTCGAGGTCCTCGAAGGCGTAAACCTGTCGCAACGCTACGTTCATCCCCAGCGCCCTTCTGGCCAATCCGCACTCATTCTGCGCCGCAAAAATAGTCGCTTTGAGTTTGCACAGCAACAAGCGCTGATGTCCACGCTGAAGCCCGTATTGTCGCGGCATAGCTGGAGCCGCGCCTGAGCTGAGAGACCCGACATCGCGCTGCAGCACCGCTCAGGCATGCGCAACTTTTGTGCATCCGCACACGGTTGCACGCCCAAGTACCGGTGGGCTATAAGCTGCCGTTCCCTGACACGCGTCGCCCATCGGCCTGCATTGGACAGAAGCTCCAATGCCGGTCTCACGGAAGGGTCTTCCCATGAGCCAGCACAAGCCCCTGATGCCGAAGGCCACCGCCGTCTGGCTGGTGGAGAACACCTCGCTGTCGTTCGAGCAGATCGCCGAGTTCTGCGGCCTGCACGTGCTCGAGGTGAAGGGCATCGCCGACGGCGACGTGGCGCACGGCATCAAGGGCCTCGACCCGATCTCGAGCGGGCAGCTCACGCGCGAGGAGATCAAGCGCGCGGAGGAGGACCCGGACCACCGCCTGGAGCTCGCCGAGAGCAAGGTCGACATCCCCGAGGTCAAGACCAAGCCGGGCCCGCGCTATACGCCGGTCTCGCGCCGCCAGGACCGGCCCAACGCCGTGCTGTGGCTCCTGCGCAACCACCCCGAGCTCAAGGACAGCCAGATCATGCGCCTGGTCGGCACCACCAAACCGACCATCACCGCCATCCGCGACCGTACGCACTGGAACTCGGCCAACCTGACGCCGCAGGACCCCGTCGCGCTCGGGCTGTGCTCGCAGGTCGACCTCGACACCGAGGTCAAGAGGGCCGCCCAGCGCCTGGAGCGCGAGAAGGCCGATCAGCGCAAGACGATCGAGAAGGCGGGCACCCTGCTTCCGACCGCGGAGACCATCCCGGGCCTCGGACCGCAGCCGGACATCGGCGACATCATGCTGGAGCCGCCGGCGCGCCGCGCCGAGGCGGAGGAGGATGCCACAACGCTGCCCCAGCCCGACGCCGAGCCCGCCGAGACGAGCGCCGAGGAGCAACGGCACGGATAGCCGGCCCGCCGGTTTGGCCGGGCGGATTGCGACCCCCGGGTGATCTCAGCGTTTCTGCGAGCGGGGGCGCGGTGCGAGGCTGCGCAGGTAGCTCAGCAGGGCGTCGATCTCCGGCGGGTCGAAGACGAACTGCGGCATCGCCGGGTGGCCAACGACGATGCCTTCCGCGAGCGCCTCGGCCAGGTGCTCGACGGGATAGCGCTTGGGCAGCTCGCGAAACGGGGGAGCCTCGGACATCGGGCTCTTGCCCTTGGTCCCGATGGCGTGGCAACTCGCGCATCTGGCCTGGGCGATGGCGCGCCCGCGCTCGATCGGCCGCTCCGCCGCTGCGGCGGGCGGCACGAGGAGGGCGGCACAGAGGAGGGCCCAGAGGAAGGCCCAGAGAAGGGCGCAGAGGGCCGTTGCGGCGGGCCTTGGGTTCATTGGCACTCTCGCCTGCCGAGCCTCTGGGTGCACTGAGAAGCGGTGGATTGCGGCTATCACCTAGTCCACCCTGCGACAGCCGTCCGAGGCGTGGTGGCCCGCGTTCCCGACGGCGGTCAGGGCGATGGCGTTCGGGCAGTAGCCCCGCCAGGCGGGATTATCGGGTTGCCGCGCCAGATCCCTTCCGCAGCGTCCTTTCTCCTGGCAGAGGGTGCACGTCCGCTCCAGATCCCGCGTCAGTCCATGGGCGGCCTGCTCCACGTCCGCCCCGGTGATGCCCATGACACGCATGCGCTCCTTCAGCTGGTCGGCCGCATGGGGCCCGTGCGCGGCCAATTTCTTCAGCTCCGCCCCGGTCATGCCGAGGTCACCGGCGATATGCTCCAGCTCGCGGCGATCCATGGCGTCGAGCTCGCCGCGGCGCCGCCACCACGTGCAAAACAGCGATGACGCGTCGGCGGCCTCCTTCAAGGCGGTCCACCGCGATCTGTGCTCGGCCCTCGTCATGGCATCCTCCGCTCCGAAATCGTGCAAAATCGCATGAACCATGCCGCCGGCGGCGACGCCTGCCATTGACGCCGATCAAGCCCGGGAGAAGGGGCAGGCCCCACGGCACAACGGTGACGAGGGGATCGCAGCGCGGAGGCGAGGGGCCCTGCCTCAGCCCCCCGCCTCCTCCACGGTTGACAGGCGTCAATGCAGCCCGAATGGTGCCGGTCAACTTTGCGTTGACCGTCCAGCCAACCGAGGTTCTACCCCCCATGTCCTACAAGACCGTTCTGGTGCACTTGAACGACACGCGCCGCGCGGAGGCCGTGCTGGAGCCTGCCGTTCGGCTGGCGGCCCGCCACAACGCCCATCTCACCGGCCTGCACGTCCAGGCCGCCGTGCCGGCTCCGCCGCTCCCCTTGCCCTACGGAGGAGAGGTGCTGCGGTCCGTGGCCGCGGCCCAGCAGAAGGAGACCGAGGAGCTCGCCGCCACCTTTGCGCGCCTCACCGCCGGTCAGCCGTTGGTGGCGGAATGGCGGGTGGAAAAAGGCCAGCACGTCGATCCGGTCGATGTCGTCATGGATCACAGCCGCGCCGCCGATCTCATCGTCGCCGGCCAGACCGATCCCGACTGGAATGCGACGCCCCTGCAGGACGTGGCCGAGCGCGTCGCCATCGGCAGCGGCCGGCCGGTGCTGGTCGTACCCTACGTGGGCCGCTACCCCGAGGTCGGCCGCAACGTCGTCATCGCCTGGAAGGCGTCGCGCGAGTCGGCGCGTGCCGTGTTCGACGCCCTGCCGATCCTCGAGCTGGCGGAGCAGGTCCAGATCCTGGAAATCTCCGAGGCCGGAGGTCGCGGCAACGCACCGGCCGTGGATACCACGATCGCGGCGATGCTTGCCCGCCACGGCATCAAGCCCACGGTGCGCACCTCGGTTGCCGGCGACATCAGCGTCGGCGACGAGATTCTCTCGCGCATCGCCGACATGGGGGCCGATCTCCTGGTGATGGGCGCCTACGGCCATTCGCGCATGCGCGAGCTGGTGTTCGGCGGCGTCACCCGCCACATCGCCCGGCACATGACGGTGCCGACGCTCTTCTCCCACTGAGGCCGCCGGCGTTCCTCCGGGGGCGGATGTCTCGATGGCCAACGGTGCGACAACCGCCCAGGTCGAGGCCCTCAAGCTCGAGGCGATCCTCGCCTCGGCGGTTGCCGCCATCATCACCATCGACAGCGGCGGACGCATCGAGACCGTGAACCCCGCCGCCGAGAAGATGTTCGGCTACGCGGCGGCCGAGGTCGCCGGGCGCAACGTCAGCATGCTGATGCCCGAGCCCTATCGCAGCCAGCACGACACCTATCTTTCCAAGTATCTCGCCACCGGCCAGCGCCAGATCATCGGCATTGGCCGCGAGGTCGCCGGCCTGCGCAAGGATGGCACCACGTTTCCGATGCATCTCTCGGTCGGCGAGTTCAAGATCGGCGAGGTGCGCTACTTCACCGGCACCATCCTGGACTTGAGCGCGCAGCGCGCCGCCGAGCGGCGGTTCGAGCGCGAGCAGGCGCTGTTCCAGTCGATCTTCCAGAGCCTCCCCGACCTGATCGTGATCTGCGACGCGGCCGGCGCCATCCGCCTCGTCAACCCCTCGTTCACCAGGGTGCTCGGCCTCGCCGAGCCCGAGGTGCTGGGCGAAAGCCTGAGCGGCCTGCTCAAGCGGGCCGAGGACGGGGAGCGGCTGCTCGCCGGCGACGCCGCGCCAGCGGCGCAGCCCGCCAAGCCCGTCACCATACGCCTCCGGCGCAAGTCGGGCGAGGCGTTCCCCGCCACCATCGTGCGGACCGCCATCGTGGGGAGCAGCGGCAGCCGGCTCGGCCAGCTCGTCCTCATCCACGACGTGACCGTCGAGCGGCAGCAGGAGGCCCTCCTGCTGCAGGCGCAACGCATGGAGGCCGTGGGCCAGCTCACGGGCGGCGTCGCGCACGACTTCAACAATCTCCTCACCGTCATCCTGGGCAACCTGGAGCTGCTCGAGCCGAGGCTCGGCGACGCGCTGTCGCAGTCGCTGGCGGGCGAGGTGCGCGAGGCCGCGGAGATGGGTGCCAGGTTGACGGACCGCCTGCTCACCTTCGCGCGCCGGCAGCGGCTGGAGACCCAGAGCCTCAACCTGAACGAGTTCGTGCTGGGCCTCACCGAGCTGCTGCGCCGGACCATCGGCACGCCCATCGACCTCTCCACCGCCCTGGCGCCCGATCTGTGGGCCACCGTGGCCGATCCGGGGCAGGTGGAAAGCGCGGTCGTGAACCTCGTCATCAACGCGCGCGATGCCATGCCCAACGGCGGCCGGCTGGTGATCGAGACCTTCAATGCCACGCTGGATCCCGCCGATGCCGCCAACATCCCCGGCATGGCGGCCGGCGATTACGTGGTGCTGTCGGTCGCGGATACCGGTCACGGCATGGCGCCGGAGGTGCGCGAGCATGCGTTTGAGCCCTTCTTCACCACCAAGCCCGCCGGCAAGGGAAGCGGTCTGGGCCTCGCCACCATCTACGGCTTCGCGCGCCAGTCGGGTGGCAATGTCACCATCTACAGCGAGCTCGGCCAGGGCACGACCGTCAATCTCTACCTGCCCCGCGCGCGCCAGGAGCCGGTCGCGGAGACCGCCGCGCGCGCCGTGCAGGAGGCGGACGCCGGCCGCGGCGAGACCGTGCTCGTGGTCGAGGACGACGACCGGGTGCGCCGGCTGACGGCACGGCGTCTCACGGATCTCGGCTATCGCGTGCTCCAGGCCAGGCACGGTGCCGAGGCGCTCGCGCTGCTGGGCGAGACGCCCGGGGTGGAGATCGTGTTCTCCGACCTGGTGATGCCCGGCGGCATGTCCGGGTTCGATCTGGCGCGGCAGGTGCGCGAGCGTTGGCCCGAGGCGAGCGTCGTTCTGACATCGGGGTATTCGGCCGAGCTGATGAACCAGGCCGACATCGCCCAGCTCGACCTGAAGGTGCTGCGCAAGCCCTACCGCCAGTCGGAGCTGGCGCGCGTGTTCCGCGCGGCGCTCTCCGACCGGTCCCGCCTCGCAGGCTCAGCCGGTTGAGCCGACGTTGGCCGCGAAGCAGTAGCCGACGCCGCGCACGCTCTTGATGAGACGCGGGCGGTCGGCGTCGGGCTCGATCTTGCGCCGCAGCCGCATCACCAGATTGTCGATGCTGCGGTCGGTCGGCGTCCAGTCGTGGCCGCGCAGCAGGTCCATGATCTGATCGCGCGACAGCACGCGGTTGGCATGGGTCGCGAACACCTTGAGCAGGTCGAACTCGCTGGTCGTCAGATCGCAGCAGGCGCCGGTGGACGACTTCAGCTCCCGCTTGGGGATATCCAGCACCCATCCCTCGAAGGCGAGCCCGCCGCATCTTGCGCTCGCTGCCGTCTCCGGCGGCTGATGGGTGGAGGGGGCGCTGCGGCGCAGCACGGCGCGCACGCGCGCCACCACCTCGCGCAGCTGAAACGGCTTGGTGATGTAGTCGTCGGCGCCGAGCTCCAGGCCCACCACCCGGTCGATGGTGTTGCCCTTGCCGGTGACCATGATGATGGGCACCCCCGAGCGAGCGCGCATCTCGCGCCCCACGGAGAATCCGTCGCCGTCGGGCAGCGTGAGGTCGAGCGTGACGAGGTCGAAGGCGCCCGCGGAGAGGCGCTCCAGGGCCTCCTCGCCGGCCCCCGCCTCGGTGACGCGGAAGCCCTCGCCCTCGAAGCAGCGGCGCAGGAGCAGGCGCACTTTGGGGTCGTCCTCGACGATCAGGATGTGAGGTGAGCCGCGCATGGCGATGCGGATTCCGTGTGACGTCCGGTCCCCCAGAGCGGGACGTGAACCCAGTCTGCCGACTGTCCCCCAGTATCATTGCAGGCACACCCGCGCTGCAACCCCAAAAGGGGTGATCGGGTGCCGCAATCTCTGCGCGCTGCCGAGGCCATGGCGCTCATGGCGAGCCTCGGCCGGACTGATCCAGGTCAAAGCGTCGGCCGCCGCCCGCGGCGAGTGTATCGCAAAATCATCGGGGGTGACGGCTTAGGCCATGGCAAGCACAGGCAAGGTGCGACTGGTGGTGGGGCTCTTTGGGACGGCCGAGGAGCTGGGCTCCGGCCTCGTCGAATTGCACGCGCGCGGCCTGAAGCCCGCGCAGATCAACCTCATCGCGCGGGACGATGCGCTGCAGGGCACCCTCAAAGGCCCCCGCATCCTGGGCGGCGCGTCGCAGAGCGAGACGGAGCGCGGTTTTGCAAGCTGGATCGTGTGCCGGCCGGTCGACGGGGCGCGCCACTGGACGGTGGCGGCCGCGCGCCCCGCCGACGGGCGGGCGGTATCGGCCACCGCCGAGCATGATGCGCGCGCGCTTCTCGAATTGCACCTGCGCCCCCTGCAGCGCCAGGCGCAGCAGGTGCGCAGGCATCTCGAGGAGGGCGGCGCGCTGGTGCTGGTCGAGCCCGACGACGACGCCGAGGAGCGGGCTGCGTGCACGGCGCTCCTGCGCTATGCTTCGGGCGGGGTGCAGACGCACGAGATCACCCGATCGCAGGAGCCCTGATGGCGCACGAGGCGGGCGACGCGAGGCCGGCTGGCGCAGCGCACTCGAGCCAGAGTGGCGTCGGCCTCAGCCGCTCGCTGACGCTGCCCTACGCCGTGCTCTACGGCATGGGCGTGACGATCGGCGCCGGCATCTACGTGCTGATCGGCGCAGCGGCCGCGCGCGCCGGCATGATGGCGCCGCTGGCCTTCGTGATCGCGGCGGTCCTGATCGGGCTCACCGGCGCCTCGTTCGCCGAGCTGGGCGGGCGCATGCCGGTCGCCGCCGGCGAGGCCGCCTACGTGCGCGAAGGCTTCCGCTCGGAGCGCTGGTCCGCAGCGGTGGGCCTCCTGGTGATCGGCGTCGCCATCGTGGCGGCTGCGGCCATCAGTGTCGGGAGCGCCGGCTACGTCGGCCTTTTCGTCGACCTGCCGCGGCCCGTCATCGTCGCCGCGGTGGTGCTCAGCATGGCCGCCATCGCCGCCTGGGGCATCAAGGAATTGGTGGTCTTCGCCGGCGCCATGACGCTCGTGGAGATTGGCGGGCTCCTGGTCATGGTCGCCGCCGGCGCCGTCGCCGAGCCCGAGCTCTTAACGCGCCTTCCCGAGATGCTGCCGCAGGCCAACGCTGCAGCCCTCATCGGCCTCATCGGCGCATCGCTGCTGGCGGTGTTCGCCTTCATCGGCTTCGAAGCCCTGGTCAACGTGGCGGAGGAGCTGCACGAGCCCGAGCGCACGCTGCCGCGGGCGATCTTTCTCACGGTGGCGCTGACGACGCTGCTCTATGTGCTGGTCGCCTGGGTTGCCGTAATCGCCGTCCCGCCGGCCGAGCTTGCGGCCTCCAGCGCTCCCCTGGCGCTGGCCTTCGAGCGCCTGACGGGCGCCTCCCCGCGCCTCATGAGCGCGATTGCCGTGGTGGCGACCTTGAACGGCATCATCGTGCAGATCATCCTCGCCTCGCGCGTGATCTACGGGCTGGCGCGCCAGGGCACCCTGCCGCCGGCCCTGCAGGCGGTGAGCCCGGCGACGCGCACGCCGCTGCTCGCCACCGCGGTGACGGCGGCCCTGGTCCTCGCCTTCGCCCTGCTGCTGCCGCTGGAGGGCCTCGCCGACCTCACCGCGCGCCTCACGCTGGTGGTGTTCGCGCTGATCAACGTGGCGCTGATCCGCATCAAGGCGCGCGAGCTGGTTCCCCCTCCCGGCATCTATCGGGCGCCGGCCTGGGTGCCGTGGGCGGCGCTGGCGAGCTGCGTCGCCCTGCTCATCGCCGACCTCGCCGTCGTGCTCGCCTCCGCCTTCGGCGGAGCGGGGTGAGGCTATCGGCGCGGTGCGCTTGGTGCGGACGGTGGGAGTCGCAATCGCTCTGACTATGAGACTAATATGTCTTGGGTTTTCGGCACACTGATGGGCGGCTTTGTACTTATGATTGTACCGGGCGTAAGGGCTGGGTGGTCGGTCTTTTGCAGCCCCGACCGCATGCTCGCGCGCTACGTACGCGCACTTCCGTATAGGAAGCGGTGCCCTAGCTCTTGCTCTTCAGGTCGAACGAATAGCCGCTGAAAGCCCAGAAGCGCGCGAAGATGCGCACGTGACGGGGAACCTCTAGATGCTGCTCGCGCCCGTATCCCAGCGCGTCGGCCGCGTTGTTGTAGACGATGGCATCAACTCCCTTGTAGGTCTGGGGTTCTTCTGCCGTGAGGCGAACAATCTGCCCTCGCCAACGGCGAACCTCTGCGGCGTCCGGCTCGGTGGTCATCACGATCGTCGCCAACAGGTTGAAGTATTCCTGTTTCAGCCGCTCATGCTGTGATGCCTTGGCCTTGAGGTTCATCACAAGGTCGAGTGCGGCCAAGATGGCCAGTCGCCGCGCCCCACAGCTTCGGACCGACGAAGACTGGTGACACCAGCCGTGCCTGCCGCAACTACCGCGAACATCAGCCATCGATGGCAGGCCGAATAATGATCCGCACGCGCCGTGTGGTAGGCAGCATTGCGCAGGGCATCGAATTCTACCACCCCGCCGTCTACTTCTTGAGTGGCTTCTTCGGCGGCGATGGGGGAGCTGGCCTCGGCGGCACCGTCACGAGCGGATTCGGCTTGGGTGGCGCTGGCGCCGGCCTTGGGGCGACCGTCCGAATCTGCAAGGGGGGCGCCGGTCGGGGCGTTGCCGTTTTCGCGTCGCGGTTCATGAGCACCGTTTCCCTGCATTGACGAAATCCACCTTGACGATACGGCATCTTATAGTGCGATTCGTCAGCAATCGGCAGTCCTGCATAGGCGAGCAGAAGACTGTCCGCTAGAGTGGAGACTCGTGAGTATGCACGTAAAATTCTGGCACCTCGGCGTCAAGGTCGTCCGCCGCTGGACCGCAGCGGCCGGTGCCTTACTGACGCTGTTCGGCATCGCCCAAATGTTCGTCAACCTTTCGTCCGCCCCGCCGGCCTGGATATCCTGGCTTGTCGCAATTGCCTTGATGTTCTGGACGGCATGTCAGCTGCAATGGGAGCTGGACGAGTTACAGCGCACACCAAAGCGCGACACGCATCTACAGCAAGCGCTCTATTTTGCGCTGCACGGCCACTGGCCTGCTGAGACATCACCGAATGTGCGCCTACTCCTGAAAGATGGCGACTTTGAGCGGGGCGACGCTCTGCTAGGTGAGTTCCGGCGGCACGCGCGAGACGGAACGCTCCGCGTTTGGGGCCAACCTTACAGCGCGGCAAGCAGCTTCGACGAGCGCGGCGTTCTGAGGCCGATCGCAAGGGAATATTGGGATGACCACGAGTTGGACCTCACGTGCCTCGCGGCTGAAAGCCTCGAAAGTGTGAGAACAGAGCATGACGGCTACGTCAGGGAGTTAGGGCTAGGTCTGTACTGCGGCTTGATGGTCAGCCGGTGCGAAGTTGAGGCGACTTGGCTCCCGCGACGCAAACGGCTTCAACTGAGGGCACACCTTGGCAGCTCACGGAGTTGATCGGACGTAAGGCATCTCCAGCGTGTGCCCTACGAACGCGGCGTGACTAGCTTCGCTGGCCAACCTCGTTTGCACCCAAGGCGCGCCCGAAAGCCAAAGTTGCCCAGTGAGTTATTGGTGAACAAGCGAGATCGCTTGTACTTGGTGCGGACGGCGGGAGTCGAACCCGCACGGCCTCGCGGCCTCAGGATTTTAAGTCCTGTGCGTTAACAGGGGCAAAATGCCGGGCGAGTGTTGCTCTCCAGCGATTCCCAGGCGGGGCGATCTGTGACTTCGTCGGTGCATGGCCGAATTACCCCGGATCGTCGACGGGCTTGGCCTCGAAGAGCTGAAGTCGTTGCTGGTGCAGGTTCTGGAGGACAATGCCCGGCTCAAGGCAGAGAACGCGGAGCTGCGTGACGAGGTCGCGCGGCTGAAGGGGTTGAAGGGCCGCCCGCAGATCAAGCCGAGCGGCATGGAGAAGGCGACGCGGCCTGGAGCGACAACCAAAGGCCAGCGCAAGATCGGCCGGCGTGGGTGCAAGCGTGCAAAGCTCACCATCACCGAGACCAAGCTCGTCAAGGCCGAGAACATTCCAGCCGGCGCGCGTTTCAAGGGCTACGAGGAGTTCGTCGTCCAGGACCTGATCGTGCAGGCGAGGACGACGCTCTTGCGCCGCGAGCGCTGGCAGCTGCCGACCGGCGAGACCATCGTCGCGCCGCTGCCGGCCGGCATCACCAGTCACTTCGGTGCGCAGCTCAAACGCTTCGTGCTCGCCCAAACCATCAGGGTCAGACCACCATGCCGCGCTTGGCTGCGCTGCTGGCCGACCTGGGCGTCATCGTCCGAAGCGCCAGCTCGTGCGATCGTTGATCGAGGGGCAGGATGCCTTCCTGGACGAGGCGCGCGATGTCCTGCGCTCAGGTCTCGATGCCGCCTCCTGGATCATGGTCGACGATACCGGTGCGCGGCACAAGGCGCAGAACGGCGTGCGCACCGAGATCGGCAACGACGAGTTCGACGTCGTTTTCGACCATGGGCTCGAAGAGCCGATCGAACTTCCTGGAGTCGCTCGAACGCTGGCGAGACCACGCATCCGATCAATGCGGTGGGTCTCGCCTGACATGCGCGAGCACAACCTGTCGGGCAAAGTCATCGATCTGCTCACCGCTCATGCGACCAAGCACTTCGCCGACCGGGCGGCGTGGACGGCGCATCTGGCCGCGCTCGGCATCACCGGCCTCGACGCGCATCCCGATCCCGTTCGCATCGCCACCGAAGGCGCGTCGTGGGCTCGCTCGCCGCGCAAGGCCTGCTACGCGGCACGGTGATCGTCTCCGATGGTGCCGGCCAGTTCGAGCTGGCCCGGCGCAGGCCGGGTCGGCAGCGACGCGCCGCGCTGGGTGCACGTGGAACGGCTGGTGCACAAGCTCGACGCCTTCACCGCCGATCGGCAGCCGCCAAGGAGGCGATCCGGTACCGCATCTGGGCGTTCTACGCCGATCGAAGCCGATGCCCGCGCGCCGACGCCAGAGGCAAAGGTGGAGTCGGCGACCTGCTTCGACGCCATCTTCACGACGGCCACCGGCTTCATCACGCTCGACCGGCTGTTGAAACGCTACCATGCCAATAAGGCTGATCTGCTGCGGGTGCTGGACCGGCCCGACGTGCCGTTGCACACGAACGGCTCGGAGAACGACATCCGGTCCCACGTCACGCGACGAAGTCTCCGGCGGCACCCGTCGGACGCTGGCGCGACTGTCGCGACGCTTTCCTCAGCCTGATGAAAACCTGCGCGAAGCAGGCGATCCGGTTCTGGGATTACCTTGGAGCCCGCCTCGGCGTGCCCGGTGCCGAGAGCGTGCCGCTGCTGCCCGCCCTCATCCGGTCCGGATAAAGCTCATCGCCCGGCGATTCGCCCCTGTTACTGAACAAGCGAGATCGCTTGTACTTGGTGCGGACGGCGGGAATCGAACCCGCACGGCCTCGCGGCCTCAGGATTTTAAGTCCTGTGCGTCTACCAGTTCCGCCACGTCCGCAGCTCGGCCGTTATAACCGATGCGGCGGCGGGACGTTAGGTTCTCCCGGTTGCGTGCCGGGCGAAATGGCCGCGTAGT
>CAWIXS010000037.1:0-17097 GCA_963840075.1 uncultured Alphaproteobacteria bacterium | reverse complement strand
TTTGTAAACCGAAGGTCGGGGGTTCAATCCCCTCAGCCGGCACCATGAAAATCGCGCTTCCTCGCCTCTCCCTGGACGAGGCTCCGCTCAGATGCAGCGGGTGCCGCCGCCGTCGACGTTGATGATCTCGCCGGTGATGTAGCTGGCACGCTCCGAGCAGAGGAAGGCGACGATGCCCGCGATCTCCTCGGCCGTGCCGAGCCGGCCCAGCGCCGTGCTCGCCGCAGCCTTGCCGTCGAAGTCGGCGGCGGTGAGGCCGCGCGCCGCGACAGCGGCGTCGCGCAGGGCGACCCAGCGCGGGGTGTCGATCGGTCCGGGGTTCACCCCCGTTACCAGCACGTTGTCCCTGGCGCAGTCCTCGGCCAACGCCTTGGTGAAGCTCAGGAGACCCGCGTTGACCGAGCCGCCGGCGAGATAGACGGGCCGCGGCTGATGCCCCGAGCGGCCGATGATGTTGACGATGCGTCCCCACCTGCGCGCCCGCATCTCGCCGAGCACGCCCTGGGCGAAGCGGGCGTAGCCGAAGGTCTTGAGCTCGACCGAGTACCGCCATTTCTCGAAGTCGAGGCGGTCGATGCCGTCCTCGGGCGTCGAGCCGGCGTTGTTGACGAGGATGTCGATGCCGCCGAGCGCGGCACGGGCTGCGGCGATCGCCTCGGCGATGCTCTCCGCCTGCGCGGCATCGGCGGGCACCGCCACGACCTTGCGGTTGCTGCCGCGGGCGATCGCCTCCGCCGCCTGCCGCAGGCGCCCTTCCTCGCGCGCCACCAGCGCCACGTCGCAGCCCTCGCGCGCCAGCTCCTCGGTGATGGCGCGGCCGATCCCCAGGCTGGCGCCGGTGACGAGCGCGCGCTTGCCGGCAAGGTGCAGGTCCACGTCACTTCTCCGCCTTGGTGATCTTCGCGCTCTTGATCACCGCCGCCCAGCGCTCGAGCTCCGACTTGAGCACCGCGGAGAATTCAGCGGGCGAGCTTGCCACCACGTCCCATCCTTGCGCTGTGAGCTTGGTGGCGACCTCGGGAGAGTGGAGCGCCCACTTCACGTCGGTGGAAACCTTTGCGACCTGCTCAGGGGCCATGTTGGCGGGACCCCACAGTCCAAACCAGGTTCTCGTCTCGAAACCCGGATAGCCCAGCTCCGCAATCGTCGGCACGTCCGGCAACAGCGACAGCCGCCTCGACCCCGTCACTGCCAATGCGCGCAGGAGATTGCTCTTGACCTGCGGGACCGCATTCACGGGATTGATGAACATGGCGGGGACGTGACCGGCGACGACGTCGTTGGTTGCCTGCGCCGCGCCGCGGTATGGCAGGTGCACGAAATTGCCGCCGGCGGCCTGGGCAAAAAGCACCGCGGCGAGGTGGGTAGGGGTGCCGGGTCCGGCGTTGGCCACGGTGAGGCCGGCCGGCTGGGTGCGTGCATAGGCCACGAGCTCCTGGAGCGTCTTCACCGGCACAGAGGGATGCACCGTCACCACGATCATGTAGGAGGCAAGCTCCGAGATCGGGGTAAAGTCCTTGAGCGCATCATAGGCGAGGCTCTCGCTGAGGCTCGCGTTTATGACGTGGCTCGACGCGTTGAGCAGCAGCGTGTAGCCGTCGGGCGCGGCGCGTGCGACCACGGCGGCACCGACGTTGCCGCCCGCACCGCCGCGATTCTCGATGATGACCGGCTGGCCCCAGCGCTGGCCGAGCTTCTCCGCCAGAATGCGCCCCAGGGCGTCCGCGGGGCCTCCGGCCGGAAACGCGACGAGCAGCTTGACCGGCCTGTCGGGGTAGCTCTGGGCCAGGCCCGTGTGCGCCGAGATGAGAATCAGGCCCAGGCCGAGCGCTGCGCAGGCGAGCCGCGTCCTCATGGTTTCCTCCTCCGCCAACTTGGTCCTTTCCTGTATTGCTGCCACACGAGCCGCCGCGCACCCAGGGCAAACCTTGCATGCCTCGCCAGCGCGCGGCGCTGCCGACGCCAGAGGAAACGCTACAGCGGAGGGACCCGAGCCATGATCGAAGAGACCGTCGACATTGCGACCAGGGACGGCGCAATGGAGACCTTCCTCTGCCGGCCCGAGCGCGGCGAGCATCCGCCCGTGCTCTTTCTGATGGACGCGCCCGGCATCCGCGAGGAGCTGCGCGACATGGCGCGGCGGCTCGCCAGCGTCGGCTACTGCGTGCTGTTGCCCAACCTCTACTACCGCGCCGGGCGCGACACGAAGTACGGGCCCGACGTGCTGGTGCACGGCAGCCCGGAGCACCAGCGCATGCGCGCCGTGCGCACCAGGATGACGATTCCGCCGGTGATGGAGGACGTTGCCACCATGATCGCATTCGCCGACGCCAGGCCCGGCGTGAAGCGCGGGGGCGTCGGCGTGCACGGCTACTGCATGAGCGGGCCCTACGCGCTGGCCGCCGCCGCGCGCTATCCCGACCGCGTCGCCGCCGCGGCCTCGTTCTATGGCACTTGGCTCGTCAGCGACGCGGTGGAGAGCCCGCACCTCTCTCTCGGCAGGATTGCGGGCGAGGCCTACATCGCCTGCGCCGAGATCGACGAGCTGGCGCCGCTGCCGATGGTCGCGGAGATGCGTGCCCTGTTCGAGAAGGCGGGCAGCCCGGGCGAGATCGAGCTCTACCCCGGCGTGCACCACGGCTTCGCCTTCCCGCAGCGCAAGGTCTACGACAAGCCGACGGCAGAGCGGCACTGGGAGCGCCTGATCGCGCTCTACCGGCGCCGGCTGGGCTGACGAGGTCGGAGGAGGGCGCCGACGTTGTCGACCGCTTCATTCGCGAGATGAACAAGGACACATCGAGCGCGGGCAAGACGGGCAACGAGCTCGGCCAGATCTTCGCGCAGTTCAAGACCGGATGCCCCTCACTGACGGGCTAGGTTGCGGATCCGACAGAACGAGCCGCCTCGTCATGCCGGGACCTGCTCCCGGCATGACGGCCGACCGCGTCCTCGAGCCGGCTGCTCCGGCTACATGGTCACTTCATCGCCGAGAACGCCGTCGGCTGCAGGATCATGTTCGTGATCGTGCGGACGATCGGCCCGTCGCGCTCGCTTTCCGCCCGCGCCGCGTGCCATGCCGGATCGGCCTGGAACGCCGCCCACGTCTTCTCGCGCTCGGCGAGCGACTCCCAGGCCAGGAGATAGTGCAGGTCGTTGTTGCCCTCGCCGATCTGCACCGTCCAGAACCCGGCCTGCCTGATGCCGTGCTTCTCGAACAGGCCCAACGTCACCGTCTCGAACCGCTTCAAGAGCGCCGGCAGACGGCCGGGGAGGCAGTGGTAGATGCGCAGTTCGTAAAGCATGGGCGTTCTCCCTCTTCGGTGGAACTCGCGAAACCGTCACGTTGCTTCGACGGCAACGCGTATATGCTAGGCCAAGCGGCCGGCGCCCGGCTAGGGGCGGCATCTCGCAGCATCGAGTGGAAGCTCTGCTCATGACGCAGCCCGGACAGAAGAGCGAGATCGAATGACCCAATCCGTGCTCGGTATCATCGGCGGCAGCGGGCTCTACGACATCCCCGCGCTCCAGAACGTGCGCTGGGAGGCGATCCAATCACCCTGGGGCGAGCCATCGGACCGGGTGCTGTTCGCCGACCTAGACGGGCTGCCCGTCCGCTTCCTGCCGCGCCACGGCCGCGGGCACAAGACCCCCCCCTCCGCCATCAACTTCCGCGCCAACATCGACGCCTTGAAGCGCGCGGGCGTAACCGACCTCGTCTCGGTCTCGGCCTGCGGCTCGCTGAAGGAGGAGCTGGCGCCCGGCCACTTCGTGGTCGTCGACCAGTTCATCGACCGCACCTTCGCGCGGGACAAGAGCTTCTTCGGGCCGGGCTGCGTCGCCCACGTCTCCATGGCCGATCCGGTGAGCCCGCTGCTCGCCACCGCGGTGGAGATGGCGGTCGCGGCGGAGGGCATCGCCGTGACCCGCGGCGGCACCTATCTCGTCATGGAGGGCCCGCAGTTCTCCACCCGCGCGGAGAGCAAGCTCTACCGCAGCTGGGGCTGCTCGGTGATCGGCATGACCAACATGCCGGAGGCCAAGCTCGCGCGCGAGGCCGAGATCTGCTACGCCACGCTCGCCATGGTCACCGACTACGACTGCTGGCACGACGACCATGGCGCGGTCGACGTAGCCGCCGTCATCAAGGTGCTCTCCGAGAACGTCGACAAGGCGCACCGCCTGATCGAGCGCCTGGCGCGCTCCTTCCCGCGCGAGCACCCGCCCTGCCCCATCGGCTCCGACCGCGCGCTGGACGTGGCCATCATCACGCCCCCCGAGGCCCGCGACCCGGCCCTCCTGGCGAAGCTCGACGCGGTGGCCGGGCGTGTGCTGTAGGTTCGGTCGAGCGTCAGCGAGACCCATCCCAACACAACCAACAGCAATTGCGGCGTGAGTGGGTTGCTCCCGGCTTTCGCCGTGTCGGCCGCGATGGACGGATGCGGGGTGTCGGGTCTCGCCTCCGGCCTACGCGGCCTTCGCGGTCCCGGGCGGGACTGCGGCGACAGCAGCGGGCGCCTGATGGCGCGGTCGCGCCGGCTGGAAGGCCATGCTCCAGTGCAGCGCGCAGTACGGACGGCCCTCGAGGCGCGCCTCGGCACAGAAGCGGAAGTCCGGGTGCCGCGGCTCGCCGATGGGCCAGCGGCAATCGTTCTGCCCGAGCTCGAGCAGCGTCTTTTGTCCCGGCTTGGGCTTCCTGGCTTTCCTCGGTGCGGTGCTTGCGGTGCTCATGCCTCTCCCGTTGCGCGCCTGCGGGGCACACCTCGCCTCACGCGCGCAACGCCCTTGCCTTGCGTTGACCCACAGAGAGATGGTGCGTCCCGTTCCGTCCCGCAGTCCCCCTTTTTGGGGATGGATGGCTCGCCACCTGCGGCGTGATGCCCTATGAAGTACGCAGCGAGAGCATCGGTCCCGGACCAGCTGCAGCCATGGGGAGGAGGGCGTGTCCCGCAATCGCATCCTGCATGCGCCGGCGCCGCCGAGGGCTGCTCCGCGCTTTGCGAGCAAGCATGAGGCCATAGAGGCGGCGCGGTCCTTCGACCTGCGCAGCCTGCCGCCGGACTACTACGCCAATCCCTATCCCTACTATCACGCGCTGCGGGATCACGCCCCCGTCCATCGCCTGCCGGACGGCGGCTGTTTCCTGGCGAGCTACGCGGCCTGCGCCGCCGTCTACAAGGACGCCGGCGCCTTCTGCTCCGACAAGAGGCGCGAGTTCGGGTCCAAGTACGGCAACGGGCTGCTCTACGAGCACCACACGACGAGCCTCGTCTTCAACGATCCTCCCCTGCACACCAGGGTGCGCCGGATCATCGCCGGCGCCTTCACGCCGCGCTCGATCGCCGCCATGGAGGAGCCGGTCACGCGGCTGGTCGACGGCCTCATCGACCGCATCGCGGCCAGGGGCTCGGCGGACCTGATCGCCGATCTCGCCGCTGCCGTGCCCGTCGAGGTGATCGGCAACCTGCTGGCGGTACCGCGCGAGGAGCGCGGCCCGCTGCGCGACTGGTCGCTCGCCATCCTGGGGGCGCTGGAGCCGGTGCTGACGCCCGAGCAGCAGACGCGCGGCGAGGAGGCGGTCGCGGCGTTTCTCGGCTATCTGAGGACGCTGGTCGCTTGCCGGCGCGCGCGCCCCGGCGACCCCGAGGGCGATGTGCTGACGCGCCTCATCCAGGGCGAGGAGGACGGCGAGCGGCTCTCCGAGCCCGAGCTCCTGCACAACATCGTCTTCATCCTCAACGCCGGGCACGAGACCACCACCAACCTGGTCGGCAACGGCCTCTACGCGCTCTCGGAATGGCCCGAGGAGCGGGCCCGGCTGATCGCCCGGCCCGAGCTGATCCGCCCCGCGGTCGAGGAGATCCTGCGCTTCGAGAGCCCCAATCAGCTGGGCAACCGGCTCGCCACCCGGGACGTCGAGATCGAGGGCGTCGCGATACCCGCGGGCACCTACCTGACGCTCGGCATCGGCGCCGCCAACCGCGATCCCGCGGAGCTCCCCGATCCCGACCGGATCGACATCACCCGCGAGCCCAACCGGCACCTCGCCTTCGGCTCCGGGCCGCACGTGTGCATCGGCCTCAACGTTGCGCGGCTCGAGGGCCGCATCGCCATCGGCCGCTTCCTGGCGCGGTTTCCGGCCTACCGCCTCGCCGGCGAGCCGGTGCGTGGCGGCCGCGCCCGCTTCCGCGGCTTCCTGTCGATCCCGGCGGCGCTGGAGTAAGGACAGCCAAAGACCACCCGTCATCCCGGAAGCCGAGCCGCAGGCGAGGCTGACCGGGACCTCGCGAGGCGAGTTCGAACCTCCTGAGGTCCCGGCCCAGGGTCTTCCTTGGGCGCTGCTCGCGCAGCGCTCGCATCGCTCCGTCCGGGATGACGGGTGCGATTCGACCCTCAGCCTCGGCGTGGGTGTCGGCGGTGGCGGGAGAATGGCCCGGCCGATCTCGAGGCGCGTGATGCCGGCGGAGGATAGCGGTCTTGCTGAACCGACTTGTTGATGCCGAGCCCAACAGAGCCGTGCGCACGTCGGTGTTCCGCACGCCATACCCGCGAGCCGCAGCTGAATTGCTACCTCGGCGTTGCGAGCCGCTGAATGATGGCCGCGAGCGGAGCTTCGTCGCCGTGGAAGCGAAGTCGACGACGCTCAGCCCTCGCAAGCAGCGGCGCTCTCGCAGCCACACAAAGATGCGGCGCATCTCTCCATTGATGTTTTCTGAGTAACAGAAGGTGCTCGTGCGCTTTGTCATGCGCACGGTCCGGAACAGGCCGGCCCAATCGTAAACATCCTGAAACAGATGATGATGGATTGCGCGATAGTGGGCGACCGAGAGCCGCCCGTCGGGCAACGGCTCGTCCGCACGCGCAAACGTCATCGCGGTTTCGAAGCGCTCGATGCCCAGCACGTCTGGGCGAGTCGTGCACCCCGGGCCCCCAGCTCACCCCTCCGGCCCGGCGTAGGCGCCGGCGGTGGCGGGGAACATGGCCTTGACGATCTTGAGGCGCGAGATGTCGGCGGTGGCGTCCATGTGCAGGAAGATGGCGGCGTCGCGGAACAGCTTCTCGATGCCGAAGTCGAGCATGACGCCGTTGCCGCCATGCAGCTCCATGGCGTGCTGCGCCACCTTGAAGACCTCCTCGGAAGCGAGCACCTTCACCATGTTGCAGAGGGCATCGGCCTCCGGCGCGCCTTCGTCCACCGCGCGCGCCGCCGAGCCCAAGAGCGCGCGTACCGCGGCGAGCCTGGTCGCCATGTCGGCCAGCCGCAGCGCCACCGCCTGATGCTTGATCAGGATGCGCCCACCCTGGACGTAGGTCTGCACGTAGTCGGCGGTGCGCTCGAACGCCGCCACGCCGACGCCCAGGTTCTTCGCCGCCTGGATGATCTTGCCGGGGCGGAAGTAGACGCCGGCGCTGCCCAGGGCCGCGTCCTCCACCAGCAGATGATCGGCGGGCACGCGGCAGTCCTCGAACACCAATTCCCCGTTGTTCATGAAGCGGCCGCCCATGGTCTCGTTGCAGCGCGCAATGGTGAGCCCCGGCGTGCCGCGCGGCACCAGGAAGCTCGACGTGCCCTGCAGCATGCCGACCCCGGGCTTGGTGTTAGCGTAGACCACGTAGAGGCCGGCGTCGTAGCCGTTGGAGATGAACTGCTTGCGCCCGTTGATGACCCACGCGTCGCCGGCGCGCACGGCACGCGTCTGCATCGCCGCCTCCGGGACGTTGTAGGGCAGCCAGCGGTCCGAGGCCCCGCGTGGCTCGGTGAGGCAGTGGGCGAGCAGGAAGCCCGGATCGGCCACCAGCCGCGCGAACCAACGCTCCTGCAGGTGGCGTGGCGCCAGCTTGCGCAGCAGCACGGAGACCTTCCAGTTCTGTACGAGCTTGTCGGCGAGGCCGGCATCGCCGCGCGCGATCTCCTCGGCGATCAGGGCGAAGGTCTGCACCTCGCTGCCGGCATCGAGCTCGGTGCCGCCGAATTCTGCGGGCACGCCCAGCGTGCGGATGCCGATCCTGTCGGCGCCCTCCAGGATAGCGCGCGGCAGCCGCGCGTCGGGGTCCATCAGCCATTCGCGCTGCCAGCTCTGGCGGATGAACGGCGTGACGACCCCGTCGACGAAGGCGCGGCAGCTCGCGCGCGCGATCCGCTGCTCCTCGGAAAGCCCCCGGTCGATCAGGTCCATGGCATGCTCGCCCCCCCGCCCCAAATGCAGACGCCAGCCTCGTCTGCAAGCATACTCTTTGTCATGCCGGCTACACCGGCCTGCGCCGGTGCAGGCAAGTGCCGGGATCACACGGGATCTTGCGTTGGTGGGATCGATCCCGCTTTCGCCCGGCGAGCTATGGCGGTGCACGTCGACTGGTGATACCCGTAGACCTTGTTGACTCTGCGGCGGGGAGCCGGTCCCATCGCAACGACGACGGCCAGGACGGGGAGGTTGCGTGAACATCGGGTTTATCGGCCTCGGTGCCATGGGCAAGCTGATCGTGGCGCGCCTGATGGCTGCGGGACACAACGTCACCGGCTGGAACCGCACGCGTGACAGGGCGACAGCGCTGATCGAGCAGGGCATGCGCTGGGCCGACTCGCCGCGCGCCGCGGCCGTGGCCTCCGAGATGGTCATTTCCATCGTCACCGACGCGCAGGCGGTGAAGGCCGTAGCCCTCGGACCGGACGGCATCCTCGCCGGCCTGCCGAAGGGCGGCATCTACGTCGACATGAGCACCATCTCGCCCGACGCCAGCCGCGAGGTCGCCGCCGAGTTCGCCAAGGCCGGCTCGTTCATGCTCGACGGCCCGATCTCGGGGAGCCCGGTCACCGTGACCCAGGGCAACGCCTCGGTGATGGTCGGCGGCGACGAGGCGGCCTTCGAGCGCGCGCGCCCCGTGCTGCTGGCGATCGGACCCAAGGTCACCCGCATCGGCGCCAGCGGCCTCGCCTGCCAGATGAAGATCGCCGTCAACCTGCTGCTGATGGTCGAGGTCATCGCCTTCGGCGAGGCCATCGCGCTCGCCGAGAAGGGCGGCGTCGAGCGCGACGTGGCCGTGGACGCGGTCCTGAAGAGCGTGGCGGCGTCGCCGGTGCTCGGCTACCGCGGCCCGTTCATCCTCGAAGGCAAGATGCCCGCCGTCCCCCTCGCCGACGTGACCCTGCAGCAGAAGGACATGCTCCTCGCGCTGGAGCTCGGCCGCAAGCTCGGCAGCCCGGTGCCGCTCGCGGCCGCCGCCAACGAGATGATGAACGCCTGCCGCGGCCTCGGCATCGACCACCGCGACTTCGTCACCGCGCACCAGGTCTACCGCACGCTGGGAGGACAGAAGCCGTGAGCAAGATGTTCCGCACCAACCTCAAGGACGTGCCCAAGGTCGAAGGCCTGAAGCGCGAGGACGGCTGGATCGACATGCAGGTGCAGTTCCTGATCGACAAGAGATCGGCGGGCGCCGACAACGTCGTCGGCTGGACCGTGCTCAAGCCCGGCGCCAGCCACGAGCGGCACCTGCACAAGAGCTGCGACGAGTTCTTCATCGTGCTCAAGGGCAAGGGCCACATCATCACCGCCCAGGGCCTGGAGCCCGCGAGCGAGGGCGACGTGGTCTACTCGCCGCGCTCCTGCTGGCACGGCTTCAACAACACCTCCGACGAGGACGTGGTGCTGGTGTGGGGCTGGATGGGCGCCGGCTCCATCGAGGCGTCGGGCTACGCGGTGCCGGAGGGCGAGAAGGGGAGGCACTGACATGGCAGCGCCGTGGGAGGATGCGCGCATCGCGCGCGGCATGAAGGTGCAGCTGGCCAAGCGGCGCGCGCTGATCGAAGCCGGCGGCAAGCCGCTCGGCTGGAAGGTCGGCTTCGGCGCGCCGGCGATGATGGAGAAGCTCGAGATCACCGCGCCGCTGGTCGGCTTCCTGATGCAGAGCGGGCGCATTCCCGCAGGCGGCAGCGCCTCGCTCGCAGGCTGGGCGAAGCCGGTGGCGGAGCCGGAGATCGCGGTGCACATCGGCCAGGACGTGGCGGGTGGCGGCGACCGTGCCGCGGCTGCTGCGGCCATCGCCGCGCTCGGCCAGGCGATCGAGCTCGCCGACGCCCACCTGCCGTTCGAGGACCCGGAGGCCATCCTCGAGGCCAACATCTTCCAGCGCCACGTGATCCTGGGCGAGCCCGACGCCTCGCGCGCGGGCGGCAACACCGCCGGCCTGACCGCCCGCCTGTTGCGTCGCAACGCGGAGGCTGGGCGCACCAGCGATCCGGAGGCCGCCACCGGCAAGGTCGTCGACATCGTGCGCCATGTGGCCGACGTGCTCGCTGCCTTCGGCGCGAAGCTCTCGCGCGGCGACATCATCATTGCCGGATCGGTCCTGCCACCCGTGCTCGTCGGCGCCGACGAGACCGGCATCGGCTACGCGCTCGATCCGATCGGCACGATATCGGTAACGTTCACGCGCTGACGCGGCAGACGCGCGTTGGTGCGCGGCAAACGCGGGCATAAGCTCGCACACCGGCCGAGCGAGAGGCCGGGCGCATTGGAGACAAACCCACAGGGGAGGAAACAATGAGGCTTGCTACTGTTGCGGGACTTGGCGCCGCGCTGCTGATGGCCTTCACGGCCGGGGCCGGCGCCCAGTCGTATCCCAACCAGACCGTCAAGATCATCGTGCCGTTCCAGGCCGGCAGCGTCACCGACACTCTGGCGCGGGCGCTGGCCGACAAGCTGGGGCCGATGTGGAAGCAGAACGTCATCGTCGAGAACCGGCCCGGTCTCCCTGGCACCACCTCGGTGGCGAAGTCGCCCGCCGACGGCTACACGCTGATGGTGACCGCGAACGGGCATGTCATCGCCAAGACCATCAACAAGAACGTCCAGTTCGATCCGGTCGGCGATTTCGTCGGCATCACGCGCCTGGTCGAGGTGCCGTTCGTCATGATCGTGCCGCCGAGCCTTCCGGCCAAGACCTTGCAGGAGCTCATCGACCTGGCGAAAAAGGAGCCCGGCAAGTACAACTTCACCTCGGCCGGCGTGGCGAGCACGACCTTCCTGGCGGGCGAGACGTTCCGGCAGGCGGCGGGCCTGCAGCTCGTGCACCTCCCCACCAAGGGCGTCCCCGATGCGATGATGGCGATTCTGCGGGGCGACGTGGCGTTCTGGTTCGCACCGATCCCCAACGCCATCGAGCAGAGCAAGGCCGGTAAGGTGCGCATGCTCGCCGTCTCCTCGCCCAAGCGATACAAGAACCTGCCGGAGGTTCCCACCGTCGCCGAGGCCGGCGCTCCGACCTTCAAGTACGCGTCGTGGTTCGGCCTGATGGCGCCGAAGGGAACGCCCAAGGCGGTCGTCGACAAGATCAACGCCGATGTGCGCAAGGTCCTCGAGATGCCCGACGTCGTCGCGCGCCTGACCGCGCTCGGCTCGCAGCCATCGCCCAACTCGCCTGCCGAGTTCGACGTCATCATCGCGGCCGACGAGAAGGCCTACGCGGCCCTCCTGAAAGCCGCCGACCTCCAGGCCAAGTAGAGGTGTCAGACCCTCCGGGTCTGACCCCATGGCACGACGGTTGGAGCTACGGTGTCAGCTACAGTGCACGACGGCTGGTTGGAGCTACGGTGTCGGACCCGGAGGGTCTGACACCTTCCTACCGCTGCGCCATGGTCACGGCCTCGGGCGGCGTGCGCGCCCAGGCGTCGCCGCGCCGGCCGAGATCGAGGCCGACCTTGAACAGCGCCCGCATGTAGGCCGGATCGAACGGCTTGGTGCTCTGCATGGTGAAGCTCGCAGGGATCGACGCCAGCCGGAACTCCGCGCCGTCGCGCTCCGTCTGCGCGTAGATCAGGTTGATGTCGCCCATGCTCTGGTTCTTGGTCACCGTGAAGATCGCCCTGGCGCTGATGGCGAGCGTGTTGGGCTGCACCGCCTCGTAGACGGGGGCGAGCTTGCCGTTGCGCACCACGTACACCCGGCGGATCGGCGGCCGGGGATATTGGCTGTCGAACGTGCGCAGCGAGAACTGCGGCGGCGCCAGGAACACGTGGCGGGTCGGGACCGCCGTCCACGTGCATCTCCTCGAATACCTGGTTGCCCGCCCGTACCTTGATGTGCACGGGCGGGAAGATCCCCGGCACCGACGCCGAGGCCAGCAGCACGTCGCGGAACAGCCGGGCCGCCTGCGGATCGCGGCCCGCGACCTCCGCGATCGCGCCCATGTTCCAGATCACGTGGCGCTGGGCATCGAGGTTCGTCGTCCCGATCATGAGCAGCCGGCCGTTGCGATACTCCTGCGCGATCCGCCCCAGCATCTTGCTGTCAACGTGCTTGGCAATCAGCTCGCGCAGCGGCTTGGAGTCCGTGATCGCCGAAGCGCCGAGCAGCCCGGCCAGCAGCTGCGGTGTCACCACCGAGCCGGCGTCGAAATTGTTCCACAGCTCGGAGAGCAGGCCGTCGTAGCCAGGGCCGAGGAAGGCGTAGGGCGCGATCAGCGCGCCGGCGCTGACCCCCGTGACCACCTCGAACCTCGGGCGATCGCCGCGCTTGGACCACCCGACCAGAAGGCCGGCGCCGAAGGCCCCGTCGTCGGCCCCGCCCGACAAAGCCAGATACTCGAAGACCGGCACCCCCTTTTCGAGCGAGACGTTGGTCGCCAGCCGCTTCACGTTGGGCATGTGCGTGCGCACGAAGGCGACGAGGTCCTTGGGCGGCTCGTCGCCCCAGAAGCGGGCGTGGTTGCGGCCGAGCACCGTGGCCTGGGGCACGAGCGGCTCGGGCACCGGCTGGCGCTCGATCGACGCGCAGCCGACGGCGAGCGCCGCAAGCACGCACGCGACAAAGACCCGGCCTCTGCCCCAACCACTCGACATGGAACCCCCGCGCCAATCTGGCGGCCCCAGCATAGTCCAGCCGCAGGCGCTCACGGAGCAGGCATCGAGGCGTGGGCGCACAAAGACGAGGATTGTTGTCTGTCGGACACATGGGCCAGAAGCGCGTGGCCAGAAGGTACGGTCTTCGTTCCGCGACTGCCGGCCCGGAGTGCACGGAGAATATGCAGCGCGCGTCTTGATCACGGCCCAATTGTGGGCGATTGAAGAGGCATGATCACCTCTCGCAGATCGTTGGTGGGCGCGCTCGCCGCGTGCTTGCTGCTCGCTGCAAGTGCCGCGACCGCCGCGGCGCAGGGCAGCTGGACCAAAGGCGCGGCGATGCCGTCCGAGCGCTCGGAGATCGCCGTCGCCGAGGTGGGCGGGAAATTCTATGTGCTCGGCGGCTACCGCGGCGAGACCGAGCTCGAGATCTACGACGTTGCGGCCGACCGCTGGAGCCGCGGCGCGTCCATCCCGCGTCCGGTGCACCACGCCGCCGCCGTGGGCCACGCCGGCAAGCTCTACCTGATCGGCGGCTACGTCGACGGCTGGACCCCGACCGAGGAGGTGCACGAGTACGACCCCGCCACCGACAAATGGCGCGCGCGTGCGTCGATGCCGACGCCGCGCGGCGCGCTGGCAGCCGCGGTGATCGACGGCAAGATCTACGCGGTGAGCGGCAACGCCTGGCGCGGCCGCAACACCGGCGCGCACGAGGTCTACGACCCCGCCACCGACCGGTGGAAGGCGCTGGCTGCCATCCCCACCCCGCGCGATCATCTCGCCGTCGCCGCACTGGGCGGCCGCCTTTATGCCATCGGCGGTCGCGTCGATGGCAGCTACGCGCGCAACCTCGATGTCAACGAGGTCTACGATCCCGCGACCAACCGCTGGCAGCGCGTCGCGCGCATGCCCACGGCGCGCAGCGGGATCGCGGCGGCCGTGCTGCAGGGCAGGATCTTCGTGTTCGGCGGCGAGGCGACGGCCGGCACCTTCCCCCAGGTCGAGGCCTACGACCCCGCGAGCGACCGCTGGACGAGCTTCGCGCGCATGCCCACGCCGCGCCACGGGCTCGGCGCCCTTGCCCTCGCCGGGCGCATCTACGTGATCTCGGGCGGCCCGACGCCCGGCGGCTCCTATTCCGCGGCGAACGAGATTTTCACGCCGTGACGCGACCCCGTTGCCGTTACAAATCGAGGCGATAGAATCGCGCCGCCGTGCCGGCGAACAGGTCGGCTTTCTCGGTGGCACTGGCACCCTCGGCGAGCAGCTTGCAGGCGTTCCAGAACACCGGGTAGCTGTAGGAGCCCTTGTCGACGGGGAAGTTGCTCTCGAACATCGAGCGCGATGCCCCGAACGCCGCGATGCACGTCTCGATGTAGGGACGCCACGTCTCAGCCAGCGTCTCCGACGAGGGCGCTTCAGGCCGCGCGTGGAGCCCGAAGCCGCCGAGCCGCATGCCGAGTCCGCCGAGCTTGACGTAGACATTGGGGCAGGCGGCGAGCGCCTCCATTGAGGCGGCCCAGACCGGGAGCACCTGCTTATGCCTGCCGGCGTAGGCGCCGACGCCGATCGGGCCACCCACGTGGTTGAGCACGATCCTCGTGCTCGGGAAGGCGCGCGCGAGGTCGGCCACCTCGCCGATCTGGGGATGGTAGAGCCAGGCGTCGAAGGTGAGCCCGAGCCGATCGAGGACGGCGAACCCTTCGCGGAACGCCTTGTCGCTCAGGAGGCCCGGCGGCGGGGCGTAGGCCGGGTTGCGTATCGAGGTGTCGGCGTCCCACGCCGAGATGTAGCGGATGCCGCGGAAGCGGTCGCCGCCGGCGCGGATGTGGGCCGCCAGCACCGGCTCGACCCGGCTGCCCAATGTGAGGTCGGCGTGGCCGACGATGCCGGCGCAGACCTTGGTCTTGCCGTAGAAGCCGCTGGCGCTCATCGCCGCCACGCCGTTGACGAACTCGGTCTCGCCCACGTGCTGCATCTCCACCGGGCCCGAGGCGCGCAGCATGGCGCGTGCCTGCACGAACACGGTGGCCACGATGTTGTGGCCGCTGCCCGTATCGGCCAGCAGATCGTCGAGCAGATAGCGCCCGTCGGCCTTGTCCCAGAGATGATGATGCGGATCGACGATCGGCAGATCGGGCTCGAGGATCGCCTCCTTGCGGCTGGCGAGCCAGTCCGGGCGGATCGGCGCGTGGTAGGAGGCCGGTGGTGCGGTTGGTGTCGGCGCAGTGGACATGGGGCGTGCTTCCTCCTGGCAGTTTAGTTGTACGGCAAGTGGCGCGCGGCCTACGCTACCACGACCCAGGCGCCGGCAGCCCGCAAGACGGGCAGGTCGGGGTCGAATCGAGGGACTGCGAGGGATGGCAACCGCGGAAGACCTGCGCCGCATGGCGCTGGCGCTGGAGGGCACGAGCGAGGCCCCGCATTTCGACCGCGCGGCCTTCAAGGTGGCGCGCATCCAGGCGACGCTCGCCGCCGACGGCCGCACGGCGAATTCGCTCACGCCCGACCAGCAGGAGCTGAAATGCCAGCTGCGGCCGGAGGACCTTGGCGCCGGTGCCCAACGCGTGGGGCAGGCAGGGCTGGATCCCGGCGACGCGCGCTCGCGAGGCTCACCGGCGCCGATCTTGCCGCCGCCCTGGAGATGGCGTGGCGCCACGCCCGGCCGCGCACGCGTCGCAAAGTGCGGGCCGCACGTCCGCGCCGTGGGGTGCTCCTCTGCGCGCGCGACTGTCGCCCCTCGAAAATCTGCCCCGCAGAACCCGCTCGGGCCGATCGTTCGCCAAGCCTTTCCTGCCGCTGCGGCAACGCCGGCCGATGATCTCGCCTCCGTTGCAGCACTCCGGTGCGACTGTGGTACACTACGTCTCATTTTGGGCGTTGCAAATCCGCCCCGAACCCACAGCAAACTGCCTTCCTTCAACAGATATATCGTTGTCTTCTCAACGATTCGGCCCGATAGTCAGCGTGCGGGGCTCGCTGGGGAGGGCTGTGGTCCATGTCCGTCATTGAAAAAACCATCGCTCTGATGGGTGGTCTCACTCCTGCGGAGGTGCTGGCTTTGCCGCCGGCCCAGCGGCGCCGCTTTGCCGACATGTGCAAGCATTGGGCGAAGCTGGCCGAGCGCCCTGGAGACTCCGTTCGCAAGATCGGCGTGCTCTCCGATCTGCAGGCCCGCCGGCGCGACGAGTAGCGCAAGGCCGCACCAGCCCGGCCCCATCCCCCGACAGAGCCGGTCCTCTCAGGCCGGCATTCGTTTTTTCGCGTCGCTGCCCTTCCCGGGGCGGCCCCACGGCGTGCAGCGCGGCCCACCGCAGGGTTGCGCGGCCGCTCCTGACGCCTTCCCCCCCATTGGCAGCGCAGCCTCGGCAGACCGGGTCCGGCGGGCCCTGCCCGCGCGACGGCGTGTGAACCTGGGGGACCCTTGGGCCGACCAAACAGCGAGACGCCCTGATTCCAGGAGACCCGACATGCGCGCCCTTCTGCTGGCTATCGCGCTTTGTACGCAACTGACCGCGGCGGCGGTGGCATGCCGCCTTGTTCCGCCGCTTGCCGCCGCCCTGGACGAGCTGTTGCCTCGGGTGAGCCTTTCCGCGTCGCATCGCGAGACGGTGGTGGCGCTGCGCGAGCGCATCAGGCAGCTCGATGCAGGCGGCGACAAGGAGGGGGCGCGCCAGGTCGAGGAGCAGGCCATGAACCTCCTGGGTTACCGAAAGGTCTGGCTGCGCTGCGGCCCGGGCACGTTCGCCTGGGCGAAAGACGATCCCCCGCCCCCGCAGACCGGCAGCTGAGCATCCCCCGGCTCGGCGAGCGGATGGCCCGGCTCGCCCGCTCATCGCCTCGGCAGGCAGCGGCCTGGCCTCGTGCTGCACTCGCGCAATCCGCGAGCATGGAGCCAGCATCTCGCAAAGTGCCGCGGCCGGATCTCGGCAAGCGGAGGCTCGGCTCGGCGACAGTGCTCGTACACCTGAGGGCAGCGCTCCTGGAATGCGCAGCCGACTGGAAGGCTTGCTGGGCCAGGCACGGCCCCGGGGATGGCGGGCAGCATGCGATCAGCCGAGCGCTCCTCGTCCTCGGTGCTGGTCGCCGGCCACAAGTCCCGCCACCGACATGGCGGGTGTACGGTCACCTCTTCAGCCGCAGGATGAGCGGCCATCGACAAGGTCATGCAGGTGCGGCGATCGATGTGGCCCGGCGGCAATCCGGTGGCGATCCGCGCTATGTTCCCTTGCACTCGGACCGGAAAACATAGAGAAGAC
>CAWIXS010000036.1:0-24224 GCA_963840075.1 uncultured Alphaproteobacteria bacterium | reverse complement strand
TGGATCGCCGAGGGAGAACGTCCGCACCCTGCCGTTCCATCTGAGCGAGTTGGGAGGCATGGACGGGTTCTACATCTCCCGGTTGCAACGGCACGCCTGACCCCGTTTGTCCACAGCTCGCCCACCGCTTGGCCGCCGGCACGTCTTGGCGTCGGCGCACGCGCGCGCTAAGCGGCCCCTCATGGACACACGCCTCTCGCTGCGCCGCTCCAGGAAAGCGCACGCGCGTCCGCGCCTGCCCTCCTTCCCCGGCAACGCCGGCCCGCTCGATGCGGCGCGCGACAGCATCGGCCTCGCCGTGCTCGCCGCGGAGGGTTTGCGGCGCGGCGCGCTCGCCCGCATGCGCCGCTCGCGCCTGATGCGCTGGCGCCATCGCGCCCCGATGGTCAACGAGCTGGTGCTGGCGCCGCCCGACCTGCGCCCCGTGGACCCCAGCTTCGCCGACGAGGTCGCCTCCGGCAGCGTCGGCCTCGCCGGCCTCACGGTGACGCTCGACGGGGCGTCTCCCTTCGACCTGACGGCGCCCGGCGCGGGCTGGCAGCGCGAGCTCAACGGCTTCGGCTGGCTGCGCCACTTCGCCGCCGCCCGCACGCTCGAGAACGAGGCCCTGGTGCATCGCCTCGCCGCCGAGTGGCTCGCAGGCAGCCGCCGCAAGGGTCCCGAGGCCTGGGCCCCCGATGTGGTCGGCCGGCGCATGATCTCCTGGCTGTCACATTCGAGCCTGCTGCTCGACGGGGCCGAGCGCCGCCTCGCCGCGGGCCTCATGCTGAGCCTCGAGGACCAGGCGGGCTATCTCGCCGCCGCCTGGCGCGACGTCCCGGACGGCCAGCCGAGGCTCCTCGCCCTCATCGGGCTGGTGCAGGCCTCACTGTGCATCGCCGGCCACGAGCCCCGGCTGCCCGAGGCCGAGAAGCACCTTACGCGCGAGCTCGACCGCCAGATCGGGTCCGACGGCGGCCACCTGAGCCGCAACGCCGGCGTGCTGATCGACCTGCTGCTCGACCTCCTGCCGCTCCGGCAATGCTTCGGCGCGCGCGGGCTGACGCCCAGCGAGCGCCTCCCCGCCGCCATCGACCGCATGATGCCCATGCTGCGGCGCCTGCGACTCGGCGACGGGCAGCTCGCGCGCTTCAACGGCGTCGGCGCCGGCGAGCAGGAGGCGCTCGCCATGCTGCTCGCCTACGACCGGGGCAGAGCCGCGCCCGCCGCGCCGGTGTCGCCCTCGGGCTACGTCCGGCTCGAGCGCAGCAACGCCGTTCTCGTCGTCGATGCTGGCCCCGCGCCGCCCCTGGAGCTTGCCGCGGAGGCCTGCGCCGGCTGCCTCTCCTTCGAGCTGAGCTCGGGCCCCGAGGTCCTGCTCGCCAACGGCGGTATGCCGGCCGCCGCCCACGCCCGCGCCGTTGCCGCCGCGCGCGGGACGGCGAGCCACAACACGCTGGTGCTCGGCGGCCAGTCCTCTGCGGACTTGGTGCGCAATGCCGTCCTCGAGCGCCGCATCGGCGCCCCCCCGATCCGCCACCCCGGCCGCGTGATCGCGCGCTTGAGCCAAGCCGACGGCGGTCTGATCCTGCAGGCGACCCACGACGGCTATGCCGGCCGCTTCGGGCTCATCCACGCGCGCACGCTGGCCCTCTCCGCGGACGGCACCTGCCTGGACGGCGAGGACGCTCTCCAGGGTGCCAGGGGCGAGGTGCGCTTCGCCTGGGACGTGCCGCTCGCCATCCATTTCCATCTCCACCCGCTGGCCGGTGCCCGCTACGGGGACGGCGGCGCCGAGCTGATCCTGCCCGGCGGCGAACGCTGGCGCCTCTCCGCCGAGGGGGCCGCCCTCTCCATCGAGGAGAGCACGCACTACGCCGACACCATCGGCCCGCGGCAGGCCCAGCAGGTGGTTCTGCGCGCCGCCTGCTGCGGCGCTCTCAGCGTGCACTGGCGCCTGCAGCGGATGTGAGAAGGGGTCAGACGAAGGGGTCAGACGAAGGCAGACCCTGCGCCCCCGCGAAGGCCGGGGCTGACCCCATTCAACCGACCCGGACGATTGCTGCCCGAGCCAGTCGCCGCCACCCCCGCTCCGCCCGCCTCACTTCACCTTCAGGTTCGCCTCGCGGATGATGCGGCCGTAGGCTTCATGCTGCTCTTTGAGGAACGAAACGAAGTTCTGGCCGCACGTCCCGACCACGGAGAACCCAGCTTGTCGAGCTTCGGCTCGAGCTCGGGCCGTCACCGCGGCGCTGGGTGACCTCCTTGGCCGGCGTCTTCGCCGGCGCCACGATGCCGAACCACACGTCCTCGTCGATCTGCGGGTATCCGAGCTCGCTGACCGTCGTCCGGCAGCAACGGGTTGCGCTTCAGTGCTGTGAGCGCGAGCACACGAGGTTGCCGGCGGCAATCACCTCGGAGCCCGACGGGTAGTTGACGACCAGCGCTGCCACGTGCTGGCCCAGCAGCGCGTTCACGGACGGCGCGCCGCCCGAGAACGTGACGGCCACCCTGTCGATCTTGGCGGAGCGCTCGAGCTTCTCGAAGGCGATCTGCTGGCTGGTTGCGGGCCCCTTGATGGCCATCGTCACCTCGCCGGGCTTGGCGCGGACCGCGTTGACGAGGTCCGGCATGCTGCCTCCCCCGGGCTCATACCAATTCGATATGGGTGAGCCGCGCAGCTGCATGAGGATCCGTTCTCTGGGACGCCTCAGCGCTCCGGCAACACCGCCGCCGCTCCAATTCGGAGAAATTTCGGGAATTCCCGGATGACAAACGCCGCGCCGCCGTGCGAAGCCCTTGCCCTCGGATCAAGGAAGGTTTGCTCGCATGACCGACACGGCGATCCGCCGGGCACTGATCTCGGTCTCCGATAAGACCGGGCTTGTCGCCTTCGCCACCGCACTCGCAGGGCATGGCGTGGCAATCCTCTCCACCGGCGGCACAGCCACGGCACTCAAGGACGCCGGCCTCGCCGTCAAGGACGTGGCCGAGCACACCGGCTTTCCCGAGATGATGGACGGCCGCCTCAAGACCCTCCACCCCAAGGTGCACGGCGGGCTCCTCGCCGTCCGTGGTGACGCCGGGCACGACGCCGCCGCGGCGGCCCACGGCATCGCGCCCATCGACCTGCTGGCGGTCAACCTCTATCCCTTCGAGGAAACGGTGGCCAAGGGCGCCCCCTTCGAGGCGTGCATCGAGAACATCGACATCGGCGGCCCGGCCATGATCCGCGCCGCGGCCAAGAACCACGCCGCCGTCACCGTCGTCGTCGACCCCGAGGATTACGCCCGGGTGCTCGACGCCATGGCGCAGAACGGCGGCGCCGCCACGCTTGCTTTGCGCAAGGTGCTCGCTGCCAAGGCCTACGCCCGCACCGCCGCCTACGATGCCGCCATCTCCGCCTGGTTCACCTCGACCCTGGGGGAGACGGCGCCGGCTTGGCGCGCCTTCGGCGGCCGGCTCGCCCAGAAGCTGCGCTACGGCGAGAACCCGCATCAGCAGGCCGCGTTCTACCGCACGGGCGAGGCGAGGCCGGGCGTCACCACCGCCGTCCAGCACCAGGGCAAGGAGCTCTCCTACAACAACCTCGGCGACGCCGACGCGGCGATGGAGCTGATCGCCGAGCTCGACCCCGCAGTGTCGCCGGCGGTCGCCATCATCAAGCACGCCAACCCCTGCGGCGTGGCGCTGGGCAGCTCGCTCAGCGAGGCCTACGCCAAGGCGTTCCGCTGCGATCCCGTCAGCCCGTTCGGCGGCATCATCGCCTTGAACGGCACCATCGACGCGGAGACGGCGCACGCGATCACGGCAATCCTCACCGAGATCGTCATCGCCCCCGACGCCACGCCCGAGGCCAAGGCCGTCTTCGCCGCCAAGAAGAACCTGCGCCTGCTGACGACCGGCCGCCTGCCCGATCCGCGCGCCGCGGGCCTCACCTTCCGCGCGCTCGCTGGCGGCTTTCTCGTGCAGTCGCGCGACAACGTCGTGGTCGACGATCTCGACCTGAAGGTGGTCACCCGGCGCCGGCCCACCGCGCAGGAGCTGGCCGACCTGAAGTTCGCCTTCCGGGTCGTCAAGCACGTCAAGTCCAACGCCATCGTCTATGCCAAGGACGGCGCCACGGTCGGGATCGGTGCCGGCCAGATGAGCCGCGTCGACAGCGCCCGCATCGCCGCCCTCAAGTCTGCCGACGCCGCCAGGGCGGCCGGCGAGCCGGAGCCGCTCACCCGCGGCTCGGTGGTCGCCTCCGACGCCTTCTTCCCTTTCGCCGACGGCCTCCTCGCCGCCGCCGAGGCCGGCGCCACCGCGGTGATCCAGCCCGGCGGCTCGGTGCGCGACGCCGAGGTCATCGCCGCCGCCGACGAGGAGGGCCTCGCCATGGTCTTCACCGGCGTGCGCCACTTCCGCCATTGATTGGTGTCAGACCCTCCGGGCCTGACACCGTGGCTCCAACGCCCGTTGCGCAATGGTGTCAGACCCGGAGGGTCTGACACCGCCCTACTCCGGCGCGAACGGATTCTTCCAGCCGCCGGGCTGCCTGCGCTCCGGGAAAGCGCGCTCCAGGTAGTCGAGCATCTTCTCGCGGTCGGCGCCCTGCACGTCCGGCATCTTGTGGCGCGTCACCATGAAGTCGAGCGTCTCGTTCCAGCGGGCGCGCGACATGCCCTGCTGCGCCACGATCTTGAAGCCGTGGCAGGCCGTGCAGAAGTAGAAGGTATCCTCGCGGCTGGGGCCGTCCGGGTAATCCTCCGGCTGCTCCTGCTTGGGCCGCTCGCGCCTCTGCCCGGAGGCGTCGAGCGCCGGCAGCACCACCAGCACCACGCATGCGGCGAGCGCCCAGGCGCCCGCCGCGAGCCTCCCCGAGCCTCCTCGCGCCGGCGCCATCACCCGACCAGGATGGCGATCCGGTGCATCGGATTGGCCCCGTAGCCCTGCGGGTTCCAGTTGCCGGCGACATGCGGCTGCACGACGCCGCGCTGATCGGTGGCGCGCGTCCACACCTCGTAGTAGCCGTCGCTGGGCAGCCGCACCGTGGCGGTCCAGCGCTGCCAGTCGTAGGGGTTCGTGGGCTGGCCGAGGCTGGCGCTCTGCCAGCTGCTGCCGTAGTCGACCGACACGTCGACGGCCCGCACCGTGTGATCGCCGGCCCAGGCCGCTCCGCGCAGGGCGACCTCCCTGGCTCCGGCGGGAAGCCTCGCGCCGTTCGCCGGGCTGGTGACGATCGAGCGCACCGGCATCGACTCCAGGTCCCTGAAGTTGGCCGGATCGGGCTTGCCGCCGGGGACCATCGGCTTGACGGTGACGCGATAGGATGTGCCGCCCATGCCCTGGCCGTCGTGCACCTTGTCGCGAATCCAGAGGCGCGTGAGCCACTTCTCCGAGACCGACCCCGGCCATCCCGGGATGAGCAGGCGCGCGGGAAAGCCGTGCACCGGCAGCAGCGGCTGGCCGTTCATCGCCCACACGATCAGGTTGTTCTCGTCCATCAGCTTCGCCATCGGCACGCCGCGCGACAGGGCCTGGCGCGAGGCGTCGCCCGAGAGGTGGGGGTCGGCGCCGTAGTGGCCGCTGAACACCGCGGAAGGCTTCACGCCCGCGGCCTTCAGCACGTCGGCGACGCGCACGCCCGTCCACTCGGCGCAGCCGATGCCGCCGTTGGTCCACTGGTTGCCGCGCGCCTGTGGGGTGAAGAACGAGCGCCCGTTGCCGCCGCATTCCAGCACCAGGCGCCGCGTCACCGGGGTGAACCTCTTCTTCAGCTCGCCCAGCGACAGCTCCAGCCGGTTGTCGACCTCGCCGTCGACGACGATCTTCCACGCGTCGGGGTCTTTGGTAGCCTCCGGAATCTGCCCGTTGTTGCGGATGAAGAACCTGGCGGTCGGCGTCGTCTCGTCGTCCAGCAGGCGCTCGGGCGTCTCTGCCACCAGAGGCCGGTCGCCGAGGACCACGAGGCCCGGGTCCTTGCCCGGGAACTGCAGGAGCTGCGGTCCCTTCGGCGCGGCCGCGGGCGGTGCGGCATCCTTCTTGTCCTGCGCGAGCGCCGCCGGCACGAGCCCTGCCGGCATGCCGGACCCGAAAACGAGCGGTCCGCCGACCGCTGCCGTCATTGCGGTGAGCCCGGCCCCGGCGAGAAAACCGCGGCGTGTCCCATCCGTTCTGCGGCCGAAAACGACGGCATCGGCCCGCTCCGGATCGTCCTCGTAAAGCTCGACGATCAGCCTTTCCTTCTTGCCCGGCATGGCTCACTCCCTTTGGTTCCGGTCGGGCAGTCGACAATCCGGCGATCGGGTGTCTCTTGTGCGCCGGATCGAGGACCTTCCGGTAATTTTTTCTAACAATCAAAGGATAGCAGCCAAACTAGTTGCTGGAAACTCGATGTGTCTGGAATTTCATAGCGCCGCCTGAGGCGCTGCCGGGCTGGGAGTGCCGTGGCTGCGGACCTCAGCGGGCGCCTGCGGCGAGATCGTCGAGGGCACCTGCGGCGACCAACAGCCGCGACACGGTCAACGTGCCCCCGCCCGCCGCCTCCTCGAGAGTCTGGCGCACGCGGGCGATCCGGTCGCCCTGGCTCGCGGACCAGGCCTTCCAGTCGCCGGCCCTGATGGCCTCGCGCGTGAAGGTGGCCTGCGCCGCCGCGAGCCGGTCGAGCACCTGGGCGATGGCGAGCCGGTCGTACTGGTCGGCCGTTGCAATGGCCGCACCTCCGCGCGCGAGATCGTCGATGCCGAGCCGCTCGCCGATCTCGAAGAAGATGCGCGCCGTCTCGGGCACCGGCTTGCCCGTCGCGTGCGCGATCTCGGTGATCGCCGGCGCCTGCGCCAGCACCTCGAGCCTCGCCACGTCGCCGGCAACATCGGCCGGCACGCCGCCCCTGCCGAGGCGCGCCGCCTCGCGCGCGAGCCGGCTCCTGCGGCGGGGCGGAAGCACGCTCTCCAGTGCATCGGCCAGCGCGGCGAGCCCCGCCTTGTGTCGCTCGATCGTGGCGGCGAGGTCTCCCGTGGCCGCGCCCCGGCCGAGGAACCAGCGCGTCTGTGCATTCAGGAGGTCGCGCGTCGCCTGGTAGAGGTCGAGCTGCGCCTCGCCCCCCACCTTGCCGTCCAGTGCATCGATGCGCTGCCACAGCCGCGCCAGATCGAACACCTCGCGCGCCGCCATGAAGGCCTGCGCCACCTCGGAGATTGGCCGCTGCGTCTCGGCGGCGAGCCGCACCGCCATGGCGGGCCCGCCGCGATTGACGACGGCATTGGTGAGGCCCAGCGCGATGATCTCGCGGCGCAGGCTGTGAGCATCGATCCCGGCGCGAAAGCGCTCGCGTAAGAGCGGCGGGAAATAGCCGGCGAGCCAGCTCTCCATCTGCGGCTCGTCCGGCACGCGGCTTTGCAGGATGTCCTGCTGCAGGGCGATCTTGGCATAGCTCAACAGCACGGCGAGCTCCGGCCGCGTCAGGCCGCGCCCGGCGCGGGCGCGCTCCTGCATCTCCATCTCGGAGGGAAGCGCCTCCAGCCCCCGGTCGAGCAGGCCGCGCGCCTCCAGCGCCCGCATCAGAGCCGCGTAGTCCGGCAGGTCGCGCGCGCTGCGGCGCTCGGCGAGGCTCAAGGCCAGCGACTGCTGGTAGTTGTTGCGCAGCGAGGCCGCCTCCACGTCCGCAGTCATGTCGGCGAGCAGCTCTAGGCGCGCCTCGGCGTCGAGCCCGCCGGCGCCCGCTGCCGCCTGCAGCGCGATCTTGATGTTGACCTCCTGGTCGGAGGTGTTGACGCCGGCCGAGTTGTCGATGAAGTCGGTGTTGATGCGCCCGCCGCGCTGGGCAAACTCGATGCGGGCCCGCTGTGTCAGCCCGAGGTTGGCGCCCTCGCCGACCACCTTGGCTCTGAGCTCCGACGCCGCCACCCGTAGCGCATCGTTGGCGCGGTCGCCGACCTCCTCGTCTCGCTCGCCCGAGGCGCGCACGAAGGTGCCGATGCCGCCGAACCACAACGAGATCCGTTTTGCATCTCAGCACGGCGCGGATCAGCTCGGCCGGCGTCAGGCTCGCCGCATCGAGGCCGAGCAGCGCCTTCATCTCCGCACTCACCGGGATCGCCTTGGCCGCGCGGGAGAACACGCCGCCGCCCCTGGAGATCCTGGACCGGTCGTAGTCCTGCCAGCTCGAGCGCGGCAGCTCGAACAGCCGCCTGCGCTCGGCGAAGGCGACCGCGGCATCCGGCTCGGGATCGATGAAGATGTCGCGATGGTCGAACGCCGCCACCAGCCGGATCTGCTCGGACAAGAGCATGGCGTTGCCGAACACGTCGCCCGACATGTCGCCGACGCCGACCACCCGGAACGGCTGGCGCGCAATGTCGATGTCCATCTCGCGGAAGTGGCGCTTGACGCACTCCCACGCCCCGCGCGCCGTGATGCCCATGCGCTTGTGGTCGTAGCCCGCCGAGCCGCCCGAGGCGAAGGCGTCGCCGAGCCAGAACCCGTGCGCCAGCGAGATCGCGTTGGCGATGTCGGAGAAGGTGGCGGTGCCCTTGTCGGCGGCCACCACCAGGTAGGGATCGTCGCCGTCGTAGTGCAGCACGCGCGGCGGCGGCACCAGGCGGCCATCCCTGAGGTTGTCGGTGATGTCGAGCAGCGCGGAGATGAACACACGGTAGGCGGCCTCGCCCTCCTTCTGCACCTCCTCGCGGCTGCCGGACCTGGGGAGTTGCTTGGGCAGGAAGCCGCCCTTGGCGCCCGACGGCACGATCACGGCATTCTTGACGAGCTGCGCGCGCACGAGGCCCAGCACCTCGGTGCGGAAGTCCTGCGCCCGGTCCGACCAGCGGATGCCGCCGCGGGCGATCGGCGCAAAGCGCAGGTGGATGCCCTCCACGCGCGGCGAGTAGACCCAGATCTCGCGGAAAGGTCGCGGCTGCGGCGCCGCCTCCACCGCCTTGCTGTCGAACTTGAAGGAGATCGTCGGCGGGTGACAAACGCCGCCCGGATTCCCCTCCCCCTTGCGGGGAGGGGTTAGGGGTGGGGGAACTCCCTTCCGTCGAAGCTCTGGATTCCCCCCACTCTGTCCCTCCCCCACGAGGGGGGAGAGGACGCTGAGTCCCGCGTCTCGGTCAAGACTTGGAAAAAGTTGGTGCGCACCATGGCGCCGATCAGGTTCAGCATCTGCCGCAGGATGCGGTCCTCGTCGAGGCTCGGCACCGCCGCCAGCGCCCCTTCGATGCGCCGGCGGATCGGCTCCTCGGCGGCCCTGCGCGCCGCCACATCGAGTCCGCGGTCGGGATCGAAGCGCAGGTGGAACAGCTCCAGCAGGTCCCGTGCGACGCCGGCATGGCGGTGCAACGTGTCGGCGATGTAGCGCGGCCCGAACGGCGAGCCGAGCTGGCGCAGATAGGCGGCACAGGCCCGCAGCACGGCGACCGAGCGCCAGTCGGCCCCCGCAGACACCACCAGGCGGTTGAAGTTGTCGTTGTCGGCGTCGCCCCGGAACACTGCGAGAAAAGCCGCCTCCAGCCGCTTCTCGTGCGTGGCAAGGTCGATCGGCGCACCGTCGGCTGTCTCGATCACCATGTCGTGCAGGGTCACCGGGCGCTCACCGTCGGCGAAGCGCGGCGTGAGCTGGTAGGAGCGCTCGTCGATGGCAACGAAGCCCAGGTTCTCCAGCACCGGCACCCGTCGCGACAGGCTGATGGGCCCGCCGAGGCGGTAGACGGCGGCGCGGCAGCGACCCGCCGGCGCGCCGTCCTCGCGGTAGAAATCGATCGCCACCGGCATCTCGGGCCCGAGCCGCTCGATACGCTCAATGTCCTGCAGCGCCCGCCCGGCACTGAACATCTCCGCATAGCCGGCGGAGAACGCGTCGCGATACTTCGCCAGCAGCGCCTCTCCACGGGCGCCCAACGCACCGATCGCCTCGCCGAGGCGGTCGTCCCAGGTGCGCACGATGTCGGCGACGCCGCCCTCCAGGTCGGCGGGCGCCACCCTCGGCGTCGTCCCCTCGTAGCGCGCGACGATGAAATGCACCCGCACCAGCGGGCCGTCGGTGAAATGGGGATAGAACGCGGCCATGCGCCCCTTGTAGGCCTCCGCCAGCAGCGCGCCGATGCGCTCGCGCACGCTGGAAGTGAAGCGGTCGCGCGGCACGTAGACGAGGACGGAGACGAAGCGGTCGAAGCGGTCGACGCGGGCGAACACGCGCACGCGCGGGCGCGTTTGCAGATCGAGGATGCCGTCGCACCACGCCTCGAGATCGTCGGCGTCGATCTGGAACAGCTCGTCGCGCGGGAACGTCTCCAGCACGTTGAGAAGCGCCTTGCCGGCATGGCTGGACACCGGATGCCCGGCGTTCTTCAGGACGCTCTCGACCTTATGGCGCAGGATGGGGATGGCGCGCGTCGAGCCGGTGTAGGCCTGCGAGGTGAAGAGCCCGACGAAGCGGATCTCGCCGCCGACCGTGCCGTCGCGCCGCCAGGTCTTGACGCCGAAGTAGTCCATGTGCACGCGGCGGTGGACGCGGGCGACCACATTGGCCTTGGTGATGATGAGCGGCGCCGGCCCGAAATAGAAGCTGCGCACCTCGCGTGTGAGGTCGACCAGCTCCGCCCCGCGGCGCAACACCTGCACCTCGGGGTCGCGCAGAACGCCGAGCCCCGACTTCTCTACGGCTACCACGCTTCCCGTTTCGGGCGTGCCGTCCAGCCGGTAGCTGCGCACGCCGAGGAAGGTGAAGTTGCCCGCCTCCAGCCAGCGCAGAAGCGCAATCGCCTCGCGCTTGTCGCCCTCCGGCACGCGGGCCGGCGCTCTTTCGACCTCGGCGATGGCCGCCCGCACCTGCCCGCGCATGGCCTCCCAGTCCGACACCGCCGCGCGCACCTCGCCCAGGATTTCGGAGATCGCCGCTCCGAGAGCGCGCTGCGCGGTCTCCGGCAGGGCCTGGAGATGGATGGCGATGTAGCTTTCCTGATGCCCGTCGTTCCAGCTCTGGTCGCCCGGCCCGACCAGCGTCTCGAGGCGGCCGGCCTGGTCCCGCCTGGTCTTGAAGATGGGGTGCAGCAGAAGGCGCACGGAAAGGCCGCGCGCCTGCAGCTCGCCCATCACCGAGTCGACCAGGAACGGCATGTCGTCGTTGAGGATCTCGATGACGCTGCCCTCGCCGGCTCCATCGGGCGCCTGCGTGCTGCGCACACGCAGCTTGTGCTTGCCCGCCGGCTTCTCGGCGATGAAGTCCAGAACCGCACGGGTCTTCTCGGCGAGCTGCGCCGGCGGCGCCGCGGCGAGCCCATCGAGGCTGCCGTAGAGCAGCGGCACCAGCTGCGCCGCCGGCGACCTCTCGCCCAGCGCCTTCTGCACCTGCCGGATGAGGCTGCTGTCCGCTGTTCCCGCTGCGAGGGTCATCGTCCTGACCATGGTCTGCCCGGTCTGGCGGTCACAACGGGCGACCTCGAAAGGATGAAGAACGCGCTCACTGCCATCGTCCGCTCTTTCAGGCGCCCTGCCCGTATTGCGCCGGCGCCACCCGTCCGCACCGGCAAGTCGTGCAACTGCAGCTCAGCGGCAGCCACGGGGTGCTCCAGCAAGGAGCGGCGCGGCATCGCTGTCATCCAAGCTCAGCTCGAACTCGCACGCCATTCCCGTGGGGCTGAAAAAGCGCACGCAGTTCACCGCCGTGCCGGCCATCAGCTGGGTGCCGGAGCCGATTCTCTCCGGCATTTCCAGATTGACCGACCCGCTCTCGGTCCACTCGACGTGAAGGCGCCGCGAGCCGTTGGCAACGACACGCCACTTCACGGCCAGCTTGCCCTGGGGCGATGTCAGCGCCCCGTACTTGGCCGCGTTCGTGGTGAGCTCCGAGAGCAAAATTGCAAGCTTGGTTGCCTGCGGGCCCGAAAGATCGACGCGCCCCCCTTGCAGCGCGATGCGCTCGGGGCATGCTCCGATGAATATGGCGAGTTGATCCTCGACGATCCGTTGCAGCTCGTCCCCGCGCCCGGAGGAAGGCACGTGGTGGCTATGGCCGGCGGCTTCCACGCCGCCATGGCTCCTCACCTCGATCAGACCCCACCGGCCATGACGCCTCGCGAGGCCGAACCCGTGGCGATGCACGACATCGACGATCTCTCTCGGCGAGCAGAGGTCGAAACCGTAGCTGCAGAGCCCCGTGCAGCGCTTGCCCTTGAAGATCTCGTTGGTGGCCCGCTCGTAGTTCAGGAAGTCGCCCCACGCGGCCCTATCATCCAGAAACGAGGTATTGCCGCTTGCGCGCAGGCCAGCATATCCCGCGGCGATGGCTTCCTCTTGCTGCGTCAGCAAGGCGTGTGCCTGCATGGCCGGGCTCATCATGCCCTGCTGCGGGTACCACTCGTCCTGGTTGAGGATGAGGATCTGGCCGGCGGCGACCCTGCGGTCGAAGTCCGCCATGGCCACGCGCATCTCGCTGCCGGCTCTGTCCCTGCCATAAGGGTGTCCAGTGACCCAGATGCAGCGCTCGTTGCGCTCCAGGCCGGCTTTGAAGTAGGGGATGAGAACCTCGCCGAGCTCGTCGCCCGAGCGGAAGAAGTGGCATACATGATCGCCCGGCCGGAACAGGTCATCGAGGCCGAGTCCGTCTCGCGTGGAGTGTGAGCTGTACATTCGTCTATCCGGCGCGATTCCGCAGTTTCTCATGCGTGCCGAGCTAGCACCTCCGCAATGCCAATATCCCGCTTTCAACAGATAGCCTCAATGCGGGACGATGCCGCTCGCGAAAAGGTGTTGCCGGCGCGTCGCTCGACGGTCAATCAATGTCGGTCAATCATTGTCGATGAATTGTCACCGGCACGGCGAAGGAGCGATCGATGTCCCGCAAGCCCAAGCTGACCGCGCTGAACCTCGGGCCCGACGACCGTCTCGAGCCCGAGATCGAGACGTACTTCGGCAAATGCGAGGAGAAGCTCGGCTTCGTGCCCAACGTGTTCCGTGCCTACGCCTTCGACAACGCCAAGCTCAAGGCGTTCATCCTGATGTCCGACGACCTGATGCTGGGCGACAGCGGCCTCTCCAAGGCCGAGCGCGAGATGATCGCGGTGGCGGTGAGCGCCATCAACCATTGCCACTATTGCCTGACCTCGCACGGCGCCGCGCTGCGCCAGCGCGCCAAGGACCCCGAGCTCGGCGAGACGATCGCCCAGAACTGGCGCGCCGCGGGCCTCGACAGGCGCCAGAAGGTCATGCTCGACTTCGCCGCCAAGCTCACCGAATCGCCCGGCAAGATCGAGGAGGCGGACCGCGCCGCCCTGCGCCGGGCCGGCTTCTCCGACCGCGACATCTGGGACATCGCCGCCGTCGCCAGCTTCTACAACATGTCGAACCGCATGGCGGCGGCGACCGACATGAGACCCAACGCGGAGTACCACTACGCCGCCCGGGAGCGCACGAGCGAGCCTGGCGCTGGCTCGCGCCGCGGTAGTGCCGCTCCGTCGTCTGCACCGGGGACGGCCCCGGCCTCCCCGCGACACCGTGCCAGGCGCGGCGATTAGGCGGGATTTCCGGTGTGCGGCCTTGAAAGCGACACCAGGAGTCTGCCACATTTGGCGCTCACATCCACCCTCAGCAGAGGACGCCGATGGACGGACCGGTGCGGGCCATGCGCAATACGATCGCCGTCATGAACACCAAGGGCGGGGTCGGCAAGTCGACACTGGTGCTGGCGCTGGCCGAGACGCTGTCGGCGCAGTTCCGCAAGAACGTACTGATCATCGACGCCGATTCCCAGGCGAGCGTCAGCTCGATGCTGCTCACTGCCGCCAACCTGCACCGGCTGCAGTCGGAGGGGCTCACCATCGTCGACCTGCTGGTCGCCAGCGTGCTCAACGGTGTCGCGGTGGAGTGGCCGCGCTTCGTGGTTGGCGGCGTGTCGGACGTGGACGAGGCGCGCACCGTCTACCTGATCCCGAGCGACATGCAGCTCACGCTGTTCGAGCGCGAGGTCTCCAAGGAGACCCTGCACAACCGCCTGCGCGGCGCGATTGCGACCCTGCTCGGCAACGTGCGCGGGGTGTTCGACGTGATCTTCATCGACTGCCCGCCGGGGCTGTCGATCCTCACCGAGTCGTGGCTGCGAGAGGCCGATTTCCATTTCTCGCCGACCAAGCCCGACTACATCTCGACCTGCGGGCTCGAGGTGTTCCGCCGCTTCAAGGGCCTCAACCCGGAGATGGGCTTTGCCGAGAACCTGGGCGTGTGCGTCAACATGAAGGAGGGCCACTCCTCGGTGGATGCCGACTACCACCGCTGGCTCTCCTCCAACCCGGAGAACCGCTGCTTCACCCAGACCATCCCGCGCTCCAGCGCTTTGCAGCACGCCGCGCAGCTGAGCTCCGTGGAGCGCTCCTATGTGGCCAAGTACCCGGGCGATTCCGGCACCGCCATCAAGGCCATTGCCGAGGAGCTGCTTTCCCGCCTCGCCGACGCCAACGCCGCCGGCCCGATGTCCGCCCCGCCTCCGAGCCTGTCGCCAGCCGCCGAGCCGTCGGTGACCGGGTGAGGTGCCCGGTGCCCCGGTGTCAGACCCGGAGGGTCTGACGCCGTTCGACACCGCTCAATACGCCCGCACCGCTACCTCGGCGCCGAGGCGCTCGGCGGAGAGGTAGGCGCTGTAGACCGTGGAGATGCAGTCGGCGGCGAGGCGGCTGTCGCTCTCGGGCGGCGCGCCGGTGGCGACGCTGCGGTAGAAGGCCTCCACCTCCTGCGGGAAGCCGGTGATGAAATCCTCGTCCGGCGCGGTCGGCGCCCAGCCCTGCTTGGTGCCGATCTTCTCCACCACGTAGATGTCACGGAACTGCGCCTCGGCGGGGTTGTAGGTCTGCATCGCCGTGTTGGGGCTGATGTTGCATTGGGCGCGGTGGTTGTTGGCCATCACCTCGAGCCAGTTGTGGATGCCGCCCATGACGATCTCGGAGGCGAAGATGTCGGCCACCGTGCCGTCCTCGAACACCACATGGGTGGCCGAGAAGTCCTCGATGTCGTGATAGTCGGTGCGCAGGAAGCCGCGGTCGGCGTAGCCCTGCAGCCGGGTCAGGCTGTGCATGCGGGCGCTGACTGCGGCGGGGCGGATCGGCCGGCCGTGGCGCGCCCGGCCCTCCACGCGCTTCAGATAGAGCGCCGCCGTCAGCGGGTGCACGCCCTTGCCGATCAGCGCCCCGCCGCCGTTGAGGCGCCAGAAGCCGTAGGCCTTGCTGTGCGAGCCCGAGTGCGCCTCCTCGCCGTGCATCCACAGCACCTGGGCCCCGGTCTTCTCGATGATCTCGCGCTCCTTCTGGATCGCCGGCGCATACACCCAGTTCTCGGCGTAGAGGATCATCGCCTTGGATTTCGCCTCGGCATCGAGCATGCGGTCGATGCTGGCGAGCGCGCCTTCGAGGGCATGGCTCATGGAGGCGCTGGCGGCATGGAACTCCGGCCTGCCGTCGCCGAACCAGCCGGTCAGCGGCTTCTCGACGATGGCGTGCACCCCGCGCGCCAGCGCCGCCACGGCGATTGCTTCGTGAGCCGCGGGGCTGGCGCAGACGTGCACCACCTCGACCTCGCCCAGGAGCGCGTCCAGCGACGGGAACGTGCGCACGCCGCGCGGCTCGGCGAAGCGGCGGGCGTTCTCCGCGGTTGGCGAGAACAGGCCGACGAGATCGACATCGGTGCCGTAGACGCGGTGGATGCCCTCGTAGTGCAGGTTGGCCGCAAAGCCCGACCCGACGATCCCGGCGCGCACCTTGGGCTTGCTTGCCATGACCCCGTGCTCTCCCGTTGTTGGCCGTCGACCCCGGGCGCCAGTATCCGATACAAAGTTGCCCGGGAACACCCCTCTCGCATTCGTGTTGGCACTGCCTCGCAGCGCTGCTTGACGGGCCGCATCGCTCCAACTACATCGACGCGGCGTTGCGTACGTTCCCGTAGTCTGCCCACGGCGCAGGAAAGGAGGGTGAAGATGATTGTCGCGATCTCAACAGCCCCTCGCCGCGCCGCTGCCGACGCACGCTCCTGACAATCGGGTTCTCCTGAACGATCGGGTCTCCTCGGCCGGCGCCTCTGATCATTCGCCGACCGAAGGATTAAGACCTTGCTCGACAGCTACGGCTGGAGCGACGCGCTCCAACAGGTGTTCGCCGCCTATTCTGCACAGGGCCTCGCGCCTGCACGCGTGATCGTGCAGCAGCGCGGCCTCTATCTGCTTGCAACCCCGGAGGGCGAGGCGACCGCCCGTCTCTCCGGTCGCTTCGCGCATGAAGCCGCGGACGGGGACTACCCGGTCGCGGGCGACTGGGTGGCCGCCGCCATCCGCTCGCAGGAGGCGAGCGCCACCATCCACCATCTCCTGCCCCGCCGCACCGCCTTCGTGCGCAGGGCCGTCGGCGGTGGCTCCGTCTCCCAGGTGGTTGCCGCCAACGTCGACGTGGCCTTCCTGGTCACCTCGCTCAATGCCGATCTCAACCCGCGCCGGATCGAGCGCTACCTCGCCACCGCCTGGGACAGCGGCGCCTCCCCCGTCATCGTGCTGACCAAGGCGGACCTCTGCCCCGACCGCGAGCGCGACGCGCTCAGGGCCGGCATCGAGGCCGTCGCTCTGGGCGTGCCCGTGCATGCGGTCTCGGCGGTCACCGGCGAGGGGCTCGACCGCCTGTGCGAGAGCTTCGCGCCCGGCCGGACGGCCGCGCTGCTCGGCAGCTCGGGCGCGGGCAAGTCGAGCCTCGTCAACGCGCTGGCCGGCGCCCCCCTGATGGCGACCCAGGCGATCCGCGAAGACGATGCGCGCGGGCGCCACACCACCACGCATCGCCAACTCGTCCTGCTGCCCGACGGGCGTCTCGTTCTCGACACCCCCGGCATGCGCGAGCTGGGCCTCTGGGATGCGGATGCCGGCGTTGCGGCAACCTTTGCGGACATCGAGGCGCTGGCGCAGCGCTGCCGCTTCGGCGACTGCGCCCACGCGGCCGAGCCCGGTTGCGCCGTGCAGGCCGCACTGGCCGACGGCAGCCTCGATGGCGGCCGCTGGCGCAGCTGGGCCAAGCTGCAGCGCGAGCTCGCCCACGCCGCCCGCAAGGAGGATCCGCGCGAGCGTGCGGCGGCACGCAACGTCTGGGTCCAGCGTGCCCGGAGCTATCGCGCGCGCAAGCGGCAGACGGATGAGGAATGAGGCTGGGGGTAGCGTGGGGGTGCCTCGACCCCCCACCGCCCTGCAGACAGCCGCAAGCGGGCGGCGTTCCTCTGTCAGCCGACCTCGGCCAGATAGTAGCCGCCGGCGACATGGCAATGGGCCGTGCTCCACTCCAGTGGCGGGCCGTCGAGCATGAGCACGACACGGTCCAGATGGATCACCGGAGTGCCGCATGCAACGCCGAGCGCCTCTGCTACGCCTGCCGCAGCAGTGCACAGCGAGATGCGCTCCTCGCCCGTGCCCACGAGAACGCCGTACGCCTGAGCCAGCGTGGTGATGCTGCCGGCAACCTCCCTCCTGTCGGGCAGACCGGGAAACAGTGCCAACGGGACCACTGCATCCTTGACCATGAAGACGTGGCCCCGATACAGCCGGATCTTGCGCATCCGGTACACCCCCTCTCCCGGCGCAAGACGCAGACGTCTCGCTTCCTCCTCGTTCGCCGTGCCTTTGCCGATCTGCTGCACCGATGCCCGGCTGAAGAGACGTTCGCCGCTCGCACCCCGAAACCGGCAGAAGCGCGCTGCGTGATCTTCCGACGTCTGGTCGCTCACGAAGGTTCCGCGACCCTGGCGGCGGATGATCAGGCGCTGCGCTTCCATCAGCTCCAGGGCCTTGCGAACGGTGCCGCCGCTGACGCCGAGCTCGCGCGCCAAGTCGCCTTCGTTCGCAATAGGCGCCCCCGACTTCCACTGCCCGCTTGCGACGCGCTCGGCCAGCGCGTCCCGCACCTGCAGGTAGAGGGCCTTGTGTATCGGTCGCTTCAAGGACAAGACCACCCCCGTTCTCACTCCGAATCCCGACTGAAAGAATATCCCGGCTGAAAAGGCAAGCTGTGAGCCACACGCGCGCGCGCCGCGCTCGAAGGCCCGCGCCGCTCGTCAGACCCACCTCCCGAGAGTGACGGCGACGCGTCATCAGTTATCAATTTGTCGGCCGGCAAATCGATAGCGCCAAGGTATAGGGTCGACAATGCGATGGGTGGCAGAGCTTATGCCTACGTCCAGGTCGCCCGACCGCCAACCGCCATTCAGGACGTACGTTGTAGTGTGTACCTTGATGGAAAGTCTGTCTACAGGCTGGACGCTGGGCACGCCCGGAGCACGCGACGGCCTGCGGCGCAGCGTCGAGAGGTTGACCGGTCATTCCCCGGCGCTTCGGGCACGGTGGCCCGGCAATGCCGCCTCGAGGCAGGAGATCAGCCGCTCCTCGCTGACCGGCTTGCGCAGGAAGTCGAGCGCCCCGCCGCTCATGGCGGCTGCGCGCATGTGCTCCTCGGGGTATGCCGTCATGAAGATGGTTGGAATGCGATGCCCGGCGTCGTTCAGGCGCTGCTGCAGCTCGACCCCGCCGAGTCCGGTCATGCGTACATCGGTGACGAGGCATGCGGTATCGTCGATCAGCTCAGAGCCCAGGAACTCCTCGGCAGAAGCGAAGGCCGCGGTGACGTATCCGTGGGCCTCCAGCAGACCCGCCGTTGCCTCGCGTACCGACAGATCGTCGTCGACGATGGAGATCAGCGCAACCTTGGCCAACGCAGGGTCTCTTGCGGCGGAATGCCCAGCCGAAAAAATGGGCACCCGGAGGGTGGTTGCATACCTATACAAAGGTTTAGGCTACAAGAGGTTTGGACACGTGTCAGGCGCGACCCTGCGGCCCCAGGACCTGCAGCATGCGCACTGCGTCCGCCAGCGTCCGTGCGCCCAGCTTGCGCATGGCGTTGCCGCGGTGCACCTTGACCGTGATCTCCGTCACGCCGAGCTCGCCGGCGATCTGCTTGTTCAACAGGCCGGAGCCGACGAGCGTGATCACCTCCTGCTCCCGCGGGCTCAGCGACTCGAAGCGCACGCGCAGCTCGTGCACCGATCGCTGCTCCTCGCGCTGGGCACGGTCGAGCGCGAGCGCGCGCTGCACGGCGTCCAGAAGGTCCTGGTCACGAAACGGCTTGGTCAGGAACTCGAACGCGCCGGCCTTCATGGCCTGCACGCTCATCGGGATGTCGCCGTGACCGGTGATGAAGATGATCGGCATCTCGACGTTGGATTTCACCAGCTCGGCCTGGAAGTCGAGCCCGCTCAATCCCGGCAGCCGTACATCGAGCACGAGGCAGCTGGGGCCGTCGGTGGGCCGTCCCTGCAGGAGCTCCGCCGCCGTGCCGAAGGTCTCGGCGCGCAGGCCCACCGATGCGAACAGATCGCAGAGCGCTGCGCGCAAGGATGCGTCGTCGTCGACGACGAAAACGATGCCTCGAGCTTCGCCCGCGTTCGGCATTCATGCCCCGCCGGCGTCGTGAGCGGGCAGCATCAGCCGAAAGACTGTCCCGTGCGGGCTGCCGGGTGACGCCCAGATCCGGCCGCCGTGCGCCTCGATGATCGATCGGCAAATCGGCAGCCCGAGCCCCATGCCGCTGGCTTTGGTCGTGAAGAACGGATCGAAGATGCGCTCCCGCGCGTCGGCGTCGACGCCCGAGCCGGTGTCTGCAACCGTGATCAGCACGCCGTCGGCTTCGACGAGCCGGGCTCCGATGCGGAGCTGTCGCGGCCGATCGCGCACCGAGCGCATTGCGTCGATGGCGTTGGCCATCAGGTTCACGAAGACCTGCTGCAATTGCACCCGGTCCGCCAGCACCCTGGGGACCCCCTTGTCCATCTCTACTTCCAGCGAGATTTGCTCGCTGTTCAATTCGTCCTGCAAGGGCGCGAGCAGCTCGGCGACGAACGCGGAGACGTCGAGCGGCCCTCTCTCCCGCACGTCCTTCTTGAACATCGTCCGCACGCTCTCCACGATCTCGCTCGCACGCATGCCGTCCCGGACGACGCGCTGCAGGATGGTGCGAACCTTGCCGAGATCGGGCGTCTCGTTGCCGAGCCAGCGCAGCCCCGCGTTGCCGCTCGTCACAATCGCGGCCAGCGGCTGGTTGATCTCATGCGCGATCGAGGCGGCCATCTCGCCCATCGTCGTCAGCCGCGTGACGCGCGCGAACTCCGCCCGCTCGGCCGCTTCCCGTGCCCGTGCGGCGGCGAGATCGGCGAGCATGAGGTTGAAGCTGGCCGTCACGCGGCCGATCTCGTCCTCGCTTTGGTAGTCCGCCCGGAGACTGTAGTCGTTGCTCTGGCGTACCGCGGATGCGACGGCCTCGAGGCTCCGCAGCGGCCTGACAATGTGGCGATGAGTCAAGGCAGCAAGGCAGAAGCTGAGGGCGGCGAAGGCGCCGATCAGGCCGAGGTCGAGCCACATTCTTCCCGACAAGGCAGCGATGCGGTGCTGCAGCAGGCGGTCGAGCTCGGACTGGGCGGCCGCCCAGGCCTTCATCGCATTTTGCAGGGCGACCGCATGGTAGCGCGTGTACGGCACCGCATCCCTGCCGTCGACGCCGGCCGCAGCCACCGTCAGAGCGTCGAGATAGGAGCTCACGCTCGAGACCATTGCCGCGATCTCGCTCCTCGCCGTGCGCTCGATGCCATCGGCATCGCCGCGGTGGCTTGCCTCGATGCTCCTCTCGATCTCCCTCGCCGTCGACCGCAGCAGGCTCGCCAACACGGCCAGGCGCTCGTCGCGCAACCTCGACGGCGATGACGGGGAGGCAGTCTCGATGCTCGTCTCGAAGGTATGCTGCAGCCGGCTCAACCGATCCACCAGGGTCGGCATCAGACGAACGACGATGCTCTGGAGATAGTAGCTGGTGAGACTCGGATCGAGCACCAGGTTCGAAATCGTCGCCGATGCGCGCAGCAAGTCTTTGGGCCATTGCAAGCGCATCGAGGACGAGCGCATCCTTCTCGCGCCCCTCCCCCCGGTGCGACCAAAGCTTGCGAACCGCACCGGCCAGGCTTCGCGCCAGCTCGCCCGTCTCGAACCCGGCCCCTGCGTCGGCGTCCGCCTGCGCAAGCGACCTCACAACCACGTCACCCGACGCAGCGGGTTGCCCGCCGGGTCCGCCATTCGATGTCAGCCCGGCGATCGCCGCGAAAACCTGGCGCACGACCGCAAGATACCGGCTGCCGGCAAGCTCCCTGTGCGCGAAATCTATGGCAATCCGCTTCTCCGCCACCAGGGCGAATACGGGCGCCCCCACCGAGACCACGAATGCAGTGCACAACATATAAAGCTTGGTGCTGGTGCTCAGGTTCTTGAACATGGCGCCGATCGCCGCAATTCGACAACAGAATATCATGCAATTTCAACAATAGTAGAAATTGCTGCGAGCGGCGTGATCGGCCCGGCGCATGCGCTGTGGCCGGTGCCGGTCGACCGCATGGGGGAGGCCGGGCCGCTCGGTCGGGTCTCCCCCGCAAGGCGAGGCGAAAGGCCGTTCCCGGGCTAGCCGGCGGCCGATGCCTCGGGTCGGCGCGCGTAGCCGTAGCGCAGGTTGCTGCGCGCCGCGCCGCTGCGCAGATACTCCTCCTTCATGGCCCCGAAGCGGTCGCCGAGATCGGTGCGCCGCTGGATGCCATAGAGGCGCATGTTGTTGCCGCTGAAGATGGCCGTCTTCACCGGCCCGGTAGGACCTCCCAGAGCCTGGAACCCATACCTCTTCTGCATGTCCTCGGGAATCTCGAGCCGCCGCAGCGCCTCGATCTGCCACTGCGGCGAGCCGGTCCAGATGGCGTCGGTGCCCCAGCAGACGTGGTCTGCGCCGAGCCCCTTGATCATGATGCCCATGAGCGCAGCGCACAGCCTGGGCTCCGCCACCACGCTCTGCGCGAACAGCTGACCCACGTCGGCGTAGACGTTGGTGACGCCGAACCTGCCGGGAATCTCGGCGAGATCGCTGACCCAGGAGACGCGTCCGGTCTGCTCGAACTCCTGCCAGCCCTGAGCGGCGGTGCCTCCGCCGGCGTGGCGGTAGCCGCCATGGTAGATGACGAAGTTGAGCTGCGGCCAGTCCTTCGCCGCCTTGCCCACGTCGCGCACGTCGCAATAGGCCAGCAGCTGCGGGAACCGCTGCTCCACCGAGGCGGGGAACAGGCCCTTGTGGACGCAGATGTTCTTGATGCCGTGCTTCACCGCCAGCTCGTAGGCCTTGTAGGTGACCTGCTCGTCGTCCATGCGCCAGGGATACCGGCTGGTCTGCTTGTTGGTGTTGTCGCCGATGGTATAGCCCTTGATCGAATCGGGCCGCATGGCGAGGGCACGTTCCAGCGCCTCGAGCCAGCCCGGCTGCCCCGGCGTGAAGATGGCGTGCGCCATCATGCGCTGCGAGCCGGCCTCGCGGTTCACGCGGTCGCGCGCAGCGATCGCCATCTCGTTGGTCAGGAACCAGTCCTCCGGGAGGTCGGACGGCGCGCTGGAGATCAGCGCCACCTTGGTGTCACTGTCGAGGAACATCTCCTTGAAGTAGTTGTTGAACTTCAGGTCCTCGATGGTCTGCGGCCGGCCCACCAGCTGCGGGTTCCACCCGGCCTTGCCGACCGCCTCGCGCGCCCGCACGAAGGTCTGTATGCGCGTGTCGTCGCGCAGGAAATGAGTGTGCAGGTCCATGATGAGCTGGTTGCGCAGCGCGTCGGCCCGCTCCTGCGCCTGAGCCGGCGTGGCAGCCTCGGCCCGGCTCGCGTCGAAGACCGCGCCGAAGGTGTCGTTGAGCGCCACGAAGGCGGCGGCCATACCGGCGGCGCTCTGGAAGAACTCGCGCCGGCTCAGCCCCTGCTTCTTGCCGAGCTCGTCGCCCATGTCGAGCAGGCGTGCCTCGACCTCCTTCTGCTCGGCACTCTGCGGCGGCGGCATGTACTCGTCGCTCGAGATGATCTGCGTCGGGATCGGCGTGGTATGCGGCAGCATCTCCGCGGGGATCAGCTGATTGATCTCGTCCTCGGTCAGGAAACCCATGGCATCCTCCCTGCACGATTTCGCCATGACTGTCAGTCGGCGCCCCTCTCGGGGGCGTCGTCAGCATAATCCCGCGCACGGCTCGGGTCTACGCATGCGCCCCGTGCTTGCCCCTGCTTTCGATTGTGCATTGCGCCGAACATCCGATCCGGAACGTGCTAGGCTGAGCGGGCCGGGCGGCCTTTCCACAACGCCGCCGCAATGTCGGGAGGAGTCCACCGATGAGCTCGGCTCAGTCGACATCATCCGCGCCGCGCCTCGGCCGGCGCCAGCTCATGAAGGCCGCTGGCGCTGCCGCCGTCGCGGCCACAGCCGCAGGCCTTGCCGCGCGCCCGGCGCCGGCCCGAGGCCAGACGAACGCAGCGGAGGAGCATTGGGCGAGGAAGGGCAGCGTCGATCTCTATCTCTACCGCAAGCGCATGGCCGGCAGTGGGACCGCGACGCCGGTGCTGCTCCTGGTGCACGGCTCGACCTTCTCCAGCCGCGGCAGCTTCGACCTGCAGGTGCCCGGGCGTCCCGGCTACTCCATGATGGACCACTTCGCCGGCCTCGGCTTCGACGTCTGGACCCTGGACCACGAGGGCTACGGCTTCTCCTCACGCACCGGGAGTCATGCCGGCATCATGGTGGGCGTCGAGGACCTGAAGGCGGCGCTGCCCGTGGTGGAGCGCGTGACCGGCCAGAGCAGCGTGATGATGTTCGGCTCCTCCTCCGGCGCCATCAGGGCCGCCGCCTTCGCCGCCGCCGAGCCCGCCCGCGTCGAGCGCCTCATCCTCAACGCCTACACCCACACGGGCGAGAATGCGCCCGAGATCGACCGCCGGCGGGCCCAGGCCGAGCGCTACAAGTCGAACCCGCGCCGGCCGAGAAGCCTCGCCACCATCCAGCGCATCTTCGACCGCGACCGGGCGGGCAGCTCCGAGTCCGGCGTGGCCGAGGCGCTCGCCGCCTTCGAGCTGCAGTTCGGCGACACCGTCCCCTCCGGCACCTACCTCGACATGGCGCTCAACCTGCCGATGGCCGATCCCGCGCAGCTCAGGTGCCCCGTGTGCATGATCCGCGCCGAGCACGACGGCAATGCCAGCGAGGAGGAGCTCATGCGCTTCTATGCGGCGCTGCCGAACAAGGACAAGCAGTTCGTCATGATCGCCGGGCAGACGCATTCCGGCGGGCTCGGCATCAACCGGCACCGGCTCTGGCACCCCGTCAACGCATTCCTCACCTATCCGCCGATGCGCACCGCATGAGGTGT
>CAWIXS010000035.1:0-39212 GCA_963840075.1 uncultured Alphaproteobacteria bacterium | reverse complement strand
GCGCCAGCGCCCTCGGGATAGGCCTCGCGCGCGTCCCGCGAATAGGGCACCGGCGACACTTTCACCCGGACCTCGAGCTGCTTGTGCCGCTCGACCGCCGTCTGCGTGCCGCCGTTTTCTCGCCCCAGACGAGCGTCAGGACATCGCCGACCTCGATGTCCGGATCGACCACGCCGAGCGAAAGGCGGTCCGCTCGTTGAAGCTGTAGCCGCCGAACATCGACACGCCGACGGCCTTGCCGTCCCTCTTCACCTTGTCGTACCTCGAGGAGGCGTAGTTGGCGTTCGGCAGGTCGTAGAACTTGTAGTTCTCGATCGCCGGCCGGAAGAGGAGGCGATCTTCGCCATGTCGTCGGCGTTCCAGGCGAAGGTCACCTTCTTGCGATGCGGCTTGCCGTGCATCTTCTCGAGCGCCTCGCGGCCGATGAAGTCGTGGTCGAACTTGACGAAGGGGCCGTAGCCGAGCTCGTAGGGCGAGATGTAGTAATCGCTCGATGTCGTTGGAGACGAAGCTGCCGCCGATCGAGCCGGTCGCTTCGTAGCCCGTGGCGGGCAGCCACTCGCGGTAGCTTTTCATCTTCTCGCCGGTATAGACCGCCGGCAGCGGCGACGGAATCCAGCCGGACTCCAGCGTGTTGGTCGAATAGGCGCGCGAGCCGCCGCTGCAGTCGACACCGGCGTCGCGCCGGCCTCGAGGATGGCCGCGCGAATCTCGTCCTTCTCGGCGTACGGCCCCCAGACTTCCAGCCCGGGCGCGCCGGCCATGCCGTGGCGGAGGGCGTGCACCTTGCGGCCGTCGATGTTGATCATCCATGGAAGAACTTGACGTCCGGCAGCGGACCGCCGTTCAGCCTCTCGAGCACCTTCGGCGCGTCGGGACCCTGGATCTGGTAGCGGTAGTGGCGGCGCACGACGGCCTTGCCGCGGGTCGCGACGGCGACGGTGGTCGCGGTCGAGCTTCACCTTGAGCCGCCGATCTCGGCGTGGAACTCCAGCCAGTTGACGGTCGGCGACGCGGCCGACGAAGAGAAGCGGTCCTCCGCTCGCGGAAGACAGATGCATGTCGCCGATGACGTAGCCGTCGTAGCGGCACGGGCACCATCTGCTTGGCCCTTGTTGCGCGAAGTTGGCGAAGCTGTTGATCGCGAGCCCTGCGAAGCAGCTTCAGCGCGTCCGGGCCCTCGACCGTCGAACTCCGCCATGTGATGCGACTGGTCGAACAGCACCGCGTCTCGCGCCAGGCGCGCTGCTCGTCGCGCCAGTTCGTGAACTCCGTGGCCACCACCGGGTAGACGTACATGCCGATCTGGGAGTTCCGCAGCATGCCGACGACATCGCCGCTCTCGTTGATTTCGGTCTTGCGGGCTGCGGCTTGGCCATAACCGGTCCTCCTTTCGCCTTCCACCCTGTAAACCGCGCCATCCCGCCATGCGAGCATCGCAGCCGCAGAGCGTCAGCGGCGTGGCGGGCGCCTGTCGGCGTACCTCCATGATGTCGCGTCGGCGCGCAATTGCGGCGTGCTACACTCGTGCGACACCGCGCGCGCGCGCACGATCCGGAAGCAGATGACCCCCTTCGACAGCGACCGTCATCGTCCGCCAGGGCAAGGTCGGATCGACCTACGAAGCCGCCGCTGAGGTCGGCTTCGGCGTCTCCGTCGCGTCGCCGAGTCCAAGGCGGTCGATCGGCGCACGTGCTCGGTGCCCGCACCGGTCCGACCCGACGCACTACCACGACGACGACGTGGCTGGCGTATCGTCTCGGCAAGGTCCGGCTCGATCCAGGCGCGGAGCAACGGCTCCGACCGCCGCGAGGTGATCCTCGACAGCGACTTCGTCTACGTCCCCAGCGGACGATCCACGTCATCGCCCAGATGCGTCGCAGCCCGAGGCGTCCCTGGTGTCTACGTCAGATCGGCGGCGCGAGGCCACCGGCGACGTCTGGCTGCCCGACCTGCACGACGCTGATCGCGCCGCCCCTGGAGCCGGCGATCGGCATCGTGTCGACCCTGCGGGTCGACGCCATCGCTCCGAGACGCCGTAATGGAACATCCGACACCATGGCCGGAAGGCGGCGAAGTAATTCCTCGCGCGGCACGATCGCCACGCCCTCGCGGCGCAGCCGCTCGGCGCGGGCGTCCTCGTCGATGGCCCATTGCGCACTGGGCACCGTGGTCGGCCAACGCCGCCACAGCGCCAACTGCGACCCGCCGCCAGCGCCTCGACCCAGGCGCCGGTTCGCGGCGAGGCAGGCCACGCCGTCGAAGTCGGAGGCGTCAGGCTCAGATGCTTGTGCGTCTTGTCCAGGCCGAAGTTCTTGACGGTGTTCGTCACGTTCTTCCTGCGCGTCCACCGCGTGGGTCTCCACCGCGCGTGCCAGTTCCTTCACGTCGATCACCACAGGCATGAAGCCGATGCCGCGACGCGCTGGTCGGCGGCGTTCTGGAGGTTGCGATTCAGCCAAGCCGCAGTCGTTCAGATAGGCGCAGGCGACCGTGATACGGCGCGCGTTCTCCACCGCCCGCACCTGGGCGCGCTCGCGGGTCTCCAGCGACGCGCGCCACTTAGCCGCCGTACGACTTCAGCATAGAGGCGCGCGCGATTGAGCGCGGGAAGGGCGCGCATCGAACGCGCCGACAAGGGCGACCAGCGAGGCGGATGGCCCGAGGCGAAGTAGCGATCTTCGACCCATGCCCTGCTCGACCATGGAGGCAGTAGACCGGCGCGCGCCCTGCTCCGTCACGTCGCGGACCACCTCGACCTGCGGCCGTACCGGCACCAGCGGCACGCGACGCCGCCAGCCGCCGCAGGGCGCGTGTCAGGATCGAGGTCGCCCTGGTAGCCCCCGAGCCGGACCGCCACTAGTGGTATGCGAGGCCTCCGCCTGCTCGCTTGTCGCTCTCAACAGCGGCGCCGTCAGCAATAGGCGTCCCCTCCCCCCTGTGGGGAGGACAGAGCCTGCCCAACCTCGATCGGGGGTGGGGGGACCCCAGAACATCCGAAGTCGGGATTACCCCCACCCCTAGCCCCTCCCCGCAACTAGTCGACACAGCCTCCGGCGCGACGGGGGAGGGAATCACGTCGTGCGCGTGGGGAGGGGCATGCCAGCCTCGTCAGTTCCAGGACCCTGTAGAAGCGCTCGTCGTAGAGCGGCCCGAGGCCGGCGCCAGCTTGTCGGGAAGCCGCGCGTGTGCGCGGCCATGCTGTGCGTATCGACGGCCCCGCCGGACCCTAGACCTCGATGACGGTGAAGTCGTACTGGCGGTTGACCTGGGTCACCGCCTCGAAGCGCAGGTTGCCGTCTCCTTGCGGCTGTCCTCGAGCAGCCCTTTCGTGATGGCGACCCATGCTCGCGCTGCGGCGGGATCACGTCGACGTGCGTCACCACCGCCACCGCCACGCCGCCCGCCTTGATGTCGAGCGGGCCGACCAGACAGCGGGAAGTGCACCCGGTCGTCGATGGGGGCGTTCCGGATCGCCTTGATCTTGTCGCGGAACTGGACGGTCGCGGGCGTCTTGAAGTGGGCGTCGGCGGCGGCCTGGTCCTTCCACGCCTCGAGCAGCACGAGCTGATGCGCCTGGCCGATGCGCTGCAGCGCCACCGCGCGCAGATTGCCGGGCTCTTTGCGGGTGGCGTCGCGGAACTGCCGCGCCAGCTTCACGGCCGCGGCGGCTGCGGTGGGCTTCACCTCCACGTAGGTGACCGACGTAGCGCGGGCCGTCCGACGGGGGCGGCGGCGGTGCCGGGGCCTGCGCGTGGACGGCCGCGGCAAGCGCGGCACAGGCTGCCAGGGCGAGAACCGATTTGAGCATGAGCTGCATGAATTCCTCCCGATTGAGCCTTTGTCGTTGTTGCCTCCGAGGCTATCGGTTGCGCGACGCGAGCGTCAACACGCATCGCCCGACTGAGCCGGGTGGCTGGCCGGTCTGTGCGCCGGGTGGTACCAATTCGCAATCCAGTGATATCGCGTGGCGCTCGGCCTGCCGACGCAGTTGGCGGCTGCGACGAGCGTTTCGGTGTCTGAAGCGGCCGGCGCCGACGGGCTCAGCTGCCCGGCGCCTCCGGCGGCACGAAGATCCACAGCAGGATGCAGGCGACGATGCCAAAGCCGGCGAAAAAGACGGCGGCGGCGAATATCAGGCGCCAGACCCACGACTCGTTCCCGGTGGTCTTGGCGAGCCCGCCGCAGACGCCGCCGAGCCAGCGGATCCGTCGACGAGCGGCGCAGCTGTGCGCCGATGAGCGCGGAGCCTGCATCAGCGCCGGGGTCCGTGCCGAGGATGCGCGCCTTGCCCCGCTCGAACTCGGCCTGGGTCAGGCGGCCGCTCACGAGCTCGTGCAGCTTGGCGATCTCGTCGGCAGGAGACTTGAGGAGCCCCCATCGAATCCAGCACGGGCATTCATTGCACGACAGCTGAATTTCCGCCGGCGTCAACCCAGAGCTATCCGATTGGTCGCACGCGCCGGCTCAGGCGAGCTTCCAGTCCAGCGTGATCTCGGCATTCAGCACCTTGGACACCGGACAGCCGGCCTTGGCGCCCTCGGCGACCTTCTGGAACTGGTCGGGCGTGATGTTGGGCACGCTCGCCTCGAGCGTCAGCGCCGACTTGGAGATCTTGAAGCCGCCGCCCTCCGGCTCGAGGGTCACGGCGGCCGAGGTGGCGATGCGCGCCGGCGGGGACCCTGCCGCCGTGAGCGCGAAGGCCAGCGCCATGGAGAAGCAGCCGGCATGGGCCGCGGCGATCAGCTCCTCGGGGTTGGTGCCCTTGTCGCCGCCGAAGCGGGTGTTGAAGCCGTAGGGCGTGTCGGCGAGGGTTCCGCTGTGCGTCGTGAGCGTCCCCTTGCCCTCTTTTCCGGTGCCCTGCCATTGCGCAGTCGCGGTTCTGGTGATCCCGGCCATGGCGTGATCCTCGTTGCGTGGTGGTTTCCCGGTATATGGGAACCGGAGGCGGCGAAGCGGATCACATGCGGGTGACCCGATCGGGGCCGGAGCCGCTGCCTTGATCGGGGTCAGACCCCCTCGCCTCTGCCGTCGAGAACTTCGAGCCGCAGCGCCGAGGCGAGGGGTCTGACCCGGGTCTGACCCCGGCCGCAGCCGTCATTGCTTCTTCGCCGACCAGGCCTTCTCCGACAGCCAGCCCTCGCCAACGTCGGCGGAGCTCCCGTCGTCCCCGGTCGACCCCCGGCGAGCGAGCTCGAGGAGCGCTCGCCCGTATCGGTCTTTGAGCTTCCCTTGCGCGGAGGGGTGCTCGGCTCCTCCGGCATGATCGAGAAGAACTCGCGCGTGAAGCCCGGTGCGACCCCGGAGAGAGGATTGACGGTGATCTGCGGGGTCTCCAGGCCGCCTTGCAGGGCAAAGTTCAAGGCGAACATGCCCTCGCCCTTCGGCCCGGTCATGATGTCGCCGAACAGGGGGATATCGCGAAAGATCTGGTTCAGCTCGGCGACCGGCGTGAATGTTCCGCTGATGTGCAGGCGCTTGGTCTTGAAGTCGATCGTGCCCTTGCCGGTCGCGCTGAACACCGGACCTTCCAGACGGCTGTCCCCGAGCCAGAATTGGCCCTGGCCGATCGCGAACGGCACGCGCAGGATGTTGAACGGGATCCTCTCGCGCACCGCGTTGCGCTTGCGCGACCCCGGCTCCGCGCCCTTGAACGGGTCCGGCGCGACCTCGTCGCCCAGCAGGTGGAAATGCGTGGCCACCAGCAGGCCCGTCCGCTCGGCGGCGCCCTTGCCGTCGAGGTTGACCTCCAGCTGCATCTCCCCGCCGACGGCGTGCGGCAGGAAGCCCACCAGCTTGAACGCCAGCCCCGCGTCGTTGGCCTTGGCGACGAGCAGCCGCGGACGGCCGGGCTCGGGGCGCACGAGCGCCTCGAGCTGCTTGCCGCCGGACTGCTGCCTGCCGCGCCCGTCGACCATCGTGCCGCGGGCGTCGAGCTGGGTCATCCTGCCGGCGCGCCTCTGCATCGTCAGCTTCACGTTGCGCAAGGACGTGCCCAGGGAGCCCAGCACCGTGTCGAACTCGGCGCGCACATCGAACCCCTGACGGTGCTTGTCCAGCTTCGAGGGCTTGGGGCTGAAGAACGACCGGAAGACGTCGCGGCCGTCGAAGGTCACGCCCTTGGCCGAGATCTCCCACACGTTGTCGGCGCGCAGCTTGCCGTGAGCCGAGAAATTGCTCACCACGTTGAGCGAGAACTGCGGGAACCTGTACTCCCTGACGCGGAAATCCGCGCCGGCGCCCATCCAGCCGGCGATCGCCACGTTCTCGCCGTCCAGCCTCACGTTGTGCATCTCGACCGGGTACGAGCTGCCCTTGGCGATGTCGAAATCGAAGATGGCCCGCTTGCCGACCGGCTTGCTCCAGGCCAGGCTTTCCAACGTCAGCTGTGCGTTGGTCAGGTCGGCCCGCACGTGCACCTGCGGCTCGCCCTTGGCGTTCTGAACCACGGTGACCTCGGTCGCGACCTCGCCCTGCACCAGCTCGTTGAGGTCGAGCCCCAGCTCGGTGCGCTCGTTGTCGTAGAGGACGGCAGCAATGCGCAGCGGGGGTTGCTTGTCGGGGGCGGCGCCATAGATGTACTGCCAGCGCATGGTCGCGGGCACGTTGCGGACCAGAAACTTGCCTTTGGCGTCGAGCGCGCTGCTCGACACGTCGACGTCGACGTTGATGCCCTGGATGTCGTGCGTGCCGAGCCCCTTGCGGATCCTGGCGTCGCTGACGCGCAGCTTGCCCTCGATCTTGGCATCCTGGAGCTGCATCTGCGGGACGAGCGGCAGGCTGATGGTGAAGCTGCCGTCGATCTTACCGTCGCTGCCGGCGAGCGCCAGGCCGCCGTTCTTCAGGACGTGCGGCGCCGCCCGATCCAGGAGCTCGATCGCGAGCGAGAGCGGGCCCTGGCCCTTGAGCGTCAGCGCTCCCTTCCGGCGCGGCAGCGGCTGGCTGAGATCGACCGAGAAGGTGCCCTTGAGCGCGAGCTTGCGGCCGTCGGCGAGGGCAATGGCGGCCTCGGGAGCGGAGAGCTCCACGATGGGCCCGTCGATGCGCAGAAGCGCGCGGGCCACCTCGAGCGCGGGCAACCGCTCGATGCAGCGTAAACTCGAGGTTGGCCCCCTCGAGCGCGAACGTCATGCGGTCGCTGTCGCTCACGGGCGCCCAGCCGCGGTTGGCCTGCTCGATGCCGCGCTCCACCTTGAACGTGCCGCCCTGCACGGTGCCGCGCGTGAGGCGGCTCGATACCCAGCTGCGGGTCTCGGGCGCCAGCCAGTCCGGCCACAGCGTCGTGAGCAGGCTCACGGGCATCGCCCCGATCTTGCCCTCCAGGCGCGTGCGCATCCCGCCGCCCACGTCGGCCATCTCGCCCTGCGCGGTAAGCTCCGTGCCGCCCGCCTGCACCAGGAACCGGTCGAGCACGATCCGGCCCTGCTCCGGCGCGAGATGGCCGGTTGCCGTGAGCCGATCGATGGGCAGCACGCTTTGCGTGTCGGCGCCCAGCGCCCCCTTCGTCGACGCCACCTCGAAGGCCCAGCGGGGGCCGTCCGAGCCTTCTGCGGTGTGGACGATGATGCCGCCAAACTCCACGTAGCCGTCGCCCCACGACAGCGACGAGGGGCCGATCTCGAACTTGCGGGCGGCGGCGCCGTACGTGAGCTCGATGCGCCCGCCGCCGATGCGCATTGCCGTCGGCGTAGGCGTCGGCAATGCGAGACTGCCCGCCCCGGCCTCGATCAGAATCTTGCCGCCGAGAATCTCGCCGATGCTCGAAAGCTCGAGCTTGGCCTCGCCGGTGAGCGGCACGTCGAAGCCCTCGAGCACCGCCAAATGGGGAAACGCGGCCGCCAGGCTCTTCGGCACCAGCCCCTGGACGTTGATCGACAGGTTCAGGGTCTTGTCCCTGACATGCTGACGGCTGTGGAACGTGAGCTCCCAGGCGCCTGCATCCGTCTCGATCTTGGCGCGTCCCGCCAGCGAGCTGCGCGTGCGGCGGTGATCGAGGTCGACATCGAGATGGAGGACGTGCCAGGTGGTCTTGCGCTTGCCGCTGTCGATGACCACGGTCGCCGAGCGCAGGCCGATCTCGCGCAGGAACGCGCCGGCCGTCTCACCGCGGCGCGCCCGCGCGGATGCCTCGGACAGCACCTTGACGAGGTCGATGCGGCCCAGCATTGCGTCGCCCTCGCCGGGAGACGGCGGCGTCGACGGGGGGACCACGACGCGGACCGGGGGCCCTTTCGGTCCCGCCGCCTCGACTTGGGCCGGAGCAGGCGAGAACTTGAGCGAGAGCGTGCCGTCCTCGGCATAGAACAGCACCAGCCGCGCGGACATGAGATCGAGGCTTTCGACCGCGATACGGCCTCTGAGCATCGCGCGGCGGCTCAACGAGACGGCCACGGTCGGCGCAGCCACGAGGACCTCGCCGCCCGCGTCGCTGATGCGCACATCCTTCAGCTCGAACTGAAACAACCCCCTGTCGTTCAGACCGAGAGCAACGCCTTCGACGCGCACCCGGGGCCCATCCAGCTCCTCGGCAATGGCGCGCTCGATGGGCGGCGCCAGGAAGTCGAGCGCCATCGGGCCGTAGAGAAGGCGCAGGTACAAGAGCCCCAGCCCCACGACTACCGCAAGAGCGAGCCCGCCGACTGCCTTTGCGATGAACGCCAAGGCTCCCGGGGCCGCTCTCGGCTTGCCGAGGTCGCGGGCGATCAATGCCCGGTTGGCCGACTGGGCGGCCGTGTTTCTGGACCCACGGGTCCTGGTCACACTGCTCTCTCGATCCGTCGACGACCCTGCACGGGCACCGGCTCGCACGGGCACTGATGCACGCACGACCCGTCAAACCTAGCGTCCCGGCCCCGTCTTGTCGCCCCACTACAGGGTCGCCTCGTGGCTCCACTGCAACTTGCCACCGTCTTGCCGGCAGAAGAGCTTGGCAGACTCCTGTTCAGGAATCAGAATTGAGTGCAGAAAGCGACGAAAGGAAGGCGCTAACCCAAGGTCCAACAGCCTCCTATGGCCGGTGGTGAAATCCGTGTTAAGACGGCACGGAGGCTCTCCGACGGTGCGGGCGGCTCGTTGCATCGGGGCCAGGGTGGAAGAGGTGCGCCGGAAAGCGTTTGGAATGCTCGCCAGGAAGCGTGACAATGTTCACCAGAAAACCTGACAGGGGCGTATTGCCGAAGGGTGTCAGCGCTGCTCCGCCGCTGTCGAGTGCGAGGGCCGGCCAGAGACCGCCGGGCCCCGGCATCGTTTCAATGATCGGCCCCGATCTCACCATCACCGGCAACCTGGAGTCGACGGGTGAGATCAGAATCGAAGGGGATGTCCAGGGCGATATCCATGCCGGGCGCATTGTCGTCGGGGAGCAGGGGCGTGTGATCGGCAACCTGCTTGCCGACGAGATCATCATTGGCGGCGTCGTGCAGGGCTCGATCCGGGGCAACAACCTGACCTTCCGTGGGGCCAGCCATGTCGAGGGCGAGGTCTACCACCGGAAGCTGGCGATCGAGCAGGGCGCCTACTTCGAGGGCAAGTCGCGCCGCTCCGACGATCCGATGGGGCTGCAGCGCCACCCCAACGGCGGATCGCGGTAGGGGAGAGGGGGCCCGCCCCCTCGCCTCGACGGTCGTTCAAGAATCGCCAACGCCGGTGCGCGAGGGGTCCGACCTGGCCTGACCCCTAAAGCTGCCCCCGCCGCATCTCGTAGAGCATCAGCGCCGTGGCCACGGCGAGGTTCAGCGAGTCGAGGCGGCCCGCCATCGGAATCCTCACGAGGCGGGTGCAGACCGCGCTGAGATCAGCCGACAGCCCCGGCCCTTCGCTGCCCATGAGCAGAAGCATCGGCGGATGCCAGGCCGTGGCGCGGAAATCCTCGCGCGCATCGAGGCGCGTGCCGACCACATCGCCCGGCCAGCGCGATACCCACCTGAGCCCCTCCTCCTGGGTGGCGCGCACCAGGGGCACGCTGAAGATCGAGCCCATGGTGGCACGCACGGCCTCGCGCGCGTAGGGGTCGACGCTGGCCCCGACCAGCACGATGCCGCCGGCGCCGACGGCGTCCGCGGTGCGGATGATGGTCCCGAGATTGCCCGGGTCGCGCACGGCCTCCAGCACCACCCACAGGGCGTCGCTTGCCGCTGCGGGCGGCACGGGCAGGCCCTGCCAGCGCTGCTCGAAGACGGCGAGCATGGTCTGCGGGTTGTCCTTGGCGGCGAGCTTGCCGAGCACGGCCTGCGAGACCTCCAGGCACTCCGCCCCGGCAGCCTCAGCCCAGAGGAGGAGCTCGCGCGCCACCCCGGCCGTGGCGCTGCCGGCGAGGAACGCCAGCATCGCGGGCTTCCAGCCGGCATCGCGCGCCGCCACCAGCACGGAGGCGCCCTCGGCGACGAACAGGCCGGTCTCGCGCCGGCTCTTGCGCATGTTGAGGGAGCGGATCAGCTTCACCCGCTCGTTCTGCAGGCTGGTGATGGCGCGGGTGCCGCCGCGCGCCGCCTCAGGGATCGGTCTCATCGCTCGTCCAGCGCGTGTAGAGCGAGGTCGGCAGCAGCCTCCCGGCGGACTCTTCCACGACGGCGAGCTCGCCGCTCTCGAGCGTGCCGGGCCGGCCGGCGAGGCAGTCGCGCAGCAGGCCGTCGGTGGCGAGCGCCGAAGCCCGGATGGCGTAGGTGGTGAGCACCAGCGCCGCGCGACCGGCGAGCAGGGCCGAGCAATCGCGCAGCAGCGGCGCCAGGTGCGTGAACACGTCCCACAGCTCGCCGTCGGGTCCGCGCCCGAACTTGGGCGGGTCGATCAGGATGACATGGTAGCGGTTGCCGCGCCGCACCTCGCGCGCCACGAACTTGCGCGCGTCATCGAGGATCCAGCGGATCGGCGCCTCCCCCAGCTTGGAGGCGGCCTGGTTCTGCCTGGCCCAGGCGATCGCCTTCCGCGAGGCGTCGACATGCGTCACCTCGGCGCCGGCCCTGGCCGCCAGCAGCGAGGCGGCGCCGGTGTAGGCGAAGAGGTTGAGCACGCGGGCGGGCCGCTCGCGCACCCCCTCGAGCCAGTCGACCATCCACTCCCAGTGCGGCAGCTGCTCGGGGAAGATGCCGAGGTGGCGGAAGCTCGTGAGCCGGCACAGCATGGTGATGTCGCGCACGCGGATGGGCCAGGTCTCGGGCATGGCCGTAGTCTTGCGCCAGCGCCCGCCCTCGCCGTCCTCCTCGGCACTGCTGGCCTTGAAGGTGGCATCTGCCCCGAGCCACACGCCCGGATCGAGCGCCGGCCGCCACAGCGCCTGCAGCTCCGGCCGCTCGACGGCGAAGCGGCCGAAGCGCTCGAGCTTGCGCCCCTCGCCGCTGTCGATCAGCGCGGTAGTCGGCAAAGCCGGCGGTGGCGATCACGTGCAGCCGGGCGCCGACGGCGTCAGACCCGGAAGGTCTGCCACCTCGAACCTGCCCTTTCTCCGAGCCGCCTGCCATCGCCCGCGTCTTTCAGGCCTCGTGGCCGCTGAGATCCCGCGGCTAGGGCGCCGGGTCGAGCAGCAGGGCCATCGTGATGTCGTCGTAATATAGGCCATCGATGCGCAATACGCGCCGCCTGCGGCCTTCGAGCTCGAAGCCCACCTTGTGGTAGAGCGCGATGGCGGGCTCGTTGTCGGCCCGCACCAACAGCTCGACGCGGGTCAAGGGGAACGCGCGCGCCGCCTCCAGGGTGCGCTCCATCAGCCTCCGGCCGAGCCCGCGCCCGCGCCACTCGGGCAGCAGCCCCATGCCAAGAACCCCGCCATGCCGGGTGGCGGGCCGCTCACGCGGCGTGATATCGCACCAGCCGACGACACGCTCGCCGTCGAGCGCCACGAAATGCGGATGGCGATTGGCGATGCTGCCGGTTATGAACTCCCGGGTCGCCTCGAGCGGCGGCGCTTCCAGCCAGACCAGGTACTTGTGCTCGCGGGCCACCACATCGAGCGCGGCATGGCAGCCCTCGATGTGCTCCTCGCGCACCTCGGTGATCGTCACGGACATGGATGAGCCTGCTGCGCCTGACACCGGACACCTCTCCGGCCACGCTTACAGGTCCGACGCCGCCCGATCAATTCATGGGATGCGGCTCATGGGATGCGGCTCTGGGGCGGGCGTGTCGCTCCTGCCCGCCGTATTGCGCAGGATCCCCAGGAGGGACTTGGCGCTGAACGGCTTTTGCAGGATCGCCGCGACCTTGCCTTGGGCGATCTGCGGGACAGCGTATCCGGAGATGACGACCACGCGCGCGCCGCGGGCATGGAGACTGTCAATGAGGCCGTAGGCCATCTCGCCCTTCAAGTTGATGTCGACGATGGCCACCTCCGGGTCGTCCGCGGCCAGAAGGCGCTCGGCTTGGGCGAGGGTGGCGGCAGGGCCCGCCACAACCATGCCCAGCTCCTCGAGCAGAGATTTGAGCGCGTGGGCGACGTGCCAGGAATCCTCGACGACGAGAACGCGCAAGCCCCTCAACTCTGCGGCGTCGTCTGGGACGGCGCTGTTCAAGGCCATCACGGTATTTCCCCATGCTCGCTGCGGACCACCTGCAACCGCGACCTATAGCACCCGAGCCGGAGACCGCAAATGACTACCGGGAAAAGAAAATGTCGCGCGACCGTTGGTCCGGACATTGCCGCCGGCGGCGCCCGGAGGCAGCGTTGGGCGCTGCTTGCCGCCGCTCTGGCGGCTGCAGGCTTGCCGCGATTGAGCGCGGCGCGGACGTTGAGACAACGAATCGCGGACGCTAAGAGCGAGGAAAAGCATGCAAAAGCGACGCTTTGGTAGGACCGGCCTCGAGATTCCGCAGCTGACCTTCGGGGGCGGCTGGGTCGGCGGCCTCCTGATCCGCGGCTCCGAGGCAGAGCGCGAGGGCGTGCTCGAGCGCGCGCTCGACGCCGGCATCGACTGGATCGACACCGCCGCGCTCTACGGCAACGGCGTCTCCGAGACCGTGATCGGCCAGTGGCTGCGCGCCGTCCCGGCCGAGCGGCGCCCGCGCATCTCCACCAAGTTCAACATCGACACCTCGGCTGGCGACTTCGCGGGCCAGATCGAGCGCTCGGTCGCCGCCAGCCTGCAGCGGCTCGGCCTCGGCAAGGTGCCGCTGCTCATCTTGCACAGCCGCGCCGTGGATGCCGCCAACCGCGCGCGCGACACGCGCAGCCTCACGGCCGAGGAGGTCGTGGGGGCCGGCGGCATCGCCGATATCATGGACAGGCTGCGGGCGCAGGGGCTGTGCGACTGGATCGGCCTGACGGCGCTGGGGGACCCGGCCTCCGTGCGCCAGGTCATCGACAGCGGGCGCTTCGACGTGGCCCAGGTCTACTACAACCTCCTCAACCCGACGGCGATGGCGGGGGCAGGCGCCGGTTGGAGCTCCACCGATTTCGACGGCCTGCTGCACGGGTGCGCCGCCCGGGACATGGGCGTGATGGGCATTCGCATCCTCGCCGGCGGGCATCTGGCCTCGAGCGAGCGCCACGGGCGGGAGCTCGCCATCACCGCCAACGCCGAGAATGCCGCCGAGGAGGCGCGCGCCAGGGCCGCCTCTGAGGTCCTGGGCACCGCGCATGGCACCGGCGCGCAGGCTGCCCTGCGGTTTGGCCTCGCCTGCCCGCTGCTCTCCACCATCGTCGTCGGCATCGGCGAGACCTGGCACCTCGACGAGGCCCTGGCTGCCGCTGCCATGGGTCCCCTCCCGCCTGTGGCGATCGCCGGGCTGGAGCAGCTGTGGCGTACCCACCCCGCGTTCCGCGCGTAGGCCGGGTTGCATGTAGGCCAGGGGTGGCGCGGCAGCGCCCAGACCCGACCTGAACCGGGCGGTTGGTCCGCCAACCGCCCGCCGGCACATTGACCCGCGTTGACGCTTGCATGCTCCACCTGGACGCCGCCGCCGTCGTCCGACGGGCTTGGAGGGCGTGGCCGAGAAATTTCGCCGCCAGGGCGCCTGCGGAGGCCGCCCAGTGGCCCCGCGCCGTCCCGGGCACCTGGGGTGCTGCCCGCACATGGCGGGCGTCAGCGGCCGAATTTGTCGGGTGCATGCAACCGCCGGCCCTCCGGCGGGCCGGAGTCAACCCGGCGACCGCCCGACCTCGTAGGGGCCGCCGCGGGCGATCGCGCGCTGATGGGCGGGGCGCGCCTCGAGGCGCTGCTTGAGGCGCACGAGGTTGGGGTAGGCCTTCAGCGGCCCGCGCGCGCCGGCGTCGAGGACGAACGACAGCTGGATGTCGGCGGCGGAGAAAGTGTCGGCGACGAAGTAGTCGCGGTCTGCGAGCGCGGCGCTCATGTAGCCGAAGTGGCTCTGCAGCTCGTTTTGAATGCGTGGCCGCAGGGGGGCGCCGGCGTCCCCGAGCAGGCCGACATAGAGTTGGAGCAGGATCGGCAGCATCGCCGAGCCTTCCGCGAAGTGCAGCCAGTGGAGGTAGGCGACATAGTCGGGCGAGCCCAAATCGCGGGCCGGCGCCAGGCGGCCGTTGCCGTACCTGCCCACGAGATACTCCACGATCGCCCCCGACTCCGCCAGCACGAGGCCGCCGTCGCGGATCACCGGCGACTTGCCGAGCGGATGGATGGCCTTCAGAGCCGGCGGCGCCAGGCGGGTCGCCGGATCGCGCTGATAGGCAACGATGGCGTAGGGCAGCTCCAGCTCCTCGAGCAGCCACAGGATGCGCTGGGAGCGGGAGTTGTCGAGGTGGTGGACTTCGATCATCGCTCGACCTCGGTGGCTGGCAAGAGTAGCGTCGCATCGCGCCCGGGCTTCGCCGAGCCATGCGCTCGGCTCGGATCGGCTCCCGATTCTCCGCCGCCGGCTGTGGCTTGCCGTGCTCCGCATGCGGGGCGAGACTGCACGGGTACGGAAACCTGCAACAGAGCGTGGGAGGATCGCATGACTCGCATGGTGAAGTGCGTCGGCACCGGCATTCTGCTTGCGGTATTGTCGATCGCCGCCGCAACCGCGCAGCAGCTCGACCCCAAGGTTGTTACGTTCAAGCTGAACCTCGACGCCGTTCAAGGCACCGCCGGCGCAATAGCGGCTGGCGGCGCCCTGGACCTTCCGAGGCGCCGCCCTTGACTTCCTGGCCGCCCCGGCAACCCAATTGGGCGGTCTTTGCCGCGCAGCGAGGGAACGAGATGGACGAGGAAATCCTGGACCGGCTGGCCATCCGCTCGCTGGTGGAGAATTGGGCGGTGTGGCGCGATGCCGGCGACTGGGAGCGCTTCCGCAGCGTCTGGCACGACGACGGGCGCATGATGGCGACCTGGTTCCAGGGCACCGCCGACGAGTTCATCGCCGTCAGCCGCGAAGGCTTCGACAAGGGCGTCAGCATCCTGCATTTCCTCGGCGGGCACTCGGCGGACCTGCGCGGCAACCGTGCCATCAGCCAGACCAAGATGACGATCTCCCAGCGCGCCCTCGTGCACAACGTCCTGGTCGACGTGGTCTGCACCGGGCGGTTCTACGATTTCCTGGAGAAGCGCGGCGGGCGCTGGGGCATGGTGCTGCGCCAGCCGATCTACGAGAAGGACCGCATGGACCCGGTCGACCCGGCCGCGAAGCTCTCGCTCGACAAGGCGTTGCTGGAGCGCTTCCCCGAGGGGTACCGGCACCTCGCCTACCTGCAGGCGAGCATCGGCTACAAGGTGAAGCCCGACATGCCGGGCTTGAAGGGCCCCGAGGTGCACGCCCTCTACGCCCGCGGCCGCGAGTGGCTCGGCGCGTAGGTCGGGTCAAGCGGAGCGCAGACCCAACACTGCGGGAGTTTCCGCATAATGCCGAACATCCGAGTGGCGTTGGGTCTGCGCCCCGGCGTTCGCCGGGACTTGACCCAACCTTGTCTCTCGCGACTCAGGCAATCGAGCATAAAGCTGCACACATACGACCTTTCTCGGTGAGGCGATGAAGAGGACGCAGCGCAGGCCGATGCTGGTCACGTTTGCCCGTACGGGCGAGCGCCGATACGCCGTGCGCGCCGCCGCGGAAGGCCTGCCGGTCATGGCGATGGACCCCGCTCCCGGCTACGATCCCCTCATGCCCCACGATCTCCAGCATTTCATCGTCGAGCGCGCCCTGGGCATCGACGGCGCCATCTACGGGCAGCTTGCCGCCGGCGGGACCGCGGGGACCTTTCACGGCACGGCGGAGGCGAGGGACCCTCGCGCGGCCTCGAGGGAGCGCAGGAGGCGCGATCGCCGATCGAGCCGGCTCATGTCCGGTCATGAGGAGGATTGCGCGCGATCCGAGCGGGCGACCTACGTCTGCTGGCAGAACTGGCTCGGCCGCTCCGAAGACCCGGCGCTGCGGGCGAAGGCGCTGACCATGAATGCGACCGCCCGGAGCATTCTGCTGGGAATGCAGTCCGACGAACGGGCATTGTTCACGCCCGGGAAGCTGAGCGAGATCCGATCCCGGTTCTCGACGCTCAGCGCGCGCTGGTCGACGCTCCAGATCGGCGAGAGTCTTACCGAGCGGTGGTGAGCCGTGAAGCTTTACGCCGGGTCGATCTCACGACTTTCACGATCTCACGACCTCACGTGGGGTCAGACCCCGTATCCAGCTCGTTGTCGATCTGCAGGGCCTCGGTGAGGCGGTTGTAGGCGCCGCACAGCGCGATGCGCAGCGTCAGCTCCACGATCTGGGCATCGATGAAATGTCGCCGCAGGCGCTCGAAGGCGGCCTCGGGAACGCGGCCCGGCTCGGTCTCTCCACGAGGTGCTATGGGCTGGAGCGCAAAGGAGGTGCCGGGTCTTCGTGAAAGCTCAGGCGTCGTACATCGCGAGCACTGTGCAACACGCGGACGACGACGGTCTCGGCTGGGGTCACGCGGAAATAGATATTGTATCGACCGTGCACAACCAAGCGCAGGCCAAGTCTCAACTTGTTTCGTGGAACACCGCTGTGGCCCACCAGGGCCAAGCGTTCCAGGTGTTTGTTGAGTTTCGCGATGAAACGTATCGCGGTCGCGGAACCGCTGACCGCTCTCAGGCGGGCATAGATGGCGTCGAGATCATTTCTCGCTCGACGTGAGATGTTCAGAGTCTTCTTCGGAATTGGCCTCCCCCCGAGCAATAATGTCGGCGGTCAATTCTTCCGCACTGGCGTAGCGGTGCACCCGGCCAGCGGCGATATCGGCATCGCCCTCGTTGATCAGCTTCCTCAACTCCTCCAGCCCCGCCTCGTCTTCCTCGATCTCTGCGAGGAGTTGCAAGCCTGCGCGGACGACCTCGTCGGCGCTGCGGTAGTTGCCTGTCGCGAGCTGACGCTCGACGATGACATCGGCCTCGGGGCCGGGCGTGTAGGTCTTGCTCATGTCCTTTCCTAACACGAAACTCCGGCTCCGCACACGCCTCAATCGCCGGGCGAGCTCCCCTTGGGGTCGGTGCGCAGGGCGCCAAACCCGCAGGGTGCAATGCTGCGAAGCAGCATTGCACCGATGCGCCCTCTCCGCGGCCGACGCCGCTTGCCACGAGGTCGGCTCGGTGCAATCGCGCTGACGCACGATTGCACCCTCCTTTGCACCCTACTCGATGTCCTCCACCTCCGCCGGGCCGCCGCCCTTGACGCGCTGGGCGAGCGCCGACTCGATGAAATCGTCGATGTCGCCGTCGAGGACGGCCCTGGGGTCGGTGCTCTGGGTGCCGGTGCGCAGGTCCTTCACCAGCTGGTAGGGCTGCAGCACGTAGGAGCGGATTCGGTGGCCCCAGCCGATGTCGGTCTTGGCGGCGGCCTCGGCGTTGGCCTTCTCCTCGCGCTTCTTCAATTCGAGCTCGTAGAGGCGCGACTTCAGCATCGCCCAGGCGATGGAGCGGTTCTTGATCTGCGAGCGCTCCTGCTGGCTCGCCACCACGATGTTGGTGGGGATGTGGGTGATGCGCACCGCCGAGTTGGTGGTGTTGACGTGCTGGCCGCCGGCGCCCGAGGCGCGGTAGGTGTCGATGCGGCAGTCGCTCTCCTTGATGTCGATCTCGATCGAGTCGTCGATCACCGGAAACACCCAGACGCTGGCGAAGCTCGTATGCCGCCGTGCGTTGGCGTCGTAGGGCGAGATGCGCACCAGCCGGTGCACGCCCGATTCGGTCTTGAGCCAGCCGTAGGCGTTCTCGCCCTTGACGAGCAGCGTAGCGGACTTGAGCCCCGCCTCCTCACCCGCGCTCGCCTCCACCAGCGACACCTTGTAGCCGCGCGCCTCGCCCCAGCGCAGGTACATGCGCACGAGCGTCTCGGCCCAGTCCTGGCTCTCCGTGCCGCCGGCGCCGGCGTGGACCTCGACGTAGGCGTCGTTGCCGTCGGCCTCGCCGGCGAGCAGCGCCTCAACCTCCTGGCGGCGTGCCTCGGGGGCGAGCCTGCGCAGGGTGGCCTCGCCCTCCTCGACCGTCGCCTCGTCCTTCTCGGCCTCGCCCAGCTCGATCAGGGTGGTGGCGTCGTCGAGGTCGCGCTCGAGCCTCTGGTAGGCGCCGATCGAGCGCTCCAGCGACTGGCGCTCACGCATCAGCTTCTGCGCCGCGCGTGGATCACCCCACAGCTTGGGGTCCTCGGCGCGCTTGTTGAGCTCGGCTAGGCGCTCCTGGGCGGTATCCCAGTCAAAGATGCCTCCGGAGCAGCGCCAGGGACTGGCGCACGGACTCGGCGAGCTTCTCGGCTTCGGCCCGCATCGGCGGCCTCCTCGATGCACGTGTGTGGTCGGGTCAATCCAGCCGATATAGGGGGGCGGCCGCGCGCTGTAAACAGCGCCGCCGGGGGCGGCGCTGCGGCGCGCATCTCCTCACCACAGGCCGCGGCCGGGCGTGCGCGGGTCGGCGGCGTCCGGGTTGATGAAGGTGCCGGATTCGTTGGTGAAGCCGATGATCGAATAGGCGTCGTCGGGATCCTCGGTGGGCTTGAACGCCTCGTCGATGACATCCTTCTCGCCCGCCTCCGCCTTGAGCCCGGTCCGCAGGCTCACGCGCACGATCTTTATATCCGGTGGTCGTCGGAAGTCCGCCAGCTGCACCCGCTTCTCCTCGAGCGCCGCCTTGATGAAGTTGGCGAAGATCGGAGCCGCCACGTGTCCGCCGGTCATGCCTTTGCCCAGGGGCCTCGGCGTGTCGTAGCCGATGAACACGCCCACCACGAGGTCCGGCGTGAAGCCGACGAACCACGCATCCTTCTCGTCGTTGGTGGTGCCCGTCTTGCCCGCCACGGGAACGTTGGGAATGATGCGCCTGATGCCGGCTCCCGTCCCCCGCTTGACCACGCCCTCCATCATCGAGGTGATCTGGTAGGCAGTAAACGCGTCGATGATCTGGCGCCGCTCGTCGGGAGGCAGCGTCGGCTCGAGCTGGCCTTCCCACCGGTCGGCGTTGCACTCCGGGCAGGCGCGCTGCCCGTCGTAGCGCCAGATGGTCTTGCCCCAGCGGTCCTGGATGCGGTCGATCAGCGTGTATTTCACCTGCTTGCCGCCGTTGACGAAGCTCGCATACCCCGCGGCGATCTTGGCGAGCGTGGTCTCGCCGGCGCCGAGCGACATGGCAAGCACCGGCAGCAGATCGTCGTAGACGCCGAAGCGCTTGGAGTATTCGACGATCAGCGGCATGCCCATGTCCTGGGCCAGCCGCACGGTCATCTGGTTGCGCGACTTCTCTATGCCCACGCGCAAGGTGGATGGCCCGTAGGACTTCAGCCCGTCGTAGTTCCTCGGAGTCCAGATCTCCTTGCCCGGGCCCTGGTCGATCTCGATCGGCGCGTCGAGCACGATGCTGGTCGACTTGTAGCCGTTGTCGAGTGCCGCCGCATAGACGAAGGGCTTGTAGGAGGAGCCCGGCTGGCGCTTGGCCTGCAGTGCGCGGTCGAACTGGCTCTGGGCGAACGAGAAGCCGCCGACGACTGCGTGCACCTTGCCGGTGTGCGGATCGAGGGCGATGAGACCGCCCCCGACCTCGGGGATCTGCATGAGCGACCACACCCCGGCGGGCTGGTCGGGGCTTTTCGGCGCCACCCAGATCACATCGCCGGGGCTCAGCACGTCGGTCACGGCCTTGGGGGCCTTGCCGTTGACCTTGGCCCACTTGACCTCGTCGAGCGCGATGTCGACCTCCTCGCGCTCGGTCACGAGGCTGCCGTCCGGCGCGCGCGGCGGGCGCAGGCCGACCCTGGCCTTGCTGCGATCCACGCTCAACACGACGGCGAGCCGCCACGGCGCCAGATCGGCGGGTATCTCGATCTCGCTCAGGGGGACGCCCCAGTTGCCGGCAACCTCGATGCGCTTCTGATTGTAGGGGCCCCTCCAGCCTCCGCGCTCGCGATCGAATGCGACGAGGCCGTCGATCAGGACGCGGCGGCCGATCTTCTGCAGCTTCACATCGAGCGTCGTGCGCACCGAAAGTCCGCCGTTGACCTCCTTGCCGGTGCCGGTGCGCTCGGTGCTGCCGTAGAGCCCGTCCTCGCCGTACATCTCGACGAGCTTGCGGCGCACCTCCTCGGCGAAGTAGTCCGCGGCATAGATCTGCGTGCCGAACGGGCGGATGTTGACGGTCAGCCGCCTCGCCTTGGCGGCGCGCGCCTGCTCGGCGGTGATGAAGCCGTTCTCCGCCATCTGCTCGAGCACCCAGTTGCGCCGCACCGTGGCCTCGGACTTCTTGCGGAACGGATGATAGTTGCCGGGCCCCTTCGGAAGGGCCGCGAGATAGGCCGCCTCCTCGAGCGTCAGCTGCGCCAGCTCCTTGTTGAAGTAGTTGAGCGCGGCGGCGGCGACGCCGTAGGAGTTCATGCCGAGATAGATCTCGTTGAGATAGAGCTCGAGGATCTGCGGCTTCTTGAAGGTCCGCTCCATGCGGATGGCGAGGATCGCCTCCTTCAGCTTGCGGTCCAGGGTGCGCTCGTTGGACAGGAGGAGGTTCTTTGCCACCTGCTGGGTGATGGTGGAGGCGCCCTGGGCGTGCTTGCCCCAGCTTTGAATGTTCTTGACGACGGCGCGGGCGATGCCCCTGAAGTCCAGCCCGCCGTGCTCGTAGAAACGTCTGTCCTCGGCCGCGAGGAAGGCCTGGATCACCACCTGCGGGATCACGTTGATGGGCACGAAGATGCGCCGCTCGCGGGCGTACTCCGCCATCAGCGTGCCGTCGGCTGCGTGAACGCGCGTCATCACCGGCGGCTCGTACTTGGCTAGGCGCGCGTAGTCCGGCAGGTCGCGCGAGGCCGCCCAGACGTAGAAGCCGGCGACCACCGTTGCGCAGATGAACATCACCCCGCCGGCCGCGAAGCCATATGTGAGCAGGCTGAGGAGCCAGCTGCGTCTCCCGCGCCTCTTGCGCTGAACCGGCGGAGGAAGAATGGGGGCTGGTCTCATCGCAACGAATTTTCCGATGTTTGCGCGCTGTCTAGTCGAGGTCGCCCCCCGCCGCAAGCGCGATGCGAGAACGAGCGCACATTAGCCTGGAATGTGGCGGGATCACGCCGCCTTTCTTACCGGCTGGCGATGCCTCGCCGGCGCGCTGAACAACCGATGAATGGGTGCTGCAACGTCAGGGGCGACGCAGGGCGTGCTTGTCGAAGTAGTCGTTGACCGCTGTGGCGATCGAGGTGGCCACCTGCTTCTGCCAATCCGGCGAGGTGAGCAGCTTGGCGTCCTGCGCGTTGCTCATGTAGCCGAGCTCGATCAGGACCGAGGGGATCTCGCTCTGCTGCAGGACCTCGAACGCTGCCGATCGCCCCGGCTCGCGTGTCAGCGTGATGGTACGTTTCAGCCGGGTCAGCAGCCGGTCGCGGAACTCCAAGGAGAATTGGCTCGTCTCGCGCAACGTCAGATCGTTCAGGATGAAGCCGAGATTGTTGGCCCCATCGAGCCCGGCGTCCGCGCCCGCCAGGATATCAGCGGCATTCTCCTTGTCGGCGAGGCGCTGCGCCTCGCGGTTGGAGGCAGCCTCCGAAAGCGTGTAGATGGTCGCACCGCGCACGAACGCGGCCCTTTCCGCCGTGGGCACGCTGTCGGCATGGATCGAAACGAACAGGCTCGCCCCCTTGCTGCGGGAGTAAGCGACGCGCCCGTCGAGCGTGATGAAGACATCGGTGGCGCGGGTCAGGTGCAGTTCGTAGCGGCGCGATGCCTCCAGCGCCGCGTGGACCTGCTGCCCGACGGCAAGGGCCACGTCCTTCTCGCGATATCCGCTCCACACCGTGCCGTGATCGATCCCGCCGTGGCCGGGGTCTATGACAATGACGTGCTTGGCGTTCGGCGGGCGGGGCTTGGTGCTCGCGCCGTCGTCCTTGCCCGCCTCCAGGCGGGGCGTGAGCACGGGCGCAACGTCGGCCACGAACTTGGCCGGGTCGGTCTTTGCCAGGTCCAGAACGAGGTGCGCCGTCTTGCCGCCCGCCCGGTCGGTCAAGGCGTGCTTCTCGACCCGCACGGCGGATTTCACGTGGATCACGACGCGCGACTTGCCGGGAGCGAACAGCCCGTAGCGATAGGCGCGGATCAGTCCGCCGCCCTGCTGGCCGGCGTCCGCGGGCAAGCGGAAGTCGACATCGGGCAGGTCGATGACGATGCGAAACGGATTGGCGAGCTTGGAGATGTGGTAGGGCACGCGCCTGGACAGGGCGAGCGAGAAGCGCGTGCGCCACTCGTCGCCCGAGATGTCGACGGCGGCTGCTGTTGCATTCAAGTCCGTCAGGTCGGCGGGCGCCTCTTTGGCGGCGGCTGGCGTATCGACCGAGGCAACCGGCGGCGGCGTGCTCGGCGGCGGCGGCAGATTGCGTGGGGGCGACGGCGGTGGAGGCGCCTCCTTCGGGCGCGGGAGCGATTTCTTGATCTCGGTCTGGGCTGGCCCCTGCGACCCCGGCACCCGCTTCTGGATCTCGCTCGATTGGGCAACGCTGGTCGATTGCGCGGCCGCTGCCACCGGGGCAAGCAGCACGGCGAGGCCCACGGCTGCACGCCAGGCGCCCATCCATTGGGTGACACGTGCGGCCATCGCCAAGCCCCTCCCCCGGCTCATGTCGCGAGGGGGCGACTTTAACGAGATGTTTGCCAATTGAAAGGCTGTATCGAGCCGGCGTTGGAGAGCCGAGGCCACCAAAAACCTGCTTGCGCCGAGGCCGACAACGGCCTAGATAATAGTCGGCAACCATACTGCCGCAGCCGTCTGCTGGCAGCCCACCCAAGAGCGCCGTTCGGGCCCGGCTTTACCGTTAAGCCCGAGCTTTCGCTGCTCGCCGCCAGGCCGGCGTCTGATTGGGCACGGGCACGCCTAGCGCGTTGCGGCGGTTGAGAGTTGCTGTGGGCGAGACGGTTTGCCTGGCCGCCGGCGCAAGGCCCAGCGGTCGGTGGATCGTGCCCCGACAAGGTGATTTTGCTCCGAGGGGCTCTGCACGTTTGCCGACCGAGGACCGGCCTGTTGCACACCGCCCCGCGAAGTTCGCCTCAGTTCGCCCGACAACCGGGCGCCGCTTTCGGGGCTCGAGCGCACCGCCCGAGCTTCGAATATCAACGTGGATCATGACGGCAACGCGCTCACTTCCTGGAGGGATATCGGCCGATCGAGGGCGCCGGGGCGGCTTCTGTGCTCGCCCGGTGGCTCCGACATTCGAGTGCCGCTCCCCGACGGAAGGCGAGCAGGTGCTTCGCTGGCACGGTCCCCAATTCGCAACCGAACCAGGCGCACACCACAATGGGACGGGCCTTGGCGGGCTGCCGAACGGCAGCCGCACGCCAACTGTCCCGGCGCCAAGGACTTCAGGACATGGAATCCAAGAACAAGATGCTGATCGATGCCACGCACACCGAGGAGACTCGGGTCGTGGTCCTGCGCAACGGCCGGGTTGAGGAGTTCGACTACGAATCCGCTGCGCGCAAGCTTCTCCGCGGCAACATCTATCTCGCAAAGGTGACGCGCGTCGAGCCGTCGCTGCAGGCCGCCTTTGTCGACTACGGCGGCAATCGCCACGGCTTTCTCGCCTTCAGCGAGATCCACCCCGACTATTACCAGATCCCGGTTGCCGACCGGCAGGCGCTGCTGCAGCAGGAGGCCGAGGCCGAAGCCGAGGAGATGGAGGCCGAGGAGGCCGAGGCGGAGGCGCGCGCGGAACGCAGGGGAGCAGGCCAGGGCCGTGCCGACTACCGTTACCCCGACGACGCTCCCGGCGAGTCGAATGGGCAGCCGCTGGAGGCGGCTCCCGCACAGGCCGCGCCGGAGGAGACTGCGACCACCGCAGAGCTCGAGAACGGTGAAGCGGCGGCGCCGGCCGGCGATGTCGCAGGTCGCGACGGCGAAGGCGACGAGCCGAGGCGCGAAGGCCGTTCGGAAGGGCACGTCGAGGAGGTCAACGGTGACTCGGGCGACGCGCCCGAGATCGTGGGCGCCGCGGCGGAGCAGATGGGCGCCGACGACGCCCTGGAGGAAGTGCCCGAGCGCTCGCGCCGGCACATCCGCTCCTACAAGATCCAGGAGGTGATCAAGCGGCGCCAGATCATCCTGGTGCAGGTCGTCAAGGAGGAGCGCGGCAGCAAGGGCGCGGCCCTCACCACCTACCTGTCGCTGGCCGGCCGCTACACCGTGCTGATGCCCAACACCGGGCGCGGCGGCGGCATCTCGCGCAAGATCACCCAGCCGCAGGACAGGAAGCGCCTCAAGGCCATCGCGCAGGACCTGGAGGTGCCCGAGGGCATGGGCCTCATCATCCGCACCGCCGGCGCCGCCCGCACCAAGCAGGAGATCAAGCGCGACTTCGAGTACCTGCTGCGCCTGTGGGAGAACGTGCGCGATTTGACGCTGCAGTCCACCGCGCCGAGCCTCGTCTACGAGGAAGGCAACCTCATCAAGCGGTCGATCCGCGACCTCTACTCCAAGGACATCGACGAGATCCAGGTGGCGGGCAGCGCGGCGCACCAGGAGGCGCAGGACTTCATGCGCATGCTGTCGCCGAGCCAGGCCAAGAACGTCGTCAAGTACGAGGAGCCCGAATCGCTGTTTGCCCGCTACCACATCGAGCGGCAGCTGAACGCCATGTTCAGCCCCTACGTGACGCTGCGCTCCGGCGGCTATCTGGTGATCAACCAGGCCGAGGCGCTCGTTGCCATCGACGTGAACTCGGGCAAGGCAACACGCGAGTTCTCGATCGAGGAGACGGCGCTCCAGACCAACCTGGAGGCGGCCGAGGAGGTCGCCCGGCAGGTCAAGCTGAGGGACCTCGCCGGGCTCATCGTCATCGACTTCATCGATATGGAGGAGCGGCGCAACAACCGCCGCGTGGAGAGCCGCCTCAAGGATGCCCTGCGCCACGACCGCGCGCGCATCCAGGTCGGCCGCATCAGCCATTTCGGCCTGCTCGAGATGTCGCGCCAGCGGCTCCGGACCGGCGTGATGGAGGGCTCCACCTCCCAGTGCCAGCACTGCCAGGGCACCGGCATCGTGCGTTCGACCGAATCGGTGGCTCTCGCCGTGCTGCGGGCGCTCGAGGACTACCTGGCGCGCGACGCGCGCTCCTCCCTGACGGCGGTCACCACCGCGGACGTGGCCCTCTACATCCTGAACAACAAGCGCGCGTTCATAACCGACATGGAGCACCGCTACAGCATTGCCATCGCGGTAGAGGCGGGCGAGCGCATGCAGGGCGCCAACTTCGCGATCGAGAAGTCGGCCGCCCCCGCGGCGGCGCCGAAGGCCGCAGAGCGGCCAGCCGCCGTCAACATGGAGTGGGGCTTCGAGGGTCAGGAGAGCGAGGACGCCACCGGCGACGTCGAGGAGGTGGAGGCGCGGCCCGAAGGCGAAGCGGATGAGCGCCGTCCCCGGCGGCGGCGGCGGCGCGGACGGCGCGACGAGAGGGGCGAGCAGCGCAGCCGCGAGGAGCCCGCCGGCTTCGCCAACGGCGAAGCCGATGCCGCCCCGCACGAGCCGCACCACGAGGACGAGGAGCTCGGCGCGCGCCAGGACGCTGGCGGCGACATCCCGGGTCTCGGCGAGCAGCCGCTGTCGCCTGCGGGCGAGGAGGACGAGCCGCGCGGCCGTCGCCGCCGGCGCGGACGCCGTGGCGGCCGGCGCGGCCGCGATCGCGACGCGGCGCTGCCGGGCGAGATGTCGGCCGAGGCGGACGCCGACGGCTCCCACGATGCCGCCCCGGAGAATGGGGGTGCCGGGGCCGGGCGCGTTGCAGCGGCGGAGGTGGAGCCGGCCGCCGCTGCCGAGGGGCTCGAGGCATCGGAGGGCGGCGATGCAGGCGAGGCAACGTTTGCAGGCGACGCGCGCCCCGAGCGGCCGGAGCGGGAGCTTCGGCCGCTGACCGCGGACGGCAGCGCAGGAGCCCCCGTTTCCGAGCCGCGCCAGGAAACCGGCGGGAGCGAGAGCGGCGAGGAGCTGCGCCACGCTTCGACCGAGGCCGGGCCGGCGAGCTATGAACCCGCGCCGGCGAGCTATGCGGAGCCCGAGGCGCCGCCACCGCATGCGCAGCCGGCGCCCGCGGGCGATCCGTCGCCCTCCGAGCCCCCTCACACCGATCCAACGCCAGACGATCCCTCGAGGCCCGCGCGCAAAGGGTGGTGGCAGCGGCGTATGTCAGGGGGCTGAGCCCGGCGCCGGCGTGCGGCCCGCGAGCCGGCGCCACGCCTGCAGCCGGCGTGCGGCTTCCGCCATGTCCCCGGTGGGGCCGGCGTAGCAGAAGCGCACATGGCGTCCGCCGCGCTCGGTGTCGAAGTCGATACCGGGCGTGGCGGCAATGCCGACGTCGGCCAGCATCTCCCGGGTGAAGGCATGGGCGTCCGAGGTGAACGCGCCGACATCGACGTAGAGATAGAAGGCGCCGTCCGCGGGCAGGATGCGCCCGAGCCCCGCCTTGGGCAGCTCGGCGAGCAGGAGCGCGCGGTTCTCCGCGTAGACGCGCCGGTTGGCTTCCAGCTCGTCCCGGCCGTCGAACGCCCCGAGCGCTGCCACCTGGGCGACCGTCGGCGGTGAGATGTAGAGGTTCTGCGCCAGGCGCTCGATCGGCCGCACCAGAGCCGGCGGAACCACGAGCCAGCCGACGCGCCAGCCCGTCATCGAGAAATATTTGGAGAAGCTGTTGACGACGACGGCATCGCTTGCGTGCGCAAGCGCCGTCTCCTCCGCCATGCCGTACGTGAGACCGTGGTAGATCTCGTCGGAGACGAGCCAGATGCCGTTGCGCCGGCAGGCGGCGGCGATCTCCGCGAGGCGCGCGGGCTCCAGCATGGTGCCGGTCGGGTTGTTGGGGCTTGCCACCACGAGCCCGGCGACGGCGTGGGCGCGGAAGGCCTCCTCGACCTGCGCCCCGGTCGGCATCCAGCGCGTGGCGGCATCGGTCGCGATCGGCACCGGGGTCTGGCCGAGCGCGGTGAGGATGTGGCGGTAGCAGGGATAGCCGGGCGACGGCAGTGCCACGCTGCTGCCGGCATCGAAGAGGCTGAGAAACGCGAGCACGAAGCCCGCCGACGAGCCGGTCGTGACGACCACCCGCTCCGGATCCACCGCGATGCCGTAGCGCTCCTCGTAGTGGCGGGCGATGCGCTGGCGCAGAGCGGGCAGGCCCAGCGCGACGGTGTAGCCAAGCGTCTCGCGCTCGAGGGCTGCGGCCACGCGCTCGCGCGCGGCGCGCGGCGCCGGCGTGCCGGGCTGGCCGACCTCCATGTGGATGACCTTGTCCCCCTTTGCCTCCCGCGCTGCCGCGGCCTGCATCACGTCCATGACGATGAACGGCGGCACCTCGCTGCGCCGCGAGGGCCGCAGGCCCGGCCCCAGCGAAAGCATATCGGGGTGGCTGTCGGATTGCGTCTTGGTCATGGGCACTCCATCCGCCGGGCCCTCAAACCGCCATGGTTGCGCCCTAATCGCACCGCGTGTCGGACTCGGCCGCTTGCCGACGGCCAATGGCGCGCGATGGTGCCCGCGACGAGGCGTGGTGGCGCACCGGCAGCGAGGGGCTTATAGTTGGGCACGTTTCAGTTGCCTAGGCCAGTTGCCTAGGCGGACCAGCGCCCCAGTCGCCGGCGGGCGCGCAGCAGTCGCTCAAGCTGAAGTGCTATCGAAGCGAGGTCTTGGCGTGCGGCAAAATCGGGATGGCGGCAGACGGGCGGGGCTTGCAGCGGCCGTGGGGCGGCCGCGCCGCCCCGGCAGATGGAGCGTTGCCACGGTGGCCGCGCTTTACGCCTCGTCGATGTGCCTGACGGCATCGGCGGCGGTCGCTCAGGGCATTCCGCTGGTCCGCGACGCCGAGACCGAGAACTCTCCTCAAGGACTACTCGCGCCCGATCTTCAAGGCGGCGGGCCTCGGCTCGCACATGACGATGCGCATCGTCAAGTCGGAGAGCTTCAACGCCTTCGTGATCGACGGCCTCAACGTGTTCATCAACACGGGCACGCTCCAGCAGGCCAAGACGCCCAACGAGGTGATCGGCGTCATCGCCCACGAGACCGGGCACATTACCGGCGGGCACCTCGCCGCCCTCAGAACACGCATTGCGCGCGACCAGACCAAGGCGGCGCTGCTCATGATCCTCGGCATCGGAGCCATAATCGGGGGTGCGGCTTCCGGAGGTGACAGCGCCAGGGAGATGGGCGGCCTGGGGACCGGCGTCATGCTCGGCGGGCAGGAGATGCTCATGCGCTCGCTGCTGAGCGAGCGGCGCTCGCAGGAGTCCGCCGCCGACCAGGCGGGCATGAAATACCTGGAGGCGACGAAGCAGTCCGGCCGCGGGATGCTGGAGACGTTCGAGAACTTCGCCCAGCAGGAGTACGTATCCGCCACCCACCAGGATCCCTTCGTGCGCAGCCACCCGGTGGCGGCGGATCGCGTCGCACGGCTGCGCGAGCTGGTGACCAAGAGCCCCTATGTCGACGTAAAGGACCCGCCCGAGCTGCAGCTGCGACACGACATGGTGCGCGCGAAGATCGCCGGCTACCTCGACAGCCCGGGGACCGTCTTCAACCGCTATCCGGCAAAAGACACGAGCCTGCCGGCACGCTATGCGCGGGCGATCGCGCGCAACTGCTCCGGCAGATGCGACCAGGCCATCGGCGAGGTCGAGGCCCTGATCAGGGACCGGCCCGACAATCCCTATTTTTGGGAGATCAAGGGGAGCTTCCATTTCTGGAGCGGCAAGCATCGCGAGGCCATTTCGCCGCTGCGCAAGGCGTTGCAGCTTGCAGGCGGCAACGAGCCTCTGATGCAGGTGCAGCTGGCGCAAGCGATGCTGGGAACCGAGGACGCGGCGCTGCTCGACGAGGCCATGTTGCTTCTGCGGCGTGCTGTCGCTCTCGACCGCACCTACGGCCACGCCCATCGCCAGCTCGGCATTGCCTTCTACAGGAAGGGGCGGCTGCCCGACGCCGACCTCTCCACGGCCGAGGGGCATTTCGCGGATGGCAACATCAAGCAGGCGCAGATTTTTGCGAAGCGCTCGGTTACCAAGCTCCGGGAAGGCGCGCCGGAGTGGCTTCGCGCGCAAGACATCATAAAGTACAAGGCCCCAGACTGACCGGCCGTTGCACCGCCAGCAGCCAGGCCCCCTACAGGAGAACTGCATGACGCCTGCCACCATCCTCGCCGCCCTGACCTCCAGAAAGGGACTCTTGTTGCTCGCGCCCGCGATTCTGCTGCTCTACGCGACGTTCGCGATCGGCCAGGGCAAGCCGGACCAGACGCCACCCGCCGCGGCGCAGAAACCGCCCGTCGCGCAGCCGGCGCTCAGCTCCGCGCAACGCAAGGAGGTCGAGGGCATCGTCAAGGAATACCTGCTGAAGAACCCCGAGATCCTCATGGAGATGCAGGCCACGCTCGAGTCGAAGATGGACCAGATCACAAGCGCGCGCATGGGAGCCCTCATCAAGAAGCACGCTCAGGAGGTCTTCCGCCCCGCGTCCTCGCCGGTCGTCGGCAACATCAAGGGTGACGTGACCGTGCTCGAGTTCTTCGACTACAACTGCGGCTACTGCAAGCGGGCCTTCGGCGACGTGGCGCGCCTGGTCGAGGGTGACAAGCAGGTCAAGTTCATCCTGAAAGAGTACCCGATCCTGAGCAAAGGCTCCGTGGAGGCCGCGAAGGTCGCGCTCGCCGCCAAGATGCAGGGCAAGTACTGGGAGTTCCACCGCGCCATGCTGGAGAACCAGGGCCAGGCCGACGAGGCCTCGGCGCTGCGCACGGCCGAGAAGGTGGGCATCGACATGGCCAGGCTCAAGAAGGACATGGCCTCGCCGGGCGTGCAGAAGGAGATCGACGACACCCGCGCCCTGGCGCAGAAGCTCGGCATCCAGGGCACGCCGTACTTCCTGATCGCCGACAGGGTGATCCCGGGAGCGCCGGAGAACCTGCACGAGCGGATGAGCAAGATCGTTGCGGAGGTGCGCAAGGAGGGCTGCAAGGTCTGCTGACGGCCTGCAGCGCCTCTTTGGTTGCATCGAGAAGCTCGAGCGGCGGGTCATGCCGAAGCCGATTTTCGTGCTGAACGGCCCGAATCTGAACTTGGTCGGGGTGCGGGAGCCGGCGATCTACGGCGCCGTCACGCTCGATGCCATCCGCCAGCGCACGGAGGCGCGAGCCCGCTCGCTGGGGCTCGAGGTGGATTTCCGCCAGACCAACTCCGAGGGCCAGCTCGTCGACTGGATCCAGGAGGCGCGCGAGGGAGCGGGCGGCATCGTCCTGAACGCGGGCGCCTACACGCACACCTCGATCGCCATCCTCGATGCCTTGAACGCCGCCGAGCGGCCCGTCATAGAGCTGCACCTCTCCAATGTGTTCCGGCGCGAGCCGTTCCGGCACACGTCCTGCGTGAGCCCGGCGGCACAGGGGCTGATCTGCGGATTTGGCCCGAAAGGCTACGAGCTTGCCATGGAGGCCATGGCGGACCTATTGGGTAAAGGCGGGGGCAGTGGCACATGACGGGCTGAGGTCGGGGAAGATGCGCCCGGAGCGTGCACAAAGGGGACCGATGCGGGTCATGGCGAAGGAGATCAAAGGCAACGCCGGCGTCGACCAGGATCTGATCCGCGAGCTCGCCCAGCTTCTCGACGAGACCGGCCTCACCGAGATCGAGATCGACCGCGACGGCATGCGCGTGCGCGTAGCGCGTCAGGTCTTTGCCGGCGCCGCCCCTGCGGCAGCCCCGTCGCCAGCCGGGCTGCAGGCGGGCGCGCCCGCGTTGGGAGAGCCGGCGGTGGGCGACAGCGACCCCGGCAAGCATCCCGGCTGCGTGCGCTCCCCCATGGTCGGGACCGCCTATCTGGGGCCGGAGCCGGGCGCGCCGCCGTTCGTCGGCATCGGCTCGCGCGTGGTTCAGGGCCAGACGATCCTGATCATCGAGGCGATGAAGACCATGAACCACATCCCGGCTCCCAAGGCCGGGGTCGTAACCCGCGTCCTGGTCGGCAATCGTCAGCCCGTGGAGTTCGGGGAGCCGCTGGCAATCATAGAGTAGCGTGTAGCGGAGCTGAATCGCACCGATGTTCGAGAAGGTGTTGATCGCCAATCGCGGAGAGATTGCGCTCCGGGTTCTGCGCGCCTGCAGGGAGATCGGCATCGCCACGGTCGCGGTGCACTCCACGGCCGACGCCGATGCCATGCACGTGCGCCTCGCCGACGAGAGTGTGTGCATCGGCCCGCCGCCGGCGTCCGAGAGCTACCTCAACATCCCGCGTCTGGTCGCGGCCTGCGAGATCACGGGCGCAGATGCGATCCACCCGGGCTACGGCTTCCTCGCCGAGAACGCGCGCTTTGCCGAGATCCTCGAAGGCCACGACATCGCCTTCATCGGCCCCCGGGCCGAGCATATCCGCATGATGGGCGACAAGGTCGAGGCCAAGACGGCCGTGCGGCGTCTCGGCATCCCCGTCGTGCCGGGCTCGGACGGGACCGTCGCCAACGAGGTCCAGGCCGCGCGCATCGCCTCCGACATGGGCTATCCGGTGCTCATCAAGGCGGCCGCGGGCGGCGGCGGTCGGGGCATGAAGGTGGTCCGCACGCCCGCGGACCTCGATCTCGCCTTCAAGACGGCGCGCGCGGAGGCCAAGGCTGCCTTCGGCGACGACAGCCTCTATCTCGAGAAGTACCTCGCCACCCCGCGCCACATCGAGGTGCAGGTGTTCGGCGACGGCAACGGCAATGCCATCCATCTGGGCGAGCGCGACTGCTCGCTGCAGCGCCGGCACCAGAAGATCATGGAGGAGGCGCCCTCGCCGGCGCTCAACGCCGAGGAGCGCAAGACCATCGGCGCCACGGTGGCCTCCGCGATGCAGAAGCTTGGCTACCGCGGGGCCGGAACGGTCGAGTTCCTGTACGAGGACGGCAAGTTCTTTTTCATCGAGATGAACACGCGCCTGCAGGTCGAGCATCCCGTGACGGAGATGATCACGGGCCTCGACCTCGTCATCGAGCAGATCCGGGTTGCGGCTGGAAATGCGCTCACCCTGCGGCAGAGCGAAGTCGTCTTCTCGGGCCACGCCATCGAATGCCGCATCAATGCGGAGAACCCTGAAACCTTCATGCCGTCGCCCGGCGTCATCACCTACTGGCACCCGCCGGGCGGGCTCGGCGTGCGCGTGGACAGCGGCGTGTACCAGGGCTATCGCATCCCGCCCTACTACGACAGCCTGATCGGCAAGTTGATCGTGCACGGGAAGAACCGCAACGAGGCCTTGATGCGGCTGAAGCGTTGCCTGTCGGAGTTCGTCATCGACGGCGTCGAGACCACGATTCCCCTGTTCGTGCGGCTGACCAAGGAGCCCGACATCGTCAACGGGCTCTACAATATTCATTGGCTGGAGAGCTTCTTGCAGAAGGCGGCACAGAAGCCCGCGCAAAGCCACAGTTTGATGGCATGATGGCCATTGAAACGTGACCGCCTCCTGACCTCGCATGGCCGCACGCGACGACATTCTCATCGAGATCACCCCGCAGGTGCTGCTCAAAGCCTACGCCTGCGGCATCTTTCCCATGGCCGAGAGCGCTGACGATCCGGCGCTCTACTGGATCGAGCCGCAGCAGCGCGGCATCCTCCCGCTCGAGGGCGTCCACGTGCCGCGCCGGCTGGCGCGCACCGTCCGGCAGGGCACCTTCGAGATTCGCGTCGACAGCGACTTCGACGCCGTCATCTCCGGCTGTGCCACCTCGCGGCCGGGGCGGCGCACGACCTGGATCAACTCGAAAATCCGCGCGCTCTATCGCGACCTCTACGACGACGGCCACTGCCATACGGTGGAAACCTGGCAGGACGGCCGGCTGGTCGGCGGCCTCTACGGCGTGGCGCTGCACGGCGCGTTCTTCGGCGAGAGCATGTTCTCGCTCGAGCGTGACGCGAGCAAGGTGGCGCTCGTCTACCTGTGCGCACGGCTGATCCGCGGCGGGTTCCTGCTGCTCGACACCCAGTTCGTCACCGATCACCTGAAGCAGTTCGGGGCCGTCGAGGTGGAGCGCCCGGAGTTTCACACGCTACTCGAGCGGGCCTTGGCGCGCGACGCCGACTTTTCCGCCATGCCCCACGACGCACACCCCGCGCAGGTTCTGGAGATATTCGGCGAGGCGGCGTAGCCGGGCGGGCGGCTGTCAGCGCGGCGGCCGGCGGCGGGGCGGCGACTGCGTGTCGCCGGTAGGCGGCGCCTTGGCGGACGGCGTCGACCCCTTGGGCGAAGGCGCCCCTTGCGCCTGCGAGCAGCCCGTCAGCCAGACGTCGAACACCGGATGCACGAGCGGGTTGAGGCCCGGGCTTTCCGCGAACATCCACCCGGTGAAGATGCGCCTCTCCTTGCCGTCGAACATGATCTCGTCGACCTCAACGAAGGTCGATGTTTTCGGCGCCTCCTTGGGATCGCTCGTGTAGCAGGCCCGCGGCGTGATCTTGAGAGTCCGGAACTCGCCCGTCTTGTTGAGCTCGATGGGCAATTGCCTGACGGCGGCGGTGACCTTGTCGAGCGCCGCGAAGTTGGCGATCGCATTCTGGATGCGCTGGGCCTGTGCGGGCATGTCGAAGAGGCCGATCAGCGCAGCCACCAGCGGCAGGCGCAGCCTGCGCACGAAACGTCGGGACTTGCTGCCGATCCTCGTCATCGCATCCGCACCCGAATGGAAAGGGGAAGTGAGTCGCGCGCTCGGGGATGGGACGAAGCTATCTGAAACATGGGCGTCAATGTGACGCCGCGGGCCTCGGTGCCCGGGCCCGTCAGGCCTTACCGGGCGGCTGCCAGGGCTGGTAGTCGCCGGTTGCCGCCGGACGCTTGCCGCTCGCCAGGATGCTGCCGGGCGGACGGTAGGCCCCGGGGGTGCCCGTCATGTTCATGCGATGCTCCTTCTCCCACGACCGGGCCGTGTAGGCTTCGGCGGTCGGCGGCGTGTCCACCATGTAGTGCAGCCAGCCGTGCCATTCCGGCGGCACCTGCGACGCCTCGGCCAGGGTCTTGTAGATCACCCAGCGGCGCGGAACGCCGAGCGGGCCGACGCCCTTCCTCTGCAGGTAATAGCGGTTGCCGCCCGCGTCGGTGCCGACGAGCTTGCCCCTGAACGCCGTATAGATCCGGTTGGACCAGGAGTTGCCGCCCCACCAGCTGAATATCTCGCTGAAAATGCTCATCGTTCTCCTGCTCCCCGTGGGCTCCGGGCGTCATCCCCGCGCGCTTATGGCATCGCCAATCCGCCCTGTCCACGTGACGCTGACAAGAGGCACAAGAGCCACAGCCCGTTGTGCCGGAATCGGGATAACCCTGCGCGCCACAGCCCCTGCAGGCGCGTCGGCCCACCCGGCTGATTGGCCAGCCGACATCCTGCAGAGCATCTACATCTAGTGTCGAAGGCACATCGCACCTACAAGATGACGTTCTACACGATGACGTTGCCTTCGAATCGTCATAGTGTCTTCCTCACGGGCGCTTGGCAGTGTCGGCCACCGCGCCCTCCTAAAAATAGCCGCGCCGCCGAGAACCAGAACAAATAAGGGGCGGACGCCAAAGAGCGAGGCAGGGAACAGCTCTGTCGCGCGATGCAAATCTTGTTCGCCGCGTATTGGCAAATCCAACTCACGCGGGGGCAAGAATGCAGATCAAGCGGCGGTTCACGACGGCAGGAAAGTCGCCTTACGAGAAGATCCCGTTCCGTCGTGCCACGTCGGAGATCCGGAATCCGGACGGCTCGAGCGTGTTCCGGCTCGAGGGCTTCACCGTGCCGGAGCATTGGAGCCAGGTCGCGGCCGACATCCTCGCCCAGAAGTATTTCCGCAAGGCCGGCGTGCCCGCGCGCCTGAAGCGCGTCGAAGAGACGCAGGTGCCCTCCTGGCTGTGGCGCTCGAGCGCCGACGAGCGGCGTCTCGCCGAGCTGCCGGCGTCCTGAGCGCGCGGGCGGCGAGACCGATGCCCGGCAGGTGTTCGACCGGCTGGCCGGCACCTGGACCTACTGGGGCTGGAAGGGCGGCTACTTCTCGAGCGAGGACGATGCCCGCGCCTTCTTCGACGAGCACCGCTACATGCTGGCGATGCAGATGGGCGCCCCCAACTCCCCGCAGTGGTTCAACACCGGCCTGCACTGGGCCTACGGCATCCACGGCCCCGGCCAGGGCCACTACTACGTGGATCACTGGACCGGCGAGGTCACGCCCTCGCAGTCGGCCTACGAGCATCCCCAGCCGCACGCCTGCTTCATCCAGTCGATCGAGGACGACCTCGTCAACGAGAACGGCATCATGGACCTGTGGGTGCGCGAGGCGCGCCTCTTCAAGTACGGCTCTGGCACCGGCACCAACTTCTCCAAGCTGAGAGCCGAGAACGAGAGGCTGTCGGGCGGCGGCAAGTCCTCCGGCCTCATGAGCTTCCTCAAGATCGGCGACCGCGCCGCGGGCGCCATCAAGTCGGGCGGCACCACCCGGCGTGCCGCCAAGATGGTGGTCGTCGACGTCGATCATCCCGACATCGAGGCCTACATCGACTGGAAGGTGAAGGAGGAGCAGAAGGTCGCCGCGCTCGTGACCGGCTCCAAGATCTGCCAGCGCCGCCTCAAGGCGATCATGCGCGCCTGCGTCAACTGCGAGGCCGAGGACGAGGCCTGCTACGAGCCGTCGAAGAACCCGGCGCTGAAACGCGCCATCAAGGAGGCGCGGCGCGATCTGGTGCCCGACAACTACATCCGCAGGGTCGTGCAGTTCGCGCGCCAGGGCTACAAGGAGATCGACTTTCGCCACCTACGACACCGACTGGGACAGCGAGGCCTACCTCACCGTCTCCGGCCAGAACTCCAACAACTCCGTGCGCGTCACCGACGAGTTCCTCGATGCCGTGGTCGAGGACAAGGACTGGGCGCTCACCGCCCGGCTCGGAGGCACGGTCGTCAAGACGCTCAAAGCGCGCGACCTGTGGGAGAGGATCGGACATGCCGCCTGGGCGTCGGCCGACCCCGGTCTCCAGTTCCACACCACCATCAACGACTGGCACACCTGCCCGCAGTCGGGGTCGATCCAGGCGTCGAACCCGTGCTCGGAGTACATGTTCCTCGACGACACGGCCTGCAACCTCGCCTCGCTGAACCTCATGATGTTCCGCACCGGCGCCGAAGGCGCACCAGCGAGCGCAGGCCGCTCTGGCCCATCCGGGCCGGGACTCGACAAGCGCTTCGACGTTGCGGCCTTCGAGCACGCCTGCCGGCTGTGGACCCTCGCGCTCGAGATCTCGGTGATGATGGCGCAGTTCCCGTCGCGCAAGATCGCCGAGCTCAGCTACCGCTACCGCACCCTGGGCCTGGGCTTTGCCAACATCGGCGGCCTCCTCATGGCCTCGGGCATCCCCTACGACAGCCCGGAGGGACGGTCGATCTGCGGCGCGGTCTCGGCCATCATGACGGGCGTCGCCTATGCCACATCGGCGGAGATGGCGAGCGAGATCGGCGCCTTCCACGGCTACGAGCCGAATGCGACGGCGATGCTGCGCGTGGTCCGCAACCACCGCCGCGCCGCCTACGGCCACGAGGACGGCTACGAGAAGGTCGCCATCGCGCCGCTGCCGCTGGACGCCGCCTCCTGCCCCGACGACCGGCTGATCGCGGCGGCGAGGCGCGCCTGGGACGGCGCGATTGCGCTCGGCCAGGAGCACGGCTTCCGCAACGCCCAGGCGACGGTGATTGCGCCCACCGGCACCATCGGCCTGGTGATGGACTGCGACACCACCGGCATCGAGCCCGACTTCGCCCTGGTGAAGTTCAAGAAGCTGGCGGGCGGCGGCTACTTCAAGATCATCAACCAGGCAGTGCCGGAGGCGCTGCGCCGGCTGGGCTACGGCGAGGCCGAGATCGCCGAGATCGAGGCCTACGCCGTGGGCCACGGCTCGCTGGCGCAGGCGCCCGCCATCAATCACGCCACGCTCCGGGCCAAGGGGTTCACCGAGGAGGCCCTGGGCAAGCTCGACGATGCGCTCAAGACCGCCTTCGACATCTCGTTCGTCTTCAACAGGTGGACGCTGGGCGAGGAGTTCCTGATCCAGGCGCTGGGGGTGCCGGCCGAGAAGCTCATGGAGCCGCGCTTCGATCTGCTCGCCCATCTCGGCTTCTCGCGACGCGACATCGAGGCGGCGAACGAGCACTCCTGCGGAGCCATGACGCTGGAGGGGGCGCCACACCTCGACGCCGCGCATCTGCCGGTGTTCGACTGCGCCTCCCCCTGCGGGCGCAAGGGCCGGCGCTCCCTGTCGGTGGAGAGCCACATCCGCATGATGGCGGCGGCGCAGCCGTTCATCTCGGGCGCCATCTCCAAGACCATCAACATGCCGAACGAGGCGAGCGTGGAGGACTGCAAGGAGGCCTACATGCTGTCCTGGCGCCTCGCGCTCAAGGCCAACGCGCTCTACCGCGACGGCTCCAAGCTCTCCCAGCCGCTCAATGCCCAACTCCTGGCGGACGACGCCGAGGAGGCGGAGGAGGTGGCCGCCGAGCTCACCTCCGACAAGCCGATGGCGGCGCGGGCGGCGGTTGCCGCCGAGCGCATCGTGGAGCGCATCATCGAGCGGGCGCGCGAGCGCGAGAAGCTGCCCGGCCGGCGCAAGGGCTATACCCAGAAGGCATCTGTTGGCGGCCACAAGGTGTACCTGCGCACCGGGGAGTACGACGACGGGCGGCTCGGCGAGATCTTCATCGACATGCACAAGGAGGGCGCCGCCTTCCGCTCGCTCATGAACAACTTCGCCATCGCCATCTCGCTCGGCCTGCAGTACGGCGTGCCGCTCGAGGAGTATGTCGACGCCTTCACCTTCACGCGCTTCGAACCGGCGGGCCTCGTGCAGGGCAACGAGACCATCAAGAACGCCACCTCGATCCTCGACTACATCTTCCGCGAGCTGGCCGTCTCCTATCTCGGCCGCAACGACCTCTCCCACGTCGATCCGGGCGAGATCGCCAACACCGGCCTCGGCTCGTCGGAGGCGGAGCTGGAGGAGGGCCGCGCCCCGCCGCCGGCCGCGAAGTTCCTCTCGCGCGGGCTCCTCAGGGGCCAGGAGAGCCGCGTGCTCGCCCTGCGCTCGAGCGGGAGCGTGGCGGTTGCCGAGGAGATCGAGGAGGTGGCTGCGGGCGGCCCCGTCGCCGCCATGCAGCGCGACGTGACGACGGCGTTCGTCTCGGAGCGCGCCAGAATGGAATCCGCGGTGGCCACGCTGACGTTGCTGCAGCAGGAGCTGGCCGCCCTGCAGGCGGAGATGGCGCCCGGTATCACCAGGCCCAAGGCGGACGCCTCGGTGACGGAGATCGCGCGCCAGCTCGCCGACCAGCTGGAGGCGCGCGCCAAGGGCCGCTTCGCCCGCGAGAACCTGGAGGCCGAGCGCGTCGCGGAGGCCCGCGTCAAGGGCTACGAAGGCGAAAGCTGCCGCGAGTGCGGCAACTTCACCCTGGTCCGCAACGGCACCTGCCTGAAGTGCGACACCTGCGGTGGCACCAGCGGGTGCAGCTGATCATCCGGCTACTTCGACGAAATGTCGAAAGTATCCGAGGTGTGTCTACTCAAGCTGACGCGGTCCTCATTGCGAGGGCCGCATCCGTGCATTCACGAGCAGTGACATGATCTTTGACGATCACAGAGCGCCACGGCGGACGTTGGAAGAGATTGAAGCCGAAGCCGATCGCTGCCGCTCTTACGCTGACCTGGATAACGATGGTCGAATTGACCTCGACCAACTCCTGAGTGCGCTACACATTAAGCTATCAGTGGGGTCTGAACGCGCCATGGGTGACAACGAAGCATATTCGGTGGCCGCCGAGGGACAAATCATTTGCCGTAGGAGCATATCGTCGGG
>CAWIXS010000034.1:0-82119 GCA_963840075.1 uncultured Alphaproteobacteria bacterium | reverse complement strand
ATAACGTCCCATAAGGAGGGGTTATGGCCATCCTTGCCGCGGCGCGAACGCGGTGCCAAGGGCCTCTTGACATCGTCATCACAAGAGTGTTTTGTGATGACATGAGGCGAGTTCGACCATCTCACATCCACTGTAGCAACGGCGCTTGGCGTCGACCAAGCGGCTGTTCGCTCGCGTGTGATGTACCTCCGCAAAAACAATTTGTTCTGCAAAGGGAGCGGGGGGCGGCCTATGCCGGACCCCACTCCTACGGATGCCACGAACCTGCTGCTCGCCTTCCTTGGGGGCGGGAATGCCCAGGATGCGGCCAGAACAGTCCGACAAATGCGTCAAGGCTCTGTCGTAGGACACATGACCGTATTAGGTGAAGATGTTCCCCTAAAAGAGCATCCAGGTCTCGTGGGACTCTGCGAACCTGCCTGACACAACCTTGGGCACCATGCTCGACGCGCTGTTCGCCCAGCTGGTGTCGGAGGGGGAGCTGTCCGTTGAGCCGCGGCGGTGGGCAGCGGTTATGCCCAATTTCCCATATGACATGGCTGACATCACCCACTGCGATCTGGAGGTCCACTCTTCATGGATGGGCCGGCATGTGGAGTTCCGCGTCCGTAACGCGTGGAAGTCGGAGTTAGAGAATTCTGGGTGGCACGGAGCTGTAAAGTGGGCCACGGTCTATGAGACCGAGCTCGATCCCGACGTCCGAAAGGTGTTGGACAAGGGCAACGCCAGGCAAATGACGATTGAGCGCCCCTCCGGCTACAGCAGGCGCGTATCCAGAGACTCCGTCGGATACGAGGCCTTGTTGGCGCTCGCCGCGTGCCTGCGGGGCGATGTAGAGGAAGCGAAGGGAACGCTCTGCCGCCCGCCGCAGTATTGGCGCAGCGGCAGGTTGGACATTAACGACCAGCCGCCCGTCGACCTCGCGGCATGGGGGCGCGGAGAAAATGAGTACCTCCTCAGTGAGGTGCGGGGCGTCATCGTCGAGCGCTTCGGCCGGCTCGTCCACGATGACCGTGAGTTGATCCAAGTTCTGATCGACGAGGGCGTCATCGCCGCCGCCGACGCGCGCAAAGACCTCGTCGAAGAAGGCGGCCATCCTGCTCCCACACAGCGAAGCAGTCCGAAGTCGCGTCGCCGGAAGTGACGGTTATGGCCCGCACCCCCGCCAGGTGTAAGCAGGACGACCTCACCCGCGCATGGCGCGCCGCGGACGTGGCGGGAAAGACGTTGAAGCGGACGGAAATCTGGCCGGACGGGACAATAGTCTTGGTCCACGACGAGGCGCCAGAATTTGAGGCGCAACCGGCGCCGACGCCGCCGGCGGACATTGTCTTGTGAGGTATGCGTCATGCCAAGACCTAGACCGCCGCACTTGTATCCAGAGCGAACGCGCCACGGGAAACTGGTGTGGAATGTGCGCAAGGGGCACGGCCCGCGCACCCGCCTCCGGTCCGAGTACAACTCACCCGAGTTCTGGGAGGAGTACAGAGCCGCGCTGGCTGGATCTCCAAAGAACACCGCGGCGCCGAAGGCGCATACGCTCGCCTGGGCAATCGACCGGTACAGACACAGTGGGGCATGGGCAGGCCTGTCGGTCGCCACACGGCGGCAGACCGACAACATCTTCAAGGCGGTCATCAAAACGGCCGGCAGTGTCGCACTGCGCGACATCACGCCGGAAAGGATCGTTGAGGGACGGGAGAGGCGACGGGAGAAGCCCCACGCCGCAAACAACTTTTTGAAGTCGATGCGGCGGCTCTTCAAGTGGGCGGCCGATCCTGGTCCTGAGGGCGGCAAACTGCTTGCAGCCAATCCCGCGCTGGGTGTGAAGCTCTTGGAAGGGAACAACCCCGACGGATTCCATACCTGGACCGAGGAAGAGATCAGGCGATTCGAGAACTATTGGCCTGTCGGCTCGCGCGAACGGCTGGCTCTCGCCCTTCTGAAATGCACGGGTTTTGACAGAGGCGACGTGGTGAGGCTAGGCAAGCAGCACGTCAAGAACGGAACTATCGAATTCCGGATGGCCAAGCCGCGCGGTGTCGGCTGGGTGTATCCCCCGGTTCTGCCAGAACTCGCTGCGACCATCGTGGCGAGCAAGACTGGTGACCTGACGTTCCTGGTCACTGAGAACGGCACGCCGTTCGTCAAAGAGAGCTTCGGAAATTGGTTTCGGGAGGCTGCACGCGCGGCCGGGTGCCCCGGATCGGCGCACGGTCTGCGCAAGGCAGCGGCAGTGCGTTTCGCAGAGCACGGCGCGTCGGTGCTGCAGCTCATGGCATGGTTTGGTTGGAGTACGGAGAAAATGGCTGTGCTCTACGTGAAGAAGGCAAATCTGAGGAAGCTGGCCGCGGACGCTGCTGCGCTTCTTCCGGCACAGACGCAGAACACAGAAGTCCCGCACCTGCTACCCGGTGCGGGAGACAATCCAAAAACATCAACAAAAACAGGTGCTTAAAAAATGACTGGTGCCCAGGAGAGGACTCGAACCTCCACGGCTGTTACACCGCTAGTACCTGAAACTAGTGCGTCTACCAATTCCGCCACCTGGGCAGGTCGGGGAAGGTCCGGCGCTTGTTAGGGCCCGCTTTCCGGCTTGTCAATTGCGCGCATGTTGCGCGCATGTTGCGCACCCGCCGCGCCCGCTGGCACCTTCACAGGCGCCCCGGGCGCGGCTAATCCATGAGCGCACGCATAGCGCACACACGATGTCGAGGTCCCGGTGAAGCCTCGCCGCCCGTTCCGGCCGGCGGGGCCCGGCGTGCGGGACGACGGGGAGACGCCGATCATGACCTCACGGCTGGAGCGCGGGAGCCTGGCGACCGTATTCGGCGGCTCGGGATTCGTCGGCCGGCACACCGTAAGGGCGCTGGCGCGGGACGGCTGGCGCGTCCGCGCCGCCACGCGCCGGCCCGACCTCGCGGGCTACCTGCAGCCGATGGGCGCGGTGGGCCAGATCCACCCGGTACAGGCGAACCTGCGCTACCCGGACTCGGTGCGCCGGGCGGTGGAAGGCGCCGATACCGTGGTGAACCTCGTCGGCATCCTCGCCGAATGCCGCTTCTGCCTGTCGCGCGCGGCGCGGCAGACCTTCCATGCGGTGCACGTCGCCGGCGCCCGCGCCGCCGCCCGCGCCGCCAAGGAGGCCGGTGCCAAGACTTTCGTCCACGTCTCGGCGATCGGGGCCGACCGAGGCTACTGGGCCAAGTATGCACGCACCAAGGCGGCGGGGGAGGCCGCGGTGCTGGCCGAGTTCCCCTCCGCCGTGATCCTGCGGCCGTCCCTGGTGTTCGGACCGGAGGACCAGCTCTTCAACCGCTTCGCGGCGATGGCGCGCTCGTCCTTGGTGCCGCTGCTGCCGCTGATCGGCGGCGGCAGGACCCGGATGCAGCCGGTCTACGTGGGCGACGTGGCCGCGGCGATTGCCGCCGCCTGCGCCGGCAGGGCCAAGCCCGGCACGGTCTACGAGCTGGGCGGTCCGGAGGTCGTGACCTTCCGCCAGCTCCTGGACCTGGTGCAGGAGTGGTCCGGCCATCGCCGCCGCTACCTGCGCCTCCCGTTCTGGCTGGCGCAGGTCGGCGCGTTCCTGACGGCGTGGTGGCCGCACGGCCTGCGGCCGCTGACGGTGGACCAGGTGCGCATGCTGATGCGCCCCAACGTCGTCAGCAAGGCGGCCCTGGAGGAGGGACGCACGCTGCAAGGCCTCGGCATCGGCCATCCGCACGCCATGGCCGCCATCGTGCCGGCGTACCTGGAGCGGTTCCACCCGCACGGGCAATTCGCGCACTACCGCAGCTGACCCGACCCGGCGGCCGCTGCGCGCGACCGCAGCCGGTCAAATCGAGGCAGCGCCGCGCCGGCGCGGGCTGGCGCCGACCGCCGGGGTGCCGCGGACGATCGACGCCAACCGGCGGGCGTGTGGGGCCGTCGGACGCCGCCAGCTGCTAGAAGCAGCGCGCGTTGGCCTCGACGCAGTTTCCTTTGCGCAGCAGCCGGTCGTAGCAGCATTTCTGGTCGGCGTTGCACACCCACGTGGTCCTCGCGGCCCCTGGCCTGGAAAACCACGAGGCCGGGGCGATGCACCGCTTGTGCTTGTAGACCGGGGCGGTGGGAATGCCGTCGGCCTCTGCCTGATTGCCCAGCGGCACGACGAGGGTGAGAGCCAGTGCGCATGCGGCGGCCGCAATCCAGCGCGTCATCATTGTCCTCCTTCTCGGGACCGAAATCGCCATCGATGCGCCAGATCTTGCCCGTCGAGTATGGATAACCGGTTAACGCTGCCCCATGCTAGGATGGCTGAGCGTCGTCCTTCCGGCCGACTGTCCAGGTCGCGAGGGGTCGGGGCCGCGAGCGCAACGTTCGAGCTGCATTGGAGCCGCCATGACCAAGATCGCCTACCGCCGGCTCGGCAAGGATGGCCCCCAGGTGTCTGCCGTCGGCCTCGGCTGCATGTCGCTGTCGGGCATCTACGGGGCTGCCGAGGATGCCCAGTCGGAGGCGCTGATCCGGCACGCGCTGGACATCGGCATCAACCATCTCGACTCCTCCGACATGTACGGCTGGGGCCACAACGAGGAGGTTGTCGGGCGGGCCATCAAGGGCCGGCGCGACAAGGTATTCCTGGCCACCAAGTTCGGCCAGGTGCGCCGCGACGGCGGGGCCAACGCCGTGAACGGGCGGCCCGAGCACGTGCGCGCGGCCTGCGAGGCGAGCCTGAAGCGGCTCAGCGTCGATGTCATCGACCTCTACTACCAGCATCGGGTCGATCCCGGCGTGCCGGTGGAGGACACGGTGGGGGCCATGGCGCGCCTCGTCGAGCAGGGCAAGGTGCGCTACCTCGGCCTCTCCGAGGCGCACCCCGACCGCATCAGGCGGGCGCATGCCGTGCACCCGATCGTGGCGGTGCAGACGGAGTACTCGCTGCTCTATCGCGACGAGGCGGAGGAGACGCGCGCCACCACGCGGGAGCTGGGCATCGGCTTCGTCGCCTACTCGCCGCTCGGCCGCGGCTTCCTGACCGGCGCGCTGAAGTCGCTCTCCGACGTCGACGGGCGGCGCGCGCAGCACCCGCGCTTCCAGGCCGAGCATTTCCAGCACAACCGCGATCTGGTCGCCCGCATCGAAGCCATCGCCGCGCGCAAGGGCTGCACACCGAGCCAGCTGACGCTCGCCTGGCTGCTGGCGCAGGGCGAGGACGTGGTGGCGATCCCCGGCACGCGCTACGCCAACCGGCTCGACGAGAACCTCGGCGCCATGGCGGTCGCGCTCGCGCGCGGCCGAGGTCGAGGAGATCGCGTCAGCCGTGCCCAAGGGGGCGGCGTCGGGCACACGCTATCCGGCCGGCGCCATGAAGGGGGTCTATCTGTAAGGCGCAGGGCGCTGAGGTGGGCGGGCTTTTGAAGGAGAAGGGATCGGTCGCTCGTTCCCTCGCAGGCTCGACCGATCCCCCGTGCGGCAGACTGCGGGCTTGGTCTGCCGGTCCCACGTCTCCCCCGCAAGCAGTGGGGCACAGCCGCGTGCGCTCGGGCAAGCTTGCGCAAGCAACGTCGTTAACGGTGCCGCGAGCACAACGAACGGTTGCCCGGGTGGGCTCAAACGGCCGGCGAGGCCGCCGCCGCTGAAATTGCGGTGACCACGACGGAGATCGGGGCGACAACCGCCCACATCGCGGCGAGGAGTGCCTTGGTGCGGTTGCTCATCGTCCAGCGACGCGCTGCCGACTGTCCCGCCGAGCCCGAACGGCCCGGTGCCGCCTTATGCCCAGGAGACTCAGCCTGCCCCGCTTCTTTCGAGCAAGCCAGGCGGGAAAAGTCACGCGACGGGCGATCGTTTGCGATCGTGCAAGGCCCGTGCGGCAGGATGTGCGGTAGCATGGACAAGGCGGGCGTGCTGCCTCATGTTCGGCCGCCGATTGTTGCGGCGTCGTGCGTTTGCCACCTCGCAGGCTTGGTGTTCCGAGGGAACGGCGCTGGGACTGACCTACTGGGCACATAAGGTCGTCGAGGGCTGGACCGCAATCGCGCGCGCCATATGGGCATATCCGCTCTCGTTGCTCGATGTGCGAATCCCTCTCGCCGCGTTGACAGGCACACTGCTGGTCTCGCTCCTGCTGATCGCCATCAGCGAGCGCATGCGCAGCGGGCTCGCACCCGAGCTTTCATTGCCCCAGGAGAAGACGGACGAGCTGACCTTCAGAATTCGGCGCCGCTATCTCGAACGCAGCGAGCGCAAAGCGAATGGCCTCATCCGGGCGGCCAAGGATCGGCTCAACGAGAAACAGTGGGCGCTTGCCTGGCCCTTGATCCCGCCCTTGGCTATTTTCGGAGCCATTGTGCTATGGCCCGTGCACGACGCCATTGTTTCGATGCTCTCGTCCCGGGGCGGCTGGGGAGCAAAGTTCTTCTTCTTGAAGTACCTGATATTTCTCGTGCCATTGGCAGTGTTGTACGTTGCTCCGTTGCGACCGGTCAGCAAGCGACTCTGGCTCGTCATAGCCGGCTGCCTGGTGCTGGCAGGCTTGAACGAGGTGTGGAAGCTGACATCCGGCGAGGGCAGCGAGCCCTGGAGGCTGCTCGGCGCGGCCTGACTCCGGAAGCGAAAGTCGGGTCAGGCCCGAAGGGCCGCAACCCGACCTGCGAGGCTACGAGGCCGCCGCCCCTGCGCGCTCGCGCTTCTTGCGCTCGTTGGGGTCGAGCCAGCGCTTCCTCAGGCGGATCGACTTGGGGGTCACCTCCAGCAGCTCGTCGTCGTCGATGTAGGAGAGCGCCCGCTCCAGCGGCAGGCGCAGCGGCGGGGTGAGGATGGTGTTCTCGTCCTTGCCGGCGGCGCGGACGTTGGTGAGCTTCTTGCCCTGGATGACGTTGACGATGAGGTCATTGTCGCGCGCGTGCTGGCCGACGATCATGCCCTCGTAGACCCGGGTCTGCGGGTCGATCATCATGGCGCCGCGCTCCTGCAGGTTGAAGAGCGAGTAGGCGGTGGCCTCGCCGGCGGCGTTGGCGATCAGCACGCCCGTGCGCCGCCCGCTGATCTCGCCCCGGAACGGGGCGTAGGCGTGGAACAGGCGGTTCATGACCGCCGTGCCGCGCGTGTCGGTCATCAGCTCGCTCTGGTAGCCGATGAGCCCGCGCGTCGGCGCATGGAACACGAGGCGCAGGCGGCCGCCGCCGGAGGGGCGCATCTCCAGGAGCTCGGCGCGCCGCCCGGAGAGCTTCTGCACCACCGCGCCGGCGTGCGCCTCGTCGACGTCGACGATCACCTCCTCGATCGGCTCGAGCCTCTTGCCCGTGGCGGGATCCGTCTCGATCACCACGCGCGGGCGCGAGAGCGTCAGCTCGAAGCCCTCGCGGCGCATGGTCTCGATCAGGATGCCGAGCTGCAATTCGCCACGGCCCGCGACCTCGTAGGCGTCCTTGGTGTCGGGCAGCTCGGAGACGCGGATGGCGACGTTGCGCTCCGCCTCCTTGAGCAGCCGGTCGCGGATCACCCGGCTCTGCACCTTTTCGCCCTCCTGGCCCGCGAACGGCCCGTCGTTGATGCGGAACAGCATGGCGAGCGTGGGCGGGTCGATCGGCTGCGCCTTGAAAGCCGCGTCCACCGAGGGGTCGCACAGCGTGTCGGCGACGGTGGCCTGCGTGAGCCCGGCGATGGCGACGATGTCGCCCGCCTCGGCCACGTCGACGCCGGTGCGCTCCAGGCCGCGGAAGGCCAGCACCTTGGTGACGCGCCCGGTCTCCACCAGCAAGGCGTCGCGGCGCATCGCCTTGATCGACTGGTTGGGCCGCACACTGCCCGACGTGATGCGGCCCGTCAGCACGCGCCCCAGGTAAGGGTCGGCCTCCAGCGTGGTGGCGAGCAGGCGGAAGGGGCCGTCCTCCACCACCGGCGGCGGCACGTGGACCAGGATCAGCTCGAACAGAGGTGCGAGGCCATCCTTGGGGCCCGCGGGGTCGGCGGCCATCCAGCCCTCGCGGCCCGAGCCGTAGAGCACGGGGAAGTCGAGCTGCTCGTCGCTGGCATCGAGGTTGGCGAACAGGTCGAAGACCTCGTTGAGCACCTGGTCGTGGCGCTCGTCCGGACGGTCGACCTTGTTGATGACGACGACGGGCCTCAGCCCTTGCTTGAGGGCCTTGGAGACCACGAACTTGGTCTGCGGCAGCGGCCCCTCGGCGGCGTCCACCAGCAAGATGGCGCCGTCGACCATGTTGAGGATGCGCTCCACCTCGCCGCCGAAGTCGGCGTGGCCCGGCGTGTCGACGATGTTGATGCGCGTCTCGCCCCACAGGATCGAGGTGCATTTGGCCAGGATGGTGATGCCGCGCTCGCGCTCCAGGTCGTTGCTGTCGAGCGCCTGCGCCTCGACCTTCTGGTTCTGGCGGAAGGCGCCCGACTGCGCGAGCATGGCGTCGACCAGCGTGGTCTTGCCGTGGTCGACGTGCGCAATGATCGCAATGTTGCGAAGCTTCATGCGAGTTTCCTGGGGACGGGCCCTGTTGCACGGGGCGCGGGCGGCGCGAGCCCGTGCTGCGCCGCATCAATTTGGGCTGCCACGTAGCACAGTTCGGCCGGGCGTGCCAGTGCATGGGACCAGCTGCGCGCTGCAGGGCGTCGTGCTGGCGTCATTGTCATGCCGGGGCTTGTCCTTGGCATCCAACCAACTACGAGCGCCAGCGCGAGTGAAAAGTTGGATTCCGGCGACACCGGCCTGCGCCGGTGCAGGCAAGCGCCGGAATGACATCGTCTCGCGCCTGCCCTCGTCAGCTGAGCAGCGCGGCGGCGGAGGGGTGGAGGATCGGGCGATAGCCGGCCGCAAGCACGGTGACGATGGAGCGGGGCGTCAGCACCTCCACCTCCTCACCGATCTCCGCCGGCATGACGAGCGACCGGTAGCCCGACGGGTGCCAGGCCAGGAGATTGTCGCCGACCACCAGATAGGGCCGTGCTCTGTCGCCGTCGCGCCCATAGCGCACGAAGGCGCCGCTCGGGATGTCGCCACGCCGCGCGCGGTAGGTGGCCTTGCCGTGCCGCGTGCCCACGCGCTCGGCGTGCAGCGTCTCGTCCATGGCCGGCGCGCGCTCGCGCTGGACCTTGCCCTGCGTCCTGGCCCACAGCTCGGCGAAGCGCTCCGCGTCGGAGCGGCGGCACTCGAAGCACGGGCGATGGCCGGCAGCGAGCGCGGTCGCCTCGTCCAGGAAGAACAGCTCGGTGTAGCGGTTGGGCTGCATCACCTCACGGTGGCGGCCCCTGAACTCCAGCACGCAGCAGATCCACTGCCGGCTCGCCCAGCGGCGGGCGCCGAGCGATCGGTCGGACAGATGCAGGGCGCCGCCGCGATTGCCCATGAACAGGCCGCGGTGCGGTGTGGCGATGATGTCGCCCTCAGGAGTTACGCGATTCTGGAGGGGCATTGCGCAATCTGGCAAACTCGGGGCCGTTGCACCAGGAGAGACGGATGGAGAATGTGGCCATACATGTGGAGATCGCGGAACGCGGCGAGGGGATCGTCGGTTTCGTGACAGTCGACGATCGGCGCCGGCTCAATTGTCTCTCGACGCACCTCATCCTCGAGTTGCAGGCCGCATTCGCCGGGCTCGCCGGAAACGCCCGGCTGCGCGCCGTTGTCCTGACCGGCGCGGGCGACCGCGCCTTCATCGGCGGGGCCGACCTTAATGAGCTTGCTACGCTCACGCCCGACACCGCGCGACTGTTCATCACCAGACTGCACCAGGCATGCCAAGCGATTCGCGACTGCCCGGTGCCGGTGATCGGCCGCATCGGCGGCTTCTGCCTGGGCGCCGGGCTGGAGGTGGCGGCGAGCTGCGACCTCCGCTGTGCGGCCGAGGCGGCGCAGTTCGGCATGCCCGAGGTGCACATGGGCATCCCCTCGGTGATCGAGGCGGCGCTGCTGCCGGGGCTGATCGGCTGGGGCAGGACGCGCGAGATGCTGCTGACGGGCGCGCTCTACTCCGCCACGGAGGCGCTGGCGATGGGCTTCGTGCAGAAGGTCGCCCCGGCCGCCGAGCTCGATGCGGCGGTGGAGGCCTGGATCGCCACCATCTGCCGGGCGACACCCGAGGCGATCCGCGCGCAGAAGTCGCTCATGAACCGCTGGCAGCGCGTCTCCGTCGAGGAGGGCATCTACGCCGGCATCGACGCGCTGTCGGAGGCCTACAGGACCGGTGAGCCGCAGGCGGCGATCGAGGCGTTCTTGAGGAGGAAGCGGCAGCCAACGCAATCTTTTATTACGGACGCGCCCATTAAAGGATAGGCCCTTATCCTTTCGGCAGCCAAGGCGCTCGGTCTGTCACAGCCAACGGTTCAAAAGTCCCTCGACCACCTCCAAGTTCCTGCAATCGTAAAGGAGATAACCGGAAAGCGTCGGCGACGCCTCTACAAATGCACGCGCTATCTGTAGATACTGGATGAAGGTACCGGACCGCTGAGGAGGTAGCCTGCGGCGCGCCGCGTCACCTCTGCCAGCCGCCGACGCTCTGCAGCTTCTGCCAGTTCCACATGGCGAGAAAACCGGCCACAAGGAGGAGGAAGATGGCGCTAGGCAGCGCCAGCCAGGCGATGCCGGCGGCGCAGACGAGGCCGAGGCCGGCGACGATGCGCACCGACCACACCGGGCCCAGCAGCCGGCCGAGCCAGGCGTCGAGCGTATGTCCGCCGTCGAGGGGATAGGCAGGGAGCAGATTGAACACCATGAGCACGAGGTTCCAGCGGGCCAGGATGCCGAGCGGCTCCGCCAGCAGCGGTGCCCCCGCGCGAGCGGCCTGCAGCGTCAACGCCCCGAGCGCGTACCACAGCCCCAGATTCACCGCGGGCCCCGCCAGATGGATCACCGAGCGCGCGAATACGGAGCGTGGCAGCGAGCGCTCGAAGTGGGCGAGGCCGCCGAGCCCCGTCAGCTCGATGTGCGAAACGTGGGCGCGGAACAGGCGCCCCGCGAAGGCATGGCCCAGCTCGTGCAGCAGGATCGACAGCAGGAGGCCGACGACAATGATGAAACCGGCCGACATGGCCTGCGTGGTGCCGCCCGTGAAGTAGGGATAGGTGAGCACCATGAGCACCAGCACGAACATCATGTCGAGATAGACCGGGATGCCGGCGATGCGGCCGATCTCGAAGTGGGTGAACATGGGCCTTCCTTGCCTTTCTCCGTGGCCGCGCCGGCCCGACGACGACGACGCGAGCGGCGCACCCTGCCTCCCCGCCAGCCTCTCGCCGGGTCCCGGCTCCGGGCCTTGCCATCCGCTCGTTCAGTGGCCCTTCGGCGCACCGTGCTGGCGCAGCGGCTGGGCGCTGGCGAAGCGCTCGTCCTGCAGGCAGCGCTCGACGATGCGCTCCACCGTCGGATGATTGCCGGTCGTGCCCTTGAACACCCGGTAGCCGACCACATGGCTGACGAGGCACAGGTCCGCCATGGTCACGGTGTCGCCGTGGCAATAGGCGCCGGTGGCCTTGTCGCGGGAGAGGTGGCTCTCGTAGGCGTCGAGCCCCTGGGCGAACCAGTGCCGCACCCACTCGGCCTTGCCCTCCTCGTCGACGTTCCACGTGGCGGCGAGATGGTTGCGCACGCGCGGCACGATCAGCGGATGGGTGTCGGCGACCGTCATCAGCGACAGGGCCCGCACCCGCGCCCGGCCCTTGGGATCGGCCGGCAGGAGCGGCGGCTCGGGATAGACCTCGTCGAGATACTCCATGATGGCCATGGACTGGTAGAGCACGGTGCCATCGTCCTCGACGAGCGAGGGGATCACCGCCTGCGGATTGACGTTTCTGTAGCCCGGCTGGTGCTGGTCCCCGGCGTCGAGATCGACCCAGACCTGCTCGTATGCGAGCCCCTTGAGGTTGAGGGCGATGCGCACGCGAAAGGTCGCGAGCGAGCGCCAGTAGCTGTAGAGCTTCATCGGCTGTTCTCCGTGACCTCGGCTTTCAGCGCCTCGCATGGCTCGGCCAGTAGGCCGGCAGGCAGGCGCCGTCGCGCTTGCCCCAGCCGTCCTTCGAGGCATCATCGTATACGGAGAGTGCCGCCTCCACCAGCGGCAGGCTCGCACCGCGCGTCTTGGCCTCCGCCAGCATGGTCGAGAGGTCCTTGCGGATCAGGTCGACATCGAAGTTGGCGATGCCGGGGTCCTTGCCGTCGAGCGCCGCGGCGATGGCGGGCCCGCGCGTCTTGAGCATGTTGGGGCCGCCCGAGGTCTCCGCCAGGAACTCCATCAGCCACTGGTTGTCGAGCCCGAGGTGGCGGCACAGCACGTAGGCCTCGGCCAGCGCCTGGTAGTAGACGAGAAGCGGCAGGTTGAGCGCAAGCTTCATGCTGGCGCCGGCACCCACGGGACCCACCAGATCCACGCGCCGGCACGTCTGCTCGAGCAGCGGCTTCGCCTTCTCGAAGTCCTCCTTGGCGGCGCCTGCAACGCCCAGCAGCTTGCCCTGCCGCGCCGGTCCGACGGTGCCACCCACGGGGCACTCCACGAAGCTGCCGCCCCTGGCGCGCACCGTCTCGGCGAGCGCCGCGGCCTCGTGCGGCTGCACCGTGCTCATGTCGATGAAGAGCTTGCCCTTGGCATCGCCCGCCAGCAGACCGGACGCGCCTTCGTAGACGGCCGCCTGCGCGTCGCGGTTGGTGAGGATGGTGATGATTGCCTCCACCGCGCCCGCAAGCTCGGCCGGGCTGCCGGCGACCCTGGCGCCGGCGTCGGCCAGCGGCTTCACCTTCTCCGCCGAGCGGTTCCAGACCGTCACCTCGTGGCCCACCTCCATCAGATGGGCCGCAATGGCCGCGCCCATGCGGCCAACGCCGGCAACGCCAACACGCATCTCTTCTCTCCGAGTTGTTAACCATCGGCGATCTGCTGCCAGTCCTTAGCACCCGGCGCGGAGCCTTCAAACCTCGCGTCGCGGCAGGGGCGGCATCAGCAGGTCTGCTCGGGATCTAAGGTTGCTTCTGCCTGACGAATTTTCCCCGCCAGGGGCTTGCCTGCGCCTCCGGAGCCCAGGCCTGGCCCCGGGTCGCGCGGCGGGCTCGAGGCCATCAGGCGGCCTCCGCAGGCGTTCCTGGAGGGCATCCGTGAGAGGGCCCGAGCCGGACGCGGCGCTCGGCCGAAGCGGAGCGAGGCAAGCATCTGCAACATTGCCCGCGGCGCATGGCGGCCCCGCTCCGCAGCTGGATATGCAGGCAGGAATGGACCTCGACCGGCAGGCCGGCGGCCTTCCACTCGGGGAAGCCGTCCTCCAGCCGGCGCGCACTGAAGCCGCGGGCGCGCAGCTGCGCGACGGCCTCGAACGCGAGGACGCGGTAGGGGCCGCGGCAGCAGGCGACGATCTCGGTGTGCCGGTCCAGCCGGCTACCCCTCGCCCATGCGCTGCTTTCAGTCCCGGCGCGGGACGGGCTCGAGCGCATCCCGCTCGTAGAAGTAGCTGCGCAGGATGCGATCGACCTCGCCGAGGTTGCGCTCCGCCACCTTGTGCAGGGCCGCACGCATGCCGGGCACCTTTTCGTCGGCGAGGCGATAGAGGACGAACCTGGCCTGCCGGCGCGCCGTCACCAGGCCAGTCCGCCGCAGGTGCTGCAGATGCTGGGAAGCGTTGGCCACCGAGAGGCCGACGCCCTCGGCCAGCGCCTCGAGCTGCGCTCGCCCTGGGCGACCAGCTCGATCAGCTCGAGGCGGTGCTCGTGCGCCAGCGCCTTGGCCACGGCGGCGAACTGCGCGTAGAGCGCGCGCTTTGCATTGGTGCTTGACATCGCCACATCACTCAAGTGATCTATTGAATATGAGCATGATCGACACCCTCCTATCAAACGAGCCGCTGATCCGGCTGGCCGTGTTCGCGGGCATTCTGGCCGCGATGGCGGCCTGGGAGCTGCATGCGCCGCGCAGGGAGCAGCGGCTCGGCCGCGGCGAGCGCTGGCCCGGCAACATTGCAGTCGTCGTGCTGGATACGCTGCTCGTGCGGCTGGCGTTCCCTGTCACCGCGGTCGGTCTCGCATTGCTGGCCGAGGCGCGAGGCTGGGGCCTCCTCAACGTCTTCGCCGTCCCGGCCTGGGCGGCCGTTCCGCTCGGCGTGGTCCTGCTCGATCTCGCCATCTACCTGCAGCACGTGCTGTTCCACGCGGTCCCGGTGCTGTGGCGCCTGCACCGCATGCATCATGCCGACCTCGAGCTCGACGTTACCACCGGCTCGCGCTTCCATCCGATCGAGATCGCCATTTCGATGGGCATCAAGCTCGGCGTGGTCGCGGCGCTCGGGACCCCTGCTGTGGCCGTTCTCGTCTTCGAGGTCCTGCTCAACGCCACGTCGATGTTCAACCACGCCAACGTCAGGATAGCAGAAAGGTACGATCGCCTGCTGCGCTGGACAGTGGTCACACCCGACATGCATCGGGTGCACCACTCGATCGAGGCGCGCGAGACCAACAGCAATTTCGGCTTCAACCTGCCCTGGTGGGATCGCCTGTTCGGCACCTACCGCGCCCAGCCGGAGGCCGGCCATCGGGGCATGACCATCGGCATCGACCAGTTCCGCGACCCCGCCGAGCAGCGGCTGGACCGCATGCTGACGCAACCGTTCCGCGACGACGATCGCGGATACGCGCTGGGCCGCCGGGAGCGATCCGAATGAGGATTCCGTCCATCGTTCCGCGTCTGCTGCTGGCCCTTGCCATCGGCGTGGCTGCGCTCTGGCTGGCGCTCGATCGGCACACGCTCGATCCGGCGCTCATCCTGGGCCCCGTGCGCGATGCCGGCTGGTGGGCGGCTGCGGGGCATGTCGCTCTGTTTGCGCTCGGGACCGTCCTGTTTGCCCCGGGCTTCCTGTTCGGTCTTGCGGGCGGCGTGCTGTTTGGTCCGGTGTGGGGGACGCTCCTCAATCTCGCCGGCGCGACGCTTGGAGCCACGGCAGCCTTCCTGGTCGCGCGCTACGTTGCGGCGGACTGGGTCAAACGGAGGGCCGGTGGCCGGCTCGCTCGAACTCATTGCAGGCGTTGAAGCCGAAGGCTGGCGCTTCGTTGCCCTGATGCGGCTGGTGCCGCTCGTTCCCTTCAACCTCCTCAACTACGCGCTCGGCCTCACCCGCATCCCTGTCCGTGCGTACGCTCTCGCCTCGCTCGTCTCCATGGCTCCGGGCACCGCGGCCTACACCTGGCTCGGCTACGCCGGCCGCGAGGCCGTCGCCGGCAACGATGCGGCCATCCGCTATGGGCTGATCGGCCTTGCGCTGCTCGCGGCCGTGGCGTTTCTGCCGCGGCTTCTTCGCCGTCTGATCGATGCGGAGGAGCCGGACTGGATCGAGGCCGGCGAGCTGGCGGGACTTCTCGCCGGCCCCGGAGGCGTTGCAGTCCTCGACGTTCGCAGCGCGGACGAGTTCGCCGGCACGCTCGGCCACATCGGCGGGGCGCTCAACCTGAATGTGACGGAGCTGCCGCAGCGCCTCGAGGAGCTGGGCGCCCTCGCAGCGAAGCCGGTCGTTCTCGTCTGTCACACGGACAAGCGGTCGGCGCGGGCGGCAGGGCTGCTGCGCGACGCCGGCTTCTCCGATGTCCGGGTCTTGCGCGGCGGCATGGTGCGATGGAGCGAGGCGGGTCTGCCGGTCGCGGATCGGCTTGCGCCCGATCGAGCGTGAGGAGGACTCCATGAAGTCATTGTTCATCCTCAACGATCCACCCTATGGCACCGAGCGGGTCTACAACGCCCTGCGCCTCGCCCACGCGTTGGCCAAGAAGGACCCGGCGGCGGAGGTCACGCTGTTCCTGATGGGTGATGCGGTGCTGGCAGCGAGATGCGGACAGAGGACGCCCGAGGGCTTCTACAACGTCGAGCGCATGCTGAAGCGGGTGCTAGCCGGCAAGGGCCGCGTTCTGCTGTGCGGGACCTGCATGGATGCACGCGGCCTGGGCGAGGGCGAGATCATGGAAGGGGCGCACCGCAGCACCATGGACGCGCTGGCCGAGGCCGCCATCGAGGCTGACAAGGTCTTGGTGTTCTGACGATGCAGCTGATCTATCTCGATTGCAATGCGAGCACGCCGATTGATCCTGCGGTTGCCGCGGCCATGCGGCCATTCCTGCAAGACCACTTCGGCAACCCGTCGAGCGGGCATTGGGGATCCGCGGGTGCCTCGAGGTGACAGCGATTCGCGGGGCCATCTTCTATCCGCCTTGTGCCGTGGCTGCCGCCCTGTTAGCCCGATGCGATGCCTGGCTCGGCCAGCGCACGACCATAGGGGCGGCTCTTGTCGCCGTGGTCGGCCGAAAGCCGGACCGGCAGCACATGGTTTCGACCAGCACAGCTGAGACCGCTCTATGCCATCTGCCGAAGTACCGCCGATCCTGGCCCGCAAGCGATACGATGCGCCCTCGGCTTTCACCCCCGAGAATCTGCTCCGGGAGGCGCGGCGGCAGAAAGGCGTCGAGGCCGCAGGCGTCCCGGCGATCTGTGTGCTCGACCCCGACGGCGACATCGTTCGCCAGCTGAGGCGGGACGAGCGGGCGCACGCCGATCCCTCTTGGGCCTGCTATCATACCGAGCTGTACCGCGTTTCCGTGGAAGGCATCGAGCTCGGCCTGATCGGCTGCGCGGTCGGCGCCCCGTTCGCGGTCCTGATTGCGGAGGAGCTGTTCGCATCCGGATGCAGGCTGCTGATCAGCATGACCTCGGCCGGTCAGCTCGCGCAGCTCGGCCCGCCGCCCTATTTCGTTCTCATCGACAAGGCGCTGCGCGACGAGGGCACCAGCTACCATTACCTGCCGGCCGCGGAGCTCAGCCACGCCGATGCGGCTCTGCTCGGCCTTCTCGATGGGGCGTTCCGGGATTTGCAGGTCCCCGTCGTGCGCGGCGCAACCTGGACCACGGACGCTCCGTTTCGGGAAACCGCCGAGGCAATCGACGGCATGCAGGCGCGCGGCCTGCTGGGCGTCGAAATGGAAGCCGCCGCCCTCTATGCCTTCGCCGCTGCCCGCCGCAAGCCCGTCATCTGTTTCGCCCATGTCACCAACCAGATGGCGCGTGTGGCGGGCGATTTCGAGAAGGGCGACGCCAACGGCACCGTCGATGCCCTGGCGGTGATCCTGGCGGCGGCCCGCACCTGGAGCGAGGCGCAACGCTGACTCGATCCGAGGCGCGCGGGTCGCCGTCAACAAGCCATCCTTCGGATGGGTCGAGAGCGCTGAGCAGAGGCTTGCTGTCGGCCCGACCCGAGCATGCCCGCCAAAGGCAGCCATGCCCCGGAACCTGACGGACGGGCACCGGGGGATGTGCCAATTTCTGCCGTGAGCAGGCGCAGCAGGGTCCGCACGCAGACCTCGATCGCAGGCGGTGGCGTCACGCCTCTTCGGGTCCAAGCACCCCGCTAGCCCGGAAGACTCCGGAGGAACTCGATCAGGGCGGCGTTGACTTCCACCGCGCGCTCCTGCTGCGTCCAGTGCCCGCATCCGGGGAGCATCTGCGCCTTCCGCAATCCCGGAACGAAATGCTTCAGGTTCGCGACGAGCTGGTCCATGCCCGGGAATGACACGATGAAGTCGCGATCCCCCGCAATGTAGAGCGCGGGCACGGTGACCTGCGCCCCGGAAAGTGCGGCCTGGATTTCCCAGTTGCGATCGAGATTGCGGTAGTAGCTCAGGGGGCCGCGGAAGCCGCTCCGATTGAATTCGCCAGCGTAGAAGTCCACGTCCGCTTCGGTGAGCCAGGCCGGCAGCCTTGCCGGTGAGCGCGGACCGCGCAGGAAGCGCCCACCCTTCGGCACCATGCCCAGATTCGGCGCGGCGCCGCTTCCCGCAGCCGCGGCGCGTGCCGCGGCAACGCCCTCGCCGGATGCGCCGAACAGCATGTTGCGCAGCGTGGAGCGCGGATCGCGTTCGAGCTCTGCCTCGGCGACACCGGGCTCCTGGAAGTAGAGCATGTAGAATTCGGCATCTGCGGTCCGCGGCATGGCGCTCGTCGGCCGCACCGTCGCCCGCGGCCGGAACGGGACGCTGAGCCCGACGACGGCGCGGACGCGATCCGGGCGCATTTGTGCGGCCTGCCACGCCACGCTCGCGCCCACGTCGTGGCCGACGACGACCGCGCTTTTGGCATCGAGCGCATCGAGCACGCCGACGAGGTCGCCGACCAGATGGAAGATGGTGTACTGGTCGATGGCCTCCGGTCGGTCGCTCTTGCCGTAGCCGCGCATGTCGGGCGCCACGGCATGGAAGCCGGCTTCGGCCAGCGCGCGCATCTGATGACGCCACGAATACCAGCTTTCCGGAAAGCCGTGGCAGAGCACGACGAGCGGGCCGCTTCCCTGCTCGGCGATATTGATACGGATGTTGTTGGCTTCGATGATCCGTTGCGTCGGCTGACCCATGGTGTCTCCTTGCCCCACGGCTTGCGCGAATGCCCCCGACTGAAAGACCGAGTGAAAGACGGACGACGCCGACTGCAGCGCGAGCGGCAGGAGCCTTGCCGTGCCACGACTGGGCGTCTGGCAACAAGGCATCGAAAGCAGACGGGTGGGCCTCTGGCCGAACGTTGGCCTAACGAGGAAACTTTGCTGAGGTACCGGCAGGGATGTGGACAAGCAACGCGAGCCCAGGGTCTGGGCCGCTTGAACTCATGGCCGCCGGCGGGTGCAGGTCGTGCTCGCTTTGGCGCGAAGGATGGAGGCCTACATGGCGTTCGTGACAGCGGATGTTGTGTCGAATCCGGGGGGCGAGGCTCCCTTCAAGGTGGTCTTCAAGCAGGGCGAGACCGTGCTCGTGGAATGGCCGGTCGAGTCCCAGGCGGTCGGCGAGCAGCAGATCGTCGAGTTCATCCAGGAGGCGATCGAGGACGACGACTGATCGAGACGATCGCTCCGGCAACGGGGCGATCGGCCCAGGCCGCCGGAGCTGTCGGCGCGTCTGCCCTCGAGGCACCGGCTGCGGTCAGGGCCCCGACTGCTGGCCTTCGCGGCGCGCGGCGGGAGCATCAAGCGCGCGATTGTCGATCCTGACGCCGGCCGCGCGCAGCGCGCCGCTCGAGGACGGTGGCTGCTCTATTCGCTCTATCTGCGCGGAGCGGGCCGCGTTGCGGCGCTCCTGCAGCCAGTTCGGGAACCACATGGCAATCGACGGGAAGATCAGCACGAGCACCACGCAGATCACCTGGATCACCATGAAGTCGGCCATGCCGCGGTAGATGAGCCGCAGATTCCACTCCCTGACCACCTGCTTGAGGTAATAGGCCGACATCGCCACCGGCGGGGACAGGAACGCGGTCTGCAGCACCACGGCGACGATGCAGCCGAACCATACCATGTCGTAGCCCAGGCCCTTGGCCACCGGGGCAAGCAGGGGCAGGAAGATCAGCACGATCGCCGGCCACTCGAACGGCCAGCCGAGCAGGAAGATGAGCGCCAGCAGGAGCGTCATGGTGCCCCACGCCGGCAGCGGTGCTGCGAGCAGCGTGTTGGTGATCCAGGTGGCGGTGCCGAGCCAGGCGAACACCGCGCCGAACACGTTGGAGGCGACGGCGAGGAACAGCACCATGCTGGTGGTCGCAAGCGTCAGGTTGCAGGCGTTGAAGAGCCCCTTCCAGGTGAACTTGCCGTAGAGGATGACGAGCACGATCGCGCCGACTGCGCCCATCGCCGCCGCCTCCGACGCCGTCGTCAGCCCGGCGAGGATGGCGCCGAGCGTGAGGATCGTCAGCACCGTGACCGGGACCAGCCCCACCAGGCACTCCCACAGCACCGCGCCCGCGGAGTGCACCCGCTCCGCCTTGGGCACGGGCGGTCCGAGCTTCGGGTTGAGGAAGCTGCGGCCCATGGTGTAGGCGATGTACATCGCCGAGAGCAGGAAGCCCGGACCGAATGCGGCCGCGTAGAGATCGATGATCGAGATGTCCAGCACCGGCGCCATTACGACCAGCATGACCGACGGCGGGATCAGGATGCCGAGCGTGCCGCCGGCGGCGATGGCGCCAGCCGACATGCGCACGTCGTAGCCGGCGCGGATCATCATGGGCCCGGCCATGATGCCGAGCAGCGTCACCGTCGCGCCCACCGTGCCCGCGGCGATGCCGAACAGGGTGGCAGTGGTGATCACCACGAGATAGAGCGAGCCGCGCACCGGCGCGAACAGGTCCCTGAACGCCTTGAACAGGCGCTCCATGAGGCCGCCCTGGTCGCAGATGTAGCCCATCAGGATGAACATCGGCACGGCGACGAACTCGTCCTGCTTCATGAGACCGTAGGTCTGCAGGTAGGTCAGGTTGAAGACCCTGACCCCGAGCCCGACGTAGCCGAAGATCAGTGCCAGGAAGAGCAGGGTGAAGCTGATCGGCAGGCCGATGAAGATGGCGAACAGCATCACCACCAGCATGATCACCCCGAGCAGCTCGAGGCTCGTCATGCCGAGCAGGTCCGCGAAGGGAAGCTCGAAGCCGGTCATACTTCAAGCTTTTCCCTATGCGCGAACTCGCGCCCGAAGCGGATCTGGTAGATGCACTTGAGCGCCTCGGAGAGGCCCTGGATCATGAACAGCAGCGCCGCCAGCGGGATCGAGGCGCGGAACGGCCACATGATGGCGCGCCACACGCTTTCCTGCGAGCGCTCACCGACCTCGAAGGAGAGCAGGGCGTCGCCGATGCTGATCGTCATCAGGGTGATCATCGCGGGGAAGAACAGGACGAGATAGGAAAGCAGATCGATGACCCCTTTCTTCCGCTCCGAGTAGCCCTCCCAGAAGATGTCGGTGCGCACATGCGCGCCCTTGAGCAGCGCATAGCCGCAGCCGAGCATGAAGGCGGCCCCGTTCGCCATGTAGCTCGAACTCGTAGACCCACACGGTCGGCGCATTGAAGACATAGCGGGCGCAGACCTCGTAGGTGATGATGGCCATCAGGAAGATCATCGCCAGCGCGACCAGCCTGCCGACGATGTCCGAGAAGCGGTCGATGCCGCGGATGACGGCGTAGAAGGCCGCCGGAAAGTCGCCCTTCGTAACGTCCGCGAGCGCCCCGGTGTCTGGAGGCGTCGATGCCACCCTGTGCCCTCCCTTATGCCGACGCCCGCGGCAGCGGCCGCCTCCGCACGCGTGGGAGCTCGCGCTCCGCAAGGAGCGGGGTTGCGGCGGGCGCCGGATGTCCACCCTGGCGCCCGCCGCGGTCGGTCAGATCCGTTGCACTACTTGCTGCGGTAGACCTTGTCCTTCCAGTAGTAGTTGCCCGCGAACTCGTAGGGCGGGAACCAGGAGAGCTTGAACGGCACGATCTGGGAGGCGTACGCCTTCTGGCTCTCGATCACCTTCCTGTAGAAGGGATCCTTGGCGGCATACTCGGCCTGGATCTTCTCCCATTCGGTGAGGAAGTTTGTCAGCACGTCGTCGGGTGTGCGGTGGATCTGCACGCCTTCCTTGAGCAGCTGCTGACAGGCCTCGGCCGTCTCGCGGTTGAAGGCGAAGTTGCGCATCGTCGTGGCGTACACCGACGCCACCTTGACGATCTCCTTGAGGTCGTCGGGGAGCTTCTTCCAAAGGTCGCCATTGAACATGAGCTGACCGCCGGTCACCGGCTCGTGCATGCCCGGCGTGTAGTAGTGCTTGGCGATCTTGTGCAGCCCGAGCTTCCTGTCCTCCAGGCAGTTGATCCATTCGGCGCCTTCGATGACGCCGCGCTCGAGCGCCGGCACGATCTCGCCGCCGGGGATTGTCACCACGGAGACGCCCAGCCGCCCGTAGGTCTCGGCACCGATACCGTAGATGCGATACTTCATGCCCTTCAGATCGGCCAGGCTCTTGATTTCCTTCTTGAACCAGCCGAGGCCCTGCGGATAGTCGGTCGGGATCGGGAAGCCTACGACATTGAGCTTGATGACATCGCGAAAGAACTCCTCCAGGAGCGTCGTGCCGCCGCCGTCATAGTACCAGCCGAAGTAGTCCTGACCGTCCATCCCGAACAGAGGCCCATGCGACATGGGGATCGTGGCCGTGTGCCGGCCCGCAATGTAGCCGAAGGGCGCCATGCCGACGTCGAGCACGCCCTTGGACGTGGCATCGAACACCTCAAAGGCCGGAACGATGGCGCCTGCGGGCAGCGTCTGAACCTTAAGCCTGCCGGCCGACATCTTCTCCACCGTCTCCGCCCAGAGCTTGAAGATCAGGTGGAAATTGGACGCCGCCGGATGCGAGGACTGGCCCTTGAGCACGAACTTCGTGGTCGATGTCTGCGATACCGCAGGCCCACGCTGGGCGAGCAGAAACCCCGCCGCCAACAAGGCAAGGGCAATGGCGAATACGCCCGCTGCACGTCTCGACATGCTTGCTCCTCCTCCCAGAGCCCGGCGCATCGTGGGTCTCGATGCGCAGGCATTCGTTCATTGTTCTTGCGACGGAACCCGCACAAAGAGCAGGTTATACGATGACCCGATGAAAAGGCTAGCCGGACCAAGGAGCGCTTACAAGACCTCTTTGGTCCTATGCTAATGCGGTCCATACATGCGCACACGGATGCACCGGACGCGTGGGTGCAATCGAGCGTGACGTCGTGGAAGGTGCGGAGGCTGCCGGGATCGTCAGGCCGGCCGCTCAGCGCCGCCGCCGGCGTGAGGAGACGGTGCGCGACAGGATCGTCTGTCCGATTGCCCGGCTAAAGGCCGTGCCAGGGCTGCAGCAGCCGCGCCAGCCGGTTGCGAAACCGGCTCGGCTGCTCGTTGGCGACCACGCAGATGCAGCCCGCATCCGGGTCGGCGGCCGGCGCGTGCCGCTCGATCTCCTCGTCGACATCGGCAACGTCGCCGGGGCCGTAGCGGCCGGTCCTGTCGATGAGTGCGCCACGCAGCACCAAAGTGAGCTCGCTGCCACCGTGCGCGTGCTCCGGCACCCTCACTCCCGGAGAGCCCTTGAGCAGCTGCAATGCACCCGGTCCGCCGACCGGCAATGGCCGGTGCCACAGGCCGGGCGAGATCCAGCGCCAGCGCACGGCATCGAGGTTGGCGCCGACCAGGCGCACGAGGGGGCCGGGAAGCTCCTCGGCTGGAGCGGACGCGGACGCACCCTGCGGACGCTCGATCGCCGGCATGGCCGGCTCGGGATGCGCCATGGCCGCCATCGGCAGATCGGCGAGCAGCGCCCCGCCCACGCGCTCCAGGAACGCCACCTCGGCGCGGCAGCGCGGGCACAACGCCACATGCGCGGCGGCGACGGCGGCAAGCACCGGAGGCAGCGAGCCGGCGGCGAAGCTCATCAGGGTCGCATCGTCGAGGTGCCGGGTGATGGTCATTCGACGCCCTCGAGCACCAAGCGGATCTTCTGGTAGGCAATGCGCATGCGCGATTTCACCGTGCCCAGCGGCATGCCCAGACGCTGCGCGATCTCGCTGTGCGACAGGCCCTCGAGGTAGGCGAGCGCCACCACCTCCTTTTGCTCGTCCGGCAGCCCGGCGAGCGCCGCCTGCACCCGCTGCTGGCGCTGCTTCTCGGCCATCGCCTCGTCCGGCAGCGGGTCGCCGGAGGGCTCCGCCAGCCGTCCTTCGGGCAGCTCCTGCCAGGGCATCTCGCGGCGCAGGCGGTCGATTCTGAGGTTGCGCGCGATCGCGAACACCCAGGTGGTCATGCTGCCCTTGTCGTGGGCATAGAGCGCCGCCTTGCGCCACACCGTGAGCAAGGTCTCCTGGGCCAGGTCCTCCGCCGTGCCGGCATCGGCGCCGCGGCGCATCATATAGGCCTTCACGCGCGGCCCAAAGGCTTCGTAAAGCTCGCGAAAAGCCGCCGGGTCCGCCCGCTCGGCTATGCGCCGCAACAGGTCTGCCATGATGCCTTTGTGAGCAGTGAGCGGGGGTTTCCCGCCCGATACGGGAATGAGTGAGAGGCCGACCATAGCTGACCGTTGAGCCCTGATGCAAAGGTGTACGGTCGCGGGTGGCGTTTGGATCAGGCCCCGGCGATATTTCACCATCCGGGACCGCAATGGCCTTTTCCCCAGGCGCAGCAATGACTATCGTGGGGCCGGGACAGGCTCGGGGGCGCTTTGAGATGGCGCAAACGCGACACGGCGTATGGCAGCAACGAAGCACATTATCTGTGTCGGACATGCGGCGCTGGATCGCATCTACCGCATCGAGGCGTTTCCGCCGCACCCCACCAAGGTGCGCGCGCTCGAGCATATCGAGGTCGGCGGCGGGATGGCCGCCAACGCCGCGGTGGCCATTGCGAGGCTCGGCGGCAAGGCGGAGCTGTGGAGCCGGGTCGGTGACGATGCCGCCGCCCAGGCGATCCGCGCCGGGCTCCGGGCCGAGCACGTCGACGTGCGCTACGTCCAGGCGTTCGAGGGCACGCGCTCCTCGACCTCGGCGATCATCGTCGACGACAAGGGCGAGCGGCTGATCGTGGGCCAGCGCGACGCCGGCATGCCGTCGGGGACGAGCTGGCTGCCGCTGGAGCGCATCAAGGCCGCCAACGCGGTGCTGGGCGACATCAGGTGGCTCGAAGGCGTGCGCACGGTATTCGGCCGGGCGCGCAAGGACGGCGTGCCCACGGTGCTCGACGTGGACCTCGGCGCGCGCGAGGCCCTCTCGGACCTGTTGCGGCTCACCGACTATGCCATACTGTCCGAGCCCGCCTTGCGCGAGCTCGCCACCGTCGGCAGCGACGCCGAGCGCCTGGAGCATGTCCTGGCGCTGGGGCCCAGGCATGCCGGCGTCACGCTCGGCAGCGCCGGCTACCTGTGGCGCGAGCGCGGCGGGGGCGACGGCCAGGTGCCGGCCTACAGTGTCAGCGTGACCGACACGACGGGCGCCGGCGACGCCTTCCACGGCACTTTTGCCCTGATGCTGGCGGAGGGGCGACCGATAGCGGAGAGCGCCCGCCTGGCGTCCGCCGCCGCGGCGCTCAAGTGCCGGCGTCTCGGCTCGCGCGCCGGCCTGCCCTCGCGCGCCGATCTCGAGGCTTTCGCAGCGCGCTGAGGGGCGGCCGTGCAGCTGCGGGGCTGCCCTCCCGGTCGGCGTTGCCACCGTTGGTGCACTGCAATCCATGCGGCGCTCATGGCGGAGGCACGTCCTCGCCGCGTCTTCGCCATGACACAACTTGCGGGGAGGACCTTGCAATTCACCCCAGTGTGCATGTGGCCCACCGGCCGTAACCCCCATTGCCCAAGGGCGGTGGCCTGTGGCCCTCTGCACAGTCTCTTGCCCGTCCGCACCAGGCCCCAGTCGGCTGGCTCCGCGGCCCTGCGGATGGTAAGTGTGAACGTTTTGTGACAGCAAGATGACGGCCCGCCATGGCGATTGCAGCACCGGTCGATCCCGGCGTCCCTGCCGATGCGGCCGCTGCCAAGCAGCGCGAGCGGCGCGCGCTGGGCGTGGCCTGCGGCGCGCACGTGCTGCACGACGGCTTCACCGATCTCATCTGGGTGGCGCTGCCGATCTGGCAGGCGGAGCTCGCGCTCAGCTACGCCGCCGTCGGGACACTGCGGATGGTCTACACCGGCACCATGGCGAGCCTGCAGATCCCGGCCTCGCGGGCCGCGGCGCGCTTCGGCGGGGCCGCCGTGCTGGCTCTCGGGACGGCGCTTGCCGGGCTGTGCTACTGCCTCGCCGGCATCGGCGACGGCTACTGGTGGCTGCTGGCCGCCCTGTTCCTCGGCGGCCTCGGCGCCGCGACGCAGCATCCCATCGGCTCGGCGCTGGTGACCCGCACCTTCACGGGAGCGCGCTCGCTCTCGGCCTTCGGCGCCTACAATTTCGCTGGCGACATCGGCAAGGTCCTCATTCCTGCCCTGGCGGCGCTGCTGATCCTGTTCATGGCCTGGCGGCCGGCCTACGCGCTGTTCGGGCTCGTCGGTATCGTCATGGCGCTGCCGATCTACCTGCTGGCACCGCAGCTGGCACCCGAGCGCGCCGCACCGCAGAGCTCCGCCGGCGAGGCCACCGGAGCGCCGGCCGGGAGTGCACCCGCGCGGCTCGGATTTCGCGTGCTCGTCGCCTTCGGCATCGCCGACAGCGTGGTGCGCGGCGGGTTGCTCGTGCTCCTGCCGTTTCTCCTGATCGCCAAGGGCGCGGCCGCCACGACCGCGGGCGTCGCCCTGACGCTGATCTTCATCGGCGGCGCGGTCGGCAAGCTCGCCTGCGCCTCCGTCGCGCGACGGATCGGCACGCCGGCCACCGTGGTCCTCGCCCAGGCCCTTGCGGCCGTCGGCATAATCGCGATCCTGCTCCTGCCGCTCACCCTCGTGCTGGCCGTCCTGCCTGTGCTGGGCATCGCCCTCAACGGCGTCACCACCGTGATCTACGGATCGGTGCCCGCCTACGTGGCGCCGGAGCGGCGCACGCACGCGCTCAGCGTCTTCTACACGGTGACGATCGGCACGGCGGCCCTCGCGCCCCCCATCAGCGGCCTCCTGGGCGATGTCGTCGGCATCCCCGCCGCCATCGTGGCCATCGCCGTGCTTACCCTGCTGACGATCCCCCTCGCCTTCTGGCTCGGAGAGGAGCCCCAGCCTTCCCCCGCGCTCTGACGCCTCGCCGCGCCAGCTATCGCGGCGGCGGCCTGTAGAACAGGTTCTCGTCGGTGAGCGAGCCGCACTCGAACGGCCGCTGCCTGCCGCCGTCTCGGCGAGCACATCGGCCCGCACACGGCGGAAGAAGATGCCGAGCTCGAGGCCGGACTGCCCCAGATGCTTCAGCAGAGCCTTGGCGCAGGGGCTGTTCCCGCCGGCTCTGGCGAGCGGCACCTTGCCGTGGCGGGCGGCGCAGGCGACGTAGAGGTTGGAATGGGCGGGCTCGATGCGGGCGAGGCCGCGCGTCCCGCCGGTGCGCGCTGCCGCCCGCCTGGATCATGCGCGGCACGAACGGATTGTCGCGGCAGGCATCGAGGATGACGAGCTGCAGCTGGCGCGCCGCGCCGGTCACCGGCCGCGTACGGACGAGCCCGGCCGCATGCCGTGCTCGGTCTTCTCCCAGAAGTAGGGGTCCCGCCCGAGCTGGTACAAAGCCCGGTAGGCCGCGGCCGACACCAGGAGCCAGCACAGCGGCATGAGAAGCGCCGACAGCGCCAGCCGCGGCTGCCCCCGGCGCAGCGCGCTCATGGCCCCGACGCAGATCGACATCAGGTAGCCGGCGGCCAGGTTGATCCAGGCGATGGTCCACAAGGCGGCACCCGCGAAGGTGTCCGCCGGCGCGAGCAGCTCACCCGACAGGGCATGCCAGGCGAGCAGCGCATAGAACAGCGGGTGCACCAGCGCCGACAGCACGAGCCCGCCCATCACGGCGTGGAACCCGAGCGCGCCGCGCACGCCGAGCTCGGCGCTGAGTCTCCAGGGCTGGCGGGTATGCACCAGATACGTCTGCATCCATCCTTTCAGCCACCGGCTGCGCTGCTTGAACCACTGGCCGAAGCGGATCGGCGCCTCCTCCCAGGTGGTCGACGCCAGCACCGTGGTGCGCCAGCCCTGCCGCGCCAGGCGGAAGCCCAGATCGGCATCCTCCGTGACGTTGAAGGGGTCCCAGCCACCCGCGGCGAGGAGCACCTCGCGCGGGAAGTGGTTCGACGTGCCGCCCAGCGGGACCGGCAGGCGCAGCCGCGCCAGCGCCGGCAGGATGCCGTCGAACAGCGCCGAGTATTCCACCGTGAACTGGCGCGTGAACCAGCTCTCCCGCGCATTGTAGATGTTGAGCTGCGCCTGCACACAGCCCAGGTCGGGCGGATGGCGCCGGAACGTCTCCAGCGCACGGCGCAGCTGGTCGGGCTGCGGCCGGTCCTCCGCGTCGTACACCACGACATACTCGCCGCGCGCGAATTGCAGCGCGTAGTTGAGCGCCTTCGGCTTGGTGCGCGGCTCCCCTGCGGGAACGACGATGGTGCGAAAGGGAGGCGGCGGCCCGAGCGCCAGCAGCGCCGCCTGCGTCTCGAGGTCTGACTCCTCCAGGATGAGCAGGATCTCGAGCTTCGCGCGCGGATAGTCGAGGGCACCGAGCGCGCGCACGAGGTCCGCCAGCACATTGGCCTCGCTGAACAGCGGCACCAGCACCGAGTAGACCGGCAGCTGCCGATCGGCGAGGGCAGGCAGGCTCCGCGCCGGCTCGCGCCGGCCGCTACGCGCGGCGAACGCGATTTCACGCAACGCCGCAACCCGCAGCAGGGTCACGCACAGGAAGGGAAGCGCCACCACGCCGGCGAGGGCGCCGATGGTAGCCTCCGGCGAGGTGGAGACGCCGCCGATGACGAGCCCGACGGCGATCGCCGCCGCAACCAGCTGCCAGGTCCAGATCATGGTGCCGCCGGCCGAGCTCGCCGGTCTCTGCCGGTAGAGACCGCGCGCGGCCAGGTCGATGCGCTCAGGTTTGCAATACCTCTCGAGTGCCGCCTCGATGCGAAACCGCGGCGCCAGCGCCACCTCCAGCCCGCGCGCCTGCAACGCGGCCACCCGCTCGCGCAGGACCTCGGGCGTGCCGCTGTCCGCGCACAGCACGCGGCACGGCCGGCCGGCGATGCGGGCGGGCAGTCCGAGGCCGTCCAGATCGCCGTCCTCGGCGGTCCTGAGGTCGAACACCGTGCGCCAGCCGGCCGGCGGCACGCCGAGGCTGCCAGCCAGGGCCGAGGCGTAGGCCGCCGGCGACAGCGCACCGCTCGCCAGCAGCGCCTCGTGTATCGCCACGCCGCAACGGCCGGCCTCCGCCCTCGCCCGCTGCAGGGTCTCGGCATCGATGCCGTGGCGGAGGAGAAAGTTGTACTGGTCCCTGGCGGGTAGAGCCGGCACAACGCCCGCAAGGCGCTGTTGCAAGGGCGGGACAGGCGCTATGATGCGCGCAGACTCGGTTGCTGTGCCCAGCGCTCGATGACGCACACGCCGTTCCTCAGCCCTGGCCATCCGACGCCCCAACGCCGCTCGTAGGCCGCACACGAATGAGCTTAGCACAGATGATGCGTATGGCGTCCAGCATTTTCCTGGTCTGGCTCGCGCTGATCGCGCTGCCGCCGGGGCCTGCCGGCGCGCAGCCTCCCGGACCGCAGGCCGAGGAGGAGGAGCGCGAGCCGCCGCGGCGCGTCGCCATCCGCTTCCTGACCGACAGCGACTTTCCGCCGTTCCACTACTACGACGAGGACAGCGTCCTCACCGGCTTCAACATCGACATTGCGCGCGCGGTCTGCCTGGAGCTGGCCGCCGCGTGCGATATCCAGGTCCGGCCGTGGGCGGAGCTGCTGCCAGCGCTGAAGAAGGGCGAGGCCGACGCCGTCATCGCCTCCCACGCCGCCACCCCGAATGCCCTGAAGATCGTCGATTTCAGCGAGCCCTACTACATCACGCCCGGGCGCTTCGCCGGCAAGCGCGGCGGCAGGCCGCTCGACGCGACGCCGGAGGGCCTCGACGGCAAGCGCATCGCCGTCGCCAAGGGCACCGCGCACGAGGCCTACCTGCGCACGTTCTTCCGCGACAGCTCGCTCAAGGTCTACGAGACGCCCGAGCTTGCCCGCGATGCGCTCGTCGCCGGCGCCGTCGACCTCCTGTTCGACGACGCCATCGGCCTGGCGTTCTGGCTCAACGGCACCGCGTCCAGGGCCTGCTGCGAGTTCAAAGGCGGGCCGTTCGCCGAGCCCAAGTACTTCGGCGACGGCATCGGCATCGCCGTCAACCGCGACGACGTGCAGCTCAAGGCCATGATCAACACCGCCCTGAAGCGCCTGCGCCAGAGCGGCCGCTACGAGGAGCTGCTGCTGCGCTATTTCCCGCTGCGCGCGTTCTAGCAGGGGAGTAAGGCAATAGGGACAGTACGGCAGCGGGGGAAATGCACTGCCTACTTCCCTACTTCTTCCGATCCTGCCCGATCGTGGGAAGGTCACGCCCCCTGGTGATGATGGATCGCTTTGTCTGACTCTCAATGCCCTTGCGGGCATCGCCGGCGATCTTGGCCCCATCGAGAGCAGCCTGCCTCGTCTCGCCGTGCTCCTGGGTATCGCGCGCCCGCATGATCTCAGTGCCTGCCGTCTTGGCGAGACGGTCGATCAACAGCTCGATGTTGTTCATGCGGTCGGGCAGATCGCTGGTTTCGGCCGCACCCTTCACCGCGCGGTGCTTCTTCAACGTGATGCCGAACGCCTCCTCATGCGCGGCGGCGCGGACGGGCGCCTTGCTCTGCTCCTTGACGCCGCGGACACCCAACTCCTCGTCCCATTGCGCATCGGCGACCGCCTGCCGCAAGCGGTCATCTATCCAGTCGTCGGAGTAGCCGAGATCGCGATAGGTCTGAACCATGCGCCTTGCCAGGCGCGATGGCTCGGCCGTCTCACGAATGCGCTCGAAACCGACCTTCGCCAGCCACTGCTTGAAGGGCTCCGCCTTCTTGGACGGGATTGACTGGATGACGCGGAACATCGTCTCGATGTTGGCGCAGTCCGTGATACGTGCCTTTCCGTCCAGCGCCGGCAGCTTCAACCCGTAACAATTTGTTACGGCTTCATGAGCTCCCTCCTCTTCTTGCATCCGCTTCTTGGTGTTCCGCCAGTATCCCCCGGCGTCCTTGCTTTCGGTAAGAGCGCCGACAGCGTCCACGACCGAGTAGAACGGCTCCGCCCTGTAGATGACACGGCGAATTGTGTAGCTGTCGAACTTGAGCAGCGTCACGTGCCCCTCTTTGAGGGTGCTGGCGTCGTGATCCGCCAGCGACGTGAAATCCTTGATCTTTTCGACGGACGCGCCGGTCTTGCGGGTCATGACCCACGCCCTCTTTTCAATGTGGGTTGGCGGATGCTCCGCCATCGTTGTGCGGGAATGTAGGCGTCGCCGACCGCTCCGTCAAGCAGCGCAATCATGTCAGCTGCCACCCGCTCTGCGGCGGTTGGCGACGACACAACGGTCCGCTTGGGCTAACGTCGCGGGCGAGCCATTTCCACAACCTGCCAGCCCCAGCCCATGCTTCCGCCCAACGACGAGCTTCGCATCTGCTTTGCGCACAGTGCCTACCGCATGGCCGAGCGGTTCGCGTTGCGCAACACCGGCATCGCCCACGTCCAGGTGGACTCGGCCGAGGGCCTCGCCAGGGAGCTGCCCCTGTCGGACGTGCTGGTGGTCTCCATGCTGTGGAGGAACGAGCTTGCCCGCAGCGCCGGGAAGCTCAAGCTCATCCAGTCGATCAGCTCGGGGACCGACTGGTACGACAAGGACGTGCTGCGCGCCTCGGGCATCCGCCTCGCCAGCGCGGCGGGCGTCAATGCCGAGGCGGTGGCCCAGCACGCCATGGCGCTCATCCTGGCGCTCAGGCGCCGCCTGCCCGAGGCGCGCGACAACCAGCGCGCCAAGCATTGGCGCGGCATGATCTCCGACATTGCAGCGCGCGAGGACCAGCTGACCGGCAGGACCCTGCTGGTGGTCGGGCTGGGCCGCATCGGCGCGCGGCTTGCGCATCTGGGCCGGGCCTTCGGCATGCGCGTCATCGCCACCAAGCGCGACCCCGCGACCGGGGCGGCCGGCGTCGACGCCGTCGCCGGCAACGACCGGCTGCACGAGATGCTGGGTGAGGCGGACATCGTCGCGCTCACCTGCCCGCTGACCCCCGAGACGGAGAGCCTGATCGACGCCGCCGCGCTCGCCGCCATGCGGCCGACGGCCCATCTGGTCAACGTCGCGCGCGGCCGCATCGTCGACGAGCCGGCGCTGATCCACGCGCTGCAGGAGGGCCGCATCGCCGCTGCGGGCCTCGACGTGACCGTCGAGGAGCCGCTGCCCTCCTCCTCGCCGCTGTGGTCGCTGCCCAACGTGCTCCTCACGCCCCACACCGCAGGCGAGACGCAGAGCTACGAGGACGGGGTGATCGACATCCTGCTCGAGAACCTGGAGCGCCTGCGGCGCGGCCAGCCGCTGCTGAACCAGGTCGTCTGAGAGGCGCCCGAAGGGAGCCTCAATCGAGCCCTCGCAGTCGTCCCCGTCCCGCCGCGGCCGACTTGTCCCGGCAAGTGCCGGCCAGCGTGGTTGCAGAACACTGAATCGCGTGTAGGGGGCCTGGGGGGTCAGGGAAGCCCGCAAGCTGCCGGGGCCACCTTGGGCCCCACAAGGACGGCAAGCCCGCGCAGGCCCGCCCTGCGTCGCGGAAACTGCCCTTCCGTTGCAGGCGCGTGACCGCCGGAGCGCACTGCGGCTCGAGCTCTTTTTCTGCCTCCCGAGCTTGCATTGGGGGTATGGAATCCTCGCCGGGGCTACCTATGTAAGGTGTCGGCCTCGTCTCCCCCGTGCGAGGCCGTTGCGGCATTCCAGGCTTCCCTCCCTCATAGTCCGCGAGTGCCGCGGCTCCGGCTGCCAGCATTGCAATTGGAGCAGCCGGAGAGACTTGCGAGGGCAGCCGCGCCCAGGCGTGGTTGCCCTCGCTTTTATTTTCTGCCCGGGCGCCACACCATGCGGGCGTCTCGACACCCGCCCAGCGCAGGCGGCTCGGCGTTGTGCGTACCGGTCCAACCCGCTACCAGTAAAGCCTGAGCATTGGTCCACGAGCTGGAACGGGGGTGTCCTGCACCCGGCGCGGCCGACCTGTGCAGCGCGTATTGCCGAAGGGGGTTCACTATGCGGTTTGCTCCGATTGCCCTGCTCTGTGGCCTCCTCCTGATCGCCGGCGGCGTTGCCTACCACCTTGTGAACGCACAGAGCCGGCCGCAGGCAATGGCAGAGGCGGGGCCGCCGGCAGCAGGCGAGGTCAAGAGCGAGACCGGGCCGAAGCAGCAGATGGTGCAATTGACGCCGGATCAGACGCCGGCGGGGCAGGTGCCGTTGCTCGCGCGACCACGGGAGCGGAGCCTCACCAAGGAGGCGCCGACGGAGGAGGCCGCCTTCCACGACTGGCTGATGCTGAAGATGCAGACGGCGCACTTTGCCTTCAACCATCCCGGCGTCCTCTTCCTCACGCGGCGCGCCCAGATCACCCTCACACTCGCCGCCGACGACCGCGCGGCGCTCGAGACCCTGAAGAAGCAGTTCGACCAGACGGTCGAGGGCACGGTAAAGGCCGGGACGACCAAGGTCACCCCGATCATGACCGCTACGCTCGTGGGCCGCGCGTTCAAGATCGAGCCCTCGGGGGAGCAGGCGAGGGCCGTCCTCTTGAACAAGCAGGGGCCCGTGGAATGGACCTGGTTCGTCGAGCCGCTGGAGCCGGGGCAGGGCAAGCTTCTGCGCCTCAACCTCTATGCCAGCATCGACCAGCCGGGCCAGCCGGCGGCGCCGATACGCATCAAGACCTTCGAGGCCCGCATCAACGTCGATGTCAGGGCCTGGGACCGCCTTCTCTACGAGGCGCGCCGCATGACCCCCATCTCGCAGGCGTTGACGGGGCTCGGCGGCCTCGTGGCCTTCGTCGGGTTCCTGGGAACCATATACCGCTGGCTCAGGCCGTAACGGCCGCAGCGGGATGATCCGGGCCCTGGCGCGGCAACCACGTTTGCCGATTGTGGTCCGCCTGCCTGAGTTTTGGGCGTTAAACGGTTGCTGGGGCCCGCTACCGGTCTGGAGGCAACCCATGGATATCATCAACCTGCTCATACAGGTGCTGAGCGGCGCCGTGGGCGGAAACGTCGCCGGCAACCTTTCCCGGGACAGCGGCCTCGGCCCGCCGGCCAACACGCTCGCAGGGGCGGTCGGCGGCGGCATCGGCGGCCAGATCCTGAGCGCTCTCCTGAGCCTGGCTGGCGCGCGCACCGCCGCCGGCGGGTTCGACCTCGCGGGCTTCGTCAGCCAGCTTCTGGCTGGCGGCCTGAGCGGCGGCGTCCTCACCGCCATCATCAACATGATCCGGGCTGCCAGCGCCAGGTAAGCCGCCCGAGCCCTGCGAATCACCGCGCGCCCGCTACCGGTGCCAGACCCTCCGGGACCTCTTGCAAAATTGTAGCTGGATCTTGCGTGTTGTCGCGGATTTGGCTCGGGTAGGTTGAGGCGGGCTGGAGGGCGGGCCGATTGGCCCCGTCTCGGCCGGACCGGGCAAGCTCGTGCGCAGGAGCATTCGCGTGGGGCGCAGGCCTGCGCCTCACCTGCCAGCCCCAGCGGGCCGTTCCGGTGTGTCAGCTGCCGACCAGACGCATGAGCTGATCGACGGCCAGCGCGAGGACGCCGAACATCAGGTGGCACATCACCTTGGCGTGCCCGCGCACCCGCACGAAGCGGCCGCCGAACTCGTCCTTGAGGCGGGCGTTGGCGCGCTCGGCGGTGGTGCGCTCGCGGTAGCGCACCTGCTCGGCGGTCTGGAAGTTGGCGTGGCGGCGCGCCTTCGACTCGGCCGCCATCTCCTGCTTGAGCTGCTTGTCTCGGCGGCACTGCTCGGGGACGATCGGGACGTGGTTGAGCGCGCGGCTCGAAGCGTCGATCTCGGGAGCGGCGTAGGCGGGGTCCATCAGCTCGTAGAGATAGGTGAGCCGGCGCGAGGTTGTCGTCATGAGCGGGATCGCGGCCTGGCTGTCGTGCAGCGACGCCGAGGTCAGCAGCGCGCTCACCGGGATGCCGCCGTCGGCCGTGTCGAGGTGCAGCTTGTAGCCGTCCCAGAAGGTCTTGTACCCCTTGGCGTTGGGCTTGGCGCCGGTCGCGCAGTGCTTGGGCAGGTCGGCGAGCATCTCGCAGAGCGTCATCGACTGCTGGCGCGCGAGCCGGCGCACGGTCTCCCAGCCGGGCTCTCCCTTCTGCGGGGGCCGCTTGCTGCGGCAGCGCTTGGGGGCTTTCACCTTCACCGGCTTCTCGCGCGCCTCGATGGCGGTGGAGTCGCGCGAGATGTGGCCGACCAGCCGGTCCTTGTGGGTGGCGACGATCAGCCCCTCGTGCATGCGCGAGGGCAGCGCCGAGACGGCGAACTCCGCGAACGCGCGCGAGAACGTGTGGGCGCCCGGCACCGCCCCCACCCGGTGCCAGCCGCACAGCCGGCGCAGCGTCTTGTCGTTCTGGAGACGCTCGATCAGATGCGTCGTGGTCGGGATGTTGAAGACCGTCTTGGCGGCGAAGGCGCGCGCCAGCGGCACCCGATCGACCGGCGGCCGGCCGCGCCCGCCCTGCCACTGGGTCACGAAGCCACTGACCGGCACCATTTCGAGCACCGTGACGAGTTGCTGGTACTTGGGGCCGAGCGGGCCCAAACTTTCCTCGAGATAGGGAAAGAGATCGTCTTGAAGGCGGCCCCGCAAATCGGATAGCTCTGACAGCAGAGGCATCGGCCGCTCCCCCTCGGGTGATTCGTCACGGAACCACCGTAGGCAGAAGCAGCGCCGATGCCTCGAATTTTACCGCCTCAGCGGAAAATCACCCACGCCGCCGCATTTTTGCAAGACCCTCCCTCCGGGTCTGACACCGTTTTCTTCATCCGTCATCCCGCAAGCCGACTCCGGCGAAGACCTCGGAGCGCCGCTCGCCGACGGCCCGCACCGCTCGGACCGAGGTAACGGGTGGAAAGGCGAGATGGTGTCGGACCCGGAGGGTCCGACATCTGATGGTTGCCCCCTTCCCTGCCGAACGTGACAGCGTCTGCCGCGCCCGCGCACGACATCACCAGGCCATCATTGGGCTGCCCCATAGTGCCGCTCTCGCTTGCTTCCAGGGGTTGGACACCATGCGCACGCTCCTCGCCGCCCTCGTCTGGGCGCTGACCACCGTCCTCGCGCTTGCCCAGGAGCAGCGCCCCATCGTCGATGCCCACATCCACTACAGCCACGACACGTGGGACGTGGTGCCGCCGCCGGAGGCCATCAAGGTGCTGCGCAAGGCCGGCGTGAAGAAGGCGTTCGTGTCCAGCTCCAGCGACGATGGCACGCGCATGCTCTACAAGGAGGCGCCCGACCTCATCGTGCCGGTGCTGCGCCCCTACCGCCGGCGCGGCGAGATCGGCAGCTGGGTGCGCGACCCCGCCATCGTCCCCCACGTGGAAGCGCGCCTCAAGACATTGACCTACGCCGGCATCGGCGAGTTCCACGTGTTCGGCGCCGACGCCGACCTGCCGGTGATGCGCCGCCTGGTCCAGCTGGCCAGGGAGTACAAGATCTTCCTGCACGCGCACTCCGATGCCGACGCGGTGGAGCGCATCTTCAAGCAGGATAAGGACGCGCGCGTGCTCTGGGCCCACTCGGGCTTCGACCAGCCCGACAACGTGCGCGCCATGCTGGCCAAGCACAAGATGCTGTGGGCCGACCTCGCCTGGCGCAACGACTACGCGCCCGGCGGCCGTCTCGACAGCTCGTGGAAGGAGCTGCTCCTCGCCTTCCCCGACCGCTTCATGGTCGGCACCGACACGCCCTCGCCCGAGCGCTGGTACTACGTGGTCGAGCACGCGGCCTTCTCGCGCAAGTGGCTCTCCGAGCTGCCGCCCGAGGTCGCTGACGCCATCGCCTTCCGCAATGCCGAGCGGCTCGCGGCGTGGGCGCTGGGCCAGCGGGTGGGCCAATGACATGCCAGCGGCCGCTAGCGGCATTTGCTGCGCTCGCCCTTACGGGGTCTGCGGCACTCTCTTGCCCCCCGCAGGGTGAGGGCTTTCAGCGCCGGACCGTGCCTGGCGCAGAAGTCGCCTTTCGCTGGGATCCGGCCGAATTCAAGGTCGGCCAATTCTTTGCGCTCGAGATTGTCGTGTGCCCGGCGCCTGGAGCCAATGTGACCATGGGCGGGGTTGATGCAATCATGCCGGCGCACGGCCACGGCATGAGCTACCGGCCCAAGATGGAACGCACAGCGCCGAACCGCTACCGGTTCACGGGATTGATGCTGCACATGCCTGGAAAATGGCTGATTACATTTTCCGTTGGCCATAGCCCGACCAAAGCGGCTCTACCTGTCACGCGCCTCTTCCACGAAGTAATCCTTGAACGATGAGGAAGATTTTTCTGGCGTTGGCGACAGCCTTTGCCAGCCTCTCAGGTGCCGTGCATGCCGACTCGGGCGTCGTCTTCACCCCGGAGGAGCGGGCAGCAATCCTGCTGCACGGCCCCTGGCCGCAGCCGATGCCGCCCGACCCCAGCAATCGCGTATCCGGCAAGGCGGCCGCCGTCGCCCTGGGGCGCCGCCTGTTCTTCGACAAGCGCCTCTCCGCGGACGGGCAGCGCTCCTGCGCCACCTGCCACGACCCCGCCAAGGCCTTCGCCGACGGCCGCCCGCGCAGCGTCGGCATCGTGCGCGTCGACCGCAACTCGATCGCGCTCGCCAACCTGCGCCTCAATCGCTGGTATCGGCTGGGACGGCGCCGGCGACAGCCTGTGGGCCCAGAGCATCCGCCCGATCCTCGATGCCAAGGAGCTCGCCCTGACGCCGCAAGAGCTGCGCAGGCGCGTGGGCACCGACGCCGCCCTCGCCGCAGCCTATGCGCGCCTGTTCGGCTCCTCGGCGGAGCGCGGCGAGCCGGAGCTGGTGCTGGTCAACGTCGCCAAGGCGCTCGCGGCCTGGCAGGAGACCATCGTCACCGGCCGCACCGCCTTCGACGAGCTGCCGCGATGCGCTGGAGCGCGGCGACGCCGCCGCCGTGGCGCGCTACCCGCCGGCCGCACAGCGGGGCCTCAGGCTCTTCGTCGGCAAGGGCCGGTGCAACGTCTGCCACTTCGGGCCCAACTTCACCAACGGCGAGTTCGACGACGTGGGCGTGCCCCACTTCGCCGAGAAGGGGCGTGTCGACACCGGCCGCCACGGCGGCATTGCGGCGCTGAAGGCGAGCCCTTTCAACCTGCTCGGCCGCTACAACGACGATCCCGCCAAGGCCCCCGGCCTGGCGACGCGCCATGTCGAGCTGCTGCACCGCAACTGGGGCGAGTTCCGCGTGCCGTCGCTGCGCAACGTCGCCCGCACCGCGCCCTACATGCACGACGGCAGCCGCGCCACGCTGGCCGATGTCGTGCGCCACTACTCCGAGCTCGACGAGGAGCGCCTGCACGGCATCCCCGGCCGCCGCCTGATCCGCCCGCTCCGCCTCACCCCCCGGGAGAAGGCCGACCTGGTGGCCTTCCTGGAGACGCTGTGACGGGGTCAGACCCTGCAGGTCTGACCCTGCGCGCCACCGCCATCTTTCCACTGGGCGCCGTAGGTCGCCTACGGACCTTGGCCAGGCAGGACGCATCGAACCGGCGCATGGTCGTCCTGTCGACCAAGCCGATCTCCCGCAGATCCCTCATCGCCCTGTGCACCGATGCGGAGATCTTGCTGCGATACCTCAGCCATCGTTCATGCCTCGCCGTCGAAGGGCTGGCTTCACTGCCTACTGCCTACTGCCTACTGCCTACTGCCTAGCTTGCCGATTGCCTACTGCCGATTGCCTATTGCCTGGGGTCAGACCCGCAGGGTCTGACCCGTCTGACCCAACTCAATGCAGCTTCACGACCGGCTCGGTGCGGCGCGTGATGACGCGGGCGACGGTGTCGAGCGCGACCTTGGTGCCCCCGTGCAGGGCGTACTGGTGCATCTTGTAGAGGGACTTGTACATGAAGCCCGCGATCAGCCCCTCGATGAACAGATTGCCGCCGACCAGCTTGCCCATCAGGTTGCCGATCGTCGTGTACCGGCCGAGCGACACAAGCGAGCCGAAGTCGCGGTAGTGCCACTCCTTGACCGGCATGCCGGCGATGCGCCGCCGCAGCTGGTGGGCGAGATGCGTCGCCTGCTGATGCGCCGCCTGGGCGCGCGGCGGCACCGGCGTCTTGTGCCCGGGCCACGGGCAGGCCGCGCAGTCGCCGAACGCGAAGATGGCGTCGTCGCGCGTCGTCTGCAGGGTCGGGCGGACAATGAGCTGGTTGAGCGCGTTGGTCTCGAGCCCCGCGATATCCTTGAGGAGATCGGGAGCCTTGATGCCCGCCCCCCAGACCACCAGCTCGGCCGGGATGAAGACGCCGTTGGCGAGCTCGACGCCCGTCGCCATCACCTCGGTGACGCGCGCGCCGGTGTGCACCCGCACCTCGAGCCCTTCGAGCAGCTTCAGCGCCGCCTCGGACAGCCGCTCCGGCAGGGCCGGCAGGATGCGCGGCGCCGCCTCGATCAGGTGGATGCGGATGTCCTTGTCGGGGTCGATGCGGTCGAGGCCGTAGGCCACCAGCTGGCGCGTGGTCTTGTGCAGCTCGGCGGCGAGCTCCGTCCCCGTCGCACCGGCACCGATGATCGCCACCTGCAGCTGCTCGGGCCGCAGCGGCTCGGTCTGCGCGTGGGCGCGGATCAGGGCGTTGACGAGGCGGACATGGAAGCGCTGCGCCTGGTCCGGCGTCTCGAGCGGGATCGCGTGCGTCTTCACGCCGCGCGTGCCGAAGTCGTTGGTGAGGCTGCCGATGGCGACGACGAGCGTGTCGTAGGGGAACTCGCGCTCGGGCGTGATCTGGCGTCCCTCCTCGTCCCAGGTGGACGCCACGCGCACCATCCGCCGCCCGCGGTCGATGCCGATGAGCCCGCCGAGCCGGAACGTGAAGTGGTGCCAGTGCGCCTGCGCCAGGTAGTCGAGCTCCTGCGTGCCCAGATCCATGCTGCCGGCGGCGACCTCGTGCAGCAGCGGCTTCCACAGGTGCGTCGCGCGCTTGTCGATCAGCGTCACGTGCGCCTTGCCGCGCCGGCCCAGCCGGTTGCCGAGCCGGGTGACCAGCTCCAGCCCGCCGGCGCCTCCGCCGACGACGACGATGCGATGCGGTTGCTCGGCCACGCGCCCTCGGCCCGGCTAGCTTGGGTCTCCATCCCCGAGAGGGGTCTCGGCGTACACCTCGGACAGAGCACAACTGAAGCCCGAGCTTTCAAATGACAGCGTGCCGCCCGGTCCGATCTTTCCGGTTTCCTCCGGCCAATGACCGTCCGGCCCACGCCGCAACAGCTCCGCCAGAACCCGCGTGGAGTGGACGATGGCAATCTCCCGCACGCTGGGAATCGTACAGTAGGACCAAACGTCCTGCCACGTGTCGGCTGCGTTCCCAGGCGAAAGGATTGCGATCAACAGGATCGGATCGGGCCATTCCTGCTGTCCGCGCATGAGGGGCGTGCATGTGACCCCGACATCCGGGACGCGCACATTGATGTCGGCCCGTACGCGGGTGAGAACGCCGGGCTCTGTGCGCGCACGGCACCGGGTCTTCTGCTCGCGCATGTGGCGGCGAAGCTCAGAGGCGAGGTTGAGCTGAATGACGGCGTGTGCCGCGCTGGCAGGCGACATCGCGCGCACCCCCCCGTCGACCAGCTGGAACTTGCGGCCCGTTCCGTCCCCCGGCCAGGCGAGGAAATCGGCAACCGTCATGCTCGGCGGGGGCTTGGGCAGCGTATTGGGCATGGTCGTCCCTTACCACAGCACACGTCCCAGAGCACGGCGAAACGCACTGGTAAGGTTGCGCCGCCATCTGCCAGGGGCGTCACCTCGGCAGGAAGAACGCCGGGAAATCGCCCTGGATGCGGGCCGCGAGCCTCCGCTTGCCGGTGAGAACGGTATTGCCGCGCTGCGCGTCGGGCATCGGCAGCGACAGGGCGATGTCGTAGAGGGCATAGGCGGTGAACAAATCGTAGCGCCGCGCGAAATAGTCGCCGAGGTCGGTCCAGTAGGCGGGGTTGTAGGGATAGGCCTGCAGCGCGCGCACGTGCAGCGCCTTGGCGTCGCTCGGGAGCCCCGCTGCCTCGGCCTGTTTCGCCATGCTCTGTCCTCCGCCCTGCAGCGCCAGCGCAAACGCGGCCGCCAGGGCGGGATGGTCCGCAAGCGGCGACGAGCGGGCGGCGAGCATGGCTGCGACCGCGTCGCCCGGCCGCTTCGCCTGCTCCGCCTGTATGACCTGCAGGAGCGCCCGCACCGCCGTGTCCGTCTGCGCCGTGGCTGCCAGGCCGCGTATCGCGCCGCAGATTGCCGATTTCGGCGCGGACGGGCAGACCTGCGCCACCTGGGGAAACATGTTGAGCGCCGGCCACGCGGCGAATATCGCTGCCGCCGGGCCCTTGGACTTGGCCACCCGGCTCACCTCTGCCTCCCAGCTTGCGAGCGTCGGCGGCCCTTTCCCGGCGCGCCCGGCCACCGCCGCCTGAGCGAGGTCTCCGAGACCCGGCGCCGCCGCCTTGTTGACCCACGCGGCCGTGGTGTTTGTCAGGTCGCCCGCGAGCGGATAGGGCACGGAGACCACCTCGGCCGCAACGAGGCGCCAGGACAACGCCTTGCGCGCGCCCGCCATCATCGAGGCCGCCTTGACGTACTGTGGCACCCGGCCGTCCTTCACCAGCTCGCCACGGAGGGCTGGATGCAGCGTCATCACGTGTGCCAAAACGGGCCACAGCGTCGCCGGGGCGGCATCGCCCGACCCGAGCCCGAACGCGCCGATTGCGCGGCCGTTGCATTCGAGGGTCACGGCCGTGTCCGATCGCTTGATCGAGACGGAGGCGGTATCCTTCGTCCGGGGGATGGCGAGGCCCAGCTCCGTATCCGAATCGCAGGCGCTGATCTGGTCGCCCGAACCCGCCCCGCGCAGCACGCCCGACAGCATGGTGCGGTTCTGACGCTCGTAGATCCGAAACGCCACATCGCCGATCATGTTGCGCGAGACGAAGCCACCCTCGTGCAGGCCCAGCACCCGGCCCAGCCGGAAATCGTAGAGCGCCCGGTGACCGGGCCGGCGCACGTGCGCCCAGTCGGCCGCCACCTCGATGACGAGCTCGCCCGGCGCCTGGTCCGCCTTCGGGTCGCCGCTCACCTCGTAGCGCAGCCTCAGCGTCGCGCTTGGCGTGTCGCCGCGTTGCAGGCGCAGAGCCTCGGCGCTCACGAACGGATTGCCGAACGGCTCTTGCGCCGCAGCTTGCGATGCTGCCGCCACAAGGAGCGCGAAGGTCAAGGCGAGCAGGGCCAGGGCCCTGCGGTGCAACGACAGCATGGAAACCTCCCCCATCGGTGTCAGACCCAGCGGGTCTGACGCCATGCGTCATGTGTTCTGCCCGCGCGCCCTGGCGCCGGCCGTCCCGCCGGCGATCCTCCCGAACACAGCGCCGTTCATGAGCCCGGTGCCGCCCGGATAGTTGAAGTAGAACAGGCCGCCCACCATCTCGCCCGCAGCGTAGAGGCCGGCAATCGGCTCGCCCTCGGCGCTGAGGACGCGCGCATCGGTATCGATCTTGACGCCGCCGAAGGTGAAGGTGATGCCGCAGGTGACGGCGTAGGCCTCGAACGGCGGCTCCTCGATGGTGTTGGCCCAGTTCGACTTGGGGATCGCGAGCCCCGTGGTGCGGCGCCCGTCCTTGACGTTGGGGTTGAACGGCGCGTCGCCGACGGCGGCGTTGTAGGCCTTGATGGTCGCCAGCGCCTTCTCCGCGTCGACGCCCTCGAGCTTGCCCACCAGCTCCTCGACGGTGTCGGCGCGCGCCTTGCTGATGCGCCTGATGCGGTACTCGTCGCGCAGCAGATGCAGCACCTTGGCGTCGAAGATCTGCCAGGCGAACTGGCCGGGCTGGTTCAGGATCACGCGGCCGTACTTGGCGTAGGTGTAGTTGCGGAAGTCCGCCCCCTCGTCCACGAACCGCTCGCCCTCCGCATTCAGCATGATGCTGAACGGATAGGAGTGCTTCTGGAAGTTGTCGCCGACCGTAAGATCGCCGAACTCCGGCGCATTGCGGTCCCAGCCCACCGCGTGGCAGCCCGACCAGTTGCCGGTCGGCTGGGCGCCCACATCGAGCGCCATGCGGATGCCGTCGCCCGTGTTGAAGCGGGTGCCGCGCACCTTGGCGAGGTCCCAGCCGGGCCCCAGATAGCGCGTGCGCCACTCGGCGTTGGCCTGGAAGCCGCCGGCTGCCAGCACGACGTTCCTGGTGGCGACGGTCGCCGTGCGGCCGTCGTGGCGGATGCGGATGCCCTGGACGCCGTCGTCGTCGGCAACGAGGGAGAGCGCCTTGGCGGCGTAGGCGACGGTGATGCCGTTCTTCCTCGCCGCCTGGGTCAGCGCGGTGACGAGGCCGGGCCCGCCGCCGTAGGCCTCCACCGTGAGGCCACCCCAGAACTTGAACTTGCCGTCCACCTTGAACGCCTGCCGCCCCCAGATCGGCGCGAAGCGGACCCCTTTGGCTCGCATCCAGCGCATGGTGTCACGGCTGCGCCGCACCAGGATCTCGAGCAGCTCGGGGTCGGCCCGGTACTCGGTGACGCGGCCCATGTCGTCGAAGAACTGGTCCTCGGTATACGTGCCGAAATCGGTGATGCGCAGCTCGTCGGCCGTCAGATCGGGCATCAGCACCTTGAGATCTTCGGCGCCGTCGTAGACGCAGCGGAAGGCGCCGGCCGTGAAGCGGCTGTTGCCGCCGTCCTCGCCCTCCGGCGCACGTTCGAGCACGAGCACGGAGACGCCGTGCTCGGCGGCGGCGAGGGCGGCACACAGCGCGGCGTTGCCCGCGCCCACGATCACGACATCGGCGGCTGCCGGAAGCATCTGGCTCGCACTCCCCGGTGATTTGTTGGAGGCCGTGGTTTGCTGGGGGCCAGCGTATACCGCGCGCGGGGGCCCCTCAAAGTGCGAACCGGCCGCACCTGGGTCGCGCCGGCGTCGGGGCAGCCGCTGCCGCGGTTTCGCCGCGGACGCGTGCCAGCGTCGCTCCGCATACTTCTCGCATAACCAAAGCTAACGAAGGGAGACCCCCATGTACGCCCGCATCACGACATTCAAGGTGGACCCGGCCCGCCTCGGCGAGCTTCCCGCCAAGATCAAGGAGATGGGGCCCGCCGCCGAGGCCTTGCCCGGTGTGGTCGATGTCTACGCCGCGTGGCGCGCCGACGGCCAGGGCTCCATAACGGCGATCTACAAGAGCAAGGCCGATGCGGACGCGGCCGCGGCCAAGGTTCAGGCGCTGTGGGGCGGCCTCTCCGCCCTTCTCAACGGCGCGCCCAGCACCGAGGCTTACGACTCCGTGGAGCAGATCGCCGGCTAGGTGTCAGGCCCTCTGGGTCTGCCACCATGGTACGACGCAAAAGGGGGTCAGACCCCTTGCCTCGGCCAGACTGCAAGGTGCTAACGTCTACGCAAGGGGTCTGACCCTCCAGGCGATGGGTGGTGTAATGGTGTCGGACCCAGAGGGCCTGCCCGGCGCAGGCCGGGCGCAGGCCGGGGTCTGACACCATGCATCCGAAGGCACCATGAATCGCAAGAAGCTCGAAGCCCTGCGCGCCAAGTACCCGGCCGATGCGCCCTCCGTCTCCCATCATCCCGAGTTCAAGAAGGCGATCGAGACGATCTTCGCGGGCACCGACCGGCGGCCCAAGCCCTACGAGGGCGTTGCGAGCCTCCTCGGCGCGCCCCTGCGCCTCGACGCCCCCAGGCAGACCGACCTCGGCGGCCTCGACGTGGCGCTGGTGGGCGTGCCTCTCGACCTCGGCGTCACCAACAGGCCCGGCGCCCGCTTCGGGCCGCGGGCGGTGCGCCAGGTGGAGCGCATCGGCCCCTATCACCACGTGCACCGCCTCCTGCCGCTCAGCGCACTGGCGGCCGGCGACATCGGCGACGTGCCGTTCCGCAGCCGCTACAGCCTCGACGACAGCATCGCGGACATCGAGGAACTGTTTACGCGGATCGCCGCGGCAGGGGTGGCGCCGCTGGCGGTGGGCGGCGACCATTCCATCACCTTCCCGATCCTGAAGGCGCTGGGCGCCAAGCGGCCCGTGGGCCTCGTGCACATCGACGCGCATTGCGACACCGGCGGCCCCTTCGAGGGCGCCAAGTTCCACCACGGCGGCCCCTTCCGCAACGCGGTGCTGGCGGGCGTGCTGGACCCGGAGCGCACCATCCAGATCGGCATCCGCGGGGGAGCGGAGTATCTGTGGGATTTCTCCTATGTCAGCGGCATGACCGTGATCCACGCCGAGGAGCTGCCTCGCCTCGGCATCGCCAAGCTGGTCAAGAGGATCCACGAGGTCGCGGGCGACGGCCCCACCTACATCTCCTTCGACATCGACGGCCTCGACCCCGCGTTCGCGCCTGGCACCGGCACGCCCGAGATCGGCGGTCTCACCACCCGCGAGGCGATGGAGCTGATCCGGGGCTGCGCCGGCCTCGATGTGATCGGCGGCGACGTGGTCGAGGTGGCACCGCAGTACGATGCCACCACCAACACCGCCCAGGCCGCCGCCCAGATGCTGTTTGAGATCCTCGCGCTGGTGGCGCTGGCGCGCTCGCGCGGATCGTAGGCGCGAGGTTCTACTCATGCCGCCGCATCAGGTTGCCGATCCAACGGCAGCTGCCGGAGACAAGCAGCCGCAGACCGTCGTTCTGACGGCCGATATCCGATGCGGCGCCTTCGCGTTGACGCAGCAAGGATGACGCCGAGAAAACGGAGAAGGGTCGGGCCAGCCTTGCCATCCACAATGCGTCTGCGGCTGCGCTGGAGGGCCGCCTGCTGGCGCTCTGCGCCGGGCAAGGGGGTTTGGCCCCCAAGCGCTTCCCCCACTCCCGGGCCTCGCCCGGGCCCGCGCTGGGTTGTGCAGGCATCCACCTCAGGAAGGTGCCATGCACAACGGCAGAGCCAATCATCCGCGATGCGCATGAGCCACAGCGTTGCCAGCCCGCTACCCCGCACCTACTGTCAGGCGAGGTCAGGCCGGTCTGACCCCGCTTCACCGCGGAGCCCCCATGGCCAGCATCGCCAACATCCACGGAGCCCCCATGGCCAACATCAACGCCGGACCGTTCACGACCAGGCCGGAGATCGAAGGCACCTTCGGCGTCGTGGCCTCCACGCACTGGATCGGGACAGCGGTGGGCATGGGCGTCCTGGAGCGCGGCGGCAATGCCTTCGACGCCGGCGTCGCCACCGCCTTCACCCTGCAGGTGGTGGAGCCGCATCTGTGCGGGCCCGGCGGCGACGTGCCCGTGATGATCTGCAGCGCGGGAAGCGCGGCGCCCAAGGTGATCTGCGGCCAGGGCCCGGCGCCGGCGGGTGCCACCATCGCGCACTACCGCGACCACCTCGGCCTCGACATCGTGCCGGGCACGGGGCTGCTGCCGGCGTGCATCCCCGGCACCTTCGAGACCTACATGCTGATCCTGCGCGACTACGGCACGCTCAGCCTGCGCGACGTCCTGGAGCCGGCCATCGGCTACGCCGAGAGCGGCCACCCGCTGGTGCAGCGCGCCTGCGCCACCATCGACACCGTCGCCCGACTGTTTCGCGAGCATTGGCCCACCTCCGCCGCGGTCTACCTTCCCGGCGGCGAGGTTCCAAGGCCCGGCACTCTGTTCACCAACAAGCGCCACGCCGAGACCTACAGGCGCATCCTCGAGGAGGCGGAGGCCGGCGGCGGCGGGCGCGAGGCCGAGATCGAGCGCGCGCGGCGCGCCTGGAGCCAGGGCTTCGTCGCCGAGACCATCGACGCCTTCTGCCGCAGCAGCGAGGTCATGGATGTCAGCGGCCGCCCGCATAAGGGCGTGCTCACCGCCCAGGACATGGCGACGTGGCTGCCGACGGTGGAGGACCCCGTGCACCTCGACTACGGCAGCTATCGCATCTGCAAGCCGCACGCCTGGACGCAGGGCCCCGTGCTGCTGCAGATGCTGGCCCTGCTCAAGGGCTTCGATCTCGACCGGCTCTCCCCCACCGATCCAGATTTCATCCATATCTGGACCGAGTGCGCCAAGCTCGCCTACGCCGACCGCGAGGCGTTCTACGGCGATCCCAAGGTCGTCGATGTGCCGATGCAGACGCTGCTGTCGGAGCCCTACAACGCCGAGCGGCGCAGGCTCGTCGGCGACACCGCCTCGCTGGAGCAGCGCCCCGGCGCCATCGACGGCTACGGCGGGCGCGTCATCGTCAAGGGCGCGCGCGCGGCGGCCGCAGGTGCAGGCGAGCCGACGTTCGCGCGCGTGTCCACCGGGCATGGCGCGGACGAGCAGGTGAGCGCCAGCGGCGAGGTGCGCGGCGATACCGTGCACATCGACATCATCGACAGGGCCGGCAACATGTTCACGGCGACGCCGTCGGGCGGCTGGCTGCAGTCCTCCCCGGTGATCCCCGACCTCGGCTGGCCGCTCGGCAGCCGCGGGCAGATGTTCTGGCTGGAGGAGGGACTGCCGGGGTCGCTGGCGCCAGGCAAGCGCCCGCGCTCGACGCTCTCCGTCGGCATCGCGCTGCGCGATGGCGTCCCCTACATGAGCTGGGGCACGCCCGGCGGCGACCAGCAGGACCAGTGGAGCTGCCAGCTCTTCCTGCGCCACGCCAGCCTGCGCGGCACCACCCCGAAGATGAACCTGCAGGAGGCGATCGACGCGCCCGCCTGGCACATCGAGCATTTCCCGCTGTCGTTCTGGCCGCGCACCGCCAGACCCGGCGTGCTGGTGGCGGAAAGCCGCCTGCCCCAGGCCACCATTGCGGAGCTGGAGCGCCGCGGCCACAAGGTCGAGGTGGGCGCCGACTGGTCGGAGGGCCGGCTCAGCGCGGTGTCGCAGGAGGGCCCCCGCCGCAAGGCCGCCGCCAACCCCCGCGGCATGCAGGGCTACGCCGCCGGCCGCTGACCCTCGGCAGCAGCATTCACACAGCGCTTCTCGCAGTGGTCTTCTTCATAAATTAAAAGTGCGGTAATTGCGTCAGGCTCGATCTGTTCGATCTGCGCACTTCTCGCGGCCGGAGCCACATCACAGGATTCGGTTGCCCCCTGCTCCGATGTGTGCAGGCCGTAGCCCGGCGATGGTGCCCTCACGCCGTGCGCCGGAGCCTGGGGGGCTCGTCGTCCGCATGCAATGGAGCTTGTCGTGTTGCTGATCTTCTCGGGCCTGCCGGGAGCCGGAAAGAGCACGATTGCTCGCGCGCTGGGGCGTGCGACCGGCGCCCTCTACCTGCGCATCGACACCATCGAGCAGGCCATCTCGACATCGCACACGGGCCAGGCCGTCGCCGAGGTCGGCGATATCGGCTATTGCGTCGCCTATGCGGTCGCCGAGGACAACTTGCGCCTGGGACGGAGGGTGGTGGCGGACAGCGTCAATCCGCTGCGTATCACGCGGGAGGCGTGGCGGCAGGCGGCGCGACGGGCCGGGGCTGCCTTCCTCGACATTGTCGTCGTCTGCTCCGATGCGGCGGAGCATCGGCGCCGCCTCGAGACGCGCAGCACCTCGTTTCGCACCGTCACCTGGCAGGACGTCCTCAATCGCCGGTTCGAGCCCTGGGATACCGACCACATCCTCCTCGATACCGCCGGTCAGACCGTCGAGGAGAGCATCGCAGCAGCGCAGACGGCCGTGCGATTGCGCACGCCGACGTAGCCCGCCGACGGCAGCAGTCCGCCGACTCGCGCTGTGGTTGCAGCCCTCGCCCGATACAAACGCAGACAACGCACTTCCGACTGGCGAAACCGCAGGCGCTGTGCCAATCTCCAAAGGAAGCCAACGGGTCCGCCACACACAGGGATTGGGGGTGGGGGCAGCGGCACGGGGGCGTTGCGTGGACGGAGCCGATGTGAGCCGGGGCAGCCGGGCTGGCCGCCGCGGAGTCGGTTGCGTTCTGGTGAAGTGTCGTTTGGGGGAAATGCCACAACCGTCCAGGTCGCTCGGGAAGCACGCCGGCCGATCTGCGCAAGTCCTCTCGCCTCGGCGAGAGACGGCATTTGCTCCCGCAGCCTCGGGGGTGCGTAGATGCAGAGCACCGTGCGATCTGTGGCCGTCGGAGCACGGGCAAGCTGCCGCCCCTCTCGTCCGACCGGGCGGCGCCGGCCCGACGGTCTGTGGCGTTCGCTGCGCCTTGCCGTTGCGCTGGCCGCGCCGCTCGCCTTCCTCGCCCCTCTGCCCCGGGCGGCCGGCCAGACCCCGGGCAGCCCGCGGCTGGAGGTCGTCCAGGTTCTGATCGTCGATCCGGGCAAGGAGGTGCCCCTGTCGCTCCAGGTCAGGACCTCGGGGAACCTGCCCAAACAGAGCTTCATCAGGATCAGAGGGCTGCCTCAGGCCACCTCCCTGTCGGAGGGCCACTTCGTCAGCCCCGGAGTGTGGGCCGTGCCGCTGTCGGCGCTGTCCTCGGTCACGATCTCGGTGCCGGCCGGGCAATCGGGGCGGTCGGAGCTCACCATCAGCCTGGTGTCCGTCGACAACATCGTCCTGGCCGAGACCAAGACGACATTGGTGGTCGGGACCGCCTCGCTGTTCGGCAAGCAGCCGCCGGCTCCGGTGCCGCCGAAAGAGAAGGCAGCGAAAGCAAAGAGCGACGGCCCGGAGGTGACGCTGCGCATGAAGGGCGGCGGCTTCGAGCTGAAGGGCCGCCTCAAATCGTTCGACGGCGGGCGCTACGTCATCGACAACCGCGTGTTCGGCACCATGACGCTCGACGCAGCCAACATGGAATGCATCGGATCCGGCTGCCCGGGCGCTTCCGGGCCGGTGGTATCCGCGGGCCCACCGCCGACCTCGCCCTCCGGGCCGCGCGGCAAGCGCGTCGGCGTGCACGGCTCCAACGTCGTCGGCTGGGAGCTGATGCCGGCGCTGATCAAGGCCTATGCCGCCAGCATCAACGCGCCCCTCGTGACCAATGCCGGCGCCAATCCCCTGGAGGAGCTCTATCGGCTGAAGGACGCGGGCGGTGCCGAGAGCGCGGTCTTCGATCTCAAGCGCTACGGAACCAACAGTGCATTCTCCGCCCTGGAGGACGGCTCGGCGCAAATCGGCATGGCGTCCCGCCCGGTCACCGACGAGGAGGTGGTGCGGCTGGCGAAAGCCGGCACGCCCAACGTGCGCTCTCCCGCAGCACGAGCACGTGCTCGCGCTGGACGGCCTTCTGGTGATCGTCGCCCAGGACAACCCCGCCGTGTCGCTCTCCATCGACAACATCGCCAAGATCTTCTCCGGCCAGATCACCGACTGGTCGCAGGTCGGCTTGCCGCCCGGCAAGATCAACGTCTACTCGCCGAGCAAGCAGTCGGGGACCTTCAGCGCCTTCAACGCGCTGCTCCTGCAGCCGCGCAACCTCGCGCTGGCGCCCTCGACCCGGCTCCTCCTGTCCAACGCCGAGGTTTCCGATGCGGTTGCGGCAGACGCAAACGGCATCGGCCTTGCCTCGTTCGCCTTCCTGCGCAGCGCCAAGGCGCTCAACGTCGAGAGCTCATGCGGCCTGATCACCCGGCCGTCGGTGTTCACGGTGAAGACCGAGGAGTATCCACTGACCCGCCGGCTCTATCTCTACACGGTGGCAAAGCCCGCGCATTCGCACGCCACGGGGCTGCTCGCCTTCGCGCTTTCCAAGCAGGCCCAGGCCGTGATCGCCGACGCCAACTTCGTCGACCAGAGGCCCGATTCGCTCGGCTTCGACGACCAGGGCGGGCGCATCGCCTACGCGCTCAACGCCCCCAACGAGGACTTCGACATCGCCCAGATGCGGCAGCTGATCGCCGACATGAACGGGGCCCGGCGGCTGTCGATCACGTTCCGCTTCAGAATCGGCTCGTTCGAGCTCGACACCAAGGGGCGCGCCGACATCGACCGCCTCGCAGAGCTGATGCGAACGCCGGACCTGCGCGGCAAGGAGGTGCTGCTGCTCGGGTATGCCGACGCGGTCGGTCCCTACCAGGCCAACAGCGTGCTCTCGGTGCGCCGGGCGACGCAGGTTCGCGACACTCTGCTGGCGGTCGCCAAGGGAAGCGTCGAGCCCGTCGCTCGTGGTGCAGAAGGGATACAGCGAGCTGGCGCCGGTTGCATGCAACGACCTGCTGGAGGGCCGCAATCTCAACCGGCGCGTCGAGGTCTGGGTGCGCGAGTAAGGCAAGGCAGCCGCCGCCCCCGGCCCGGCTGTCCTCACCCGGTCTCTCCTCCCGCTGATATCCCGCCGACCATCACCAGCAACTGTCCGCCGCAAAGTCGATCATCGCCCGGAAGATCCGCCATGCCCCTTCTCTGTCACCGTATGCTGCAGGCCGGCTTGCTGCTCGCCCTGGTGTCGACCATGCTGGGCGTCGACACCGCGGCCCGAGCCCAGGCGCAGTGGACGCCGAGCAAGCCGATAGAGTTCGTCATCATGGCCGGCAAGGGCGGCGGCGCCGACCGGATCGTCCGCTCGATGGCGGAGATCATCGTCAAGCACCGGCTCACCCCCGTGGCCATCAACCCCGTGAACATCTCCGGCGGCTCGGGCGCCGACGCGCTCGTGCACCTCAAGAAGAGGGCCGGCGACGACCACCTCCTGCTCTTCACGCTCAACAGCTTCTACACGACGCCGCTGAAGCGGCCGGAGCTCGGCATCGACATCGGCAGCTTTGCCCCGATCGGCAGGATGGCCGAGGACACGTTCCTGCTCTGGGTCCATTCCGACCGGACCGACATCAAGACGCTCGACGATTTCGTCAAGGCTGCCAGGGCCAAGGGCGACAAGTGGATCATGGTGGGCACCGGCGTCGGGCAGGAGGACAGCCTGCTCACCGATTTCCTCAACTCCACCTACGGCCTCAACATGACGTACAAGGCGCTCGGCGGTGGCGGCGAGGTGGCGCGGGAGCTGGCGGAGAAGCGGGCCGACTCGACCGTCAACAACCCGGCCGAGCAGAACGAGTTCTTTCCCAAGGGGGTGACCAAGCCGGTCGCGAGCTTCACGCCGCAGCGGCTGCAGATGCACCTGCGCATTCCGACCTTCCGCGAGACCGGCATGGACTTCCACTACTACATGCAGCGCTCGGTGGTGGGAGCGCCGGGGATGAGCCCCGCCGCGCAGGCCTACTACGTGAGCCTGTTCAAGCGGGTGTTCGAGACGCCCGATTGGCAGGCCTACATGAAGAAGAACAGTCTGCGCGGCGAGTTCCTGGCCGGTCCCCAGCTGATGAACTACTGGCTCAGGGAGCGCGAGAGGCACGAGCGCTGGGAAATGGCCTTACGGGCCATGAAGCGCGCGCCCACCAAGCGCGGCAACCAGGGAATCCGTTAGGCCAGCGCGGCCCAGCCGCTCCGGGATGTCGGGGCGACCATGCGCCGCATGCGAGCGCCGGCGAAACGAGGCCAAGACAGCGGGCATGGCGCAGCAAACGGCATTGCCAAGCTCTCCGCGTCTGGCCGCGCACCCGACGAGCCCGGCCGCAGTCAGGCTCGAGGCCGTGCGCGTCTGGCTCTACCTCGTCGCCGCGCTCGTGCTCCTGATGGTGAGCGTGGGCGGTGCCACGCGCCTCACGGGCTCCGGCCTCTCCATCACCGAATGGCAGCCGATCATGGGCGCAGCTCCGCCGTTCTCCGAGGCGGCCTGGCAGGAGGCGTTCGAGAAGTACCGCCAGATCCCCCAGTACAAGCTCGTCAACCGGGGCATGAGCCTCTCCGCCTTCAAGGTGATCTACTGGTGGGAGTGGACGCACCGCTTCCTGGCGCGCCTGGTCGGCGCCGTGTTCCTGCTCCCGTTCCTGTACTTCCTGGCCACGGGGCGGATCGCCCGGTCGCTCCTGCCGAAGCTTGCCGCCATCCTCGCCCTGGGCGGCCTGCAGGGGTTCATCGGCTGGTACATGGTGCGCTCGGGCCTCGTCGACCGCACCGATGTCAGCCAATACCGGCTCGCCTTGCATCTCTCGCTGGCGGCAGCGATCTTCGGGGCCGTGCTGTGGGTGGCGCTCTCGCTCGGTCCGCGCCGCGGGGCGGCCGCATCCACGGCGTGGCAGCGCGCCGGCGCCGCCGTGATCGCCGCTCTGGTGCTCCTGCAGATCGTGGCCGGAGCGTTCGTGGCGGGGCTCAGGGCGGGCTTCGGCTACAACACCTGGCCGCTGATGGAGGGCCGGCTCATCCCGCAGGGCCTCGGCGCCATGTCGCCGTGGTGGGCGAACCTGTTCGAGAACGCCCTCACCGTGCAGTTCAACCACCGCCTGTTGGCCTATGTCATTACCCTCGCCGTCCTGTGCCACCTGTGGGCGCTCATGCGCAGCGCGTCCGGGAGCGCGGCGAGGGCCTCCGGCCTGGCGCTCGCCTGGGCCGTGCTCGCCCAGATCGCGCTCGGCATCTGGACCCTGCTGGCACACGTGCCTGTGGCGCTCGGGCTTGCCCACCAGGCTGTGGCCGTGGCCCTGTTCGGCGTGGCCCTGTGGCATTGGCACCGACTGCGCCACGCGTAGTCGGGCAGGCGGCGACGCTGCTCCTCCTCCTGCGATGTTGAAGCTGCACGCTCGTGCGCATATATTTGTGCATCCAAGCGGCGGGCTCGATGGCTGACCTGGAAACCAACACGCGAAGGATCGTGGCCCGTCTGGTACGAGAGGGTGGACCAAGTCGCCCGGCGGCAAGCACGACACGTACGTCCACTCCGTTAAGCCCGGCGTCCTGATTGTAGTTCCGCGTCACACGACCCAGTCGATGGGCGTAGCAACGCAGCATCGCAAAGGACGCGGGATCGATCTGAGGAGCGTTGGTAGTGGTCCAGCATGTGGGTATTCTCGACGGCGGCGGGAACGTCTGGGGGATTCGCATCCCTGATTTTCCCGGGTGCCACGGCGGCGGCGCCACGGCCGAGGACGCCCTGGCAGACGCGATCAGCGCGCTGCGGGAGGTGGCATCCTACTACGTTGCTAGCGGTCGGGACGTTCCCGCGCCTCGCAGTATGGACGAGGTTCGCCGCGACAAGGCGGCGTTCGATCCTGCGTGCGAGAGCCTGGTGATGGTCCCGCTGTTGCTCGACAAGGCGCGCCCCGTACGAGCGAACATCTCGATCGATGCCGGCACCTTGGAGGCAATCGACGAAGAAGCAGAGCGGCGAGGCCTCACGCGGTCGAGCTTTCTCGCCAGCGCCGCGGTGGACAAAATCCGCGGCGGCGAACCGATGCCCGGCAGCCAATGGATGCTGCGCAGCGCAAAGAGCGGCAGCTTCGTGAGCGCCCGCGACAAGAAGGAACAGTCCAAGGGTGCTCGGCCGCCGGAACGCACCAAGAAATCCGCAAAGGGCACAGCCAAGGGCACCATACGTTGACCGGGAGTTTGACGAACGTCCGTCCATGACCGCGACACCCACGACCGACAGGGTCCCCGATGCGCCGCCCGGCAACTGGGTGGATCGCCTGGCGCCGGCGGCGGTGAAGCCCTATCTGCGGCTCGCCCGCTTCGACCGGCCGATCGGCGCCTGGCTCCTGCTGTTTCCGGCCTGGTGGGGACAAGCGCTGGCGGAGCTGTCGACGGGCCGCCCTCACCCCAACCTGTGGTACCTCGCGTTGTTCCTGCTCGGCGCCTTCGTCATGCGCGGCGCGGGGTGCACCTATAACGACATCGTCGACCGCGACTTCGACGCCCGGGTGGCGCGCACCGCCGCGCGGCCCATTGCGTCCGGCCAAGTCAGCGTCGCCCAGGCCTTCATCTTCCTTGCCGCCCTCTGCCTTCTCGGCCTCGGCGTGCTTCTGCAGTTCAACCTCTTCACCGTCGTGCTGGGGGCATCCTCGCTCCTGCTGATCGCCGTCTATCCGTTTGCGAAGCGCTTCACGTTCTGGCCGCAGCTGGTGCTGGGCCTCACCTTCAAGTGGGGCGCGCTGGTCGGCTGGGCCGCGGTGACGGGCTCGCTGGCGCTTCCCGCGCTGCTGCTCTACGCAGGCTCGGTCCTGTGGACCATCGGCTACGACACCATCTACGCCCATCAGGACAAGGAGGACGACGCCCTCGTCGGCCTCAAGTCGACGGCGCTGCGGTTCGGGGACGCGACGCGCCGCTGGCTCGCCGGCTTCTATGCCGGGGCCGTGCTGCTGTGGGGAGTGGCCGGCCTCATGGCGGGCGGACGCCTCGCCTTCCTGCTGGCGCTGACGCTGGCGGCGGTGCAGCTGGCCTGGCAGGTGGCGACGCTCGACACGCGCGATGGCGGCAACTGCCTGGCGCGCTTCAAGTCGAACCGATGGGTCGGCTGGCTCCTGCTCCTCGGGCTCGTGGGGGACATGGGGCTCGCGGCACTGTTCTACCTCGATCCGTGAGAATGGGGTCAGACCCTGCGGGTATGGCAAGAACCACCGAAGCGGGGCGGTCGCGGCGGCGCTTTGGGCACAACTCTGGAGGTTGACAAGACGGTGCCGAGCCGGTGGTAGCGTGTCGAGGGACTGGCGCGAGGGCGATCAAGAAGGGAGATAGCGGAGCATGGGCAATCGGGACGTGCCTATGGGGTCAGGACCGCCGGGTCCGCCCCCTTCCGCCGGCGATGGAACGCGCCCTGCCAAGCAGCTCTTGCACCTCGTGCTCGGGGGTGAGCTCAAATCGCTCGATACGGTCGAGTTCAGCGATATCGCGGCGCTCGACATCGTCGGCGTCTATCCCAGCTACGCGGACGCCTACAAGGCGTGGAAGGCGGCGGCGCAGAAGACCGTCGACAATGCCCAGATGCGCTATTTCATCGTCCATATGCACCGCCTGCTCGACCCGGAGCTGACCGGCCCGCCGCCCTCGTGACACTTGGGCGCACGGGAAGCGCACAGCTCTTGCGAAATCCTGCTCCCGGTAGCCTTGGGGCATGCGGGCTGCTAGGTAGCTTTCAGCGGTCAGGAAGCCTGGAACCTGATCCCTGAAACCTGACTTGGAGGGGCCTTGGGGGACAGCGCAGACGTTCCGGAAGGGAAGCCTGGGAAGGTCCGATGGAGCGGAGGGGAGCGCGGCATCCTGCGCCGCTTCGCCGGCGACTGGATCTGGCCGCGCCGCCTCCAGGTCGCAGTCGCGCTGGTGTGGACGGCGTGCCTGGCCGCCGCCACAGCGGGCTACCCCGCCACCATAACGATCGCCTTCGACGCGCTGCTGAAGCCCGGCAGCACGACGCTCCCTTGGTTACTCGCCGCCATCGTCGGCGTGACGGCGGCGCGCGGCCTTTTCCTCTACCTGCATCAGGTCGCCGCGTCGCGCATCGCCACGCGCATGGTGACCGACATCCAGAAGGCGGCGTTCGCCCATCTGATGAACGCCGATTTCGCCCGCCTAGCGCGCGAGACCACGGGACGGCTGGTCTCGCGCCTGACCAACGATCTCTCCGCCATCCACGTGGCCGCGCAGACCACGCTCGTCGCCTTCGTCAGGGACGTGGCGACCGTCGCCGCCCTCGCCGCCTACATGGTATACCTCGACTGGGCCATGACGCTGGCGCTGCTGGCCGGCGGCCCGCTCGCGGTCTGGCCCCTGCGCCACCTGTCCAAGCGGCTCCGGTCGCTGGCGCGCCGGACCCAGGCCGAGATGGGCGGCATGACCTCGCTTCTGACCGAGAAGTTCTCCGGCGCGCGCCTCATCAAGGCCCTGCGCCTGGAGGGCTACGCGATCGAGCGCCTCAACGACAATTTCGAGCGGGTGTTCGGGCTCAGGATGAAGGCCGTGCGCGCGCGCGCCCGCACGCTGTCCTTCCTCGAGGTGTTCGCCGGCATCGCCATCGCCTCGGCCATCGTGCTCGCCTACTGGCGGGTCGGCGCCGACGCCGGCGGGCTCGGGCTGTTCGCGGCCTATGTCGGCTGCCTGGTGCTGGCGGGGCAGAGTCTGCGCTCGTTCGGCAACATCGCCAACGCCACCTCCGAGGGCCTGGCCGCCGCCGAGCGCATCTACGAGGTGCTCGACGAGAAGCCCAGCATCGTCGACCGGCCCGGGGCCCAGCCGCTCGCCATCGCGGGCGGCAGCATCGTGTTCGACAACGTCGGCTTTGCCTATCCGGCGGCCGCCGACAAGCCCGCGGTGCGCAACCTCTCCCTCACCGTTCCCGGCGGCGCGACGGTGGCGCTGGTGGGCCGCTCGGGGGCGGGCAAGTCGACCATCATCAACCTGGTGGCACGCCTGTTCGACGTGGAGACGGGCCGCATCCTGATCGACGGGCAGGACGTGCGCGAGGTGACGCTCGCGAGCCTGCGCGATGCCATCGCCATCGTGAGCCAGGAGATCACGCTGTTCGACGACACGATCGCCGCCAACATCGCGCTCGGCCGGCTGGGTGCCGGCGAGGCGGAGATCGCCGCCGCCGCCGAGGCGGCTGCCGCGCACGAGTTCATCGTGGCGCAGCCCCAGGGCTACGCCACCATGATCGGCGAGGGCGGGCTCAAGCTCTCCGGCGGGCAGCGCCAGCGCCTCGCTTTGGCGCGCGCGATCCTCAAGGACGCGCCGATCCTGCTGCTCGACGAGGCCACCAGCGCGCTGGACACGGAGTTCTGAGCGGCTGGTGCAGGCGGCGCTGGCGCGCTTCACGAGGAACCGCACGACGCTCGTCATCGCGCACCGGCTTTCCACGGTGCAGCGCGCCGATCTGATCTGCCTGATGGAGGACGGCCGCCTCGCCGAGACCGGGACGCATGCGGAGCTGCTCGCCCGCAACGGCGCCTACGCCAGACTGTGCCGCTCGCAGAGCCTGATCGACCTCGACGCATCCGCGCTCGCGCCGACGCCGACCGAGGCGGCGTGAGCACTCCTCGCCGTAGCGCGTGGATCGAGACCCAGGCTCTTGCGTCCGATGGGCGCAATGACGTTTCGGTGGAGTTGTGCCAAGGTCGCAGCATATTGGCGTTTTGTCAGGCAGTTTCCGCGGTCGGGTTGTGCCGTCGCTGCCCTCGCGCCCGGCGCGTGGCGCGGGCGGCATTGCGCCGGCAGAACGACGTCTCGCGCCGAATCGCCGCTTTCGATATGCCACCCTCATCGGCTATAGAGACGGCCTCGCGGGAATCGGCGGTCGGTGGTCAGTGATCGGGGCCCGATCGCCGAAAAGCTGCTCCTGGTCGAAACCTGCCCCCTGAAATCCGAGCCCTTACCCCTGAAATCCGCCCCCTGAAATCCGACCCCTGAAACCTGACCCACGAGACCGCAGGTGAGCCGGGACATAGCGAATACGGAGCCCAAACCCAGGCTCATCCATGCCGTGGCCGGCGCGCTGCTTGCGCGCTACATCCGCTTCGTCGGCGCCTCGGCCCACCAGACCTCGGCGATGACCGAGAGGTTCGAGGAGCACGCGCGCCACCACCCCTGCATCATCACCATGTGGCACGGCCAGTTCCTGCTGCTGCCGCTGGTCGAGCATCCGGGCTTCGAGGTCGACGTGATGCTCGCGCGGCACCGCGATGCCGAGCTGATGGGCGGCGTGCTGCGCCGGCTCGGCCTGCGCCTCATCCGGGGCGCGGGCGCCGGCGGGCGGCGCAAGGACCGCGGCGGCGTGCACGCCTTCCGGGCCGCCATCCAGGCCCTGCGCGAGGGCCGCACCGTGGCCATGACGGCCGACGTGCCGGGCGGCGAGGCCAGGCGCGCGGGGCTCGGCATCGTCATGATCGCGCGCCGCTCCGGCCGGCCGGTGGTGCCGCTGGCGATTGCCACCTCGCGCTACGTGGCGCTCGACACCTGGAGCCGCATGACCATCAACCTGCCGTGGTCGAACCTCGGCTTCGCGGTGGGCGAGGCCGTGTACGTGCCGCGCGAGGCCCACGGCGAGGAGCTGGAGACCTATCGCCTGGCCGTCGAGGCCTCGATGAACAAAGCCACCGCGCAGGCCTATGCCCGCGCCGGCGCCGACCCCGCGCGCGCCACTCCGGGCTCTGCGGTGGCCCCGGGCCTGCGGCTCAAGGCCTACCGGACGCTCACCTCGCTCGCCCGCCCGCTGGTGCCCCTGCTTCTGCGACGGCGCGAGCGCCAGGGCAAGGAGGACGCGGCCCGCCGCCCGGAGCGCCTGGGCCGCGCAAGCGCGCCCAGGCCCGCGGGGCAGCTCGCCTGGTTCCATGCGGCGAGCGTCGGGGAGACCCTGTCGATCCTGCCGCTGATGGCGGCGCTGGCCGAGGAGCGCCACGCCCTCTCGTTTCTGCTGACCACGGGCACCGTCACCTCCGCCAAGGTCGCACGCGAGCGGCTGGGCCCGCGCGCGCTGCACCAGTATACCCCGCTGGATGTGCCCCAATATGTGCGCAGCTTCCTCGACCATTGGCGGCCCGACCTCGGCGTCTTCGCGGAATCGGAGATCTGGCCCAACCTGATCCTGGAAAGCGCCGAGCGCGGCATCCCGCTGGCCCTCGTCAACGCCCGCATGACCAAGCGCTCCTACCGGCGCTGGCGTGCCAACCGCGCCCTCGGCCGCCCGCTGTTCAGCCGCTTCTCCGTGGTGCTGGCCCAGAACGAGACACTGGCGCGCCGCTTCAAGTCGCTGGGGGCCGCCAACGCGCTCGCCGCCGGCAACCTCAAGATCGACACGCCGCCACCGCCGGTCGATGCTGCGGAGCTGGAACGGCTCGGAGCCGCGGTTGGCGGGCGCCCGCTGCTGGTCGCCGCCTGCACCCACGAGGGCGAGGAGGCCATGGTTGCCGAGGCGCACCTGCGCCTGCGCGAGCGCCTGCCCGGCCTCCTCACCATCATCGCCCCCCGGCATCCGGAGCGCGGGGCGGCGATTGCCGATGATCTGCAGTCGGCGGGCCTGGCGGTAGCCCGACGGGCGCTCGGCGCGCTGCCCGACCCGGCCTGCGAGGTTTATGTCGCCGACACCATCGGCGAGCTCGGCATGCTCTACAAGCTGGCGCCCGTCGCCTTCATCGGCGGCTCCCTGGTGGACCGCGGCGGCCACAACCCGATCGAGGCCGTGCGCCACTCCGCGGTGGTGCTGACCGGGCCCCACTGGCACAACTTCGCGGACACCTACGCCGCCCTGGTGGGCCAGCGCGCTGTCGCCGTGGTGCACTCCGCCGCCGAGCTCGCCGAGACGGCCGCCCGGCTGATCGGCGATGCCGGCGAGCGCGGCGGCATGCGCGCCCGCGCGGAGGAGGCGCTGGCGGGCCTCACCGGCGCCCTGCCGCGCACGGTTGCCGCCCTGCTGCGCTACCTGCCGGGCGAGGACGGCCTTGCGCGTGCCTCTTGACGAGCCGGCGTGGTGGTACCGCGACCGCCCGGGCGCGATCGCCGCGTGCCTCGCGCCGGTGGCCGCCCTCTACGGGCGCCTGGCCGTCGCGCGCTATGCCCGCGTCGCACCCTGGCGCTCGCGCCTGCCCGTCCTGTGCGTCGGCAACCTCGTCGCCGGTGGCACCGGCAAGACACCGCTCGTCATCCACTTGTGCCGGCACCTCGCCGGCGTCGGGCTGCGCCCCGCGGTGCTGACGCGCGGCTACGGCGGCCGGCAGACCGGGCCGCATTGGGTGGGCGCCGGCGACAGCGCCGCCGACGTGGGCGACGAGGCGCTGCTGCTCGCGCGCAGCGCCCCGACGCTCGTCTGCCGCGACCGCGGCGCCGGCGCCCGCGCCATCGAGGCCGCCGACGCCCCAAAGGCCGATGTCATCGTCATGGACGACGGGTTGCAGAACCCGCAGCTCGCCAAGACCCTGACGCTGGCCGTGGTCGACGGCAGCCGCGGTCTCGGCAACGGCCGGGTGCTGCCGGCGGGCCCGCTCAGGGCGCCGCTCGCCTTCCAGCTCGGCCTCGCCGACGCGCTCGTGGTCAACGCCGCCGACCCGATGGCCGGCGCCGCCACGGCCGCGTCGCTGCGGCAGCGCTTCGACGGCCCGGTGCTCGGTTGCACCACCAAGGTCGCCGGCGACGCCGCCTGGCTCGTGGGACAGCGCGTGGTCGCCTGGGCCGGCATCGGTGCGCCGCAGCGCTTCTTTGCGATGCTCCGGGGGCTCGGCGCAGAGGTCGCCGCGGCGGTGGCGTTGCGCGACCATGAGGTCCCCGGCGCAGCCGATGCCCGTCGCCTCCTCGCCCTGGCGCAGGCGCATCACGCAGCTCTCGTCAGCACCGAGAAGGACCTGGCTCGCCTCGCGGGCGCCGCCGGCATCCTCGCCGACCTCGCCGCCGCCAGCCGCCCTCTCCCCATCGCGCTCAGCTTCGCCGAGCCCGACGCCCGCCTGCTGGCGTCCCTCGTCGCCGGCGCCCTCGAAGGCCGGCGCCGATAGGATCGGCCGCGACCCAGAGCTTGTCGCCGCACCGTAGGTTGGGTCGAGCGGAAGACCCAACACCATGGAGATCGTGCTCGATGCGCTGGGTCTGCGCTTCGCTTGACCCAGCCTACGGCTGGCGAGGTAGCCGCCGACCAGCGAGCCGATGCCGTACTCCGGGTTGGTGATCACACCGAGGCCGGCGAAGAGGTCCCCTGAGAGCAGGTTCTCGACCACCGTGTTGAGCACATGCCCGACGCTGCGGCTCGCCACCGTGGTGAAGAGCTGGCCGCCGAAGCCTTCGAGCCCCAGCGCCTCGCCCAGCTCGGCGGCGAGGAAGCCGGAGAGGGCGCCCGTCGCCTGGCCCTCGAGCACGGTGAAGAAGTTTCGGGGTGGTCTCGCTCCTGTTCGCCCGCCTCGTCGACGGCTCCCTCCCCCTCCAGCAGGTCCCGGACCTGCCCAGGGGCGACGCCTTGCTGGGCACGCTGGGGACCGTGGCAGCCCCCGCCGCGGCGTGACGCTGAACGACGCGCTTGGCCATAGCGTCCCCTTGTCGGGAGCGATTCCAGAACATCCGTGTTGGTGGTTCCCCCCACCCCCAGCCCTCCCCGCAAGGGGGAGGGGAATCCGGTCGGCGCAGGGGGAGGGGAATCCGCTCGCGGTTGTCGCGAGGCGCTGCCTCCTCACGCCACGTTCGCGGGCTTGGGGCCGATGCGCTGGCCGTCACCGGGGTCGACCCGACCTACTGGTGCTCGATCTCGTCGGCGGGCAGATCGAAGAGGAGCACCTCCGCCTCGTCGGTGCCGGTGAGGGTGAGCTGGCGTGCGGTGTCGATGGCGACGGCGTCGCCTTCGCCGAGCGGCGTGCCGTCGATCGAGACCGACCCGCGCGCGACCTGCACCCAGGCGGCACGGCCGGGCGCCAGCTCGTGGCTCACGCTCTCGCTGGGCCCGAGCAGCGTGGCGTAGAGGGCGACATCGCGATGGATGGTGACGGAGCCATTGCGGCCGTCGCGCGAGGCGACGAGGCGCAGCCGGCCGCGCTTCTCCTCCGCCGCGAAGTTCTTCTGCTCGTAGCCCGGCTGCAGGCCGCGCCGCTCCGGAATGATCCAGATCTGCAGGAAGTGGACGGGCTCCGTCTCCGAGGCGTTGAACTCGCTGTGGCGGATGCCGGTGCCGGCCGACATGCGCTGCACGTCGCCGGGGCGGATCACCGAGCCGGTGCCGATGCTGTCCTTGTGCGCCAGCGCACCCTCCAGCACGTAGGAGACGATCTCCATGTCGCTGTGCGGATGCGTGGGAAAGCCGCCGCCCGGCGCCACGCGGTCGTCGTTGATGACGCGCAGCGGCCCGAAGCCCATGTGCGCGGGGTCGTGATAGTGGCCGAACGAGAAGCTGTGCCGACTGTCGAGCCAGCCGAAGCTGGCGCGCCCGCGCTCGCCTGCTTTGCGAAGTGTGAGTGCCATTGCCGATCTCCAAAGTTGCGACATGCGTTGGTTGGCCCAACAGGTAAGCCGATGCCCGACTGGAAGCAATCTGCTATATTTCGCACTATCTGCATCCAATATGGATACAATTGATGGACAAGATCGAAGCCATGCAGGCGTTCGCGCGCGTGGTGGCCCTCGGCAGCTACGCGGAGGCCGCCCGCAGCCTGGGCCTGACCCGCTCGGCCGTCAGCAAGGGCGTGATGGAGCTGGAGCGCATCCTGGGCGCGCGGCTGCTCGACCGCACCACGCGCAAGGTGAGCCCGACGGAGGCCGGCCGCGGCTACTACGAGCGCTCGGTCGACATTCTCGCCTCCATCGAGGAGGCGGAGCTGCAGGTCTCGCGCCTGCACGACGAGCCCAGGGGCGTGCTCCGGATCAATGCGCCGATGTCGTTCGGCGCCCTCCACCTCGGCCGCGCAGTCGCGGATTTCATGTCGGCCTACCCCGACCTCAAGGTGGAATTGACCCTCAACGACCGCTTCGTCGACCCCATCGAGGAGGGCGTCGACGTGACGGTGCGCATCGCCGTGCTGGAGGACTCGAGCCTGATCGCGCGCAAGCTGGCGCCTGCCAGGCGCGTGCTGGTGGCGAGCCCCGGCTACCTCGAGCGCCACGGCGAGCCGCGCGCCCCGGCCGACCTCGTCAGCCACCGCTGCCTCGGCTACGGCCACACCACGACGCTGCAGCGCTGGGTGCTGACGCGCGAGGAGGAGCGCCTGAGCGTGCCGATCGCCTCCTGCTTGTGCTCCAACAACGGCGACGTGCTGCGCACGGCCGCCGTCGCCGGCCACGGCATCACCATGCTGCCGACGTTCCTCGTCGGTCCCGACATCCGCGCCGGCAGGCTCGCCGTGGTGATGCCGGACTTCCCGCCGACCGGGCTCGGCATCTATGCCCTCTACGCGCCCAACCGCTATCTCGCCGCCAAGACGCGCGTGCTCGTCGACTTCCTGGCCGCGCGCTTCGGCGACACGCCGGAATGGGACCTCTACTGAGCAGGCCTGATCGCGCGAAAGTAAGCATATTGCGCCCTCGGCCCCGATCATCGCGTCCACCGGGCCCGAGTCGTCCCCCGCGCGAATCGGGGTTTCGCCCGATACAGCGGCGCGGACGAGCCCGCCTAAAACGTCACCACAATGCGATGCGGTCGCCTGCGCAGCGGTCTGAGCGCCGGCGCCCGACAGACAGGCCGTCATTCATCGAGGAGGTGCCCGAGTGGGCGAGGTTCAACAGGCGATCCGCCTGCGCAGGAGGCTGCGTGCGCCAGCCGCACGCTTCTGGCTGATCTTGCTCGCTGCGGCCGCGTGCGGATCCGCGTCGGCCAACGATTCGACGGCCGAGCTGACGACCGGCGGTCTCACGCTTACAAAGAGCGCCGACATCGAGATGCGCTCGGAGGACCTTTACGTCTCGCCACGCGAGATCCGCGTGAGCTACCGCTTCTACAACAGCTCGCCTGCAGACGTGACGACGCTGGTGGCCTTCCCGATGCCCGACATCAGCGTTGCCGATGTCGGCACCAACGTCACGGTTCCCACCAGCGACCCGCAGAACCTGCTGGGCTTCTCGACCACGGTGGACGGCGCGCCCGTCAAGGCCACCATCCTGCAGAAGGTGCTCAACCGGGCAGGCAAAGACCGGACCGCAGATCTGGAGCGGCTCAAGGTGCCGCTGGCGCCGCATCTGCGCGCGACCGACAAGGCGATCGAGAAGCTGCCGCGCGTAGCCTGGGACGAGCTGAGGTTGCTCGGTCTTGCCGATGCCGAGGAGTACAGCGCAGGCCGCAGCATGCGCAAGTCGCGTCCCTCTCCGCGCTGGACGCTGCAGACCACCTACTACTGGGAGCAGACGTTTCCGGCCGGCAAGGAGATCGCCGTCGAGCACCGCTACAAGCCGAGCATCGGCCGGTCGGCCCAGACCATGCTGGGCGATCCCGAGGCCATGAAGGAGGGCTGGTTCAGGAACTACGCGAACAAGTATTGCATCGACGAGGAGTTCACCGCGGAGGCCGAGCGCGCCCGCAAGGCGGCCAGGATGAAATACGGCGCGCCGTTCTCCGAGGAGCGCATCTCCTATCGCCTCACCACGGGCTCCAACTGGGCGCGACCGATCGGCCGGTTCCGCCTCGTCGTCGACAAGGGCGACCCGGCGAGCCTCGTCAGCTTCTGCGGCACGGACGCGAAAAAGATCACGCCCACCCAGTTCGAGGTGCGCAAGGAGGGCTTCTCGCCCGATCAGGACCTGCACATCCTCATCCTGAGGCCGTCGCGGCGCCGCTGAGCCAGCCGCTGCCTCACGCGGCCGGCAGGATCGGCGCATCGCCAAAGGTTCGGTTGTAGAGTCTCCGCACGTCGGCCGCGACGAACATTCGACCGCGCGCTCTGCCGCCGTGCTCGCTCAGGATGCCCGCTTCGACCAGCTGCGCGATCCCCTTGTATGCTGCCGCAAACGTCACCCCGAGCCGCTCGGCCAACCGCCTTGCGGTGATCACCGGTTAGCCGATCAGGAGATCGAGAGCCTTCAGGGCGGCCGAGCCGGCGCGCAATCTCCTGCGTCCGCGCCAGATGGGCAACAGGCGGTCGAGGGCGTCGATGGTGACCTCGGCTTCGCGAACGGTCGCCACGATCGCATCGCTGAAGACGTTCACGAGCGGTGCGTAGTCCAGGCGCTGCTGGGCCGCTTTCAGCCCCTCGATGTACCTGTCGATGCTGATGCAGGGCGCGAGGTAGAGCGGAGCGCGGCCGTCGACCGCCATCTCGGCGCAACAGCAGCCTGCCCACACGGCCGTTACCGTCTCTGAACGGGTGGACGGCTTCGAGGTGGGAATGTGCAACCGCCAGCCGCAGGACGATCGATTGCTGCAACGGCTGCATGCCGTCGGTGCGGAGGTAGGCGATGTGCTGGCAGATAGCTCACAACTGCGGGATGATGGCATTCTGATAGCAAACCAGGGTGGCTCTGTCAATCCGATACTTTGCATGTGGAAGTTATACTTAATACAATGGAAATTTCTATGACTATTATATTGTTAATGCTTCGGGGTCGCATTTTGCCGAAGCGAAGGTTGGCGCACGGGGTGAGCGAGCGGATGCTCGTCCGCTCGCCCTTTGCTGTTCAGTGGCCCAACATCGTGCGACGGAAGAAGACATGCCTCCGGCATAGGCGCCTGGCGGGTTGTCTCGGCCGTCGAGTTGACGACCCCCCACCTCCCCGCATCTGCGCCGAAGGCGCACAAGCGAGCTTCGCTCGCTTTGGCCCCTGCGGGGCCACACGGAGGGGAATCCCGTTGGCGCAAGTGGGAGGACCCGCCTCGCTTCAATCGATCGCCGGTTTCAGCGCGCCGGGGGGAGCTGCCAGGAGCCGACCGTGGCACGCGGCAGGCCCAGGTTCTCGCGCAGCGTCGCTCCCGCATAGTCGGTGTGATAGAGGCCGCGCCGCTGCAGCTCGGGGATCACGTGGGTGACGAAGTCGGCATAGGCGCCGGGCACGTGGGTCGCCGCCACCACGAAGCCGTCGCAGCCGCCGCTCGCGAACATGTCCTCCATCTGGTCGGCGATCTCCTTCGCACCGCCGACGACGGCGTCCTTCACCAGCCCGCGGCCGCTCACGGTGATGAAGTCGCGCGCGCTCGGATTGGTCTTGCCGGTGCGCCTGATCACGCCGTCGCGGATGCCGAGCATGCCCTGCATGCCCTGCAGCTCCTCCGTCGTGAACGGCTCGTCGATGCCTTTGGAGGCGAAGTCGAAGTTGAGCGCCTCGGCCAGCAGCGCCAGGGCATCGATCTCCATCGGCAGCTTGGAGATCATCGCCATCTTGTCCTCGGCCTCCGCCCGGGTGGCGCCGGTGATGGGCATGAGGATGTTGCAGATGCCGATGTGGTCCGGGTTGCGGCCGAGCCGCGCCGCCTCGCCCTTCACGGCCTGGTAGCCCTCCCTGGCGAGCTCGACGTCCTTGGCGGCGGCGAAGATCACCTCGCCCCAGCGTCCGGCGAAGCGATGGCCGCGTCCGCTGGCGCCGGCCTGGACGATCACCGGGTGGCCCTGCGGCGAGCGCGGCACCGTGAAGGGTCCGCGCGAGGTGAAGAACCGGCCCTTGTGGTCGAGCCGCTTGACCTTGGACGGGTCGGCGTAGCGGCCGGTCTTCTTGTCGACGATGATGGCGCCGTCGTCCCAGGTGTCCCAGTGCCCCAGCACCACCTCCAGGAACTCGTCGGCGCGGTCGTAGCGCAGGTCGTGGGCGAGATGCGCCTCGCGCCCCATGTTGAGGGCCTCGCCGTCGTTGACCGAGGTGACGACGTTCCAGCCGGCGCGCCCGCCCGTCATCAGGTCGAGCGTGGCGAAACGGCGGGCGACGTCGAACGGCTCGAAGTAGGTGGTGGAGCAGGTCGAGGCGAGCCCGAGCCTGGTGGTGACGGCGCCCATGGTCATGAGGACGATCAGCGGGTCCATCTTGGTGGCGCGGACGCCGTACTCCACGGTCGCGGCATGATCGTTGCCGTAGCGGTCGGGCATCGCCAGGCGGTCGTCGAAGAACGCCAGGTGGAACTTGCCGGCTTCCAGAACGCGCGCGATCTCCTGGTAGTACGCCGCCGAGTGGGCGTCATCGCGCGACTCGGGGTGGCGCCAGGAGCAGGGCAGGTTCGTGCAGTTCTGCGCCTGCAGGAAGCCGACCATCACCATCTGCCGTGCCATGCGTCTCCTCCTCCCGGACTGATGTGCGGCGCGCCGCTCGAAGCCAATGGGGCCTGCGCCCCGTCCACATGAGGTGATGCCCCACGCGAGCATGCTACCTCACTTGCGGGGGGCTATTGCAATCCGAGCTCGGCGGTGAGGCCGTACGCGCCGGCGAGCGCGCAGAGCTTGGCCCAGGTGGCGTCCTCCACGTCGATACCGGATTTGCTGCGCTCCTGCTCGCGCAGGTGCTCGATCTCGCCCGGATAGAGCACGCCGGAGCTGCCTTCCGCGGGCGGCGTTGCCTTGAGGTAGCGGGCGAACTCGGCCACCTCCTTCTTGAACTCGGCGAGCGGGCGGAAGGCCTCCACCTTGAATACCGCCATGAAGCACCCGTCGTTGTGGCGCCCGGCCGGCTCCACACCGAAACCGAGGCCGGTGAGCAGCCCGCACAGCACCTCCACCATGGCGGCGAGGCCGCTGCCCTTGTAGCCCTCGGTGCCCCCGAGCGGCAGCAGCGCGCCGCCCTTCTTGAGCTGGGTCGGGTCGGTGGTCTGCCTGCCGTCGCTGCCGACGACCCAGCCCGTCGGGATCTCCTCGGCGCGCGCCGCCGCCAGCAGCACCTTGCCGGCGGCCACCGCCGAGGTTGCCATGTCGAGATAGAACGGCGCCTCGAGGTCGGACGGCACGGCGATCGCGATCGGATTGGTGCCGAGCCGCGCCTCGCGCCCGCCGAACGGGGCCACCATCTTGGGCGAGCGGCCGGAATCGGCGGTGGCGATCCCGATCATGCCCTCCTTCGCCGCCATCAGCGGATAGGCCGCCAGGCGGCCGACATGGCTCTGGCGGAAAACGGTGCACGCCGCCACGTTGGTCGTCCTCGCCTTCTCGATGGTGAGCTGCATCGCCTTGGCGTTGACATGGAAACCGAAGCCCCAGTTGCCGTCGATCACCGTGGTTGCCGCCGATTCCTGCACGATGGTCCACGGGGCGCCGGGCACGATGTGGCCGGCCTTGATGCGGTCGATGTAGGTCGGGATGGCGATGATCCCGTGCGAGTCGTGGCCGACGAGGTTGGCATTGACGCAGCCCACGGCCACAGCCTCGGCCTCCTCCTCCGACGCGCCGGCGGCGCGCAGGAGAGCGGCGCCGATGTCCTTCAGGCGCCCGGCTTGAACTCTCGGCATCGAACGTTCCCTCGCCAGTACTTGCGCCATGATGGAGGATTGCCGCCGCCGCGTCGATGGCGCGAGGTGCGATCCTGACCTTCGATTTTCGCTGGTGCAGGCGCCGCAGAGCGGCTACGAGGGATGCACGCCATTGGCGTGGCGTTCCGGGGGACAGCGCGAAGTCGCAGCCATGAGGATACGTCGCGTCCTGCTTGCGATCTGCCTGCTGGCGGTCGCGTCCGTAGGCGGATTTGCCGCCTACATTGCGTGGCTCGGGATCGACAGCACCCGCGCGAGCGTCTGTCGCGGCACCGTGGCGAAGGGCAGGCTCGAGGACGGCCGCAGGCTGCCCTACTGGGGCGACAACTACCGCGCCTACAGCCTCCTCGGCTTCATGCTGGGGCGCACGTTCGTGCACAGCGCCGTGCGCGATGCCATGCGCGACGCCTATGCGGAGCTGAAGAAGTCCAACCCCGAGCTGCGCTTCGTCTACGCCGAGACGGGATGGCCCTGGGGCGGCAGCTTTGCGCCGCACAAGACGCATGCCAACGGCACCTCCGTCGACTTTCACGTGCCGGTGCGCACGCCGGAGGGCCAGGTGACCGAGGTACCGACCTCGCCCTTCCATCTGCTCGGCTACGGCATGCGCTTCGACAAGAGCGGCAAGTCCGGCTCCTACCAGCTCGACTTCGACGCCATTGGGCAGCACCTCCTGGCGCTGGACAAGGCGGCGCGCGCCCGCGGCATCTCGATCCGCCTCGTCATCTTCGACACCCGCCTGCAGCCCAGGCTCAGGGCGACCAAATCCGGCGCGCTCGCCATGAGCCGCATGACCTTCAACGCGCGGCAGGCGTGGTGGCCGCACGAGGACCACTACCACGTCGATTTCAATGTGCCGTGCCGCTAGAGCAGTTACCATATGATGTGCACCAGCGCATTCCACGTTGCGCAGCCGCGTGGGAGCGAAGCGAGCAAGCGGGACCAGCCCGGGCCCCATGCACCTGCAGCCTGCTCTCGGAGCGGTAAAAAAGCGCGCCCTCGCCGAGGTGGGTTGCAGCACCGGATGCAATGGTGTGTTCTCGAGTGCATGGGTCCGGCCTAGTCCCGCTCGGGCCTTTCAGGCCCTGGCGGCGCCGGGATGACGCTGGTGGAGTGGCACGGGCGGACGCACTGACTGGAGTACGCACCGCACGCTTGGATCCCGACGAAGTGGAAATGCGCCAGCGGCCGGCGCGCGATTTGCGCGGCTGCGCGGCTTTCACTCGGAGAGCGGCGGGGATAGACAAGGCGGAGAAGGCCGACCAGGAGCTGTCCCGTGCGCGAAGCATCAGGTGTCTACACCATTGCCGTCACCCCCTTTCACGACGACGGCCGGCTCGACGACGACTCTGCCGTGCGCATGGTCGAGTTCTACCGGCGCTGCGGCGTCTCCGGCATGACCATCCTCGGCGTGATGGGCGAGGCGACCAAGCTCGACACCGCCGAGGCCGTCGGCTTCGCGCGCCGCGTCATTGCAGCGAGCGGCAAGCTGCCGGTGATCGTCGGCGTATCGGCGCCGGGCTTTGCGGCCATGCGCACACTGGCGCACAGCGTCATGGACGCCGGCGCGGCCGGGGTCATGATCGCCCCTCCGGGCAGTGTGCGTACTGACGATCAGGTGGCCGGCTACTATGCGCAGGCGGTGGAGGCGATCGGCAGCGACTTGCCGTTCGTGATCCAGGACTACCCCTACGGCACCGGCGTCGTCATGTCGGTGCCGGCGATCCGCCGCATCGTCGAGGCGCATGCGTCCTGTTTCATGCTGAAGCACGAGGAGTGGCCGGGGCTCGAGAAACTCACCGCGGTGCGGCGCCTGATCGAGGAGGGCGCCATGCGGCGGGTCTCCGTGCTCACCGGCAACGGCGGCATATTCCTCGACTTCGAGCTGGAGCGCGGGGCGGACGGCGCCATGACAGGCTACGCCTTCCCCGAGATGCTCGTTGACCTGGTGCGGCTGCAGAAGGCGGGCAAGCGCGACGAGGCGCACGATCTCTTCGATGCCCACTTGCCGCTTTTGCGCTACGAGCAGCAGCCGGGGCCCGGCCTTGCCGTGCGCAAGCACATCCTGAAGCAGCGCGGCGCCATCCTGTCCGACGCCCAGCGCAAGCCGGGCAGCGCGCTGTCGCCCACCGCCCGCGCCGAGGTCGGCTATCTCCTCGCCCGCCTCGCCCGCCACGACCCCCGCGCCAAAGGGCTGGCTTAGCCAGCGCGCTTTCCATTGCGAGTGAAGCGCGCGAGCGGCGCCGGGATGACGTTGGTGGAGGAGGCGACGCGACGCGCACACCAAGCTCGGAGATCGACCCGATGGCGACCTGCCACCTGAGGTGGAAAGTGCGCGAGCTAGCCGGGGCTCGTGGGTCCCTTGGAGACGGGCCTGGGCTCGCGCTTCAGGAAGGGCGTCTGGTGCCACAGATCCACCGGCACCAGGTCGAAGCCGGTCCACGACGCGATCGCCACGCCGTTCTGCGAGCGGTAGCCGCGCACGCCGAAATCCTCGGTGCGCGGGATGTGGTTGAGGCCGGAGGTGTGCCAGATCGCCACCGCCTTGCCGTCGATCCGCTCGGGGCTCTTCACGTTCTTCGGCACGTCGACGAACCTCAGCTCCAATCCCGCCGCGTCGACCGCGCGCTGGGGGCTGTCGGGCCTGAGCCGCGTGACCCAGAAATCGTACTTGGTGAAATCGAAGCGCGTGCGCACCGTCCCCGTCCGCACCGGGCGCAGCGCATAGGCGATGTAGCGGGGCGGGTCGTGGCGGTTCAAGGTCACCCCGCTGGTGATCTTGAGCGTGGTGTACCTCGTGGCGTTCCAGACCATGCCGCCCTCCTGTCCGCCCCCGAAGAGCTTGCGCTCCAGGTAGGGCTCCTTGCTGACGAGGTTCACCCGGCGCTGGACGGTCTCGATCCTGTTGCGCTCGGGATCGCCGAGGTGGAACTCCATGCGCCAGGCCGCCATGTGCAGGTGGGTGGCATGGTCGTCGCCGCTGCCGTCCGCATCGAGGCTCACGAGGTTCTCGGCCGTGCCGGCCACGCGCACGCTGATGGTGCCGTCGTCGGCGAAGCTGTAGCGCAGGATGTAGCGGTAGTTCCCCGAGTTCAGCGTCGCCCACAGAAGAAGGACCTGGCCGCGCTGCACCCGGTCGCGGCTCCGGTTGTCCATCCAGCGCACATGGTCGTCGACCACCTCGCTGATGACGTAGCGGTCGTCGTGCAGCGTCGCCCGCACGACACCGTGCTTGGGCAGATAGTCCTCCGTCGCCCTGACCATCGGAAAGTGGAACGCATGGAGCTTGCCGTCACCGCCGAGGACCCCGCCGCTCACGTCGAGGAAATAGGTGCCCTCGTGGTAGGGCACGTACATCTCGGCCATTGCGAGCCGGTTGAGGACAGTGACCCAATCCTCGCTGCCGTCGGCGTTGTAGCCCTTCATGAAGCGGATGTCGCGCAGCTCCCAGACGGCAGAGCCGCCGTAGTCGTGGGTGCCCGGCTGGCGCACCAGCCAGGAGATCTTCCAGCCGCTCTCGGCGCGGGGGGCAGGCTTTCCGTCCGGCACCGCCGGGAAGTATTGCGTCAGCTCCTGGGCGCGGCCCGGCGTCGGCTCCTGGGCCTGGGCTGCTACGCCGGCGGCGAGCCCGGCCCAGCAGCCCAGCGCCAGCAGCGCAAGGGCGGCACGCAGCCGCCCCCTCGAAATACGCAACATCGGCCCCGCCATCCCCCGTTCACGCCTCAATGCCCTCGAACGATCTCGTTGGTGCTCAAATCGATCGTGATCCTGTCGGAGACCTCCGGCGCCTCGACCCGCAGCGCGACCAGGCGATGGCCGTAGCGCGGATGCCTGGGATTGGCGTAGAGGGGCAGCTGCGTCGTGATCAGCAGCTCATCGGGTGCCGCGGCCTTGATGATGGCATCGATGTCGGGCACCGACTTGCGCGCCAGCGCCAGAGCCTGCTCGTACTCCTCCTTGGCCAGCGGCGTCGGGTAGTTGGCATCCTGGCGCACGTGCACCGCCTTGCCGCTGTCGAGATCGACCGTCGTGCGGGTCGTGAGGCCGCTGGCGTAGTCGTAGCGCGTGACGACGGCGCGGCTGCTTCCCACCTGCCCGGGGGCTTCGAGGGGGACGATGAGCGGACGCACGCTCTTGCCGATGCGCCCCGCCGCCGTCGAGGCCAGGCCGGGCAGACCCGGCAGCAGGGTGGCCTTGGCGAACATCGCGGGGGGCTTGCTCGATGCCTCGATCTCGAGCGCCCGCCGCTCCTGGGCGGGGGTCAGCTTGGCCGGCTCCTGGGCCGACACCGGCAATACCGCGAGCATCGTAGCCAGCGCCCCGGTCACCGCCAATCCGCAGCGAGCAAGCATGGTCGACAATCCTCCAAAGTCCCTGTTGCGCCCTCGACTCTTCCCCCGCACGCAGCCTAGCACGGTGCGAGGAGGGAAGTGAACCATCGGGCCGCCCTCAGCGCCATACCCCGAGAACGGCCGCAACCGACAGAACGGCGATGATGGTCACCAGCATCGCGCCCACGAAGGTCCAGCGCACGCGCGCCACGGAGCGCCGCTTCTCGGTCTTGAGCCAGTCACGCACGAAGTCCATGGCCGGCCACTGGCTGAGGTGCTCGATGCCGTAGAATACCTCGACCTTCGGGGACTCGCGCAGCTGGCGCGCAAAGGCCGCCTTGACCCGGCGGTAGCCCGCGCGTGCGAGCGCTGCCTGCCACTGCGCGTCCTGCTGCGCCCTCTCGACGAAGGCGGGAAGCGAGCCATCGCCTTCAGGCATCCCGCGGCTGTGGCTCGCAACGCTCATCGCACCACCGAGCGACCTCGTGAGGGAGTTGACCGTGGGGCCTTGGGACGCCGCCCTTGTGCAGCCGGCACGCCAAGCGGCATCCGTCGTTAACACAAACCTTCCCGCCGGAAATAAGGCAAGGGGAAATACGCGCAGAGCCGGGACGGCCGGCCGGGCCGGAGCGTCCCGGCGCTTGCGGCGTCAGAACTTGAGGTTCAGCCCGAAGCGCACGACGTGCGCGGACGGGTCGAGCTCGGTGGCACCTCCGGCGAGGGCACCAGCTGGCGCGCTGCCGCTGTCGAGGTCGTAGTAGAGGTACTCGAGCCGTGCGGTGAGGCGCGGCGCCAGCGCCCGCTCGATGCCGCCGCCGACGACCCAGCCGAAGTGGGTATCGGAACGACCGCCGAAGCCCGCGCTGGCGTATTCGATGTCGGCCCAGGCGACGCCGCCCGTGGCGTAGAGCAGCCAGCGACCGTCGTGGCTCGTGACGCCGACCCGTCCACGGACGGAATAGAGCCACTCGAGGTTGTGAGAGCAACAGCCGCTGCCGCCGTCGATCCAGCCCGAGGAGATGTCGGCCTCGACGCCGTAGACCAGGCGGCCGCGCTGCCAGTTGTAGCCGATCTGGCCGCCGCCGAGCCAGCCGTCGCCGCCGAGGCTCTCGTTGAACGTCCCGCTCCAGTCGATGTCGGACCATGCGTAGCCGGCGTGCACGCCGATGTAGAAGCCGTTCCAGGAGAAGGGGCTCACGTCCTCCACCAGTGGAACAGGATCGGCCTTGGCGATCTTGCCGCGCCCACGCTTGTCGCCGAGGTCCGCGGCCATTGCGCCCGGCGCAGCCGGCAGCGTCGAGAAAAGGAATGCGAAAGCCAAAGCGGCAGCGCGCCATGGTTGCATGACGACCTCCTGGGGGGATCGGTGTCAGACCCCGGAGGGTCTGAAACGAATTTCCACCAGCCATCCCGGACGGAGCGATGCGAGCCAAGCGAGCAGCGCTCCGTCCGGGATGACGGGTGGGTTGGGCGTCAGCCACGGCGCTCGGCGACCCGCACGCCCTTCACGACGCGGTCGCTCGGATGCAGGATCACGCGGGCGCCGGCCTCAAGCCCGCCCAGCACCTCGGCGTGCTGGTTGTTGCGCGCCCCCATGCGCGATGGCGAGCGCCTGCGCCCACAGGCGGCGAAGATCGCGCAGGAGCTTCTTGTCGAGGACGGTCACGCGCGCCTCACCACGACACCTCGGCGGGCTTCAGCCGCTGCGCGTTGGCGTGCGTCTCCGTGATGCGCCCGTCGGCGAAGCGGATCACGCGGTGGGCGATGCTCTGGATCGCGGCGTTGTGGGTGATGACGGCGACGGTGGTGCCGAGCTCCTCGTTGACGGCGGCGAGCGCCTCCAGCACGCGGATGCCGGTCTTGCTGTCGAGCGCGCCGGTCGGCTCGTCGCACAGGAGGACCTCCGGGCGCTTGGCGATGGCGCGGGCGATGGCCACGCGCTGCTGCTCGCCGCCCGAGAAGCCGACATGGGCGCGCCGGTAGGCCGTGAGGCCCTGATCGTCGAGGGCGGTCAGCTCCAGCCCCTTGAACAGCACGGTGCCCGAGCTGGCGCGGTCGAGGCCGCCCAGGATGTTGAGTAGCGTCGACTTGCCGGAGCCGGACGGCCCCAGGAGCACCACCAGCTCGCCGGGGTAGAGGTCGAGATCAACGCCCGCCAGCGCGCGCACCTCGAACTCGCCGGTGCGATAGACCTTGGTGAGGCCGCGGGCGGTGAAGATCGGCGCCGGCAGGGTCTCGGCTGCGGACTGGCTCGGGCTCGACAGGCACAAGACATCCCTGTGCGGTTGGGGTGAGGGCGATACCGGCGGGTACGACGATTTGGCGGGCTGGCGCCTGCTCTGCGTTGATCGTGGTCAACATTCGCCCGGCACAGCACGCCAGCAGCGTAGTGACGTTGATCAAGGCCGGCCGTCGTCAGGCAGAGGATCTGTATGCTCGTTTGGATCGGCTGACACCTTTCGGCCGGGATGACGGGTGGGCCCCGCCCTTGACGACCGGCAGGGTCGTCTAGGCGTGGAAGGGTGGCGGCGAGGAGAGCGTCCATTCCAGCGTCGTGGCGCTTCGCCCCACGGGGTTGGCGGCTACCTGCTCGCGGCTCCAGGAGGCGTGCACGATGCCCGCGAAGAAGACGAGGACGGCGAGGCCGGAGCCCCCGGGTGTGGTCGGCGTGCGATGCGACCGCGGCGTCCATGCGTCCCTCCGGCAAGGCGTAGGTTGGCTCGAGCGGAGCGAAGACCCAACACGCGCAAAGTTGCGTCTTCCCCGGCTTTCGCCGGGTCGACCCAACCTGCACGCGTCGATGAGCGCCGCTTGATCCAGGTCAAATGCGGATGCGGCGAATTGTGTGTCTGACTATGGGCCGCCAATGCGAAGGGGGGATTGGTCCACCATGCGGGCCTGGAACGCGTGTCTCGACTGCAGGATCAGGCACGACGCGCTCTGCGGCGTGGTACCGATGGAGCGGCTGTCCCAGCTCAACCGGGCCTCGCATCGCAGGCGCTTCAGGCCCGGCAGCGTGATCGTCGCCAGCGGCGAGCAGCCCGACTGGTGCGCCAACGTCGTATCCGGCGTGATCCGCCTCACCAAGACGCTGTCCGACGGGCGCCAGCAGATCGTGGGGCTCCTGTTTCCGTCGGATTTCCTCGGCCGTCCCTTCAAGGAGCGCGCGCCCTACTCGGCCGAGGCCGCCACCATCGTCGAGGTCTGCTGCTTCTCCCAGCGCCACTTCGAGCAGCTGCTGGAGGAGCAGCCGCCGCTCAAGCACCTTTTTCTCGAGCGCACGCTCGATGCCGTGGACGCGGCCCGCGACTGGATGCTTTTGCTCGGCTGCAAGAGCGCGGAGGAGCGGGTGGCGACGCTGATCGTGCTGATCGCCCGGCGCCTGCGCGCCGCCTCCTGCGAGCCCTGCGCCGAGCGCCGGCAGGTGCGCTTCGACCTGCCGCTGTCGCGCATGGACATGGCCGAGTACCTGGGCCTGCGCATCGAGACCATCAGCCGTCAGCTGCGCCGGCTCGGCGCCGCCGGCATCATCGCCACCTCGAGCCGCCGCACCGTGACGGTCCTCGACCTGCCGGCCCTGGAGCGCGTCGTGGAGAAGGGGCTCGCCTGACGGCGAGCATCGTCGAGGTCGGGAGTCCCCCCACCCCTAGCCCCTCCCCGCACCTGCGCCGAAGGCGCGCAAGCGAGCTTCGATCGCTTTGGCCCCTGCGGGGTCAGGGGGAGTTCGTCGGCGCAAGGGGGAGGCGGGCTCGGGGAGAGGCTGGGGCCTGGGATTGCTCCGCCTTGAGCGTGGCCTACCGGAGGCGGCAGAAGAAGGCCGCGGCGGCGCAGAACTCCGGCGGGGAGGTCGGGCGCTCTGCCGAGGCGAGCCATTCCTCGCAGGCGCGGCTGTTCGGGCAATGCAGGCACTGCGTGCGGGCCATGGCGAAGGCGCAGCCGCAATCCAGGCGGACTGCCGCGGCTCTGTCGATGGCGAGGGCGCGCATCATGCGGTCCATCAGCTCGGCTTGCCGGTGAACCTGGGTGGAGAGCGGCCCGGGTGACGCGGATCGGGACATCGCGCAGTCTCCGTGGAGCAAGGAGTTGGGTAGCATCATCGCAGGGCAGTATTTGACGTTCGATCAACGCACCAGTGCGGCAGAACGCTCGTCAACGGAAAAAACGTGTCAACGGGCGCTTGCGGCGATCGCGCGGCCCCGTGATGCGGCCTACTTGAGCGAGAGGATGTAGGCCACGACGTTGCGCACCTCGGACAGCTCCAGCGCGATGGCTGGCATGGGCTTGTGCGGCACCATGACGAACGTCTCCAGGCGTCCCGCGGTCTGATTGGCCGGCCCGCGATGGCCCTGAAGCTCGGCACGTCCGACCGCGGGACCGCGGCCCCCTTCGCGCTGTCGATGACGTGGCATCCCGAGCAGGCGCGCTCGGCGATCTCCTTGCCGCGCTGGATCGATTGCGGCGTCTGGGCGCGGACCGTCTGGGCCGGGGCCGGAAGCGCGGCTGCAAGAGCCAAGGTGCCGAGGAATGCTTGCGCGACATGCCACTTTGCAACCATGACGATTTTCCTTGCCGACGCCGGCCGCAGAAAAATCCAGTCTGCGGCGAAGCAGGCCGGCGCGCGTTGATGCGCGTCAAAGCCGCGGCGGCGAGCGCGCCGCCGTCGGGCGACCTTGCTCAGGCGGGCTCGATATCCTTGCTCCCGCACTTGAGGCATTTGCCGCCCTGGAAGCTCTGGCTGGTGCAGTCCGGGTGCTCGGCCTGGTCGCACCCCGTCGCTCCGCAGGCATTGCATCGATAGATCACGCGGTTGCAGGTGTTGCGGCGCTTGTGCTTGCCTCGACAATGAGCCATGGACCCTCCCTCCAGCGTGACCCGAATCGACGCGTTGCCCCCCCCGCGATTTGCTCCTTTAGCGTAGCATCGACATCACGTCGACCGTTCGAGATCGCCCTTGAGGGCGACGAGAAAACGGGCGGCCTCGCCGCCCGTCACCACGCGGTGGTCGAAGGTGAGGGAGAGCGGCAGCACGGCGCGCACGGCCGGCTCGCCCTCGTGCGCCACGACGCGCCGGGCGATGCGACCCGCCCCGACGATGGCCACCTGCGGCGGCACGACCACCAGGTTGGCAAACCGCCCGCCGATCATGCCGAAGTTGGAGAGCGTGATGGTGGCGCCGCGCAGCTCGTCGGGCGGGATGGCGCGCGCGGCGGCATCGGCCCGCAGGCGGTTGAGGCCGGCGCGCAGGTCGCGCGCATCGCGCTCGGCGACATCGCGCAGCACGGGGACGAAGAGCCCGCCCTCGGTGTCCACGGCGATGCCGACGTCGACGCGCTGAGCAAGCCTGCGTTCGCTGCTGGCCGCGTCGTACCAGGCGTTGAGCGAGGGCTCGGCCCTGCCCGCGGCGACGATGGCGCGCACGAGGCGGATGGTGGCGTCCTCGCCGGGGGCCCAGGCGCCGATGTCGGCCTCGTCCGTGACGCTGGCCGGCACGACCTCGGCGTGGGCCGCGGCCATGTGCTGGGCCATGGCGCGGCGCACCCCGCGCAGCGGCTCGGCGGGGCCGGCCTCGGTGAGGCTCTTGGCGGCGCGCTCCACGTCGGCCCGCGTGACGATGCCGTCGGGGCCGGTGCCGTGCACCAGATCGAGGTCGACGTCGAGCTGGCGCGCGAGCGCGCGCACCGCGGGGAGACCCGCACCGACTGTGCCGGCACTGGCTCGCCCGCTGCAGGCTGCGCCGCACCGCGCCGCGCCGGCTGGACCGGCCGCAGGTCGCCGACCACGGTGCCCGCGTCCGCCTGCGGCCCCTCGGCGAACTCGACCAGCGGCGCGCCGACCTTGACGAGGTCGCCCTGGCGCCGAACAGGCGGGCGATGCGCCCGCTCTGCGGCGAGGGCACCTCGACCACCGCCTTGTCGGTCTCCACCGACACCAGCGGCTGGTCGGCGACCACGTGGTCGCCCACGGCGACGTGCCAGGCGACGATCTCGGCCTCCTCCAGTCCCTCGCCGAGGTCGGGCAGCTGGAACTGACGCATGGCGGCCTCCGAAGTGGGTTCACGCGAACCGGCAGACGCGGCGCGCGGCGGCCACGATGCGCTCGGCCGAGGGCATGTAGTGCTGCTCGAGCCGCGGCAGCGGCATGACCGTGTCGTAGCCGGTGACGCGCTCGATCGGGCGCCAGCAGCGAGGTGAGGCCCGCTCGGCGACCGGGCCGCGATCTCGGCGCCGAAGCCGCCGGTGCGCGCCGCCTCGTGCACGATCACGCAGCGCGCCGGTCTTGGCCACCGACGCGAGGATGGTGTCGTGGTCGAGCGGCTTGAGCGTGGCGACGTCGATCACCTCGGCCGCTGACGCCCTCGCCCGCGAGCTCGTCGGCGGCGCGAGCGTCTCGTGGATCATCGCGCCCCAGGTGACCAGCGTGACGTCGCGGCCTTCGCGCAGCACGAAGGCGCGGTCGAGCGGCAGCGCCTCGCCGTCGTCCTCCACCTCCTCCTTGCGCCGAGCGGTAGAGCCGCGTCGGCTCGAGGAAGATCACCGGGATCGGGATCGCGGATCGCCGCGAGCAGCAGGCCGTAGGCGCGCGCCGGCGACGACGGGATGACCACGCGCAGGCCGGGGATGTGGGCGAACATGCGCCTCGGTGCTCTCGGAATGGTGCTCGGGCGCGTGGATGCCGCCGCCGCAGGGCGCGCGCAGCACCATCGGGCAGGTGAGGCGGCCGCGCGTGCGGTTGCGCAGGCGCGACGCGTGGTTGACGATCTGGTCGATGCGCGGGGTAGATGAAGCCCATGAACTGGATCTCGCGCCACGGGCCGCAGGCCCTGCGCGGCCATGCCGACGGCCATGCCGGCGATCAGGCGCTTCGGCCAGCGGCGTGTCGAGCACGCGTTCGGTCCCGAAGCGCTGCTGCAGGCCGTCGGTGGCGCGGAACACGCCGCCGTTCGACGCCGACGTCCTCGCCGAGCACGAGGACGCGTCGGGTCGTCCGCCAGCGCCCGCGCGAGCGCCAGGTTGACGGCCTCGACGAGGGTGAGCTCAGGCATGCGGCCGCCGCCGGTCCGCAAGCGTCGCTGGCGCGCTGGCGCTGGCAGCGCCGTCGGGCAGCTCGGCGAAGAGGTGATCGAACATCGCCTCGGGCGCGCGCGGCGGGCGTGGCGAGGTAGCCCTCGACGGCGGCGTCGATCCGCTCGCTGGCATCGCGCGAGCAGGGGCTCCTCGTCGGCCTTGTCCCAGGCCTCGGCGACGAGGCAGGCGCGGAGCCGCGCGAGCGGCTCCTCCTTCCAGTGCGCCTGCACCTCCGCCGCGTCGCGATAGCGGCTGGCGTCGTCGGCCGTCGTGTGGTCGCCGAGGCGGTAGGTGACGGCCTCGACGAGCGTCGGGCCCTCGCCGCTGCGGGCCGCGCGCGAGCGCCTCGCTCGACGACGTCGCGCACGGCGATCACGTCGTTGCCGTCGACCTGCTCGCCCGGCAATGCCGGCCGCGATCGCCTTCTGCGCGAGCGTCGCGGCGGCGGTCTGCGCGCGCAGCGGCACCGAGATCGCCCACTGGTTGTTGTTGACGACGAACACGACCGGCAGCTTGCAGCGACGCCGGCGAAGTTCATCGCCTCGTAGAACGTCGCCCTTCGAGGTGGCGCCGTCGCCGAGGCACGCAGACGGCGACGCGCGGCTCGCGCCGCAGCTTGAAGGCCAGGCGACGCCGACCGCGTGCGGCGCCTGCGTGCCGACGGGCACGCAGATCGGAAAGTCCTCGCGCGGGCCCGGCGAAGTCGCTGCCGCGCTCGTCGCCGCCCCAGTAGAGGAGGATCTCCGCCATCGTGACGCCGCGCCAGAGCTGCGCGCCGTGCTCGCGGTACGACGGCACCAGCACGTCCTCGGCCGCATGGCGCTGGCGACGCCGACCGCGACCGCCTCCTGGCCGAGCGAGACGGCGATAGGTGCCGAGCTGGCCGGTGCGCTGCAGGCCGACCGCCTTGGAGTCGAAGGTGCGCGTGAGCACCATCGCCCGGTAGAGGGCCGCCACGGCCCGCAGGTCGGCGGCCAGGCTCGGGCAGCTTGCCGAGGGCGGTGCCGTCAGGCGCCAGGTAGCCGCGACGGCGCACCTGGAACTCGGCGATCACGGGGAGGCCTGCTTCTGCCATCGGGTCGTGCTCCTTGTGGACCAGTGGTCCCGCGATAGGCATGCGCCGCTTCTCTCAGCTCTATATGGGCCGTTCACGCTTGCCAGCGGCGCAGGTCCATCGCCCGCTGCACGCGCGTCTCGGCCGCAGGTCCAGGGCCGCCTGCCGCGGCAAGGCTGCGCCTCGCTCCCGCCGCCTGCAGCACGGCGCGCGTGTTGGCCGCCACCTTCTCGGCGACGGCATCCATGGCAGCCTTCTCCGTGCCGCCGTGATGCTCGATCGCCGCCGCAGATGACGCCGCCCGCGTTGGCGATGAAGTCGGGCACCGAGAGAATGCCGCGCTCGTGCATGCGCCGCTCGGCGCCCGGCGTCGCCGGGATGTTGGCGCCCTGCAAGCACGAGCCGCGCCCGAGACGATCGACGTTGTCGCTCGCGCAGGACATCGGGCCGCGCCGCCGGGATCCAGATGTCGCAGTCGACGGCGACGAGATCGTCCGGCTCGATGCGCGTCGCACCCTGCAGGTCGGTCGACCGGCTCTGCCCGGCCGCCTTCAGCGCGTGAGCGCGCTCGACGTCGAGCCCCGTCGGGCATCGACGACCGCGCCGTGGCTGTCGGAGGCCGCGACCAGGACGGGCGCCCCGCTCGGCGAGGAAGCGCGCGGCGTGCCGGCCGACCGCGCCGAACCCCTGGACCGCCACGCGCGCGCCGGCGAGCGTCAGGCCGCAGAACTCCGCGCACCTCGACGGCGACCGCCACGCCGAAGCCCGGTCGCGCCGATCTCGTCGAGCGGGATGCCGCCGAGCACGCGCGGCAGGCCGACCGCGCGGCCGATCTCGTCGTGCACCCAGGCCATGGCCGTCTCGTCGGTGCCCATGTCGGGGCCGGGGATGTACTCGGTCAGAGTCGGCGATGGCGCGCGGCGAACGCGCGCACCAGCCGCTCCTTGTCGGCGGTCGGCATGGGGGGTCGCCGACGATGACGGACTTGCCGCCGCCGTGGGGCAGGCCGGCCGCGGCGTTCTTGAGGGTCATGGCGCGCGCCAGGCGGAAGCACTCCTCCGGTGGTCACGTCCGGCGCCATGCGGATGCCGCCGATGGCCGGCCCCGGCGACGTTGTCGATGACCACGATCGCCTTGAGCCCGAGGCGCGGCTCCCAGATGTGCACGATCTTCTCGGGGCCGAGCCGGTCGGCGAAAGCGAAGTCCTGCTCCACGGTTGCCTCTCCTCCCTCTGATCGCGCTGCTTGTGAGATCGTGAAAGTCGTGAAATCGGCAAGTCGTGAACCGGCGCGCATTCGAATTCACGACTTCACGATCTCACGATCGCACGGCCCCTGCCGACTTGCAGGACGAACGCGGCAGGCTCGCGCAGAGCCTCCAGAATTGCCGCCGGGCCTTCCCCTCCCCTCCCCCCTGTCGGCGCGGCGAAGGCCCTGTACGGCCCGCGCAGCGCCCGGGAAGGGCATTCTGGCAGCCACGACGGACCTCGCGCTCGCGGACCTGGAGTTGCGCCGGCGACTGCTGGCCGCGTGTGCTCGGAGAGGCGATCGAATTGGACCAGGCTTTGCGTTGCATGGCCTGCAGGCGTCAGGCCGCCTCCGAGTACGGGCGGCCGATCTCGCGTGCCGCCTCCTCGGCGCCGTTCTGCGCAGCGGTCACGCTGTTGTTGAGAAAGCCGCTGGCGAGCCTGGTCATGACCGT
>CAWIXS010000033.1:0-104438 GCA_963840075.1 uncultured Alphaproteobacteria bacterium | reverse complement strand
CAGCCGATAGCCTCGGCGGCAGCAACGACAAGGGCTCGATCGGGGAGGCAATTCATGCAGCTCATGCTGCGGTCGGTTCTCGCCCTGGCGGCCTGTGCCGCGCTTGGCCGCGGGCCGTGCCGCGCGCAGGCCCCGGCACCGCCGCCACCACCGCCCGACGGCCCGCGCTACGTCGTCAGCTATATCGAGGTGAAGCCGACGGCCGTTGCCGAGGCCACGAGGCTGGTGCAGCGGTACCCCAGGGCTACCCGCAGAGAGGCCGGCAACCTGCGTGCCGAGGCCCTGCAGCGCATCGCCCAGGCGCATCAGTTCGTGCTGCTCGAGGCGTGGAAGGATCAGGCGGCGGCCGACGCGCACGCCAAGGCGCCCGCCACCGCCGCGTTCCGCGACAAGATCAGGACGATCCAGATCGCGCCCATAATAGAGCGCGTGCATTTTGCGCTTTCCGTCGGACCGCTGGACATCAAGAGCCCGTTCGGGAGGTACTGGCTGCCGGGTGGAACGGTCGCCGTGGTGACCCATGTCGATGTGATCCCGCCGCAGCGGGAGAACGGGACCGCCATCACCAAGCATCTCGCGGACGAAAGCCGCAAGGAGGCCACCAACCTCCGCTTCGAGGCCGTAACCCAGGTAAATCGGCAAATCACTTCACCGTCATCGAGGTGTGGAGAACCCGCGCGGCCGCCGATGCGCACAGCGCGGCGGCGCACACGCCTGTACGGCTTGCCGCGACAAGCTGGCGCCCGCGTCCGGCGCACTCTATGACGAGCGCATCTACCGGATCCTGGGATGGGGGTGACGCATATGCCGGCGGGACCGTCAAACTCAGGGGGCTATCAGGGCGAGGGCTCGATCCTGACGCGCGCCCTGCGCCGTCTCGGGGCATCCCTGGAGGCCATTCCCGGAGCGGGCTGGCAAGCGGAGGTTGTCCGCGACGTGACGGAGCAGGGCGCGCGGGCCGTCGACCTGCTCTCCATGGTCGAGGAGGGGAGGGTGGAGATACTGCTACTTCGCCTCCGGGTATCTCGCGGGGCGCGTCCCTGCGCTCGGAGCGTTCGACGCGCCCCTCCCGGCGCTCGACCGCGCGCGGCTTTATGCAGGAGAAGCTCGACCGCGGCGAGCTGGGCCCGCGCCTCGCCGGGGAGCTGGCGCAGCTGACCGGCTATCGGCTGCTCGGCTGGTGGGACAACGGCGTGCGGCATATCTCCAATCGCCTGCGCCCGATCTGCCACCCCGACGATTGCCGGGGCTTGCGCATCCGCACCCTCGGCGACGAGCCCTACCAGCGGGTCTTCGCCGCCATCGGCTTCACGCCCATGGTGATCGACGTGAAGGACTTGGCCCGCGCGGTCGCCACGCACGAGGTGGATGCCCAGGAGAACCCGCTCACCAACACCGTCAACTTCGGCCTGCACGCGACCCACAAGCACCTGAGCCTGACCGCGCACTTCCACGGCGTGGCCCTGCTGCTCGCCAACCGGGCCTGGTTCGAGGCGCTGGCGCCGCAGGCGCAGTCCGCCGTCCTTGCCGCAGCGGCTGACGCCACGGCGGCCCAGCGCCAATGGGCGATCGACGAGGACGCCCTCTGCCTGGAGCGGCTGCGCCGGGAAGGCGTGGCCATCGTCCCGCCCGAGGATATCGATTTCGCTGCATTCCGTGCGCTGGTGTCAGACCCTCCGGGTCTGACACCATAAGCTCCAACGCGGGTTAGCGAGACGGTATCGACCCGGAGGGTCTGACACCTTGCGCGGCGCGACGAAGGCATCGTGCAGCTCGCGGAGCCAGACGTTGCCGGCGGCCTCGGTGCTGCCCACCCCGATGTAGCGGAACACGAGGCTCGCCTCCTCCGTCTCGGACGCGTTGGCGATGACGTGGATCGCCCCGCTCGGGATATAGACGAAGTCGCCGGCCTCCAGGATCACCTCGCGGCGGTCGCTGCCGTCGCTCCTGCCCTGGATCAGCCGGATCCTGCCCGCGACGATGTGCCAGCACACGTCGTTGTTGGTGTGGTAGTGCGTCGGGTCGGGGCCGGCACCCGGCACCAGCACGGTGCGCCCCATCACCGCCCTGGCCCCCTCCACGGTCGCGTCGGAGATGCCGAAGCCGACCCTCAGCGGCGGCTCGTAGGCGGTATCGACGCCCACCTTGCCCTGGCGGACGACGGTGACGGTCTGCTTGTCGAAGGGGGCCATGCGCTTCTCCCGGATTCTGACTGGCGCTCGGCGGACTGTAGGGTGGCTCCTGCTGCCACGCCAGATCCCGGTTCGATCAGCATCGTTCCCGTTGACGAGCCGTGGGCGCCTCGTGGTCGGTCTCAGGCGCGGCAGCTGTTGACCCGCCGACCTCCCTTCGGATGGCAGGGCTCTTGTCTTTGTTTTCGACGGTCGTGGTTTCCGTAAGCCGTTTACGTCCCGCCCGCGAGAATGTCCGTTGGAGCAGAGGCTCGAGAACAAGCACTAGCCGACTTGCGCAGTACTCGGACGAGGTGTCATAGATTTGACCGGTTCGACGAGTGCCCGTTGCGGCCCCGAGAAAGCAGTCACTTGGGAGGACTAACCCTATGTCGAAGACCATACTCTTCTGTCTGAACATCGCTCTGCGCCTCGGTTGGGTGACGCTGGCCCTTGCCGTTTGCTTGCCGGTAACGGCCCAGCAACCCTCGCCGGACTGGATCCGGTGCGTGAACCTGGGCAACGCGTACTCCCCCACGAGCGGATTGACGGCTGCACGGCGGTACTCCGGTCTGGCCGCGACACGACCGCCGATCGCGCCATCGCCTACTCCAGCCGAGGTAACGCGTACCGGGCCAAGGGCGACCATGACCGCGGCATCGCCGACTACAGCGAGGCCATCAGGCTCAATCCGAACTTCGCCGGCTTCTACTATAACCGGGGTCTCGCGTACCGCTACAAGAAGGACTACCACCGCGCCATCGCCGACTTCGACGTGGTCATCAGGCTCAATCCGAGGGACGCCGAAGCCTACTACAACCGGGGCTTATGTACGAGGCGTTGGGCCGGCGCGAGGAGGCGGTTGCCGAATTCCGGCGGGCGCTTTCGATCATCCCCAACTTTCCAAACGCCAGAGAGGCGCTGAAGCGGCTCGGCGTGACACCTTAGGCGCTCGGGAAACGGCATCCAACCAACCTCACACCCCTCCGATCGTGCTGAAGGTTCTCCCCTCCGCCGGCACGGCGAGCGCCTGACCGATCTGTGCGATAGATAGCTGGGCGCGCATCGGTGCCCCGGTGGGGGATCAACGGCGTCGATCGGTGCGCTGCAGGTAATCGCTGTTCGTGCAGTGCAATCAAAGCCAACAGCACGATTGGCGCAGCTGTGGCGCTCCCGTCTCCGCGAGACACAGTAACGGCAAGAGCAGCACTTAGAGATAGTCAGCTAGCGTCTTGTTCGGCTTCTGGCACAAAGCTGCCGGTCTGCGCCACGACACTCGTGAGGTTAGATTTGCCGGTACGCATCACCGCATCGGCTCGATGCGGGCGACCCAGGGGACGGCGGCGAGGCGGGAGAGGCTGTCGGGGGTGACGTTGCGCAGGCGGATGCGGTTCAAGGCGCCGTCGCGGCCGGCGAACACGCCGTACTCGGCGACGCGCTCGTTGTGGAAGCGGTCGGGCATGAAGCCCAGCACAACGATGACGTTGCGCGGGGCCGTGGCGCTGCGCAGCGCCGGGTCGAGACGCCACGAGGCGGTGGCGCGGCCGTAGATGTCCTGGCCGAACAGAACCAGCGCGATCAGCGCGATGCCGGCGGCGATCCTGCGGCCGTCGGCGCCGAGCAGAGCGGGGTGGGAGCGGTTGGAGCGCGTATCGCTCATGGCTTGCCGCTCTGCTCGCGCTGGCGCCCTTGGACCCCCACCCCCAGCCCCTCCCCGCAAGGGGGAGGGGAATCCGGTCGCGTCCGCCTCTCGATCAGCACCATCGAGCTTCGGCAGCGGCTCGATGCGGGCGACCCAGGGGACGGCGGCGAGGCGGGAGAGGCTGTCGGGGGTGACGTTGCGCAGGCGGATGCGGTTCAAGGCGCCGTCGCGGCCGGCGAACACGCCGTACTCGGCCACGCGCTCGTTGTGGAAGCGGTCGGGCATGAAGCCGAGCACGACGATGATGTTGCGCGGGGTCGTGGCGTTGTGCAGCGCCGGGTCGAGGCGCCAGGACGCGGTGGCGCGGCCGTAGAGATCCTGGCCGAACAGGGCGAGCGCAATGAGCACGATGCCGGCGCCGATCTTGCGGCTTTCGGGGCCGAGGAGGGCGAGGCGGGAGCGGCTGGGGTGAGGTCGCGTGTCGCTCATAGCCGCCATCGACGTTCGTCGGCGCGCGTGGACCCCCACCCCCAACCCCAACCCCTCCCCACGTCGCGTCGAAGACGCGCCTTCGGCGCGATGGGGAGGGGAGTCCCGCTGGCGCAAGGGGAAGGGGGGTGCCCGCGCACGTCGCCCATGGCTACTCCTCCTTCCGGGCGTCGAACACGAGGCCCCAGCGCTCGATGGTGCGCTGCTCGATGGGGAGCAGCAGCCAGCGGTCCATGGCGATGGCGATGAGGCCGATCAGCAGGCAGCCGCCGATGATGATGTCGGAGCGGTGGTACTCGGTGGCGCCGAAGATCATCTGGCCGAGCCCGGTGGTGGCGCCGACCAGCTCCGCGGCGATCAGCGCGCGCCAGCCGAAGCCGAGGCCGGAGCGCAGGCCGGTGAGGATGTAGGGCAGCGCGCCCGGCAGGATCACGGTGCGCAAGGTCTCCCAGCGCCCGCCACCCAGCGCCTGCACGCCCTGCTCGTAGACCTGAGGGACGAGCTGCACGCCGAGCACGGTGTTCTGGAACACGATGAAGAACACCGTATTCCAGATCAGGAACACGGCGAGCGCGGTGCCGATGCCGAGCCAGCCGATGACGAGCGGCAGCCAGACGATGCCCGAGATGGCATTGAAGAACACGATGAGCGGGCTCAGGAACTGCGCAATCGGCTTGTTGAGGCCGACGATGAAGCCGCCGATCACGCCGGTGGCGACGCCCAGCGCCACTCCCAGCAGGAGGCGCCACAGGCTTGCCAGCACATGCACGGCAAGCTCGCCCTTGACGGCCAGCTCCCACATGGCGGAGGCCACCTCCTGCACCGCCGGCAGGGTGGCGGCCGAAGGCTGGGCGATCGCCCAGTAGGCGACCCAGGCCGCCAGGATAAGGGCGAACGGGGTGAGCGGCAGCAGCCGCCACACCACCTGCTGCAGGGTGCGGCGTGGGCCGGAGCGCCGGGCGGAGCCTCCGGAGCCTCGCGGGATGGCGGCGTCGGTCATTGGCGCAGCACTCCCCAGCGGGCGACGGTGAGGTTCTCGATCGGCTGCACGATCAGCCGGTCGATCACGACGTAGAGGCAGCCGATCACGATCATGCCGGTGATGATGCGGTCGATCTGGCCGAAGGTGCGGGCGCCGAAGATGAGGTCGCCGAGCCCGCCCTTGCGCACCAGCATCTCGGCGGCGATCAGCGCGCGCCAGCCGTAGCCCATGCCGAGCCGCAGGCCGACGACGATGCTCGGCAGCGCGCCCGGCAGATAGACGTTAATCACCATGCGCAGGCGCGAGGCGCCGAGCGAGCGCAGCGCCAGCATGTAGGGCTCGGGGATCGCGCGCACGCCGATCATGGTGTTGAAGATGATGGGCACGATCAGGGTGTAGATGACGATGACGAGCGTGGTGGTGTGGGTGAAGCCGAACCAGATGATGGCGAGCGGCAGCCAGGCGATGCCCGAGATGCCCTGCAGGAAGCGCAGGAAGCCTTCCAGCGCATGCGCCGCGTAGCGGTTGACGCCGATCGCGAACCCGATCGGCACGCCGAATGCGAGCGAAAGCACGGCCGCGAAGCCGATCATGCGCAGGCTGGTGCTGGCGTACTCGGCAAGCACCCCGTAGCTGACGAGATGCACGAAGGCGTGCCACACCGCGACCGGCGAGACCAGCACCTGCGGGGAGAACTCGGCGCTGGCCCAGATCGCCCACCAGATCGCGATCAGCGCCGCGAAGGGGAGCAGGATCTTCAAGCCGAGCAGCGGCCGCAGCACGCCTCCCTTGCGCAACGGCCTCGGCGCGATGACGGCGGGGGCGGCGCTGTCGCCGTCGTCGTCATGCCGGCGCACCCGAGGCGGCGGTGGGCGTCGCGGCGCCGCGCTCCTCGCGCACCAGGCGCAGCACCTGCTCGCAGATCGCCTGCATGGCGCCATCGACCTTGAAGGACTCCCAGTCGCGTCCCGCGGCGCGGCCCGGCACGTCGATGGCGGCCTTGATGCGGCCGGGGCGGCGCGTCATCACCAGCACGCGGTCGGCGAGGAACACCGCCTCGTCGACGCTGTGGGTGATGAAGAACACCGTCTTGGCGGTGGCGGCGCAGAGGCGCACCAGCTCCTCCTGCAGGGTGAGGCGCGTCATGGCGTCGACCGCGGCGAACGGCTCGTCCATCAGGATCACGTCGGGGTCGGCGGCCCAGGTGCGCGCCACCGCCACGCGCTGGCGCATGCCGCCGGACAGCTCGTGCGGGTAGCGGTCCTCGAAGCCCGCGAGACCGGTGAGCTCGATCAGCCGCGCCACGGTCGCCTCGCGCTCGGCGCGCGGTCGGTGTGCGATCTCCAGCCCGTGGCCGATGTTGCGGCGCACGGTGCGCCAGGGCAGGATCGCCAGCTCCTGGAACACCACGCCGCGCTGGCGGCCGGGGCCGCGCACCGGCGCCCCGTCGCACAGAATGGTGCCCTCGGTCGGTCTGATGAAGCCCGCGAGCGCCTTCAGCAGCGTGGTCTTGCCGCAACCCGAGGGACCGACCAGGGTGACGAACTCGCCGGTGCGGATCGACAGGTCGACCATGTCGGTGGCCTGCACCGGCCCGTCGGCCGTCGCGAAGAAGTGCCGGAAGCCGGAGACGACGATCTTGTCCTGCTCGGCCGCTCCGACATCATCCGGCATGGTCGCTTCCCGCCGAGCCATTTACGACGTTCGGTTCCGTTGTCATCCCGGGGCTTGTCCCCGGGATCCAGCCAGCCGTAAGCGCCAGAGCCTGTGGAGGCTGGATCCCGGCAATAAATGCCGGGATGACAAAGTGGGAGGATCCGCCGGCGCACAGCACTAGCCGAGCTTGCCCTTGCATTCCGCCAGCGTCCTGGGCAGCGGCGGCAGGTCGGCGAAAAGCTGGGGATGCTTCTCCATGACCCGCTTCGAGCACGGTGTCGTCGTAGAAGTCCTCCGCCGTGAACGGCCGGCTCATCTTGATGAGGCCGTCCTTGACCATGTCGTTGCCGGTCTTGACCAGGCCCGCGGCGGTGCACACCGAGATGCGCGGGTCCCAGGTGAGCCACTTGAGGCCCTCGACGGCGTCGGCGACGTTGAGCCCGTCGAGATAGCGCGTATCGATCTCCGCCGCCCCCTTCGGGATCCTCGCGGATGAACTTCGCCGCCTGGGCGATGCCGATCGAGAACTTCTCGATCAGGTCGTAGTTCTTGCCGATCCAGTTCTCGTGCGCCACCACGCCGATGATGTCGGTGACGAGGCTCGCCTCGCCGCGGCTGACGATGACGGCGTTGGCGCCCAGCTGGCGCACGGCCTGCGCGGTGTAGGGCTCCCACGGCGCGATCGCGTCGACCTGGCCCTGCACCAGCGTGATCGGCATGTTCTCGACCGGCACGTTGACGAGCTCCGACTTGGTGATGTCGAGCTTCTCGCGCTTGAACCAGGCGCGCAGGTACACGTCGTTGGTCGAGCCCTTGAGGTAGCCGATCTTCTTGCCTTCCATGGTCTTGGGCTTGGCGGCGTCGATGCCGCGGTCCTTGCGGGCGACGATGGCGCGGCCGCCGGCCTTGGCGATGAAGTCGGCCGCGTTGTAGTAGGGCATCACGCCCTTCAGCATGTTGCCGCTGGCGCGCGCGGAGGCCGTGGTGGTGGAGAGCGCGGCGTGGCCGAGCTGCGCCTCGCCCGCCTGCAGGCTCTGGGTGACCTGCCGGCCGCTGGAGGTGAGCCTGATCTTCACGTTGAGGCCGTGCTTGGTCCAGTAGCCGTTCTCGACCGCGACGAAGGCCGGCGTCGAGAACAGGTTGTTGACGACGATGAAGGTGACCTCCTTCATCTCCTGGGCCTCGGCGCGGGTTGCCTGGCCGACGAGGCCGAGAACGAGGCCGGCGGCGCAGGCCATCGCCGCACGCAGCGGCGAGATGCGGATCGGGTGCATGGTGCTTCCTCCCTGGGCTTTGTTATTCGTTCTTGGGGCGATGCCGCCGCCAGTAGAGGATGCCCGCCCGAGCCGGTCAAGCGTTAGTGGCGGTGTCAGACCCTCCGGATCTGACACCGTGGCACCGCCTCTCGTCATTGTTCAGATTCGGTCCTCAGGCCGGCCACGAACTCGGCGCGCTGACGCATCGCGCCCAGCAGGAGGGCCTGGTCGTTGCCGACGAGCATCATACGCAGGCCGAGGCCGGCGTAGAGGCGCAGCGCGTCCTCTCGATAGACGCCGCCGAAGCCCGCGATCTTGCCGTGGCGGCGGCAGGCCTCGATGGTCCGGCGCACCGCATCCTGGACCTTCGGGTGGTCGATCTCGCCCGGTACGCTGAGCGACACGGAAAGGTCGTTGGTGCCGATCTGCAGCGCATCGAGGCCGGGGACGGCGGCGATGGCGTCGATGCTCTCCACCGCCTCGCGGGTCTCGACGATGCCGATGAGGAAGGTCAGGGCGTCGGCCGTGGCCATCACCTCGGGCGCCGGCAGCGGACGCCAGGAGAGCTGCGGCAGCAGCCCCGACAGCGAGCGCGAGCCGGCCGGCGGATAGCGCGCGGCATCGACGGCGCGGCGCGCGTCCTCGGGCGAATCGATGTGCGGGACGACGATGCCCACCGCCCCGGCGTCGAGCGCGCGGCCGATCCAGGCGGGCTCGTTGGCCGGGACGCGCACCACCGGCGTGATCCCGGCATCGAGGGCCGCAACGCAGATCTGGCCCGCGGTGTCGAGCGGCATGGCGCTGTGCTCCAGATCGAGGAACAGCCAGTGGTAGCCGCAGCTCGCCGCCATGCGCGCAATCGCCGGCGTGCGGGCGAAGGCGACCACCAACCCGGCGGCGATGCCGCCCGCCTCCAGCCGGCTGCGCAAGGGATCTTTCACGATCTCGGCTCCTCGATCTGCTGCCCGCCGCGCCTGCGGATCTCCTCGATGACGATGCTGTTGTCGCGGTCGCCCTCGCCGGCGCGCACGCAGGCCTCCAGCACCTCGGCGTGGACCTGGAGCAGCGGCAGGGCCTGGCCCGCCGCGGCCGCCTCCTCGAGCATGAGATGCGCGTCCTTGAGGGTCTGGCGCACGCGGCCCTGGGGGGCGAAGTCGCGCGCCACCATCTTCGGGCCCTTGGTGTCCATCACCTGGGAGTAGGCCGCCGAGCCCTGCGCAATGGCCAGGAACGTGGCCGGGTCGAGCCCCAGGCGTCCCGCAAACACGAGGCCCTCCGCCACGGCGAGGCGGTTGAGGCCGAGGATCAGATTGACCGCCAGCTTGGCGCGGTTGCCGTCGCCGATCCCCCCGACGTGGAACGTGCTGGGGAACAGCGCCTGCAGGATCGGCGCAAGGCGCGCCGCCGCCTCCCGGTCGCCGCCGATGAGCCCGACGCCCTGGCCTTGCCTGACCTGCTCGCTGGTCCCGGACACCGGGGCCTCGATGAAGATGAGCCCACGCCCCGCGATGCGCCCGCCGAGCGCCGCGAGCCGGCCGGGATCGCAGGTGCTGACGCAGATGACGGCCTTGGCGGGGGCGTCGCCCAGCGCCGGCAGCAGCTCCCCCTCGACCACGGCCTCGACCTGGGCCGTGTCGAACAGCGCGAGCACGATCGGATCGCAGCGGCGCGCGAGGTCGCCAACCGAGGCGGCGGCCTCGCCCCCGAGGCCGGCGAGCCGAGCGGTCTTGGCCGGATCGATGTCGAAGCCGACGACGGAGAGGCCCGCCCCGATCAGCCGAACGGCCAGCGCTTCGCCCATCAGGCCGATGCCGACAAGCCCCATGGGCGGCGATGGCTCGGATATCACGGCGGCGTCTGCATCATGATTTGGTGCTCCCCTGCGCCGGCATTGTGAGCGGCTGCCGCAGCCGGCGTCAACGGCGCTGCGGTGCATCATCGGATGGTGCGCATGCGGTGCACGCTGAAGTGATCACAAATCGGCACAGGGAGCGCAGGGCCGGCGCGTGGCCGATTGACTATCGCAGACCGCGTACGCATCCTATCGGCGATACGGCAGTGGTGCCGTGGCGGCTCAGTCCGCCAGGGCGCCGGCCGCGGGTTGCTTGAGCATATTTTCTGTGGAGCACGACGTGCGCACCGCTGTCGCAAGGTGATCCGGCACTACATCTCGAAGCGTGCCGGGGCGTCCCTACCACAAGTCCCCGGCGTCCAGCGAAAGTGCACAGCAGGGAGGATGATTTGATGGCTTGGATCGGGTCTTTGCGGCCGGTTGCCGCCGTTGCGATTGCGTCTCTCGGGCTCGCGGCAGCGGGCGTGGCGTATGCCGCCACCCCTTTCGCCAATCTCGGGGGAACCTGGTCCGGATCCGGGAAGGTGCGCCTGGAGAACGGCCGCTCCGAGGCGATCCGATGCAACGCCAACTACGTGCCGAGGAGCGGCGGAACCACGCTGGGGCTGTCGCTGCGCTGCGCCAGCTCCTCCAACCGCATCGAGCTGCGCGCGAGCCTCACCCTCAACGGCAGCCGCGTGTCGGGAGAGTGGGAGGAGCGCAGCTTCAATGCCGCGGGCCGGATCTCGGGCCAGGCCTCCGACAGCAACCTGCGCCTGCGGTTCAGCGGCAGCATCGAGGGCTCCATGGTGGTGACGACCTCCGGCGGCTCGCAGTCGATCTCGGTGCGCACCGACGCCTCCGCGCTCCAGGGCGTCACCGTCAGCCTGCGGCGCCGGTAGGCTGGCCGGGGCCGCAGCTTGGGCCGTAGGTTGGGTCGAGCGCCAGCGAGACCCAACACCGCCATGGCTCTTGGAGCGGGCACGCCCCCGGCTAGGCTTCCTGCAGCGCTGCTTGCTCATGCTCTTCCTCAGGGCACGGCGCGCTGGCTGGCCATGGCGCAGTGCAGCGTAGAGTCCGTGGACTGACACCCCCACCAGGAACGCCAAGGACCCCGGCCTGCGCCGGCTTGGCCGGCCGACGGTGCCCGCGTTTGGCTTTCCTGCGGCCGTCCAAGCCCATGGCGTTCCAACCCCTCCCCTATCGCCGCCCGGAGGCTGGCGCCTCCGAGCGGCCAGGGGGAGGAGCCCTTGCGGCGCCGTCCGAGCCAGCCAGATGCCCGGCGGCACCTCTTGTGGGGCAACGTCCCCCTGGGCGACTTTGTGTGAATGCAGTAGGGCCTTCGCCGGGGCTGGACCCAACCTACGCGAGGAACGGGTTGGTGCGGCGCTCGTGGCCGATGGTGCTGGTGGGCCCGTGGCCGCAGATGAAGGCGAGGTCGTCGCCCAGCGGCATGAGCTTGGTCTTGATCGAGCGGATCAGCGTGCGGTGGTCGGCCTGCGGCAGGCCCTCGGTGCGCCCGACGTTGCCGCGGAACAGCACGTCGCCCACCAGGGCGAAGCGCTGCACGGCGTCGACGTAGGCGACCGAGCCCGGCGAATGCCCGGGGCAGTGCAGGACCGCGAAGGTCACCCCGGCCGCAGTTGCGGTATCGCCGTCGTCGAGCCAGCGGTCCGGCGTAACGGCGCGCGCACCGCCCATGCCGAACGAGGCCGCCGCAGCGGGCAGGCTGTCGAGCAGGAACCGGTCGGCCGCGTGTGGACCCTCGATGGGGATGCCGCCCAGCTTCTCCTTGAGCTCGGCTGCGCCGGAGGCGTGATCCACATGGCCGTGGGTGAGGAGGATCTTCTCCACCGTCAGGCCGACCTCTGCGATGGCGGCCTCGATGCGGTCGAGATCGCCGCCCGGGTCGACAACCGCCCCCGCCCTGGTGGCCTCGTCCCAGATCAGCGTGCAGTTCTGCTGGAACAGGGTAACGGGGACGATGGCGGCTTTCAGGGGCATGCCGGCGGGCTCCGCAGGTCGGTGGCCGCAAGTGCTACGCAAGTGTAACGCAAGCGGCGTGCCGAGGTCCACCGGCGCCCCTGTTGCGTCAGAGCAGGACGCCGGCGTGGTCGGTGGCCTTGCCGCGGGCGCCGGCCTCCAGTGCGGCGCGCATCCTCGGCTCGATCTCGCGCTTGGTGAAGGTCTGCGGATCGACCTGGACGTAGGTCGTCTCGGTCGTCGCCAGCACCGTCGGCTCGCCCGCCCGCCGCATCTCCGCAGCGAGCGTGAACGAGGTGTTGCCGATGCGGCTGACCCAGGCGGAGACCTCGAGCACGTCGTCGAAGCGGGCCGGCGCTTTCCATTCGATCACCTGGCGCACCACCTGCACCTCGAAGGTGCCGTCCATGCCGTCGGTAGGCCGCGGCAGTGCGGCGCGCAGGAACTCGAAGCAGGCGATGTCGGCATACTCGCTGTAGCGCGAGTTGAAGACCACGTGCTGCGCATCGCAGTCCTGGTAGCGCACCCTGAGGTAGTAGCGAAACGGCGCGGTCATAGGGTCCATCGCTCCATCAATCAGAGCCGGCCCACCCGGCGGTGGATGGTGAGGGTGTCGGGCCCGAGCAGGCGCTGCTCGACCAGCTCCCACTGGCTCGCATCGTCGAGGGTCTCGAGCCCGCGCTCGCCGAACGGCTTGCGGCCGCCTGCGCCCAAAGGCTCGGTGCCGCGGGCGATCACCACCTCGTCGACGAGATCGGCGGCGAGGAGGCCCGCCGAGATGGTCGGGCCGCCCTCGACGAGCATGCGCGTCACGCCGTCCCTGGCAAGCGAGCGCAGCACGGCGCCAAGGTCGAGGCGGCCGTCGGGGCCGGCGGGCACCTGCCGGGTCTCCACGCCCGCCGGGTAGCCCGGCGGGCTGCCGCCGTCGGTGCCGAAGACGAGAATCGGGACGCGGTGGACGGTGCCGAACATCTTGAGCTGCGGGGAGATGCGGAACGCCGGATCGAGAATCACGCGCCGCGGCGAGCGGTTGGCGAGGCCCGGCAGCCGGCAGGTCAGCTCCGGGTCGTCGTCCTCCACCGTCTTGCGGCCCACCAGAACGGCATCGGCGCGGGCGCGCAGCAAATGGGCGTAGGCGCGTACGTCGGGCCCTGTCACCCACACCGGGGCGCCGTCGCCCGGCGCAATCAGGCCGTCGCCGGCAACGGCAACCTTGAGCTGCACGAACGGGCGGCCGGCCGTCATGCGCAGGATGTGGCCCGCCGCGAGCCACCGCGCCTCGGGCCCGCACGTGCCGATGTCCACGGTCACGCCCGCCTCGCGCAGGACCGCAACGCCCTGTCCGGCGATCTCCGGATTGGGGTCCTCGGTGGCCACCACCACGCGCCGCATGCCGGCGGCGAGGATCGCCTCGGCACAGGGCATCGGCTTGTTCACCACCGGCGTGGAGCGGCCGTGGTACGAGCAGGGCTCCAGCGTGACGTACATGGTCCGCCCGCGCGCCTCGGCGCCGGCGCGGGTCAGGGCATGCGCCTCGGCGTGCGGACGGCCGCTGATCTGGGTCCATCCCCTGGCGACGACCTCGCCGGTCGCCTCGTCGGCGATGACGGCGCCGACCGCCGGGTTCGGCGCGGTCTGGCCGAGCACGCGATGCGCGACGCGGAGCGCGAGGCCCATCAGGTGCCGGTCCTGCTGCTGCTGCGGGCCGCTGGCGGGCGCCGGGACGTCCATGGTGGCGCTCATGGGCCGCCTAATGCTTTCTGCCGGCGGCGAGCGCCGGGGCCGGCTCGGTGTCGGCGTCATCCTGGGGCGCCGCGACCTTGCCGGCGATCTCGTCCAGCACCTCGCGGAAGTCGGCGGCCTCGCGGAAGTGGCGGTAGACCGAGGCGAAGCGCACATAGGCGACGGGGTCGAGCCCCTTCAGGGCTTCCATCGCCAGCTCGCCGATGGTGGTGGACGGCACCTCCTGCTCGCCTGAGCTCTCCAGCTGGCGCACCAGGCCCGACACCATGCGCTCGACGCGCTCGGGCTGGATGGGCCGCTTGCGCAGGGCCACCTCCACCGAGCGCAGGAGCTTGTCGCGCTCGAACGGCACGCGCCGCCCCGAGCGCTTGACGACGACGATGTCGCGCAGCTGCACCCGCTCGAAGGTCGTGAACCGCCCGCCGCAGTCCTCGCACACGCGCCTGCGCCGGATGGCGACGTTCTCCTCGGTCGGCCGGCTGTCCTTCACCTGGGTGTTCTCGCCGTTGCAATAGGGGCAGCGCATGTCTCCCTCTCCCCGCGTCTCGCCAGCCTCTCCACACGCGCCTGCAGGTTGGGTCGAGCGAAGCGAAGACCCAACACACCCAACACAATTTGTCTCACACAGTCGGGGGTCGGGTCATCGCTGACGCTCGACCCAGCCTACGCTCCCGCAAGCGGGGGCGTCACCCGTAGATCGGGAAGCGGCGGCAGAGATCGATCGCCTCCGCCTTGACCTTCGCCTCCACCGCGGCGTTGCCATCCTCGCCGTTGGCGGCGAGCCCGTCCAGAACCTCCGCCATCAGCCGTCCGATGGTGCGGAACTCGGCGACGCCGAACCCGCGCGTGGTGCCGGCGGGAGAGCCCACGCGGATGCCCGAGGTCACCGTCGGCTTCTCTGGATCGAAGGGCACACCGTTCTTGTTGGTGGTGATATGGGCGCGGCCCAGCGCCTTCTCGGCCTTGTTGCCGGCGAGCCTCTTCGGCCGCAGGTCGGCCAGCAGCAGATGCGTATCGGTGCCGCCGGAAACGAGGTCGAAGCCCGAGGCCGACAGCACCTCGCCCAGCGCCTTGGCGTTCTCCACCACGGCGCGCGCGTAGGCCTTGAACTGCGGCTGCAGCGCCTCGCCGAACGCCACCGCCTTGGCGGCGATGATGTGCATCAGCGGCCCGCCCTGCAGGCCGGGGAAGACGGCCGAGTTGATCCTCTTGGCGAGGTCCTCCTGGTCGGTCAGGATCATGGCGCCGCGCGGCCCGCGCAGGGTCTTGTGGGTGGTGGTGGTGACCACATGCGCATGCGGAAACGGCGAGGGATGCGCGCCGCCGGCGACCAGGCCGGCGAAGTGCGCCATATCCACCATCAGGTAGGCGCCCACCTCGTCGGCGACCTGGCGGAAGGCGGCAAAGTCGATGATGCGCGGATAGGCGCTTCCCCCGGCGATGATCACCTTCGGCCGGTGCTCGCGCGCGAGGCTGCGCACCTCGTCCATGTCGATCCGGTGGTCCTGCCGCCGCACGCTGTAGGGCACCACCTTGAACCACTTGCCCGACAGGTTGACGGGCGAGCCGTGCGTCAAGTGCCCGCCGGCCGCCAGCGACAGCCCCATGAAGGTCTCGCCCGGCTGCATCAGCGCCAGGAACGCGGCCTGGTTGGCGGTCGATCCCGAATGCGGCTGCACGTTGGCGAACTTGCACTTGAACAGCGCCTTGGCGCGCTCGATGGCCAGCGTCTCGGCCTCGTCCACGTACTGGCAGCCGCCGTAGTAGCGGTGGCCCGGATAGCCCTCGGCGTACTTGTTGGTGAGCACGCTGCCGGCCGCCTCCAGCACGGCGCGCGAGACGGTGTTCTCCGAGGCGATCAGCTCGATCTCGTCCTGCTGGCGCTTGAGCTCGCGGCCGATGGCGCCGGCGACCTCCGGGTCGCTCTCGGCCAGGGACGCGGAAAAGAGGCTCGGGTGGGGCGCCTCGCGGCGCCCGGCGGCTGCAGTGGCCATGGTTTGCCCTTGAAGATGCTGGTGGCGAGGACGCCGCGCCCCGGATCGGCGCGCGCCCTCTTATCATTCGCTCGCGCATGCAACAAGGCGGCCAACGGCTCCACCTGGGCCGGTCGTCGCGGGTAGGATGTCCCAGCCTGGATCGGCAACCGAGGCGAGTGCTCATCATAGAGTACTCGAGGCCGCCTTTCGCGCCGGTTACTGCGCCGTTGTGTTCCGATTGCCATTCCGCAGTTTGGGTGCGGAGTTTACTTTACAGGGCAGCGCCTCCGGTATTGGTAGAGATCCGCGATACAGGGCATGGGCCGTGTCACGCTCGGTGTAGGAAGAGGAGGACTTGCGCAAGGTGCCATTCTTTGTGATAGCCGCGCGCCTCGAGGCGAAATCCGTCTCCGACGCCGCATGAGCGGCCTTGTTGCCACACAAAGGACATCCGGTTCAAGGAACGAAGAACTCTGTAGTTCGCGAAAGTAGTGGAGACTCGGGAGGTCCAACGGCGACCACTGTGCTCTTGCAGACTGCGACAATAGGTGTGAGAGCTTAAGACTTTGGCAGAACTCCTGTAGCCAATTGGTGCGCTCGCGATGCATAAAACAACGAAAATGGAGCGGTTCTCGCTTGCTTACATCGCAGCAGTTGCTGCCAAAGCCGGCTTCGAGTTCGTTGAAAGCCAAGACGACTATGACAGCATCGACGGGACGCTCAGAGCGTCATTTGGGCGACGGCCACGGATCGATTTTCAGGCGAAAGCGACGTCGCGAGACGTCCTGAGAGCTGATCGGGTCACGTTTCCGCTTTCAAGGAAGAACTACGACGAACTACGGATCGAGACGATAACGCCAAGGTTGCTCATCGTGGTGCTCATGCCCAGTGCAGAGGAAGATTGGCTCGCTCACTCTGAAGAAGAGCTGACCCTGCGCCATTGTGGATATTGGGTGTCGCTGAGAGGGCAGCCCCTGGTCGACAACGAGAACGTCAGTCACCGTGGAGCTGCCGCGTGCTCAGCGGTTTAATGTCGATCAACTGTCCGGGTTGATGACTCGGGCCGAGAGCGGGCCTGCCGTATGAAAGTCGAGATAAGAGATAGCGACGCTCTTTCCAAGTTGTCCCTTGTTGATGTCCGAGCCTATTTGGAATCGCAGGGGTGGCAGCAAGCGGGCCGTTATGGAACAGTGGCGACGATCTACGTGAAGCGCATTTCTGAGACCAAGCATCTTGAGATCCTGCTACCGCTACATGAACAGTTTGGTGACTACCCGCAACGGATGAGCGATGTTGTGGCGGTGCTTGCGGAGAGTGAGGGAAGAAGTCAGCTATCTGTCTTCAACGATCTGGTTAAGTCCGGTTTCGACGTCGTTCGATTTAGGGCGCCGGAAGCAGGTGACGCCGGAACGATACGTTTGGAGCACGGTGTCCTACTTTATGATCGTGCGCTTGATCTGGTGGCCGCTGCCTCGAATGCGGCTATCAAACCTAAGAGAGCTTATCGAGGTGCGAAGTTCGACCAGACTAGAGAATACCTTCAACAACTTCGATTGGGTCAGACAGAGATCGGCAGCTACGTTCTTACCGTGCTTTCCCCTGTGCCACCCATGTTGGAAAGCCCGGAACTCGTGCTGTTTCCTGACCTGGAATTGGGAGAGGAACCTTTCCCGAGGACGGTGACCAGGACGCTTGACCGCGCGCTGAGGGCTACGAAGGGGGCTGTTTCCGAGGCGGTCGCGACCGGAAAGTTGGATCCCTTTGAGGCGGCAGTGAGTGATGGCGTCAGCGCAAATCTTTGCGACGCAATTGCACGATTGGCTGAACAGGACTCTGGGATACAGGTTTCGATTTCGTGGTCGCGGGTAAGACGACCTCCGGGGCCACGTGTCATATATGCCTTTACGCAGGACAACGCGCGAGTGCTGTCAGAAGCCGCTCATGCGTTCCGAGATCGCGAACCCCTACCGGATACAACGATTGAAGGGTTTGTTGTCGGATTGCATCGAGAGCAAGAAGAATTTGACGGTAAAGCGAAGATACGCGGGTTTGTCGGAAACCAGGTGAGGACGCTTACGGCACAATTCCTTCTACCGGACTACAGCAAGGTAGTTCGCGCCCATGATCAGAAACTGCGCGTTCGGATTGATGGCGATCTGGTTCGGCGCGGGCCTCTCCAAATTCTAGAGAACGCCAGGAACTTGGTTGTCTTTGATGATGGTGGTGACGACAGTTTCGAGGTCAACGCTGCATGACCCGCGAGCGCCTCTATCTGTTCGACACCACGCTGCGCGACGGCGCGCAGACGACGGGCGTCGACTTCTCGCTCGAGGACAAGCGGCTGATCGCGCGCACGCTCGACGAGATCGGCATCGACTACATCGAGGGCGGCTATCCCGGCGCCAACCCGACGGATACGGAGTTCTTCGCCGCCGATCCCGGCTTCGGCCATGCCACCTTCACCGCCTTCGGCATGACCAAGCGCGCCGGGCGCTCGGTGTCGAACGATCCGGGCTTCCAGGCCACCCTGCAGGCCAAGGCCGGCGCCGTCTGCCTCGTCGCCAAGGCGTGGGACTACCACGTGCGCGTGGCGCTCGGCATCGCCAACGAGGAGAACCTCGCCGGCGTCGCCCAGTCTATCGAGGCGGTCGTGAGAAGCGGGCGCGAGGCGATGCTCGACTGCGAGCACTTCTTCGACGGCTACAAGGCGAACCGCGCCTATGCCCTGGCGGTCGCGCGCACGGCCCACGAGGCGGGCGCACGCTGGGTGGTGCTGTGCGACACCAACGGCGGCACGCTGCCCGAGGAGATCGCCGCCAGCGTCGCCGAGGTGACGCGGCACGTGCCGGGCTCGCATCTCGGCATCCACACTCACAACGATACCGAGAACGCCGTGGCCAATGCGCTGGCCGCGGTGCGCGCCGGCGCACGCCAGATCCAGGGCGCGCTCAACGGGCTCGGAGAGCGCTGCGGCAACGCCAACCTCATCTCCATCATCCCGACGCTGCTCTTGAAGAGCGAGTTCGCCGACCGCTTCTCCACCAGCGTGACGCCGGAGCGGCTGCGCAGGCTCACCCACGCCAGCCGCCTCCTGGACGAGGTCTTGAACCGCGCCCCCAACCGCCAGGCGCCCTACGTGGGCGAGGCGGCGTTTGCCACCAAGGCCGGCATCCATGCCTCCGCCATCCTGAAGGAGCCCGCCACCTACGAGCACGTGGCGCCCGAGAGCGTCGGCAACCGCCGCCGCGTGCTGGTCTCCGACCAGGCCGGCAAGTCCAACCTGCTCTACGAGCTGGAGCGGCTGGGCGTGCCCGTCGACCGCGACGATCCCCGCGTTGCCGCGCTCCTGGAGGAGGTGAAGGCGCGCGAGGCCATCGGTTACGCCTACGAAGGAGCGGAAGCCTCCTTCGCACTGCTGGCACGGCGCCTGCTGGGCGAGGTGCCGCGGTTCTTCAGCGTGGACAGCTTCCGCGTCATGGTCGAGAAGCGCCACAACGCGCTCGGCAGGCTCGTCACCGTGTCGGAAGCGACGGTCAAGGTGTTCATCGACGGCTCGGCCGAGCCGCTGTGGTCGGTGGCGGAGGGCAACGGTCCGGTGCACGCCCTCGACCAGGCGCTGCGCAAGGACCTCGGCCGCTATCAGGGCTACATCAAGGACGTGGAGCTGGTGGACTACAAGGTGCGCATCCTGACGGGCGGCACCGAGGCCGTCACGCGCGTGCTGGTGGAGAGCCGCGACAAGGCCACGGGCGAGCGCTGGTTCACGGTCGGCGTGTCGTCCAACATCATCGACGCCAGCTTCGAGGCCCTGATCGATTCCATCACGTACAAGCTCCTGCGTACGGGCGCCGCTGCAGCGTGATCTGCCGGCAGCGATGTCGAAGGCACCGTCCTCGATTGGCCTTGCGGTCGATCCTCACCCCTCTGAAGCCGACCTTGGTGCCTTGTGGCTTGCCGCTTGGGAGAACTCCGGGCCCCGGGACTTTCGCCGCAGCATCGAACGCAAATCACCATTTTCAGGAGAGCAACCACAACTTTCCCGTCGACATGGTGGCGCTGGTATGCTATTGTGTATGTAGTCTACAGAATTGTGCATGCAAGCCCTTGCTGCGACCCGAGGGGGCGAGCACGCGTTCATCCTCGGCACGTGCGTGCATTCCGGCTATCGCCGCCGGGGGATCGATCGCCAAGGCCTCCCAAGGCCTCCATGGAAGCGGCGCAGATATCGCGCGCCCGAGGCGCGCAGTGGCTCCACGTAGGCGTCGAGCGCACCTGAGCGAGTTCTACCGTCGATGCGGAATCTGCCATACCGAGGCGGGCCTGATCCGACTCTGGCGGCGGTCGGCGCTCGATATGCTGTGCACGTGCATAGCGTTGGGCAGCCATTGCCACTCCGGCCCAAGCGCTGAGCGCCGAGGATCGGCACTGCCGCCGACGCAAGAAGCCGGCGCAGAAAAAGGCGACCGACGGCCCCTTTGGCCGTCGATCGCCTTGGGCAAGGTGGAACGGTGCCCTCAGCGGTTGAACCTGCCGCCGCCGCCGTCGGTGCGGTAAGGGGCGCAGATCTCCTGGACTTGGTTGTCGTGGCCGATGGCGCGGCACACCTGAGCCTTGGTGGACTCGCTGTAGCGGATGGCGTCGTCCGACACCTTCCAGCCGTAGGTGCGGGCCACGCGACGCAAGGTTCATTTCCCGGCAATAGGGGGTCGACACCGCCATGCCGTTGACGATCTGGAAGTTGCCTTCGCAGAGCGATGCGCGCCTCGGCGCCGCTCTGCGCCAGCACGAGCAGTCCCGATGCGAGACGAGAGAGGCGAGGATCTTGTGATGGTTCATTGGAAAGCTCCCAAAGGTTGGCTCATGTACTCGTTGCGTTGGTCTCAAGCACTGCCGTAAACGTTGCCGTCGGCCGCTTCCGATCAGTCTTACACGCCACTGTGAAAACACGTGCTATCCGTTGACCAACTTCCTGGCTGCGTCGGCTGGAAGGAGCGTGCCGGCCAGCACCTCGTCGGCCAGGGCATCGACCACGTCCTGGCCTCCCCGACGGATGCGCTCGGCGACCAGGTCCGCGGCGGCACGGGCGATGAGATAGCGTGCCCGGCGGTGCCGGCGCACCTGCGGGCCGGCCGGGTTGCCGGCGAGGACCGTGTCGATAGCCTCCGCCAGGGCAGCGATGCCCTCTCCGGTCGTGGCCGTGACCTTCAGCACCGGCACCTTGGCGCGTGCGCCCGACTTGAGCGACAGCGCGCCCTCCAGCTGCTGGGCGGTGCGCGTCGCGCCCTCGCGGTCCGCCTTGTTGACCACCAGGATGTCGGCGATCTCGAGCAGCCCCGCCTTCATGGCCTGGATGTCGTCGCCGAGGCCCGGAGCGGTGACGACGATGCGCACGTCGGCGATCTCCGCCACGTCGAGGTCGGTTTGGCCGGTCCCGACCGTCTCCATCAGGATCACATCCTTGCCGGCCGCATCGAGCGCGTCGATCACGCGCACCGCGGCCGGGGTCAGGCCGCCCAGGTAGCCGCGGCTCGCGAGCGAGCGCATGAACACGCCGTCGTCGTCGATAGCCGCCGTCATGCGGATGCGGTCGCCGAGAATGGCGCCGCCCGAGACCGGGCTCGACGGGTCGACGGCGATGATGCCGATGGACTTGCCGCTCTGGCGCAGGTGGTGGGTGCAGGCGTTGATGAGCGTCGACTTGCCGGCGCCGGGGGGGCCGGTGAAGCCGATCACGACGGCGTGCCCGAGGTGAGGCCGCATCGCCTCGATGAGGCCGGGCGCCGCCGGTGAGAAGCGCTCGAGCTCGGTCACCGCGCGCGAGATCGCGCGCCGCTCGCCGGCCCGCATGCGCTCCACCAGCCGGGCAAGATCGGCGAGGTCCTCGCTCTCGGGGGTGGGCTTGCGGTGCGCCATAGCCACCTCAGATACCGGCGCGCACTGCGGTGCGCAACTGCTGCGGACCGGCCCGTCCCCACCTGCTCCAACCCGCGTGAGGCCGGCTGGCACAGCCGGCAGCTCCCGGCTCCTGCAGTGGACATCCTGCGGGTTTTGCGCGATGCTGCCTGAATATTTCAAGCATCCGGGGCGAATGTTGCCGATGGCTATGCGAGAGGGGCGCTGGAGCCGGCTGGTGCTTTCCGGATCGGCTCATCAGTCAGGGAGAGCGTGCGGCGCCTTGGCCGCGCTTGGGGTGGCGCTGCTCGCTGCGGCGGTCGTGGGCGCCGGCGGCGTCCGGGCCGACACCCTGTCCGACTGCAAGACCGGCGCGCCGGCCGTCGCCATCAAGGCGTGCACGATGCTCGTCAATGCCGGGCCCGGCCAGGAGATCGAGTTCGAGGGCCGCTACTACCGCGCCCTCGCCTACGCCCGGAAGGCCGACTTCGGCAACGCGGAGGCCGACCTGGCCGCCATCGTCACGGCCAGGCCGAAGGACGCGAGGGCGCTCGTCCTGCGCGGCGATATCAATCTGCGGCGCGGCCGGCTCGATCCGGCGCTGAGCGATGTCGATGCCGTCATCCAGATGGACCCGTCGCACTTCGGTGCGCTGGTGATACGGGGCGATCTGTATACGCGCAAGGGCAACCACCAGGCTGCCAAGGCCGACCTCGACAAGGCCATCTCGCTCTCACCCAGGCATCCGCGCGCCTACGATCGCCGCGGCGTGATGCACCGAATAACCGGCAACCTCGATCTATCGCTCGCCGACCACGATCAGGCGATAGCCCTGGCGCCGAAGGAGCCGCTGTACCTGATGAATCGTGCCCAGCTGCACGTGCGAGCGCCGGGCGTACGATCTGGCCATCGCCGACTACGACAAGGTGCTCTCCCTCAACGCCGGCTACCCGCAGGCGAAGGAGCGCCGGCAAAGCACAATCGCACTGAAGGGATCGCAGGCCGGACAAACGCCGCCTCCCTCGCCCCCGCCGCTCCCCCCGCCGCAGACCACCCCGCCGCCGCAGGTCACCCCGCCGCCGCAGGTCACCCCGCCGCCGAAGACCACCCAGCCTCCGCCGGCGCCGCCGCCGCCGGGACCGGCCGATGCGCAGGCGATCAACAAGCTGTTCGCGGAGGCGGACGCTCACCTGAAGGCCAGCAACGTCGACCTGGCAATCGCCACGCTCACCCGCATCCTGGCGCTGGCGCCGGGCTCGGCGCGCGCGTTCATCGAGCGCGGGCATGCGTTCACGCTCAAGAACGACCTGCGGGCTGCGCTCGCCGATTTCACGCGGGCCCTAGCGATCGACCCCGGCAGCATTGCCGCGCTCCTGCTGCGCGCCCAGGTGCTCGCCGACCTGGGTGACGTCAGCAGAGCCGTCCAGGACTGCGAGGCGGTCGTGAAGCTCGCGCCCACCGACGCCCGGGGCATCTTCTGCCGCGGCGTGGTGCGCGCCAAGGGACGCGCCTGGGCTGCGGCGATCGACGATCTGACCAAGGCCATCGACGGCAAGCTGGCCAACCCCGCGGCCGCCCACTATTGGCGCGGCAAGTCCCATCTGGAGAGCGACAACTACGAGGCCGCCGGCAACGACGCCAACAGGGCGGCGGCGCTCAATCCGAGCTGGGCGTCGGCCGTGGCGCTGAAGGGCAGCGTGCTCCTGGCCAAGGGCGAGGTCGACCAGGCGCTCGACGAGTTCGAGCGTGCGCTGAAGATGCAGAGCGACAACCTCGACGCGATCATCGGCCACTCCGCCGCCCTGGTCGCCAAGACGCTGCAGCAGCACACCCTCAGCAAGGCCAACAAGGAATGAGGCACGGGGCTTCGGGACCGCCGTCGGAGCAGGCACCGCGCCCTCGCCGCAGGCTCGGGAGCTTCGACATGAGGGACTATCCTGCGCGCGCCTTCCACGCGGCGATTGCAGTCCTCCTCCTGGGTTTCGTGGCCGCGCCGCCCGCAGCGGCGGCCGAGCTGCGGCGGATCAAGGTCGGCGTGCCCAACGTCGAGATCTTCCTCTACCAGGGCGGGGTGACGAACGGAGACGCGCTGAGACTGCAGGCGGAGCTCGCGAAGCTCGGCCCCAAGAAACGGGTTGCGATCCTGCTGAACTCCGTCGGCGGCGTGTATCCGGAAGGCATCGCGCTCGGACGCATCTTCTACAACACCAAGATCTCGACCTTCGTTCTGGGCAAGGGGGGCGTTTGCCTGAGTGCCTGCGCCATGGCGTTCCTGGGCGGGCGGGACTCCGTCACCGGAGAGCCGCTCCGCGCCATCGTTCAGGGCGGCTCGCTCGGGTTCCATCAGTTTCGGCTGGTGTTCCCGCCGGAGCGGAAGTTCACCAAGGCCGACCTCGAGCGGTCCGTCGGCGAGGTCCAGAAGATGGTGTTCGACGACCTCAAGTATCTCAAGGATATCAAGCAGGACCCGCGCACCTATCGGCGGCACATCACGGAGCCTACCGAGAGCATGCTCTACGTTCGCGACTGGGGTGCGCTCGAGAACGGCTTCCACGTCATCAACTCGGAGTCGCGCACGCTGCTCAGCCCGGACGCGATCCTCGACCGCATGAAGGCAAGATAGGGCCGGCGTCCGTCGCAGCCGTGGGAGAGACCGACTGATGCTGCAGGGAGGTGCCATGACGACAGGCAGTGCGGAGCGCGCCGGGGGCATCGCGCTCCGGCCGGGCAACGTCTGGGGGGCCGTGCTCGGCGCGCTGGCAGCGGTGCTCCTCGCCGCGGGCGGGAGCGGCGCGGGCGCCATGGGCATCAAGAAGGTGGAGGGCGGGCAGCCCGGGGTGGAGACCATCCGCCTCGAAGGCAAGATCGAGGACGGCGACGCGCTGGCGCTGCAGGGCTACATCGCCAAGCTGCCGGTGGGCGCGAGGATCGTGGTGCATCTCAACTCGATGGGCGGGTCGGTGCGCGAGGCCATTGCAACCGGGCGGATCATCTACAAGAACAGGATCCGCACGGTCGTGCCGTCCAAGGCCTCCTGCACGAGCGCCTGTGTCACCATCTTCGTCGGCGGGCGCGACTGGGAGACCGGCCGGCCATGGCAGCTCAAATACTCGACGGCACGGCTGGGCGTGCATTCGTTCAAGCGCGAGTATCCCGAGAGGGTCTACAGCAGCCCCGACATGAGCAAGGCGGTGGCGGAGACGCTGAAGACGGTGCTGAGCTATGCGGAATATTGGGACGAGGTCGGTGCCGACTACGATCTGCTCTATCTCCAATGGGCGACGAGCAGCAAGGAGGTCGCCTACATCGCCAACGAGCGTCTGCTCGAGCTCGGCATTCAAGTCCTCGATGAGCGCAGTGGCGAGATCATCGATCCCACGGCGGTGAAGGAGCGGCTCGCGCGCTGACGCGCTGCTCCGCTCGCCGGCATGCGCGGCGGGGCGGCTCGCGCCTTCCTGCGTCAGCCTTTGCAGAAGCCCACGAGCCGCGCGGAGCGGCTCGACGACGGGGTCGGCGCATTGGGGCTGTAGCACCATACCCGCGACCGATAGCGGATTACGCGGTAGGCGGCGACCCTTCCGCGCGACCGGCCTGAGGCCTGCGCCGCGGCGATGCGCCTGCTCCGCTCGAGCGCCGCCTGCGCGCGGGCGTCCTCGGCGTCCTTCTGCGCGGCGGCGAGCGATGCGCGCGTCTTGTCGACCGCACGCTCCGCCGCCAGCTTGGCGTTGCGCGTCTCCTCCGCCTGCGCGCGCGCCAGCACGGCCTCGCGCTCGGCCTTCTGTTGTCCGGCGCGCGCCTCGGCGAGCTCGCCGCGCGCCTCCGCTGCGATCTTCTCGGCGGTCGCGAGCGCGGCGCTGTGCACGCGAGCCTGGCGCTCCTGGCGCTCGTGCTGCTCCTTGGCGGCGACCTCGTCGGCACCCCGCTCTGCGGCCTCGCGCTTGGGCTGATCGGGGGCCGCGGGCTCCTGGGTGTGCGTCTCGATGCGGGCCGTGTCCGCTCTGGCGTCCGGCAGCGGCCGCACAGGGTAGGACGCGAGCAGCGCCGCGAGCAGGAGCAGGGCCAGCACCGACAGCCCGCTGCGCTCGCGGCGCCGGTCGGGGGCCCTGCTGGCGCGTCCGGTGCTGTCGGAGGCGGCGCGGGGCTTGCGCCAGGGGTGGTAGGTCCCGAGGTTCCACAGATGGCCTTCGAGGTCGCGGCAGGAGTACCCGCGCCCGCTGTTGGCCTCGTCCTCGATGTCGAGCACGATCTCGGCGCCCGCCGCCCTGGCGCGCGCATAGTGGACCGCCACGTCCTCGACGTGCAGGTAGCAGAATCTGGGTCTCGACCCCGCCGATCTCGTCGGGCTGCACCATCAGCTTGCCGAACGGGGTATCCTCGATGGGGGCGATCATCAGGAGGTTGCCGCCGAACTCGAGCTCGGCATAGCGGGGCGCCCCGTCGGCGCCGGCGACCGCGCGATGCACCTGCATGCCGAAGGCCGCACACAGCCAGGCGATGGCGGCGGGAACGTCGCGATAGCGCACCGTCGGCATGACGCCCGCATTCGCGGCCCTGCGCCGCTGCGTGAGCCGCTCGAGACGGGCCAGGGCGCGCACGCGCGCGGCGCGCAGGGCCCGGTGCGCGAAGGCTCGGGCACGGCCCGGCCTGCCGCGGGGCGCGGCCTCCTGGGCTTCCGGAGCGTCGCTGAGAGGCGTTTCGCTGGCCATGGCGCTGCTGGTCTTGGACCTTTGTTCTCAGCGCCTTAGACAAAAATGCTGACCAACCGGTTAAAGGTCGGCTGCAGCCGACGGGTCGGATGGCGGATAGCCGACTGCGAGCCCTGCGTGGCGGGCACTCCATGTCATGCCGGCACTTGTTGCCGGCATCCATCCAACCGCGGGCGACGGTGCAGCCGACGAGATGGGTCCCGGCAACAAGCGCCGGGATGACATCCGGCGCTACGCAGAGTTCCCTAGCCGGCCCAACGCTTGGCCAGGTCCTTTCCGTCCGCTTTCGACGGCTTCCTGCCAGACAGCCGCCCATTGGACGGTGAGGTTTTGACCCGATTCAGAAGTCACGTCTTGCCGGCGGGACGCCGACCGCGGATACTTCACCATGGCAATCGGCTTGGAAACCCTTAAGGCGCTCGTTGAGGATGAACTCGCTCGCGTGGCAGATGCGCGAGTGGCGACACACATCCGCAGTTTGCTCATCGAACCGACGCACATGCTCCGAGACTGGGACTATGGTGTGGAGGGTCAACAGTACGTTTGTTGGAATGTACTGGAGCACCACCCCTCAAATACTGGGATCGCGTACTGTGAAAGCGGTTTTGGACCCGGGGCCCCCTGGGGCCTCGTGGGGTTAGGTAACATGTCGATCGGTATGGACTCGAATTGGTACACGACTTTGTTGGAAGCCTACTTCGAATCTTTCGCCGCCGCGGAGCTGCCTATTTGGCGAGTATTCAAAACCGATCCTTCCGGAGTTCGTGTGCCCGTAACACCCGAATCTGGTTGGGACGATACCTGGAAGCAAGTGATTGTGCATCGCGAGCAGGACGCGGCCTCTCGATACGATTGCGATACTAGCATCGTGTTTGAACGTCGCATGACCGAAAGCGCATTTTGGAGCGCATTGGAGTGGCGAATCTGCCGGGAATTGGAGGGTATGACTGACGATGCTCTGAGGCATATGTGGTGCGATGGAGTCCGTGGCGACATCGTGCGACGAGAAGCAGGCCGGGCATGCTTATGTGGAAGCATCTGGATTGGCAAGGACGGTCAAACGGCAATGCAATTTACGATGGTTCTGCCCGGTGATATCCCCAGCAAAACCGACATAGTTTGGTCCAAACTCATGCCCCCTGAGGATACGACGGCGTGGCTCTCCGTAGATGTCGGCCGAAAGCAGGTGACGATCGATCTTTCAAAGGCGGAGTCGGTTACTATTTGATTCCGGGAACACTTCGCAGGCGATGACGCTTGTGGCACACTTCCTCCGGTCTGCGTCCGTCAGGTTCCGGCGCATAACAGTCTTTCCTGGCATGCTTGCGTTGGGTCAACGACGAGAATCTGCTCAGAACCACACGCCGGTCCAGCGGTAGCGCGGGCGCATGGCGGCGGGGCCGAGGCCGATGAGCGATGCCATGGGCTCCTCCGCCACGGCGAGATGCGGCAGCATCGGCCGGTCGGCGAGGTCGCGCAGGCGGGCGACGCGGTCCTCGGTCTTGGGATGCGAGCGCAGCAGCGAGGGTTGCGGAATGCGCCGGCCGGGGACGGGCAGGCGCATGTCCTCCCAGAAATGGCCCTGATAGCGCTCGAGCTTTTCGAGCGCGGAGGCGAGCGCCGCCGGGTCGCCCGTGAGGCTCGCTGCCTCCAGGTCGGCGTCGTACTCGCGGGTGCGAGAGAGCGCCAGCTGGACCAGGTTGCCCGCCGTGGGCGCCAGATAGAGGAGCACCAGGGCGAACAGCGGGAACTCGGCCTCGCCCAGCAGGAATGCCGGCAGGTTGACGAGCGCCAGCACGATCGCGAGATAGGCCAGCGCCTGCGTCAGGCGCGTCAGCACATCGGCGAGGCCCATGACCGCGAGGTCGTTGTTGCGGATGTGGCTGATCTCGTGCGCCAGCACGCCGGCGAGCTCGTTCATGCTGAGGCGCCGCAGCATCCCCTCGGTGATCGCCGATCACCGCGTTCTGCTGCGTGCCGGAGGCGAAGGCATTGAGCGTCATGCTCGGGATGACATAGACGCGCGGCGCGGCCGGCAGCTCCGCCCGATCGCTCAGCACGTCGACGATGTGCAGGATCTGGCTGCCGTGGCGCTCGTCGATCTGGCGCGCGCGGAAGAAGCGCATCATTATCTCCGGCGGCAGGCGCGGACCGAAGGCATAGACGATCCCGATCACCACGAGGGTGACGGCCACGCCCATCGGTCCCCAGATCAGCCACGCGGAGAAGCCGGCAAGCAGGCCGAGCCCGCCGACCAGCAGGACCGAATGCAGCGTGTTGCGCACCCTGTGGACACGATGCGCGCTGGGGTCGAGAAAAGGTGTCATGGCTTCCCGTGCACCCGGCAACGGGCGCCGGGATGCGGTGCACAGCATAATGGCAACGGCAGGCAAGGCAAGGCACCGGCGTTACCCGGCCCCCAGCCCTGTCGCCGTTGCCGGCCTTGACATCAGAACTTTTCCGCCACGACCGCATCGGCCGCCGGGCGCACCGGCTTCGCCGCCGCGCTGACGGCCTCCAGCACGTCCTCGGCCCGCGCCACCGTGCGGAAGCGCACCTCCATGCCGTCGCGGATGAACCCCTCGCGCCGCAGATGCGCCAGAAGCTCCACGAACGGCGACCAGAAGCCGTCGATGTCGACCAGCACGATCGGCTTGCTGTGCCTGCCGAGCTGGGCCCAGGTGAGCTGCTCGACCAGCTCCTCGAGCGTGCCGATGCCGCCGGGAAGGGCAACGAAGGCGTCGGCCTTCTCGAACATCAGCCGCTTGCGCTCGTGCATGTCCTCGACCACGTTCAGCTCGGTGGCATCGACCAGCATGTGCTCCTTGACCGACAGGAACTCCGGGATGATGCCCGTCACGCGCCCGCCGTGCGCCAGGACGGCGCGGGCGATCTCGCCCATCAGCCCGAGGCCGCCGCCGCCGTAGACGAGACCCACGCCGTTCTCGGCCATCGTGCGTCCGAGCGTTCTGGCCGCCTCCGCGTGGGCCGGGTTGATGCCGGGGCTGGAGCCGCAATAGACGCAGATGCTGCGGATCGGGCGCGGCTTCGCTCGCCTGACTTTTTTGTGTCGCTGTTGCATTCCAGTACTGTCCTGACCGGCCGTATGCTGGCCATTGGCAGTGCGACGACGATCTCCCATGAGGGGTGCCTTGCCTTTGATCATATTGTTGTTTCTCGCGCCCGGCGCTCGCCAATCCTAGTGTCCTCGCAGCGGCTGAATTGCGGCATCGGTGCCCCGAGACTTTGCCGTCACCCGCCGGTGGTATTTGCCGGCTGGCTGCAACTTGGTTAAAGAACTGAGCATAGTTTACGGGTGTCCGACCGAAATCGCTCGCAACGGTCGAAGTGGGGGTTGTTTGCGGCCGCCGTGTGCGCACGCTGTTGCTCTCGGCAGCATGTTGGCTGCCCTTCTTGTCGTGGTTCCAGCGCCGGCCACGATGGGCGCCGAGCCGGCGCACGAGACGCGGGCGCAGGCATCAAAGCAGGGTGCGGGCGCGCAGGAGCCGCCTGATACCGGCGTCCCGCCGCTGCGGTGGCTCGACTATTCCCGGGAGCGGTTCCGCACTCTCATGCGCATGCTGGCGTCGCGGGCGGCGCGCACCGAGGCCAAGCGGGCCGCGCTGGCGAAGGCTGCAGAGGCGGCCGAGCGAGCCGCGGAAGCCAAGGCCGCAGCGGAGGCACGGCGCGAGGCCGAGGCCAAGCGGTCAGCGGAGGCGGCGAAGGCAGTGGAGGACACGCAGCGAGCCGCCGAGGCCGCCGAGGCACGGCGCGAGGCCGAGGCCAAGCGGGCAGCGGAGGCGAAGGCCGCGGAGGACGCCCGGCGGGCCGCGGAGGCGAAGGCCGCGGAGGACGCCCAGCGGGTCGCCGAGGCCAAGGCCGCGGAGGACGCCCAGCGGGTCGCGGAGGCCAAGCGGGTAGCCGAAGCCAAGTCGGCCGAGGAGGCCAAGCAGGCGGCCGAAGCCAAGACTGCGGCCCGTGCACCCTGCGCCAATGCAGGCGCAAGAGTTGCCGGTGCCGGGTGGTATGTCGTCCAGCCCGGAGACTCCCTGTGGCGCATCGCACGGGTGCACTACGGCTACGGCAGGGCCTACCGGCGCATCTACACCGCCAACCGCCGCAGCATTGCGAGCCCGCGCCGCATCTATCCGTGCCAGCGCCTCTACATCCCGCGCACGCGCGCGGGCGAATCCTCGCCGCTCCAGGGCCTGCGTGTTGCGCTGGAGCCGTTCATCCGCCGGCGCGCCATCGACACCCAATTGCCGGGCTTCGTCGAGTAGCGGCGGCCGCCTGCGTGCTGTCGCCTCACATCTGGTCGTAGTCGAGCACCAGCCGCTCCGTCTTGGGCACCGCCTGACACGTGAGGATGAAGCCGCGCTCGATCTCCCAGGGCTCCAGCGAGTAGTTGACGGCCATCTCGGCCTTGCCCTCGACCAGCTTGGCGCGGCACGTGCAGCACATTCCGCCCTTGCAGGAGTACGGCACGCGCACGCCGGCGGCGAGCGCGGCGTCCACCACCTTGCCGCCCGGCTGCACCGTGAAGCGGTGGCGGATGCCGTCGAGGATGGCGACGACCTCGGTGCCAGCAATTCCCTCTCCCCGCTCTTCAGCGGGGAGGAGGCCAGGGTGAGGGGCAGCCACAGACACCGGCGTCGGAGTTTGCCCCTGCCCCTCACCCCAACCCTCTCCCCGCAAGCGGGGAGAGGGAGAGCTCCCTACAGGCGCGAACAGCTCGAAATGCACCTTCCCGGCGGGCATGCCGAGCGCCAGGAGCGCGGCGCGCGCCTCCTTGATCATCGCGCCCGGCCCGCACAGGAGCACGTGCGCCACCTCCCCGGGCTTGAACAGCCTCCCCGCCAGCACCCTCACCTTGTCGGCGGTGATGCGCCCCTCGAGCAGCGGCGCACCGCCCTCCTCGCTGTGGGAGAGCGCGTGCAGCAGGGTGAAGCGCCCGAGGTGGCGGTCCTTCAGGTCCTCCAGCTCCCCGGCGAACAGGATCGTCTCCGGGCTGCGGTTGCCGTAGACGAGGGTGAAGCTCGTCTCCGGCTCCCGCTCCAGCGCGTGCCTCGCCATGGCTAGGATCGGCGTGATGCCGGCACCCGCGGCGAATGCCACCACGTGACGCGCCTCTCCCGCTCCGTCGGGCAGCACGAAGCGGCCCGCCGGCGGCATGACCTCCAGGGTGTCGCCCGCCTTCAGGGTGTCGTTGGCCCAGTTGGAGAACAGGCCGCCGGCGACGCGCTTGATGGCGATGCGCAGGCCTTCCTCGCCGGGTCCGCAGCAGATCGAGTAGGTGCGGCGCTGCTCGACCCCGGCGATGGTGGCCCGCACCGGCAGGTGCTGGCCGGGCTTGAAGCGGAACGCGGCAGCGAGCGCAGCGGGCACCTCCAGGCTCACCGCGATCGCCTCGGCCGTCTCGCGTCTGACAGCGGCGATCCTGAGCGGCCGGTAGTCCTGCATCGCTGGCCTCAGAGGCACTTGAAGGCTTCGAACGGCTCGGCGCAGGCCTCGCAGCGCCACAGCGCCTTGCAGGCGGTCGCGCCGAACTCCGAGACTTTGGCGGTCGCCTGCGAGCCGCACCTGGGGCAGGCCACGCTCTCCCGCTCGAACAGGGCGCGCGCTGTGCGCGTGCGGGCGGGCGGCGCGATGCCGTAGGCATGGAGCTTGCGCCGGCCCTCGTCGGTGATGTCGCCGCTGCCCCACGGCGGCGCCAGCACGGTCTCGACGCGCGCGCCGGCAATGCCGGCCTCCGCAAGCGCGAGTTCCACGGCTTGTCGGATGGCGAGCGTGGCCGGGCATCCCGAGTAGGTCGGCGTCAGCTTCACGACGATCCGCCCATCGCGCCGCTCCACGCCGCGCAGCACCCCCATATCCTCCAGCGTCAGCACGGGTATCTCGGGATCGACGACGGCGGCAGCAGTACGATGCGCGAGCTCGAGCCACGGGTCGCGCTGAGGCGCCGCACCTTGCCGCACGGGTCTCCCCTCCCCCTTGCGGGGAGGGGCTGGGGGTGGGGGTCCAAGGGCGTCAACGATCGTATCCATCACACCGTCGATATTCTCTCTGACCTCGGAGTTCCAGACGCGCAGAATGCGGAAGCCCTGGTCGCGCAGATGCTGCTCACGCCGCTTGTCCCACGCGAGCTCTGCATCGGTGCTGTGCGTGCCGCCGTCCACCTCGACGATCAGGCCCTTCGACAGACACGCAAAGTCCACGATGTAACGATCGATCGCCACCTGCTGGCGGAACTTGAAGCCGGCCGGCTTCAGACCGCGCAGCTTCCACCACAGCCGGCGTTCCGCCCCCGTCCGGCTCTTGCGCAGCCCGCGTGCTCGTTCGTTTGCCATGGTGTGCCTGTGGCACTCCACCCCTAGCCCCTCCCCGCGTCATGTCGAAGACATGCCTTCGGCATGATCGGGAGGGGAACCCCGGTGGCGCAAGCTGCGAGGTCGTGCCTTACCGTCATCGTCTCACCACACCACCCCCGGGTGGGCGCGATTGAGCACCTGCATCTCCGCCAGGAGGTGGCCCAGATGCTCGCTGTGCCGGCCGCGGCGCCCGCCCGACTGCATCCAGCGGTCGGCGGGGCGCGCAAGCCTCGCCTCGCCCAGCACACGGGCGATGGTGGCGTCCCAGGCCGGCTTGACGCGGGCAGAATCGACGGCGATGCCGGCCCGCACCAGAGCCTCCACGTCCTCGTCGACCTCGAGCATCTCGCCGGTATACATCCAAAGGTCGTCCAGCGCCGTCGCGGCGCGCCTGTGGCTTTCCTCGGTGCCGTCGCCGAGCCGGATCACCCACTCGCCGGCGTGGCGCACGTGATAGGCCATCTCCTTGACCGCCTTGCCGGCGATGTCGGCCAGTTGGCGATCCTTCGAGCCCTTCAGCGCATTGTAGAACGGATGCTTGAAGGCCGCATAGAGGAGCTGGCGCACCATGGTGGCGGCGAAGTCGCCGTTCGGCTGCTCCGCCAGCAGGACATTGCGGAACTCCGGCTCGTCGCGCTGGTAGGCAAGGGCGTCCTCGTCCCTGCCCTTGCCCTCCACCTCGCCCGCGTAGGCATAGAGGAGGCGCGCCTGGCCGATCAGGTCGAGCGCCAGGTTGGAGAGCGCGATGTCCTCCTCCAGCATCGGCGCCTGCCCCGACCATTCCGACAGCCGGTGGCCCAGAACGAGCGCATCGTCGGCAAGACCCAGCACGTAGGCCAACAGCGGTGAAGCCTCGCTTTGTCCGGGCACGCCAGCATCCTCACATATGCCCGACCTCTTCGGGCACCTCGTAGAAGGTCGGGTGGCGGTAGATCTTGCTTGCCGTGGGCTCGAACAGCTCCTCCTTGTCGCCCGGGTCGGAGGCCACAATCGCGCTCGACGGCACGACCCAGATCGAGATGCTCTCGCCACGCCGCGTGTAGACATCGCGGGCGGCCTGCAGCGCCATGGTCGCATCGGCTGCATGCACGCTCCCCGCATGCTTGTGCGGAAAGCCCGAGCGGTTGCGGACGAAAACCTCCCACAGCGGCATAGGTACTTCGGACACGTCGCCTACTCCTTGACCTTGATCATGCCGACTTCGATCAGGCGCACCTCTGCTGTGCCCACAGCTTGACATCGGACAGGCTCTCCCACCCGAAGGCGTGCTTGCTGGGCCCGTGCCGGGTCAGATGGTCGAGGCGCGCCAGGGCCTCCTGGGGCGTCGGGATATGCCCGGCGGGCACCCACCACATCACGAGGTGCGGCGTCTGCATCGGCTCGAACCAGCTGCCCTTCTTCTGGTAGATGCGCTTGTGCACCGTGTTCCAGACGAAATGCTCGAGCTGCTCCGGCGTCTCCCACACGCTCATGTTGATGAGCAAGGTCGGATCGGCGGTGACGAGGATATTGGTCGCATTGTTGCTGCCGTCGTCCTTGAGGCGCCACACGAAGCCCGGGCTGCGCTCGGCCAGAGCGTTGACGGCGTCCAGCGCGTCCATGAACTCGGCCATGCGCGGATCGTCGGTGGGGTAGCGGATGTGACCGACGTTGAGCTGCGCCAGATGCGTGCCGGCAGGCTGCGCGATCATGCTCCCTCCTATTTCCGACTATTCCGCCGCGACCCGCGCCGCCGCCGCGCGCTCGGCGCGCTTCCCGGCGTGCGCCAACGCCGCCGCGCGCACCCAGGCCCCGTCCTCGTGCGCCCTGGTGCGCACCTGCATGCGCTGGCGGTTGCACGGGCCGTCGCCCGCGAGCACGCGCTTGAACTCCGACCACTCGATGGCGCCGAAGCGCCAGTGCCCGCTCGCCTCGTCGAGCGTCAAGTCGGGGTCGGGGAGCTCGAGCCCCAGGTAGAGCCCCTGCGGCACCGTCGCGTCCACGAACTTCTGCCTCAGATCGTCGTTGGAGAAGCGCTTGATCTTCCACTTCATGGCGTCGGCCGAGTGCAGGCTGTCCTTGTCGGACGGCCCGAACATCATGAGCGAGGGCCACCACCAGCGGTTCAAGGCGTCCTGCGCCATCGCCTTCTGCGCGGCGCTGCCCCGGCACAGCGTCACCATGATCTCGTAGCCCTGGCGCTGGTGGAAGCTCTCCTCCTTGCAGATGCGGATCATGGCGCGCGCATAGGGGCCGTAGGAGCAGCGGCACAGCGGGATCTGGTTCATGATCGCGGCGCCGTCGACCAGCCAGCCAATGGCGCCGATATCGGCCCACGACAGGGCCGGATAGTTGAAGATCGAGGAGTACTTGGCCTGTCCCGCCAGCAGCTGCGCCACCATCTCCTCGCGCGCGATGCCGAGCGTCTCGGCCGCGGCGTAGAGGTAGAGCCCGTGGCCGCCCTCGTCCTGCACCTTGGCGAGCAGGCCCGCCTTGCGCCTGAGAGAAGGTGCGCGCGTGATCCAGTTGCCCTCCGGCTGCATGCCGATGATCTCCGAGTGGGCGTGCTGGGCGATCTGGCGGATCAGGCTGCGCCGGTAGCCCTCGGGCATCCAGTCGTTGGGCTCGATCTTGAGCTCGGCGTCAATCTTGGCCTGGAACCGCGCGAGCTTGTCGGCATCCTCGGCGGACGCGGCCGGGCCGTTGTCCTGTGCGTTCAATCCCTGCGTGTACATGGCGCCTTCCCGAGATGCGGGCGCGGGCCGCCCGCAGGCACAACTCCTGCCAAAAAATGTAGCACCTCGGCTACGGTTGGCACAGGCCAATGCAGCGGCCAATGCAGCGGAAAGGCCGCGAGGGAGCCCGGCCGGGCGGGGCGCTCAGCCCTTTTCGAGGATCAGGGTCAGGCCGATGAGCGAGCTGTCGATGAACTGGATCTCGATCACCTGCTTGGTATTGATCAAAATGATAGCCATGTTGGCATTGAGGTTTTGACCCCTGACCGCGACGCGAAACCCCTTCGGCGTGACGGCCCCCTTGATCTGCCCGCTCCAGTTGCGCACCAGCTCCTTCCAGGTGCCGGTCAATTTGCCGCCGGCGTGCGAGACCAGGCTTTGGACCTCGACGTTGCCCCCGGCGGAGGCGCAGCGGATGGACTGTCTGAGCTGGTCGCCGGATGTGAGGCGCGCGTAGGTCACGCGGCACTTGACCTGCTCGGTCGCGTTGTCCCGGACTCCCAGGCGGCCCTCGCCGACCCAACGGCCGACCAGCGGATCGAAGGGCGACAGGTCGACCGCCTCCGCCCTCTCCGACCACAAGGGCGGTCCGAGGGCCGCCACCGCGGCAAGCAACCACCATACGCCAACGCTCGAGGCGAGCCGCCTACGCATCCCCTGCAACATTACCAAACCCCACGCACCGACACTGTGCCCGGTCCCTTCGCGATACTAACGGCGCGATGCCGTCCCTCAGGTGATCGGGCTGCCACGGTTGGCTTAGAAAAGCGTTAAATGCGCGTGCCGCGACAAGCCGGCCCAGCGATGCGGCCGACGGTCGGTCCCTTGCCGTCCCGAAACGAACGTCCCTCAATTGCTCGACCAGTTCTCAGGTGTTACGCTCGGTTCCACGATCGCAGCGGCAGACGCGGCGCGCCGGCGCCAAACGCCAAGAAAAACGGCCGCCGCACAAGGGAGGAAGCCACGTGATGAGAGTTGCCAAGCCGATCTCTATGGCCGCAGCGGTTGCCGGACTGCTGCTGTGCGGCGCGCCTGCGTCGAGCCAGGACACGAAGCTTCCGTCCGCGCTCACCTTCACCGCCTACGACACGGGCTCGTCCGGCTTCAACATCGCGGTCGCCGTCGGCAAGATGTTCAAGGACAAGTACGACGCCGACGTGCGGGTGCTGCCGGCGGGCAACGACGTGGCGCGCCTCACGCCTCTCAAGACGAAACGCGCGCAGCTCTCGGCGATGGGCATCGGCGCCTATTTCGCGCAGGAGGGCGTGTTCGAGTTCGCCATCAAGGAATGGGGGCCGCAGCCGCTCCGGCTCTTGCTCTCCTCGACCGACTGCAACGCCATCTCGCTCGGCGTCGCCAAGGACACGGGCGTCAAGGAGGTCAAGGACCTGAAGGGCAAGCGCGTCGGCATCGTGGTGGGCTCGCCCGCGCTCAACCAGAACGCCTACGCCGTCCTCGCCTTCGCCGGCCTGACCAAGAGCGACGTGAAGCTCGTTGAGTTCTCCAGCTACGGCGCCATGTGGAAGGGCATGCTCAACAACGAGGTCGACGCTGCGATCGCCTCCAACATTTCAGGGCAGGTCAAGGAGGTGGAGACCTCGCCGCGCGGCATCGTCTACCCGCCGACGCCGGCGGCAGACAAGGAAGGCTGGGCGCGCCTGCAAAAGATCGGGCCCTATTTCCTGCCGCACAAGGCGACGTGCGGCGTCGGCGTCCCGGCCGGTGGCACGGTCGAGCTGCCGTCCTACGCCTACCCGATCTTCATGACCTACGACGAGCAGCCCGCCGACCTGATCTACGGGCTCACCAAGGCGATGATCGTGGGCTACGACGCCTACAAGGACGGCGCGCCCGGCGCCGCCGGCCTCGCTGTCGAGCGCCAGAACCTCGCCTGGGTGGTGCCCTACCATGCGGGAGCCGTGCGCGCGCTCAAGGAGGCGGGCGCCTGGAAGCCGGAGCACGAGTCCCACAACCAGGGCCTCCTCAAGCGCCAGGCCGCGCTGGGCTCGGCCTGGGCCGAGTACCTCAAGAGCAATCCGCCTGCGGACAAGGCCGCCTTCACCAAGGGCTGGATCGCGGCGCGCAAGGCCGCGCTGACCGGCGCCGGCATGGACGCCATCTTCGAGTGACGGCCCAACAGGCAGCGCGATCCGCTGTCCGTGTTGCTGGAGCGCAAGCCGTGAGACGAGCGCAACCGCACTCCCCTCCCCCTTGCGGGGAGGGGCTGGGGGTGGGGGCACCTGCGAGGGATGCGATCATTGTGCTCCCCCCCATTCCCTTCAGAGTCCTTCGCGACCAGGGAACATCGTGACGCCAGCGGCTGACAAGGGGGGCGCAGCAACCGCCCCAAAGGTCGAGTTCGCCGATCCGCATATGCAGGGCGGCCCCGTCGAGGGCGAGGTCACGCGGGTGCGCAAGCTCGGCGGTGTGTGGCGCTGGCTGCTCGTCACGCTGACCGCCGCAACCATAGCCCTGTGCATCAATCAGCAGTTCACGCTGCGCTTCTTCGTCGGCTTCACCCAGCTCAACACGGAGTACTACTACCTCCTGATCCTGTTGATGCTGCCGTTCACGTTCCTGATCTTCCCGGGCAGCAGCCGCGCCCGGCTCGACCGGCCCCCCTGGTACGATGTGGCGCTGTTCATCGCGACCATCGCGGCGTCTGCCTACCTCATGCTCAACGTGCGCAAGGCGGCGGAGCTCGGCTGGGAGTGGGGCGGCGCGCCCTTCGACGTGGTCGCCGCCGGGCTCGTCATGTGGGTGCTGCTCGTGGAGGCGCTGCGCCGCACCGGCGGCTGGAGCCTGATGCTGAGCGTGCTGCCGTTCTCGGTCTATCCGCTGTTTGCCGAGGCGTCCTGGCTCGGCCCGCTCAGGGGCAACCAGTCGAGCCCCGACCAGGCCGTCTCCTACCACATGCTCTCCAACGAGAGCCTGCTCGGCATCCCGGTCCAGGCCTTCGCCGAGACCGTGATCGGCTTTCTCGTGTTCGGCACCGCGCTGATGACGACGGGCGCCGGCAAGTTCTTCATCAACCTGGCGTTCGCCCTGTGCGGGACGTTCCGCGGCGGCGCCGCCAAGGTCGGCATCTTCGCCAGCGGGCTGCTCGGCATGATGTCGGGGAGCGTGGTGTCCAACGTGCTCACCGCCGGCACCATGACCATCCCCACCATGAAGCGCACCGGCTTCTCGCCGTCCTACGCGGGGGCGATCGAGGCCTGCGCCTCGACCGGGGCGGTGCTGGCGCCGCCGGTGATGGGCGCCACCGCCTTCGTCATCGCCCAGTTCCTCAACATCAGCTACGCCGAGGTGGCGGTCGCCGCCATCATCCCTGCGGCGCTCTACTATCTGGCGCTGTTCACCCAGGTCGATGCCTACGCCGCCCGCAACGGCCTCAAAGGCCTGTCGCGCGCCGAGCTGCCGAGCGCCTGGGCCACCATCAAGGAGGGCTGGTACTACCTCCTGGTGATCGCGCTCCTGATCGTCATGCTGCTCTACTTCAAGCGCGAGAGCCACGCGCCGTTCTACGCCACCGCCCTGCTCTTGGTGCTGAACCAGCTGTTCTCCAAGGACACACGCTGGACGTTGCGCAAGGTGGTCGACTTCCTCGAGCTCAACGGGCGCACCTTCGTTGAGCTGATCGCCATTCTCGCCGGCTGCGGCCTCCTGATCGGCGCCTTCTCCATGACCGGCGTGGTCTCGAGCCTCGCCAACGACCTCTTGCGCATCGCCGGCGACAACGTGCTCCTGCTGCTCGTCATGTGCGCCATCACCAGCCTCGTTCTCGGCCTCGGTCTCACCACCACGGCCTGCTACATCTTCCTCGCCATCCTGGTGGCGCCGGCGCTCGAGAAGCTCGGCCTCAACAAGATGGCGGTGCACATGTTCATCTTCTACTGGGGCATGCTGTCGGCCATCACGCCGCCCGTTGCCATCGCCTCGTTTGCCGCGGCCGGCATCGCCGGTGCACCGGCCATGCGCACGGGCTGGGAGAGCATGTGGGTCGGCAGCATCATCTACTTCGTGCCGTTCTTCTTCGTGCTGAACCCGGCGCTGGTGCTGCAGGGGCCCAGCCCCTACCTGCAGGCCCTCGGCCTCGCGCTGCTGATCGCGATCGGGGTGCTGTTCATCTGCGGCGGCATCCAGGGCTATCAGTCCGGCGTCGGCGACCTGCGCAAGGCCGGCCTGCTGGAATGGCCCCTGCGCGTGCTCCTGGTGGTCGGCGGCTTCGTGCTGGCGACGCCCGGCGGCGGCATCATGCCGCTCTCGCAGGTGCAGATCATGGGCCTGGGCGCGGCGATCCTGGTGCCCACCCTGGCGCTGGCCCTGCTCCTGGTGCGCTGGCGCAAGGCGGCGTGACCTGGGGCTCGATCCGCGCGCGCCAAATTAGCGCCCGTTTATTGGTGGACCAGACAGGGATGATTCCCTTCCGGCAGCCGCGACCGCATTCCCCTCGCCTTGCGCCGACGGGTTCCCCTCCCCATCGCGCCGAAGGCATGTCTCCGACATCATGCGGGGAGGGGCTAGGGGTGGGGGGAACCCCGAAGGGGTCAGACCCCTCGCCTCCAACGTATCGGCAGTTGCGCGACATTGGTCGCGAGGGGTCTGGCCCCTGTGCTCAGCTATCCCCCCACCCTGTCCCTCCCCGCAAGGGGGAGGGGACGCTGCGGCGACGGCCTCGTTCAATTCCGCCACCCGGCTCCATCTTGGCGGGCATCGTCCTCAGGCACTGCAGCGCAGTGGCCCTCGGCCTTGCGCTGCTCGTGCTGGCCCCGGTGCTCGAGGCCGCCGCGCAGGGCGTGCAGCCGCCACAGATAGTGCCGCGCTCGGGCTGGCGGGCCAAGCCGGCCGACAAGGCTCTGATGAAGCCGCACACCCCGCGCGAGATCGTCATCCACCATACGTCCGAGCCGCAACGGCCGGCGCAGACGCTGGCGCGCAAGCTGCAGAGGCTGCAGCGCTTCTCGCGCGCCGAAGGCAGCGTGGAGAAGCGGCCGAAGCCGGCATGGGGCGACGTGCCCTACCACTACTACATCGACGCAGCGGGCCGGATCGCGGAGGGCCGCGACATCAACTACGAGGGCGACACCAACACGCTCTACAGCACCGCCGGGCGGATCCAGATCGTGCTGGAAGGCCACTTCGACAACGAGCAGCCGAGCGCGGCGCAGGTCAAGTCGCTCGACAGGCTCGTCATCTGGCTCGCGGCCACGTACCGGGTCTCAGCAACCAGGATTTCCGGTCACAACGATCACGTCCCTTCGAGCGATTGCCCGGGGCGAAACTTGAAGAGCTACCTTCCGCGCCTGCGCGCAAAGGTGGCGAAGGCCTCGCCCTCCGGCTGAGCTGCTCGGCGGGGCTGTTGCGCGAGATCGTCGGCTGCTGCTAAAGCCTTGGCGCATGCGGGCTCCGGCCCCGGCGGGAGGAAGACATGGACGTCCTGATGCCGCAGCTCGGCGAGACGGTGGCCGAAGGCAAGATCACGCAATGGTTCAAGTCGCCCGGCGAGGCCGTGCGGCCCGGCGACAACCTGTTCGAGATCGAGACCGACAAGACCTCCATGGAGGTACCGGCAACGGCCGCCGGCGTGCTCTCCGAGATCCGCGCCGGCGTGGGCGAGGTGGTCCCGGTCGGCACCATCGTCGCCGTCATCGCCGAGGCGGCCGGCGCGAGCGCTGCGAGCCCGGCTTCCGCACCGCCTCCGCCACGCGCCTCCGCCGCGCTTCCGCGCCCGGCTCTGGCGGCGTCCGCCCCGGCCTTCGCAGCCCCCACCCCTCACGGCGCCGCCGCCGTCGCGCTCGATCCGTTCTTCGAGGTGCGCACGCCGGCCCGCAACTACGGCCCGGCGCGGCGCGGCGCCGTCACCGTGACGCCGCTCGCCCGGCGCCTCGCCGTGGAGGGCGGCATCGATCTTGCCGCCGTGCAGGGCTCCGGCCCGCGCGGACGCATCTTCGCCCGCGACCTGAGGGTGGTGCGGCAGGCCCCGGCCGCGCGGGTCGCCGAAGGTCGCACGTCCGATCGGGTCAAGGCGCTCTACGAGCCGGGGAGCTACGAGGAGCTGCCGCTCGACAACATGCGCTCCACCATTGCCGCACGGCTGGTCGAGGCCAAGCAGACGATCCCGCATTTCTATCTGACCGCCGACATCGGCATCGACGCGCTCCTCAGGGCGCGCGAGGACGCCAATGCCGCCGCCCCCACGGGCAGGGACGGTGCGCCTGCCTTCAAGCTCTCGCTCAACGACTTTCTCATCAAGGCCTGGGCGGCGGCGCTGCAGCGCCTGCCGGCCGCCAACGCCGCCTGGGCGGGCGACCGCATCCTGTGGCTGAAACATTCCGACATCGGGGTGGCGGTGGCGGTCGACGGCGGGCTCTACACGCCCATCGTCCGCAAGGCCGAGATGAAGTCGCTCTCCGCGATCTCCGCCGAGATGAAGGAGCTTGCCGCGCGCGCCCGCGCGCGCCGCCTGAAGCCGCAGGAGTACCAGGGCGGCTCGAGCGTCATCTCCAACCTCGGCATGTACGGCGTGCGCGAGTTCGCCGCCATCATCAACCCGCCGCACGCCACCGTGCTGGCGGTGGGCGCCGCGCGGCGCCAGCCGATGGAGGAGGAGGACGGCACCATCGTGTTCGCCGGCGTCATGACCGTGACGCTCTCCTGCGACCACCGCGTGGTCGACGGCGCGCTCGGCGCCGAGCTGCTCTCAGCCTTCCGCGGCCTCGTGGAGAACCCGGTGACGGCGCTGGCGTGACGCTTGGTTCGAGCGCGCTCAACTGCGAAACGGTGTCGGTGTGCTGACGAAGGCGTACCTCTTGAATGGGCGCGAACGGAAAATGACGCCGATCCGGCGTGCGCAGAACATCGGGCTGGGGCTGTATGCGATCTTGCTTGTGTTCCTATTTCGTTCTATGGTAGGCCATGTCGACGACGACTCAGATTGAATGGACGGACGCGACGTGGAACCCCGTGACGGGATGCTCGAAGATCACGCCCGGCTGCGATTTCTGCTACGCGGAGCGTTTCTCCGAGCGGTTCCGGGGGGTGCCGGGACATCCGTTTGAGAACGGGTTCGATCTCACGTTGCGGCCCGAGCGCCTGCAGCAGCCCCTCAACTGGCGGCAACCCAGGCGCATCTTCGTGAACTCCATGAGCGACCTCTTCCACAAAGAGGTGCCCACGCGGTTCATCGATGCCGTGTTCGACACGATGGAAGGGGCCGACTGGCATAGCTTCCAGGTTCTGACCAAGCGCAGCTCCCTGATGGTTCGCTATTTGCGCGGCCGGTACGGCAGGGGCGTGGCGCCGTTGCATATCTGGCTGGGCGTCTCGGTCGAAGACCAGCAGAACGCTGTGCGGGTGAAGCATCTTCGCGCCGCGCAAGCGTCAGTGAAGTTCGTCTCCTTCGAGCCACTGCTCGGGCCGGTCGGCAAGGTCGATCTGACGGGCATGGACTGGGCCATTGTCGGCGGCGAGAGTGGCCCGCGGGCGCGGCCGATGGCCGAAGAGTGGGCGATCGACATTCGCGACCAATGCCGTGCGGCTGAGGTCGCATTCTTCTTCAAGCAATGGGGCGGCATCCGGCCGAAGTCCGGTGGGCGTCTGCTGTGCGGGCGGGAGTGGAACGAGTATCCCCGCGTCTCCAACCACCTACGCAAGGAATTGGCCGCGGCCGCATAGGGAGGAAACGTGGCCGACCTATATTCTGGTCGCCAGCAGACAAAGGCGAAGCATTTCATTCTCAAGCGCTACCTTCAGGCGCTCGCGTTCAAGGTCCTCACATTCTCTGACATTACCTTCGTCGATGGGCGGCAATCTGTGCTGACGTGGGATCGGGACAGCATTGATCGGCGCCCGTCCGAGCGCCAATATGCCTCGTCTAAACCCAACCGACGACCGGGAGGAATACGCCATGACAGGCCCGCGCATCAGCTACGTCGATCCTGCGCACATCACCGATGCGGCCATGCTGGCCGAGCTCGACCGCTGCCGCCGCGAGGGCACGCCGCGGCCCGAGAGCCAGGCGGTGCGCGCGCACGTGCCAGCCGTGTTCTGGTCGTTCGCCAACAGCTGGCGCGACGTGTTCAAGAACGGGGTCGCAGATCACGCCATCAAGGAGCTGTGCCGCCTCTACGTGTCGCGCTCGGTGAAGTGCGAGTACTGCGGCAACCAGCGCTCCATCAAGGCCGCAACGCTGGGTGCGGCCGAGGAGGACTACCGCGATCTCCTCGACTTCGAGAAGTCCACCCGCTTGAGCGACCGGCAGAAGGCGGCGCTGGCCTGGGCCGAGGCCATCACCTGGGACCTGCCCGCGACCGACGAGCTGTGGGCGCGGCTGCACGCCCATTTCAGCGAGCCGGAGCTGGTCGAGATCGGCTATTTCATCGCGCTCACCATGGGCCAGCAGCGCTGGCTCAGGACGCTCGACATCGAGCACCACCAGGTGCTGGCCGGCACTGACGCCTCCATGGCGCCCGGCTTCGAGAGCGCCGAGGCGCTGGAGCGCTCCAAGTCCGATTCCGGCTACTGGGCCCGCGAGGACGCGAAGCCGAAGCAGGCCGCGGAGTAGGCCCAAGGTCCCAGGTTTCAGGTTCGAGGTTTTTGGGCCGACCGGCTTGATTCCTGAAACCTAGTCAAATGACTAACTGATCTTGACGCGGCGCTGTGGCGCGCCTATGGTTAGTCGCATGACTAACCAAGAAGCAAGCCTCGACCGCGTGTTCCATGCCCTGTCGGATCCGACCCGGCGGGCGATCGTGTCGCGGCTGAGCCGGGGCCCGGCCTCGGTGAGCGAGCTGGCCAGGCCGTTCGTCATGGCCATGCCCACGCTCCTGCAGCACCTCAAGGTGCTGGAGGAGAGCCGGCTCATCCGCACCGAGAAGGTCGGCCGGGTGCGGACGTGCGAAATCGAGCCATCGGCCCTGGGGCGGGCGGAGACCTGGATTTCGCGGCAGCGTGCGGTCTGGGAAGGCCGGCTCGACCGCATGGAGTCGTATGTCTCGGGCTTGCAGCGCAAGGACTCACAACGCAAGGAGAAGAAGCATGGCAAGGGACGCAAATTCGACTGATGACCGCCTCGACCTCAGGCTGGACCGCACGGTCGATGCACCGCGCGCGCTGATCTGGAAGGCCTGGACCGAGCCGGAGCATGTCAGGAAGTGGTGGGCGCCCGCGCCCTGGACCACCGTCGAGTGCCGGATCGATCTGCGCCCCGGCGGCATCTTCCGCACCGTGATGCGCTCGCCCGAGGGGCAGGACCTCCCGCACGAAGCGTGCCTCATCGAGCTGGTCGAGAACGAGCGCATCGTGTTCACCAACGCGCTGGCGCCGGGCTACCGGCCGACGGCCGAGCAACTCGGGGCGGACTGCACCGGGATCGCCTTCAGCGCCATCGTGACGTTCACGGAGCGCGCCGGCAAGGCGCACTACTCGGTGGTCGTGCTACACAAGAACGAGGCCGACCGCAAACGCCACGAGGAGCTGGGCTTCCACGAGGGCTGGGGAAAGTGCGCCGACCAGCTGATCGAGGTGGCCCGCCAACTGGGCCGCTGACGCGATGGGGGGCAGACTCGGGTCTGACCCCCTCGGTTGATCGTAGGGTGCAACAGGTCGTTAGCCCGTATTGCACCGAGCAGACCTCGCCACAAACGGCATCGGCCGGGTGAGAGGGTCATCGGTGCAATGCCGCGCTCGCGGCATTGCCACCCTACGACTCCAGCCCCGACGGCATCGGCACGTTCTCGCTCTTGAGCTTGATGCCGGCGGCCAGCGCCACCGTTTCCAGCGTGGCGGCGAAGTCCTTCTCCAGGTAGGCCTTGGGGTCGGGCTGCAGGGTTGCGGCGCCGAAGTGGGCCTGCAGCGCCTCGCGTGTGGCGGCCGTCACCGGCATCGGCACGTTGAGCCGGCGCCCGGCCTCCAGGCCGAGGTCCAGGTCCTTGCGCAGCAGCTCTGGCGTGAAGGTGGTGGTCCAGTCGAGGTTGACCAGCGCGTTGGTCTTGTAGCGCGTAAACATCGAGCCCATCACGCCGTTGTTCATGAACTCCAGGAAGGCGTGGCGCGGCACGCCGGCCTTCTGCGCCAGGATGGTGATCTCGCAGAGGTTCTGGATCACCACGCCCAGCATCACGTTGTGGGCGATCTTGCAGAAGCGCGACAGCTCGCCCTCGCCCACGTACGACACGCCCTGCGGCGCGAACGTCCTGATGTAGGGCGCCACCACCTCATAGGCCGCCTTCGGCCCGGAGGCCACGGCGGAGAGCCGCCCCGCCTTCACCACCTTGGCGTTGCCGCTGACCGGCGCCGCGATCAGCTCCGCCCCCAGCCCGGCGAGCTTCGCCCGGCACGCCGCCGACTCCTCCGCCGAGATCGACGAGCAGTCGACGAAGATCTTCGGGGTCTTGCCCTTGCCGCCCGAGGCCACGCCGTCCTTCCCGAAGCAGACCTGCTCCACGTCCTTGCCGGTGGAGACCATCATGAATACGACATCGCAGCCCGCCAGCGCCGCCGGCGTCTCCACGATCTTCGCGCCCAGCTTGGCCAGCGGCTCCGCCTTGGCCCGCGTGCGGTTCCAGATGCTGACGGGGTTGCCCGCCTTGAGCAGAAACGCCGCCATCGGCTCGCCCATGCGCCCCAACCCGATCCAGCCGATGCTGTGTTTGGCCATGCAAGAAGCTCCTATTGTCCTTCCCTAGACTGCCCCGCCGAGAACGCCGGCACCTCTCGCCATCCTGAAAGAGGAAGGCGCACAGCCACCAACGCCAAGCCTTGCTATCGCCCAGTTACGGAGCATCCTTAGGGCCAGTCAAGACACCGCGCCGCATGCTCGAATTGCCGCGCCGGGGAAGGACATGTCGATATTCGATCCGAGAGGCACGCTTCAGACGTTCCAGGCCTTCCTCATGGCGAGGGGTCTGACCGATACCACGCTCTCGCTGCGCGACGGTTTCGAGGCCATGTTCGAGTTCTATCTGGATGTGAGGGCAAACGGATGTGCACTACAGGATGCCGATATGCTCTTGTTCCAATGGGGAACCTATGACCGCATGTTCCTGCCGCGCGCGGGGGAGACAGGTGAAGCCTTCGACCTCGACATCACGCGACAGCTCATCCCTGAGGGAGGTGAGGACGACGACATTTTCCAGCTGAGCCTCACGTTCGTCTTTGAACCGACCAGCCCGCTCAGGGTCCTGGGCAATCACCACAGGTGGTGTCACTCATTGCAGGAGCTGCCCGGCTTTCGAGACTACGTGCTCAGATCCACGCCCTTCACCGCTTGCAGCGACCATCGCATTCGCCGGACATTTCTGGAGTACCAGTGCGCAGGCTGACCCGCTTGGGTTTGTCTTGGCTTGCGACCTTTCCGGAAATGCTTCGCGGATCCCCTCTCCCCGCGCCAATGGAGGGCGGGGCGAGGTTGGTGTTGCGCGGGGAGAGGGAGGCACGCGCGGCGCGGCCTTCCCCTCAATACTCGTTGGCGATCGGCAGGTCCTCGGCGGGGAACAGGGAGATGACCACGCCGCCCTTGTCGGTGACCACGATCTCCTCCTCGATGCGGGCGGCGGAGAAACCGTCCTTGGCGGGGCAGTAGGTCTCCAGCGCGAACACCATGCCGGTCTTGATCTCCATGGGATGCTCCAGCGAGACCACGCGGGAGACGATCGGACGCTCGTGCAGCGCCAGCCCCAGGCCGTGGCCGAACTGCAGGCCGAAGGCGGAAAGCTCGTTGGGGAAGCCGAACTCCTCAGCCTTGGGCCACACGCCCGCCACCCGGTCGGTTGAGACGCCCGGCTTGATCAGCTCGATGGCCGCATCGAGCCACTCGCGGCAGAGCTTGTAGGCGTCGCGCTGCACCGGCGTGGCGCGGCCGACGTTGAAGGTGCGGTAGTAGCAGGTGCGGTAGCCCATGTAGCTCTGCAGCACGTCGAAGAACGCCTGGTCGCCGGGCCGGATCAGGCGGTCGGTGAAGTTGTGCGGGTGCGGGTTGCAGCGCTCGCCGGAGATGGCGTTGATCGCCTCCACGTCGTCGGAGCCGTGCTCGTAGAGGTAGCGGTTGGCGTTGGCGACGATGTCGTTCTCGCGCACGCCGGGGCGCAGCTCCTCGAAGATCTGCTGGTAGACGCCGTCGACCATGGCGGCGGCGCGGTTCAGCAGCGCGATCTCGTCGACGTTCTTGATCTCGCGCGCCTCCAGCATCACCTGCTGGCCGTCCTGGATGGTGAGGCCCGCCTTCTGCAGCTCGAACAGCATGGGCGGCTCGACGAGGTCGAGGCCGAGCGGCATCTTGTCGACCTTGGCCTCGCGCAGGATGGCGGCGATCTCCTCGGCGTGGTGCTTCATGAGGCCGAAGCTCGGCGGCACGGTGCCGCGCATGCCCACGAGGCCCGCCTTGCAGTGCTCGGGCAGCAGCCAGGGCGAGTAGAGCTTGTGGTGCACGGCAGCCGAGCCGAAGTCCCACACGATCGGCTCCTGCCCGCGCGCGAGCAGCGCGAACCGGCACAGCTTGTCGCGCTCCCACTCGCCGATCTTGGTGGCCGAGACGTAGCGGATGTTGTTCACGTCGAACAGCAGGAGCGCGCCCAGCTCGGACCGCTCCAGCGCCTGGCGCGCCCGGGCGAGCCGGTAGCGCCGCATGCGGTCGAACTCCACCCGGCTCTCGAAGTCCACGCCCATGCTGCCCAGCGCGGGCAGGCGCCGGCCCCAGTTCCAGTGCGGGTCGAGGTCGCCCTTTGTGCTGCCCTGGGGGGATGCCGTGTCGCTCACTCTTTCCTGCATGGTGCGTCTCTCCCGTGATGGCCGCGCCGGGCCCGATATTGCAGCGCACAAGGGCGCGCCTGACCTCCCAACTCGCTGGGGGTGACCCTGACGCGCACCGGTTGCTGTGTCAATTGATCGGGCAATCTCGGCGATCGGGTCCTCGCCAATCCTCGAAGGCCCGCCAACCTACAGGGCTGCGTTGCCTCAGGGGCCCCGCAGGATTGGATTGGCCGCAACAGGCAAGAGCTTGCTCTCCTCGGTGAAGCCGGCGGCGCGCCAGATGCGGATGGCGTAGATGCAGGTCTGGTCGCGATCCTCGGTCGCGAACAGATCGACGTCGTCGATCAGCTTCTGCAGGCGGCTGCGAACGGCGCTGGCCGCCAACGGCTTCGGCATCGCTATGATGTCGTCGATGGTGGCATCGACGAGGGCAACGAGTTGGGGACCATCCTCGGGCGTATCCGTTCCCGTATATAGCTCGGTCAGCGCGAGCTCGTGCTCCTAGCGGAGGCTTTCCAGCTGCTACATGTCGAATGCCCTCAGGGTATCGCCCAGGGGCATGGCGATCACTGCCAGCGCCCGGGCCAGGCGGCCAATCAGGCTGGGCCGAGCCATCAGTTGTCCCCGTTGCTGCCGTAATATTAACGCCCGAACAGCGTAGATGCTGGACGCATTGTCGTCGAGGTACACGACCGGTGTGCCCTCAAACCCCAGAGCATCGCAGCGCAATCCCATGCTCCCGAACGATGATAGCGACGCGCCGTCCCTGGTTCTGGGGGGCCTCCGAGTTCTGGGTGCTGGAAAAGGCGTTCCCCGGGAGCGTTGAATGGTATGAGGGCACCTGGCTGCAGGTGCGCGCGGAATGTGCAGCCCCGGGCGCCGCGGTCACGGTGCGCGGCCCGCTGCTGACCGCCGAGGACATCGGCCGCCTGCTCGGCGGCATGGAGGCCATGCAGCGGGGGGCCGGCTCCGCCGAGATGAGCCCATTGGAGCCCAACCTCGTCGTCAGCCTCACGGGCAACTCCAGGGGCCGGGTCCGCATCGACGTGCGCGTCACACCCGACAGCATGACCCAGGAGCACCGCTTCTTCTTCGACGCCGAACTGGGCTACCTGGCGGGCGCCATCGAGCAGTGCCGCGAGATCCTGCGACGCTTCCCCGCCGATGCCCGCGTCGCGCAAGGGTCGATGTAGGTCGGGGGCTGGTCTAACCACTTGCCGACACCCTGGAGGACGCCGTCCTCCCCAGCGTGGAGTGCATTTTTGGACCGGGCGAAGTGGGCGACGAGGACGGTGAGCGAACAGCGTGTCACGCTCCCTTCCGCCGAAATGCGCCGCCAGTGCTGAGCGAATTGGGAAACTCCGGGTCGTGCTCCGACCATTCGCGGTCGAGCTCGCCTGCCAGCGCGCGCCTTTCGCACGAACGTGTTAGCGGACATCTGCGTCCCTCCGGAGCATGGGCCGGCTTGGCTACGCTGCCGCGAATAACTCCGCCACGCCCACCTCGATCCCCGGCGGCGACAGCCTCAGGGTGCCCTCGTGGACGAGCGTCGTGAGGATGGTGCCATCGGCCTTGCGGCGGTGGTGGACGACGGGCGGGCCTTCGGGATCGACGATCAGGTAGTGGTGCACGCTCGGCAGGCTGAAATAGCCGGCCAGCTTCACTGTGTCGTCCATTTTGCGCGTCGAGGGTGACGCCACCTCGACCAGAACGGCCGGATTGGGCACCTCGATGGCGTTCCTGGGCAGCTTTGGGCCGCAGTAGACCAGGGCGTCCGGCTCGTGCAGAACGAACTGCGAGATGCGTACACCCGCACCGTCGGCCAGCAAGTGGCAGGGCACTCCTGCCTTCCGGATCGCCTGCAGAAAAGCCACGTGAACCGCAAGCTTGGCCTCGATATGACCCGTCCGTTCCGGAGCCATGCGATAAGGTACCCCGTTGTAGAGCTCCCAGCGGCCCTCCTGCCCCACGGCCCAGGCCAGGAACTCGTCGACAGTCATCTTGCGCTGCGCGTGCGTGCTCATGGGGGGCACTCCTACCACGTACACCCCCGTTCGCCAACATGACGAGCGGCGCTGCGTATCCAGCGCTGTCTGGGTCACCCCGGAGTGAGACCCGGGTCTGACCCCACCGCAAGGGTCGGCTTCCCCGCCGAGGCCAAGGTCGCCCAGGGCTCGACGTAGAGGGGGCAGACCCTGCGGGCCTGACCCCATGCGGGACCTTCCATTGCGACGGTGAACTCCTACGCCTGCGGCTTTGCCAGTCCGCCGGAGAATGCCACCCACGGGTGGCTGCGCTCGCCGTAGACCGTCTGGGTTGGCGCAGGGAAGTCGGGATCGGCGAAGGAGCCTACGGCGACCGCGGTCAGCTCGGGCTTGCCGCCGCGCGTCCAGAAGACGGTGGAGCCGCACGCCGGACAGAACTGGAAAATGACGGGATGGCCGCTGTCCGACTGGCGCGTAAAGCTGTGCATCGCACCTCGCGGCTTGACATCCTCGCTCCGGAAGAAGGCCGCAACGCCGTAGGTGCTGCCGGTGCGCCTCTGGCAGTCGAGGCAATGGCACAGAGACACCTGCAACGGATCGCCCGTGCAACGCACCTGGAGCGATCCGCAGGCGCAGGTCGCGAGCCGTGTCACCATTGTGGCTCTGTCCTCCAATTCGAGGCAGGGCAGCCCGAACCCGTGCCTGTTGCCCCCGCTTCGCGCGGCAGTTAAGGTTCGCCGCCACGAACAAACCTGCATTTCCGGGGAACGACCTCAATGTCAACTGTCGCAGCCCGCGGGCCGTCGGCCGGTGCCATGCCTCTCAACGACGACATCGGCGAAAAGCTGCGCCTCGAGATGTATGAAACGCAGGTCGTGATCCGCGAGGCCGAGCAGCGCGCCTTCGACCTGTTCCTGCAGAACCTGGTGAAGGGCACGTCCCACCTCTCGCTGGGCCAGGAGGCGGTGGCCGCCGGTTTCGCCACCGCCATGAAGCCGGGGGACCTGTCGTTCTGCACCTACCGCGGCCACGCCCACACGCTGGCGCGCGGCGTCTCCATCGAGAAGGTGCTGGGCGAGCTCATGCAGCGCGACAACGGGCTGATGCGCGGCAAGGGCGGGTCGATGCACCTCACATCGGCCGAGCACGGGGTGATGGGCTCCTACGCCATCATCGGCGCGCACCTGCCGATCGCCTGCGGCGCCGCCTGGCGCGCCCAGTACAAGGGCGACAAGGACGTGAGCGTGTGCTTCTTCGGCGACGGCACCACCAACATCGGCGCCTTCCACGAGGCCCTGAACTTCGCCGCGGTGTGGAAGCTTCCCGTGGTGTTCGTGTGCGAGAACAACCTCTACATGGAATACACCTCGATCCGCGACGTGATCCCGGTGGAGCATCCCGCCGCCAGCCGCACGCCCGCCTACGGGCTGGAGCCCATCATCGTCGACGGCCAGGACGCCGATGCCGTCTATCGCGCGGCTTCGGCGGCCTATGAGAAGGCGCGCGCCGGCAACGGCCCGTCGCTGATCGAGTGCAAGACCTACCGCTTCAGCGGGCATTCGCGCGCCGACCCCGCCACCTACCGTCCGAAGGGCGAATTGGAGCGCTGGAAGGAGCGCTGCCCCATCAAGATCTACCGCGAGCGCCTGCAGCAGTTCGGCATCCGCGAGGAAGTGATCGCCGGCATCGAGGCCGACGTGAAGCGCCGGGTCGACGAGGCCACCGAGAGGTGCAAGGCGGCACCGCCGCCGTCGCTCGAGCTGCTCACCACCGATGTTTATGCCGATGGAGGCTGGGCATGGCGGAACTGACCTATCGCGACGCGGTGGCGCGCGGCATCGCCCAGGAGATGGCGCGCGACCCCGACGTGGTGTTCCTCGGCGAGGACGTGGCCAGGGCCGGCGGCGTGTTCAAGAGCACGGTGGGCCTCCTGGAGCAGTTCGGGCCCAGGCGCGTGCGCGACACGCCGATCTCCGAGCAGGCGATCCTCGGCGCCGCCATGGGCGCGGCCATGACCGGCCTCAAACCGATCGCCGAGATCATGTTCTCGGACTTCTTCGCGGTGTGCTTCGACTACATCGCCAACGAGTTCCCCAAGAGCCGCTACATGTCGAACGGGCAGCTCAAGTGCCCGCTGGTGGTGAGGACCGGCAACGGCGGCGGCGTGCGCTTCGGCGCCCAGCACAGCCAGAGCGTCGAGAACTGGGCGATGATGATCCCCGGCCTCAAGGTGGTGGCGCCCTCCAACCCGCGCGATGTCGTGGGCCTGATGGCGGCGGCGGTGCGCGATCCGGACCCGGTGATCTTCTTCGAGCACAAGGCGCTCTATCCGATGAAGGGCGAGGTGCCGGACGGCGAGATCGTCGACTCGCTGGGCACCGCCTCGATCGTGCGCCCCGGCCGCGACGCCACCATCCTGGCGCTGGCGGCGATGGTGCCGCGCGCCGTCGCAGCGGCGGAGCGGCTCGCGGCCGAGCACGGCATCGACTGCGAGGTGATCGACGTGCGCTCGCTGGTGCCGCTCGACACCCGCACCATCCTCTCCTCGGTGGGCGCGCACGCACCGCCTGTTCACGGTGGAGGAGAACCCGCGCCTGTGCGGCTGGGGGGCGGAGCTCGTCTCCATCGTCGCCGACGAGGCCTTCTACGACCTCGACGGCCCGCCCGTGCGCATCACCACGCCGCACATCCCGCTGCCCGCCGCCGACATCCTGGAGGACGCCGCCATCCCCAGCGTGGAGCGCATCGTGGACCGGGTGAAGCGGGCGATGTGAGGGAACGCCGCATATCCCGGCGCCATGCGCACCTGGAAGCGCGCGCGGGCCGGAATGGTGAAGGGACAGCGCGCGTTGGCAGGTTTTGCTATTGCACTTTATAGGACAAGCTTGTTGGCAAGCTTGTCTCGAACGCGCTTAGAGCCGAGGTCTGTTAGTCTATGGTTTCCATTGCCCAACTGAATGATTTCACGTTGTGATGAAGCACGCATCCGCTGCAGAGAATGTGTAACGGTCGAAGGAAGCACTTTTGCCGACTGGCCACTCGCATTACGCGGAACCCATGCTCTCCAGCGAAATGAAGCAGCAGGAGTATTTCCTCCTCCTGAGATCCGTGACTCGGCCAACGTGGTGCCACGGGGCCTTCGCATCCAGGCCCGTCAGGAGGCGTGCAGCATGAGCATGATATATTGGGTCCTGGGCCTCTCCCCGGCACAGATCAGCGCGTTGCGGGCGACGCCTGCGCTCGCCGGTGACCTCGTCATGGTGACCCTGAACGAGGGATTCACGGCGCGCTTCGCGGAAGCACTGAAGCGCATGTCGGACGATCAGAGGAAGCAGTTCGAGGCCGCGACCAAGGCGGCCCGGAGCGCACCGGGTGTCAGCGAGGCCGGCGAGCGACTTGCGGCTCTGCGCCCTTTCGAGGAGCCCCTCAGCCTCGAGAAGTCCTGGCACATGCTGCACTATCTGCTCACTGGAAGCCTCGGGCCCACGGGCGGGCCGGGTGACCTGCTGCTGACCGGCGAGGAGTTGGGCACGGACGTGGGCTACGGCCCCCCGCGCGTGCACAATCCGCCGGCGGTGCAAGCGTTCAGCCAATTCCTCGACGCCCAGGAGCTGGCACGCCTCCAGGCGCGCGTGGACTACGGCGAGATGAGCCGCCTCGGCGTGTACGCAATGCCGGGAGGGTCGGGCTCCGCCGCGGAATATGAGCGCATGCTGCGCGACAATGTTGCCTACTACTTCCCGCTCCTGCGCGATTATGCGCGCGGGATGTCCGACAAGGGCAACGGCCTCCTCACCTGGGTGTCTTGACGATTGCCCTATCGGTTGGGCACGTGCCTCAATACTCGAGGGCGCGGGGCAGGGACTTGGCCTGCGCGACCCACTTGGTCACCTCGGCCTCGGTCGGGATGCGCTTGGTGAGCTTCTTGGCCTTGTCGACCTCCGCCAGCTTCTTGGCGAGATCGGCGGGATTGCGCTGGGCCAGCTCCGGCACGGTATCGACGCCCGACGCCTCGAGCAGCTCCGCAAACTCCTTGCCGACGCCGCTGATGCGGTAGAGGTCGACCATGTTGGCGTATTTCAGCACCTGCTTCTCGTTGATGCCCGCCTTCTCGGCCAGCGTCTTGCGCTGCTTCGCGGTCTTGGTCTCGGCGAGCAGGTGATCGGAGTCCTCGATGCCGCATGCGCGCAGCTTGCCGCCGATCGCCGGCCCGATGCCTTCCACGTCCTCGATCTTGAGATTCGTCATCGCGTCACTCCTCGTGCAAACCCGGTTCGCGGCCCTCTCCCCCGAGCAGGGCTCGGCGATACGGGTCGCCGCTGACGGCGATGGACGCTATGGGGAAAAACCCTGGGAGATGGGAGCAGGGTCATTGAGGCTGGCGCGCCAGGTAAACTTTCTGCGCCGAAATGCGGCCACGTCCTCTTTGGTCAGTCCGCCAGCAGCTTATTGATAGAACCTCTACTCTTCCCGATCCGCGTCGAACCGCTCGGCGTCGAGCCCCAGCAGCTCCCAGGTCTTGCGCATGTGCTCCGGCAGGGGGGCCGTCACGTCGATCTTGGGCTCGCCGGCGATGGGATGCGGGATGACGAGGCGGCGGGCGTGCAGGTGCAGCTGGCGCTCGATGCCGCTGTCGGCCAGCGCCGTGTCGCCGCCGTACTTGTTGTCGCCGACGATGGGGTGGCCGATCAGCGCCATGTGGGCGCGCAGCTGGTGCTGGCGCCCCGTCACCGGCTTCAGCGACACCCACGCCGCCTTGTGCGACACCCGGTCGATCACGGAATAGTGCGTGGTGGCGTGCATGGCCTTGTCCTGCTCGCCGGGCTGCGCCTTGCGCACGCGGTCCTCGCCGTCGGGGCCCGGCGCCTTCACCAGCGCCGCCTCGATCCTGCCCTGGGACGGCTTGGGGACGCCCGCGACCAGCGCCCAGTAGGTCTTGGCGGCGGAGCGGGTCTGGAAGACGCGCCCGAGCCGCGCCGCCGCGTCGCGGTGCTTGGCGACCAGCAGCACGCCGGTGGTGTCGCGGTCGAGCCGGTGCACCAGCCGCGGCCGGCCGCCGAAGCGGTCGGCCATGCCGGCGAGCAGCCCGTCGATGTGGCGCTTGGTGCCGGTGCCGCCCTGCACGGCGATGCCGAACGGCTTGTTCAAGACCATCACGTGGTCGTCCTCGAACAGGATCAGCCGCTCGATGAAGTCGCGGTCGGCCTTGGAGAGCCCGAGCGGCGGCGTCAGCGAGGGCTTCTCCTTGGGGGGCTGGCGCACGACGGCCGGCACGCGCACCTGCTGGCCGGGCTCGAGCCGAGCGTTGGCGGTGACGCGCTTGGAATCCACCCGCACCTGGCCCGAGCGCAGCAGCTTCTGCAGGTAGCTGTAGCCCACGTCCGGGAAGTGCACGCGGAACCAGCGGTCGAGCCGCAGGCCCGCCTCGTCGCGGGTAACCTCGATGGTCTCGACCGGTGCGCTCATGCTCGCGAAGCTCGAGGAGGCGGAGGCGTTCACGCTGTTCCCGCTTGCAGCCGGCCCGAGATATAGCCCGCTTGACCGCAGGAGCAAGCCTCTCGCACACTGGGGGCGGTGTGATGGGGATGGAGTCCCCCGACAACCGCCGCAAGGCTGATGGCTCCTGCTGCACAGGGCTTCGAGATTGAGGCCGCGGCAGGATTCCCCCCAGGGACCCGCCGCGAGGCGGGTTTTCGTTGTGATACCAACGGGGGGCAAAAGTAGTGCACGATGGTCTACTTCTGGATTGCGGTCGGCAGCGCCCTGGGAGGCGTTTTCCGCTACTGGTGCTCCGGCGTCGCGGCACGCCTGATCGGGGAAACCTTTCCCTGGGGCACGCTGATCGTCAACGTGGTGGGCTCGTTCGTGATCGGCCTCTTCTTCACCCTCACCGGCCCGGACGGGCGTCTGCTCGTTGGGTCGACGGCGCGCCAGTTCGTCATGGTCGGCCTGTGCGGCGGCTACACCACGTTCTCCTCGTTCAGCCTGCAGACGCTGAACCTGATCCGGGACGGCCAGCTCCTCCACGCCGGCGCCAACATCGTCGCCTCGGTGCTGCTTTGCATGCTGGCCGTATGGCTCGGCCACGTCGCCGCGGCGCAGCTCAACCATCTCTAGGGAGGCACCCCATGCACCTGCCCCAGGAGGCCATGCTGCTTCGGGTCTTCATCGGCGAGAACGACAGGCACCAGACGAAGCCGCTCTACGAGGCGATCGTGCTGGCGGCGCGCGAGCAGGGCCTGGCGGGCGCCACCGTGATCCGCGGCCCGATGGGCTACGGCGCCTCGAGCCGGCTGCACACCGCCAAGATCCTGCGGCTGTCGGAGGATCTGCCGCTCGTCATCGAGATCGTGGACAGTGAGGAGCGGATCAGGGCGTTCCTGCCCGTTCTGGAGACCATGATGACGGCGAGCGGCCTCGTCACGCTGGAGAAGGTCCAGGTGATCCGCTACGGCAGAGAGACCGGCGGGCGTTGAGCCCTGTGCAGCGTGAGACATTTCAACGCGCGGCCCTATACATGCAGATGGCCGCATGCCACTTGCCTGTCAGCCTGGGGCGAGCCTGCCCCTGCCGTCGCCCAGGCAGGCGCCAGAGGGATTTGCCATGCCACTCGAGCCCGGCGACGCGCGTCCGCGCCGTGATGTCAAGCGTGCTCTCCTCAACGGCTTCCTGCAGCGCTGCCCGGCGTGCGGCGCGGCTCCGCTGTTCGGGCGCTATCTCAAGGTGCGGGAGGCGTGCGCCGGCTGCGGCGAGGCCCTGCATCACCACCGCGCCGACGACGCGCCCGCCTATTTCACCATCCTGATCGTCGGCCACATGATCGTGGGGGCCGTCCTGCCGGTCGAGCGGGCGTTCTCGCCGCCGTTGTGGCTGTACATCGTGCTGTTGGGGCCGATCACGCTCGCCCTGACGCTGGCCCTGCTCCCGCGCATCAAGGGCGTCATCGTCGGTCTGCAGTGGGCCCTCTACATGCACGGCTTCGGGGCGCAGGGGCAGGAGCCCCGCAGCCCTCCGCGTAGGGTGCCAATGCCGCGATAGCGGCCTGGCACCGCAACCCGCCCATCCCGGCGGAGCCGCCTGTGGCGAGGTCGGCTCGGTGCAATGCGGCTAGCGCCATATTGCGCCCTGCAACGTCCCTACTTCAGTGGCGAATGCGGGGCCGGCAGCATGATGGTCGAATGCATCTCGTCCAGGAAGCCGGAGGCTTCCTTCAGGAAGGCCTGCCATTCCGGGTCCTTGCCGACCTCGGCGCGGACCTGGGCGCGGTGGTTCAGATCCTTGTAGGCCCAGATGTGGCAGGCCTCGTTGGGCTGGCCGGCCTCCGTGATCCACAGGCCCACGGGCTTGGAGTATTTCTCCCGCACCGGCATGATCTTCACCATCAGGTCCACCCACTGGCGCACGGCGCCCGGCCTGGCGCGGTAGTTGCGGAACTCGTAGACGTTGGGCGTGCTCGCCGGCGCCACCGGCCCGATCACCGGGTTCAGGAGGCGGACGTCCTGGCGCACGAGATGCGGCCGGATCAGCGGCGTGTACTCGGTTCCCCAGCGTGGGTTCTTGGCAAGCTCGCCCCTGAGCCGCGCCCGCTCGTTGAGGTCGGAGTGGCTCCACAGGTGCATGACCTGGTTGAGCGGTCCGATCTCGGTCGACCAGTACCCCTCGAGCTTGCCGTAGTCGTCCTTGCGGATGTCGCGCGACACGGTGCTGGCATTCTTGACCACCTCCGGCAGCGTGCCCTGCTTCACGGTGTAGGTTCTGAGCTCGTAGATCATGGCAATTCCTCCTGCCGCCGGCCGAGGCCGAGCGCTCGTCTATGGCGCGCACGCCGCCAATCTAGCAGCGGCCCGTGCCCCGATAAACCGGCGTGCCTGTCTGTCGGCCGCGCGTCTGTCATGCCCGGCGAGGACGTGAGCCCGAGGCTCGGGGGGCGCGCTTCGCCCGCGGCCGGCATGGCAGCGAAGTCTGTCCGCACGCGTGCCCAGGCTGTATAAGAGGGGCCAAGCAACGCAAGACGATTGGGAGGCGCCCATGATCACCAGCCGCGACCGCATCCTGACCACGCACGTCGGCAGCCTCCCGCGCAACGAGACGCTCTCGGACCTTCTCGTCAAGCGCGAGGCGGGCGAGGCCTACGACAAGGCCGTGTTCGACGCGGAGATGGACAAGGCGGTGGGCCACGTGGTGGAGCGCCAGAAGACCGCCGGCATCGACATCGGCAACGACGGCGAGCAGCAGCGGGTCGGCTTCCAGACCTACGTCCCCGCGCGCATGTCGGGCTTCGCCGGCGTCTCCAAGCGCCGGCGCGGACGCGAGTACGAGGAGTTCCCCGATCTCGTGGCCTACCTGCTGCGCCGTTTTCCGCACACGAGCAAGCAGCAGAACGCCCCGGAATGCCAGGGCGAGCTGCGCTACCTCGACATTGCGCCGCTGGAGGCCGAGATCGCCCGCTTCAAGAGCATCGCGGCGGGCGCGGGCGCCTTCGCCGAGGCCTTCATGACCGCGCCGTCGCCCGGCATCATCAGCTCCACCATGCTCAACGTGCACTACGCCTCGCACGAGGCCTACCTCGCGGCCATCGCGCGCGAGATGAGCAACGAGTACCAGGCGATCCATCGCGCCGGCCTGATCCTGCAGATCGACGCGCCCGATCTCGCCATGGACCGCACCATGATGTTCCGCGACCTCTCCGACGCCGAGTTCGTCGTGGCCTGCGAGCGCGGCGTGGCGGCGATCAACGCCGGCATCGAGGGCATCCCGCGCGACCGGGTGCGCCTGCACATCTGCTACGGCAACTGGGAGGGCCCGCACATCCACGACATCGCGCTCGAGAAGATCCTGCCCGCGCTCTACCAGGCCAAGGTGGGGGCGCTGTCGATCGAGTTCTCCAACCCGCGCCACGCGCACGAGTATGCGGCGCTGAAGGCCCAACCTTTGCCGAAGGACATGGTCCTGATTCCCGGTGTGATCGAGACCACCAGCAACTTCGTCGAGCACCCCGAGGTGGTGGCGCGGCGCATCGAGGAGGCGGTGGCCGTGGTGGGCGACCGCGAGCGGGTGATCGCCTCCACCGACTGCGGCTTCGGCACCTTCACCAACCGCGAGTGGGTGATCGAGCCCGCGGTGTGGCTGAAGCTCGAGGCGCTGCGCAAAGGCGCCGACATCGCCTCGGCCCGCCTGTGGGGCCGCCGGGGTCAGGCCCTGCGGGCCTGAGCTATAGTTGCATGAGGGCTGTGCCATGGGGTCAGACCCGCGGAGTCTGACCCCTTCTATGTCCCATTTCGGGGCGGGCTTCCCGGCGCCTGGCGTGGCCCAGGAGTGCCCGCAAATGTCGGGGCTCCCTTACCCCTGCCGAGCGGCGGGGCGATGCACCGGCCCCCTCCGCGCCACGGCAAACGACATCCTGGCGGGTCCCCTCCCCGGCCTCTTGGCAGCCAGCTCCCCCGCCGTGTCGGACTGCCGACAATTGCGACAGCAACACCAAGGCCGAAGCCGACACAACCGGCGTGTGCTGCGTCGGCCTCAGCCCTGCCAGCGGGTCAGGATGCCGGCGAGGTCCGGCCGCTCGCGGTCGCCCTGACGCTCCCTGGCGGTGCCGATGTAGATGAAGCCCGCCAGCCTCTCGTTCGCCGCCAGGTTGAGGGCGGCCCGCACGCCTGCGCTGTAGGAGTACCACTCGGTAATCCAGCAGGTGTCGAAGCCCAGGGCATTCGCGGCCAGACACAGGTTCTGGCACACGGCGCCGCACGAAAGGATCTGCTCCCACTCGGGGGCGGCCGCATGGGGCGTTGTACGCGAAACCACCGCCACCACGGTCGGTGCCCGCAGCAGGCGGGTACGCTCGGTTTCCAGCCGTGCCGCCGACGGCGGCTCCTTCTCCTCCGCCGCGCAGGCCTCCAGCAGCACCCGGCCGAACGCCGCACGCGCCTCGCCTTCGAATACGACGAAGCGCCAGGGCACCAGCTTCTTGTGATCCGGCACGCGTGCGGCGGCCGTTAGAATCGTCGTAAGCTGGGCCGCGTCCGGACCCGGCTCGCCGAGCGTCGCCGCCTTTGCCGACCGGCGCGTCAGCAGCAGCTCCAGTGCTTCCTGCTTCATTGAGGTTGCGCTCAATTTTTCCCTAACTTTGGCCCTCGCTATATGGGGTCGGCGGAGGCTAGAATGCAAAGTGTGCACCCCGCGTCCGAACCACGGGCTCGAGCAATGCAGAAACTGTACCGCTGCTTGGGGGTTGCCGTGACCGCCGCGTTGCTGGGCGTTTCAGGGGCCGCGACGGTTGCGCCGGCCGCCGAGCCGGCCTCGCTGATCGTCGTCGTCGACGGCTCCGGGTCCATGGCGGGCCAGCTCGAAGGCGGCGGCAAGCAGAACAACAAGATCGGCGTGGTGCGCGAGGCCCTGCGCGCGTCGCTGGCGAAGCTCGGAACACAGAGCCGGGTGGGGCTTGCCACCTTCGGCCACCGCCGCGGCGGCTGCAACGATGTCGAGATCCTGCGCGAGCCCGAGCCGGTCGATGTCGAGCCCATGATGACGCGGCTCGGCCAGATCCGTCCGAAAGGCAAGGGCCCGCTGACGCTGGCGCTGCGCGAGGCGGCAAAGCGCCTGCCGCAAGGCTCGGGGCCGCGCAGCCTGCTGCTGATCCACGACGGCGCCGACAACTGCCAGGCGGACGTCTGCGCGGCCGCCACCGAGCTCGGCGCCGCCGGCATCGTCACGCATGTCGTCAGCATCGGCGTTGCGCCCGGCGACCTCGCCAAGATGGCCTGCCTGCCGCAGGCGACCCGCGGGCGGCACTTCAAGGCGCAGAACGCCGAGGAGCTTGCAGCTGTCGTCGGCGAGGCCATGCGGCTCGCGAGCAACCAGCTGGCGGTGGCCGGCTTCACCACCACGATCGTGCCTCCGGCCCCGATCCCCGCCAGCGGGCCGCCGGCGCTGCATCTGCGGGCCGTGCTGCCGCCCAACAACGAGCCCCTGAGCGTGCCGCTCTACTGGACCGTGGCTGCCGAGGACCAGCCCAAGACCGTCCTGTTCGACGCCTGGAGCCCCAATCCCGTGATCCCCGTTGCTGCGGGGCGCTATGTCGTGGAGGTCTCCAGCGGCCTGGTGTCGGCGCGCGAGGTGGTGGTGGTGCGCGAGAACCGGCCGCTGTCGGTCTCGCTTCGGCTGGATGCAGGGACGGCGCGCGTGCGGGCGGTGGCGCAGGCGACGGGTGCCCCGCTGCCCGACGCCATCTTCACCATCAGTGCGGGCAAAGGGCCCGACAGCACGCCGCTCGCCGTGTTCAAGGCCGGCGAGGCGGCGCCCCTGCTGCAGGCGGGGCGCTACTGGGTGCGCGCCGATCTCGGCCTCGTGCGCTCCGAGCCCCGCAGTGTCGATGTCAAGGTCGGCGAGCAGACCGCCGTCGACATCCCGCTCAACGCCGGACGCCTGCAACTGACGACCGGAGTGCGCGATGGCATAGCGGCCCTCGAGACGCCGGTGTTCCTCGTCATGGAGGAGGATCCTCCGCGCGGCCGGCGCGAGGTGGCGCGCTCGGCGGCCAGGCAGGCGGAGTTCGTGCTTCCCCCCGGCATCTACTATGTCGTTGCGCGCCAAGGCGGCGTGGAGGCGCGCGAGCGGATCGAGATCGGCTCGGGCGACAGCGTCAAGCGCACCCTGCGCGCGGCCGCCGGGCGCCTCGGCCTTGCGAGCATCATCGTCGGCCCCGCCGGGGTCCGCGAGCCCGTCTCCTACACCGTCAAGCGCCTGGACGATCCGACGCAGGAGGACATCACCACCAGCCGGCTGGAGCCGGTTCTGCTCCTGCCCAGCGGCCGCTACCGCATCGAGGGCCGGTACGGCCTCACCAACGCGCGGACGGTGCGCGAGATCGACCTCGGGGCGGGGCAGACCCTGCAGCTCCCGCTCGAGCATCGGATCGTGGCCTTGCGGCTGCGGCTTGCCGGTCCTGCGGCAGCGGAGGTCTCCTGGGAGGTCCGCGACGAGGCGGGGGGGATCGTGTGGACGAGCGGCGACACCGAGACCGTTGCGACCCTGCGAGCCGGGCGCTACCTGGTAGCCATGACGACGCCCGCGAGGCACGAGGAGCGCACGCTCGAGCTGCGCGCGGGCGAGACCAAGCTCGTGGAGATGGTGGGGGATTGATCTCCCAGGCGCCGCCCGCTCAAATCGAGGTGCCGGGGGCAGGTTCGGCCCGAACCCGAACGCCCGCCGCGAAAGGACCCCATGCCACGTCGTCGCCTGTGCTCGCTGCTTGTCGCCGGCCTCCTCGCCGCCGGTCTGGCTCGGCTGCCGGCGGAGGCGCAAGCCCCACCGCCGGCAACGCAGGGACCCGCCGACAACACCACGGTGATGCCGCGCGTGCCCAAGCTGGGCGGGCTCGGCCAGGTCACCGTGAGCGCTTCTCTCACGCAGGGCAGCCAGCCCATCGTGCAGGGGCTGGTGTGGCGCGTGTTTCGCGACAAGGCGGCGCCCGGCGGCAAGGGCCTCCTCGTCTCCACCCACCGCGAGGCCAGCCCCACCCTGCGGCTCGATCCCGGCACCTACTGGATCAATGTCGCGCTCGGGCGCGCGAACATGACGCGCAAGATCACGGTCGTCGGCGACCAGATCGACAAGGCGCACTTCGTGCTCAATGCCGGCGGCTTGCGCATCGTCCCCGTGCTTGCCAACGGCGAGGTTGCGAAGGTGAAGCTGGTTGCCTTCGACGTGGAATCCGACGAGCGCGACGAGCACGGACAAAGGACCAAGGTGCTCATCGGCGCCAAGGCAGGCGCGGTGCTGCGGCTCAACGCTGGCCTCTACAGCATCGTCAGCACCTACGGCGACGCCAACGCGACCGCGCGCGCCGACGTGTCGGTGGAGGCCGGGAAGCTGTCGGAGGTCAAGGTCGCCCACCCCGCCGCGGAGGTAAGCTTCAAGCTCGTCACCCGGGGCGGGGGCGATGCGATCGCGGACACGCAGTGGGCCGTGGCGACGCGCAAGGGCAAGGTGGTCAAGGAGAGCAGCGGCGCGCTTCCCACACACATTCTGGCGCCGGGGACGTACATGGTGAGCGCCAGGCACGGCGGCCGGCTCTACCGGCGCGATTTCACGGTGAAGGCGGGCGACAGCACGCTCGTCGAGGTCGTGATGCCCTGACCGGCGACATCGGCGGCAACCCTCTCAGCGGAAGGAGGGTGCGTAGTGCAGGCCGCCGTGGATCGAGAGATTGTTGAGGCGCCGATCGAGCTTCAAGGGCGATCTCTGCCCGAGGTGGCGCTCGAACAGCTCGCCGTAGTTGCCCACCTGCCGGACGACCCGCTGGGTCCAGTCCGCCCTGAGCCCCAGGCGCTTGCCGAGGTCCATGTCGATCCCCAGGAATCGGCGCACGGCAGCGTTGCTCGAGCCCTTCGCGAGGTCGACGCTGGCAGACGTGATGCCGAGCTCCTCCGCGGCGATCAGCGCATAGAGCGTCCAGCGCACCACGCTGAACCACTCGTCGTCGCCCTCGCGCACAGCCGGTCCGACCGGGCGCTTGGCAACCAGCTCCGGCAGTATCAGATGCTCGTTGACGTCGCCGAACGCCTGACGCGCGCGGGCAAGCTCCGGCAGATCGGCAGAGAGGACCTGGCAGGCCTTGTTGTTGTCGTCGCCATAGGCTGCAACGGCCTCCTTCCACTCGTCGAACTCGACGAGCTCGAAGGGCATGCCGAGGCCGGTGAAATACCGGGTGATGCGGAAGCCGGCGCCAGTCCCCCTAGTCACGCAGATGCGCGCCCCCGAGAGCTCGAGCGCACTCGTGAGGTTGTGCGACCGGCGTACCATGAAGCCCTGCTCCTCGTGGACCAGGATGCCGGCGATGCGGATGCCTTGCGCGGCATCCTTGCCGGGCGCCGCGTCCGGGTAGCGGGCGAGCACGTCGATCTCCCCGGCGCGCAACGCGGGTATCTGCTGCTCCGCCGTGAGCGAGCGAAACTTGACTGCGTCCTTGCTGCCCATTACCCCCGCCGCAAGCGCCCTGCAGAAGTCTACGCCGATGCCCGACCACACGCCCTGTGCCGTGGCTGTCGAATAGCCGGCGGAGCCGTCGCCGACGCCGCAGACGATATGGCCTCGTTCGCGGATCGCCGTCAGGGTGTCGGCTGCGGCGGCCTGGCGTGCGGTTGCGGCGATGAGCAACGCCGCCAGCGCCAGCACGGCACACACCGCCCAGCGCACTCCCCTGGTCATTCCCGGCCCTTGCCTCGATGATGGATGGATCTGCCCCACGCGGCTCGGCGGCAGCTCCATCGAGCCGATACAATTGGACGTATGCCGCCATGGGTCAAGACTTGATCTTCGTCGGCGTTTGGGACAGACGCGGCCCGCAACGAGAGGATGCTTCGAGATGACCGGTTCCGAAAATGGCGGGCGAGGCGCGCGCCGCCCCGCCACGGGCGTGGTGCAGGCAGGGCGAGATCCCTTTGCCCACCACGGATTTGTCAATCCGCCCGTCTATCGCGGCTCGACCGTGCTGTTCAAGACGCTGGAGAGCTTCGAGAAGCGCCAGCAGCGCTACACCTACGGGCGGCGCGGCACGCCGACCTCGGAGGCGCTGGAGGCGGCCATCGCCGGCCTCGAGGGCGGTGCGCGCACGTGGCTTGCGCCCTCCGGCGCCGCGGCGATCGCGACCGCGCTGCTGATCTTCACGAAGGCAGGCGACCACATTCTCGTGGCCGACTCCGTCTATCAGCCGACGCGCAAGATCTGCGACGGGGCGCTGAAGCGCTTCGGGGTCGAGACGACCTACTATGATCCTACCCTCGGGGCCGACATTGCGCGCCTCATGCGGTCCAATACGACGCTGGTCTATACCGAGAGCCCGGGCTCGCTGACCTTCCAGGTGCAGGACATCCCCGCCATCGCCGCGGCGGCGCACGCCGGCGGCGCCCTGGTGGCGATCGACAACACCTGGGCGAGCCCGCTCTACTTCAAGCCGTTCGCGCACGGCGCCGACATCTCGATCCAGGCCGGCACCAAGTACATCGTCGGCCACGCCGATGCGATGCTCGGCGCCATCACCGTCACCGAGGCGCTGGCGCAGACGCTTGCCGCGGAGGCCGGCGGGCTCGGCATCTGCGCCGGCACCGAGGAGATGTTTCTGGGCCTGCGCGGGTTTCGCACCATCGACGTGCGGCTCGAGCGGCATTGGCGCTCGGGCCTCGAGGTCGCGCGCTGGCTGGAGCAGCGGCCGGAGGTTCAGCGCATCATCCACCCGGCGCTGCCGAGCCACCCGCAGCACGAGCTTTGGAAGCGCGATTTCCTCGGCGCCTGCGGGCTGTTCTCGGTCGTGCTCCGGCCGTGCCCGAAGAGCGCCGTGGCCGCGATGATCGAGGGCCTCGAGCTGTTCGGCATCGGCGCCTCCTGGGGCGGCTACGAGAGCCTCGTGCTGCCCTTCGATGCGGCCAAGGCGCGCTCGGTATCGGCCTGGCAGCCGGAGGGGCCGACCGTGCGGCTCCACATCGGCCTGGAGGACGTGGCCGACCTGAAGGCGGACCTGGAGGCCGGCTTCGCGCGTCTCGCCGCGGCCGCCCGGGCCTGATGGCCGACCGTCAACCTGGGTGATCGCCCAGTCACCCCGGCCATCGCCTCGGCGTAGTGTGCCCGCGGTCGCAAGGTCTCGCCTGCCCGGGCCCGTCCGCTTCGGATGGATAGGCTCGGGCAGGGCGGCAGACGGGGCCTTGCGCCCTCCCTCGCGCGAGCCAATCAGGGCCCCGCGTCCGCCTCCGACGGACTCGAACCGTGTCATTCCCGCGCTTGCCTGCACCGGCGCAGGCCGGTGTCGCCGGAATCCACTTTACTCCTTGCTCCGGCGCTCGCAGCTGGATGGATGCCGGGGACGAGCCCCGGCATGACAAAGTTGGTGCACGTCTGTTGAACCGTGGCTCAGCGCCCGAGCTTCAGGCGGAACATGAAGCGCTCGCGCTGCTCCCTGGAGGTCCGGCGGCGCACCGGCGGGGGGCGGCGCTGCTCGGCGCGGACGATGGCGGCGGCGTAGGGGCTCGTGTGCTGGGCCAGCGCGCGGCGCCAGGCCAGGGGGCCCACCATCGTCACCAGCCGCTCCAGGTCGCGCTCGCGGATGCCGAGGTCGGCCAGATGCCGCACGGTGCTCACGAGGTAGTCGAGGTTGGCGCCCGAGAGGCCCTTGCCGCCGCGGATCAAGCGCGCCTGGAGGCCGAGGGGCAAACGCCCCGCATAGGCCGGGTGGGCGCGCTCGGCGATGAAGACGAGCGCCATCACCTCCTCGGAGCCGTGGCGCTCCAGCTCCACCGGCAGAAACGCCTCGCGATAGACCCCGCTCACCTGCTCCCGGGCGCGCAGATAGGCCCTGGTGGCCGCGGCGTCGCGCGCGGCGACGCGGTAGCCCATGCCCTCGCACACCCCGCCGCGGTCGAGCCCCAGAACCATGCCGAGGCGCTCCGGCGTGCCGCGGTGATGCACCGAGTAGACGCAGAAGCAGCGGCGCCAGCCGGTGAGCCGGGCGCGTACCGCCTCCTCGAAGGGGAAGGCGGGGCGCCACATCAGCGAGCCGTAGGCGAACACCCACAGATCATGCTCGGGAGAGGTCATCGACCCGTCGGCTTGGATCCGTGGCGGCCGAAGTCGGGCGCGTCGGTATCCTGGCCGGCCTCGATGATGCCGCGCCGCGTGGCGCGCGCCTCGGTGAACAGCCGGAACAGGGTCTCGCCCTCGCCGAAGCGGATGGCGCGCTGCAGCGCGGTGAGGTCCTCGCTGAAGCGGCCGAGCATCTCCAGCACGGCCTCCTTGTTGTTGAGGAACACGTCGCGCCACATCACGGGGTCGGAGGCGGCGATGCGCGTGAAGTCGCGGAAGCCGCCGGCGGAGAACTTGATGACCTCGGTGTCGGTGACGCGCTCCAGGTGGTGCGCGGTGTTGACGATGTTGTAGGCGATGAGATGCGGCACATGGCTGGTGATGGCGAGCACGAGATCGTGGTGCTCCGCGTCCATGATCTCCACCTGGCTGCCGCACGCGCGCCAGAAGGCTGCGAGCCTGTCGACGGCGGCCGGGTCCGCGCCTGCCGGCGGGGTGAGCACGCACCAGCGCCCGTCGAACAGCCCGGCGAAGCCCGACTTCGGGGCCGGAGTGCTCGGTGCCGGCGATGGGATGGCCGGGGATGAAATGCACTCCCTTCGGGACATGCGGGGCGACATCGCGCAGGACGGCGTTCTTCACCGAGCCGACATCGGTCAGGATCGCCCCGGGCCGCAGCACCGGCGCCATCTCCCTGGCGAGCGGGCCGCAGGCGCCGACGGGAGCGCACAGGATGACGAGATCGGCCTCGCGCGCCGCCTCGGCGGCGGTGGTGTGCGCGGCATCGACGAGGCCCAGCCGCAGCGCCGTCTCCCGCGTCTCGGCCGTCCTGGCGTTGCCGGCGATGCCGCGCGCAAGCCCAGCCCGGCGCATGGCATGGCTGAGCGAGGAGCCGATCAGCCCGAGGCCGATCAGGGCCACCCGCTCGAACATCGGCAACCGCTGCGCCGTCATGGTCGGCCTGCGAGCTCGGCGAGCGCGGCGACGACGGCGCGGTTGTCACTCTCGGAGCCGATGGTCATGCGCAGGCAGCTCGGCAGCCCGTAGGCGGCGACGCGGCGCACGATGATGCCGCGGCTCTTCAAGTGGGCATCGGCGGCGATCGCCCTCTGCTCCGAGGGGAAGTGGATCAGGACGAAGTTGCCGATGCTGGGCGTCACCTGGAGCCCGAGCTTGCCGATCTCGGCCGTCACCCACGGCAGCCACTTCTCGTTGTGCGCCACCGCCGTCTCGACGTGGGCGGAGTCCTCCAAGGCCGCAACGCCGGCCGCGATGGCGGGCCCGCTGACGTTGAACGGCCCGCGCACGCGGTTCAGGACCTGCGCCACCGCCGCCGGGCAGTAGGCCCAGCCGAGCCGCAGGGCGGCGAGCCCGTAGACCTTGGAGAAGGTGCGCAGCATCACCGTGTTCTCGGTGGTCGCCACCAGCTCGAAGCCGGCCTCGTAGTCGTTGCGGCGCACGTACTCGCCGTAGGCGGCATCGAGCACCAGCAGCGTGCTGCTCGGCAGGCCGCGGTGCAGCCGGCGCACCTCGTCGTGCGGCAGGTAGGTGCCCGTGGGGTTGTTGGGGTTGGCGACGAACACGATCCTGGTGCGCGGCGTCACGCGCTCCAGCATGGCATCGACATCGGCGCAGTAGTTGCGCTCGGGCGCGGAGATGGGGCTGCCGCCGCTGGAGAGCGTGGCGATCTTGTAGATCAGGAAGCCGTGCGCGCTGTGCACCGCCTCGTCGCCGGGCCCGACGTAGGCATGCGCGAGCAGGTTGATGAGCTCGTCGGAGCCGGCGCCGCACACGATGCGCTCGGGGTCGAGCCCGTACTTGCCGGCGATCGCCTGGCGCAGCGCGGTGGCGGCCCCGTCGGGATAGCGGTCGAGCGCCTCGGCCGCTGCCGTGTAGGCGGCGATGGCCTTGGGCGAGGGGCCGAGCGGCGTCTCGTTGGAGGAGAGCTTGATGGGGTTTGTCACGCCCGGCAGCTCGCTCTCGCCCGGAACGTAGGGGTTCAGCTCCATGATGCCCGGCTGCGGCTGGGGGCGGCGATTGGACATGGTCGTCGTTGGCTCCGGCAGGCGGTCAGACGGGGTCGGCGGACGGGGTCAGACCCCGCGAGCACGCGCGTCGTTCTCGAAATGAGACGTGGTGGCGCGGAGTCTGACCCCGTTTCGGCCTCCTTCTAAGCAGGTTTGGCGCTCTGCGCCACCCTGCGCCGACAAAGTCGGCGTCCCAGTGTGGCCGTATTGAGCGGCTACTGCGCAGCGCATGCTGGCAACCCTTCGAGCCGTCGCGCTGCTTGCGATCGATGCGCAGGTCGACCGGCAACTGTCCGCGGGCGAGCCGATCGGCTACCTCGGCCGATCGGGTGCCGATGGCGCCGCGCCGCGGCTCCGCCTGGTGCTCCTCAAGGACCAGCGTGCGATCGATCCGGCGCTCTGGCTGCGCAAGAGCTGAGCCCGCGGACTTCAGCCGAGGCAAAATAGGCGGTGCATGGTTGAAGTTACCGAATTCGGAGCGCTTCGCTCGTCGGATAGCAGCTACTCGGCCGCCTCGGCGGATGCGGGCCTGGCGTTGGCGTCGCGAGCTGTGGAGGCGGGCTCCAGCCGCATCTGCCGCACCGCGCCGAAGCGGCGGATGAGGCTCCGCAGGAGGCGGCGGTAGTCGTAGTAGTTCACCTCCAGGCGGTGGCGGTCGGAGGCGACGAAGCTGCGCCGTCCGCCCCGGCCGCCAGCGCGCGCGGCCACCAGCGCGCGCAGGCGGTGCGCCTGCTCGGGGGTACGCTGGCCGGCGACGATGAGGTTGGCGATCAGCTGGCCCTGGTAGTCGGCCAGCCGCCACATGCTGCCGTTGGCCTGCACGAGGCCCGCGGCGAACAGCCCCTCGTGCTCGGGGTGCACGACGGCCAGCTGGAAGCGGGGCCGGCCGTCTGCAGCAAACACCAGCCCTTCGTCGATGAAGGGGATGACCGGCCGGTAGCCGGTGGCGAAGACGATGGTGTCGATGGCCTCCGCTGTGCCATCCTTGAACAGCACGCGCTCGCCCTCGTAGCCGGTGATCTCCGGCTTCACGACGAGGTCGCCGTGCGCCACCAGGCGCGGGATCTCGTCCGTCATGGTGGGGTGGGCCTGGTCGATGCTGTAATCCGGGTCGGGCATGCGGTAGCGCGAGGGCGGCCCCTGCACCAGCCACAGGACGCCCTGGAACAGCCAGCGCTTCACCCGCCGCGGCAGCGGCACCATCTCGGCGTAGGAGATCACGTCGCCGGTCGGGAAGCCCAGGATGAACTTGGGCACGAACCAGTAGCCGCGGCGGATGCTGAGGTACACCCTGGAGCCGCCGTGCACGGCATCCGCGACGATGTCGGCAGCGGAGTTGCCGCAGCCCACCACCAGCACCCGCCGGTCGCGCAGCTGCCTGGGGCTCTTGTAGGCGCGCGAGTGCAGGATCTCGCCGGAGAAGGTGCCCGGGTACGTCGGCATGCGCGGCACGTCGTGGTGGCCGCTCGCCAGCACCACGCCGCAGTAGATGCGGGGCTGCGCCTCGCCCGCGAGGGCGACCTCCCAGCGGCCGTCCTCGCGCGGCGCGACCCTGGTCACGGTGCAGCCCAGCTCGATGTGGTCGAGGAGCTCGAAGGTGCGCGCGTAGTCCTCGAGGTAGCCCAGCACGCGTGCGTGGCTCGGGTACTCGGGGTAGTCCTCGTCCAGCATCGGCAGGTCGTCGAAGCCGGTCGAGCTGATGGAGGAGACGAGATGCGTGGTCTCGTAGACGATGCCGCTGGGGGTGGCGATGTTCCACAAGCCCCCGATGTCGCGCTCACGCTCCAGGCAGTCGAAGGGGATGGCGCGCTGGGCGAAATTCTTCGCCACCGCGAGCCCGGAGGCGCCGGCGCCGATGATGCAGTACCTGAGCGTGCGATCGACGAGCTGCATCCGAGATCTGCCAGGTTTTGCGCCAGCATTATCCGTGTTCCCGATGAAATTCCAGCATTCTCAAGAGGGTTGCGGTGCCGCACCCCCTGACCGGGTCCTCGCGCCGGCCCTCGCTTTCAACTGCAGCGGCGGAGGCGAGGGGTCCGACCCCGTTTCACGCCTTTCGTCGCCTTGAACGGCCGCGCTTTTCGGGCTAACGAACGGCCGGGCAAGGGGGTCACACCCCTCGCGCCGACCCTTTATGTTTTCAATTCCAGCGGTGGAGGCGAGGGGGCTGACCCCGGCACGCATGGGTTGGCTCGACAGATTCCGACAGCGCAGCACACCACAGGAGCATCAGGCAATGGCGCGCACCAAGATCGCGCTGATCGGCGCAGGCATGATCGGCGGCACGCTCGCCCACCTCATCGGCCTCAAGGAGCTGGGTGACGTGGTCCTCTTCGACATCGTCGAGGGGGTGCCCGGCGGCAAGGGCCTCGACCTCGGCCAAGCCGGCGCCATCGAGGGCTTCGACCTCAACCTGAAGCCCACCAACGCCTACGCCGACATCGAGGGCGCCGATGTCATCATCATCACGGCGGGCGTTCCCAGGAAGCCCGGCATGAGCCGCGACGACCTCTTGAGCATCAACATCAAGGTGATGGACCAGGCCGGCGCCGGCATCAAGAAGTACGCGCCCAACGCCTTCGTGATCGTGGTGACGAACCCGCTCGACGCCATGGTGTGGGCGCTGCAGAAGTCCTGCGGCCTGCCGACCAAGAAGGTGGTGGGCATGGCCGGCGTGCTCGACACCGGGCGCTTCCGCAGGTTCCTGGCCGACGAGATGAAGGTGTCGGTGGAGGACGTGTCGGCGCTGGTGCTGGGCGGCCACGGCGACGACATGGTGCCGATTGCGCGCTACTCCACGGTAGCCGGCATCCCGCTGCCCGATCTGGTGCGCATGGGCTGGATCAGCCAGCCCACGCTCGACGCCATCATCGAGCGCACGCGCAAGGGCGGCGGCGAGATCGTCAACCTGTTGAAGACCGGCTCGGCGTTCTACGCCCCGGCGTCCTCGGCGATCCAGATGGCGGAGGCCTACCTCAAGGACAAGCGCCGTGTGCTGCCCTGCGCCACCTATCTCAACGGCGAGTACGGCGTGAAGGGCATGTATGTCGGCGTGCCGGCGGTGATCGGTGCCAACGGCGTGGAGAGGGTCGTGGAGATCGACCTCAACGCGGCCGAGCGGGCGATGTTCACCAAGTCGGTGGAGGCCGTGAAGGGGCTGATCGACGCCTGCCAGAAGATCGCGCCGCATCTGGCGTAGGTGTCAGACCCTCCGGGTCTGACGCCGTGGCTCCAACGCCGGGTCGTGCAACGGTGTCAGACCCTGCGCCGAAGGGTCTGACACCATCGAGGAGACGCCCATGCCCAAGCAAGCCATCACCACCCCCAAGGGCAAGGCCATCGGCCCCTATTCCTTGGCGATCGACAACGGCGACCTCGTCTTCCTCTCCGGCCAGCTCGGGCTCGACGCCGCCACGGGCAGGCTGGTCGAGGGCGACGTGAGCGCGCAGGCGCGCCAGTCGCTCGAGAACCTGAAGGCGGTGCTGGAGGCGGCCGGCCTCGGCTTCGCGCATGTGGTCAAGACCGTGATCTTCCTGACCGACATGGCCGACTTTGCCGCCGTCAACGAGGTCTACAAGAGCTACGTGGCCGAGCCCTACCCGGCGCGCTCGACCATCGCCGTGGCGGCGCTGCCCCTGGCGGCGAAAGTCGAAATTGAAATGATCGCCTCCCGCAGTGCAATATAGGCCATCTCGCAGAGCCGTAACGACACTCTAGCCAAGATCGGCGCCTCTGGCATATGGTATACCAGAGGCCGGAACGGCGCGGATTATGCAACGCGCCGACAACAGACAGACTTTGCGCCGAGGGAGGCCCGATGAACGTCCACGAATACCAGGCCAAGGAGCTGCTGCGGCCCTACGGCGTGCCTTTGGCGAAGGGCGGGCCGGCCCTGACGGTCGACGAGGCGGTGAAGGCCGCCGAGGCGCTGCCCGGCCCCGTCTGGGTGGTGAAATCGCAGATCCACGCGGGCGGGCGCGGCAAGGGCAGCTTCAAGGAGGCCGATGCCGGCAGCGGCGGCGGCGTGCGTCTCGCCAGGTCCATCGACGAGGTCAAGACGTTCGCGGAGCAGATGCTGGGCAAGACCCTGGTGACGGTCCAGACCGGGCCGGCGGGGCGCGTGGTCAAGCGGCTCTTCATCGAGGACGGCACCGCGATTGCGCGCGAGCTCTATCTCTCCGCCCTGGTGGACCGCGCCACCTCGCGCATTTCCTTCATCGCCTCCACCGAGGGCGGCATGGACATCGAGAAGGTGGCGCACGACACGCCGGACAAGATCGTCACCCTGTCGATCGATCCGGCCTCGGGCTATTCGCCTTTCCACGGGCGCAAGATCGCCGCGGCGCTGAAGCTGGAGGGCGACCAGATCGACCAGTGCGTGAAGCTGATCAACTCGCTCTATCGCGCCTTCGTCGAGAAGGACATGGCGCTGCTGGAGATCAACCCGCTGGTGGTAACCAGGGCCGGCAAGGTCGTGTGCCTCGACGCCAAGATCAACTTCGAGGACAACGCGCTGTTCCGCCACAAGGACGTGGTGGCGCTGCGCGACCTCGACGAGGAGGACCCGGCCGAGGTGGAGGCCTCCAAGTACGACTTGAACTACGTCAAGCTCGACGGTCAGATCGGCTGCATGGTGAACGGTGCGGGCCTCGCCATGGCCACCATGGACATCATCAAGCTCAACGGCATGGAGCCCGCCAACTTCCTCGACGTTGGCGGCGGCGCGTCGAAGGAGAAGGTGGCGGCGGCGTTCAAGATCATCCTGTCCGACCCCAACGTGAAGGGCATCCTGGTCAACATCTTCGGCGGCATCATGCGCTGCGACATCATCGCCGAAGGCGTGGTGGCAGCCGCCAAGGAGATGGCCATCACGGTACCCCTGGTGGTGCGCCTGGAAGGCACCAACGTGGAGTTGGGCAAGCAGATCCTCGCCAAGTCCGGGCTCAAGATTGTCCCCGCCGACAACCTGGCGGATGCGGCGAAGAAGATCACGGACGAAGTGAAGAAGGCGGCCTAGCAGCCATGTCCAAGGACCACTGCAAGCTGATGAGGTGGACGGCGCCTCACAAGGCATCGAGGTGCCGTAGGGTGATCGTTGAAGACGAATCACCAGAGAGGGCCGTCCATGACAAAAATTACCACCATTGGCGTCGACCTTGCAAAGAAGGTGTTTCAAGTCCACGGCGTCGATTCGGAGGGCAAGGTGGTTGTCGCCCGGAAGCTCAGACGCAAGGAGGTGTTGACGTTCTTCGCCAAGCTGGCGCGGTGTCTGGTCGGCATGGAGGCCTGCGGTAGTGCGCATTACTGGGCGCGTGAGATTGCCAGGCTCGGGCACACGGTGAAGCTGATGCCGCCGAAGTACGTCAAGGCCTATGTCAAGCGCGGCAAGACCGATGCGGGTGATGCCGCGGCGATCTGCGAGGCGGTGACGCGGCCGAGCATGTCGTTCGTGCCGGCGAAGGGGCTCGAGCAGCAAGGCCTGTCGATGCTGCACAGCGCGCGCTCGCAGCTGATCGGCCAGCGTACGCAGCTGGTGAACGCCGTGCGCGGGCACCTGAGCGAGCTCGGCATCATCGCGGCAAGAGGCCTGCTCGGTCTCGGCGAGCTGGTGGTGATCGTCCGTGACGAGAGCGACCGTCGCCTGCCGGCGACAGCGCGCGCAGCCCTGATGGTGCTTGTTCGACAGATCGAGACGGTCAGTTGTCAGATCGCTGCGCTCGACAGCGCACTGCGCAAGGAGAACAAGGCGAGCGAGCTGGGCCCCCGGCTTGAGACGATCCCCTCGGTCGGCCCGGTGATCGCCAGTGCCCTCAGGGCCCGGGTCACCGACCCGACGCTGTTCGAGAACGGCCGGCACCTGTCGGCGTGGATCGGCATCGTGCCGGAGAACGATTCGACCGGCGGCAAGATCAAGCAGAAGGGGCTCTCCAAGAAGGGCGATCGCTATCTGCGCTCACTTCTCGTGAACGGCGCGATGGCAGTGGTGCGCCAGGCGCAGATCCGCCCGGACAAGCATCCCTGGGTCACGAAGCTGCTTGGCCGCATGTCGGCCAAGCAGGCGGCGATCGCGATCGCCAACAAGACCGCGAGAGTCGCCTGGGCGATCATGGCCCACGGCGGCGTCTACGAGGCCGGCCATCGCCCCGCCCACTCCCGAGGCGAGGCGTGCGCGGCGACCGGATGAGGCTCGGCCATGGCGTGATCGCCGCGACCTGCGACGCATGGTTGCAACGCCACAGCGAGAGGAACACGCCGTAAGGCGTCACGATTGCGGAGGGTGCTAATGGCATGATGTCGATCGGTCGGTCGTCGAGGTGGGAGAACCTTCCATGGGTCACGGGTATCGAGCCCAAGCGCCTGATCAGGACCCGCCTCGCGAACCACATCAGGGCCAGCAGCCGTGAGAATGGCTGCACCAACAGGCCAGACACATGACTGCACCCCCGACCGCAATCGTAGCCACGCCAGATCGTGCTTGACCGCAAGGCGCCGTCCACACATGACCCATGAGACTGGTCGATTTGTGAAGTGCCACATCTTGCCGGAGGCGCTCACGCGATCTGAGCGGCTTGGCGCGAACCTTGTCCAATACGGTCAGGGGCGAAGGCCAATCAAGCGCTGGACTAGCTGGTACGACCGCCAGCTCGTCATCGGGGAAGGCGAGGCCATGCTCGCACGTTACGACAACTGGGCGATCAAGGCACTTCATAAACACAAAATGGTGTGGAGTTCTTGGGGCTTGGCGCAGGCTCTGGAGGCGGCTGATTTCCATACCTTTGAGTCTTCGCCGTGGGGCGTTCGAACCATAACGGACTGCGACACCCGTAGGCTTCGGCTGTTCTTTCTCAGCATACTTTGGCGTGCGGCGGCCACCGGTCTGGAGGAGTTTGCCGAGATCCAGATACCAGCAGACGAGCTGGAACGGCTGCGAGCAATGGTGCTGCAAGGTGATCCCGAACCTCTGTCGTTTTATCCGGTCTCGCTCACGCAGCTCTCGACGCGCGGCATTGTGCACAATCTCACCGCGCTCCCTCAGACCAAGGAGATCCCTAGCCCCGACGGCCAGGATAGTGTGCCGATCTTTCGCGTCTACTTCGATGGGCTGATCGCCCACTTTCAGCGACCAGGAAAGCTTGATGCCATTGTGGGCGAGTTGGGTCCGCTCGTGGTTGGCAACGAAGAAAGGATGACCTTCTCTACAGTGACATTCGAGGATTCCTTTGAGCGCGAGAACCTTCTATGGAATGTGATCGAGGCGCACAGGAACCGGCCAACACCAACGGAACGCCTCCTCGATCTCGATCGCATTCTTGGCACGCAGCCAAAGGGACAAGCAGGTGGATAGCGAGAGGCCCCGCCATGGAAAAAATCATTCTGCAGGGCAATGAAGAGGTGGTCCGCAAGGCTCGCCAATATGCGCGTGAGAACGGAACGACTTTGGAGGCGCTGCTTATGGAACACCTGGCCGTTCTAGCGGACCGCGCCGGCCGGCGGCTGACTGCGCGCGAGCAGACCTACGTGGACTATCGGCCTCCTGAGGAGGTCATCGAGAGGCTGCGTGCCGAGGGCTTCCCCCGCAAACAGAAGGCTCGGTAGCGCCCTGATGCTTGCGCGCCGCCAACCACGAGCGTCATTCCCGCGCAGGCGGGAATCCATGCAACCATCCGCGAGTCTGCGGCCCGGTGTCATGGATGCCCGCCTGCGCGGGCATGACGTTGAGTGAGGGAAGATGGCGGCATGACTATCGGCGCGTTAATTGAGCCAGAAATCTCCGTCACAAGCTGAGCAAGGGTTTACAAGGGCATCCTCATGGCCATCCTCGTCGACAAATCCACCAAGGTCATCTGCCAGGGCATCACCGGTAGCCAGGGGACCTTCCACACCCAGCAGGCGCTGGCGTACGGCACCCAGGTCGTGGGCGGCGTGACGCCGGGCAAGGGCGGCACCAAGCATCCCGACCCGAAGCTCGCCGGCGTGCCGATCTTCGACACGGTGCAGGAGGCCAGGGCCAAGACCGGGGCCACCGCCACCTCCGTCTACGTGCCGCCGCGCTTCGCCGCCGATGCCATCCTGGAGGCGATCGATGCCGAGATCCCGCTCATCGTCGCCATCACCGAGGGCATCCCGGTGCTCGACATGGTGAAGGTGAAGCGCGCGCTCGACGGCTCCAGGTCGAAGCTGATCGGGCCCAATTGCCCCGGCGTGCTCACCCCCAACGCCTGCAAGATCGGCATCATGCCGGGCAACATCTTCAAGGCAGGCAACGTCGGCATCGTCTCGCGCTCGGGCACGCTGACCTACGAGGCCGTGAAGCAGACCTCCGACGCCGGCCTCGGCCAGTCCACGGCGGTCGGCATCGGCGGCGATCCGGTGAAGGGGCTGGAGTTCGTCGATGTGCTGGAGATGTTCCTCTCCGACCCCGAGACGCACTCGATCATCATGATCGGCGAGATCGGCGGCGCGGCCGAGGAGGACGGCGCCCAGTTCATCAAGGACGAGGCTGCCAAGGGCCGCAGGAAGCCGATGGCCGGGTTCATCGCTGGCGCCACCGCGCCTCCCGGCCGCCGCATGGGCCACGCCGGCGCCATCATCTCGGGCGGCAAGGGCAAGGCCGAGGACAAGATGGAGGCCATGAAGTCCGCCGGCATCGCCGTGGCGGACAGCCCGGCGGCGCTCGGCACCACGCTCGCCAAGATCCTCGCCGGCGCCGGTGGCAAGAAGGGCTGGTTCGGGTGATCTGGCGGCTTAGCCGGCCCGGATCACCGGTCGTCCGCGTCAACAGGACGGCAGGCGCGTGAACTGCAGGAGGCCCCAGCCGCAGAGGGATCGCGGCCCTCGGTCGCCCAGGTCCCTGGCCGAGCGCGCGAGCAAATCCGTGAGCCCGCCGATGCTCTGGCCGCGCGCCAGCCCGATGGCGTACGCGGCCGCGACGAACGCAGCGGCGAACGAGGTCCCCTCCACGCGGCGCACGCCCGATGGCCTGCGGGCGACGGCAATGCTGGCGCCGGGTGCGGCGAACGCGATGTGCTCGCCGCGGATGGCAAGGCGCGAGGGCCGCAGCCGGTTGTCGACGGCGGAGACCGCAACAAGCCTGGATACCTCGCAGATCGGTCGCTACGATGCCGCCAAGCGCCGCCTCCTCATCGGCAAGGGCTTCATCGATAATGTGCCGCCCGAGGTGTGGGCCTACGAGGTCTCGGGCATGACTGTGCTGCGCCAGTGGTTCAGCTACCGCAAGCGCGACCGCTCGCGCCCGATCATCGGCGACCGCCGCCAGCCCTCGCCCCTGGGCGACATCCAGCCCGAGCACTGGCCGCACGAGTACAACCAGCGACCTCATCGATCTCCGCCACGTCCTCGGCGGGCTCGTCGCACTGGAGCCGGGCCAGGCTGCGCTGCTTGAAGAGATACTCGCCGGCCGCTGAAGGTGGAAACCACAACGCGGGATCGTGAACGCCAGCAGAATCAGCCATCTTGCCCACAGCGTGCAACAAACGTCTGGTGGACGCATGGCGCCTTCTGAGCAGCCCGACGCCAAAGAGTTCGGACCCCACGGGTCCAACCACCGGCAGCTCGACATGTTCGGTTCACCGCCGGCCCAGTGCTATGACCCCGATCCCGAGAGCGTGCGCGCCGAGCTTTTGGGCATCCTGGCCAAGGCAAAAGCCGCCCCGGACGTGCCGTGGGACTCCCGCGAAGCCTCGCTCTATAGCGTGATCTTCCCGCAGATGGCCAACTGGCTGCCGGAGGACGAGGCGCGCGAACCTGCGCTCCCAATTCGCGTCTGAGCTCGCGCGGCTTGAGGCGGCCTGATCGTCTACCGCCCCCTTCGGCGTAGGTAGACAGCCTTGTTCCGCCGCCAGGCCGGCTGGCCGATCACGCGCACGTCGCTCGCGCCCTCGTGCGTCACGACCTCCGTGACCTCCATGGCGCCGATGCTCTCGACCGGCGTGGCGCTGGCCAGCAGAGCGTTGCGGTGCTCCTCTACCTTCGCTTCCCAGGCCGTAGCCAGCTGATTGTCGCCCGCCCCGCTCCGCACAAACCTGAGCTCCCTGGTATCGACTCAGCGACATACAAGAACAGATGGTCTGGGCCATCGACCGCCTTGGGCGGTCGCTGATCGACCTGCTCGGAAGCATCCAGCATCTGGAAGCCTGTGGTGTCGATCTCTACCTCGACCAGCAGGCGATCGACACAACCACGCCGTCCGGCAAGCTCCTCTTCCAGATGACGGGCGCCTTCGCCGAATTCGAGAGGTCTATGATCCGGCAGCGCGTCCGGGCCGGGTTGAGCGCCATCAGGGCGAAGATCGAGCGCGACGGGAAGTTCCTTTCCAAGGCCGGTGTTGTCCGCAGGCGGTTGGGCCGGCCGGGGGCCGAGCCTGAGAAGATCGAGCTCGCGCGCCAGGAGCTGGCCAAGGGCAGCGGCATCGGTGGCACGTGCGAGCGCGCCCCAATGGGGCTGCGGCTCCTCCCGGTCCACGTTCGCGTCTGGTCCGTCGTGTGTTGGCCCGACCTCGCCTACCTGCTGACATTGGGAGGGGGCTCGCGCCCGCGGGGTGCCAGCTCCTTCCTGCCGCTATCATCCGCCGGGTTTGCCTCCGGTATGCATACCCTGGCGATCTGTCCCGGTGTGCCGTGTCACTGGGCCGCCTTGCGTGCCGCATCGAACGGCGCGCGATCAAACACAAAGCGGCTACGGACAATCTTGCCGTCCCTGACGGTCACGCACTCCGCGGCCGGCGCGCTCTCGACAAGTTTGGTCTGGGTGTCGTAGATCACTAGCGCCGTCTCGTCGTCGCCGAACGCGGCAATCATTTGCGAATGAAGTAGCATCCCTACGAACGGAGTCATGAAGGCGCGGTACGCCTCGGCGCCCTCAATGCGTCCTGCTGGCGCGTCGCAGACGATGTCGTCGGCGATGTAGATCATCGCCCGGTCCATGTCCTTTCTGGTCCAGGCATCGTGGTATGCCAGCGCGACACGAAGGGCTGGGCTCGGAGCCTTGGTCATGACGAGCTTCTCCTCTGCGGTTACTGTTTCCGACTGATATGACACCGCGGAGGGCGAAGATGGACCGGTCTCGGCGCATGGGAGAAGACGACGATGCCTCGGGCCATCCTCGCGCATGCCAGGGCAGGCGATGAACAGGCGTTTCGCGACCTGACCGAGCCGCACCGGCGTGAATTGCAGCTGCACTGCTACCGCATGCTCGGCTCCCTCGCCGACGCCGAGGACATGGTGCAGGAGACGCTGTTGGCGGCGTGGCGCGGGCTCGTCGGCTTCGAGGGGCGGTCCTCGCTTCGGGCCTGGCTGTACCGGATCGCGACGAACCGCTGTCTTAACGCGTTGCGCGACGCCGCGCGGCGGCCGTTGTCGTCACCCGTACCCCCGTTCGAGCCGCCTGAGGCAACGCGGCGCGCCGAGGTTGCATGGCTTTCGCCGTACCCCGACACGCTGCTCCTCGCTGTCGCCGACGACACGCCCGGGCCCGAGGCGCGCTACCAGGCTCGCGAGGCCGTCGAGTTGGCGTTTATCTCTGGGTTGCAGACGTTGGCGCCACGGCAGGCCGCAGCGCTTATACTCCAGGACGTGCTGGGCTTCTCGACCGCGGAGGTGGCCGAGATGCTCGACACCAGCGATGCCGCCGTGAAGGCCGCACTGCAGCGCGCTCGGGCGACCCTCGGCGAGCGGCGCCCGACCGCCGATTTGGTACCGCCACCCGGCTCCGCCCGCGAGCGGGAGCTCATGCGGCGCTTCGCCGACGCCTTCATGGCCGACGACATCGACGGCGTGATCGCGCTGCTCACTCAGGACGCGTGGCTCACGATGCCGCCGGCGCCGCATGCCTATCAAGGCCGCGAGGCGATTGCGTCGTTCCTGCGCGCGAGCGCGGCCTGGCGGCGCGAGCGGCGGTTCCAACTCATACCGACGCGCGCCAACACGCAGCCCGCGTTCGGCTGTTACCTATTGGCCGCCGACGCTCCGAGGGCCCATCCCGCCGGCCTCATCGTGCTGACCCTGGCGAGCGATCAGATCAGCGCGCTCACACGTTTCCTCGACGACGACATCTTTCGCCGCTTCGACCTTCCGCCTGTCTTCGCGGATTCGGCTATACCTTCGAGGTGACGGCCTGCCGCCGCGTTGTTCCGCCCGCGCTCGCGCTTGTTACCCGCGCGGCTCCCGTCCCTACAGTTCCAGAAGGGACTCAAAGATTGGTCTTCCTACCTGACCTTCCTGCCAGCACGAGTCCATCCATGGCAGTGCGCCCCGAAGGTGCGAATCATTCGGGGTAGTGGGCACGGCACGTCGGAAGGTGGTTGGTAGTCATAGGGGGAGACCCGTTGCGGGCGAGGGCACGAGGCCCAAATAGCCCATCAGCTCACGCGGTGTTTGAAAGCGCGACAGATCACCGATTTCGGCAGGCACCGTCACTGTCGCAACGAGATCTATTCCACGCATGGCCTGCAAAGCCGTGACAACCTCGGCAAGCGACCTCTCCGGCACCGCCTCGCGGATCGCCTGCTCCAAACGCTCGACACGCTCGCTCTCTCGGCGCACCGCCTCCAAGAGCTCTTCGAAGGCAATCCGCTGCTCGCGACGCTCGAGCTTCTGCAGCATCAGCCAGTTCATGTGGGCGCGTCCCCACGTCTTCTTGCGTGGATAGTATCGTCCCAGACGAAGCATGAACGACGAGATCTGCTGGCGCTCGCCGTTTTCCGCGCTGCCTCGCGCGCGCGACAGAGATCTCGCATCGCCTCATGTCGTTCGTCCGGGACCCAGATTGCGGTCAGTTCGCCGGCCCGCAACAGCTTGGCCAAGCTCACCGCGTCGCGGCGGTTCGTCCTTATCCGATCACCGGCTTTCTTGGGCACCAACGAGGGAGCCACCACCAGGCAGTCATGCCCGAGGTCCCGAATGAACCGGTAGAGGCCGTACCCTGTCGGGCCAGCTTCGCAGCAAAACGTCAGCTGGCTGTATTCTGCTGCAGGCCTGGCAACGAGCTTGCGCGTCGCTGCAGCCGTGGCGTCCAGCTCGCCCAGCACCCGAACCTGCCCACCGCGACCATCCCCCGCAACAGCAACGGCATTACGCGACTTCGACGTATCGATCCCCACAAAAGCCTGGCTATGACCGCCCACGACTCGCCCTCCTTGTTTGAGGCTCTGCCCGGCCCATCCGGGTAACTCGCCGCAACATCGAGGGTGAGTCGCCCCTTCAAGGAAGGACATACGGTCTGAGGTGCTTTGTACGCGCTCGCGGCCGGATCGCATGCCCGCTCTTGACCCGGAACCCACATCAAGCTCAGTTGGGGTCTATTGAACTACCTAGACGCCCGTTAACGGTTCCATCCAGAACGCATGCCCGCGTCGCTCTGGAGGTCTGAGCAGCGTGACGTCCAAGTAGGTGCCGACAGCGCTGCTCACCTTGGCAGGTGTATTGGGATTGGGAGAAAGGTTCTCGGGCACGACGATCACCCCGGTAAAAGGTACCGTGGCGCGACCACGCACAACCATTGACGGGTTCCTGTCCGGCCCCGTATAGCCTGCGAAATCAACCGCCATTTGCATTGCGACATCGAAGGTATTGCCGGAACGTGTACCGATTTGCAGTCGTGTGGATTTTCCTATGTCGTGCTGAAACATGTAGAAACTCGACTCCGATCCCCCGTCCCCATACTTGAGGTCGAGCGATCGGCCGCCCAGTTCGCGCCAGTCCCGCAGCGACAATGTCAACCACTCACAAGTGATCGAGCATCGCCAATCGTGGCCTTCGTATTCGATCGAGCGAAAATTGATCGTGATAGACCAGAATACGTTTCTAGGAAGACCGGTGCTCGGGTTCTCAAAAAGGTGGCAGTGGATGTTGCCTCCAGACGCCATCAGCTTGTCCGCGGGAAACATTGTCACCTCTCGCGCGCAGCGCTTAGTATGGCTCTGTTCGGGGAGACTGTAAAATCCGCAAAAAGGCCCCACATTCCCGGCAACGACGACCAATGAAATCAATGGCTTCGAGCGTTGCTACATCGTCGCCGAACAGAGCCCTTAGTATTGATGCCCGTCGGCGACAGCCTTGGGTCAGCTTCCGTAGGCTTGGCTGCCCCTCAACGCCACCAGGCGCTAGCTTCTTGGTCTCTAATGGGAGCCCGGCAGCCAGGGTTCGGCTTCAACCGCCGCAGTGTCGCCGGCCGCCAGCTTGAGCCACAACTCCAGGACTTTCTGTCGCGACACGCCTTTCATGTGTCTAACGGGGTCACCCTCAGGATCGTCGTCCTCGGAAGCATCGCCTACGTTCTCCCATATCAGCAGGCCAGAGAGGAATGCGCTGAGACACCACTCCGTCTCGTGCTTGAGCGAAACGTCAGGATGCTCGAAATCTTCAGTTTCGATGTCGAGCTCTTGAAGGATTTCGCCCAGCCGCTCGATCGGCGGATTGCGCTCGCCACCATCCCAGCGACCACGTGCAGAGAAGCCCATCGTCGATCTACCTAGGAGCCTGTCCGAGTAATCGTACACGGATCAAAATCGTGGAATGAAATTCTATCAGCCATCGAAACGCCCTCACGCCGCGTCGCAGATTTGCGGCTCTGGCGCTGCTGAGACACTATCTGAGGCATCGATAGAGAAGCGGATGAGAATCTCATTCTACGTCGACCTCCGCGACGACATTATCTGGACGGGCTCCTAGTGTTGTCGGACTGCTACAGCCAGCGGCGCACGCGCGCCTTGTAGTCCCGATACGCGTCGCCGAACCGGCGTTCCAGGTACGCCTCCTCGCGCGCGACGACGCCGTAGCGAACCGAGATGGCCAGAGGCAGCGTCAAGATCAGGGCCCACGGGCTGCGCGCCGCTACGCCGATGCCGCCGTAGATGAGAAACAGGCCGAGGTAGATGGGATTGCGGCTCCAGCCGTGAATGCCGGCCGTGACCAGCGCGCGGGTGGGCTCGTTCGTGGGTACTGGCGTTGCCGCCCGGGAGAAGTCGCGAATACCCGCGGCTGTGAGCGCCAGACCGATGAGGATCAGGGAGCCGGCGACCGTCCAGTGAACCAGGGCACCGCCCGGAAGGGTGAACGGCAAGGGCAGCAGGCGATCCGAGGCGACGCCAAGCAGGAGCGCGCCAAGAAAGAGAAGCGGCGGTCGCGCTATGACGCCCGCGGTTGTGATGTCGTTCGCTTGTTGTCCGACCGGGTCCGTGCCCATGCCTGCTCCCGCCGATGCTGGAGGCGACGCAGCAGAGATTGCCGCAAACGACAACCAGGGTGTCATTCTGGACGTTGACAACGAGGGTGTCAACCAGGAAACTGCTGCAGCTAATCGGATGGAAGGCGATGGCCTCGGCGCGACACAGGAAAGGGGCACGCCCAATCGTCGACAGCAAGGGCGAGGCGATCGCCGAGCTGATGCTCGAAGTGGCCCAGTGCTTCTTCAGGATCCGGGCCGTCGGTCAGAAAACAGGGCTTATCACCAGCTGGGGCGGCGGCGCGTTCGGCTTTATGCGCAGCTTAGCGCTGCTTGGTCCGCTGACCGTGCCACAGATCGCGCAGATGCGGCCGACCAGCCGCCAGCGCATGCAGCGGCTGGCGGATGAGCTTGCGGCTGAGGGGCTGGTGGAATTCATCGACAATCCGAAACACCGGCGCTCGAAGCTGGTGCAGCTTACGCCAAAGGGCGACACGCGCTACCACGCATTGAACGTACGCTTCCTGGCGATCGCCGCGACCCTTGGCGTCGGTCTCGGCGAAGAAGACGTCCGCACGGCCACGGAGACCGTGCGGCGGTTGAGCGATGAGGTCAAAGCGAGTTCGGAGCGGCTGTCGTAGCCTGTGACGCGTCCGCTCAAGGCGATCACGCTGCTGCGTATGCTCACGGCAAGAATTGGCATGCGGCGTCACCCGACCGACGGACGGTTCGGACCACTCCGACCGTCGACTCTCGCGCGTGTTGCCCCGGCGGGCAGTCCCGCCGCCGGTATACCTGGCTGTGTGAAAACGTGTGCGGATCAAAAATCACTAGTATCCTATTCCAACTCGCCGTCAGGTCGCGCAGCCCGTTGGTACGTAGTAGGATAGATTGAGGGACGTGAGCCACGCACCTGACGTGCATGAGGTGCGGTGTTTGCTGGTTTTCTGCGGCTCTCAACCAGCGGCCCACGCGACGCGGGCCTCGCGCGAGGCGGCCGAACGGTTGGCCAGTGAGAACGTAATTCTACGCCGTCGTGGCGCGCCGGCGTTTTCGCACGGCGAAATACATTAGCGGACATCGGCCCATCCGTGATCGGCGACCCGCAACCCGTCGCCGACCACGTCCGCTATGTCGGCTATCGCGTCGTCGCGATGCCCGGCCGGTCAGATCTCGCTCTTCGCCGCGAAGTGGATGGCATCACGCGCTTGGCTCAACGTCGGGTTCCCGATCACTTCTTCCGTCTGACGGTTAGCGCGCGACGCGATTGCCGAGTAGGCTCCGGGGAATTTCACCCGAGCCCCTCACAGGAAGGGTCACCCCGCGTTTTGACATCGCCTAATCGGCTTTCGACGCTTCAGAAGCAGTTCGCTTGCGCTCGCCTTTCTCGACCATACCTGCCAGGATCGATGTCCCGACTTTTCCGCGACGCTCACGACCATGGCTCTTGACCACGGCCGCTCGCGGTGGCTTGGGATCGGCGACCTGATTGCCGAACCCGAAGGGCCCTCCTTCATCTCTCGTACAGTTGCGCAACGCCGTGTGGACCGGCGATGCTCGTGACACAAGACCCGTTGCGGAAGTCAATCCCTCTGCTCTATCGGCATACCCTCAGTTGAGATGGCGATTGAGAAACTGCTGCATCCGGACGCTTGATTTGTCCGCTGTGTCACCGTTGTATTCTACCCAGTGGCCAAAGAGCGCCATGCCGGGCTGGAGGTGTGGGTAATAGAAACCATGGTGAGTGCCGGGATAGACCACTTGCTCGATCGGCGGCCCCTCGGCGCGCGGGCCAGTTGCAGCAACGAAGATAGGGAATGGCCAGGACCGGTAATCTTGGTAGCATGTCGTACGCGGAATTGGCGCAATGCAAGGTACGCATTGAGCGCCTCAAAATCGAGAAGCAGAACGCCGAGCGAGCCCAATTGCGGGAGCGCATCATCGCCATGGTCAAGGATCATGGGCTCGAGATCGGCGACCTCTTCGGCAAGGGCCGTAAAGGGAAGGGCAGCGTAGCGATCAAATACCGCGATCCGCAGAATCCGGAAAACACCTGGAGCGGTCGCGGGCGCATGCCGCGCTGGATGACCGCGGCGACGAAAGCCGGGAAGGCGAAGAAGGAAGATTTTCTCGCTGAAGTTGCGCGCAGGTCTTGGCGCGCGGTGCTTGAAAGGTTGGCTGCGACCCTGGTATTGTCCGACGGCCGTAGACTGTCCCGCACGTCCGACACTGCCTCGAGCTGGCTTTGCCGCACGCGAAGGTCGCAGCGCCGCCTGTGTCTCATCCGCACTCGTGGCAGGGCCGTATCAGGAGAGGGAAGGCGGGAATGCGCCGCATCAAAGAGGGAAGGCATGATGCGCAAGGGTCTGATCGCCGGCGTTGTCGCGCTGGTTCTAGAGATCACGGCCGTCCGGGCAGAGCCAGCGGCACCGCCCGCTGGAACCTACAGGATGGACCGCGCTCATTCGAGTCTCACCTGGAAGGTCAACCACCTCGGTCTGTCAAACTACACGGCCCGCTTCACTAAGTTCGATGCCACGCTCGACATAGATCCCGCCAGCCCGCAGAGTGCCAAAGTCGTCGTTACGGTAGACCCCACGTCGGTTCGTACTGATTATCCCTTCACGGAGAGAAGAGATTTCGACAAGGACCTGGGAGGGGGCGAGAATTTCTTCAATGCCAAGGAGTTCACCCGGATAACCTTCTCCTCAACGAGGGTCGAGCGCACCGGTAAGACGACCGCGAACGTAACCGGTGATCTGACGTTGCGCGGCATCACCAAACCGCTGACAATCTACGTCACACTCAACGGCGCCAAGCAACATCCCATGGCGCAAGCGCCAGCGCTGGGATTTTCCGGCGTCGCCAAGCTCAAGCGCTCTGATTTCGGGATGACGTTCATGCTGCCGCTGATTGGGGACGAAGTGACCCTGTTGATCGAAGCCGAGTTCATAAGATCCTAAGCCGGGGTTGCATCATGCCTGGAAGCGCGGCTCGCGCTCGACACACGCGCTACAGTGCTGTCGCGATCGCCTTGCACTGGATGATCGCAGCAGCCATCGTCGCGCAGCTTGCCTGCGGCCTGTGGATGGTGCGTGCGATCCGTTCTGCTGGCTCGCAGGCCCTCGCCTTTCACGCCTACCAGTGGCACAAGTCGCTCGGACTGGTCATACTTGCGTTGAGCCTGGTGCGGCTCTGCTGGCGACTTGCCAATCCGCCCCCGGCATTGCCAGTCGCCATGACAAGTATCGAGCGGGCATTGGCAAAGACCACTCATGGATTGTTCTATGTGTTGACGCTGGGCATGCCACTTGTTGGATGGGCGATAGTGTCAGCAAGCCCGTTGGGGCTTCCAACGATGGTCTTCGGCCTTGTCGAGTGGCCGCATATCGGCTGGCTCGCTGGCCTGGGGGGCGGCGTTGAGGCCGCGTTCAAGTCAGCACATCGCGCCATGGGGTACGCGCTTATTGGGCTGTTGGCGCTGCACATCGCAGCGGCGTTGAAACATCATCTGTTCGACCGGGACGACGTGCTCGCGCGCATGTTGCCGATGGTGCGCCGTGGCTTGCCGATTGGCTCCTGGGGCGTGGGGCAATGACGGCGATCCTAAGAACCGCGATGGTCGTCGGACTGGGCTTGCTCGGCGCGCATGCGGACGCTGCAACCCAATGGATCGTCAACACTGAGGCGAGCCGCATCGCCTTCTCGGGCACCCACAGCGGCCGTGCTTTCACAGGGTCGTTTCGCAAGTGGGTGGCCGACATCACCTTTGATCCTGACGATCTGGCGTCGTCCAAGGCCGTCGTGCGGGTCGATCTCGCCTCGGCCACCACCGGTGATGCGATCTACGACAAAACGCTGCCGACGGCCGATTGGCTTGATATGACGCGATCCCCCACCGCCACCTTCAAGACAACTTCGTTCAGGACCATCGGGCCCGGTCGCTACGAAGCCGACGGCGCATTGGAAATGCGTGGCGCCACGCTGCCAGTGAGGTTGACGTTTGACCTCAGCATCGACGGGGACACGGCGTGGATGTCTGGGCGCGCGAGCCTCAAGCGGCTCGACTTTGGTATCGGTAAGCTGGCCGACGCCGAGGGCGTATGGGTTTCACTTGAGATCCCGATTGATATCACGATTGTTGCCCAGCGTAAGCCCTGAATCATCGTCCAAATTACGTTTCCGAGCGCAACTGCCCGCCGCCGCTCTGCTCCAACCGGAGAGCGCACCCTGGTCTAGCCCCGCACGGGCTCACCGGTCAGACGCTGGAGCATGTGGGCGGCACGCTGCAGCCGTTGGGGGAGCCGCCAAACGCCAAGGCCATCAGGCGACCGCTCCATTGCCCGCTGCGCAGTTTCCCAGGCCTCACAGCCGACCGTCACACTGGCTCGGCTGGAGAGCGCGCGCACCCGGCTTGCCGCGATGGCTGAGGGGTGAGTTAGAGAACACCCTCTTTCGCAGTTGCGTCATATGGCGCTGCGTACCCCGTCACGGGCGTGAGGCCAACGGGACCGCGCGACGGCACATGGTGGCAGGGCGGGACCAACGGTTCTCCTACGAAGTGATCTATGGAGCACTGGGGCTGCGCCTCGAACGCCTGCCGCTCGCTGCCCCGTCGTGTGCTTCGCTACTTGCTCAACGGCGCGTGAACACCGCCGTGCTCGGTCCGGCCGTGCAGCAAGGAGCGGTTCGCAGCTTGCCGTAGGCATCCATAAGCTTGCGTGCCAGCTCGCCGCTCCTCTGCATGTACGCGTCCAGCATGTCCGCGCTGCAGGCCCGCCACTCGGCCACCTGGTCGGGCGTAAGCTCCTTGATCGTCATGCCTTTGCTGGCTGCAAACGCATGGATGCCGGCCTCGATCTTCGCGACCCGCTCGCGGCTCTCGCGCTCTACGACACGCGCGGCCTCTGCCAGGATGGCCTGGTGCCCCGAGGACAGCGATTGCCAGGCCTTCTCGTTGATGACAAGGAACATCTCCACCGGCGCGTGTGCGGTGTAGGTGATGGTGTCGGTCACCTTCCAGAGGCCCTGGGATTGGAGCCCGGGCAGGGCGAGCATGGCCATGTCGAGCGTGCCGTCCCTGATCGCCCCCTCGTGCCCCTCGACCGAGAGCGTGGTTGGAATGCCACCGCAGTGCGCGACGAGTCCGCCCGCGGTTTTGCTCGGCACGGCCACGCGCTTGCCCTTCAGCAGCCCCACATCTGCGACATCCCGCCCTTTGGAATAGAACACCGTAACGCTGAGCGATTGCCACCACAGGACCCGCAAGCCGATCTGGCCCAGGATGCCATCATCGATCAGCTTCCTGATCTCGCTGTCGGGGCTCGTCGCCGCGCGCACCAGCGCCGGGAAATTGAAGAGGAACGGCTGACCGATGATGGCGACGGCCGGGACCCTGTCGGCAAATAGCGTTGAAGAGGTGAAGCCGATCTCGACTGCTCCGGACGCGACCGCATCAACCACCTGCTCGTCGCGGAACAGCTTCTCGGCGATCTCGATGGCGAGGGTGCCTTTGGACTGCCTCTCCACCTCCTCTTTCAGGCGCGCGAGGCTCTTGCCGTAGAACGGATTGGAGATCGCCGCCTGCAGGTTGGCCTTGAGCACAACCGGTTGAGCGCCAGTAATTGGCACCGAAAGCAACAGCATTATCAGCAAAAAGCAAAGTACGCGTCCTTTCATGGCTTCTCCCAAATCACCGTGTCACACAACTGCTATCACGGCGCTGAGCATATGCCGAAACCTTAGAGCAGTCGAGCGGACGGGAATGAGGCGATTACTTTGGTGTGGCACATATGCGCAAGCCGGGCCTCCGAGGCGGGACTTGGTCCGGATCTGGCAGTGCGCCCCGAAGGCGCGAATCATCAGTGGAGGAGGGTTCCACCCGAATAATTGTCGATAGGTCCGGAAGCTGGCGAGCGGCTTGGTCGGGTAACTGGCCGGGTCGGAGCCTCGCGACAAAGGTCGCCTTGGGCGGCTGAGCGATCCGGCGGGCCGTAACGCGAGTGAAGCCTGAGCAGGCCTCGAAAGTGACAATGCGGATGCCGACCCACCTGCCAGAGGGGGAAGGCTGCATGGGCGGGGAAGCAATCGACACGCGCACCCGCTCGGTCCGCCGGGGTAGTGGGCACGGCCATCGTGCGAAGCACGCCTTCGGCATGACGGAAAGGTGGTTCGGGTAATCGGGGGAGACCCGTCGGTGGCGAGGGTAGCGGCCTCAACGTCGCTTAAGGCGGCGGCCTGGCGGGAGTCGGACAGGGTCGTATGAGCGTACATGCGGAGCATGTCTCCGACATGACGAGGCCGGGTAACGCCGGCGGAGCAAAGGACCCTGACTTCTGGTGCGCTTTCGAAGATGGTGAGGTGAAGGTGATTGGCGATGAGCCTGGCAACACCTGAGAAGATCCGGAGCCTTCAGAGGAAGCTCTATCGCAAGGCGAAGGTGGAGCCTGCCTTCCGCTTCTACGTGCTCTACGACAAGATCTGCCGTGAGGACATCCTGCGCCACGCCTACGGGCTGGCCCGTGACCAATGCGGGCGCTCCGGGTGTGGATGGGGTGAGCTTCGCTGCAGATCGAGGAGCAGGGCCTGGAGGCATGGCTGGCGGGCCTGCGCGAGGAACTGGTCTCGAAGACGTACCGGCCCGATCCGGTGCGGCGGGTGATGATCCCGAAACCGGATGGAGGCGAGCGTCCGCTCGGCATTCCAACCATCCGGGACCGGGTGGTGCAGACCGCCGCCAAGCTCGTGCTGGAGCCGATCTTCGAGGCCGACTTCGAGGACAATGCGTACGGCTATCGTCCCCGACGTGGGGCGGTAGACGCAGTCAAGGAGGTTCACCGGCATCTCTGTCGGGGCTACACTGACGTAGTGGACGCAGATTTATCGAAGTACTTCGATAACATTCCGCACCGGGACCTGATGCAGTGCGTGGCCCGGCGCATCGTCGATCGGCACGTCTTGGCCCTCATCAAGATGTGGCTCAAGGCGCCGGTCGAGGAGCGGGATGGCGACGGGAAGCGGCGGATCGTTGGTGGCAAGGGCAACACACGCGGCACGCCGCAGGGTGGCGTCGCAAGCCCGCTGCTCGCCAACATCTACATGAACCGCTTCCTGAAGCACTGGCGTCTGAGCGGGCGTGGCGAAGCGTTCCGTGCCCATATCGTCTCCTATGCCGACGACTTTGTCATCCTCAGCCGCGGTCGTGCGGCCGAGGCGCTGGCGTGGGCGAAGGCGGTGATGATGAGGCTCGGGCTGACCATCAACGAGGCCAAGACCTCGCTGAAGAACGCTCGGCAGGAACGCTTCGACTTCCTTGGCTACTCGTTCGGCCCGCATTGGTTCAAGTCGAACGGCAAGTGGTACCTGGGCGCGAGCCCGTCCAAGAAGAGCGTGCAACGGCTCAAGACGAAAGTGAGTGATCTGCTGGTGCCCAACAACCTCGATCCGTGGGTGGACGTGCGCGACACGCTGAACAGGTCTCTGCGCGGCTGGTCGAACTACTTCTGCTACGGGACGCGAGGGGCGGCATTCCGCAGCATCGATCACTACGTCACCGAGCGCGTACGCGCATTCCTCGCCCGGCGGCACAAGGTGCAGGGCCGCGGCAACCGGCGGTTCACCTTCGGCGTGATCCATGGTGAACGCGGTGTGCTCGGCCTGGAGCGCTTGCCTCGAGCTGCCTCGTCGTGGGCCTTGCGGTGAAGCCAGTCGGAGAGCCGGATGCCGGAGATCGGCATGTCCGGTTCGATGAGCGGGGATGGGAAACGGAGCGTTGGCCATAGGCCCCAAGCTACCGCGCCCCATCCTCGACTCTACCTGCGCTCCGAAGGCGCGGATCATCAGTGGAGGAGGGTTCCACCCGGATAATTGTCGATTGAATCCGGAAGCTGGCGAGCGGCTCGGCCGGGCAACTGGCTGGGTCGGAGCCTCGCGACAAAGGTCGCCTTGGGCGGCTGAGCGATCCGGCGGGCCGTAACGCGAGTGAAGCCTGAGCAGGCCTCGAAAGTGACAATGCGGATGCCGACCCTCCTGCCATTTGGGGAAGGCTCCAGCGAGCTGGGAAGCAATCGACACGCGCACCCGCTCGATCCGCCGGGGTAGTGGGCACGGCACGTCGGAAAGGTGGTTGGTAGTTATAGGGGGAGACCCGTTGCGGGCGTCACGGGCGAGGGTAGCGCCTCAACGTCGCGGAAGGCGGCGGTCCTGGCGGGAGTCGGACAGGGTCATTGGAGCGTGGAGGCGGGGTAATGCCGGCGGAGCAAAGGACCCTGACTTCTGGTGCGCTTTCGAAGATGGTGAGGTGAAGGTGATTGGCGATGAGCCTGGCAACACCTGAGAAGATCCGGAGCCTTCAGAGGAAGCTCTATTGCAAGGCGAAGGTGGAGCCCGCCTTCCGCTTCTACGTGCTCTACGACAAGATCTGCAGGGAGGACATCCTGCGCCACGCCTATGGGCTGGCCTGCACCCAGGGCATGAGCAAGCATTATCGCCGCTTGAAGATCGACGCGGCGCAGCTGCTGCCGCCGAGCGTGCAGGACTATGTGCCGAAGGATCACCCATCGCGCTTCATCGTTGCGCTGGTGCGCGAGCATCTCGACCTGAGCGAGATCGAGGCCAGCTACGCGAGCACGCTGGGCCAGCCGGCGTTCCATCCGGCGCTGATGACGGCGCTGCTGCTCAACGGCTACGCCAGCGGCATCGGTTCGTCGCGGCGCCTTGCCAAGGCGTGCAGGGAGCGCGCCGACTTCATGATGATCGTGGCCGGGGATCCGCCGGACTTCCGCACCATCTCCGATTTCCGCAAGCGGCACCTGCCGGCGCTGAAGGCGCTGTTCGTGCAGGTTCTCAAGCTGTGCGAGGCGGCCGGGCTGATGCGGCTCGGGCATGTGGCGTTCGACGGCTCGAAGATCAGGGCCAACGCCTCCAAGCACAAGGCGATGTCGTACGGGCGGATGGAGGCGCGGGCGAGCGAGCTGGAAGCGGAGGTCGACCAGTGGCTGGCCGCGGCCGAGGCGGCCGATGCGGCGGAGGACAAGCTCTACGGCCGGGACAAGCGCGGCGACGAGCTGCCCGCCTGGGTGGCCGACAAGAAGCGGCGGGCGGCCAAGATCCGGGCCGCGCAGGCCGAGCTGGAGGCGGAGGCCAAGGCGGCTGCGGAGGAGGAGACGCGGCGCCGGGCAGAAGCGGAGGAGAAGCGCATCGCGGAAGGCCGCAAGAAGAACGGCTTTGCCCCGAAGCCGCCGAGCGATGCAGCCGGACGGCAAGGCGCAGCGCAACTTCACCGATCCGGAGAGCCGGATCATGAAGTCGAAGGACGGCTTCGTGCAGGCCTGCAACGGCCAGATCGCGGTCGATGCGCAGGCGCAGGTGATCGTGGCGCACGATGTGACGCAAAGCGCGGCCGACAGCGGCCAGCTGCTGGGGATGGCCGATGCCGTGGAGGCCAACCTCGGGCGGAAGCCGGAGCAGGCGTCGGCGGACGCGGGCTACTGCTCGGAGGCCAATCTTGCCGGGCTGGAGGAGCGCAAGATCGACGCCTACGTGGCGACCGGCCGGGCGAGGGACGCCGTTGCCGGCGCGGCGGCCCAGGAGGAGGTTGCACCGGCCGATGCCGCCACCGCGACGGGCTCTGGGCAACGGAGCAAGGCGCCGACGCGGGTCGAGGCCATGCGTGCAAAGATCAAGTCGGGCGGCCACGCCAGCCCCTACCGGCTGCGCAAGCAGGTGGTCGAGCCGGTGTTCGGGCAGATCAAGCAGGCGCGCGGCTTCCGCCAGTTCCTGCTGCGGGGCTCGAGAAGGTGCGCGGCGAATGGGCGTTGGTCTGCACCGCCCACAACCTGCTGAAGCTGGCTCAGAGGTGGAGTCTGTCCGCCGCGACGTCGATGCCGCAGGAAGCGAGGCTTGCGGCCGCCTGAGGCCGCTCCTGGCGGCCTTTCGTGCCCAATCCTGTCCCATCCGCCCCTCGCCAGGCTCCCTACCCACATAAGTGGACAGGCTCCTAGGGTTAGGAGGAGACAGCGGCTGCATTGGCGAGCATCATTCGTCGTGTCCTCCTTGAGGTCATTGGAGATCAACACCGATTCGCGCCCATTGCTGCTGATAGGCGGCACCGTGGGATTGTCGGCAATGCGCATGGACGATGTTCCCATCATCGCCCGATGGAACCAGGATCTTGAGTTCACAGCGCGGATTGGGACGCCAGGGGAAGCGCATACCCTTGAGATGCGCCAAGATGCTTTCAAACGGAACTCGAAGTTCAGGCCTGATGGTGCCGAATTTGCGGTGATCGAACTGGCTAACGGTCGCTTCGTCGGCTTCGGTGGTCTTCGCGATATCACCCACGCGATGGTTGCAATTCGTTGGTATCGGAGAGCCTACGGCGCGAAGGAGGGGGTTCGGCACCGAAGCCACGCGATTGATTTGCGAGTATCGATTCTTCTTTCGAAATCTCCACAGCATCAAGGTGGAGGTCCACGAATACAACGAAGCAGCCCGGCGTGTTTACGACCGGCTCGGGTTCAAGATTGCCGGCCGGCTGTGTGGGGCCAACCTTCTCAACAATCGTCGCTACGACGAGGTTGTCATGGACCTGCTGCGCGGCGAGTTGGAGCTCAGGTACGTTGGAAGCTTCATGAGCCTTGAGTGCGGCGAGAAACGACACCCGCAACGGCGCGCGTAGCCCGGGTAGAAACTTGGTGCCACCATTTCCGTACCGTTCCAGCGCGTCGTGGTCATCGGAAGCTCCGGGACCGGCAAATCGACCTTCGCGCTGCGCCTCGGCGATGTATCAGGCCTCCCGGTCACGCACATCGACCAGATGTTCTGGCAGCCCGATTGGGTGCAAACACCGAAGCCATTGTACCTCGAACGGCTCTCGGCAGTTGTCGCGCGGGCGCCTCGCCTGCATGTGGCGTGTTGCCCGCCGCATTGCAGCGAGCTATGCCGCGTCCGCCCCGAGATGGCGCCGCTCCTGTCGGACGAGCATTCTCGGTCGATGGCACGCTCGTCGAGGCGTGGGCCTCGTTCAAGAGCTTCCGGCCGAAACCGCCGGCCCCCGATGAGGCGCCGCCGCCGGACGCGACGCCGCCGCCGGACGCGACGCCGCCGCCCCCGAAGAGCCCCGACAGCAAGACACCCAAGAGCGCCACACAGCAACCCGACAGCCAGCCGAAAGACAGCCATGAATGCCAACGCCCAGACCACCAGCGCCGAGACCATCGTCGAGCTGCCGATCGGCCGCAACCTCGAGTCGGCGCGTCACGCGCGGCGCCGACAAGGGCTTCGTCGCTGCGCTTCGGCGCATGTGCGTGACACCGCACGTGGCGCGGAAGCCGAAAGGCTCCGCCATCGATGCACGCACGACGCGGCGTCCGGGCTACGCCGTCAGCCAACGGAAGCGCAAGCAGGCGGAGGAGCCGTTCGGCTGGGGCAAGACGATCGGTCCCTTGGCGAAGACCATGCTGCGTGGCATTGGCAAGGTCGGGGCGCAGTGCGTCTTCGCCATGGCCGGCATTCACTCTCGCCAAGCTGCCGCGGCTGATCCCCGCCTGATCAGAGGCCGGGATCAGCCGACACCCGCTTCAAAAACAATGCCGGGAAGGATGGCATCCTACGTCGGCCGATTTTTCAGCATCACTTCCAATTCTGGTAGTTGCCACCGTTGCAGGCGAGGGCATAGACCTCCCCCTTGGCGTTGCTGTCGAGGCAGAAGCCGGTCGACACGCTGACATAGTTGTCTCCGCGCTTCTCCCAATTTTGGTAGTTGCCGCCGTTGCACGTCAGCGTATAGACCTTGCCCTCGGCATTGCCGTCGAGGCAAAAGCCAGTCGACACGTTGACCACGCTCTTTCCTTGGCGTTTCCAGTTCTGATAGTTTCCCCCATTGCAGGCGAGAGCATAGACTTTGCCTTCGGCGTTGCTGTCCAAGCAGAATCCCGTTGATACGTTCACATAGGTTTTGGCGCTGTCTTGCGCACTTACGTTGCTTGTGCCAATCATGATCAGCCACACGGCGGTCAGCAAGAAAGCAATAGTCGGGCTGCTGTACTTGGTATGCATGGTAAAACCCCCTTTCGAGCCTGAATTGGGTGCCAAGATCTCCCTCACGGATGGTCCCGTGATGCACACAAGACCCCTTCCCGTGCGCGCACACTCTAGCGTTTTGTGATGTTTGCCGCGATCCGCAATTTGGCATCACACCAAGTAAACCGTAGGCTGCTGATGCAGGCAAGTCAAACGTCACGGACACGATAACGGATAATTGACTTGGATTACAGTCCTCACGGGCGCGCACTTTTCGTCCAAGGTCGATCGTGATGAGCACGGTCGAGGCCGCGTCCGGGTGGTGCGCCCGAAACCAGCGCGGCCCCTGTCTTGCGGGCAGACGTACGGGCCGGGGCAGGCTCCGCGAAGCCGTTTGACGGATTCGCAACCATGGCTGACAAGCCCGCCAAGCGGACAATGCCCTGCTCGGACCACGCACGCTCATCCTGGTATTGCCGAACAATTTCGTCGTTTCCGCCGGCCTCACTGTCGTGCGCGATTTCGTCAGGTGCCCTCAAGGCCAATATTGCTGTGCGATGGCATCGAGCGGCGATTGCATGCGCTGCGCTGTCAATGCCCGGCTCCTACCTGCCCAACAGGGTTGCAGTGTTGCGCAGCCGATCCCACCGAACTCGGGACGCTGCCTGCGCTGCATGAGGCAATGTCCCGTCAAGCCGTAGCGCGCCGTCGCTTTGATCACTGGCGTCGGCTACTTCTGCTTTCGCCGGTGGGGTATCGCACCGCTTCGCCGGGGCTCTGGGCCTCCGTGCTGTTCACCGCCGCGCAGGCCTCCTTATGCCGCCACCACGAACCCGCGATAGCTGCCTGTGCTCCGAGCTTGCGATCAGTCACGCCACTGCGTTGTCACCTCGGCGCGACATTCGATGCGTGTCATGGTTGCCTTTCAAGTAGATCAATGCAGTTCGTCGTGGCATTGGCGTTGCCCAAAGAACACGCTACGACTGATCATCCTAATACCACTTTTACCGGTATTGTGAAGGGTTTCGGATGCCGGCCCATGGCGACGGGGCGGCTGGCACCGGGGCCGGCGTCCGAAAGCCTCCAGGGAAGGAACCCGCGGGTAGTGGGGGGAAGAGGGCGCCGCGAGTGCTATGGGGATTTCGCGGTAGTGGGGTGGTGGCCGGACCGAGGCGAGCGACGCTGGGCTGTGTCGGCTGGGCTGGCGATGGGGCGGGGCCGTGGCGTCAGGCTGCGTTGGGCGCCTCGATCTGCATGTGACCGAGGGTCTATGTCCCGCGCAGCGTATCGTTGCGGACAAGCGCCATCGCAGCCGGCGGATGACCGGCGCCAGTGATCGGCACCGCTGCAGATGCAGGACGGGGTGATCATGACGTGTCGATCCTGATGGTCGGCGCGTAACGTGGCTGGCAGCCGGCGTGGAAGGTGTCGATGACGATCATGCGGCCGCCGCAGCAGGGGCACGGGGTGGCGAGCGCGGATTGAGGTCCGTCATCGGGGGCAGCTTCGTCTTTGGGATCGGTGGCGGTGCTTGCAGCGGTGTCCAGAAGCTCGCGAGCCTGCGCGATGTTCTCCTCGCGCGCTCCGCCGGCGAGGAGGCCGTAGTGGCGGATGCGGTGGAAGCCCTTGGGCAGGACGTGGAGCAGGAAGCGGCGGATGAACGCCCAGGTGCTTGGGGTCGGCAGCGATGGTGAGCATGGTCTCGGCCGAGGCCTTGAACAAGAGGTCGTAGATCGCCGCCTTGTTCTGGCAGGCGATGTCGCCGATCTCGGAGGGCAGCGTGAAGACGATGTGGAAATAGGGCACGGACAACAGCTCGGCCTGGCGCTCCTCCATCCACGCGCGCGCCGCGGCGGCCTGGCACTTCGGGCAGTGCCGATTGCGGCAGCTGTTGTAGGCGATGGTCGTGTGGGCGCAGTCCTCGCAGCGCGCAACGTGCCCGCCGAGAGCCGCCGTGCGGCAGCTCTCGATGGCGCTCATCGCCTTGAGCTGGGCGAGGCTCACGTGGCCGCGATTGGCTTGACGCCAGGCGGCCCCGTGGTCGCGGAAGATGTCCGCGACCTCCAGAGCGGGGCGGGACATGAGCCGCGTGCTGCCTGGGCGGGCCCTCCTTCTTGGAACGGATCGGCGTCAGCCGGTCGAGCGGGCTCATGACCGCGCGGATCGTGTTGGTGGCGACCCGCGTGTAGAGCGCGCTGCTCTCGAGCCTGGCGTGACCCAACAGCACCTGGATCACGCGGATGTCGATGTTCTGCTCCAACAGGTGGGTGGCGAAGCTGTGCCGCAGCGTGTGCGGCGACACCCGCTTCTTGATCTCGGCCGCCGCAGCGGTGTCGTAGACGACGCGCGAGAGCTGCCGCGCCGTGATGTGGTTCACCGGGTTCTGTCCAGGCAACAGCCACACCGGGGGCCGCGCGATGCGATACCAGTCGCGCAACAGCTCGAGCAGCTGCGGGGAGAGCATCGCATGTCGATCCTTGCGGCCCTTGCCCTGCTCGATGCGGAGCAGCATGCGCTGGCTGTCGACATCCGACACCTTCAGCGCCACGGCTTCGGATACGCGCAGGCCTGCGCCGTAGGCCGCGCTGAGCGCCGCCTTCCACTTCGGCCCCGGTGCCGACTCCAGGAAGCGCGCCACCTCCTCCGGGCTCATCACGATCGGCACCCGGCGCGGCTCGTGCACGAACGTGAGGTGCCGGGCCATCTCGGGACGATCGAGCGTCACCGTGAAGAAGAAGCGCAAGGCGGCCACCGAGCCGTTGACGGTTGGCGGACGCACACCGGTCCTGGTCTGGTCGAGCTGCAAGCGGCGCAGGTCCTCCGGCGTTGCCGTGTCGGGGGAGCGGCCGAGGAAGGCCGCCAGGCTCTTGACGTGGCGGACGTAGTCGCTCTTCGTCTTCTCCACGAAGTTGCGCACGGTCATGTCTTCGATCATGCGCTGGCGCAGCGGGCTGATGGGCTTCTCGCTCATCGGGGTCTCCTGTCTTGAGGTGAGGTTCAACGACCCCTCGATCCTCAAGACGGAGCACCCGCCCCGTCACCTCATCTCAGCTGGGGCTCGACTTCTCCCCGAGCACCATCTTGCGCGCAGCGCGCTCCCGCGTGAGCGGGTTCGTTCACTGGCACGACCCGGAAGTCTTCGGCGGTGCAGCGATTCCTTCCGGTTACAGAGGCACTTACCCCGTGCCGACGCGCCAGGCGGCATGCGTACTCTTGACCGCTGCGGAAGTCGGCGATGCCGACTTCCGCCTTATCGTTAGCCCTTTGGAAGGTACGGAATTGTTCCCGCAAGATCGACGTCATCGATCAGCTGGAAACGGCTTTCGCTGCCGGCCTGACGGGCCGCCACGTATGGTGCGTACTTGGGATCGGCGACGAAGGCCTGTGCGGCCTGCGCAGTCGGGAACGCCATCAGCGCGATGAGCGTGGTATCCAGAGGCTTTCCCTCCAGAGTCTTCACGTTGCCGCTCCGCGACAGATACTTGCCGCCGTGCTTGTGCACCAGATCATGCACCGATGCGGCGTAAGCCGGCACCCACTTGTCGTCTGTCACCTTGATATCTGCGATCACGTACACTGTCATTGTCTTGTGCTCCTGTGGTTCCTTGTTCGGCGCATGAATTGCCAAACGCCTTGCACGAAGGTTCACAGGAGAACGCCGCTGCAATCCAGTCCAGGAACTGGAGCGGGCCGGTACAGAGTCTGGACTAGTCGTATGACGACGCAGGACCTAAGGTCTCGCTGCAACGCATCGAGAGGCCGACAAATGACGCAGCACGGATACAAGCAGTTCTGTCCCGTCGCGATGGCCGCCGAGGTGTTGTGTACGCGGTGGACCGTGGTTCTGCTGCGGGAGCTGGTTGCCGGATCGACGCGCTTCAATGACCTGCGTCGTGGTGTTCCAAAAATGTCCCCGACACTCTTGTCTCAGCGGCTCAAAGAGCTAGAGTTGGCAGGCGCCGTCGAGCGCACGGAGCTGAAGTCGGAGAAAGGCGTCTTTGAGTATCGCTTGACCGAGTCGGGCAAAGACCTGCGCGCCGTGGTCGAGGCGGTGGGCTTCTGGGGCCAGAAGTGGGTCGAGGCCCGCAAGTCGCTCAAGAACCTGGATCCGTCGCTGCTCATGTGGGACATGCGGCGCAACCTGAACCCCACTCCCCTGCCCAACCGGCGCACGGTGATACAGTTTCTGTACCACGAGCTGCCGGTTCCAAAGCGCTCCTGGTGGCTGGTCGTCGAACCACTCGGCGAGGTGGATCTTTGCTGGACCGATCCGGGGTTCGATGTCGATCTCTACGTCGCGACCGACCTGCGCACAATGACCGCAATCTGGATGGGGCTTACGACGGTCAAGAAAGAGGGCGCGAAGGTCGTGCTCACGGGAGACCAGGACATTGCGGGCAAGATCCAGACGTGGCTCGGGCTCAGCCCGTTTGCGATCGAGGCAAAGCGCGCCGCGGCATAGACGCGAGACTTCAGCGTCATCCGACTACAGGACGGCGCATGACATCGCCTAGTCTGTACCGGATTGTAGGCGGATCCTCACAGCCGATTGTGGCACGACCCGGAAGATTTCGGCGGCGCAGCAACTTCGGCAGCTATGGGAGGGTAGAAGAGACGTACGAGAGCGTCGGTGCGTTGGCCGGCCCGACCTGATGGCGTGGCCTAGGACGAGGCTCCTGTCGCCTGCTCGAGGTCATCGATCAGGTCGTCCACGCTCTCGAGACCAACCGAAAGTCGCAGGAGGTCCGGCGGACAGGGTGAGTCGGGTCCCTCGACGCTGGCGCGATGCTCAACGAGGCTCGCGACGCCGCCGAGCGAGGTCGCCCGCTTCCACACCTCGACGCGGGGCGCAGCGGCGATGGCGGCTGCCTCACCGCCCTTGAGCCGCACCGACAGCATGCCGCCGAAGCCGTCCCGCATCTGGCTTGCAGCGACGGCATGGCCGGGGTGCGTCTCGAGCCCCGGGTAGAGCACCGCCTCGATGCGCTCATGACGGGCCAGGCGGCGGGCGATGCTCATGGCGGACGCGGATTGGTGGCGCACACGGACATGCAAGGTGCGCAGGCCCCGCAACAGCAAGGCCGCCTCGAACGGCCCCAGGATGCTGCCCAGCGTCGTCGCGAACGCGAGCCGCCCTTCTGCTGTAGGCATCGTTGCGGGCGAACACCAGGACGCCGGCGATCACGTCCGAGTGGCCGTTGAGATACTTGGTCGCGGAATGCATGACGACGTCGGCGCCGAGGGCGAGAGGGCGCGAGAGCACTGGGGTCGCCACCGTGGAGTCGACCCCCAGCAACGCGCCGGCGGCATGGGCGAGACGCGCCGTCTCCGCGATGTCAGTGATCGTCCAGAGGGGGTTGCCGGGCGTCTCGATCCAAATGAGCCTGGTCTCGCCCGGCCGCACGGCCGCGGCAACGGCCGCCGGCTCGCTGGCTCCGACGAGGGTCACGTCGATCGCGTGGCTTGCTGCGTCCTCCTGCAGCCACTTGCGCAGAGGCCAATACATGATCCTCGGGGCGATCACGTGGGCCGGCCTCTCCAGGGCAAGAAAGGCGGTCGTGGCGGCGGCCATGCCGGATGAAAGCAGCAGGCTCGACGTGCCTCCCGCGAGGGAGAAGGTTGCTTGCAGTTCATCGGCTGCGCCCTCCTCTATGGCGCCGCCAGCGCTCGCGCGCCGCACGGGCAATGCGCTCCCGCCCTTCCTGAGTTTTCGGACCGCTGCTCAGGCCGCCATGACTGGGGCAGCGGTTTCGGCCAGGAACGACACGTCGCGTGCACGGGTAGCCTTGCCGCGTCCGCGCCATGCACAGGCGCATGTCGCGCGCAGCCTGGACATCGGCCGCCGTAACACCCCATGACGGGCGCGCGCGCGTGCGCGCGTTGGGCCCGTCAGAAGCGTCAACATCGCCCGCCACGCCAAGAGGGCCAGAGCCGTCAGCGCGCTTGCCGCTGCCAGCGGCTGGCTTGCTTGCCCGCTGGGCCCGTTGTGCCTCGTGGAATCTCTCGATGGCCTTCTCAGCGCCTCGCTCCCAGGCGATCTGGGCGATCTGATTGAGGATCGGAGACGCGGCCATGCGTGACGCGAGCATGGCCGTGATACGCGCCTGCCAAGACGCGCCGAGAGGTGTGCTGAGGCATCGGACAGGATACCGCGGCCGGCAAGGAGAGCGCGCACGATCTCGCCGGCGCCCACGTCGTGTAGCTCGTTCGTCATCTTGACGGTCCATCCAAGGCTGGTGAGCACGCGGTATAGGCGGTCGATCCCCCGGCCTGCCACCATCTGCCACCATCTGCCACCTGTCCCGCTAACGGTCCCAGTAGGAGGGCGGCTGCTCCTCATCGGCAATGAGGCGCAAGCCCTGATAGACGCTCCCCGCCCTGCGGCTCGGTGCACGAGGGAAGCCTCGGCTCTCCAGCGTGGGGCCGAATGTCTTGATCGAGCCAGGCGTCTCCCCGACGCGATCGGCATAAGCCTTCCATGAGCCGTAGAGCCTCGACGCCTTCTCCTGGAAGGTGGATTTGACCTCGCAGGACTCGGCGAGCCACGCGCCCATCGCGTCCTGCGCCTCGAGCGGCAGTAGAGGGGAGGAAGCTTCGCGATTCCGAGCGACGCTGGCCCGGTGTTGGAGGTCTCGTTCCGCGCCGCAACTTCCTGCCCCTGGCGGCGGTTGCCCTGCCCGGGCAGCTCCGCCTGCAGCTCGGTCGAGAAGCCGTGGCCGTCGAGCGTGTGCTTGGCGGTCTTGATGCGCCAGATGCCGTCGGCCGATCCCGGGCGCACGCCGATCACCACGACCGTCATGTCGGCCGCGCACGAGGGGTTGCCCACGATCTCGATCGACATCCCGCCCCGCTCGCGCCCCATGCGGCGCCCGCGCGAGCGCGCGCACCTCGCCGGCGAGCCCGCGGACCTGCCCATGCAAACGGTTGAACTGGCTCGAGATTGCCGAGCCGGTCGCGATGCGGTTGATGTTCTGGGCCTCGCGCCCGAACTGCTGCAGCGCCTGGATGGTGGTGCGGATGTTCCGGGTCAGCTGGTCGACAAGACGCAAGTGAACGGAGACGTTCATGGTCGTCGTCATCGCGAGCGCTCCAGATGGTCAGTGGTGTTGGGGCTATCCGCGGCCGATCCGCAGGCCCTTCAGGTCGCGGCAGCCTGCTCGCTGACGATGATCGCAACCCGGCCCAGCAGATACGTCAGCAGGGCCTCTCCGGCGGGCAGCACGTCGGCGAGATCATTTGGGCGCTGCGTGTTGGCCCCGAGCTCGGCGAGTGTCGTCGCCACGCAGATGGGCGGCGGTCTCCGCGCGGAGCGCAGGACTCCCGCAGCCGAGGGCCTTCTTCGCGGCCTCGGCTACGACCCAAGCGCGCTCGACCTCGGCGCGCGAGAGCACGTCGAGGGTGTCGCGGAGGGCGTCCACGGGGTCTCTCTGGCTCACCGGCGCCCCCGGCGCTTGCGCTGGTCCTTGGCCGCGACCAGGAACGGCAGCAGGCCTTTCGCCACATTCTGATTGACGCCGTTCTGCAGGACGCCGCCATTTGCCACGACGGCTCGCGCTGCGGCTCGGTTCAGCGCCACGAAGTGGCGCTCCTGGTGCTCCCGCCGCCGCTGTCGACGGCGAGAAGCTCCTCGAAAACGTTTTGGGCTTGATCGCCATGAGCTTACCCTGCGATCAGAATCTTCCTGGCGCCGGCTTGCCGCAAAAAGCAGGCCCGCTCCGCAGGATCCACGACAGCCAGCAGCCGAGCCCAACCCTCGCGGTCGAAGCGCACGATCTTGCGTGGGGGCGGTACGTCCAGCCCATCGTTCTCGGCCGCGAGACGGCGATAGTGCGCGACAGCCTGGCCGACGTGGTTGAGCCTGTAGCTCTCGCCGCTGCCGTCGGTGTCGTAGAGCAAGCGGGCTCCCGCTGGGATTTCCGAATAGCTCTCGACGCGCGGCGGAAGCTGCGGACTGCGTGGGAGGGGCTTCGCAAAGCCGCCGGGTGTGCTCATGATGTGACCTCGGGGTTGTCGTGAAGTACGTGCTTGAGCCAACAGGCCGGCGTGCCGGACGTGCGTCAGCCTCAAGGCGAAGGTCGTCCGCAGCGTCGCGCTGGCGGACCATGAGGCGCGCTGCTGCCCGGCGCGCCAGGCTCGGGCCGACCGCGCCCAAGCCGAAGTACCCTCCCGGGTCGCTGGGCGACGCCTACCTGCGCGCGATGGCGCTGCGCGAGTCTGAGCGTCGCAACAAGGGCATCGCCTGGACCAAGGAGCAGCACTCGCGTGACGACTGGCCGCGCGCCTGGCGCTGGATCGAGCCGCTCTTCGGCAACGTCGACCCCAAGACCGTGCAGCCCGAGCAGCTCATCGACCCGGACTTGCCGGGGCTCCGGCCGCTGGTGGCCTCCAAGGTGAGCGAGACCGAGGCGCACCGAGTTCGTCAAGGTGTGGCGGGCGCTGTGGCAGCGCGCGGCCGCCTTCGGCCACTGCGACGCCAACCGGGACGCGTCGTTCGTGTTCG
>CAWIXS010000032.1:0-67500 GCA_963840075.1 uncultured Alphaproteobacteria bacterium | reverse complement strand
GTTAGAGCGCGCGCTTGATAAGCGTGAGGTCGAAAGTTCAAATCTTTCCAGGCCCACCAATTGCAGGAGCCAGACACCGGCAGTCCGGTGCCGGGTTCTCCGCGGTGGCCGGAAGGTGCTGAAAGCGACGTGGTCTCCTCGATCTGATCTCTGGCTTTTGTCGCCTGATAGGGGCCATAGCTCAGTTGGAAGAGCGCCTGCTTTGCAAGCAGGAGGTCGTCGGTTCGATCCCGTCTGGCTCCACCAGACCAGAGGCGGGTCTGTGTCCAAGCATGAAGAGTGTCAGTTCCGCCGCTCGCAGAGCGGCGGTGCTCTTGAACATCGTGAAGAAGGGATATGCCCGAGGCGTGGACAGCCGACAGAGATCCACGTTGGCTCCGGGGCATGAATGGATCCATGCGGCGCATGCCGCCGTCTGGATCGGTTCTGTGCAACGGGGTCGTTGGCTCGCTAACCGCAAGCCATCCGATCGGGTTTATCTCGATGCAACTGGTCTTTCTATAGGCAGTGTTCACCGTGCCGAGAAGGAGCGGGAAGGAGTTCGCGTCTCCAAAGCGCGGGGCTCGTCCAGCTTTCTCAGGTGAGCATTGCTAATGAGAGCGATCAAGTGACCTAAGGGCATTCCGGAGGATGCCTTGGCGGCAAGAGGCGATGAAGGACGTGGTACGCTGCGATAAGCTACGGTGAGCTGCGAACAGGCTTTGACCCGTAGATTTCCGAATGGGGCAACCCACCTTCAGGGATCAGTAGTCAGGAACCAGGTCTCGGCAACGGGATCTGGGGATTGACTTCTGATGCCTGGTAAAAGGTATTTGATCCTGAATACATAGGGATCAAAAGCAAACCCGGGGAACTGAAACATCTAAGTACCCGGAGGAAAGGACATCAACCGAGACTCCGTTAGTAGTGGCGAGCGAACGCGGACCAGGCCAGTGCTTCATCAAAGACAAGTGGAACCTTCTGGAAAGTTGGGCCTCAGTGGGTGATAGCCCCGTACACGTAATGCGATGATGAAGCCTTGAGTAGGGCGGGGCACGTGAAATCCTGTCCGAACATGGGGGGACCACCCTCCAAGCCTAAGTACTCTTTGCCGACCGATAGCGAACAAGTACCGTGAGGGAAAGGTGAAAAGCACCCCGACGAGGGGAGTGAAATAGACCTGAAACCGGATGCCTACAAACAGATGGAGCCCAAGATCCGTTCTGGGTGACATCGTACCTTTTGTATTATGGGTCAGCGACTTAATCTGGCGAGCAAGCTTAAGCCGATAGGCGTAGGCGCAGCGAAAGCGAGTTTGAACAGGGCGTTCAGTTCGTCGGATTAGACCCGAAACCTGTCGATCTATCCATGGCCAGGCTGAAAGCAGGGTAACACCTGCTGGAGGGCCGAACCGGTGTCTGTTGAAAAAGCCTCGGATGAGCTGTGGATAGGGGTGAAAGGCCAATCAAGGCAGGAAATAGCTGGTTCTCCTCGAAATCTATTTAGGTAGAGCCTCGGACGAACACTCGAGGGGGTAGAGCACTGGATGGGCTAGGGGTCCCCACAGGATTACCAAACCTAACCAAACTCCGAATACCTCGAAGTGATATCCGGGAGACACACGGCGGGTGCTAACGTCCGTCGTGGAGAGGGAAACAACCCTGACCGCTAGCTAAGGTCCCCAAATGACGGCTAAGTGTGGAAGGATGTGGGAATCCCAAAACAACCAGGAGGTTGGCTTAGAAGCAGCCATCCTTTAAAGAAAGCGTAACAGCTCACTGGTCTAAACAAGGGTTTCTGCGCCGAAAATGTATCGGGGCTAAAGCCGTCTACCGAAGCTGCGGGTGCGCCGCAAGGCGTGCTGTAGAGGAGCGTTCCGTAAGCCTGCGAAGGGTGACCCGTGAGGGCACCTGGAGGTATCGGAAGTGCGAATGCTGACATGAGTAACGACAGGAGTGCGAGAAACACTCCCGCCGAAAGTCCAAGGGTTCCTGCGTAAAGCTAATCTGCGCAGGGTTAGCCGGCCCCTAAGGCGAGGGCGAAAGCCGTAGTCGATGGGAACCACGTTAATATTCGTGGGCCAGCGGGTGAGTGACGGATGCTGTAAGTTGTCAGAGCTTATCGGATTGCTCTGGCAGCGAAGGTGTCCCGGGAAACAGCCCCCGCATAGACCGTACCCGAAACCGACACAGGTGGACTGGTAGAGAATACCAAGGCGCTTGAGCGAAGTGTGCTGAAGGAACTCGGCAAATTACCCGCGTAACTTCGGGATAAGCGGGCTACCGATCTGGGCAACCAGACCGGTAGGGCACAGACCAGGGGGTGGCGACTGTTTAGCAAAAACACAGGGCTATGCTAAGTCCAACGACGACGTATATGGCCTGACGCCTGCCCGGTGCCGGAAGGTTAAGAGGAGAGGTGCAAGCTTTGAATCGAAGCCCCGGTAAACGGCGGCCGTAACTATAACGGTCCTAAGGTAGCGAAATTCCTTGTCGGGTAAGTTCCGACCTGCACGAATGGCGTAACGACTTCCCCACTGTCTCCAGCACATCCTCAGTGAAATTGAATTCCCCGTGAAGATGCGGGGTTCCTGCGGTTAGACGGAAAGACCCCGTGCACCTTTACTGCAGCTTTACACTGGCAATCGTGTTTGCATGTGTAGAATAGGTGGTAGGCTTTGAAGCAGGGGCGCTAGCTTCTGTGGAGCCGCAATGTGAAATACCACCCTTGTGGATATGGTTGTCTAACCGCGGCCCGTCATCCGGGTCCGGGACATTGTATGGCAGGCAGTTTGACTGGGGCGGTCGCCTCCCAAACAGTAACGGAGGCGTGCGAAGGTGGGCTCAGGTTGGTCGGAAATCAACCGTCGAGTGCAATGGCATAAGCCCGCCTGACTGCGAGACTGACGAGTTGAGCAGAGACGAAAGTCGGTCATAGTGATCCGGTGGTCCTGAGTGGAAGGGCCATCGCTCAACGGATAAAAGGTACGCCGGGGATAACAGGCTGATGATGCCCAAGAGTTCATATCGACGGCATCGTTTGGCACCTCGATGTCGGCTCATCACATCCTGGGGCTGAAGCCGGTCCCAAGGGTATGGCTGTTCGCCATTTAAAGTGGTACGTGAGCTGGGTTCAGAACGTCGTGAGACAGTTCGGTCCCTATCTGCCGTGGGTGTAGGAGTTTTGAGAGGATCTGTCCCCAGTACGAGAGGACCGGGATGGACGTACCTCTGGTGGACCTGTTGTCGCGCCAGCGGCACAGCAGGGTAGCTACGTACGGACGGGATAACCGCTGAAAGCATCTAAGCGGGAAACCCACCTCGAAACTAGAACTCCCCCGAGAGCCGTGGAAGACCACCACGTTGATAGGCCGGGTGTGGAAGCGCAGCAATGCGTGGAGCTTACCGGTACTAATAGCTCGATCGAGCTTGATCGCTCTCATTAAGCAATGCTCATCATGACGGTTGCGGGTCCCTGGGGAAACACAGGGGTCCGGACCCATGATGGGCGGTGAGAATTCGCCTGTAGAGCGGGTTAGGGCCGAAGGTCCCGTAACCCGCCGGCTACGACGCCAAGACCAGTTGCACTTCACCCTTCAGCCGACCTGGTGATTATAGCGGGGTGGCTGCACCCGATCCCATTCCGAACTCGGCCGTGAAACGCCCCAGCGCCGATGGTACTTCGTCCTAAGACGCGGGAGAGTAGGTCGTTGCCAGGTCTGCTGAGGGGTGAGGCGCATCGAGAGATCCCTTCCTCACAATGCCTTCCAAGAACCGTCGCCCACAAGCGGCGGTTTTTGTTGTTTCGGTGTCGCATGGCAATTGTCGGCAGGGCTCCGGTTTGCGCGCGTGACGCGTCGGCGAGCCGCTGGCTGTGGGCATTGGCTCGCGCCGCCGCGGTGGCGGGCGCTTGCGCCGGTGCGATCCCTGCAGCGGCCGGTGCCGAGCCCGGCGCGGTGGCGTGCGCTGACCTGGAGGCGGGTCCCGCGCGTACCGTCGCCCGCATCCTCGACGCCGAGACCGTGGTGCTGGACGACGGCACGGAGCTGCGCCTGATCGGCGCGCTCGCGCCACGCGCCATCGACGCGGATGCCGATCCGGGCGCCTGGCCGGCCGAAACGGCAGCGACGGACGCGCTGCGCAGCCTCGTGCTCGGCAAGTCCGTCACGCTCGGCTTCGGCGGCGCACGCAGCGATCGCTACGGGCGGCTGCAGGCGCACGCGTTCTTGATCGCGGGCGAGGAGCGGCGCTGGGTGCAACGCGAGCTCATCGAGGCCGGCTTCGCCCGCGCCTATGTGTTGGCCGGCAACCGCAGTTGCAGCAAGGAGCTGCACGCCGCCGAGCGCTCAGCCCGTGAAGCACGCCGCGGCCTCTGGTCGGAGGCTGCCTATCAGGTGCGGCCTGCCAACAAACCTGCCGAGCTGCTGCGCTACCGCGCGACCTTTCAGATCATCGAGGGAAAGATCATCCGCGTCGGTCTGACGCGGGCTACCATCTACTTGAACTTCGATCGCAACTGGCGACGCGGTTTCTCGGTCTCGCTGCGCCGCAAGGACAGCGGCTTGCTCGGCGACCGCGCCGAATCCCCCAAGACGCTCGAAGGCAAGCTCGTCCGAGTAAGAGGCTGGATAGAGGAGCGCAACGGCGCGCCCGCCGTCGACCTTTCGGCCGCCGGGAGCCTCGAGACGCTGGACGCGCCGGCAGCGCCGCCGGCGGCGCCCCATTGAAGCCTGCCTGCTTTTTGCTGCTCTCTCGGCGCTCGCTCACTGCGCTTCCGGTGAAGCCGGCATCCTCAAGAGCAGGAGCGGTGTCCCCAGTAGGAGCACGGCGACGCCGATCATGGCGCCCCTGCCGGCGTAGGCGAGGCTGGAATAGAGCATCCAGATCGCGGTTATGGCCAGCAGGATGGCCGGCAGGGGGTAGAGCGGCATGCGATAGCGCAGAGCGTCGCGGTGGTGGCGGCGCAGCACGAACACCGATATCGCAACCAGCAGCAGGAAAAACCAGAAGACGGGCGCCGTATAGGCGACCATCGCCTCGAAACCGTCGCGCGTCGCTGCACCGAAGGCCACCAGTGCCAGCGATATGACACCCTGCACGATCAGTGCGTTGGTCGGCTTGTGGCCGCGAACCTCCCAGGTGCCGAGAAACCGGGCCACGGCGAGATCGCGACCGAGCGCGTAGTATGAGCGGGCGCCGGTGAAGATGGTGGCGTTGATCGTGCTTAGCGTGCATATGCAGACGATCAGGCTGAAAACCATGGCACCTTTGTCCCCGAGGACGACACGCATCAGGTCGGCGCCGACGGCCCTGGTCTCGCGCAGACCCTGCAATCCAAAGGCGCCGAGATAGGCGAGGTTGGCGAGGAGATAGAGGGTCACCACCACGCCCGTGCCGATCAGGAGGGCGCGTGCCATACTGCGCTGGACGTCCTTCAGCTCGCCGGACAGGTAGGCCGCTTCGTTCCATCCGCCGTAGGCATACAGAACGAAAACCAGCGCCAAGCCGAGCGCGCCCGATGAGGGAGTGGCTGTCGACGACGAGGGGCTGCTGCCGCCGGCGGCGGCGTACCACAGGCCGGCGGCGACGACCGCCAGCAACGCGGCGATGGTCAGGAGCGTGAGCAACAGCTGCACCAAGCGGCTTTCCGGCGTTCCGACGAGATTGACCGCAGAAAGCGCGACGATTGCGATGGCCGCATGGATGGCGGTTGCGTACGGTCCGAGCGGCACCAGGACCGACGCATACTCGCCGTAGACGAACGCGACGTAGGCGATGGCGCCCGTCTGGATCACGGTCCCACGCGCCCAGCCGAACAGCACGGCCAACGGCCGGTCGTACGCGCGCGACAGGAAACTGTACTCGCCGCCGGCGTCCGGGTGGGCGCTGCCGAGCTCGGCATAGCAGAGTGCCCCGACAAGCATCACCACGCCGCCGAGCAGCCAGACGCCGATGTACAGCACCTCGTTGCCGACGTTGGCTGCCACCAGTGGCGGCAGCCTGAAGATGCCCGCGCCGATGACGATCCCGATCAGAAAGGCAGCCGCGTCCCAGGTGGAGAGGGTCTGGCGCGGTGTCGTGCTGGCGGCCGGTTCGGGCATGGCTGGGACCTGCTGTGGTGGGCTTGGCTGTGAAGAGGAAGCCTGGGAGTGGTGCCGGGAGCTAGGGCGATGATCGCGTTGCGCGCCACGGCGGCGGCGACTTGTCGCCGTCTGCAGGGGCGGGGAGCGACTCCATACGATCGCCGGCAACACGGCCCTGGAACTTCCTGCCGTCCGGCAGGGCAAATGCGATGTCCGTCCCGCGCAGACTGGCACCGACAACTCGCACGGTCATTCCCGCGATCTGCGCGGTGCCCTCGATCCTCTGGAAGCTCTGCTCCAGCGTCAGCGCGAAGCTTTCCGTTGCGCTCTCGACCCGCCAACGCCCGGCCACCTTGGCCGGCACAACCCACATGAAAATCTGGCGGTAACCGATGTTGGCCTGCTGATCCGGCGACCAGTCGGCGAGATGAAACGCGTGCGAGACGACGCGGGTGCCCGGCTTCAGCTCACCCAGCAGGCGTGGCCGCAGGCGCATGTTGACGTTGGGCAGCAGATACATGGTGACGACCGTGGCCTCGCCGATCCTGGTGTCGAACAGGTTGGCCTCCCGGAACGTCACCCGGTCCTCGACGCCGGCCTTCCTGGCGTTCTCCCGGGCCTCCTGAACACGCTGCGGGTTGATATCGACCCCCAGCGCACGTGCGCCCTTCCCGGCGGCGGCGATGGCGATGCGGCCGTCGCCAGAGCCCAGGTCGATCACGAAATCACCCGGCGTGACATCGACCATCTGCAACATGCGCTCGACCACCTCGGTCGGAGTCGGTACGAAGGGGACGTCGAGCGCAGGCCCTTGCACCTGTTGCGCCGTAGCGCCAGCGGAGACCGCAGCCAGTGCCCACGCAAGGAGCGCGACGGCGGTTGCCCTCGGAGAGCACGAACGCAGCGGCATTGGCTATTTCCCCCGAGTTTTACCGAAGACCGTAGCCATTGGCGTCGCGCCGGTCGAGTCTGCGCGGGTCACACACCGCCCATCGAATTGCCGGTCCGGTGGGCGGCTGAGACTCGCTTCGGGCGGGGGGATGCTCTCAGGTACCTGGAAGGCAGGCGCCTGATCGCGGCCGGAGCCGCTCCCAGGGCCGGTAAACAGCCTTCCGGACAGCGGGCAGCGGGGGCGCAGCCTCTCGGTGACGATAAGACGCCCGCCCCCCGTCGACGATGGCGTAACGAAGGCCCGAGTGGGGACGCCGACGGTCGCGGCGCCGCCGCTCAGGCCGCTTTCGTCTCCGCCTCCTCGGCCGCCAGCCGGCGTCCGCGTGCGCTCTTGGCCAGCACCTCGGTGATGCGCTGAGTGGCACCGCGCTCGTCGAGCTTCTCGACCACCGCGATCTCGCGCGCCATGCGGTCCAGCGCCGCCTCGTAGAGCTGGCGCTCAGAGTAGGATTGCTCAGGCTGGCTCTCCGACCGGTAGAGGTCCCGTACCACCTCTGCAATCGAGACCAGATCGCCCGAGTTAATCTTGGCCTCGTACTCCTGGGCGCGCCGGCTCCACATGGTGCGCTTGACGCGAGCCCGCCCTCTGAGGGTCTCCATCGCCTTCTTGACGGTCGCCTCGTCGGCCAGCTTGCGCATGCCGACGCTTTGCGACTTGCCCGTCGGGACCCTGAGCGTCATCTTGTCCTTCTCGAAGGTGATGACGAACAGCTCCAGCGAGATTCCGGCGATCTCCTGCTCCTCGATCGTAACGATCCGACCCACGCCGTGAGCGGGGTACACGATCCATTCGCTGATCTTGAACCCGTGGCGCTGATGCACCGGCTTCTTGGGCACCTCGGCCTTTTCGACCTTGTCGGGCGCGGGCACATGGCCGGACGGAGGAGCAATGATCTTCTGGCTCGCCGTCTTGGCCACCGCTGCCGGCATGGTGCGGGCGCCGGCGGACGGCGCTGCCGAACGAGGCGTAACGGGCGCCGCCCGCTTGATTGCGACCACGGCCTTGGCCGCGGGTGCGCCGGACCTGGCAGCCTCGCTCGCCCGCGCCGTCTGCGGCTCCACCGGTCGCTGCTTCATTGCGGGAGCCTTGACAGGCGGTGCAGCGTGCTTCTGCTTAACCGGAGCGGGCTTTCGCGCAAGCTTGGCCTGGCTCTTCACAACTACGGGCTTGCGCTTGGGCTTGACGGACTTGGCAGCCGGCGTGGAGTGTGCAGCCTTGCGGCTGGCGGGCTTCTTATTGGCTTTCTTCGCCCTGCTCGAGGCCATTTTCTGCGCCATGTCGTTCTCACTCTACATTCGCGTGCAGACTAGAAACCGTCCTGTGCCGCCGCCGAGCAGCAACAGACAGGTGAAGGACGGCGCGTCGGCCCCAACCCGCCGCTGGCGGCGCGCCCTGCGGGCAAGCCGCCTGCCAACCTCAAAAGCCGCACCCGACGCGATTACCAACTGCACATTGCCGGGGGGCGCGCAGCCGGAAAACCGCGTTACTTGGTGCCGTGCGTTCCTGGTGTGTTCACGCCAAGACCACACCTGACCACCATAACACAATTTTCACCGACCTTGAAGCGGGCGGGGGCGGTTTCTCGCTCGGCAGCCTCGCAAAATGCTTAAGTTCGTCAAATACTCAGCGGTGACGGCTCACGCAACCGTAGCGTGCAGTTAAGATGACCCGGCAGTTTGCCAACTAGTCTCCAGAGCCGGGTTCCGGATCAAAATACTTGTCGAACTTGTCCTTTTGGTCGCGAAAATCTTCTGCACCCTCGAGTGCTTTTTTCTTTGAAGTAATATTTGGCCATTTCTCTGAGTACTCGCGGTTGAGCTCTAGCCACTTCTGGACGCCGCGGTCCGTGTCCGGCTTTATTGCGTCGACCGGACACTCAGGCTCGCATACGCCACAATCGATGCACTCATCCGGATGGATGACCAGCATGTTGGCGCCCTCATAAAAGCAATCGACCGGGCACACCTCCACGCAATCCGTGTACTTGCACTTGATGCAATTGTCATTGACGATGTAGGTCATGCTCGTTCACGCCAAGGCCAGCGTAGTACACATGCTGCGCTTATCGATGGGGACACCATCTGTTGACACAAATGGGGCCTGCGCCGCAAGGCGCAAGTGCCGCGATGTCGCGGCGACCCGGGCGGCTCTCTTCCTTCGTGCAACTTTGCACCTCCAGACCGGCTCACCTGCCGGTCGGTTGCCGGGCCTCATCGTCGACGACAGGCTCGTAGAGGAGCCTGGCTTCGGGCGGCGGTCCGCGGCGTGTCCCGCCCGCCAGTATCCTGAGCACGCGCACCTGGCCACGCAAGGCGATCGTCAGGACATCACCCTTTTGCACGGTGTGGCTGGGCTTGACCACCCGTACCCGGTTCACCCGAACCTTGCCACCCTCTATCAACTGGGCCGCCGAGGTGCGGCTCTTGAGTATCCGGGCAAACCAGAGCCACCTGTCGAGGCGTTGGGGAAGCGCTGAAGGCGGGCCTGGCGTGCTGCGATCTACGCCCATGTTGGCCGCCGTTATGAGTCCTGGCTTTGCCTCTCCAGGGCCGCCTTGAGCGAGCTCAGGGCGGCGAACGGCGAGTCGGGATCGACGCCTGCCTTGGGCGGCGGTGCTGCCGAGTGCCCATAGGTGCGCGGACGCTCCTCCCGGCGCCCGGGCGGGCCCTGCTTGCGCTGCTGGCGGCGGTTGCGCCAGACCTCCTTGCCGCGCGCTGCCGGCGGCTGCGCCTCGGCCTGGGATTGCTCTCCCCCATGGTCGCGATGGCGGCGGCGGGGGCGGTCCTGGCGGCCCTGCCTGCGCGGCCGCCAGATCTCGTCCCACTTGGCTTCAGCCGGCGGCGCCTTCTCGGGTGCCGGTGCGGGCTCGCAGGCGCCATTGCCGCCCTCCTGGACCGATGTGACGGCAACCTCTGGCGCAACCTCTGGCACCGGCTCTGCGAGATGTGCGCTGTCTGCACCGGCGTCGGGCGCTGGAGCGGCCACATCGGTCGCCTCGGCCGCAGCGGCGGGCTCCTCGGCAGGTCCTGTCTCTGCCGGCACCGGCGCCACCGGCACACGATCGAGGCGGAAGCCCAGCATCTGCAATACGTCGCCCACGTTGTTTAACGAGCAACCGAGGATCGACATCATGTCGGGCGTCACCCTGAAGCCGCCGTCCCCCGTGGCCCCTTTGGGAGGCGGGTTGGGGTTGGCGGGATCGGCCCGCCACGCCACCAGCGGTCTGATCTGGTCGGCGAGCCTCTCCAGCATGTCGATCCTGACCGCCCGCGAGCCGCACGGATGATAGCCGGCGATGCGGTAGAAGGCCTCGGGCAAGGCCGTGTCCACGACCAGCGATGTCAAGCCGGGGCGCGGCAATTCGGGTGGACTTGCGAGGTCCAGGCCGCTCGCGGCGCCGCACTTGAGCACCCACAAGCGGTAGGCCAGCTCCACGGCGGCCGGCTTCAGGAGCGCAGGAAAATAGATATTGAAGGCACCGAAGCGCACGCCGTAGCCGCGCAGCTGCGACCGGGCGGGCTGATCGAGCGCCCGCACTTCCTCCGCCACCGCCTCGCGCCGCAGTATCCCCAAGCCTTCGCCCAGCCGGAATGCCATGCCCCGTGCAAGCCCGGACAGGTCCTTGGCGGCCGCGATATCGACCAGGGGTTTGAGACGCTGGGTGGTAATCTCGGCGAGCCAGGCAACCAACCGCTCCTGCACCTTCTCCTTGTCCGCCGCGCTCATGGACTCGTCGGCCGAGACCACCACGATGGGCTTCAGCAGGTCGTCGCCTGCCTCGAGCCGCCCGATCTCCTCGTCGCGCCAGAGGATCTGGCCGGTACGGCTCAGCTTGAAGGCGTCGCTCTTGGCTGACGCCACGCGGCGTGTGCGCATGGCGAGCTCCCCGGCGAGCACTTGTGCCGCAGCGTTGCGGGCTGCCTTGCCATGGACCCCTTCGGCCTGCGTGTCGGGGAAGAAGCGGAAACCCTGCAGGCGGCCCACGTAGTGGTTCTCGACCTGCACCGCGCCGTCCTGAGCGATGTCGGCGACCAGCTCGTCCTTCTGCTTGAGGCCGCGCATCAGGGCGCTGGTGCGCCGGTCGATGAAGCGCTGGGTCAGGCACTCGTGCAGGGCGTCGGAAAGACTGTCCTCGATCGCGCGCGTGCGCCCCTGCCAGTGCTCGGGATCGTCGAGCCAGTCGCGGCGGTTCGATACGAACGTCCACGTGCGGATGTGGGAGATGCGCGTGGCCAGCGTGTCGATGTCGCCATCGGTGCGGTCGGCAAAAGCCACCTGCTTGGCGAACCAGTCCACCGGGATGTGCCCGGCCGGGCTCATCAGGAACTTGTAGAGGGTGGCTACCAGCTCGGCGTGATCCTGCGTGGAAATCTTGCGATAGTCCGGAACCTGGCAAACGTCCCACAGGCGCGCCACCGCGTCGGGTGAGCCCGCCAGCGCCGTCAGCTCGGGGTCGCCGCTGACGTTCTCCAGCGCGAGCGTATCGTCGGCCATGCGCGCCCGGGTGAGACGCTGCTCGACCGGACTGCGGCGCAGGCTCTCGCGCAGCCGGTCCAGAGAGGCGAAATCGAGCTCGCGATTGCGCCATTGCAGCGACTTCACGTTGTCGAAGGCGTGCGTCTCGAGCCGCTCGATCTGGTCGCTGGAGAACGGCTGGATATTGCCGGTGACACCGAAGGTGCCGTCGTTCATGTGCCGCCCCGCACGTCCGGCGATCTGCGCCAGCTCCGCCGGGATCAGGTCGCGATGCGCCTGGCCGTCGAACTTGCGCGCGCCAGCGAACGCCACGTGGTCGACGTCCAGGTTGAGCCCCATGCCAATGGCATCGGTCGCAACCAGGAAGTCCACATCGCCCGACTGGTAGAGGGCCACCTGGGCGTTGCGCGTGCGCGGGCTGAGTGCGCCCAGCACGACGGCGGCGCCTCCCCGCTGGCGGCGCATCAATTCGGCAATCGCGTAGACCTCGGCTGCCGAGAAGGCCACGACGGCGGTGCGGCTCGGCAGGCGCGTGATCTTCTTCTCGCCCGCGTAGGTGAGCTTCGACAGGCGGGGCCGGGAGATGAAATTGGCGCCGGGTATCAGATCGGCGATGGCCTGGCGCATGGTCTGGGCGCCGAGCAGCAGGGTCTCCTCCCGGCCACGTGCATGCAGCATACGGTCGGTGAAGATATGCCCGCGCTCCGGGTCGGCGGCGAGCTGCACCTCGTCGATGGCGAGGAAATCGACATCCGTCTCGCGCGGCATCGCCTCGACCGTGCACACGTAGTAGCGCGGCCGCTCGGGCTTGATCTTCTCCTCGCCAGTGATCAGGGCGACGGCTTCGGTGCCGACCCGGGCGATGACTTTGTCGTAGACCTCGCGGGCCAGCAGGCGCAGCGGCAGACCGATGAGCCCGGACTGGTGCCCCAGCATGCGTTCGATTGCCAGGTGCGTCTTGCCCGTGTTGGTCGGGCCGAGCACGGCGGTGACATTGCGGATGCGGTGTTCCAAATGTCGGCTCATCAGGAAGCCCTTTGGCGTCGTTCTATGCGAGGCATCGCAGAGCGATGCGGCAAGATCAAGGGCTCGTGCCCAAAAAGCAGCGCCCAACGCGGCTTGGCGGGGTGCCGGGAGGAAGACTGGAAGCCGCGCGATGCCGGGATCGCGCGGCCGCTTCAATGCAGGAGGGCGATCTGAGGCAGTCCCGGCGATTCGATCTCCACGCGCTTGGCAACGATCGTGGCGTAGCCGACCAACGTTGGAATCGTGATCTGATAGGGAACGAGGACATTGGCGCTCGGGATCGGCCGCAACGAGACCTCGATCGAATCGCTCGTCGCCAGGTGCGAGCTCTCGGCATCGATCCTGTGGCCGGCAATCGGCCGATACTTCACGCGGCAGACATGGGCGATCGCGGGCTGCCCGCTCGGCTGCTGCTCGTTCACTTTCACCTGTCCCTTGTAGGACAGGACGAGATCGAAACGCTCCTTACCGTCGAATATCGGCAGGCGGTGATCGCAGGGGTCCGGGTTGGCATAGCGCGCCACAACCATGATGGCGCTGAGGGGATCGAGCACACCTTTGAGATGCTGCTCGCGCAGCGGCACCGTATCGGGCTTGAGCGCTGCCGGAGGCGTATGCCGGACATCGAAGACTCCGCCGTTGGCAAAGTCGATCCTGGTCGAGCCCGACTTGTTGTTGGCGCGAAAGTCGAACGAGAACGCAGCAGGCCTGGGGATCTCGTTGGAGATCAATCCGAACGACCGGGTCTCGCCGATCCAGGTGAACGCGCCGAGCAGCAAGGTCAGCTGCGCGTTGCCGGTCAGGGAGTAGCTTTGCTCCTCGGCCTGGGACACGAACTCGAAGGCCCCGACCGTGAAGCCATTGAAATTCACCTCGTAGACAGCGCGCACGGTGGCAGGCCATGCGTGCACTCGACTGGCATAGGTATCGCCGATGACGAACGCTGCAAGACTGACGATGATCGGCACCAGGCGTTTCATTACGTAGCCTCTACACGTGATCAGCGACGCACGGCAACCACCAGATTCTTCCCGCGTACGCTAGCAGGGTTTGCGTCAATTCTGTGTCTCCGGCACGCTATTCACGACCGGTGAAGAATAGCGTAACCGGTGGTCCAGGAGAGCACAAAGCCTTGACGCGACTGGGTTCTCGTATAGAACGGCCGCGCAGCCGAGACCCGCGCCACAGGTCGCACTTGGAAGGACCGTTCGAATGACACGCCGATGCGAGCTGACCGGCAAGGGCCCGATGTCGGGCAATTTGCGCAGCCACGCCGAGAACAAGACCAAGCGGACGTTCAGGCCCAATCTGGTCGATGTAACGCTGATCAGTGATGTGCTGCAGCGCAAGGTGCGCCTGCGCATCAGCGCCCACGCCTTGAAGTCGGTCGAGCGCGCCGGCGGCCTCGATGCCTTCCTGCTGAAGGCCAAGGAGGATGCGCTCTCGGAGCGCTGCCAGAAGCTGAAGCGGGCTGTGTCGAAGGCGCAGGCCGGGCAAGTCGAGCAGGCGGCCGCCTAGCAAGGCGCCGCCGCGCCGTCTCCCCTGGCCGGTTCACGAATGATTTGGCTGACTTGGCGCGCTCAACCGGCCAGGCTGAACTGCAGCAGCACGGTGCGCTGCAGGAGGCGGCTGAAGTTGTCGTCGGAGATCAGGGTGATCACCGTTTCCCCGCTGGCGCCGCGATGGACGGCCATGCCCTCCATGTTGTCGATCTCGTAGCTCGAGTCCCCCTGGAACAGGATGCGGCCCGTCAGCCGTGCGTCCGGCCTGATCTCGCTCGGCTGGAGGCGCCGGATGCGCATGCTGACCCCGGAGGTCCAGCGGAAGTAGCGCTCGAGCACCAGGAGGCCGCCATCCGGGAGACTGGCCGCGTCGGTGATATTGAAGCCGTCGATGTCGCGCAGCTGCAGCCGGTGCGGTGTGCCTCCGACCCAGATCCACCCGGTATGATAGCCGCTGCCCCTGGTGAAGCGCTCGGCAAAGGCGACGAGCGAGCCCCTGAGCGGGCCCGCCCGGATGACGGCCAGCGCCTCGAAGCCCTGATTGCGTGGCATGCGGCGGGCGTCTGCCGGTATGCTCAGATATTCGGACGGCGCCTCTATGTTTCCGCCCCGAATCTCGAAGCGCCCGATGCGATGCAGCCGCTCGAAGCCGACGAGCAGCGTGCCGCGCTCGAGGGTCCCGTCGAGGAGCGTGACCGATTCCGCGTCTTGCTCGCGTTTGTCCCGCAAAGGGCGGCCGCGCAAGGCGCGCAGCGAGCCCAAGCGCGCGCGCGCGATCGCCGTGGGCCTGATGCCGGCGTAGCTGACATCGGCGCGGAGCCAGGAGCCGGCGTCGGAGACGGCGAGCAGGCTCTTGCCGTCGGCGTCCATGACGAGGCCCGACCAGCCGCCGAAGTCTCCATTCGCTGACGAAAGCACCAAGCCGCCGCGAAACTCGAGTTCGCCGAACCGTCTCGCATCGGGTCTGCCGGGCTGGAAGCTGGCGATTGCCCTGGCGTTGACGGCAATCGGGGTCCACCCACCGGCCTCGCTGGCCTCCTGGGGCTGAGCGATGACCAGGGGTGCGCGCGCCATGCAGGCGCTTGCGGCGAGACCACCCAGAAGCACGCGGCGCGAGATGCCGCCGGCACCGAACGGGTGGGTCATGGTCTTTCTGGCGCTCAACGAAATCTGCCGGAACTGGGTCGGTGCAGGCTGGCTGCGCCCCCTACGCTCCCGGATGCCTCATTGTCACTACGCAGCGATAACAACGGGTTACCTCGGCAACAAAGCTGGGTGCCCGGACCAGCGAACGGATCGCGCCAAGTCGGTCCCAAAGCCCGGCTGCGCTCAGTGCAGCTTGCGGCGTGGGGCAGGCCTCGCCGGGCCGGGGCGATGCGGCGTAACCCCCTCCTCGAACAGCTCGCACAGCTTGTCGGTCATGGCGCCCGCAAGCTCGGCGGGATCGGTGATCGTCACCGCGCGGCGATAGTAGCGCGTCACGTCGTGGCCGATGCCGATGGCGATCAGCTCCACCGCCGAGCGCGTCTCGATCTCCTCGATCACCTGGCGCAGGTGCTGCTCGAGATAGTTGCCGGTGTTGACCGAGAGGGTCGAGTCGTCGACCGGCGCGCCGTCCGAGATCATCATGAGAATGCGCCGCCGCTCGGGCCGCCCCTGCAGCCGGCGGTGGGCCCAGGCCAGCGCCTCGCCGTCGATGTTCTCCTTGAGCAGCCCCTCGCGCATCATCAGGGCGAGGGAGCGCTTGGCGCGGCGCCAGGGCGCGTCGGCCGGCTTGTAGACGATGTGGCGCAGGTCGTTGAGGCGGCCCGGATTGGGCGGCTTGCCGGCGGCGAGCCACGCCTCCCTGGCCTGCCCGCCCTTCCAGGCCTTGGTCGTGAAGCCCAGGATCTCCACCTTCACTCCGCACCGCTCCAGCGTGCGCGCGAGGATGTCGGCGCAACATGCCGCCACCATGATCGGCCGCCCGCGCATGCTGCCCGAGTTGTCGAGCAGCAGCGTTACGACGGTGTCGCGGAACACCGTGTCGCGCTCCTGCTTGAACGTCAGGGCATGGAGGGGGTCGGTCACCACACGCGTGAGGCGGGCGGCGTCGAGCATGCCCTCATCGAGGTCGAAGTCCCAGGCCCGGCTCTGCTGCGCCATCAGCTTGCGCTGCAGCCGGTTGGCAAGCCGGCCGACGGCGCTCTGCAGGTGCCGCAGCTCCTTGTCCAGGAAGGACCGGAGCCGTTCCAGCTCGTCGGCTGTGGAGAGGTCCTCGGCCGCTATCTCCTCGTCGTGCTGCCGGTTGAAGACCCGGTAGCCGAACGCTTCGGGGCTATCGAGGACGTTGAAGTTGGGCCTGCGCTCGCGCGCGTCGCTCAGCTCCTCGAAGTCGCCATCGGCATCGGTCTCGTCGAAATCGGCGTCCTGGGGCGCATCAACGGGCTCGCCTTCCTGGCCTTCGCCGCGCTCCTCCTCGGTGGCCTGGTCCTGTGCCTCCTGCCCCTCCTGCTGGTCCTGGACCTGCTGGTCGCCGCCCTCCGACTCGTCCTGGTCGCCCTCCTCGCGCTCGCCCTCGGAGAGCTCGTCGGAGAGGTCGAGGGTCCTCAGGACGTCGCGCATGACCTGGCCGAAGGCGGCCTGGTCGTCGGCGAACTGGGTCAGACGCGAAAGCGTCTGTCCGGCGCGCTCCTCGATCCAGGGGCGCCACAGGTCCACCATGGCCTTGGCGGTCTTCGGCGGGGCTGCACCGGTGAGCTGCTCGCGCACGATGAGGGCGAGGGCATCCTCGAGGGGGGCATCGTCTCGCTCGGTAATTTCCGCATACCTGCCATGACCGTACTGGTCCTCGACCCGGGCGGTCAGATTGGCCGCCATGCCGGGCATGCGGTTGGCGCCCAGCGCCTCGATGCGGGCGCGCTCCACGGCCTGGAAGACGGCTTTAGCCGGGCCCGCACGCGGGGCCAGCCTGGAGTGGAGCTTGGCGTCGTGACACGCCGCAGTCAGGGCCAGGCTGTCGGCCCAGCCGCGGATCACCGCCACCTCTCTCGCCGAGGGCACGCGGGAAGGCTCGGGCAGCTGCACTGACTTGCCGTCGATCTCCGGCTTGCCCGGGGCGTAGCTGACCTGCACCTCGCCATCCGCGGCGATGGCGCGCACGGCCAGCCCCAGAACGCGCTTGAAGGGCTCCGCCGGGCCTTCCTTGTGCTTGGTTTGTGCCATGCTCGGTCACGTACCTGTCGGGTCTTCCCCCAACTTGCGCCTGAATCGACCCAACCTACGACAAGGCCACGTTGGCCGCGCTCTCGGGCAGCTCCTCGCCGAAGCAGCGCTGGTAGAACTCCGCCACCAGGGGGCGCTCCAGCTCGTCGCACTTGTTGACGAAGGTCATCCGGAAGGCGAAGCCGAGGTCGTTGAAGATATCGGCGTTCTCTGCCCAGGTCAGCACCGTGCGCGGGCTCATCACGGTGGAGAGGTCACCGTTGATGAAGGCGTTGCGCGTGAGATCCGCGACGCGCACCATGTTGGAGACCACCTTGCGCTTGGCCTCGCTCTTGGCGAAGCTCTTCACCTTGGAGAGGACGATGCGCGTCTCCTCGTCGTGCGGCAGGTAGTTGAGGGTCGCCACGATCGACCAGCGGTCCATCTGGCCCTGATTGAGCTGCTGGGTGCCGTGGTAGAGACCCGAGGTGTCGCCCAGGCCCACGGTGTTGGTGGTCGCGAACAGGCGGAAGGCCGCATGCGGCCTGATCACCTTGGACTGGTCGAGCAGCGTGAGCCGGCCCGACTGCTCCAGGACGCGCTGGATGACGAACATGACATCCGGCCTGCCGGCATCGTACTCGTCGAAGCAGAGCGCGGTGTTGGACTGCAGGCAGTAGGGCAGCATGCCCTCCTTGAACTCGGTGATCTGCAGGCCGTCCTTCAGGACGATGGCATCCTTGCCGATCAGGTCGATGCGGCTGACGTGGCTGTCCAGATTGATGCGCACGAGCGGCCAGTTGAGCCTGGCGGCCACCTGCTCCACGTGCGTCGACTTGCCGGTGCCGTGGTAGCCCTGGATCATCACCCGGCGGTTGTACTTGAAGCCGGCGAGGATCGCGAGCGTCACCTCCCGGTTGAAGACGTAGTCGCTGTCGACGTCGGGCACGTGCTCGTCGGCCTTGGAGTAGGCGGGCACCTCCAGGTCCGTATCGATGCCGAAGAGCTGGCGCACGGACACCTTCATGTCCGGCATGCCGGGAACCCCGGCTTGGGCTTGGGCGGGCATATATGTCGTTTCCGGATGTTAGCTCCCAGTGCCGGTCTAGTTGTGCTGCACCGGGTCAGCCAAGAGAGTAGTATTCCATCTTTGCTGGCGGTCTCAAACGAGCCCAGCCTGCTTCAGATAGTTATAGGCTTGGATGATTTCACGCAACTTGTTCTCGGACCGTTTGTCGCCGCCGTTGGCGTCGGGGTGGTGGCGCTTCACCAGCTGCTTGAAGCGGGCCTTGATCTCGGCGCGATCGGTGCCTTCGGCCAAGTCCAGCGCCTCCAGGGCCTTGCGCTCCAGCGGCTTGAGCTTGCGCGTGGGCTCGATGCCGGTGCGGCGTGCACGCCCCGCAAGGAAGGTATGCGGATCCTCGAAGGCATTGCTGCCGCCGAGCCCGGCCTTGTAGCCGACGCTGCCGCCGGAGACGCCGGCCTTCCATGTCGGCCGGTGGCCGATCACGGCATCCTTCTGGAATGCCTCCACCTCGGCGTTGCTCCAGCCGTCGAAGTAGTTGTACGAGGCGTTGAATTGCCGCACGTGATCGAGGCAGAAGAGATAGTACTTGCCCTCCTTGCCCCGTCCCATGGGGGCGCGGTAGAGGCCGGCGTTGGTGCAGCCCTTCCACTGGCAGGTGGGCGCAGCCGGATGCGGTGCCACTTCCTCGCCCGCAGGCTTGGCACGCAGAGAGTCGAAATGTTTTGAATCGAGTTTCATTGCCCTAAGTATGAGGGTTAGCCGGTCAGGGCACAAGGCTCAGCAGGCGGCCCGTCGCGCCGCCTCGTTGCGCAGCTGCCATACTGCACCTCAGGTTGACACATCGGATCGAGAGGTCTTTCATCAATGTCGGTCGAGACGACCATCCGCGAGAAGCTCGTGGACGCGCTGCAGCCCGTCAGGCTGGATATCGTCAACGAGTCGCACCTGCACGCCGGTCATGGGCATGCGCCGAGCACGGGCGAGAGCCATTTTCGCGTGCTCGTGGTCTCCCCCCTGTTCGCCGGCAAGTCGCGCCTCGCGCGTCAGCGCCTCGTCAACGAGACGCTGGCGGAGGAGCTGAGGACCAAGGTGCACGCGCTCGCGATCAGCACCTACGCCCCCGGCGAGGCCGTCGGCTAGCCTCGAAAAAAGCCGCCTCTGCCGGCGTGGGGTCCGCGCAGATGCCGTGTCGCGCCAAGAATCGAGCGCGGGCGGCTCTGCGTGGAGACCGCGATGCGAGTTGGGAAGGTAAAGGGGTGGCTCGACAGGCTCGTGCTGCGGACGTCGCCGAGCAAGCGCGTCGATGGCCTGTTGCCGACGACGCCAGAGCCGGATGACGCGGCACCGACGGTGCTGTGCCGTGTCGAGGCGGCGCTTCTCCTCATCAAGCTTTACGACCGGGTCCGGTACAATCGCCTCCTGCGCGACCTCGGACGCGTGCAGGTCCTCGTCGTGGTCAATGCCGCGTACTACGACAAGTCGATAGATGCCTGCGTGCTCGACGCTCGGTTTGTGCTCGCGGAAACGACATCCCTGGAGGACCTTGCGGCCGCAATCGTGCACGAGGCAACGCATGCACGCCTCATGCGCCGTGGCATCGGCTACGATGAGCCGCTGCGGAGCCGGGTGGAGGCGAACTGCGTGCGCCGCGAGATCGCCTTCGCGAAGCGATTGCCGGCCGGCGAAACGGTACGCGAGGCCGCAGAGGGCAGCCTGGAGTGGTGCGCTGACAGCGGCAATCTGACCAACGAGGCATTCTACCAGCGAAAAATCAGGCAGGCTGCCGATGTCCTGCGTTATCTCGGATGGCCGAGCTGGCTGGTGCAGGTCGCGATGGCATTTTTCACCCTGATCCGAGGTCTGAGGGGCCTGAAGCGTCGTTTGCTGCGACGCGAGCAAAGCTTGGCGTGGCGCGTCGTGTCGCTGGCGCTCATGCGCGCTCCGGACCGGTGTGGCGCAGCAGGAAGTCCTGCACCGTCTGCGTGGGCACGTCGCGCGAGACGAACGCTGCGCCGATGGCGCGCACGAGGATCAGGGTCAGCCTGCCGTCGCGGACCTTCTTGTCCTGGGCCATGATCCTCATGAGGGCCGCGGCATCCGGCGATGGCCCACCGGGGATGTCGGCGATGCGGGTCGGCAGGCCGACGGCGGCGAAATGGGCGGTGACGCGCTCCACGCCCGCTGCGTCGATGAGACCCAATTCCCGGCAAAGCTCGAAGGCCAGGCAGATGCCGATGGCGACGGCCTCGCCGTGCAGCAGCCTCTGCGAGTAGCCGGCCCAGGTCTCCAGCGCATGGCCGAAGGTGTGGCCGAGGTTGAGCAGCATGCGCTCGCCGGTCTCGGTCTCGTCACGCGCGACGATCTCCGCCTTGCCCTTGACGCTGATGGCGACGAGGCTCGTCAGCGCACCCCTCTCGTGCGTGAATACAGCGCGCCAATCCTGCTCGAGCCCGCTGAAGAATTCGGCATCGCCGAGCAGGCCGTACTTGGCAGCCTCGACGTAGCCGTTGCGAAACTCGCGCGCCGACAGGGTCGCGAGCAGGTCGATGTCGGCCAGCACCAGGCTCGGCTGATAGAAGGTGCCGACGAGGTTCTTGCCTTGGGGCGTATTGATGCCCGTCTTGCCGCCCACCGAGGAATTGACCTGTGCCAGCAGCGTGGTCGGAATCTGCACGAAGCGGATGCCGCGGCGCACCAGGCTGGCCGCCAGCCCCGCAAGGTCGCCGATGACCCCGCCCCCCAGCGCGACGACGAGGCCGCCGCGCTCGAGCCCCATCTCGAGCAGGCGCTCGCAGAGGCCGGCGAGGACGCCGAAGCTCTTGGTTGCCTCACCCGGAGTGAGAACGACGGTGCCGGCGTGCCGGCCGAGCGCCGTCAAGTCCTGCTCCAGGGCCTGGAGATGGTGCCTCGCGACGTTGTCGTCGGTGACGATGGCGCACCTCGGCGCGCCGAGCCGCATGTGGATCAGGCGCGCGGCCTGCGGCAGCAGGGCGGCGCCGATCAGCACATCGTAGGAGCGCTCGCCGAGCCCGACGCGCACGGTGACGGCCTCGTCCGGCTCTCCCTCTCGGCCGCCGTGCGGCTGGTGCGATGCAGAGGAGGTCATGGCAACGGCGCCTCGCAGTTGCCGCGCGGCTGGGAAAGCAACGGGCTGCCGACCAGGGCCTCGATGATCTCGCCGACGATGATGTCGTGCGGGACATCGCGGCTCTCCACGACGAGGTCGGCCGTTGCATAGAGCGGATCGCGCGCTTCCATCAACTCCCGCACCACGCGTTCGGGATCGCGGCCTTCGAACAGCGGCCGGCTGCTGCGCTTGGCGATCCGCCGCACCAGGATCGGCACGTCTGCCTTGACCCAGATCGATATCCCGTGGCGGCGGATATTCGCCCGCGTCTCCTCCGCGAGCAACGCGCCCCCGCCTGTCGCCAGCACCTGCGGGCCGGAGGTGAGGAGGCGGGCAATCACCCGCCGTTCACCGTCGCGAAAGTACGGCTCGCCATGGTCGGCGAATATTTCCTTGATGGTCTTGCCGGCGGCGCGTTCGATCTCCTCGTCCACGTCCAGGAACGGCAGCTCCAGCCGCGGCGCCAGGCGGCGTCCGATGGCCGACTTGCCGCACCCCGGCATGCCGACCAGCACGATCGATCTGGGGCCGAGGCCCTCGCGTATCCTGCGCTCGCGCGCGGCGTCGGGCTCCTCGTCTTTGCCTCCTGGGGCGAATCGCATCATGTCTTCCCGAGGTTGTGACGCTTTGCACCTCACCCACTGAACGGCTCGGCCGCATCGACCAGGGCGCGAGAGGGAAACTGTTTACGGTCGGCAAGGCCGGCAGGTTGCTGGGAAACACAATAGCGCCATTGTAGGCTGGAGCGCCATCGCAGGCACGACCACCACCCGGAGCAGCTTCGCCATATGCCTAGTCTCTTCCGGTTTCTCACGGTTGCCGGGCTGCTGGGTGCAGTCGTCCTCGGCGGGCTTCTTGCGATGGCCCTGCTCCTGGAGCCCGAGCAGAGGGAGATATCGACCTCGGTGCCCGGCATCAAGATCCGGCGCTGATGCCATAGACCCATGCAGACGCAGGATCGCGAGCTCGTCGGCCGGTTCAAGGAGATGCTGAGCGCCGAAAGGGGGGCGGCGGACAATACGCTGCAGGCCTACGGCCGCGATCTCGACGACTTCCTGGCCTTCCTCTCGGCGCGACACCGGGCCCTTGCGGCCACGATGCCTGCCGACATCTCCGCCTACCTGCGCGCAGCGGCGCAAGGCGGGCTCGCTGCGGCATCGCGCGCGCGGCGCCTTTCCGCCATCCGCCAGCTCTTCAAGTTCCTCGCGGCCGAAGGCCTGGTCCTGGATGATCCGGCGCGCGCTCTTGCCGGCCCGAGGCGGCCGCGCCCGCTGCCGCGGACTCTCTCGGTGGCCGAGGTCGACCGCCTGATCGAGACGGCACGCAGGCGCATCGAAGGCACGGCGGGCCGCGAGCGCGTGCGCGCCCTGCGGCTGCACGCCCTGATCGAGATGCTCTATGCCACCGGCATGCGCGTGAGCGAGCTCGTCACCCTGCCGCGCTCGGTCCTGACGGGAGATGGCCGCGTGCTGACCATCAAGGGCAAGGGCGGGCGCGAGCGTATCGTGCCGCTCACCCAGGCGTCCCGATCGGCGCTCGACCGTTATCTGAACGTCGGGTTCGAGGACGGCGTGGCTCCCATGCTCGAGACGAGATGGCTGTTCGCATCGCGGGGCGCGCAGGGTCACCTGACGCGCCAGCGCCTCGGGCAGGAGTTGAAGCAGCTGGCGGCCGAGGCCGGGCTCGACCCCGTGCGCGTGTCGCCGCACGTCCTGCGCCATGCCTTCGCCAGCCATCTGCTCGATCGCGGCGCCGATCTGCGCTCGGTGCAGCAGTTGCTGGGCCACGCCGATATCGCCACGACGCAGATTTATACCCACGTGCTGGAGGAGCGGCTGAAGAGGCTCGTGTTCGATCACCACCCTTTGGCCGTAAAGGGGGACAGCCGAAAGCCCTAGCGCCCGGGGCCTGTAACGCCCGGGGCTTGACGCCGCCGTTAACCCGAGTTGCCTTGACTTATCGGGCAGCTGGCCGCAAATGTTCGCCAAGCGGCCCTCGCGCGCGCTCCACTTCCCCGCTAGTGACGACTGATGGACAGACCAGTCACCGTCCGTACCTACCTCGATTTCGAGAAGCCGGTCGCTGAGCTCGAGAGCAAGATCGCCGATCTCAAGGCGATCGACGGCGACGAGGATGCCGTCTCGATCACGGATGAGGTGGCCAAGCTGCAGCAGAAGGCGCATCAGGCGCTGGTCGATACCTACGCCAAGCTGACGCCCTGGCAGAAGACACAGGTTGCGCGCCATCCGGATCGTCCGCACAGCCTCGACTACGTTGCCGCACTGATCGAGGATTTCGTCCCGCTCGCGGGCGACCGCTACTTCGCGGAGGACTCCGCCATCATGGGCGGGCTCGGGCGCTTCCGCGGCCGCTCCATCGTGATCATCGGCCACGAGAAGGGCTCCGACACCGAGAGCCGCATCAAGCACAACTTCGGCATGGCGCGCCCGGAGGGCTATCGCAAGGCGGTGCGGCTGATGGACCTCGCCGAGAAATTCGGCCTGCCGGTGCTGACGCTGGTCGACACCGCCGGCGCCTACCCGGGCATCGGCGCCGAGGAGCGCGGGCAGGCCGAGGCGATCGCGCGGTCCACGGATCGGTGCCTCTCGCTGGGGGTGCCGCTGGTCGCGGTGGTGATCGGCGAAGGCGGCTCCGGCGGGGCCGTTGCCATTGCCACCGCCAACCGGGTGCTGATGCTGGAGCATGCCATCTATACGGTGGCCTCGCCGGAGGCGGCGGCCTCCATCCTGTGGCACGACCCCGCGCGGGCCATCGATGCAGCCACCAGCATGAAGATCACGGCGCAGGACTTGAAGAGCCTGGGCGTGATCGACGCGATCATTTCCGAGCCCGTGGGCGGGGCGCACCGCGACGCCGCCCTCGTGTTCCGCCGGACGGGCGATGCGGTCGCCAAGGCCCTGGCCGAGATCTCCAGCCTCAATCCCGAGGGGGTGCGCAGGCAACGTCACGAGAAGTACCTGGCCATGGGGCGCAGTCTGTGAGCGCAGTCTGTGAGCGCCGCTCACGTGTGGCGATGATGCAACGTCGCGGCTCGCTTGTTGGGGAGTGACGCTCGGTCCGTTGTTGGCAAACGGCCGATGGGGTAACGTGCCACAGATGCAAGTGCAGAGCTGCATCTGCAATTCAGCACCCACTGACGCCTCGGGGAAATGCGCATGGGTTCCGTGTTCTCGGGGGGTAGCCTCAGGCATGTGCGCCGCATCCTGGCGCTGACGGCCCTCGCCTGCCTGCTGCCCGCCTGCGCCAGGCTCGACCTTGCAGGCGCGCCGCACCTCGCCCCGCTCCCCAACGAGACGGCCATGCTGCTCGGCAAGAAGCGCATGGAGCTGCAAGCGCCGATCTTCATCCGCGTCTTCAAGGAGGAGTTGGAGCTCGAGGTCTGGAAGCAGCGCGACGACGGGCGCTTCTACCACTTCAAGACCTATCCGATCTGCAACTGGTCGGGCCAGCTGGGGCCCAAGCTGAAGGAGGGCGACGGGCAGGCGCCGGAGGGGTTCTACACGGTTGCCCGCGAGCAGATGAACCCCAACTCGAGGTACCATCTGGCGTTCAATCTCGGCTACCCCAACCCGTTCGACAAATCCCACCGGCGCAGCGGGGATGCCCTGATGATCCACGGCGGCTGCGGCTCGGCCGGCTGCTATGCCATGACCGACGCGCTGATGGAGGAGCTCTACGCTCTGGTGCGCGAGTCGTTCGCCGGCGGACAAAACGTGGTGCATGTCCACGCCTTTCCCTTCCGCATGACCGCGGCCAACATGGCTCGGCACTCCAAGAGCAAGTGGCGCGCCTTCTGGCGCACGCTGAAGGAGGGCTACGACTATTTCGAGCTGGCGCGGCAGGTGCCGACCGTGGCCGTCTGCAATCGGCGCTACGTGGTCAACGTCAAGACGTCCTCGGGCGCCGATCCGGGGAAGCTCGACCCGCGGGCGGCCTGTCCTGCCTTCAGGCGGCCGGCGCCCAGCCGGTTCACGCCGAAGCCCGGCGAGCAGGTGGCGGAGGAGCGCATCGTCGTGCCCGGCCAGAGGCTGCGCTCTGTGGCCCGACTGGAGACCGATGCGCCGATGTCCGGCCTGACCAGGACGCCGGGCGCCTCGATGCCCTGGTGGCGCAGCCTCTGGCCGAAGGTCGACATCTTCGGCTCCTCGGGCAAGTGAGTGAGCGCGGGCCGGGATCGGCGGCTCCGATGGATTGCTGCGCGCCCGCGCAAGGCTTGGGTTGTCCTGGCACTGCTGGTGGCTGCGGGCGCGATCGGGCTCCTTCTGCTGCAATGGGACTGGGAGCGCTTGCAGATCGCGGCCGAGCGCTCGCGTCGGCTGGCCCACGCTGCGAGTGGCGCGCGCTTGCCCGGCACGCCCGACCTCGATGATTTCAAGGGGCGACTTGCGGCACATGGGCTCGCGCTTGGGGCGCCGGTGTTCATCCGCATCTTCAAGCGCGAGTTCGAGCTCGAGCTCTGGATGAAGCGCGGCGACCGCTTCCGTCGCTTCGCGGTCTATCCCATCTGCCGCTGGTCGGGCGGGCTCGGCCCCAAGCTCGCGGAAGGCGACTGGCAGGCGCCGGAGGGCCTCTACACGGTGGATGCCAAGGCGCTCAATCCCAACAGCCGCTGGCATCGCGCCTTCAATCTGGGCTTTCCCAATGCGCTCGATCGCACGCATGGGCGCACGGGCAGCTACCTGATGGTGCACGGCGGCTGCGCGTCGATCGGCTGCTATGCCATGACCAACGCGGTGATGGACGAAATCTGGCGCGTCGTGACTGCCGCCTTGAAGCAAGGTCAGCGCCGCTTCCATGTGCACATCTTCCCGTTTCGCATGACCGAGGACAATCTCGCCCGGCGCAGCAGCGCGCGGTGGGCAGCCTTCTGGCGCGATTTGAAGACTGTCCACGATGCTTTCGAGGCCACGCAGCTGCCGCCCACGATCTCCGTCTGCAACGGCCGATATGCCGTCTCGCCGCCTCCCGCTGGCGCAGACGGCAGCGCCGAGATCGGCGCAGAGTGTCCCGCCGGAGCTGACGTGAAGACTTGAAACGCGCGGGGAAGGCGGGCAGGCCCATCAGCGCAGGCTCGCCACGTAATGCGCCAGGGCGCGGATGTCGGAATCGGAGACACGGTACATGACGCCGTTCATGCTGGTGTCGATGCCCGAGCGGATGCCGCTGCGGTACTCGACGAGGCTCTTGATCAGGTAATCGATACGCTGGTGCGCCAGGCGGGGCATCTGCTCCTGGCCGGCGTAGGTCGCATGGTGGCACGAGCCGCACCGGAGAGCCTGGGCGAGCTCGGCGCCGCGCGCCACGACCGCCCGGTCCACGGCCTCTCCGCTCGGGCGCGGCTCGAGCTTGGCGTAGCGCGCGGCGAGCGCGATGATCTCGTCGTCCTTCAGGCCCTTGACAAAGGGCTCCATCACCTCCGAGGGGCGCACGCGCTCGCGCATCAGGATCATCTGATTGGTGAGGAACAGCTCGGGCTGGCCGGCGAGGGAGGGGATGTTCTCCATCCTGGAGTTGCCGTCCTCGCCGTGGCAGGCGGCGCACTGCTTCAGCCGGTCCTGCAGGGCGTCGGCAAGCGCCGCGCCGGTGCCCGTGAGGGCGACGCCGCAGAGCGCGGCGGCGATCGCGAGCAGCCATCGGCTTCGCCGACCCGCAGCGGATCGAGCAATTCCCCTACCACAGCCGCGCCCGAATTCCCCTCCCCTCTGGCCCCGCAGGGGCCAAAGCGAGCGAAGCTCGCTTGTGCGCCTTCGGCGCAGGTGCGGGGAGGGGTTAGGGGTGGGGGGAACCCCCACCTTCGATGCTCTGCAATCCCCCCCACCCTGTCCCTCCCCGACAAGGGCGGAGGGGACGCTGCGGTCAGCCCCCCGCTCCACTTCCGTTATAGCGGGCAAAGGCATCACTTGCCGGCGGCCTTGGGGCCCCCGTAGGTAATGCGATAGATCACCCCGTTGTGCTCGTCGGAGACCAGCAGCGAGCCGTCGGGAAGCGGCTGCACGTCCACCGGGCGGCCCCAGAAGGCGTTGGAGGCCTTGTCGAGGAAGCCCGTCAGGAACGGCGTGATGGTGGCCTTGTTGCCGGCGATCTTGGCCTGCACCACGTCGTAGCCGAACTTCTCCGCCCGGTTCCAGGAGCCGCGCCGGGCGATGAAGGCGGAGCTCTTGTAGGCCGCCGGGAACATGCTTCCCGTGTAGAAGCGCAAGCCCAGAGCCGCCGCGTGTGGCCCGAGCGTGGCGACCGGCAAGGTCACCCCGAGGCAGGGATTGGGCCGCTTGACGGTGGTGTCGGGAATGCCCTTGGCATGGCAGTAGGGGAAGCCGTAGTGGGCGCCCTCGGCATTGGCGGCCACGCGGTTCAGCTCCTCTTCCGGGCCGTCATAGCTCACCCAGTCGGGGCCGTTGTCGGTGAACCACAGCTCCTTGGTCTGCGGATGCCAGTCGAAGCCGACCGAGTTGCGCACGCCGCGGGCCACGATCTCGATGTTGGAGCCGTCGAGGTTCTGGCGCCGGATCTGCCCGTGCATGCCGGTGTTGATCTCGCAGACGTTGCAGGGCGAGCCGATGGCAATGTAGAGCTTGTTGTCGGGGCCGACGGCGGCGAACTTCCAGTTGTGGTGCACCGACTCGGGCAGATCGATCTTGTCGCTGATGTCGGTCGCCTCGGGCGCATCGAGCTTGTCCTCGATGCCGTCGAAGCGCAGCGCCTTGTCGACCGTGATGACGTAGAGCGAGCCGTTCTTGAAGGCGAGGCCGTTGGGCTGCTTGAGGCCTTCGGCGATCACCTTGTACGTGCGTTCTCCGCCCTTGTCGGTGACGGCGTAGACCTTGCCGATCGCCCGCGTGCCGGCAAAGATGGTGCCCTTGTCGCCGCGCGTCATCATGCGCGCGCCGGGCATGCCGTGCGCCCACAGCTCCACCTTGAAGCCGGCCGGAACCTTCAGCTTGCCGACGGGGACCTTGTCGGGCGGCGTCACCGTCAGCGGCGTGGCGTGCGGTTTGAGGCTCTTGTCCTGCTTGGTCTTGGCGAGGAGATCGCTCGACTTGTCGAGCGGGTTGGCGGCTGGCCCGCTGGTCGGCCGCGGGGACTGCTGGGCATGGACCTCGAGCGCCAGGGCAGCCGCGACGAGGCCGGCGAGGCCGATCCCGGCTGCGAGCCTCGGTGCAAACAATGCGGTGCTTCGCATGTGGACGTCTCCCGAAACATTGCTTGGTCTTTGCATGTGCGAGGCGCGAAGCCTTGCGCGCCGGCGGGTAGAATACGCGAGGGGCGTGTACTGTTCCAGGGCCCTCGGGGGGTGATTTGCGACACGTTGGCTGCCACGCCGCCCGCTCAGGGCGCCGATGACATGAGCACCCAGACGGCGTATCTGGCCGCCTCGGCACCTGGCGTGCGCCTCGGATGGCTCACCTTGCCCGAGGCCCGCTTGGCCGCGACGCGCGCGAGGTGGCGGCAGCGCGCGTTGCGGCGGCAATGCGGATGCCTGCAGGCCCTGGGGTCCGGGCAGGCGAGGCCCAGCACGGCCTCGGCAAAGCGGAACCGGCCTTCCTCTCTTTCCTCGGGTGTCACGGGTCTCGCCGTAGCGTCAGGAGAGCTGTCGCCGAGCGCCTCGCGCAGCATGGCCTGGAATTCCGACATCGCATCGTCGACGGTCGATCGGGGTGTGGGTGCGTTCACGTTCACCTCGGATTGGCTGGGTTGTTGAGAATGGCGCACGCGCCTTTCCCCCCGTCGGCGTGACCGGCGGGGTGCGACGGGTACGCGGGCGCCCCATGGGCGACCCGAGGGCCGGTTGTCCTCCGGCCCCGGGAGGCCTGCGCTGGCCTCCCTGGGAGCGTGTGCGCCGCTCCCTGGGACCTCGGGGGTCCCCTGGGCCGCCTTGCGGCGCCCGCGTTACGGCGGTTTCTGTCCCGGTCCACTCTTCGGCCGGCGCTGGTGCAGCGAGGCCATGCAGCCATTTGGCAGCCGACGGTTCCCCGCCATTGCTGGCGCTTCCCCGTCAGCGGGCTTCCCGGGCCTCCTGGAGCTCGAGCCTCCGTTCAGGCCCTACCTTCCAGGCGCCGGCCGCCTGCACGTGAGAAGGACGGATGCATCCACGTCCCGTCGCAACAGGCGGCGCCGCCATTGTCCCACGCCGTCATGCTGGCGGGGATTGTCGGCAGGCCATCAATTGCGTGCAGGGTTAACGCCGGGCAGTGCCATAATCCAAGCTCCAAGCCGCCGCGCCACGACCGGGCGTCAGGCAGCTGGTGCTCCGCCTCGTTCAGTTGACGTGGCGCGGCATGACTTGACCCGATTTGGACATACCCTCGTTGTCGAACGGATGGTAGGCTGCGCGGGTTGCCGAGACGAGCACCATCATGAAGATACGTGGCAGCTGCCTCTGCGGCGGCGTAAGCTTTGAAGTCGACTTGCCGTTTGATCGCTTCGTCCACTGTCACTGTTCTCGATGCCGAAAAGCAACGGGCACGGCTCATGCGTCAAATGCGGTGGTCCAGCCTGGTGCCTTTCGATGGCTGGTCGGAGCAGAGCATGTCTCCCGCTTCGACCTTCCCACAGCGCGCAGCTTCGCCACATCATTCTGCCGCCGGTGTGGCTCTCCACTCCCCCACGCTACCCGTAGCGGACGCGAGGTGATCATCCCGGCCGGCGCACTCGATGGCGACCCCGTCAGCAAGCCTGATCGGCATTTGCACTGGGGTTCTCGCGCTCCTTGGTATGCCCATGGCGACGGCCTTCCCGAGGAAGAGTGATTGTCGTCGAAGGGTGTGTTCCTTTGCCATGGGCAGCAACCGGCACACCTCCTCCGGCCGCCGTCCGTCAGCGGGGGCCCCTTAAGCCCGCACGACGCCCTTGTCGGCGAGATCCTGGAGCATGGGTATGATGTCGGCCAGGATTTGCTCTTTCGGCGCGCTGTAGCTGGCCGACAACTCGACGGCGATCTGCTCGACGGTCCGCGTGCCGTCGCACAGCCGCAGGACGGCGACGGCAATGTCATCGAGATTGAAGATCCGCTCCGGAGCCATGATCACCCATCGGCCGCTTGCGTGATTGTGCTGCAACCTGATGTGGCGCGGAAATGCCGGCTTCGACGCCGGCGAGATGATGGCGCGCCGCGCCTTGCCGTTGGGCTTGCCGTCCTCGCTCATGGCTGCCCCGGACGAAAGGCGCCCGGCGGGACAAGCCCAGGGACGACGTAGGCGTGATGCAGGGCGTCGAGCTGGGCCCACAGCACGTCGCATTTGAAGCGCACGGCGGCGACGGCGGAGGCCTGCGCCTCCGGCGTCAGCGCGTGGCGCTTGACGAAGTCGAGCGCGAAGTCGGCGTCGCGGTTTGCCTGATCGAGGCGGCGGTGGAAATACTGCACGGCGCGCTCGCCGATGAAGTCGTAGCTCTCCAGCATGCCGGCGATGCGCTCGCGGTGGATGGCCGGCGCGAACAGCTCGGTGAGCGACGAGGCCACGGCCTCCACCAGGGTGCCCTGGCGCACGAAGGCCACGTAGGCTTCGACGGCAAAGCGCGTGGCCGGAAGGGCGCCCTGCATGGAGACGACGTAGTCGCGGTCCAGCCCGAGGGCATCGGTGAGGATCAGCCAGCGCTCGATGCCGCCTTCCTCGCCGTCGGCGCCATCGTGGTCGAGGATGCGGTGCACCCATTCGCGCCGCAGCTCGCGGTCGTGGACGCGGGACATGAGCGCGGCGTCCTTGCGCGGCACGCCGGCCTGGTAGCAGTAGCGGTTCAGCGCCCAGGCCTGCACCTGGCCCTTGCCGAGCTTGCCGCCATGCAGCAGGCGGTGGAAGGGGTGCTTGTCGTGGTAGCGCTCGGCGCCCACCGCGCGGATGGCCGCCTCCAGCTGCTCGGGTGTCAGTAAGCGGTTCATATTTCACCCGTCATCCCGGCCGGGGCGATGCGAGCCAAGGCGAGCAGCGCCCCGAGCCGGGACCTCGTTGATGTTCGACTCGCCTGACGAGGTCCCGGATAGCCTCGCCTGCGGCTCGGCTTCCGGGATGACGGGTGGTGGGTCACAGGCGGATCTCCATGCCGTCGAAGGCGATCTCCCAGCCGGCGGCCTCGACCTCGGCGCGCTCGGGGCTGTCCTCGCGCAGGACCGGGTTGGAGTTGTTGATGTGCACGAAGACGCGCCGCCTCACGTCGAGCTCGCCGAAACGCCGCAATCGACCCGTCGCGGCCCGACATGCTGATGTGGCCCATGCGCTTGCCGGTCTTGGTCGACAGACCCTGCGCGATCATCTCATCGTCAGTGTAAAGGGTGCCGTCGAGGAGCACCAGTGCCGCGCCTCTGAGACGCCGGGCCAGCGCCGCGTCCACGGACGCGCAGCCGGGGATGTAGAGGAAGCTGGTGCCGGCGGCCGGATCGCCGATCTCGAGCCCGATGGTGTCGCCTTCGCGCGTGCCGAAGCCGCTGCCGGCCGTGGCGTCCTCGAGATAGAGGGGAAGCTTGCCGGGTACGGGGAAGGCTTCGAGCGTCAGGTCGATATTCGCACCGAGAGAGAGCCCGAGGCATGCACCGAGGCCGGGGCGGCCGGCCGGCCTGCCGACGGGCAGCGCCACGCGCGGCACCAGGCGGCGGTCGAGCACGTCGAAGACGCTGTTGGCGCCCAGCGCGCCCAGCACGCGCTCCGAGGCGTAGAGGGTGAAGGCCACGCCTTCGCGCAGGCTGAGCAGGCCGGCGACGTGATCGACATCGCCGTTGGTGAGCACGACGGCTGCCATGGGGCTGGAGCGGACGCCGGCGTCGGCGCGCGGCGCCAATTCGGGGGTGGCCGCGAGCTGCTGGCGCAGATCGGGCGAGGCGTTGAGCAGGACCCAGGCGCGGCCGTCGCGGCTCACCGCCAGCGAGGACTGCGTGCGCGGACGCAGGCCGGGGGCGCCGCGGCGCACGGCGGCGCAGTTGCGGCAGTTGCAGTTGACCTGCGGGAAGCCGCCGCCGGCAGCCGAGCCCAGCACCCTGATCAGCATGCCTTCGTAGAGGGGCCAGGCCCCTCGCCTCCGACCGAGGTATCGCATCGCCACGCCTGTCGCGAGGTTGAGCGCCCGCGCAGCGTCGCCGGCCTTGATAGCAGGCCGCCGACAGTCTCGTCCATCGGGCGCCGGCGCAGCCTCGGTCGCGGCGCGCATCAGAGCCGCGGCCGGCATGACGCTGCCGCGATGCTCGGCGTCACCGCGAAGCGCCCGACCTCGGCGATGCGATGCTGGCGCTCTCGGCACTCGAATGGCGAATCGCGTGATTCGCCGGTCACACCCGCGCCTATCCCGCAGTTGCGCTGCAGAACGATGATTCTCCTTTGACGGTCGAATGAAGGTGTCGAATGAAGGCGTCAGACCCTCCGGGTCTGACGCCGCCGACCGCGCTTCACGCCTTGTCTTTGACCCACGCCAGGATGTGCTGGGCCACGCCCACCAGGTCGCCGTTCTGGTTGACGATCCTGATCTCGCTGCGCGAGCGCCGCTTCACCGGATCTACCTCGGTGATGGTGTAGGTGAGCGTGACCGTGTCGCCGATATGGACGGGGCCCAGAAAGCGCACCTTGTCGTAGCCGAGCGACACCGCGGTCTCGTCGCCGGCGTGGCCGTTGCATTTCTCGATCATCAGCGTCGAGCAGGTGGAGGCGTAGCCGATCAGCAGCGCTCCGTGGGCGATGCGCTTTCCATATTTGGAGCGGGCCATGTACTGCTCGTTGACGTGGTTGACGGCGAAATCGCCGGTGATGCCGGCGAACATGTAGACGTCGGTTTCGCCCACCGTCTTGGCGAACGACACGCTGTCGCCGGGCTTCACGTAGAACTGCTGCATGATGGCTTCTCCTCCCTGGTCCGCGCCGGGTGCGGCGATGGTTGGTGACCGACGTTGCGGGCTGCCGACGGATCGTCCGTGTCATTGCGGCGCTTGCCGCTGGAATCCATCCTGCCACTTTCTCGGTCGGGTGGATGCCGGTGCCCTGCCGCGGCATGACAAGCTCTATCGATCGCCCAGCTTGACGACGCCGGCTTCGGCCAGTGCCGCGATCTCGGCGACGGCGAGGCCGATCTCCCTCAGGACCTCCTCGGTCTGGGCGCCGAGGGGCTGCGGGGCCAGGCGCACCTCGGCCGCCTCGCCGTCGTAGAGCACGGGATGATTGACCAAGGTGAGCGGCGCGCCGGCCTCGCCGCAGCCGGGGACCGTCACCAGGGACTTCATGTGCCGCACCTGCTGGTCCTCGGCGATCTCGGCATAGCCCTGCACCGGCGCGTGCCAGATCTTCAGGGGCTCCATGCAGGCGCGCCATTCGGCGGTGGTCGCTGTCTTCAGGCGGTCGGCGATCAGGGAGGTGATCTCGTCCTGGCGGCTCCAGCTGTCCTGCTCGTCGAACCCGGCGAGCCTGGGCTCGCCCAGAGCCTCGGCCACCAGCTTCAAGGGCGACAGCGACAGCGCCAGATGCCCGTCCCGGGTGGCGTAGACCCCGTAGGGCGCCGCGTAGTACCAGCCCGCGACGTGGCGGTAGGCCTGGGTGACGGGCGGGCGCTCCGGCGCGTTGGCCCAGGCGACGAGGGATTCCATCTGCAGGTCGAGCGCCGCCTGCATCAGGCTGGCGTCGACGCGGCAGCCCTGTCCGGTGCGCTGCCGGCGCACGGTCGCCGCCAGGATGCCCATGGCGAGCAGCGCGGCCCCGTGGTGGTCGACCACCGATACACCAGCGGCACGCGGACCCGTCGCCGCCTGTCCGGAGATGGCCGCGAGGCCGAACAGGGCCTGCGCCAGCAGGTCTTGGCCCGGCCTCTCGGCATAGGGGCCGTCGGGGCCGTAGCCCGACGCCGCGGCATAGATGAGCCCTGGCCGGCGCGCCTTCAGCGCCTCCCAGCCGAGGCCCAGCTTCTCCATCACGCCGGGGCGGAAGTTCTCCGCCACCACATCGGCGGTATCGATCAGCCGCAGGGCGACTTCGCGCCCCTGCGGCGATTTCAGGTCGAGGGCGACGCTGCGCTTGTTGCGGTTGGCGCACAGATGCAGCGCGCTCTGCCCGTCGTGCCAGATGTCGCCGCTGCTCCAGTGGCGCTGCCACGCCCCTTCCGGGGTCTCGACCGCGATCACGTCGGCGCCGAGGTCGCCCAGCGCCTGGATGCCCATCGGCCCGAGCAGGAAATGATTGAAGCTGACGACCCGGATGCCCTTCAGCAGGTCGAGCATGACGCCGTGCCTCCCCGCAAGACTCTATTTGTCGAGCCAGACGTTCTCGAGCCGCCAGTTGTTGTAGATGGAGTTCTCGTGCAGCACGAACCCGTTGAGGCGAGGATGCCAGCAGGTCGCGGCGTAGCTGTGGAAGATGATGGGGCGCGCCACGTCCTCGGCCAGGATCCGCTCGATGCGCCAGACGATCTGCTGACGCTTGGCGATGTCGGCTTCCGCGGACTGCTCCGCGAGCAGCTTGTCGACCTCGGGGTTGCAGTACTTGGTGTAGTTGCGGTTCGAGTTGCAGGCGTAGCTTTCAACCAGAGTGACGTCGGGGTCGTCGACGCCCGAGCCCGTGAGGTTGAGGCCGACCGCATAGTCCTGCCGGGCGATGCGGCCGTACCAGACGGCGGACTCGACGATCTCCAGCTCGGCCTCGAAGTAGATGCGGTTCAGGTGGTCGACCAGCAGCACCGCAGGGTCCTTGAACGACTGGAAATCGCGGGTCGACACCTTCACCTTCAACCGCTTGCTGGGACCGTAGCCCAGGCTCTCCATGATGCGGCGCGCCTCGGCCTGGCGCTCCGCCTGGGTGCCGCCGTAGCCCGGCAACGCCAACGCCATCTCCTTGGACATCCCCCACCCGCCCTCCGGCGGCGCCATCATGGCACCGGCGAGGCTCGACCTGCCGCTGCTCAGGATGTCGATCATGCCCTGCCTGTCGAGGGCCAGCGCCATGGCCTTGCGCAGCCTCGCGTCATTGAACGGCGGCTTGTTGCGGTTCACCATCACGTTGGTGCTGACCCCGGTCGGCACCACCGGGCAGATCGCCTTGGGCGCGCTCGCCTTGACCTCGGCGATCAGGGGCACGGTGATATCGGCAACGAACGTCAGGTCGAACTCGTTGGCGACGAACGCGAGCACGCGCGTGGAGCGGTTGCCCATGATGCTGATCTCGACGCCGTCGAGATAGGGCCGCCCCGGCTTCCAGTAGTCGGGATTCTTGGCGAGCTTGATGGACCTGTTCGATTCGAACGAGACGAGCTTGAAAGGTCCGGTCCCTATGGGGCTCCTGCGCATGTCCTTGGCCGCCACATGGCACGGATAGACCGGTGAGAGGCTGGAGGCGAGGAGCGCGGGGAAGGAGGCCTGCGGGCGGGCGAGCACGAACGTCGCCTCCAGGTCGCCGTTGGTGGTCACTTCCTTCAGGTTGGTCCACCACAGCGAGCGGGGATTGTTGCGAAACGCATCGGCGTGCTTGTCCCTCAGCTTGTCCCAGGTGCACTGCACGTCCTTGGCCGTGAACGGCTTGCCGTCGTGCCACTTGACGCCGCCGCGCAGCTTGACCGTCAGCCTGATGCGCGACTCGTCCCACGTCCAGCTCTCGGCCAGCTCGGGAACGATGGTGTCGAGACCGTTGTGCGGCTTGGACTGGTCGAAGATGAGGAGGTTGTTGAAGACGCCCGAGAAGGAGAATGCCGCGGCGATGGTCGCCTCCTCGTGGATCGAGGCGCTCGGAGGGTTGGTGCTGTTGTAGGTGCGGAGGATTCCGCCCGACTTCTGGGCGGCCGCGGGCGCGGCCAGCCCTAGGCCGGCGGCCAATCCCACGATCAGGACGACCGCAGCATTCCTGACACGATGCATGGTGCTCTCCTCCCCTGCAGGCGCGCCACGCTTGCTGTGTTCTTGGTGGCTGTGGCGAGTATATCTTCACTCTGCGAGGAGCGCGGGGTGCAATAAGGCGATAGCCGCATTGCGCCGATGGTTCCTCTCCCCGAGCGATGCTCTCTCGCGGCGCGGTCGGCTCGGTGCAATCGCGCTGACGCACGATGGCACCCTGCCGCTCAGCGCCTGGCGCGGGCGAGCACGTCCATCAGCTCGCCGACCTTGCGGCGCTGCTCGGCGGCGTTGCCGCTGCGGATGGCACCCTCCACGCAGTGCGCCACGTGATCGCGCAGGATCTCCTCCTCGACGCGGGCGAGCGCGGCGTGCACCGCGGACAGCTGGGTGACGACGTCGATGCAGTAGCGGTCGTCCTCGACCATGCGCAGGAGGCCGCGCACCTGCCCCTCGATGCGGTTCAAGCGCCTGCGGCACGATGCCTTGGTTGCGTCCTGCATGCCTTGACCGATACCCCATGGGGGTATATGCAGTCAAGCAGCGAGAGTTCCCCGGAAGCGGGATGGGCGACGGATCATGAGCGGGGCCGGCGCGCACCAGCATCACGACCATCGCCATCGCCGACCCCGTCAAGGCCACCACGCTCGGCGCGCTCGCCGCCCTGAAGGCGGACGGCATCCGCGTCGTCATGCTCACCGGCGACAACGCCACCACGGCGCGCGCGGTGGCGGCTAAGCTCGGCATCGCCGAAGTTGAGGCCGAGGTGCTGCCCGAGGACAAGAGCCGCATCGTGGAGCGGCTGCGCCGCGAGGGGCGCGTTGCCGCCGGCGTGCTCTACCCCTTCCTCGGCCTGCTGCTCTCGCCGATGCTGGCCGCGGCGGCCATGAGCCTCTCGTCGGTCTGCGTGATCGCCAAGGCCCTGCGCCTCGGCACAGTGCGGTTATCCGACGCGTAACCTTCCCCTTCGAGATTGGGCCGGGAGCTCGCGCCAGCGTCCCCTCCCCCTTGCGGCGAGGGACAGTGCGGGGGGTCTTTTTCGCGAGCTTCGAGTTTGATGACCCCAGAAGGGTTAGGGGTGGCCGCTTGGCTCGCCGCGGCTGCTCACCTACAAGGGCATCCACCTCACGGGGATTCGCACATGACGCGCCTTGCCCTGCCCATCGACCGTCTGCGCCCGCACTATGACGCCGTCGTCGTCGGCTCGGGCTATGGCGGCGGCGTGGCGGCCTCGCGCCTGGCGCGCGCCGGAAAGCGCGTCGCCGTGCTGGAGCGCGGCCGCGAGCTCCTCACCGGCGAGTTCCCCGGCAGGTTTCCCGAGCTGCGCCAGCAGATGCAGATCACCGGCAGGCGCGTGCGCATGGGCTCGCCCGTGGGCCTCTACGACGTGCGCGTGGGCGAGGACATGCACGTCCTCGTCGGCTGCGGGCTCGGTGGCGGCTCGCTCATCAATGCGGGGGTGGCGCTGCGTCCGGACCCGCGCGTGTTCCACGACGCCGCGTGGCCGGTGGAGATCGCCCGCGACGGCCTCCTCGACGAAGGCTATGCGCGCGCGCAGCACTGGGTGCGCCCGGCGCGCGATCCCAAGGCAGCCGGGCGCACCAAGCTCAAGGCGCTGGCCCGCTCCGGAGCGGCTCTGGGCAGGGAGCCGGTGGCGGCTCCCGTCGTGGTGAGCTTCGAGGACACCGTCAACGCGGCGGGCATCGCCCAGCCCGCCTGCACGCGCTGCGGCGACTGCTGCGGTGGCTGCAACGTCGGCGCCAAGAACACGGTGGCCCTCACCTATCTCCCCGATGCCGTGCAGCACGGCGCCGAGATCTTCACGCTCTCCCGGGTGCGCCACATCGTCAAGGCCGCGGACGGCCGCTGGCAGATCCACTTCGAGCGGCTGGAGGGGAGCGGCCCGGCGGACCGCTCATCGGTCAGCGCCGACATCGTCGTGCTGGCGGCGGGCACGCTGGGCTCCACCGAGATCCTGTTGCGCTCGCGCGAGCAGGGCCTCGCCCTGTCCGACCGGCTCGGCCACGGCTTCTCCGCCAACGGCGACATCATCGCCTTCGGCTACGGCGGCAAGCTCCCGGTCGACGCCATCGGCCTCGGCCATCCGCCCCGCGTCGCCGGCATCGAGGTCGGCGCCTGTGTCTCCGGCCAGATCGAGATCGTCGACGCCGAGGACCTCTCGCGGTCCCTCACCATCCAGGAAGGCGTGCTGCCCTCGGCCCTGGCGCCGATCCTGCCCGTGCTGTTCGTGCCCAACGGCCGTCTCCTGGGCGCGCTCAAGAGCCTCGTTGCCGGCGTCTACAAGGGGCCGTTCGCGCGGCTGCAGACCTTCTTCGCGGTCTCGCACGACAGCGCCTCGGGTCGCCTGGTGCTGGAGGACGGCAGCCTCGCCTTGCGCTGGCCGGCGGCGAAGGACGAGCCGGTCTACCGCCGCCTCGATGCGGTGCTGGAGGCGCTGGTGCGGCAGGCCGGCGGCAGCTACGTCAAGAACCCGCTCGCCGGCACCCTGATGGGGCATCAGCCTGCCACCGCGCACCCCCTGGGCGGCTGCCGCATCGGCGGCGAGCGGGCCGACGGCGTCGTCAACCACAAGAGCCAGGTGTTCGACGGCCGCCCCGGTGCAGGCTCGACGGACGTGCACGAAGGCCTCTACGTCATCGACGGCGCGATCATGCCGCGCTCGCTCGGCGCCAATCCGCTGCTCACCATCACGGCTCTCGCCGAGCGCGCCCTGATCCATCTCGCCCGCGACCGCGACTGGCCGTTCGACGCCACGCCGCGCGGGAGAGAAGCCCCGATACCCGTGGCTGCGCCGGGCCTGATCTGAGCAGCGTCTGGCCGACAACGTCGTTCTACTACGTCGATCCGGACGGGAACAGCGTCGAGCTGCAGTACGACACCTTCGGGGACTGGCACGAATTGTCGAAGTGGATACGGACGCCGGAGGACTTTGCCCGCAACCCTATCGGCGTGCAGGTCGACCCGGCAAGGATGATCGAGGCCCGTACCGCAGGAGCCTCGCGCGAGGAATTGCACCGGCGGTCCCATGCTGGAGAGTTCCTGCCCACGGCGCCGATCGAACCCCGCGTGCCGCTCGATTAGGCCGATCCAGGAGGGGAGCGCCGCGAGCCGCGGTCAGAGCGCGGCGGCGGCCGCGCAAGCTCTCCGCCTCGGCGTCGTAGCTCCAGATCCAGGCGCGCTCCTGATACTGGGCGGCGAGCGCCTTGTCGCGCGCGGCGAGGTCGCCGGCCGCCTCGTACTTGGCGCCGTTGGAGCGCGACTTCGACTGCACGCCGGCCGTGTGCTCGCGCCGCAGCTTCTCGTAGATCTGCAGCGCGCGCGGCGCGGAGGCGCGGTCCACGCGGGCCAGCACGGCCGCCAGGGCGACGGCATCCTCGATGGCCTGGTTGGCGCCCTGGCCGGCGTGCGGCAGCATCGGGTGGGCGGCGTCGCCGAGGAGCGTGAGGCGCCCCTCGGTCCAGCGCGCCAGCGGCTCGCGGTCGTAGAGGCCCCAGCGGAACGTGTTGTCGATCTGCGCGATGATGGCGCCGACCAGCGGGTCCCAGCCGGCGAACGCCCTGGCGAGGTCGGCCGGGTCGCCGGGCGCCGACCAGGACTCCCTGGTGCGCTCGTCGGTGGTGAGAAAACCCACGTAGTTGAGCAGCTCGCCGCCGCGCACGGGAAACACCAGGAAGTGCTGGCCCGCGCCCAGCCAGTTGCGCATCGCGCCGGCAGGCCAGGCGACGCTCGCCGCTCTGATGAGCCCGCGCGAGGCGACCGATCCGGAGAAGATCGGCGGAGACGGGGCGACCACGAGCCGCTGCAGGGTGGAGTGGATGCCGTCGGCGCCCACCACCACGTCGGCCGCGGCGCGTGCGCCGTTGGCGAAGGTGACGACCGCCCCGTCCTCGCTCTGCTCGAAGCCGACGCACTTGTGCCCGGTGTGCACGATGCCGGCGGGCAGCCGGTCGACGAACAGGCCGAGCAGATCGGCGCGGTGAAAGCCGTAGAACTCGATGCCGCCCGCCAGCCCGGGCGGCCACATCGACGCGACGAAGGTGCCGTCCGGGCGGCGGTACTGCGGGTCGAGCCAGCTGGCGCCGAAGCGGGCCACGCCGTCGCCGAGGCCGAGCCTGCGCAGCATGCGGATGCCGTTGGGCTGCACCGCCACGCCGGCGCCAACCTCGGCGAGCGCCGGCGCCTGCTCGTAGAGGTGCACGTCGATGCCGCGCTGCAGGAGCGCGAGGGCCGCAGCCGCGCCTCCGATGCCGCCGCCGACGATGGCAACGCGCAGTGGTCGCACGCTCATGGCAGCTCACCCCTCATCAGAAGTCACACGCGTCCCTGGAGTGTGCCTCACGCTGGATGCCGGGAACAAGTCCCGGCATGACACGCGTGCAACGCAGGTGCGGTCGGTGCCTCGAGCTCCAACTGTCAGCCCGGTGCTTGTCACCGGAATCCACCCATCAACTCGCTCCGAAGCACACCCGGCAGCTGCGTACCGTATACCGTATCTCTGAGAGCGGAGTCTGCCTCGCGTTGGATCGCGGGGACAAGCCCCGCGATGACGTGTTGTGCCGGAGGCGCGGTCGGCGTCCTACGACGCAGTCCAGGTTCCGACGTAGAGGCCGCGACCCATCAGGCCCTGCCTCGTCGTACGTCACGGCCATGCCGGCTGCGATGAACGCGGCGCAGTGCTCCTCGTCGGTGAAGAGGCCCATCTCGTGCACCTCCGTGAAATGCTCCACGCCGCTCGCGGTGCCGACGAGATAGTGGAAGGTGGACGTGACGACGTTGCCTTCGCGCACCCAGTCGATCATGCGCACGACGGTCATATCGGGTCTGTCGACGACGCTCGCCCCCGGCGCCTTCTCGCGCGGCTTCCACGCCTGCGGCGAGAAATAGGGCTCGATGAGGAGGACGCCTCCCGGCCGGACGTGGCGCGCCATGTTGCGCACCGCCAGAGCCAGCCGCTCGGGTGTGCGCGCATAGCCGACCGAGCTGAACAGCGACACCACCACGTCGAATTGCCGCCCGAGGTCGAAATCCATCATATCGCCCTGGTGAAGAGGAACATCGGGATGCTTGGCTCTTGCGACGGCGAGCATCCCCGCGTCGAGATCGACCCCCTCGACCCGAAAGGCCTCGCGCAGGTAAGGGATATGCCCGCCGGTGCCGCAGGCAACGTCAAGGAGATCGTTGCCGGGCGAGATCTTGCGCGCGGCCACGATCTCGGCGAGACGCGCGGTCTCCTTCTGGTAGCTCTTCCAGGCGTAGATCGCGTCGTAGAGCTGCTGGGACGTCGCGAACATTCCCCATTCCTAGTCCCGGGCCTTGAGGTTCGCCTGCGCGATCACGCCGCCCCACAGCGCGCGCTCGCGCTCCAGGAACGCCGCAGTCTCCTGCACCGAGCTGGCGATGGGCTCGGCGCCCTGGGCCTGGAACTTGGCGCGCACCTCCTCGGTCTTGAGCGCGGCGACGACATCCGCGTTGAGCTTGGCGACGATCTCGTCGGGCGTGCCGGGCGGCGCCACCAGCCCGAACCAGGCGACCGAGACGAAGCCCGGCAGCCCCGCCTCCGCCATGGTCGGCACGTCGGGGAGGTGCCGCGAGCGCTCGGGCGTGCACACGGCGAGGATCCTGAGCTTGCCCGACTGATGCTGCGGCAGCGAGGAGGCGAGGTTGTCGAACATGAAGAGGATGTGGCCGCCGAGCAGGTCGTTCATGGCGGGCGCCGTGCCGCGGTAGGGCACATGGTTGAAATTCACGCCGGCCATGGTCTCGAGCAGCGCCGTGGTGAGGTGCGAGGTGGCGCCGATGCCCTGCGAGCCGTAGGCAATCGCGCCGGGCTCGGCCTTGGCCTTGGCGATCAGCTCCTGCACCGAGGAGACGCCGAGCTTGGGGTGCACGATCAGCACGTTGGGCGAGCTGCCGAGGATGGTGATCGGCTTGAACCTGGTCGGATCGTAGCCGAGCTTCTTGTAGAGCGACTGGTTGATGGCGAGCGTGGTCGGCGGCGAGGACAGCAGCGTGTAGCCGTCGGGCGCGGTGCGCGAGAAGGATTCGGCGCCGATGTTGCCGGCCGCCCCGGCGCGGTTCTCGATCACGACCGGTTGCTTCCAGACCTTGCTCAGGGCATCGGCGAGGATGCGCGGCAGGGCATCGGCGGTTCCGCCCGCCGGGTTGGGGACGATGATCTTGACGGTCTGGGACGGGAACTCGGCCGCTGCGGCACCGCGCCCCGCCAGCAGCAGGAGCCCCGCCACCAGGGCCGCATGGAGCAGGCGTGCAGGACTTGTCCGCATTCGTTTCCCCCGATAGGTGTCAGACCCTCTGGGTCTGACACCATGACTCCTGCGGACGTTGGGTGCAACGGCGTCGGACCCACGCCACCCGTCATCCCGGAAGCCGAGGCGCTTGCGCCGAGGCTATCTGGGATGACGGGTGGGCTTACCCGGCGGTGGCGCGCGCGGCGGCGTCGACCTGGGCGGCCAGGTCCTCGTCGATCCCGAGCTCGCGGGCGAGCGACGCCAGGAACACGTGCTCCTCGTTGCTGTCGAGGTCGATGGCGATGCGGGCCGCGGTGTAGACCTGCACCGCCTCCTCGGGCGAGCTCACACCGGCCGCCAGCTCGGCGGGGGCCGCGGGATTGCCGATCTCGGCGGCCAGGAACCCTTGTGCCACATCCGAGAGACCGGCCTGCTGCAGGCCGCCCAGGATCTTCTGCTGCTCGCCGGCATCGATGCGCCCGTCCGCGGCGGCGGCGGCGATCATGGTGCGGATGTAGCGCTGCGCGGCCTCGTCGCTGACGGCGCCGGGCTCGAAGCCGGTGCCGTCGGGCGCCGCGGCCAGGGCCGGCGGCTCTCCCGCCGCCTTGCCGGGCAGGATCGGCTTGCCCTGCTGGTAGCTCTGGTAGGCCTTGTAGGCGAGGCCGCCGATGAGCGCGAGGCCGCCGAGCCTGACGGCGGTGGCGGCGAGCGAGCGGCCGGCACGGGTGCCGAGCACCAGCGCCCCGAGGCCTCCGAGCGCCGCACCGGTGGCGAGCTTGTTCCTGGTGGCCAGCTCCCTGAGCTGGGCGATCAGCTCCTCCGGCGTCTGGCCGGTCGCCTCGCCGACTGCGGCGCGCGCCTGGCTCGAGGCGCCCGTGGCCTCGTCGATGCGGGCGGCACCCTCGCGCACGCCCTCGGTTGCCTGACCGAGCACCTGCTTTAGCCTCTCCAGCAACTGCGGATCGGCGGTGTCGGGCTGTTGCCGGCCTTCACCCCCGCCTTCACTGACGTCGCCGACCGCACGGTGCATATCGGAGCGCGGGCCGCCGCCGGGTCCGCCCTGGAGCAGTTCGCGCAGGAGGTCCTGCAGGCCGCCGGGGGGAGCCGTGCGGACGGTCGGCCCCGTCTGCTGGGCACCGCCGGCGCCCTGCTGGCGGCCGGCCAGGATCTCGCGCAACAGGTCCTCCAGCGTGGCACCTTGGCCGGGCGCGGGGCCCGTCCGCTCGGGCATCGGGATGCGGCCTGTCGGCACCTGCTGCGGCGGTGGAGCCGGAGGCGCCTGCCGTGGGGTGCCTTGCTGGTTGCCGAGCTGGCCGAGGAGGTCGCGGAACCTGTCGGCGTCGGCCGGCGGCGCGCCCGGCCTCCTCTGCGGGCCGGGACCACCGAGCAGGATGTCGAGGATGCTTCTGGCGTCGAACATGGGGGGTCCTCCGTAGGAACGGGTGCCTTCCCCCGAGACCCAAACGTAGGGCCGCCGGCGCGTCACGGCATCGGGTCTCCTCCGCGTAAGAGCAAGGGAGATTGCCGATGCGGGGTCCCCGGCGAAAACGGCCGCTCTCAGGTCGTGGCCCTTTCGCGCACAGCCAGCGGATGCCGCAACAAGGCGCGCAGGAGCAGCGGCAGGCCGAGCGCGGCGGGGAGCAGCCAGAACGCAATCTGAGGCAGCTCCTTCCAGAGCGGCAGGTTCCTGCCGTTGTCCACGTAGAAGGCGGTGAGCATCAGGATGTAGGAGGCACCCATGCCGGCGATGTGCAGCCGGACCCAGTTGTGCCAGCGCCGCCGCAAGGCCGTCCGGGCGATGCTCGCCGCGAGCAACGAGAGCGCGCCGAGAAAGAACAGGTGATAATTTTCGGCCCAGCGCATCGCGGAGAGCCAAGTCGCGCTCGCGACGACGAACGCCAGTGACCAGTAATAGACCGTGCCGAACGTCGAATGACGGCCCCGGCCCTTGCGGCTGAGCATGGCGATCGCGCCGGCCGCGGCACAGACGGCTCCCACCAGAATATGCAAGTGCACGACGGCGAGGAAGACAGGGTCAATCGAGGGAACCGGGATACCGAACACATCGGTTGTGGCGCCGGGCATGGATGCCTACTCCGCCGCCGCGGGCACCGGCCTGGCCGCAGCACGCCAAACGGCGTGCGGGATCGACCGAGGTTGCCTTGCTGGGGAGGTCATTGCGCCTATAGCCAACGCCGAACGCGGGACTTGTAGTCCAGGTAGACATTGCCGAATTTGCGTTCGAGATAGCGCTCCTCCCGGGCGACGACCCCGTAGCGGATCACCAGGTAGAACAGCACCAGCGTTGCGAGGAGCCACAGGCTGTTGAACCCGACGGCGAGCCCGCTCAGTCCCAGGAAAAAGCCGACGTAGATCGGGTTGCGCGTAAAGCCGTATGGTCCGCTCGACACGATCATCGTCGTCGGCCTGTTGGTTTCGAACCGGCTGCCCGCCCTGCGGATTGTTACGACCGCCCACATCGCGAGCACAAAGCCGAGGGCGAAAAGCGCCCCCCCGACCCAGGCGGTCGAAACGGATGCTGGCACGAAGGGCACCGGATAGAGCCAGTCGAGGCCGACGCCCACAACGAACGCGAGTGCCCATGCGATGGGCGGGCGAACGATCGCGTTGGAGTTGTCCGCAGTTGCTTCCATTGGGCCGACTCCCTGTCACGAATTGTCAACGTCAGTGCACATCGCCGCAGCTGTGTTCCAGTCGCTTTGCGGAGGATTCGCTGGGCGAGCATATGAGTACGCTAGTGCCATGGGGGCGGTAGCCGCGCGCGCTCCCACGGCTCTACTCCGCAGCCGCCGGCAGCGCCCGCGCGATTCCTTCCGCCAGCGCCGGCGGGCCTGCCGCGGCCGGCGCGTCGGGCTGACCGATGAAGCGGCTGAAGAGGCGCCACGCCAGGCGGCCGATATCGTCCATGACGGCGAACACGGCGGGGACGAACACCAGCGACAGGACGGTGGAGGAGATCAGTCCGCCGATCACAGCGATCGCCATCGGCGCGCGGAACTCGCCGCCGGAGCCGGCCCCGATCGCCGCCGGCAGCATGCCGCCCACCATGGCGATGGTGGTCATCACGATCGGCCGCGCGCGCTTCCTCCCCGCGTCGACGATGGCCTCGGTGCGCTCCGTCCCGCGGCGCGTCTCCTCGATGGCGAAGTCGACCAGCATGATGGCGTTCTTGGTGACGATGCCCATCAGCATCAGGATGCCGATCACCACGGGCAGGCTCAAGGGCTGGCCGGTGACGGCGAGCGCGACGATGGCGCCGCCGATCGACAGGGGCAGCGAGAACAGGATGGTGATGGGCTGCAGGAAGCTGCCGAACAGCAGCACCAGCACGGCGTAGACCATCATCACCCCCGCGCCCATGGCGGCGGCGAAGGAGGCGAACACCTCGCCCATGATCTCGGCGTCGCCGAACTCCTTGAGCTCCACGCCGGCGGGGAGCTCCTTGGCCGCGGGCAGCGCCAGCATTCTCTGCACGGCCCCGCCGAGCGGGGCGTTGCCGACGAGGTCGGCGCCGATCAGCACGCGGCGCACCCGGTCGTAGCGGTCGATGGCGGTCGGGCCCTGCGCCAGCTCGAAGCGCGCGATCGCGGCGAGCGGCACCGTGGCGCCCGAGGAGGTGGCCACCTTGAGGGACTCCAGCGTCTGCCGGCTGGCCCTGGCGCTCTCGGCGAGCTGCACGCGGATCGGCACCTGCCGGTCGCCCACGTCGAACTTGGCGAGGTTGGCGCCGACGTCGCCGATGGTGGCGATCCTGACCGCCTCGGAGATCGCCTCGGTGGAGACGCCGAGCTCGGCGGCGACATCGCCGATCGGCACCACACGCAGCTCGGGCCGGTCGAGCTCGGCCGAGGAGACGACGTTGGCGATCAGCTCGATGCGCTTGGCCTCGCCCGTCATCTCGGCCGCCACCCGATTGACGGCGTCGGCATCGCGCCCGGAGACCACGAGCTGGATCTGCTGGCGCCCGTTGTCCTGCATGAACCAGAAGCGGATGTCGGGCACCTGCGCCAAGCCGCGGCCGATCTCCGCCCTGACCTGCGCCTGGCTCAGCCGCCGCTCCTCCCTGCGCACCAGATTGACGATGAGCGTGGCCTTGCGCACCTCGCCGCCGGCGCCGCCGATGCCGCCCATCGCCCGGCCGCCGTTGACCAATACGCTGCGCACGTCGGCGCGGGTGCCGATCTGGCGTGCGACCGCGTCGGTCACGGTCTTGGTCTCGTCGAGGCGCGAGCCGGGCGGCAGCTCGACGGCGACGAGCAGGCGCGCCGTATCGTCGGCCGGCAGGAAGCTCGAGGGCAGGAAGTAGAAGCTGCCGATCGAGCCGGCGAAGATCAGGAGGCCGAGCCCGACGGCGGCGTAGTGGTGGCGCACCGACCAGCGCACCAGCCGGGTATAGCCGCGCAGGATCGCCCCTTCCTTCTCGATGTGGCCCTTGCTGCGCATGAAGTAGGCCGCCAGCAGCGGCGTGATGAGCCGCGCCACGAGCAGCGAGAACAGCACGGCGAAGGCAACCACCAGCCCGAACTGCTTGAAGTACTGGCCGGCGATGCCGCCCATGAAGCTCACCGGCACGAACACGGCGACGATGGTGAAGGTGATGGCGATGACGGCGAGGCCGATCTCGTCGGCGGCCTCCAGCGCGGCGCGCCAGGCGCTCTTGCCCGAGCGCATGTGGCGCACGATGTTCTCGATCTCGACGATGGCATCGTCGACCAGGATGCCCGTGACGATGGTGATGCCGAGCAGGCTGACGAGGTTGAGCGAGAAGCCGGCCGCGTCGATGGCCCAGAACGTTGGGATGATGGAGAGCGGCAGCGCGATCGCGGCGATCAGCGTGGCGCGCCAATCGCGCAGGAAGACCAGCACCACGATGATGGCGAGGATGGCGCCCTCGATCAGCGACTTCATGGTGGAGTGGTAGGCACCCAGCGTGTAGGTCACCATGGTGTCGATCTCTCTGAGCTCGACATCGGGGTGCAACCGCTTCAGCTCCTCGACCTTCCTGGCGATCTCGGCGGCGACGCCGGTGTCGCTGGCGCCCTTGGCGCGCGAGATGGCGAACGCCACCACCTGCTCTCCGTCGAGCGCGGCGAAGGTGCGCGGCTCGGCACTGTTGTCGGTGACGGTGCCGAGCTGGTCGAGCCGCACCCGGCGCCCCCTGGGGAGCGTGATGGCGGTGGCGGCGAGATCGGCCACCGTCTGCTTGCCGGCGAGTGTACGGATCGCCTGCTCGCGCCCGCCGATGTCGCCGCGCCCGCCGGCGAGATCGACATGGGTGGCCCTGAGCTGCCGGTTCACGTCGCCCGCGGTGATGCCGTAGGCGGCGAGCCGGTCGGGGTCGAGCGCGACGCGGATCTCGCGGTCCACCCCGCCCAGCCGCTCGATCTGCGACACGCCCTTCACGCCGCGCAGCGCCCGCACCACCGTGTCGTCGACGAACCAGGAGAGCTGCTCGGGCGTCATGCCGGGCGCACGCGCGGCGTAGGTGACGATCGGCAGGCCCTCGACCGCGACGCGCGTGACGATCGGCTCGTCGATGGTGCGTGGCAGCTCCGTGCGCACACGGCTGATCGCGTCCTTCACATCGTTGAGGGCGCGGTCCGGGTTGACCTCCAGGTGCAGCTCCACGGTGGTGATCGACACGCCCTCGGTGATGGACGAGGTCTGGTGCTTGACGCCGTTCACGCCGGCGACGGCGTCCTCGATCCTCTTGGTGACCTGCACCTCGAGCTCGGAGGGCGCGGCGCCCGCCTGGGTGACGCGCACCTGCACGATCGGCACGTCGATGTTGGGAAAGCGCGTCACGGGCAGTTGGCCGAAGCTCACCCAGCCGAGCGCGATCAGCACCATGAAGAGGACGAGCGACGGCACCGGCCGCCGGATCGACCAGGCCGAGATGTTCCAATTCATCGCTGCGCGTCGCCCCCCTTGGTTGCGTTGGCCGGCACCGGCCGCACCAGGTCCCCCGCGCGCAGGAAGGTGCCGGCGCGCGCCACCACGAGATCGCCCTCGGCGACCCCCTCGCGCACCTCGACGAGCGCACCGGCCGCAAGGCCGATCCGCACCTTGCGGACCTCGACCTTGTTGTCGCGCACCACCTGGACGGTGGCGCCCTCGGGGCCATAGAGGACGGCGGCGGACGGCACGGCGAGGCCGCTGCCGCTGGCCGTGACGATGCTGCCGCGCGCGAACGCGCCGATCCTGAGGCCGGGGTTGCTGCCGAGGAAGATGCGCACGCGGCCGAGCCGCGTCGCCTTGTCGACCTCGGGCGAGACCAGGCGCACGGTGCCCTCCACCTCGCCGAGCCCCGCGACCTCGACCTTGGCCGGCTGGCCGGCGGCGATGGCGGCGAGCCGGGTCTCGACCACCTCAGCGTCGAGCTCCACCTCGCCCTTGGCGACGATGCGGAACATCGGCTCGGCGGCGCCCGCGGCATAGCCGCCGACGCGCGCCAAGCGCCGGCTGACGATGCCGTCGGCGGGGGCGGTCACCTCGACGCGCCCGCGCCGCCAGGTGATCTCGCGGCGCTGCGCCTCGACCTGCGCCTTCTCGGCCTCGGCCACCCCCAACCCGTCCCTGGCGGCCGCCAGCTGCGCGTCTGCGGTACGCGCGGCCTGCTCGCGCTGGTCGAAGACGGCCTCCGTCATGTGGCCGCCCTTGACCAGAGGCTTGGCGCGCTCGTAGGCCCTGTTCGCCTCGACGAGGCGCGCCTCCGCCTGCGCGATGTTGGCCTTGGCCTGGGCGATGGCGGCGGTGGTGCGCGCGAGTGCCGCCTCGTTCTGGGCGAGCTGGGCATCCAGCGTGTCGGCCACGAGGCGCGCCAGCACGTCGCCCTTCTTCACGCGCTGGCCCTCGTCGGCGAGCACGGCAACGACGCGCAGGCCCTCGACCTCGGGCCCCACCAGGATCTCCTCGCGGGCGACGAGGGAGCCGGTGGCAAGCACGGTCTCGGTGAACTGCGCGGGGGCGACGCGCACCGCCGTCACTTTGGGCGCGAGCAGCTCCGACGCGGCGGTTTCGCGCTTGGCGGCCTCGCTATCCGGCGGGCCGCCCGGGCGCGGCAGCGACCGGCCCACCATGGTGAGCGAGATCATCACGAAGCAGATTGCGAGAACCACGCCGATCAGCACTTTTCTCATGATCGATCCCCACGCGCTTGGCCTGCAGCGGCTTCTGTCTCGACTGTGGCGGCTTGCCCGGCCTGCTCGACTTGCGGTGGTACGGGCTTGAGGAGCCCGACCAGGACCTCGAGCGTGGCCGGCACCAGGACCTTGCCGTCGAAGGACGGATCGATGGCGCGGCGCCAGAACATGCCGTCGGCGATGATCGAGAACAGCTTGACCACAACCGGGATCGGCAGATCGGGGGCGATGCGGGCCTCGTCCTGCATGCGCTGGAACAGCTTCTCGAAGCTCGCGTTGACGAACGCGTCGACGCCGCGGTGGATCTCCCCGACCCGCGCATTGCGCGTCGATTCCAGGCCGATCTCGATGCACATCAGGTGCTTGTGCGGCGGCTCGTCGACGAAGTAGTGCTCGCCCAGCCGCTTCAGCGCCGCAAGGAAGTCGGGCGCCTCCGAGAGCGCCGCCAGGCGCTCGGCGAACTCGGCGCGGTCGCGCTCGCAGATGCCGGCAATCAGCGCCTCCTTGCTGTCGAAGTAGACGTAGAGCGCGCCCGGGCTGATGGCGGCCTCCCTGCAGATGTCCTGCATGGTGGTGCGATGGAACCCACTGCGGGCGAAGCAGCGCTCGGCGGCGTCGAGGATGTGCTCGCGCCTGGCGCGCTGAATGTGCGGCTTGAGCTTGGGCATTGGCTTTCGAGTTCCGTGCAACCCAACCTTGTGCGACTGCGACCCGCTGCTGCCCCGTCGTCCCTGCACCTCCCCGGCTGGAGGCCTGTCCTGCGATCCTTGCCGGGCCTGCGGTGCGAAAGGCCTGCGTCCTGCTGCGACGCATCAAAGAAAACGAACGGCCGTTTTGTTTACATGGAAAACGACCGCCTCGAGGCCGCTTTGTTAACGCAGCGTAAAGATGCTTCACATCTACGTCATTGTTGCGCTGCGGCATCACACGTGCCCCGAGGAACACGCTTCCCCGTGTGCGGACGCACCCCGAGCTGATGCCACGCGGGTGCGTCCTTGTGAGGAGGGGATGTCCCTTCTCCGCGGATGAGCCCGACCCCCCGCTTCCAGAGGCCCTTTCCCGAGGCCCCGGAGGCCTCCTGTGGCCTCCTCGGCTCCAGCCGGGGCCAGAGTGCCGACAGAGCCTTGCGTGCTCCTGGGCCACGCCAGGCGGCCTGGGCGCGATTCCCGAATTGGGACGAGCAGGCGCAATCGCCGGCCGCCGCCATCGCGTTCCTTCCTCCGCAGCGTCTCTGTCGGGTGAGATGTGACGGCGCCTGGTTTCGTACGCTTCTCCGCAATGTAAAGTTTCGCAAAGCCCCGCTTCAGGCCAAGCGCACTTCAGGCCAAGCGCAGGGGCGGCCGGCATGGTGCCGCGCCACTCGAGGGCTCGCATCCGCCCTGCAGGGCCATGCGCATGGCCGGCGCGCGGAGGTCAGCGGCCGCCAGCCACGTCCCCGAGAGCGGTCGGGTGGCGCGAGCAACGGGCTGCGGCTTCGGCCGGCCTGGGTCTACGGCTTGCCGTCCTCGAGGCAGACGATGACGGCCGCGTTGGCGATCAGGATGGCATCCCCGCCCTGCTCGGCCGGAATCTCCAGCCCGCCCTTCACGGCCGTCACCTTCACTGTGCCGTGGGGCAGCTCTTTGGCGACCGCTTCGGTGTCGACACCGCTCGGATCCGGCACGGCGATCGTGACATCGACGAGCATCTCGTCGGCGGTTTTGCCGAGCATGCGGAAGAAGCCGAGGCTCGAATGGCGGATGGCATCGGAGACCGCGCGCCGGGCCGCCTTGGTGGCGTCCTTGCCGTGCACATCGACGCCCATGCCCATCTCGGTGATACAGCGCACGCGTGCCATGTTCGGACCTGCTTTCCGTTGGTATGAAGAGGATGTGTCGACTCGGGCTCGTAGCAGCAAAGAGTGGGACCGTTCGCGAGCACTGTCCATGGCCCCTCCCGCGTGCTCCCGGTCCACTCACACCGGCGCGAAGCCGCCAAAGAGGCGCCGTGGCGGGTTGCCCGACAGCACGAGTGGGCAAGGGAGCCCGGCGGTCTCGGGCTCAACGTCTCGGTCTCCCCTGCAGTCGGCCTCGGCGCCGCGTTCAGAACCGCTTGAACGAGGCGTAGACGTTGCGGGTGTGGCCGGCGGCGTGCGCCGGGCTGTTGGACCACGTGGCATCCAGATCCGCGAGCGGCTTGAGGGCGACCACCTCGGCCTCGGTCTTGCCCTCGTCGAACAGCTTCTTGATGCGGTCGCGCGAGGTTACCAGCATGGCGCGGAAGACGGCGAGATCGGCCTTGGTCGCCAGCGGGCCGTGGCCGGGCACGATCTTGGTGCTGTCGTTGGCCACCTTCAGGTAGGTGTCGAGCGCGCGGATCATCCCGCGCACGTCGCCGCCGTTGCCGAAGTCGATGTTCTGGTAGCGCTTCAGGTTGTTGAAGGTGTCGCCGGTGGCGAGCACGTTGGCGTCGGCGAAATTGACCCAGGTATCGCCGTCGGTGTGGGCGTTGGCGACGTGGGTGAGCTTCGCCTTGCGCCCGCCGACCTCCAGCGTCATCGAGCCGCCGACATAGGTCTGCTTGGGCAGCGCCTCCGGCGGCCGCGGCGGCGCCCTGTTGCCGGTGAGGCCGGCGACGGTGCCGGCCGCGAGGCGCACGCGGAGGTTGTCGTGCGCCACGATGACAGCGCCGGCCTTGGCGAAGTTCTCGTTGCCGCCGGTGTGGTCGCCGTGGAAGTGGGTGTTGACGAGGTACTTGATGGGCAGCGGCGAGATCGCCTTGATGGCTGCCTTGATCTTCTCCGACAGCGGCGCGAACTGGCCGTCCACCATGATGATGCCGTCGCTGCCGACTGCCACCGTGATGTTGCCGCCGCGGCCCTCCAGCATGTAGGTGTTGTTGCCGAGGTCGATGGTCTTGATCTCCACCTTGGCCCAGTCGATCAGCGGCGGCGGAGGCGGCGAGGCGGGCTTCTGCTGCGCGCCGGCGCCATCCGCCAGCATCAAGGCTGCTGCGGCCAGAACGGCCAAACTGATCCTGGTCATGGGTTCTCTCCCGTTCGAGGCAGGGTTCAGGTTTCAGGTATCACAGCCACAAGCGCCGAACGCCGGCGCTTCTGAAACCTGATACCTGAAACCCGAAACCCGAGGTAGGCGCCTCCGCGCGGGGCGTGTAACGTGAAGCCTTCCGCGAGCTTCACCTGCCACGGCACCCGCATGATCCCCCTCCTCCAAGGCCTGCGCATCCTCGACCTCACCACCGTCATCCTGGGCCCCTACGGCACCCAGATCCTGGGCGATCTGGGCGCCGAGGTGATCAAGGTCGAGCCGCCCGAGGGCGACAGCATGCGCCCGGTGGCGCCGGTGGCGCCAAGCGGCCTCTCCGCCATCTTCGCCAACTTCAACCGCAACAAGCGCTCCGTCGCGCTCGACCTGAAGACCGAGGCCGGCAAGGCGGCACTGAAGAAGCTCATCGCCACCGCCGACGTGCTCGTGCACAACATGCGCCAGGAGGCGATGGACAAGCTGGGCTTCACCTTCGAGGCGGTGCGCGAGGCCAACCCGAGGATCGTCTACGCGGCGGCGGTGGGCTTCGGCCGGCACGGGCGCTACGCCGGCAAGCCGGCCTACGACGACGTGATCCAGGCGGCGTCGGGCTTCGCCGGCCTGTTCCAGATGCGCGACGGGGCGCCGCTCTATGCCCCCAGCATCGCCGCCGACAAGGTGTCGGGCATCCACCTCGCCTACGCCGTCATGGCAGCCCTGCTCTACCGCGAGCGCACGGGCGAGGTGCCGGGCTACGTCGAGGTGCCGATGTTCGAGCTGATGGCCGCGTTCAGCCTCTCCGAGCACATGGGCACCGCCACCTTCGAGGAGGACGGCAAGGTCGGCTACGTGCGCGTGCTGTCGCCGGGGCGGCGGCCCTACAAGACCAAGGACGGCTGGGTCGGCGTGCTGCCCTACTCGGAGCGCAACTGGACCAGGATCCTGATCGAGATCGGCCGCCCCGAGGTGGCCGAGCTCGCCTGGTTCAGGAACGCCACCGAGCGCAGCCGCCGCGTCGACGAGCTCTACGCGATCCTGGCCGAGGCGCTGCCCGCGCGCACCTCCGCGGAGTGGCTCGCCACCTTCGAGCGCCTCGACGTGCCCCATTCCCCGGTGCGCTCACCGCAGGAGCTGCTGCGCGACGGGCACCTCGCCGACGTGGGCTTCTTCGATTGCAACTTCGCGGGCGAGACGCCGGTACAGCGCACGCTGCGCCAGGCCGTCAACGTGGAGAACGTGGCAACCTCGCCCGACCTGCCACCGCCGTCCCTCGGCGCCGACACCGAGACGGTGCTGCGCGAGGCCGGCTGCAGCGACGCGGAGATTGCAGCGGTGCTTCGCGATCGCAGGGTGCAATAGGCGTCAGCCGTATTGCACCGATTTGGGCGAGCGGAAGAGACGCGAGTACCCTGGCCACGCTTGCGCAGAGGCCGTCTTGCGCGGAAAGTCGCCCGGTGGCCCCCGCCGGCCGAGAGCACATCAGGAGGAGCCCCATGGCCGTCACCATCTTTGTCGTCCGCGCCAGCATCGCCAAGGAGAAGGAGGCTGCGTTCAACCAGTGGTACAACGAAGAGCACGTGCCGCAGGTCCTGCAGTACAACGGTGCGGTCAGCGCGCGGCGCTACAAGCAGATCCTGGGCGAGGACAAGCACCAGTACATGGCGGTGTACGAGTTCGCGAGCGAGGAGATCTTCCAGCGCTTCATGGCCTCCGATCACCTGAAGACGCTGATCAAGGAGTACGACGCCCACTTCGGCGACAGCTCGGAGCGCGCGCGCTCCGCCTACGTGCAAGTGTGGCCGTAGCAGGCAGGTAGCGAGAAGCGAGGCCAATGCTGCCCGAGAGAGCCGACGTGCGTGATCGCTGGGGGAGGACCGGCAGGGCTCACCGCCGGCTATCTCCTCGCGCGCGCCGGCCTCGACGTGGTGGTGCTGGAGAAGCACGCCGACTTCCTGCGCGACTTCCGCGGCGACACCATCCACCCCTCGACCATGGAGGCCCTGGGCGAGCTCGGCCTGCTGGAGGCCTTCCTCGCCCTGCCGCACCAGGAGGTGCGCTACGCGGAGGGCGAGATCGGCGGCGAGCGCATCCGGTTTGCGGATTTCTCGCGGCTCTCCACCCGCTGCAAGTTCATCGCCCTCGTCCCGCAGTGGGAGTTCTTGAGCTTCATGGCGGCCAGCGCGCGGGCCTACCCGGGCTTCACGCTGGCCATGCAGGCCGAGGCGGTCGACCTCGTGCACGACGGGGAGCGCATCGCCGGCGTGCGGGCGCACACGCCCTCGGGGCCCGTGCAGATCGGCGCCGACCTCGTGATCGCCGCCGACGGGCGGCAGTCCACGCTGCGGCGCGCCGCCGGCCTCGAGGTGGAGGACCTCGGCGCGCCGATGGACGTGCTGTGGTTCAGGCTGGCCCGTCGCCCGGACGATGCGCACGCCGTGCTCGGCCGCATCGAGAGCGGACAGGCGCTCGTCATGATCGACCGCGGCGACTACTGGCAGTGCGCGCTGATCATCCGCAAAGGCAGCTCGGAGGCGGTCAAGGCGCGGGGCCTGGAGGCGTTCCGCGCGCGCGTGGCGGCGCTCGCGCGCAGGCCCGACGCCGACGAGATTGCGAGCCTCGACGACGTGAAGGTGCTGACTGTCGTGGTGGACCGACTGAAGCGGTGGCACAGGCCCGGTTTCCTGTGCATCGGCGACGCCGCGCACGCCATGTCGCCGATCGCCGGCGTGGGCATCAACCTTGCCATCCAGGACGCGATCGCGGCATCCAACATCCTCGCCCGGCCGCTGCGCGAAGGCCGCCTGACCGAGGACGATCTTGCCCGGGTCCAGAAGCGCCGCACCTTCCCGACCTGGGCGACGCAGAGGATGCAGATCGCCATCCAGAACCGGGTGATCGGCCCGGTGCTCTCCAGCTCGGCGCCGCTGCGCGCGCCCTGGATCGTCCGCCTGATGCAGCGCGTCGGCGTCCTGCAGGCCATCCCGGCCCGCCTGGTGGGCATCGGCTTCCGCCCGGAGCACGTGGACCTCGGCGTCATCGACGGGCGGTGACTGGCCCCCCACGGTCTCCGACACCTTCATAGGACTCCCTTCGTCGAAGGCAAGCTGCCGCCCGCCCTTTCGTCGTATTCCAGCGCCTGCCTCATTGCTTTCGCAGCCGCCTTGAAGATACTTTCGGCAATATGGTGATCGTTGACCCCGTAGTCATTCTGCACGTGCAGAGTGAGCCCGGCATTCTTTGCAAGAGAATCGAAAAAGTGATGGATCATGCTGGTGTCGAGTGCCCCGATGCTCGCTGTCGAGAATTTCGCGTTCCAAACGCAGTATGGACGTCCGGAAAAATCCAGATCCACCCTCGATTTCGCCTCGTCCATGACCACGACGCTCGACCCGTAACGCCGAATGCCAGCCTTCTGGCCCACGGCCTGCTTTAGCGCCATACCTAGGACTATGCCTACATCCTCCACGGTATGGTGGCAGTCAATATTCAGATCACCTCGTGCGCGTATTTCGATGTCCATCAGTGAATGTTTGGCGAGTTGCTCCAACATGTGATCGAAAAAGCCCACCCCTGTCTCGATAGTGTACTTGCCCAGACCATCGATCGTGAGCTTGACCGATATCTTCGTCTCGGTCGTGTCACGCTTTATCTCAGCATTGCGCATAGGCCGTGTCCTTTTTTACTGCTTTCTCAGCTGGCATTTCCATTCCGTGTACTCCAACCACAGCTCGATGCGATAGTTGGTTCGTTGCTTCTCGAAACCCCAGGTGCCCGTTTGCTTGTCCCAGAGCGTATTCGTTCTCATGAACTCGATCTGATTCTCCACCATGCCCTCCAGCGCCTCGTCACGACGGCCATGGTTGAGCTCCGCTCGCAGGAACGAGACTAGCCCTATGAGACCATCCAGACTGATCGGAGCAGCCCGCATGTCGCCGATCTCGCGAACGAGGCAGGAGAACTCGTGCTCAATCCGTGCGAAGCCTGTCACCGATCTGGGGTCCAGACCGAATGCCGTGCAATACTGCAAGGCGCTGTGAATGACGCCGCCTCTCTCCAAGATGGAATTCCCCTCGGAGCATTCCAGCCAATCTTCGGACTTTAGGATCAAGTCGAAAATCTCGTCCGCCCAAGCCCGATCGCCCAGCAGCGTGGCGAACAGCAGGGTCTTGCTGGTATAGCGCCAGTCGCGCAGTTGGCCGGCCTGCGACCGGTACTGGTCTCCTTGCTTGGCTTTGAGGAAGGCTGCGATCTTTGTCACGTGCTCCGGATACGCGTTCGCCAGCACGCCCGAGGCCCCGAGCCTTGCGAAGCACAGGCAGCAATCGTCGTGGATCGTTCCTGTTCTGGCGAACTCCTCGAATTTGCGCTCCAGCGGTCGCCGAATGTGAGGGTCCAGCGGCGAGCGCCCCATGATGAAAAGATACGACTCATGAAAATCCGATACGCGACTTATGCTCTTGTCGACCAACCGCCTGATGGTCAAGATATCCTTCTTGAGCCTTTGGTCATTGTCCATGCCGCACAGCGCGCGGGCAAAGAACAGCAGCGACTGCAAGGCGACGAGCCGCGGCCGAGCGATCTGGCCGTCGTTGAAACACTCGAGCGTCTTGCGCAGCAACAGCTCACTGCCCTCGTCGTTGATCTGCTCGTGCCCCCGGATCGCCGCTTCCAGGGCGAACGCCCATTCCCCCGCAGCGAGGTGCGTCTCCACTCGCGACGCGTGCGAAGCTTCGATCAGCCGCTTCTCGCGGTACAGCGGCCGGGCCAATAGGGCTCACCGGGTCGACGAAAAACCATTCCTTGAACCGACCTCCCATGCGCTGATAGACGTTGTCGTCGATGTAGAACACGTCCTCGCTGTTCTCCGGAAGATGCTCCACCCTATCCAGGATGATGTCGCCGCTTCGGAACGGATCGGGATGGAAGAAGGCGTAACCGCGCGTCATGAACACGGTAAAAGTGTACTGCCGCGGTATCTGAACGAGAGCGCAGACCGGCGCGGCTGGTTAGGAATTCGGCGAAATCCATCACCGCCTGCAGCGTCGCGGCAACGCCGGCGCCGAAATTGAAGGCGACGTGCGGAACTTCTGACCCCGCGCCCATTGGAACGGGCGCGAGATGATCCTCGCCGCCGAGCAGCGCATCGAAGAAGCTTAGGAGGCACTTCTGCTCTTCCTCCGTCTCCTGCTCGGACTTGTGATCGAACAGCTCGACGCTTGAGGCGTTGACGCGACATGAAGGAAGATGAGGTCGATCTGCTGGGGCTTCTCCAATTTGTGGGTTGTCGAGCGGAGCCAGCGACTGCGGAATTTGGGTTCTGGGCTGCTGTCCTTCAGCGCCGCAGTATCTCGCGACGAGCACCTCCACATGCTCCGTGATCAAGACGTTCCGGAACGACACTGCCGGATACGGCCTGAGTCCAGTGGGAACACGATTCTTGATCGTGTCCCCGGGCCGCATGACGGGCATCGTGACGATTCGCCCTGTTCGCGCTGCTCGATGAGAACCTCGTACCGTAGGCAACGTGCGCCCTGCGGTCGCTGGCGACGGGCGGAGAGGTCACGGATGCCCGTTCGGGCGCGCCTCCACTTTCTGGAAGTACGACGGCGAGCAGATTATGAGGGCCGCGTCCGAGTGCCGGATGGCGTGATCCATCCACGATCGGATGGTATCTTTGTTTGAGTTCGCGTCATCGATGAAGACCTGAGAGAGCCTGCCACTCTCCTGGACGGCGGCCGCGACGCGTTGTGCGTAGTCCTTACCGTCGTCCCAGGAATAGGAGATGAATATCGACGGGGCCTTCGGACTCATCTCGCAATCCTCAACCTGCTCGAGGAATCTGTAGCACGCTCGCCTGTCGACATCACTACCGAGATAGGCGTTTAGTGTTGTTGGCGACGTACGCGCGGAAGCTTACTTGTGATACCTGCCAGCCTATTCAAGAAGAGCGCGGCGTAGCGGAAGTACGCGAGGAAGGCGAGGCCGCAGAGCGCGATCAGGCAGAAGAGGAGAGGAACGATCGTCTCGACGCTCGTTCCCGTGAGGAACTTGTTGCGCGCGTCCCATTCCCTGCCGAACGGATTGAATGGAAGGCTATTCTCCATTGCGCCGATCACTTTGTATTTGGCGCTGCTTATGCTGCGAAAGGTGCGGAGCGCCAGAAACCAGACGACGCTGACGATGAGCAGAAGGACGGGAAGCGTCCAATGGGCGATCGTGTGGAGCAGATCGACGCCCTGGGGAGCCGTCAGCAGCTTGCCCTCCAGCAGGAAGGCGTAGGCAACGAAGATGCCCGCCACCAGGGTGAGGTAGAACTTGTTGGTCTCGACGCGGCGATCGATGTTGCGTTCCGCCGTGTCGACGTAGAGCCTGTAGACCTCGATATCGCGATCCGCCGACGTCATATGCGTCATTGCAAGTCTCCGAATCAGCAAGTCTGCGACCAATCTTCAATGCAACCCGCGCGACCCGCACGGATGGCAGCCGCGCTGCAGGCACGGCCGCGACAATACTATGCCGGCTGGACGCGTCGAGGGCGAATGTCGCGCCGCCCGGCCAACGGATCACCTCGCACGCAGCGCGTTGGGCGCGACGACAAGCTGGAGCGCCTTCGGCGCGACGGGGAGGGCAATCCGCTCGGCGCAGGCTGCGAGGGAAGGCCGTGGCATGGCGTCAGACCCTCCGGCCTGACACCGGCTCAGTTGTGGTCCTCTGGCAGCGGGGGGAGGGGGAAGAACTCGATGCCCTCCTCGGCCAGCGCCTGAGCCTCCTCGTGCGTGGCCTCGCCGTAGATGCCGCGCGCCGGCGCCTCGTCGTAGTGGATCTTGCGCGCCTCCTCGGGGAAGCGGGGCCCCACATACTCCGACTTGGTCTCGATCTCGGTGCGCAGCTTGCGCATGGCGGAGGCCAGCTCGCCGTGGGCGGCCAGCCGGTGCGTCTCCGTCTGCGCCTGCGCCGCGGCCTGGTCCGCGGCGGCCGGCTCGGCGGGCCTCGCCGCGCGCCTGCGCCGGGTCGTGCGCTTGGCGATGCTGGGCGCCATCAGCGCCTTCTCGACCCTGGTGTTTCCACACTTGGGACAGCTGATCTCGCGGCGCTTGGCCTGGCTGTCGTAGGCCTCGCTGTCGGCGAACCAGGCCTCGAACTCGTGGCGCCTCTCGCACTTGAGCCGGTAGCGGATCATGAGGCTTCCTTGCTCAATGCGGCCGGCGCGCGGCCGATCTGGAACGGCCGGTCGTGCTGCAGCGAGGGGATGCGCGCCCGCGCCTGTCCGACCTTGGCCGGATCGACATCGGCGACGATCACGCCCGGCTCGGCGCCGCCGGCCTCGGCGAGGATCTCACCCCAGGGCGCAACGACAAGGCTGTGGCCGTAGGTCTCCCGGCCGCTCTCGTGCCTGCCGGCCTGGGCGGCGGCGAGGACGAAGCAGCCGTTCTCGATGGCGCGGGCGCGCAGCAGGATGTGCCAGTGCGCCTCGCCGGTCTGCCTGGTGAAGGCCGACGGGATGGCGAGGAAATCGGCCCCCGCCTTGGCCAGCGCCCGGTAGAGATGCGGAAAGCGCAGATCGTAGCACACCGTGAGCCCGAGCGTACCCCAGGGCAGCTCGGCCAGCGCCCCGGCGTTGCCGGCCTGGTAGTTGCGGGACTCGCGGTAGCTCTCGCCGCCGGGCAGCTCCACGTCGAACATGTGGATCTTGTCGAAGCGCCCCGCGATCTCCCCGGTCGGGGCGAACAGCAAGGAGCGGTTGGCGATCTTGCCGTTGGGCGCGAGCACGGCCATCGAGCCCACGTGCAGCCAAAGCCCGAGCTCGAGCGCCAGTGAGGCGAAGTACGCCACCGCCGGATTGCCCTCATCCGGGCGGATGGCGGCGAACAGGCGCTGGCGCTCCAGCTCCATCAGGGTGGTGATCTCCGGGGTCTGGACGTAGCTGGCGCCTTGCGCCGCCGCCTCGCGGATGAGCGCGCCGGCGTCGGCCAGGTTCTGCTCGACATCGCGGCCGGTGCACATCTGTACCAGCCCGACCCGGAACGTCCTGTTGGTCTCTGCCGTCATTACACCGGCTTTCCCACTCGATCCATCCGGCAATTGTAGTGGTTTTCTGACGCAGCGCATAGGACGCCACCGGGATCGCAGAGTCGCAACCCGCGTATGGCACGGTTCGGCCGCCGCAGAGGCGGCGCGCACCGATTCTCAGCGGGCGCCGGCCTTGATCAACGGATTGCCGATCGACCTCAGATTGCCGACAGCGCTCCGCACGTCGCGCACGCCGGCTCCTTCCTCCTGGCAATCGCGATGTCCCGATCGGCACGGTTCGACACGACGAAATACCCCCCAGCCGGAACCGGCATCCCAAAAAAGCTCTGCCCCTTGATTCCGACCGCGATGAACTCGCCGATATAGGTTCCGGCGCCGCGCTTGACCGTGAACGGTATCGAGAAGTCCTGCTTGGAGCTGAACCCGCTCTGCGCGGTGCCGGTGTTGTAGAGGATCTGGGTAGAAGATCTGGAAGTTGAAGATCTCGTAGTCGCCCGCCGGCAGCCGCGTCACGTCCACGATCCCGGTCTTGGTGCCGTCCTCGAAATCCGCCCTGCGGTCCTCGCGCATGTTGGCCTCGCCCCAGAAGACCCGGCCGCTGTAGAAGCGATCCCTCTTACGAAAGAACAGACTGCAGCCGTTGTAGACGGTGCCCGATTGCGCGCCGAGCGATGTCACCGGATAGCCCGCGTCCTTGCCCTGGTAGTTGGTGGAGAAGAACCCGGAGGACGGCAGGACCAGAAGCGGGAGCACTGCCAAAAGCCGCGTGACGCGCAAATCTCGCTCCCCCGGAGGGCCGGCACTCAACCGTAGGCAGAATAGACGCAGCGCCTGTGCACGCAAGAGGCGGGGGAGACGACGGCCGTGAGTGTGGCCGGATTGTCGCCCCGCTGCATCGAGGCCTCACGGGGCGGCCAGCGCCTCGTTGGTCACCAGCGCCAGGGTGAGGACATCGACGCGGGCGGCGCCGGCGCGTTTCAAGGCGCGCGCGCAGGCATCCGCGGTGGCACCCGTCGTGAGCACATCGTCGATGAGCAGGACATTGCGCCCGGAAAGTCTGGCCCGGCGCCGATCGGGCACCCGGAATGCGCCCGCGACATTGCGCCGGCGCTGCTCGCGCGTCATGCCGACCTGGCTCCTGGTCCGGCGGATGCGCGCCAGCAGCAGGGGGTCCATCGCTACGCCCGTCTGGCGGGCCAGCTCGCCCGCCAATACCGCCGCCTGGTTGAAGTGGCGCAGGAGCAGGCGCAGCCGGCTCAGGGGCACCGGCACGATGACATCGATGCCAGGCATGAGGTCGCGCCCGGCATCGGCGAGCCAGCGTCCCAGGAGCGTGCGGGCATCGTGGCGGTCGGCGTATTTCAGCTGGTGCACCAGCGTGCGCATGGCCCCGCTGTAGTGCGCGACCGCCCGCGCCCGGTCCCAGGCGGGAGGCTGGGCGACCGCCGCGGCGCTCACCATCCGCTCGCCGGTCGAGAACGGCAGGGGGATGCCCAGCACGTCGCACAGCGGCGCCCTGATGAAGTCGACCTCGCGCCAGCACGCCCCGCACAACAGGTGGTGCGCGCTCACGCGTGCGCGGCACACGAGGCAGCAGGGCGGCACGATGACATCGGCGCACGCGGCAAGCGCCCGGCCGAGCGCTCCGGCTATGCCCGCTGCCGTGCGGTCCGCCCGCGGTGGCGTATCGCGTGTGCGCATATGGCCCCCGTGCGGCACCATATCACCATATCATGATAGGCATGATACCCGACCCAGGGAGCCCGAGCGACCGTGACGGAGCCAGCGCACATCTTCGACCGGCGCCTGCTGGTGGCGCGCCGCAACCGCGTGGCGGAGGGCGCCGCGCGCCACGAGTTCCTGCTCGCACGCGTCGCCGACGACCTTGCCGAGCGGCTCGCCGCCATCAATCGGACGTTCCCGGTCGCGGCCTCAGTCGGCGCCTATCACGGCCTCATCGGGCGCCGGCTGCGGCGTCTGCCCGGCATCGAGACGGTGACCGACGTGGAGCCGGCGGTCCGGCTGCTGGCGCAATGCGAGGGGCCGCGCCTGGAGGCCGACGAGGAGGCCCTGCCGTTTGCCGGGCAGTCCCTCGACCTGGTGGTCTCCGGGCTCTCCCTGCAGCACGTCAACGACCTGCCGGGAGCCCTCATCCAGATGCGCCGCGCGCTCAGGCCCGACGGCCTGATGCTTGCCGCCCTCCTCGGCGGCAGCAGCCTGGCCGAGCTTCGCACCGCCTTCCTCATTGCCGAGGAGGAGACCGTCGGCGGGGCGAGCCCGCGCGTTGCTCCGTTCGCCGACGTCCGCGACCTGGGCGGCCTCCTGCAGCGTGCCCAGTTCGCGCTGCCGGTGGTCGATTCCGACACCGTCACTGTCACCTATGCCTCGCCGCTGGCCCTGATGCGCGACTTGCGCGCGATGGGCGCCACCAACGTCCTCACGGCCCGCCGCAAGGTACCCCTGCGCCGGGCCACATTGGCGCGCGCCGCGGAGGTCTACGTGGAGCGCTTCGGCCTTGCCAACGGACGCATCCCGGCGACCTTCGAGATCATCACCCTGACCGGCTGGGCGCCGCACGCGAGCCAGCCCAAGCCGCTCCGCCCCGGCTCCGCCCGGGCCCGCCTCGCCGACGCGCTGGGAACCGAGGAGCTGCCCGCGGGAGACAAGCCGCACCGCTGAGGCTCACGCCTCCCCCGCCCCGCAGGCGGGAGATGGGGACCCCGTCTCCACCTTCTCATTTGACACCCTGGGCGAGACGCTTTTTGATAGCCGCACGCCCGACGTGCGCGAACGCGATGCGCACGCCGGGCGTGCTTGTGCAACGGGTAGGATCCTCGGAGCAGGTACGATGCGGTTGCTGTCGTTGGCCGCGGCAGTGTTGGTTGCAGGGGGGGCGCTGGCGCAATCGCCGGCGCAGCGCGAGCTGAACGGGCTCACCGGCGTGCCCGAGGGCACGCGCTGCTTCCGCTCCATTGCCCAGGCGCAGGAGATGTCGCGCCACTACGTGGCCTCGGCCATGTGCCCGCAGCTGCGGCCGATGAGCGCCGCCCGCTTCGTCAACGCCATGCACGCGCTCGATGTCGCCGACGTCAACTTCCTGAGCGGCGCCTGCCACGTCCAGCTCAAGCTGATGTTCAGGGCCGGGCGGGAATGGATCGCCCAGGACCAGGCGAGCAACTGCGCCCAGACCGCCAGCGAGATGTCGCGCATCCACTACTTCAAGGAGTACGTCACCTCCCGCGAGTGACGCGTCATTTGCGCCGATGCGCTCCCCTCTCGGTCGCGCGAAGGCGCGCCACTAAAGGCTGTGCACTCAATTTCGAGCTGCTCTCCGCGGTGGGGACCGCCGCGGCCAGGTGTATCCACCCCAACTAGCGGACCAACTGACGCCTCGCTCCACACGGTGGAAGAGTGCCAGAGAACGAACCCGCTCACGCGGGAGCGCGCTGCGCGCAAGATGGTGCTCGGGGAGAAGTCGAGCCCCAGCTGAGATGAGGTGACGGGGCGGGTGCTCCGTCTTGAGGATCGAGGGGTCGTTGAACCTCACCTCGAGACAGGAGACCCCGATGAGCGAGAAGCCCATCAGCCCGCTGCGCCAGCGCATGATCGAAGACATGACCGTGCGCAACTTCGTGGAGAAGACGAAGAGCGACTGCGTCCGCCACGTCAAGAGCCTGGCGGCCTTCCTCGGCCGCTCCCCCGACACGGCAACGCCGGAGGACCTGCGCCGCTTCCAGCTCGACCAGACCAGGACCGGTGTGCGTCCGCCGACCGTCAACGGCTCGGTGGCCGCCTTGCGCTTCTTCTTCACGGTGACGCTCGATCGTCCCGAGATGGCCCGGCACCTCACGTTCGTGCACGAGCCGCGCCGGGTGCCGATCGTGATGAGCCCGGAGGAGGTGGCGCGCTTCCTGGAGTCGGCACCGGGGCCGAAGTGCAAGGCGGCGCTCAGCGCGGCCTACGGCGCAGGCCTGCGCGTATCCGAAGTCGTGGCGCTGAAGGTGTCGGATGTCGACAGCCAGCGCATGCTGCTCCGCATCGAGCAGGGCAAGGGCCGCAAGGATCGACATGCGATGCTCTCGCCGCAGCTGCTCGAGCTGTTGCGCGACTGGTATCGCATCGCGCGGCCGCCCGGTGTGGCTGTTGCCTGGACAGAACCCGGTGAACCACATCACGGCGCGGCAGCTCTCGCGCGTCGTCTACGACACCGCTGCGGCGGCCGAGATCAAGAAGCGGGTGTCGCCGCACACGCTGCGGCACAGCTTCGCCACCCACCTGCTGGAGCAGAACATCGACATCCGCGTGATCCAGGTGCTGTTCGGAATGGCGACATACTGCCCACGAACAGCCAGCTGAAGCTCGGATCACGTACCGTTACCATCCGCGCTTTGGCGAAGTGGTGCAGATCAGACGGCGGCTCGAAAGCGGCGGCGTCGAGTTCGTCGTCGTGCTCCAGCCCGACGGCTCGTTCGCGAGCTTGCCGGCATGGATGACCGAACCGGCAGCGTCTCGTTTCGAGATCGGCGATGAGCCGCACTTTCCACTCGATATCCTGCGCTCGATGCGTGCCGAGGTCGACGCGCTCCTAGGCTTTCTCCGGTCCGAATCAAAGACGGAGACAGCCGATCATGGCGCGCAAATCCGAAAATCACCAACCAAGCCTGTTCGACGAGGAGACGCCGCGCGTGGAGCCGTGCCCGGCTCAGAGGGTCGAGCTCGCAGGCCTCGTGGAAGCACTGCTGCGCGAGATCGCAGCGACGCTGGTCAAGGTAAGAAGCGGGGAGAGCGTCCATGAGCAAGATCACGGCTGAGCATCTGCAGCGCAGCGCATGCGTCTATATCCGTCAGTCAACCCCCGATCAGCTCGTGCACAATCTTGAAAGTCAGCGACGGCAATATGGGCTTGCCGATCGCGCCAGGCAGCTCGGCTGGACGACTGTCGAGATCATCGACGACGATCTCGGACGATCGGGCGGCGGCATTGCGCGGCCGGGCTTCGAGCGACTGCTGGCCGCCATCTGCGAGGGCCGGGTCGGGGCGGTGCTCGCGATCGAGGCCTCGCGTCTCGCCCGCAACGGCCGCGACTGGCATACGCTGATCGAGTTCTGTGGACTGGTCGGCACCATCATCGTCGACGAGGATGGAATCTACGATCCTCGCCACCCCAATGATCGGCTGCTGCTCGGCATGAAGGGGACGATGAGCGAGCTTGAGCTGTCGCTGTTCCGCCAGCGCTCGCAGGAGGCACTGCGCCAGAAGGCGCGCCGTGGCGCACTGGTTCTCGGTGTGGCCGCGGGCTATGTGAAAGTCGGGCGCGACCGGATCGAGAAGAATCCGGACCAGCGCGTGCAGCAGGCCATTCAACTGGTCTTCACGAAATTCGCCGAGCTCCAGAGTGCACGGCAGGTGCATATCTGGCTCAGAGACGAAGGGATCGAGCTGCCCGCCAAATCCCGCCGGGGCGAGGCACACGGCGTCGTGTGGCGCCTGCCGGCCTACAACATCGTGCACAACATCCTGACCAATCCGATCTATGCCGGCGCCTATGCATTCGGGCGCACGACGAGCCGGGTGAGCGTGGTGGACGGTCGCAAGCGCATTCGTCGTGGCGTGCACCGGCCGATGGCCGAATGGGACGTTCTGATCAAGGATCATCACGCGGCCTACATCACCTGGGACGAGTTCGAACGCAACCTCAAGGCAATCGCCAACAACGCGACCGGCATGAGCAGCGCGCTCACGCGTGGTGCAGCCCGTGAAGGCGAGCTGCTGCTGCCGGGACTGCTGCGCTGCGGCCACTGCGGCCGCAAGCTCCATGTGCACTACGGCGGCAAGCTCGGCCGCTATAACTGCTACGGCGCACGGACGAACCACGGCACCGAGCGCTGCATCTCGGTGAGTGGCTTGAGCATTGACGCCGCGATCGCCAAGGAGGTGCTGCGTGTCCTGAAGCCACTCGGCATCGAGGCCGCGGTCAAGGCGATCGAAGCCCAGTCGAGCGAGACCACGGCCGCGCAACGGCAGCTGGAACTCTCCCTGCAGCAGGCACGCTATGAGGCCGCCCATGCCCGCCGGCAGTACGATGCTGTCGATCCGGCCAATCGGCTCGTCGCCGCCGAGCTGGAGCGCCGCTGGAACGAGGCGTTGCAGTCTGTCGCCAAGATCGAAGGAGAGATCGCGGCCATGATCGCGCGGCGTCCGCCACCGCTTGGCGAGCCGGAGCGGCAGCAGCTGATGGCGCTCGGTGCCGACCTCGAGCGCGCCTGGTCGCATCCGGCCGCAACAGCTGCAACGCGCAAGCGTATTCTGCGCGCCGCGCTCTCGGAGATCATCGTTCGCCGCGATGGCGCGATCATCCATGCGGTCCTGCACTGGCAGGGCGGCGACCATACGGAGCTGCAGGTGAAGCAGCGGCTGAATGCAGCCGGTCGGCACAATCCACGCATTCCGGACGACACGATCGCGCTCATGCGCGAGCTGGCCCGGCTGATGCCGGATCGCCAGATCGCGCGCCTGCTCAATCGCATCGGCGTCGAAACCGGCCATGGCAATGCGTGGACGCAGGAGCGCGTGCGCGGCTTCCGCCACCACCACGAGATTGCGGGCTACCGCGACGGCGAATGGGCCGAGCGCGGCGAGATCACACTCGAGGCGGCGGCGAAAATCGTCGGGGTCTGCAATATGACGGCGCTGCGCATGCTCCGCCGCGGCGACATCAAGGGCAGGCAGGTCTGCCCAGGTGCTCCCTGGGCGATCAAGGCCGCGGACCTGACCGGATTTACTGGTCGGAAGCGATCAGACCCTCCGCTAACACCAAATCCAGACCAGCAGGCCTTTGACTTTCAATGAGTTAAGAGGAC